>NZ_JBIRQQ010000007.1:0-567400 GCF_044333285.1 Streptomyces sp. NPDC021020
CCCGCGGAGCGGGTACCACAGCGCTGCGCGCTGTGCAAGCGAAACCGCTCGCTACGCTCGCGGTTCGCACCCGCTCCGCGGGTGCGAGGCCACGCTCCGCGTGGCTTGCCCGGCTTCGCCGGGCCAACCCTTTCGCTTCGCTTCAGGGTTGACGGCCCGCCTCCTGGCGGCCCTGGCCCCTCGCTCCGCTCGGGTCACCGCGGCAAGGGAGAAGGGAGCGGGGCAACGGGCGGCTCCCTTGAGGGATGGGGGTGGGGACTGGTTCAAATGCCGGGTCTCAGGCGACCCATTAACCCACCCCCGTTGCCGCGAGTTCCTCACGATCTCCGACCGGCCTACTGCCCACACCGTACAAGCCGGCACCGACATCGAGACTGCACAGGATCCCTTCCGCTCGATTCAGAACAGGTCCGGACGCACAGTCCTACGCGGGGTCGCTCGTTAGTGTTGGGTTCCAGCATGAGGGTGCATCAGACTGATGCAGCATGTACCTTTGGCGGAAGGACAGGACATCCCCGGCTGCCGGAACGGGGTTCTGGAAACGAGGATGCTGTGAATTCTCTGGGCTTCGAAAGGCGCTTTAAAGCGCGGAAGGAAATTAATCGTGAGGTTACCAGACTGACGGCAGAGCGGATTCGCGAACTCTGGGTGACCGCTGGCGGCCTAGAGAATCGGGAAGATCAGCCGGGCCCGCTGAGCGCGGAGGACCGGCTGGCGGCGGTACGCCGGAACGAGTTGAAGCGCATCTGGTCCCTGATGGCCCGCGAGGGTTGGGAGACCTACTCCCCTGAGGGCGACCCGGAGGCGGCCCGCTTGCTCCAGGCGCGGCGGGGATCGTGAGAGCGGTGAAGCCGCAGGGCTGGTGGAGAGCGCGACCAGCGCGGTGCGGGAGTTGGAGGACGCCCGCCGGCGGTACCTGACCGTCATCATGGAGAACGCCGTCGCCACCGTGCGCGGGCGCGAGCCGGACAGTCCGGATCCGGAGCTGCTCAGCCTCCTGGACGACTTCTTCACCCGTGCCGTCGTCTTCCCTGACCCGCACGGTAGCGGGGTGCCCCCCAGGCCACGTTCGGCTGGACCAGCGAGCGGCCCTTCATCGAGCACGCCAGCGACCCCGGCCGTGCCCTGGCCGTGTTCCTGCTGGCCTACCTGGACCACCACGGCGTGGCCCTGGGGGAAGCCGCCCGGCCCGCCCCGCCTGGGGACCGCAGCGGTAATGGCCGGCCTCCTGGCCGAGGTGCGGGCGCGGACGAGGCGGGCGAGGCGCCGGCGGAGCTTGTCGAACGTGTCCTGGCCGTGTGCGAGGAGCACTTCACGGCCGTCACCGGCACCAGCGGCGACCGGTGGGAGGCGGAGTCCCGGGACGTGGTGGGCATCGCACTGCGGACCGTGCACCTGGCACACAGGGACGCCTACCCGCAGGTCCTGGAGGAGTTCCTGCGGGCCAACCGCACCCGGTTGGAGCGGCTGTGGGCCCGCTACGGGCCCGGCGGGCTGTTCGCGGAGGAAGTCGTCCTGGTCGACATGACGGCCTGCTACGTGCTGTGCGAGCGGATCGAGACCGTCCCGCTGTGGCTCGAAGGGGTCTGGGCGGAGCACGGCCAGGAGGAGACGGCGCTGGAGCGGCTGCACGACGCCTGGCGGTACGCCACCAGGGACAAGGACGGCGGGCGATGACCACTCCCGAACCCGGGATTCGCGCCGCCTCGGCACCCGACCTCAGCGCCGACCCCCGCCGCCGCGTGGGCGACTACATGACGATGCAGGTCAACGCCCGCATGCGGATCTTCGCGGCCCTGGCGGCCGTTAAAATCGAGCCGGACGAGGCCGACCAGCTGGTGTGCGCGGTGAAGGCCAGCGCCGTCGCCGGGGGCCACAGCTGGGTCGAGGAGCAGTGCGAACTGGCACCCGATGAGCAGGGCGAGGCCTACCGGCAGGGCTGGGACGGCGCCATCACCGCGGCGACCAACACCCTGGTCTCCACCGCCGACAGCGTGTACCGGCAACGGGGACGCGCTCACACCACAAGCGCGCTCATGAAGTTCGCCGAAATCGTCCACCGCCACCAGCAGACAGACGAAAAGGCCGGACAGGCCGACAGCGTGGACGTTTCGAATACGCCGGAAGCTGGGGTGTAGAAGTGACCGGGATTCAGCTCAAAGAACACCAGGTGAAGCAGAAGGCGGCTGTCCGGAAATGGGTCGGATTTCCCGCAAGATCATCCGTACCCGCCCGGGGAGTGCGGGGCACCATCGTGTCCGCGACCGGCTCCGGTAAAACGATCATGGCCGCTGCGAGCGCGCTGGAGTCCTTCCCCGACGGCAGGATCTTGGTCACCGTCCCGACGCTGGACCTGCTGGTGCAGACCGCCCAGGCGTGGCGGGCCGTGGGCCACCGCTCCCCGATGGTCGCCGTGTGCTCCCTGGAGAACGACGCGGTGCTCAACGAACTGGGCGTGCGCACCACCACCAACCCGATCCAGCTCGCCCTGTGGGCCGGGTCCGGGCCGCTGGTGGCGTTCGCCACGTACGCCTCACTCGTGGACCGTGAGGACCCCGAGGACCCATCGGGCCGGGAGAAGGTCCGCGGGCCGCTGGAGGCCGCCCTGGCGGGCGGGGACCGGCTCTACGGCCAGCGCATGGACGGCTTCAACCTCGCCATCGTTGACGAAGCCCACGGCACGGCGGGTGATCTGGGGCGGCCGTGGGCGGCGATCCACGACAACACCCGCATCCCCGCCGACTTCCGCCTCTACCTCACCGCCACCCCGCGCATCCTGGCCGCGGCCCGCCCGCAGAAGGGCGCGGACGGGGCGGAGCTGGAGATCGCGAGCATGGCCGACGACCCGGACGGCACGTTCGGGGCCTGGCTCCCAGGGGCTGAGTTGGGGCTCTCGGAAGCTGTGGAGAGGGGCGTCCTGGCCGGGTTCGAGATCGACGTGCTGGAGATCGAGGACCCCGACTACTTCGTAGGAATCTCTCAGGAGGCACGGCGCGGGCGGCGCCTGGCGCTGCTGCAGGCCGCGCTGCTGGAGCACGCCGCACGCCTCAACCTCCGCACCGTGATGACGTTCCACCACCGGGTCGAGGAAGCCGAAGCGTTCGCCGACAAGCTCCGTGAGACGGCCGCCGACCTCTACACCGACGCGGTCACCGAGCACGTCCTGGACCAGGCCGACGAGCGCCCGCCCTCCCCCATGGGAGCCGAACCGGACGATCTGTGGGCCGGCCGCCACGTCCCCCCGGACCGGGTCTGGTCCACGTGGCTGTGCGGCGACCACACCGTCGCCGAACGCCGCGAGGCCTTGCACCAGTTCGCCAACGGCATCGACGCCGACGGCCGCCGCGTCCACCGTGCCTTCCTCGCCAGCGTCCGCGTCCTCGGTGAAGGCGTCGACATCACCGGGATCCGGGGCGTCGAGGCGATCTGCTTCGCCGACACCCGCGGCTCCCAGGTCGAGATCGTCCAGAACATCGGCCGCGCCCTACGCCCCAGCCCCGACGGCACCACCAAAATCGCCCGAATCATCGTGCCCGTCTTCCTCGAACCCGGCGAGGACCCCACCGACATGGTCGCCTCCGCCAGTTTCGCGCCCCTCGCAGCCGTCCTCCGAGGGCTCCGCTCGCACGACGAGCGCCTCGTCGAGCAACTCGCCTCCCGCGCTCTCACCCGGGGGAAGCGCAAGGTCCACATACACCGTGACCAGGACGGGCGGATCACCGGGGCCGGCAGCAAGGGCGACGGCGAGGACCAGGAGCAGGACCACGCCGACGCGGCCGCCGAGTCGGCGCTGCTGAACTTCGCCAGCCCCCGCGACGCGGCCACTATCGCGGCATTCCTACGCACCCGCGTCTACCGCCCCGAGTCGCTGGTGTGGCTGGAGGGCTACCAGGCCCTCCTGCGCTGGCGGAAAGATCACGGCATCACCGGCCTGTACGCCGTCCCGTACGACACCGAGACCGAGGTCGGCGTGACGACGGACTTCCCGCTGGGCAGGTGGGTGCACCAGCAGAGGAAGGCGGCGCGGGCCGGGGAGTTGGAGCCGCGCCGCAAGGAGCTGTTGGACGCACCGGCCGCCGGAATGGTCTGGGAGCCGGGTGAGGAGGCGTGGGAGGCCAAGCTGTCCGTCCTGCGGTCCTACCGGCGGGCCACCGGACATCTCGCACCGCGCCAGGACGCGGTGTGGGGTGAGGGCGAAACGATGGTGCCCATCGGACAGCACATGGCCAACCTCCGCAGGAAGGGAACCAAGAACGGACTCGGCAAGGACCCGGAGCGGGCCGCCGCCCGCGCGGCGCAGCTCGCGGAGATAGACCCCGACTGGAACTGCCCCTGGCCACTGGACTGGCAGCGGCACTACCGGGTGCTCGCCGACATCGTCGAAGACGAAGGCGGACTGCCCTACCTCGCGCCCGGCGTCATCTGGGACGGCGACGACCTCGGCAAATGGCGCTGGCGCCAACAAGAACCCGGCACCTGGAAGCAGCTCTCGACCGAGCAGCAGGAACGGCTGACCGCGCTCGGCATCAACGCCCCTGTGACCCCCTCTCCCGCCCCGGCAGCCGGGGGCGCGGCGAACGGGGCGGGCAGGGCGGCGCAGGCGTTCCAGCGCGGCCTGGCAGCCCTGACGCAGTGGGTGGAACGCGAAGGCACCGACCGGCCCGTACCCCGCGCACACACCGAGACGATCGCGGTCGACGGCCAGACCGAACCGGTGACCGTCAAGCTCGGCGTATGGATCTCCAACATCCGCGCGAGGCGCGACAAACTCACCACGGAACAACTGGACGCACTACGAAAGCTCGGCGTCGACTGGATCTGACGGTCATCGGCAAGGTCCGTCTTCTGTGGCGATTGTCCGGGGCGAAGTCAGGGACGCGGGGGCGGGGTGGTGAGGTACGGCGCGAGTTGGGCTTCAAGAGCGGAGCAGGCACGGCACTCCAGGGGTCTACGGTGCGAGGGTTTGGAGGCCGCTTGCCAGGTCGGCCTGTACCAGATCGTCGCGTTCGGCTGCGGTGAGCCAGCGGGCGCTGGAGCCGGAGCTGGTGCGTTCCACCCACAGCACGTCGTCGACGGCTTCGGCGACGGCATGCAGGTGGCTGATCACCACGACCAGGCGGTCTCCGCCAGCCTGGGTGCGCAGGACGTCCAGGGCCGCGTCGAGAGCGGTGGTGTCCAGGGCGGCGAAGCCCTCGTCGAGGAAGAGCGATCCGAGAGCGGGGCCGCTGCGTGAGTGCAGCTCGGCCAGCGCCAGGGCCAAGGCCAGGGAGGCCAGGAACTTCTCGCCGCCCGAGAGCCGGTTCGGGTGGTGGACGACGCCGGAGCTGCGGCTTACGATGTCGAAGCTCTCCGCGAAGCCGAACTGACCGTCCGACATCTGTCCGAGCATGTCGCTGGCGACGCCGAGCAGCGCCTGGGTGCGCAGCATGGTGAGGTGGCCCAGAAACTTGGCGTCGACCAGTTCCCTGCGCAGGACTTCCAATGCCTCGTGGCGGGCGGTGGCTGCGGCGATGGCGTAGTCCAGGTCGGCGGCCGGCTGGATCAGATCCTGCGCCTGCAGCTGCTTGTCGCGCTGGTCCTGTTCCTCCTGGGCAGCGCGGGCGGCCGCGGCAACAAGGGGGTGGACCGCCTGAGAGTTGGTCAGGTCCGCTGCGGGGTCGAATCTGTCGACGTCGGTGAGGGTGGCAGCGTGCCGGCGCAGGTCCGTGGCTGCTGCTTCCGCCCTGGTTCGGGCCTTGTTGGTGCGCTCGGTCAGCGTCCCGGCCAGGGCTGATGCGGTGGTCCGGAGGTCGACGGTGTACTGGCGGATCTCGGTGATCCCGGCGCCGGTGGGGGTCTTGGGGACCTGGTGGTGGGCGGATGCGTCGAGGTGTGCGATGGCGCGGCCGGCTGCCCCGGCCCAGGCGTCCAGATGGCCGCGCAGGTCGTTCAGCGGGCGTTCCACCGTGGTGCGGTGCTCGTTTTCGAGGGCGCGCTGGTCGGCCAGGAGCCCGATCTTCTCCTCGCGTGCTGCTTCCCTGCGGTCGGTCAGCTCCTGGAGTTCGGTGCGTCGGGCGTCCACGGCCGCCGCCGCGGCGGCGGCCTGGTCGGCGGTCACCGTGATCGTCTCGTCAGGCAGCGTCGCCCGGAAGCGGGCTGGTAGGGCGCGGGCGTCGGCGACGGTTCTGGCGAGGGCGCGGGTGTGACGCTCGAAGGCTGTCTTCAGTTCTGTGGTGCTGCGCTGGTGGGATGTGCGGTTCCCGTCTAGGGTCTTGCGGTCCGCTTCCAGGGCTGCGGCCTGTCGGAGCTGTTCGGTGTACAGGTTCTCGGCCTTTGCTTCGGCTGCCTGCTCGCAGACGGTGATCGCGCCGGTGATCGGTGCGGTCGTCTGGTCGCTGTGGGGGGTGGCGGAGCGGATCGCGGTGGTGAGTGCGGTCAGGGTGGCCGTTGCCGCTGCGGCGTCGAAGGCGTCGTTGGTCCGCGTCGCGAGATCCTGGAAGCTGTGTGCCGCGGTGATGGCGGCGCTGTGCTCCTTGTGTTGGGCGTCCTGGTGCTCCTCGGCGCGGTCGAGCACGGCCTGCTCGGCGACCTGCAACGCGCCGTTCGCTTGGGCGAGCCGGCGGCGGGCGGTGTCGCGGGCGGTTTCGGCCTCCTTCAGACGGGTTCTGGCTGCGGTCAGCGCGGTGACGTCGGCTGCTGCTGGTTCGAAGTCGGGGGGAAGTTCCTGGTGGCAGACGGGGCAGTCGCTGCCGGGGTGGAGGTCGGCGGCGACGGCAGCGGCCTGGTCGTGTCGCTTAAGGGTCTCCAGTTGGGTTCGGGCGGCGTCGTGGTCCGCGTTCGCGCGCTGCTCGTCCTCTTCCCGGCGGCCTTCGTCGGCCCGGGCGTTGTGGGCCTTGTGCTGGGCGGCGGCGTGGGCGGCGGCGGTGTCGGCGGTGTGCTGTGCTGCCGTGAGGGTTGCGGTCAGCAGGGTGCGTGCGGCAGCCGCGTGGTCGCGGATCTCGCGGCTGCTCTGCGCGGCCGCGCGTGCCTGCGCTGCCAGCGGCTCGCTGTGTGCGGTTCGCGCCGTGAGATCGGCCTCGGCGGCGGTGAGGGCAGCGTCCTCGTTTGCGAGCTGGTCGGTGAGCGCGGTGAGCCGGTCGCGTTCGCTGCGGTGCCCGTGGGCGTCGGCCGCGAGGGTGCTCAGGGTCGTGGCGGCCTTGGCGAGGGCGTCGCGGCTCTCCCCTGCCGCGTCGGCCGCGTTGATCTCCTCGGCGAGGGCGCGTTCGTCGGTGTCGGCCTGGTCGATGCTGCGCTGGGTTGCGTCGCAGCGCTTGGCGATGTCTGCGGCGAGGGGCTCGAGCGCGTCCAGCACGGCGTCGGCGTTGGCCACGGTGTGCTCGGACAGGTCTTGGGCGACCGTGTTCGCCTGCGCTGCCGTCTCGCGTGCTGCCGTCACCTCTTCCTGTAGCCCGGTGATGTGCTCGACTGCGGCGTTCAGATACTCGGCGCGGGCGGCTGCCGCATCGGCGGCCTCGGCGGCTTCGGCTGCGGCCTGAGCCGGGTCCTGCGGCATGGGGTCGCGTTTGGCCCTCGCTTGGATCAGCAGTCCGTTGAGGGTCTGGGCGTGGCGGGCGGCCAGCTGCTGCACCGACTCCAGCGACTCGGCTCCGAACAGTTCACGCAGGCGTTCGCTGCGCTCCTTGGGTGGCGCGGTCAAGAGCTGGTCGAACCTGCCCTGTGGGAGCAGGCCCACGCGCAGGAAGGTGTCATAGCCCATCTGCAGCACCGCCTTGACGCGGGCGTCGACGGCGGTGGCGCTGTCGACCTGCTCGCCGGTGTCCAGGTTGGCCAGATGGTGGCGTCCCGCGTTCGGGTTGCTGGCATGCATGGTGCGGTGCACCTGCCAGCGCTGCCCGCCCTGCAGGAAGGTGAGCTCGACGCTCATGGCCTGGGCGCCGTCGGCGATGAGCTGGCGCGGTTCCCTGGCATCCCAGGAGCTCTTGCGGAACAGTGCGAACGTGATGGCGTCGAGCAGACTGCTCTTGCCGGCGCCGGTGTCGCCCAGGGCGGCGACCAGGCTCCTGCCGGTGAAGTCGATGGTGGTCCGCGTGGGGTAGCTGCGGAATCCGGTGAGGTCTAGTGTCAGCGGCTTCATCGCTTCGCCTCCATTGCGGTGGTGTCCGTGCCGATGAGCAGGCGCGAGGGGTCGACGGCGGTCACGGGCGTGCCGGCGATGACTGCGGTCAGCAGGGTCTCCTCGCAGCACGGTGCGGGGTCGTCGAGGTCGGGTTCGGCCTGGAGGTGGGCGAAGGCCTTCATGACGCGGTCCCGCGCCGGACCGGAGGTGCCGCGGCCGGACAGGTAGTCGCGCAGCAGGTCCTCGATGGCAGGCAGTTCCCTGCGGGAGGTCTGCCGGTCCAAGACACGGTCGCCTGCTCCGGTGCGGCGCTCGTCGATGTCGACGAGGGTGGCCTGCGGGAGCATCCGGGCGAGGATGTCCGCCAGGCCCGGGGTGAAGGTGTCGACGTTGACCACTGCCTTCACCCAGGCGTCCCCGACGCGGGCGGCACGCTGCTCGATCTCGTCCAGGGTGCCTTCGAGGCGCACCAGGCGGCGGCCGGCGGTCAGCGGCACCAGTTCGGTGCGGGGCGCTGAGCCGGGGCCGACCTCGACCAGGACCACGCTCTTGGTGTCTCCGCTCTCGCCGAAGTCCATCTGCAGGGGGCTGCCGGCGTAGCGGGCGGGGAATCCGGCGCGGTCGACGGCCTGGGGCTTGTGGATATGGCCGAGGGCGCCGTAGGCGACGTCGGGCATATCGGCGGGAGTGATCGCGTAGTCGGAGGCGATAGAGATCTGCCGTTCCGAGTGGGAGGGGGTGGCGCCTTCGACGAACAGGTGGGCGGCGAAGACCAGGACGTCGCGGGCGCCGCGGCCGGCGGTCAGCCGGTGGTGGACGTCGGCCTGGACGGCGCGCATCCGCTGGGCGTACGTCGCGGTCAGCAGGTGCGGGTCGGCGAAGTCGTAGGTGAAGCGGTTGGGGTGCAGGTAGGGCAGGGCGCCGATACGCAGTGTCAGTTCCCCGTCCCGGGTGGGGTAGTCGGCCATCAGGAGGCCTTCGGGGCGGGCGTCGGCCGCGAAGCGCACCCGGATGTCGGCGGTGTCGCGGGTGCCCATGTCGTTGAGGACGAACTCCACGAATGCCAGGACGTTGCGGGTGTCGTGGTTGCCGGCGACCACGACCACGGGGGCGATCTCTGCGAGGCGTCGCAGGGCGTGCGCGGCGCGGCGCAAGTCGTCCAGGCCGGGGCGGGAGCTGTCGAACAGGTCGCCGCTGTGGACGATCAGGTCGGGGGCGAAGTCGGCGGCTATGGCGGTGATCTCGTCCAGGACGGCGTCGACTTCGCCATCGCGGCGGAAGCGGCCGATCTGGCGCCCCAGGTGCCAGTCGGAGGTGTGGAATACGCGTCCCGTCACGGGGCTCTCCAAGGGAAACGGTCTGCGGTCTCGGCGCGGATGCCGGAGGCTTCGGAGCCACTGACCATACACCGGTACTCTGGAAAAATCTGGAAGAGAATGGAAGTCTGGTATGGTCGGCGGCATGAGTGATCCTCTGGACGCCCTGGAGAAGAGCATCAGCGCCCTGCGCCGCGCGATCCGCGACGCTTCCGCCGCCGGTGACACCGAGCGCGCCGGCGAGCTGCGTGGCCAGTTGCGCCGCGCGGAGCGGGCCTGGGACACCCTCGTCGAGACCGACGAGTCAGCCGAGCCGCCTGTCGCCCCTACTGCGGGGCCCGCGGCCCGGGGCGCGAGCCTGCCGGCGCGTGAGCACGTCCACCGGGCCCTGACGCTGCTGCAGACCCCGGCGGCGCCCAAGCTGATCGTCGGGGTGCACGAGGCCTTCTTCCCGGGCGAACTGTCCGCGTCCAAGCTCTCCAGCCTGCGCCGAGACGAGGAGCGCTCGTACCGCTCCAGCCCCGGTGCCCGGCCGTACTACCTGTGCCCGGCGCTCGCGTACGACCTGCTGACGCCAGTGCGGGCACTGATCACGATCAGCACCTGGGATCCGGAGCAGCGCCTCGTCGGCCCGCTGTCGCCGCGCGTGAACTTCCTGCGCAGCGCGGTGCGCGTCGCCGAGACGGTGCACGCCTCGCAGAGCCCGCCGAGCGCGGCGGCGCTGCGGCTGCTGTGGCGCTTCGCGATGAACATCCCCGACGCCGCGCCCGTTGCCACGGTAGGCCGGGCGAGCTCACCGGACCCCCAGCGTGTGATCGATGCCGCCCACAGCGAGCTGGACGTGCACCAGGAGACCGACCGCGCCACCCGGGCCACGGCGGCACGACGCGCCCGCAAGAAGCTGAACGACGACGAACTCCTTTTCGGCGCGCCCCCGCAGGGCGTCATCCGCCTGCAGGCACGCGCCTGACGGCCACACCTCCGTGGTTACCCTCCCCGCAAGGACCCCCAGACCGTGAGAGCACCTGTCGACGACCGCCTGGCCGTACTGCGCGGCCCCGCGCCGCGCCGGGCCTACACCGCCCGGGCGCTGGCCGCCCTGGAGAACAACCCACGCTGCACGCTGCGCGCCCTGCTGGACGCCTCCGGCTCCGACAAGGCCGCCATCGCCGAGCACGCCGGCTACCCGTCCGCCTTCGGCCAGTCGTCCTTCGCCCTGGCCCGGGGCAACGTGTTCGAGGCGCTGGCCAAGGAGGACGGCGGCGCGGAACTGCTGCGCCTCCTGCGCGAGACCCTGGGCCTGACGCTCCCCGAGGTCGGCTACG
This sequence comes from Streptomyces sp. NPDC021020, assembly GCF_044333285.1. Classification (NCBI taxonomy): domain Bacteria; kingdom Bacillati; phylum Actinomycetota; class Actinomycetes; order Kitasatosporales; family Streptomycetaceae; genus Streptomyces; species Streptomyces sp. NPDC021020. The sequence goes on from NZ_JBIRQQ010000007.1 coordinate 10,737, forward strand.
CGGACCTCAACGACTACGGCGGCGACGGCCGACCCGAGTCCCGCTACCAGTACACCCGCGAGCTGATGGTGGCTGCCGCCCGGGGCGAGGAAGCCCCCACCCTGTACGACCGCCCAATGCTGCGCCTGCAGGTCGCCGGGCACGACGCGTACCTGGAGCCGGACCTGGTAGCCTTCCGCGCCGGCGACCGCTTCCACGTCGTGGAGATCAAGAGCTTCCCCATCATCGACGGTCAGGCGGACCCCGCGCAGGTGCGCTCGGCGACCACGCAGGCCTGCGCGTACATCATCGCGCTGCGCGACCTGCTCGCACGCGCGGGCATCGGCCCGCAGGCCGTGTCCGACGACGTCGTCCTGGTCACGCCGAAGGACTTCACCAACCGCCCGACCGCGGCTTTCGTCGACGCCCGCAAGCAGGTCGCCACCCTGACCCGGCAACTGTCGCGTCTCGAGCGGGTCGGCGACCTGGTCGCGCTGCTCCCCGAAGGCCTGACCTTCGACCTGGACCTCGACGGCACGCGGCCGCAGCGGCCTCCCGCCGAGCTCGTGGCTGCACTGGACGAGGTCGACGCGACGTACCGCCCGGACTGCCTGAACCACTGCGAGATGGCGTTCTACTGCCGCTCGCGAGCCCGCACCGGGGCGTCGCTGGACGTGCTCGGCGCGGCCGTGCGCGAGCAGTTCGGCGGCATCGACACCACGACCATGGTGCTGGGCCTGGCGCGCGGCCAGCTGACGCCCGGGCCCGACCAGAGCGAGATGGCCGTCGCGCTGCGCCACGCCGCACAACTGCGGGCCGAACTGACCGGCACCGATGGAGGGTCGATATGAGCATGCTCTCGGCGCTGGCGCGCGCGGAGGCAATGGAGGCGATGGAGGTGGTTCCCCTGACCGCGTTCCGCCACCGGCGCCTGTCGGACCGGCCGCTGGTGATCGTCCCGCTGACGATGGCCGGGGAGGCCGGCGCGCCCCTGGCCGCGATCGCGGGCACCTCCCGGCGCAGCCCCACGCTGCTGGTCGTACCCCAGCCGCGCAACCGGGACCACCGCTTCGCGTTCGCCGCCGACCTGGGGCAGATCGTGACGCAGTACATCGACTCCTTCCGCCAGGACCGCCGCGGCGAAGGAGCCAAGTCGCGGTACACCGACGCGCCGCAGATCCTCGTCCCCAACCCCGGCGGCATCAAGGCGCTCGCCGATCTGGGGCGCATGTGTCGGTTCCGTTCGACGTCGGGTCCCTACGCCGTCCCGCAGGTCGTGCCCGAGTTCGGCAGGTGGCTCACATTCCTGGTCGAGCAGGCCGAGCAGGCCGGGACCTCGGTGCTGCTGCCCGTCACCGGCCTGCTCGCCGAGCACTGGGCCACCGGACAGAGCTCCCTGGAGGACCAGAACCTCGCCTCCCTCATGGCCTGGATAGCCCCGCCGCCGGGGGTCGGCGTCGAGCAGGCCATGGCCGACGCGGAGAACCCGGACGTGTGCCCACCGGCCGGACCGGCGACCTCGCCCCAGTTCGACAACCGCGAACTGGCTCCGGCAATCAAGCGCTTTGACACCGCTGAGGACGAGCAGGCGCTGGCCGCCGCCGAACAGGAACTGCGGGAACTGGTGGCGGAACAGGTCCACCCGACCTGGCGCATAGTGTGGGACGCCGTCGCATTGCTGCGCTCGGTGCCCCAGGCGCCCCGCGCCGCCCGGCGCTTCGAGGACGACTGCTTTGCCTTCACCCGCTTCTGCGACTACCAGGACTCCGGTACCGCGCTGCCCCAGCGCAAGCGGGACACCGCGATCGGCGCGGCACGGCGGCTGAGCCGGCTGGAGCGGGCGCTGGAGAGCTTCGAGGCCGACAAGGCGTTCGACGACCCGTTCGTGCTGGCCGACCGGCGCAGCGTCGGGGAAGCGTTCGCGGGGCCGGTCACGCAGGCCGAACCGGGCCGGGTCCAGATCGGTGCCGGCAACCGGCGCCTCCCGCGGCCGCTGGTTGCCGTGCGCACCGAGGACCCCGTGCGGCTGACGCCCGGCACCCGGCTGATCAGTCCCGACATGCCCGCCGGCCACAAGGCGCAGATCGTCTCCGTGCAGCCCGAGGGCGAGGCGACGCTGATCGTGGTGGAGGTCACCGGTGGCATGGGCCGCGCCCGCATCCCCCAGGCCGGAAGCGTGCCGGTCCTGGGGCAGCGTCTGGCCTACCTGCCCGACCCGGGCTGGCGGCCGAGCCCGCAGTGGCCCGCGGACGAAGGCACCGCGTGGACGCACCACGGCGCCGGGCCCGACCAGGAGAGCACCACTTCCCAGGACGACGCGGCAGAGGGTTGGGGACATGACGACTGACGACTCCACCACACGGGTGGCGGCCGCCGAAGCCGCGGCCGCCACCGCGGGGATCCTCGCCGACCTCGCCGACCCCGGGCATCGGGCCGTCGTCGTCGACTCGCCTCCCGGCGCCGGCAAGAGCACCCTCGTTGTCAGGGCCGCCCACGAGCTCGCCGACCACGGTGAGCACCCGATCATCGTCGCCCAGACCAACAACCAGGTCGACGACCTGATCGAGCGCATCGCCTCAACCCACCCGGGCATGACGGTCGGTCGGCTCAGCAGCAGCACCTACACGCCGGCACCGGCGCTTTCGGGCCTGGCGAACGCCGCCATCGGGCGCACCCTGGCCGATCTGCGCGGCTGCCAGGTCATCGTCGGCACGGCCGCCAAGTGGGCCACCGTACGTGACGCCACTTTCGGCTGGGCGATCCTGGACGAGTCCTATCAGATGCGCTCGGACATGCTGCTGCAGATCAACCCGCGTTTCGAGCGAGGCCTGTTCGTGGGCGATCCCGGCCAGCTGGACCCCTTCACCATGGTCGACACGGAGCGCTGGATCGGGCTGCCGCACGACCCCACGCAGAACGGCGTCACCGTCATGCTCGAACACAATCCGGGCACCCCGGTACACCGGCTGCCGGTGTCCTGGCGCCTGCCCGCGTCCGCCGCTCCCACTGTCTCCCAGGCGTTCTACCCGTTCACCGGCTTCAGCGCCGGCACCGCGCAGGGCGCACGCTCCCTTCAGTTCGCCACCGCCGGGTTCGGGAACACCTGCGTCGACGAGACCCTCGCGATGGCGTTCACCACCGGCTGGGCGCTGCACGAACTGCCGCGCCGTCACGTGCCGCGCACCGACGCCGAGACGCTGCAGGCCGCCGCGGACATCGCCGCCCGGCTGCTGCACCGCGGCGCGGTGGCAGCCTGCGAACGCCACCCCGGCGGCCGGCCGCTACAGGCCGAGGACATCGCGGTCGGCGTCGCCCACCGCGACCAGGCGGACCTGGTGCGCACCGTGCTCGCCCGCGCCGGCGGCCCCCAGGCCGCTCGCGTGGCGGTGGACACCGCCAACCGGTTGCAGGGCCGCGAGTTCGAGGTCGTCATCGTCGTCCATCCGCTGTCCGGGCGCCGCGACGCCACCGCCTTCCACCTGGAGGCAGGACGGCTGTGCGTGCTCGCCTCCAGGCACCGGCAGGCCTGCATCGTCGTGGCCCGCGAAGGGATCACCGACCTCCTGGACACCCATCCCTCCACCGACCCCGTGCACCTTTCGGTGCCGGCGAAGTTCCCCGACGGGTGGGAGGCCAACCAGGTCGTCCTGGCCAAACTCGCCCAGCACCGGATCGCCGCATGAACACGGGGTGAGCCGAGCGGGGCTCAGGAGGCGGGTGGCTGCCTCCTCGGGAGCTCCTTCCGCCCCTCGGAAACCGGCAGCCATCTCCCGGGCGGGGGGATCTACCTCTCTTAGGGGGCGTGTGCACACACGGAATGGCATCGAAACGAGGGGGTGGCATGGATCCGGCACGACAGTGGTGGCGCAGTGTCCTGTCCAGTGACTGGACGGTGTTCGCTCTGCCGGAGGACCTGGTACGGGAGCGCTACACGTCCCTGCTGGCAGCGCTGGAGGAGCTCTCCACGCGCGGCCCGATGTGGACGCCGGCACAGATCCTGGAGCAGATGCGCGCCGTGGGCTTCCACGATCCACTGACCGAGGAGCAGTTGCTGGCGCTGCTCGAGCAGGTGGCCAGGTGGGAGCTGGCCAAGCCGTTCCGGGACTACGCGGCCCCGGTGCGCAACTACCGCGGCGTCATATCGCGGCAGGAGTCGTGGGCGCTGACACTTCGGGGGCGGGCGGTCGTCGCCGCGGTGCGGGCAGCCGTGCTGGATGCCCGCCGTGCACTGCAGCTGCCGACCCGGCTGCTGGACGGCGTGGAGAACACGGTCCGCCGGCTAGTGGAGAACTTCAAGTCCGATCCGGGACTGCTGACGGGCGATCTGGACGACATCCGCACGCGCATCGACGAGCTGCAGCGGGTGACGGCGGACTTCTACGGTGCGCTGGCTCAGATGGTCCAGTCCGATGTCACCGACGACAACGTGTTCGGCAGGAACCGGGACCGGGTGCTGGAGGCACTGCGGCAGTTCCCCCGCGAGTACGGGCGAGCGCTGCGCCGGGTAGAAGACGCACTCACGACACTGCGCGAGGTGGGACACGGGGCCGTCGTCGAGACGGCAGCCGTGCACGCAGGCCTGGTGGATGCCGCAGAGCAGCAGCGCTGGGTGGACGAGCGGCTGCGGCGTCTGGCCGACCTGGAGGCCTGGTTCACCCCCGAGGGGACCGTGTACCGGCTGATCGCTTCGGCGACCGGCGCCGTCCACACGCTGCTGATCGCGATCGACCGCCGCTACGCGGCCCGCCGGCGGGGCGCGGACCTGGGGGCCGATTTCCGTTCCCTTGCCCGCAGTCTGCACCGGCAGAGTGATGAGCGGCAGGCGCGCCGGGTGTACGGGGCCGCGTTCGGCGACTGGCCCGCATGGCACGCCCAGATCGGTCCGGCCGAGGAGGACGTGGCCCACGCGACGGTGGCCGCCGCGGGCACCGCGGTGCGCCGCGTGGAGGTGACGCTGCGGGAGCACGAACGGGTGGGCAGGCCCAGCGGCAGGCCCCGGAAGGTGGCCGACACCACCGCCGACCGCGAGAGCGCGCTGGCAGCGGCGCGCGAGGAAGTCCTGCGCAGGCGGCGGTTCGCCGGCCTGCTGGTGACCCCTGGCGAGGTGGGCCTCGATCACTTCGCCGGGCTGCCGGCGGACGCGGTGACGATCCTGCTGCGGGCGGTGGAGACGGCGCTGCAGGAGTTCGACCAGGAAGCGGGCTGCGGTGCCGCGGTGGCCGAGGGAGCCAACGTGGTGGTGCGGGTGCGGCCGGGAGTGGCGGGGCGTCAGGTGCGGGTTGCACTGGCCGAGGGCGTGCTGACCGGTCCTGACCTGAGGATCTGTGTGGAAGCGAGCGAGCGACGGCACCGGGCGACGGTGCGGGGGGTGGCATGAGCGGCGAAGTCCTGGAGGCGGATCTGCGCGAGGCGGCGCGGGTGCTGGTGGACCGGGGACGTCTTCGCCCGGAGTCGGAGCCGGAGCTGTACCGGACCGCGGTCAAAGGGCAGGCGGCGCTCGCAGCGCTGTTCCGCTCGGAGCTGGGCTGGACGTGCGAGGTGCTGGAGGTGGCGCAGCTGGTCCGGGTGCACAAGCGGCGCGCGGACGTCCCCGGGGACCGGGGACCTTCGCTTGCGCGCGAGCGGGGGCGGCGGGTCCTGCTGTCGCAGGAGGCGCTGCTGCTGGTGTGCCTGGTGTGTGAGCAGTTGTGGCGCCGGCCGCGGATGAGTGTGCGCGAGCTGATGCAGGCGCTCGCGCAGGTCTGCGCGGAGGAGGCGGCTACGGGCACGCTGCCGCAGGTGTCGTGGGTGGCGGGCGAGGGGGTGTCGAAGCAGCAGGCCAGGTATCACCGGCAGAACCTGGTGGACGCGCTGCAGGTGCTCGCGGCCGAGGGCTCGCTGGAGACGGACGCCGACGTGGAGCGGGTCGTGTTCGACGAGGACGCCGACATGGTGGTGACCGCTTCGCGGGACCGGCTGGCGGCACGGTTCTCCTCGCTCTCGCCCGCCCTGCTGGGCCTGGATCGCCTCCCTGCGACGGAGCACGCTACCGCGCTGTCGGCCGCTTCCCTGCTGGAACCGGTGCCGGTGGAGCCCGAGCAGGGCGCGCCGGTGGAGGAGCGGCGCCTGCAGGCACTGCGGCGGCTGGTGGACGACCCCGCAGTGGATCCCTTCGACGAGGTGACGCCGGGGACGGCGTACCTGCACACGCTGGCCGGTCGCGAGCGGGGGCTGGCGCTGCTGGCGAACCTGGGCCTTGGGGTGACGGTGCGGCGGGACTGGTGGGAGGTCACCGATCCCACCGGGCTCGGCAGTGCACTGGACTTCCCCACCGGACGGCGGATGGAGCGCCAGGCTGCGCTGGCGCTGCTGGCGTATCTGGCCGAGCAGCACGCGGCACGGGACCCGCTGCGGGTCGAGGACGTGGTGAACCTGCTGGAGACGGTGCGTGAGACGGTTCCCAACTGGGCTGCGGGGCACCGGATGCAGCTTCCCGCGCTGGCGCGGGCCGCGATCGAGGAGCTGGTGGCGGTGCGCCTGCTGACACCGGTCGCCGGGGAGGGCGAGGAGCAGTGGCGGCCCACGCCCGGGGTGCACCTGTGGCGGGTGCGGGTGACGCATGCCGCCCGCACGGCGAAGGAGCCGCAGCACGGTGCGGCGAACGGCGACGGCATCGAACCGGATGAGGGGGACGCATGAGGATCACTGGACATGGGGGCGCCGGGAGCGAAGCCGCGGGGCTGGGGGTGCCTGTCGCGGAGGGCAGGTGGCAGCCCACGCGGGCGGGTGTGGTCAACTCCTGGGCCTGGGCCGAGGAGGAGCTGCTGTTCGCCGACGGGTGGCTAACGCTGGCGGGGCCGAACGGGTCGGGCAAGTCCCTGTCGGCGTCGATGCTGGTGACGGTTCTGCTGGACGCGGACGTGTCGCAGACGGCCCTGTCGGTGTCGGGGAAGGCGGCGGGGACGCTGCTGAGCAGGCACACCGACTGGGACGAGGACCGGGACCGCACGGGTGTTTGGTGGCTGGAGTACGGGCGCCGCTCAGAAGGCGGGACCGTCGAGCACGTGACGACCGGTCTGTGGCTGCGGGCGGTCGGCAAGACGGTGCAGCGGGTGTTCTTCATCGCACGCGGGCGCGTCGGGCGGCAGCTGCGGCTGCAGACGGAACGCGAGCCGGTGCGCATCGGCGATCTCGCGGCGCAGTTGGAGGCGTGCGAGGGGCAGGCGTTCACCTCGTCCGGGACCTCGGCGGCCTCGAACCGGGCGCGGCTGTCGGAGCACCTTCGCGTGGTCGGCGATGAGCAGGATTACCGTCGCACAGTACGTGAGGAGCTGTTCGCACCCCTGGACGACGTGCAGTTCGACGCACTGGTGGGGGTGTTGCGCAGCCTGCGGAGCGTGCGCACGGCTGAGGCGATCTCCGCCGCGGAGATGGGCCGGCTGCTGTCCAGCGCCCTGCCGGCGCTGGACGGTGAGCGGCTGACGGTCATCGCCCAGGCGATGGAGCGGATCTCCGAGCTCGAGGACCAGTTGGATCGTGCCCGGGCGGAGGAGAAACTGCTGACGGACGCAGAACGCTCCTACTACCGCTACGTGGAGGCGGTGGCGGTGGTCGAGGCAGCGGCGCTGATCGCCGCGAACACCGGCTTCGACGATCAGACCCGACGCGAGCGCCGGGCGGGCGAGGAGGCGCAGCACGCCGCTGCGCAGCGCAAGGAGGCCGAGAGTCAGCTGGCCGACACGCGGGCCGAGATCGAGGGACTCGAGGGACGCAAGGAGGCCGTGCAGGAGGAGTTGCGCGGCCATGCCGGGGCTGTCCTGCCGCAGCGTGAGCAGCGGGCGCTGGAGCTGGAGGCGACCGCGCGCAACGCGGCCGCGAGCAGCGCCGACCTCAGCCGTGAGGCCGCCAAGGCTCATGAGTGCGCCTGGGAGTCAGCGCGCAGCGTCGCATCCGCTTGCAGCGCCCTGTCCTCGGTGTCCAGGCCTTTGCGGCTGGTGGGCGGCCGGCTGGGTGCCGATGCCGCACTGGAAGGGCTTCTGCTCCTCGACGGGCGCCTGTGCCGGGGCGAGGGCGAGGCGGCGGGCGAGGCACCGCTCGATGAGGTGTGCGCGGCGCCTCTGGCCTGGGCGGAGATGAGGAGCGCTCAGGTGCGAAAGGTGGAGACCGCGCTCAAGGACCACGCTGCGGCGCAGGCGGTGGAAGTGGCCGCGGCCAAAGACCTGCGCGTGGCCGAGGACGACGAGGACACGGATCGCGGCGCTGCGGAGCGGGCGGCCGAGACGAGGACAGCGTGCGAGGACTCGCTGCTGCAGGACGTCCAGCTCTGGGCCGATGACTCCGTGGAGTTGCGCGGGCCTTCCGTCGATCTGCTGGTGCGCGATGGCCGGGGCGAGGGGGAACGCCTCGTCCCCGGGGAGCTGACGGCGGCACTGGCGCAGGCGGTGAGAGAGGCCCGGGCCAGGATCGACACCGCGGGCCGGCAGCGGCAGGCAGCCGCGGACCTCGCCGTGGCCGAGCAGGCGACCAGCGCCTGGCAGGCGGCACGTGCGCAGGAGGAAAGGGACGAGCGTGCCGCACACGAAGCCGCGCAGGCGCTGCACGCCGCGCAGCAGGACGACCAGGAGCAGGAGGCGGCCGAGGAACTGGCTCGCGAACAGCACCGGCAGACCCTCAGGCGGCGACAGGAGCAGGCGGACACTCTCGTCGCCAATGCCCGACAGGCAGCCGAAGAGGGTGAAACAGCTGTGGCCGCGACGTGGGAGCAGTGGCGAGGCCTGGTCGGCGTGTGGCGGCGCGAAACCCAGTTGATCGACACCACCACGGTGGCGGAGCCCGCCGAGAACGGCAGCGCCGACGGCGCCGTGCGGGCGGTGGCGCGCGTCCATGTGGCCCTCGAACGCGCCCACGCGGCAGCGGCGCAGCAGTTGCAGCGTGCGGTGGACAGTGCCGACCAGGCCGCCACGAGGGCGCAGGAGTCGGTCTACGCGTTGGAGCAGCAGCTGGCGCAGGCCCGGCAGGCGGCACCGGTGCCGACGGCGCCGTGGTGGCGCAGTCGGCAGCCGCAGGACGGCACCCCGCTGTGGGCGCTGCTGGACTTCGCCGACGGCGTGGCCGACGACGCCAGGGACCGGCTCGAGGGGGCCCTGCTGGTCAGCGGCCTGTTGGACGCGCTGGTCCGTGCGGACGGGTTGACGGTGGCCGGGGACGTCACTTTGCACCCGGGAGCGGCCCCGGCACCGGGTGCGAGCCTGGCCGACGCACTGCGGCCCGACACACGGGGCCAGGTCCCCGCCGAGGTGATCGAGCAGTTGCTGTGTTCCGTCGCCGTGGACCCCTCGGTCAGTGACCAGATCACCTTCGCAGTGGCGACCGCAGTCGCGCCCGCCGGGTACCGTGCCCGGTTCATCGGGCAAAGCGCCCGCGAACGCGCCCGGCTGCAGCAGGTGGCCGATCTGGAGCGACAACTCGACGACGCGCAGCGAGTGTCGCGCGACCTGCGCCAGGTGACGGTGGATTTCCGCGCCCAGGTGACCGCTGCTGCTGCGGAGCGTGACCGCTTCCCCTCTCCCGCGGCATGGGAGCAGGCCCGTGGGACGTGGCAGGGTCTGCTCGGCGCTGTGCAGGAGGCACAGCAGCAGTGCACTAGGGACGTGCGCTTTGCCGAGCTCCAATTGGCGCAGGCGGTGCAGGCTCTCGACCAGGGGGCGGCGCGGCGTCGTGCCGCCCTGGAGCTGCAGGTCCAGGAGGTGCGGCACGCCGAGCAGGTCGCCGCGGCGGCACAGACAGCGCTGCGGCGCGCTGATGACGCCAAGTGCGAGCGGGCCGAGGCCGCGACCGCCAGCCGTGGTGCGTGGGAGGACGCGAAAGCGGCTCAGCAGCGAGCCGATTCCGAGGCGGCCTCTTTCCCGTCCCTGGAGCAGGTCGTCTCGGCCCAGCAGCGTGAGGACGACGCGGCCGGACGCCTGGAGCAGGCCATCGGTCGTGTCGCCGATCACCGCGAGGGTCACCGCCGTGCCGGCGATGCCGTGCGGCAGACGCTGCGGGCCCTGCACCGTGCCGCCGACGCAGGAGGCGGCGCGATGCTGCCCACGGATCCCAAAACGGTGGACGCCCATCGCGAGGACTGCACGGTGATGCAGCGTCAGGTCGAGGCGTGGCGTGGTGCCGGTGCGCGGGTGGTCGATCTCGTGCGCAGGGCGCGGCACGATGCGGACGCTGCTGGTCGGCTGCAGGGCCTGACGGATCAGGCCGCTGCGCAGGCGGAGCGGGACGCGCTGGCAGCCGAGCGGGAGAAGTCGGCCGTGGAGGAGATGCGGCGAGTGTACGGGGCCCAGTACGAGCAGTTGCGTGCCTCGCTGGCGGAGGTCACCGGGGCGCTGGAGCGTGCCCGGGAACGCTCGGCGACTTTGCAGCGGGCTAAGGAGCAGGCCACCGCTGACGCGGCGTCCGCCCAGGCACGGCTCGATGAGGTCGCGCCGCTGCGGCGGGCTGCCGAGCAGCACCGTGACTCCTGCCTCGCGCAGTTGGGCCGGCTCGTGGAAGAGGGCCTGGCCGTGGTGGGCGAGGACATCCCCACCGGACCGCAGGGCCGTCCGGCGCACCTGACCGCCGGCCTCGCCTGGGCCCGCCATCTGCTGACCGACCGCGCCAGCAACGCGGGCACGGCGGCGGTGGGGGCAGACCGCCTCGCGACAGCAACCCGCGTGCGTGACGGCGCGCTCAAACACCTGGAGGGCACCGCTCGCACCGCCAATGGGACGCTCGCCAAGTTCAACCGGCAGATCATCCTCACCAACGTCTCCGGGACCGCGTGGCAGCGCTGTGAGGTCGCCGATCCTGCCGCAGCCCGTGGCCAGGACCTGCGCACCGCGGTGGAGGCATTGCGCGCTGCCGCCACCCAGCTGGAGCAGGACCTGCGTGCCGACATCAAGAAGGCCATCAAGACCAGCATGTTCGCCCAGCTGCAGCGCGACGTGCAGGTCCGCCAGGATCTGGCGCAGCAGCTGGTCCGGCAGATCACCACGACGCTACAGGGGGTACGCACGGGGGTCGCTCGAGTGGGGGTGAAGGTTGAGTGGGCGGTACGCGGCGACGCGGACGCGCAGGCGATGGTGGAGCTGGTCAAGAGTCCGCCCTCAGACGAGATGTTCGAGCGTATGTACGACGTTCTGCGGCAGCGGATGGAGGAGTCGATCGGGGACACCTGGACCGACCGTGTCGCCCACACGTTCGACTACCGTGCCTGGCACGAGTGGAAGATCTCGGTGACCCACGCCTCGTTCGGCGACGGGAATGGCGACCACTTCAAGGAGGTCAAGCCCCGCGGCGCGAACCCGCTGGAGACTTTGTCGACGGGGGAGCGGCGCCTGGCCACAATGCTGCCGCTGCTGGCCGCCGCGTGGTCGATGTACAGCGGGGACTACCGCGGGCCCAGGCTCTTGTCGATCGATGAGCTCGACGCGGCATTCGACGATGCGAATCTGCGTCAGATGCTGGGCTTGCTGCGGCGTTGGGAGTTCGACGTCCTGGCCACGGCGCCGTCGATGACTCCGGTGATCAAGAAGGAAGCGGGGCGGGTGGTGATCCACCAGGTCGTCGCCAGCGGGCAGCAACGGGTGACGGTGCCGTGGCTGTGGCAGGGCCAGGGGGAGGCCCAGCCCCTCACCTTGGACCTCGACTTGGGCTGCGGCGAAGGAACGGTCGACTGATGGGCGGCTCGTGGCAGTGGGTTGCGGCCGATGCGGAGCTCGCCCCGCTGTGGGAGGCGGTCCACGACCGGCTCTGCGGCGGGACGGTCCCTGCCTCGCTGGCGAGCGTACGCGTGCCCGGGCTGGGGGCAGCCGCGGTCGCGGCGCTGCGGTCGTGGCTGGACAGCGCGCAGCAGGTTCGGCGCGGCACCAGCGCGGTGACGGTGACCGCCACCGGGACGGTGGTGCCGGTACGGGCGCTGCTCCAGGCGCTGTCGCTGGAGCCCTCGGACCTGGTGCCGCTGGTCGAGCAGGCAGTGGGAAGAACGGTGGTCAACCGGTCCCATGAGCGGGCGAACTCTGCCGCGATGCGCGAGGACGTGTGGCAGTACGCTGCCACACGCCTGTACCGGTTTCCGGCGGTGCTGGCGCGCATGCGTGCCGCCGGGATCAGCCAGGGCGCGCAGCACGAGGTCCGGCGCCTGGTGGACGCCCTGGCCGCAGTGGCGGACCAGTTGCCGGCCAACCCGCCGGTCTCGCTTCCCAAGCTCGCCCACGACACCGCCGGCGACCCGCACTTCTTCGACCTGGACACGGCGGCGGGCGCCCGGCTGGTCACCCTCGCAGCCGAACTCGCCGGTGCGGAGGAACCCACCCGACCCGACCGGATCCGCGCCCTGCTCGAGCACGTAGGCGTGGTGGCCGACCGGCTCACCGCCACAGTGCTGCTGCACCGCGTCGCCGCGGTGGGCCACGGCCCGGTGGACCGGCGCCTGCGCGAGGCGGCGGTCCCGGTGGCGCTGCACCTGCTCGACCTGACCCGCACTCCCCCGCACCTGGACCCGGGCCAGGTGCTGACCGTGGTGGAGAACCCCTCCGTCCTCGAGGCCGCGCTCGTGCGCGGGCACACCGCCCCGCTCGCGTGCACCAGCGGCCAGCTGCGCGCCGTGGACCACGCACTGCTGCAACTGGCCCTGGACCAAGGCGTGGCGCTGCGCTACGCGGGCGACCTCGACGGACCCGGCTTCGCCATCGCCCACACCGTCGCCCGCACCTACGGTGCCGAGATCATCGCCATGGACCTGGCCACAGTCCACGACGCGGCCCACCGCCCCTGCGCTGTACCGTTGGGCCCGCTGCCGACCGAGGGGCTGGACCTGCGGCTCGGGGACGTGCTGCGAGACGCGGGACACACGGTATTTCAGGAACACGATGCCGTCCTGGAGCGACTGCTACCGCACGACCACCGGTGACCAGGGCGTGCCGTTGCCCTCCGGGGCCGGGGGCGCACGCGCTGCGGTCGACGCAGGCGATCACGATGCGGGGCATGGGTTCTCATCCCCGGGGGCACGAGAGGGACTGATCCACTGGTCCCGGTGCGACGAGATGGGACCGGTCGTGTAGAGGCAGGGCAGTACGGGCGGCACCGCGCGAGGCCCGGGACGGCTGGGGAGGCAGTGCAGCCGGGGCCGGCCGACGGCGTGATGGTGGCGGCCCTGTCTGCTCAAGGGCCTAGCGCCGGTCGGGGGGCGGTCACCGCGTGGTGCGGCAGCATCGTGTTCAACCCTTACCCCAGTTGCTCCAGCACGCGGATGGCGTTCGCGTTCGCCGGGGAGCTGCCCGGCACCTTTCTCGTCCACGGCGCCACAGGTGGCCTGATCTACAGTGCGCACCCGGTCTCCGATGTGGTCGGCGACATCGTTCTGGTCCGCAGAGGCGATGGCCTTCAGGCGCTGCGTCCGACGCACTGAGCCGTCAACTGCTGGCCGGTCCGGCGGCAGCCGACCGCGGCCCACCTCGCCCGCCGCTATGTGGTGGCGCCCAGTACGGTGCGAAGTCCGGCGCGCGAGAAAGCCGTCAGCCGGCAGCGACACGGCCCCGGCCCACGCGCAGGCTGACGGGCAACCGATCACGGCGGGCCCGCTGAGGCAACAGAACCACGAACGGCTGCCGTGCTCACGTCGCCCGCAGCCCAGATGGCGGCGACGAGTGGCGGGAGCGCGCGGGAAACGCTCCCCTGTCCGGCAGCACCCGAGCGAGCAAGGCCGAGCCCAGCCTGCCGAGGCCGCTGCTCTACGGGGTTGCGGCCAGCACGGTGCGCAGGGCGCGTGGGAAGAGGCGCCCTGTGCGGGTGGCGCTGACGAGACGGGCTAGGTTCTGCCACACTTGTGCGCGCACCTGCTGGGGTTGGAGCTGCTGGGCTCGGGCCAGGGCCTGCTCGACCGGCTCGACACCGCCGGGGCGACGCTCGGCGCCGGATGCGCGGTCCCCGAAGGGGTGATCGGTCTCGGTCAGGACCCGATCCAGTGGCAGGACGGCCATGAGTTGCGTGTCGCGCAGCATGGCGGCGTTGACGGAGAAGTAGCAGCCGAGGTCGAGGGCGCGCCGGGTCTGTTCAGGGGTGCCGAGCCACCAGTGAAGGACGGAGCCAGCGATGGGGCGCTGTTCCAGGTGGTCAAGGACGGTGTCGGTGGCCGCGTAGCTGTGGATGCTGGCGATCCGCGGCTGCTCCTGGAGGATTGCCAGGATGCTGGCCAGGGTGGCCTGTTGCGTGTCGAGAGCGATGCGGGACTTGCCGTCGAGTCCGATCTCGCTGACGTAGGCAGTGCTGTTGATCAGGTCGGTGAACCGGTCGGGGGTGAACGTCTTTTGGGCGCGCGCCAGCCCGGGATGGCAGCCGACGCCCCAGATCGTCGCGGCGTCCGCGCGTTTCAGGGCCTGCTCGGCTTCGTCCAGAGTGCGGGTGGCGGCGAACAGGACCGCGTTCAGCACCTGGAGTTCGCCGGGGGCGATATCGGGTGCGATGTGGGTGTGCAGGTCGATGGGAGGCAGTGGTCTCATGAGGGCAGCGTCTCGAGTTCGGCCAGGCCGCGGCGGCACAGGTCGAGTGCCGTGCGCAGCGGGTAGGTATCGGGCAGGCTCATGACGGCGACGTCGCGTCCCGTGACGCCGCGCTGGACGAGGTTGCGTACGGGCTGGCGTACCGATTTGTTCGCGAGCCAGGCTACTGCGGCGTCGTCGGCGCCCGGGTCGATGTAGTCGGTGCGGTCCTCGATCCCGGAGGCCGTGAAGGATGCCCGGCGCAGGGTGCAGCCGAAGCAGACCCCGCAGGAGCGGTTGGCCCCGAAGCCGTGGGTCCACTGACCGACGAGGGAGCAGGAGTGGGTGGCGCTGAGATAGGCCGAGGCTTTCTCCTTGCCCAAGAGCTCGGCGGCCCAGGTGAACATCTCGCCCTTGGTGCTGGTCGCGAAGGGGTTCTCGATCGTGGCGTGGACGCCAATGCCGGCCAGCGTCTGGGACAGGTCCTCGAGAAAGCGCGGGTGGGTGGTGCGGGTGGACAGGCTGCCGAGGCGCTCGGGGCCGAGCGGGGGATTGAGGGACGCGAAGCCGTTCTCTGGGATCCACAGTGGCACCCGGTAGGGTGCCGCCGCGGCCAGGCCCAGGGCGAGGAAGAGCAGGGAACGTGTGCGGGTGGTCGACTCCGAGGGGTAGGGGGTGCCGTCGATACGCTTGCGGCCGCGTCCGAGCTGGATGGTGATGTGGTCCTGGCCTGGGCCGGGGGTGAGGTCCTGGGCCTGCTCGGCGACGTGTCTCTGGATCGGGGGCAGCATGGTGTTGCTGAAGTGGGAGAGAAGGACATGGCTCTCGCCGTCCTCCAGTTCGGTGCGTGAGCGCAGCGCTCCAACTGCGGAGTCCGCGCCACCGCTGAGGAGTACCACTCGGCGCGGCGCGTGACCGGCCGGCGGTTCGTCGGACTGGGCGGTGTGTGGCTGTGGGGTGTCTTGGTGGAAGGTCAGCGTCCAGTGGTCGCCGCTGAGGAAGGCCAGCACGCCGGCGAGTTCCGGGGCGGCTTCGTTCCAGCGGTGTGGGTCGGAGACTGGGACGGTCAGGTTGATGCGGCGCTGGTTCCAGTCGGAGCCTCCGCCTGCGCGCCGGACGGAGCGGTCGGCGGCCAGGACGGTGGCGGCGACGCGGATGAAGTCGCGGTTGAGCGCCGGCACGGCGGTCAGGGGGTGGAGTGTCGGCGGTATGCCGCGGAAGGAGGATCGCGGGTCCGGCAGCCAGTAGAAGGAGGAGCGGGCTTCGTGGTCCGTGATGGGCTCGTCAGCGGTGAGCCGCAGGGTGAAGTCAGGCATCCGGTCCTCCTAGGATCTCGCGGAGCGTGTTCAGGCCCTCTTCCACCGCGCGGGTGATCTCTTGCTCGCTGGTGCCGCCGACCGACAGCTGAGCCTTGGTGGCCAGTGCCTCCGCGGCGTCACGGATGTCGCGCTCCGTGCCCACCGCATCGGGGTGGTGGTTGATGAGGTCACCGGATTCCACCAGCACGGTCTGCGTGATGATTGCGGCGATGGTCTGGCGGACGATTGCCTCCGGATTGTTCTGCTCGTTCTCGATGATCCATTCAGCGACGCCCGCGGCGACCCACCGCTGTTCGGCGTCGCCGATGGTGCTATCCGGGGTGCCGCAGGCGCTGGCGACGATGCGGCGCACCACCTCGAAGTCGTCGCCCAAGGCCTGCAGTTCGGCGAAGTTGAGGCCGAGCGCGTCCAGCGCTGCGGCATCGCCGGTGGCGTAGGCGTGGGCTGCGGCCGCGGCCCGGCCCGCACTGCCGGCCGCTGCGGCCGCGGTGCGCTGCGGGCCTCCCCCGCCGCGGCCCCCGCCTGCGCCGCCGGGCCCGTCACCGCCCCCGCCGCCGCCCGTGCTGGGCCGCAGCAGTTGCAGGGCGGCGCGGAACACCGCCGGGTTGATCGGCGGCCCGTGCCGATGGTCTGTTTGATCGGACTGGCCGGGCGGTGTGGCCGGGGGTGATCCGGGTGGCGCGCCGAGGAACTCCTTGATCCCGTCCCGTAGGTCTTTCCCGATCTTCCCGCCGCTGCCCGTGTACGCGCCGCTGGTCCCCATCAGGCGCCGCTCCCGTGACTGGCCGGCCTCAACGCGACGTCCAGGGAGCGTCTGACCCGCTCGTTGGTGACCGCGCCGGACTGCTGCCAGTGCGTCAGGGCGTCTCTGATCGGGGCAGGATCGGTCGGCTGGAACTGCATGGGTGTGGCGAGCGTGAGGTCGCTGGGAGGCAGCATGCGCAGTGTCTCCCCCGCCACCTCGACTGCGGCGGGGCGCAGTCGGGCGATACGCAAGATGGCGTTGACCGCCGCCTTCTGACGTTCGGGGCGGTCACGCATGGAGCGTCCCAGGTGGCGCAGCAGGTCGGATGTGTCGCCCTCGCCGATGGCCGTCAGCTGTGCATCGGTGACCAGATGCCGCTCCGTCTCGGAGAGCAGATTCGCGGCGATGTCGCGCAGACGCTCCGGGAGGCTGTCGTCGATCAGGGAGATGCCGGCGTAGGAGGCGGCCAGTGTCAGGTAGGGGGCCAGGTCCAGGCCCTGCAGCGGCGGCGCGAGGGTCGCCCAGCGCAGCATCGCCTGCGAGAACTGCCCGGCAGGTGCTGGCTGCTCAGGGGGAGGAGTAGTCCCGGCCCGCGCACCCGTCTGCGCGGTGGACGCGGGCGCGGGTTCCTGCCGTCCGGCGGCCTGTTCCAGCGCCTCCAGCTGCAGCCGCATCTCACCCTTGGCCAGCCAGCTGAGCATCTGCCCGAACTCGGCCTTCATCAGCGCCTCGAGCGCCATCAGCTTGGCGACGACGCCCGGGTCCAGGTTGATCCCGCGGCGACGGGCAACCGCCTGCCGCACATGAAGATCATTGAGGAACCGCTTGATAAATCGGGGGTTTCCATGGAGCTTCTCGTACAGCAGCGGGGTCAGTCGCGTGGCGAAGGCAAGTTCGTCAGCGAATTGAATACCAGGGATGCCGCCGATGGCGTCGATGCTGCCGCCTTCGCGCCGCACCTGCGCGCAGCGCGTCACCAGGACCCCGTACGGCGTGGTTCCGGCGCTGGCATGCAGTTGCAGCAGGAGGAGGTAGGCCTGAGTGTCGAAGTGGCTGAGCGCGGGCAGGGGCACCGTGGTCTGAACGATCTTGTGCAGGTAGAGCGTGGCGGGATCCTGGCGGTCCTCCGTGCCCGGCTCCGCGGCGCCCGTCGAGGCGAAGCGGGTCCGGATCGCATCGGCGACCCTCTCCTCGTCCGCAGCGATGACGAAGGACATCTTCGGGACGGCGAGGAACAGCCTCATGGCCTCCAGGGTCTCCACGACCGTCTGCGGAAGGCAGCGGTCCAGGTCATCGACCAAAACCACCATGGTTGTGACATGAGAGAGCTCTTCAGAGGCCATCAGCTGGGCAAACTCGTCGCGGAACGCATCAAGCCCCCGCTCCGGGGCAGCATCCCCTTCACCGGGCTTGACCAGCTCGAAGAGGCTGTCGATGCTCGGGATCTGCAACGTCAGCGACGACGTGGCCGCCAGCTTGAGGGCCTTGGCCCACTCGATGCGCTTGCTCAGCCGAAGGAAGAGGGCCTTCGCCTTGCCCGCGAACGTCTTGTGGTCGTCGAGCTCCGCCTTGAGCGCGGCGAGGACCTCAGAGATCAAGGTCTCTTTCGCGCCTGACGCGGGGTCATAGCGCCACGGGTCGGTCCGCAGGACCAACACCTTGTTGGGCGCCGCGACGCGGCTGGTCAACTCGTCAGCCACCAGATTCAGAACGGTCGTCTTCCCCGACCCCCACCGCCCGGACAGCCCCAGCGCAACCGGATCCAGGTGAGGGTCCAGCAAGGCGTCCACGACGGTGTGCGCCACCGCATCGAATGACAGCAGGTCAACAGCCGCCGGGTCGTCAGACAGCAGCGTGGAAACCGCGCCGCCCCCCGTCACCGCCTGCCCCGATCAACCGCTGCCCGAGCGCCGACGTCCCATTCCATGCCCACACTTCAACCACCGTCGCAGTCGATCCTCCATGTGCTCCGCCCCCGCCTCGGCACACGAACCTACGGACAACCCTAACGACACCCACCGACACACCAGAGCGAATCACCTCGACACCGACGTGCACTTGGCGACTGCGCCGGGTCCAACCCCTACGGTCCAGGCCCGCAGCAGGCGGATCCGCTCTCCGCCTCAATACACAGGGGCAGCCCCACCTCGCCGGGCACCTTGCCCAAGATCATCAGCGGCGAGTCCAACGCCCCTCTGTTGGCCACAAAGGAAGTCTCAGCACAAGACGCATCGTCGCATTAGAAACAGGACATCGAGCCGACCCGCGACGTAGCAGCGAGTGCCTGTCCGAGATAAGCGAATAGCACCTTCTACCCGATCTCACTTGAGAAGTAAAACCACAGGTCAGAGCATCACTGCTTTGAGGCCTCCGGTGCGACTGGACAGCAACCCCACGGCAACGCCCGCGCCGATCATCACGCAGGGGCTCCCGAACGGGGCTCGCGGCCACCGCCAGGACCCGCCCGGCATCACCCCGAGGACGGGGCCCGGGCCACGGCGGACACCCCCCCCCGCCCCACCCACCGGCACCGGACGGAGACCCGCGCGTCGCCGGAATCACGGCAAAACACCCCGGAACGCGGAATGCGTTCCGGGGTGTTTTGCCGTGATTCAGTGAGCTTCTTCAGCGTTGTCGCTCCAGAGTGAGGACGGCCTTGGCGATTGACGTCATGCGGTTGGGGCTGCACCGCGATCGGCGGAAGATCCGCCAGGACTTCAGCCTTGCGACGCCGCGTTCGACGGGTGCTCGTGCTGCGGCCAGGGCGCGGTTGAGGGTGTTTTCGGTGGGGGTGAGTTCCTGCAGGGGCTTGCGTTTGATGCCGGTGGTCAGCCAGGGGCCGGCGCCCTGGTAGGCGAGGTCGGCCAGGATGGGGACGCCCTGGCGTTCGCATGTGCGGATGATGCGGTGGGTGCGGGCGGCAGTCAGGTCGTGGGCTCGGCCCGGCAGTGCGGGTGAGAGCCACAGCAGCCGGCCTTCCGGGTCGGTGACGACCTGGACGTTCACGCCGTGGCGGCGGTGCTTGGCCGAGTAGTCGGCCCGACTGTCGCCGACCCGGTCGCACTCGGCGAGGGTGCCGTCGAGCAGGACGAACTCGGGATCTGCCTCGCGCAGGACCTTCAGCAGGCCCGGCGCCCGCTCGGCGAGCAGGCCGATGACCGTGCTGGTGTAGGCGTGGGCGGTGGCCTCGCTGATCCCGAACCCGGCAGCGATCTTCGCCAGAGTGATGTGCTCTCGGAGATAGACCAGGGCCACCATCGCGCGATGCGACGGGCGGAGCTTGCAGCGCCGGTCACCCTCGCGGGTGACGATCAGCATGGTCACCCACTCCACGAGCGCATGCGGCAGGTCGAGTGCGGCAGGATAGATGACCAACGAGGCCCCCGAGCAGCGTGATTGAGACGTCAGACATCTCGATCAACAGCCCGGGGGCCTCGCCCGTTGCGCTTGTGGCCGTCGGCCAGTTGGAGACTGCTGACCGTCACCCGATCGGTGGCCCCCCCCGAAGAAGCTCAGTTATGCAACGGAATGCAGGGCCGCAGGTTCCACGTCGATTCCCGCAAGCGCCCTGCTCAGTGCTCGGCGCTGCCGGAGACGCAGATAGGTCTTCTCTGCCCGGTGCCAGGCGTCGAGCCAGAGTTCATGCTCTTCCGCCTCCACGTCGCAGGCGCGGAGGAAGCCGGTGAACTGCGGCTCGTCGACCGGCACGGTGCGGCCTTGCAGGATGCGGTTGGCCGTGGTGTGCGGCAGGACGTTGTGCTGTCCGGCCCGCTCCTCCATCGCGCGGGCGGACGGCGACCCGGCCCACACGTGGAGGTCGCGCAGCGCCCGGCTCATGTCTGCCATGGTGGACACCAGCTGCGGGTCGGGCGCCCGGTACAGGTGGTACCGCGCCCGGACCGCCCGCCTGGCCCGCTCGTGCAGGTAGGACACCTCGCTGACCAGGGGCTGCACGTCGAGGACGTCGAGGTGCCCGGTGGTGGCCACCACGTAGACCTGGACCGTGGTCACGGCCGGCAGGGTCTTGCCGGAGGCCGCGCGCTTGAGCGTCGCGGCGGAGACGGGGTAGGGAGCGAACCGTTCGCCCGTGCGGGCGATCAGCTCCATCTCGCCGTAGGTGAGGCAAGCGCGCCGTTTGAGGGTGCGCAGGTGCTCGGCGAGCTTGGCGAGCGCCGGCACCGTGCGGTCCACGGGCTTGTCGGGTCGTCCTGCCATGGCCCGGCCCCCTCAGCTGCCCGAGTTGAGGTAGGCCCGCAGGAGGCGGCCCAGGCCGCCGGTGCGGCCGCCGGTGCCTACCGCGACCACGACCGCGGCGCCGATGCCCGCGGCACCGCCGATGAGCAGCAGGACGTCGCGGGCGTCCATGCCCAGCTCGGCGAGGACCGCTGCGGTGATCACGCACGCGATGATGACCAGCGCGTGCGACAGGCCGAACCCGGGCGCCGAGGCGGGCTTCAGGTCCGACGGTGAAGCCGGCGCGGACGCGGATGCGTCCGGCCGGCGGCGGGAAGTGGCGTTCTGGGCCACGAGCGGCTCCTGATGTGTGCGGGGAACCGTCCGGCGATCTGCGGACCGCCGGACGGCTGCTGGCTCCAACTGACGTCCTTCGTGCGAGGGTTGGCGCCCTCGTGCGCGCGAAGGGGGATTACTGCAACCGAGCATCGCAGTACCCGCGCCGCAACGTGGATACCCACGGCCCATTGGCTCACCGCCATCCGTGTCCATCCGTGTCCGACGGAAAGCGGCGGAAATTCACCGGGCCCGGTCTCGTATGCCGGGAGCAGGCACAACAGGGGTGCGGCCCGGCCGTCCCCGCCCCCGGGGCGGGCGCACCGGAGCCCCGATTGGCTCAGATCCGGCCCGCTTCGTCTCTGCACGGATCTCGATGAGGCATCATGCTCGTACCCACAGCAGGACGCCCTTCCAACCGGAGCGTCTTGCGGCCCTGATTGCTGCTGGCTCCACCACTGCACAGGGAGGGACGGGGGGACGCTGCGCGTCCGCCGCCCAACGCTGGGGGACGTTGGCGCGTCCACCAGAGAAGCCGATGCAGCCGCCGGTTGAAAAGACCGGAGGGGAAGGATTTCCCTCCGACCTGCCGGGGCGGGCATCGGCTTCGCCGTATCCACCCCGCTCCTCCCGGACCGCCCGCCCGCTGGCCGGCCGGCCGGTGAGAAGCGGGGTGTCAGGCATGCTCTCGTCCCGGTGAGGCCGGGAGCGTTCTCGGGCGGCAGCGCCGGCGGCTCCCAGTCCTTCGGGCTGCCGGCGCTCCGACCATCGCGGGTATCCCAGCCGGGCGACACCCCGGGCAGAAGCGCAGGGGGCTGGGCGGGGGCTGGGCGGCCGCGGTGGCGGCAGGCGCCGCCGTTCCCCGGGCGTCCAGGGGTGCCGCGGGCGGCCCGGAGGCAGGCGCGCAAGCGGCCCGGAGGCAGGCGCGCAGCCTGGCGGGTCGGGCTGTTCCAGGCCTGCGAGAACCTGCCCCGGTCCGCCTCGCCCGTGCAAGGCCGGCGCCGACTGCGCTGGACCGGGGTGAGCAAGGTGTAGCGGCTCGGCACGAGGAAGGAGCGGTGACGGTGGCGGTCGCAGCGAGCGCCGAGGCGGTGGACACCGTCCCGGCGATGACGCCGTTGCCGCACCAGGTCGAGGCCTCGGACGCGGCGGTGCGCAACCTCGAACTCCTGCCCGGGGCAGCGGCTCACCACCACGGCACGGTGCGCAAGGCGCGCTCCACGACGGCCGGAAACCGGTGCCGGCCGCACACCGGCACCGGCCGCACACCGGTGCCGGCCACAGACCGGTGCCGGTGCACAGGCAGAACGGGCCTCCGGGCAGGCGGGGCCGCGGCCCGGGCGCCCGGGGAGGGACCGCGCGCCGAGCCCGCCGCAGACATGCGCGTCAAGGCACTCCGGGACGCCCAAACCCACACCCCCACCCCCGCACACGACGACAAGCATGCACAGATACGCCCGGGATCGCCGGTCACGGTGCCGGAGCGTAGACGGACACCGGTAAGTGCCGCCGTCGGGCGTCCGGGACTCAGAAGTCCAGCTCGACGTAGTCGATGTCGGTGAACTCGACCACGAGGCCGGCCGCGCGGCGGCCGCGGTCCGTGAAGTAGACCTCCTGCAGACCCTCGGCGGCGATGGCCCGCAACTCCTGCTCGGTCGCACCGGCGGACTGCGCGTCGAACAGCTTCGCGGCGTAGACCGGTGGGAGATGCTGGGTGATACGGCGGACCCGGCTGTCGTCGGTGGACCCGGGAGCGGCGGTGAACCCGAACCGGGCCCTCGTCTCGATCACGATGCCCGTGGCCGACGCAGCCTGCTTCTTCGCCCGGGCCCGCACACGGGGCTGCCAGTCGCGGCGGACCTCGCGCTCCAGGCGGGCCGCCAGCTCGGCGCGGGGGCGGCGCAGGGTGCCCTTGAGATAGCGCTCCACGGTGCGCTGGGTGACCCCGAGGCGGGCGGCCGCGGCCCGGGTGGAGCCCTTCTCGGCCCTGACCAGGAACCGCATCCGGGCCTGCGCGCTCCTGGGGATGGGGCGGGTCGCGGTGTTCGCCGCCGCCCGGCGCAGTGCATCGTCGACCTCACCCACGGTTCAAGCTCCTTGAAAGGTGCAGCCGGCGGCGGCGACCAGGTTGTCGGTGGCGGTGACGGCGTGCTCCCGCATGGCCGCAAGGGTGTCGAGGTCGGAAACGCCGCGCAGGTCGAAAGCGGCCCGGGCGGCGGCCGGGGCGGCCGGGGCGAGGTCGGGCTCGAGGCCGGAGACGGTGACCAGGGGTGCGGTGACGGCGGAGCGGGTGGTGTGGCTGGCCGCCCGCGCGGTGTCGTAGTCAGCGGCGGACGCGCCGGTCAGGCGCAGGTGCTCGCGGTGCCACATGGTGCGGCGCTGGTCGCCTATCGCAGCCACCAGGGCGCCGAGCGCGGCGCGCAGGTCGTCCACGCGGCGCTCCGCGCGATCGGCGATGCGGGCTGCGCGGGTGCTGCGGGCCTGGAGTAACCCAGCCAGGAGGCCGCCGAGCAAGGTGCCGGCCACCGCGATGACGGTGTCGCCCACGGAGTCCTACTCTCCCTCGCCGGCGGCGTCGTGGCCGTCGCCCTTGATGTGGCGTGCGGGGTTGTACTGCTGCTCGAGCAGATCGACCGCCCAGTACAGCTCGCGGGTGCCCTCGTGCTTGACCATGCCGGGCGAGACACCGAGCCGGAACGTCCCCGGCGCCGGCTTGCCCGCCCCGTCGTAGGGCAGGACGTCCAGCGGCGAAGGGCCGGCCGAGGGGTAGACGGCGCAGTCCGACAGCAGCGCGAACGGCATCAGCGCCCGGTCACCGAACCGGACCGCCCACACACCGGCCTCCTGGACCGCGGGCAGCACGCCGCCGGTCACCGTGGCGGTCCTCAGCAGCTTGCGGTGCATGTTGACCCGGGCCGCCGAGATCACCGCCGCGCGGATGTCGGGGCGCCACGTCGCACGCTCCAGCGCCGGCCACCGCTCCCCCGGCCGGTACGAAGTGCCCTGCGGGCGCTCGCGGAGCTTGCCGATACCGCCCTTCACCGTCGACTTGATTGCGGACAGCACCGCGGCCATGCCCGGGTCGCTGTCCTTGTGGCCGGCCATCGCGGTGAGGAACTGCTGCGGTGCCAGGCCGGCGGTGACGCCGAGGTCGGCCATCGTCTGCTTGTAGGCGTCCGCGAGGTGCTTGTACCAGGGGTCCAGGTACGGGCCGCTCTCCGGCCGCAGGTACGCCTCCAACGGGCGCAGCTGGACCGGCAGCCGGTAGGTGTCGATCAGCTCGGCGGCGTAGGCAACGGTCGGAGTGGCGTACCACGCCGGGCCGGTCGGGCGCTCCCCGTGCGGCGTGAACGGCGACGGGAGCCGGGGATCGAGGGTGATGCCGGACAGGTCGACCAGCCACGCGCCGGGCACGCTCTTGTCGAACCGCGGGGCCGTCACGTGCTCGGGCGCTCCGAGACCGACGACCAGCCGGTTCGCGGCGGCCAGGAACGCGGTGTTCACGTCGATACCGACCGCGAACGGCCGCGCGCACTCGGCGTCGGTGAGCAGCTCGGTGGGCCGGATCCAGTCGAAGGCCTCCTCGTCGAGGACCTGGTCCGGTGTGCGCCGGTGGCCGCGCGGGAAAAGCCCGGCGACGACCGGGTGCTCGTCCGGAGCCTCCGGCGGCGCCGGATCCACCGCCGCGGCCAGCGAGCCCGGGACGGGCCCGGACACCCACGTGCCGGTCGCGTCGTCGCGGACCGCACGCGTCGGCGGCCGCAAGCTCGTCATCAGCTCCAGGCCCGCCACCGCCGTACTGCCGCGCGGCGTCAGCACCCGAGCCGCATACACGGACAGCACCCGGGCGAGCTCCGCCGCGGGCAACCGGCCGGCATCGCCCCACGAACGGGAGTCCAGCGCACCCCAGGGCAGCACAGCCAGCTGCACGCACCGCCGCCGGTCGCCCTGCGCCGGGCGGTAGACCCGCGCCCACGGCCCGAACCCCCGCTTCGTCAGCAGCCACTTCGCCCGTCCGATCTGCCTGACCACCGGGTGACCGTCCGGCAGCCGCATGGAACGCCGGTCCTCCAGGTGCTCCGGCAGCCCCAACCGCAACGCGGCCGCGGCCGTCAGCACCACCAGCGGATCGCAGTCCCTACCCGAACGATGCAACCGAACCGCCCCGAGCCCCGCCTCGGCCAGCGTCCACTCCACCAACTCCGGCACCGTGCCCGCCGGACAATCCAGCACCAGGCCCCCGGCACAGTACAACTGCCCGTCACCGTCCAGCACACCGAGCGGACCGTGCGCGAACCGCGAACCCACCACCCCAGCCGGCACAGACACCAGACCCACCACCCCGCGGGACGCAGCCGGCCGATGCGACACCGACGTACTCCCGGCCCCGGCCGCCGGGCGGGGCGCAGCAGCCGGCGCGGAGGCAGCGGGCGAGACGGTCAACGGCGGGACACCGACACCGACCGGAGCGGAGGTGGACGGCACCTGCGCTTGCGGCAGCTCCGGGATGTCGGCCGGCGCCGCGGGGAACCGCGCGGCGAGCCCTTCCAGCAACCGGGCGTAGGCGGCGCGCTGCGGCGGCCGCGGCTCGCGCAGCCCGGCCTCCCAGCTCCCGACCGTCTCACGCCGGGTACCGAGCGCCGCGGCGACCTGACCCTGACTCAGCCCCGCAGCCTCCCGCAACCGCTTGCGCTCCGCAGAAGGCGGCAGATCATCGGCCGGGACCTGCTCCAGCAACGCATCGACAGCGCTGAACAGCTCGTTCTCCGTAGGCACAAGACTCACCTCCGCGAGACCACACTACCGAAGACCGCACACCCGATCCCACACGAATCACACCACCGCCTCGAAAGCTCCACCACCCGGAGCGAAAAAAGGGGGGCACCGGCCGGACCACCACGCCACGCCACGCCACGTAGCGCAGCGCAGCGCAGCGCAGGAGCCCGCCGAGGCGGAACCGCCCCCCTGCGGGGGCCAGCCGTTTCCGCTCGGAAGCAACCCGGCCACCCGCCGATCCGGGGGCGGACACCGGCAGCCACGGCCGACACACCGCGAAGGTATGACGGAGCGTGAGGAGGGCACACGAGCCGTAGCGAATGACCGGACGAGGAGGACAACGATGACCGAACACGTGCACGCCCCCTGCGTGGCGGACGAACTGCGGGAACGAGCGGGATCCTTCGTCAACGCACACGTGGGACTGTGGGTCGCGGTCGAGGACGACGGGGTACTGGTACTGGCCGCCGACAACGCCGCAGACATCTTCCAGGCCGCCGCGGACTGGCTGACCGAAGGAGACGCCTACACCGTGACCGGGCTGGCCTGGCAGCACCAGACCGACGAACCCCATTACACCGCCCGCCTGACCCTGCGCCACCCAGGACAGACCGACACCCCCACCGCCCCCACCCAGGCGATCCCCTGACACACACCCGCAAGCCCCCCCAGGGGCCACGCCGGTGCCCCCTGCACAGCAACCACCAGCGCCCACCGACCGGCTACCACGGAGACAGACCGCCCGGACACAAGACCCCCCGTCACACGTCCAGCACAGGGGCAGCACCCCCTCGCACTCCCAGCACGGGGACGGCACCGCCGTCGCGCCTCGGCTACGCGGGGGGGGGCGGCACCGTCGTGGCCACAGCCCGGCAGGCGCTCGCAGACACCGGAGAACACGCAGCAGCACGTACCGCCCGGCCGCCGGGCAACCACCACCTACCCCGCCAGCACAGCAGCGACCGCCCGCCGGAAAACACCACGCGAGACAGCACGGACCAGGCCGTCGAAAACACGCGGCAGACCGCGCACCCGCAGATCCTCACGCCAGCGCACGTACGTACCACCACCGTCCGCACACACCTCGATCTCAGCCCAACCCAGAACCACCCGGCCCACCTTCTCCAACCGGCACCGACCACCCCCACCACCACCGCCGCCAGGCGGCTCCCACACCACAACCCGCATCGGATCAGCGAACACCACCCGGCCCACACCCGTCACGGCAACCACAACCGAACCCACCCCCACCGGCAACCCCGTGACAACAACCCGGGTGAACGGCACACACCCGGAATGCCGCTCCCACGCAGTCACACGACACCACGCCTCACCAACCGACAACCCCGTACGACACACAACAACAAACACAGACACACACCAACCTAACCACCCACACACACCACGCGGTCGACCAACACCACAACCCCACCCAAGGCACGACCGAACACCCCGTCACGCCAAGCAACAACAACCACGACCCACACCACGACACCGATGTGGCTCCAGCTGTGCGGTACGTCGAGGTCACCGGGATAGGACACAGGCTGCCCGGCCAGCACCGCAGGCACCACCAGCAGGGTGCAGAGCGAGGCGGCGCCCGGGCCGAGGTATTCACTGGCGCGTACCTCGGCGACGCGGACCCGCCCCGCCTGGTGGGCGGCCAGCGCGTCCGTCCACATCCGCGCGCGGACCCGGCCCTTCACGGTCGTCGCCGCCATGGGCAGGTCCTCGGTGAGGGGGCCGTCCACCGGCCCGTAGCCGTACGCGTTGCCCAGCATTGACGTACGGTGCGCGTGAACGACGCCCGCCCCCCGAGCGGGTACGCGAGCGAGCCCGGACCAATCGGTCCTGTGACCGAACGTCGCAGTCGGTCGGCACGGCCAACCAGACACTCAGCGAGTCAGTGGAACCACACGACAAGACGTACGTTCTCAGCTCCGTGGACCTCGCTGAGGATCCGCATGACGCCCCAGACCCGGCCCCAGCCTGTGCCGAACCCTGCCGCCGAGGCGCGGGTCCGCGTGCCCGAGGCATCGGTCTCCTCCCAATCTGCGCTGTCCAGCTCGGCCCAGGTCAACCACGTGGCCCCGTACACATCGCGGGAGCCGCCGCACCCGGCGAACTCACCCCTCAGCCCGTCCGAGGCGTCGTCCGGGAAACCACGACCTTCCGCCACAGGACGGAACCCGAAGGAATTCCGGACCCCGAACAGGCACGCCAGACCGTCATAGGCGTTGCCCCTGTTGAGGAGGAAGAGACCGATACCGGCCTCCCACACACAATCCTCGTCCCCGAAGCCCCACAACCGGGCCCCCGACCGGCACTCGATCATTCCGCTCACATCCGTCGACATGGCGAAGATCCTCCCCACGCAGACAAGGAACCAGCACCCCCACCCCCCACACTCGCGAACTCAAAACCGACCCAGCGGCGACCGCGGCCCTCGACATAGATCTACTGCGTCGTGGGCTTCGACGACGACCTGGCCGGCGAAGCCACCCGAGTCGCCAACCGGCTCCACGGCCTGCTGACCCAGATCCACCCGTCGCTGGAACGGGTCCTGGGACCGCGGTTGCAGCACCCGGCCGTCCTGACGATGCTGGAGCGGTTCGGGTCACCGGCACAGATACGCAAGGCGGGACGGCGGCGGCTGGTCACGCTGCTGCGGCCGAAGGCGCCGAGGATGGCCGAGCGGCCGGTCGAGGAGATCTTCGGCGCGTTGGACGAGCAGACCGTGACCGTTCCGGGGACCGAGGCGGCCGCGCTGATCGTCCCGAGCCTGGCCGGATCCCTGACGGCTGTCCTTGACCAGCGCAAGCTGTTGGCCGGGCGGATCGAGGAACTCCTGGAGGATCACCCTCTTTCGAAGGTCCTGACGTCGATGCCGGGAGTCCGCGTCAGGACCGGAGCCCGCATCCTGATCGAGGTCGGCGACGGCAGCACCTTCCCGACCACCGGCCACCTCGCCGCCTACGCCGGCCTCGCCCCGGCGACCCGGAGCTCGGGGTCCTCGATCCGAGGTGAACAACCCTCCAGGAGACGAAACAAGCAGCTCAAACGGGTCTTCTTGCTCTCCGCGTTCGCAGCCCTGGGCGACCCCGCATCGCGGGCCCACTACGACAAGAAGGTCGCCCAGGGCAAGCACCACACCCAGGCCCTGCTCTGCCTCGCCCGACGCCGGGCAGATGTCCTCTTCGCGATGCTCCGCGACGGCACCTTCTACGAACCCCGGCTAGCCTCAGCCGGCTGATCTTCAGCGGCCTCGCCGCACACAGGGCAGTCCCGCTCGTCGACCGAGTCCAACACGACCGGATGACCGCAGAAGTCGCACGGCCGCATGCTCTCGCCCGCCGACTCTCGAACAGGCACGTCATCACTCATGACAGCCACACTGCCACCCGATCACCTTGACCAAAGACATAGGGGCACCCCCCCCGCCACCGCGAACCACCGGAGCCGCTTGCTCCTCGACGCCCACGAACCGCGCATCGAACACGCGCACCACGGCACGGACGGCTTTCTTCTGGCCTCTTCGCAGCCGCGGCCCAGGCAGGCCAGTTGATCGATTTCTCATCCGGCATCCGGGCGCGTGCCGGGGTCCGGGTCGGCCGACTGCTCCGCCAGCACCGCCGTGCACTCCCCCACCCGGGCCCCAGCGCTTCACGGAACATGCACAGCAGGACGGCGGTTGGCGTAACCACACGGGTGGGACGGCCGAGGTCCCCGAAGGCAGCGGCGATCTGGGCCGATGCCGTATTCGCCGGCGCGGTTTTACGGACCGGTGCGGTGGCACATAGACCGCGCCGGCAAGGCGACGGCGGTAGGCACGGCGTCCTCGCCTATCTCCTCCGGGGCAGCGGGCCCGCTGAACCAGCGCTACCGGTTGCGTCGTCGGGGCACGGGCCGTAACGGCGGCGAGACCGGTAAGCCAGTCCTTCACCCGCCCTCGGGGCGGCAGCAGACGCAACGCCGACGTGGCCGCCGCCTCGACGAACTGCAGCCACGCCGGCGTCCCGGGTACGCACCAGCACCAGCACCGGCCCCGGCCGCACCCGGCCACGGCCTGCCCCCTGCCCAACCCGCCGACCCGACCGGCCGCCGCACGCGACCGCGTAAATCCGCCCGTCGACCCCGAGAGCCCCACCGCCCCTCACGAACGCAGAGCCGCACGCATTGCCCCGAGCAGCGCGCGACGGGCATCACGAACCGCCCGCCAGGCCTGGACGTATTCCGTTGAATCCGGGGGGTGGCCGGCGGTCACCGCATCGTAGAAGTCGAGCACCGCGAGGGTGACCCCGCCGGCCATGTCGGCAACTGCTTGAGGGGCCACCAACTCCACCTGCTGCTGCGCGCTGTACACGCCGTGCTCGCCCATGGCCAGGTGCCCCCGGCCGACGCGGTCGGGGGCGGGTCCGGCTCGGGCGAAAGCGTCACGCGCCTGGGTGACGGCTGTCAGGTACAGCGTGAACGCCGCGCGAAGCGCATCACGATCCCGCTCCGACCTCTCACGTCGCCACCGAACCTGATCGGCAGCGAGCGTGCTGACCACGCCGAGGATCGTGCCCACAGCCGTCGCAACAATGGCCGTCCCGTCCATGGCCCCCCAGAACCAGATCCGCTGCCACCACACCCGCACACCCGGGCGGGAGATCCCTCCCGCCCGGGTACGCAGTCGCCGGCCAAGGGCCGTACGCCGAGGGGCTCCCTGCCGACCCCGGCCAACAACGCCACCACACCGGCTCCTACTTCCGCACCCAGCCTGTGGCATCCGGCAGCAAACCGTCCAACGGCCCCCCGGCCAACCCCGCCTAACCCATGACCCGGCACCCGGCTCCGAGCCGAGGACCAACAGGCTCGGTGCCGTCCCATTCGCCGGCCGGTGTCAATGCAACGAGCGTGCCGGCCGGAGGCGGACGGCGGACGGGTGGGCAATGTCAGCCCAGAGGGCGAACATCCGTGGACAAGTGCGGCAAGGGAGGCGGAGTGGCCAGGCAGCGGGTGAGCCAGCAGGAGCAGAACCTGCGAACGTCCGCCCGGGGGTTCGTCGGCCGGGCCGAGAAGCTGACGTTGTTCCGGGAGAACCTGGGGCACAATGCAGAGGACGAGGACTTCCAGCACCTCTACCACGTCCACGGCAACGCCGGCGTGGGCAAGACCTCACTGATCCGGCAGTGGGAGACCACCGCGCAGGCGCGCGAGGCGGCCACGGTCTACCTGGACGACGACGTGCACGACCCCCTCGAGGTGATGGAAGCCGTCAGCATCCAGCTGGCCCGCCGGCGCCCGACGGGCAGGCGTCGGTGACCGGCACCGCGCCGGCCCAGGCCGGGGTGATGGGCCTGGCGATGCTGCCGATCCCCGGCACGGGGGGACGCTGGCCGGAGTGCCGGACTCCCAAGCAGGTCGCCGAGCAGCTGGATTGCGTGCGGACCGGCTCCGTGCGGTGGCCGGCTCCCGGCTGCGCAGCCACGACGACGTCCAGCTGGTCGTCCCGCCGCTGCGGGTGCTGGCCCCGGTCTTTCTCCGGGACCTGGTCGAGGCGGCCGAGCGATGGCCCTGGGTGGTGCTCTTCTTCGACGTGTTCGAACGCACTGAGGAGCTGCTGAACCAGTGGCTTCCCGACGTGCTGGTCGGCAAGGAGTACGGCGCGCTGCCGCTGAACGTGATTGCCGTGCTGTCGGGCCAGGGCCGACTCGCCGCCCGGCGCTGGGGCGAGCACCGCAGCCTGGTCCGAGACGTCCCGCTGGAGGTCTTCACCGAGGACGAGACCCGCGAGCTGCTCGCCGTGCACGGCATCACCGACGAACAGGTCATCGAGGTCGTGATGCAGCTGGCGGGCCAGCCGCCGGTCCTGACCGACCTGCTCACCCAGACCCGGCCGGAGGACCCCACCGCCGTCGAGGACCCCGCCGACACCGCCGTGGACCGCTTCCTGAAGTGGATCACTGGACGTCTCCCCTCGCTGACGCCCGGGCACAACCGGGGCGGCGGCGCTCGCCCCTGGGCTCAGGGGATGTCGCCCTCCGCCAGCCAAACCCACGACCGCGCGAGGGTCCGGTGGCCTCAGGACAAGGGGCCTGGCCAGGCAGGACACTCCGGTCGTACGCGAAGGGGCCGGGGCACCGTCGGGGTACCAGCGGTAGCCGGTCCTGTGCTGCCGCTGCCGGAGCCCGCCGTGGCGTTCGAACGGGCAGCTCGGCTACGGCTGGTACTTCGGCTGGAAGGGCCATATCGGATAGCCCTCGTAACACGTGCCGTCCGGCTGAACGACCGGCGACTGCATCCCGGCGCGATAGACGGCGGTGAAGAGAATGACGGCGGCCACAGGCAGCAGCCACTGGACACACCGCACGGCAGGAACAGGGAGCGCGACAGCCCATAAGGAGAGCTGGGTCAGCAGCATCGCCACTGTCATCGCCGCCCAGACCACCGGCATCGTTCCCATCACGAGTCCGACGCCGTTGGAGGCGGATATCCCGAGCGGGCAGTCGGCCCAGGCCCGCTCGGTCAGCACGGTGCCGATGTACGTGCCCACGGCCGCGAACACCGGCGCGCGAGCCAGGAGTTGCCAGGGCGGGAGAGTCACACGCGGTTGCCGGCCGCTACCGAAGGAACGCGGCGGCCAGAACGGCATGGGCGGCCACGCGGGCGGTGGTGGATAGGCCGGCGGCAGAAGGTCCACAGCGAGAATCACGCACACCCGGCCACACCCGGTTCCACCCCGGGCTGCCGCGGATCGGGGGCGTCAGGCGGCCCGGGTTCCTCGCCCGCGAAGAATCCGCCCGACACCCCCATGCTCCCCACACCCACCCAGACGTGCTCTCTTCCTCCCCGGGGCCACAGGACGGTGCTGCGGGGACCGGTCAGGAAACGGGCTCGGGGCCAGGGAGCCCTACCGAGCGGCGCAGCACTTGGCAGGTGCTCCGCGGGCCGCAGGCCACCGTCGCGTCCGGTGTCAGGGCGCGTTGCGCGCACCGGCTCGGTGGCTCGTGGAAGGGCTCCGCGGCGAAGCGGACCGTGGAGGAGGCCAGCTCCTCACCGGCCTCCTCCACGGTCGCGTTGCCGTGGCCGACCTCGTAGCCGGTCTCCGTGATCGGTTCGAGGAGGTTCTCGCTCAGCCAGCCGTCGGACAGGTCACCGCAGAACTCTCCGGTGCGCTGCCCGCGCACGAAGACCTCGTCGATGCGGCCGATCGCGGCGACCCACAAGGCTTTCGGCTCCTCGTCGAGCCAGGGGCCTTCGTCCAGGAGGAACGTCACAAACGCCGACTCGGGTATCAGCCGGCGCACCACACGGTGCACGGCCCGGGCCGGCTCCTCCCCCTCGGGGCCTGCGGCCTCCACCGCCGCTGCGACCCGCTGCGCGGCGAACAACTGCAACGCTCCGTGGACGGCCTCGCCGTCCGGGAACAACTCCCGCACCTGCTCCGGGCCGACCCCCAACGCCTCCGCCAGCACCTCCACCGTGGCACTGCCACCCTCGACCTCTATCCCGACGGCAGCCACCAGCACAGCCTCGCGCCCCACGGTCATGACAGACATGCTGCCACCCCCCGAGTGGACCCGCCCTCTTCCCGACAACTACGCCGGGCCGGCGCGGCACCACCCCCTATCCGCCACCCGCCAGGATGCGCGTGTGCAGATCCTCGGGACGGCCAGCTGCGTCGGTTTGCCGGCCGTCCCATGGGATGCGGTGCCGCCGATGCCCTGCACCGGCCCGATGCGCAGGAGGTGCTGTACCGGGGCGGCTGTCCGCCCGCCGGGCCTCGGAAGCGGCCGGGCCGAAACGAACCGTGGCCGGAGCCCAAGGGCATCGGCCACGACCGCGATGATCGGGGTCGGCAGCTCCGGCGGGATCGGCGCTGCCCCCGCCGTCGGTGTGGGGGGTCCGCCGTCTAGGGTTCGGTCATGACCTCGCAGAACTACCTCTCCGAACTGTTCTCGCTGGACGGACGGGTCGCCGTGGTGACCGGTGGCAGTTCCGGCATCGGGCGGGCCGTTGCCGGGGCTCTCGCGCGGGCGGGGGCGGGGGTCGTGGTGGTGGCGCGCAGGGAGGCGGAGCTGGGCGCGACGGTCGGGGAACTGGTCGCCGACGGGTGCCGGGCGGCCTGGGTGAGCGGTGACCTGAGCACGCGTGACGGCGTGCGCGCGGCGGCCGAGGAGGCTGCGGAGGCATTCGGCGAACCCGACATCCTCGTCAACTCCGCAGGGGTCAACCTGCGGCCCCCGATGGGGGAGCTGGGCGAGGAGGTGTGGGACACCACGATGGCGGTGAACCTCGAGGCGCCCTACCTGCTGGGGCAGCGGTTCGGGCCCCGTATGGCCGAACGGGGCTTCGGGCGGATCATCCACATCACCTCGCAGCAGGCGCACCGGGCGTTCGTCCAGAGCGGCGCCTACGGTGTCTCCAAAGGGGCGCTGGAATCGCTGGCCCGCTCGCAGGCGGAAGCCTGGTCACCGTACGGCGTCACCTGCAACACCCTTGTCCCGGGGTTCGTCATGACGCCGCTCAACGCACGGTTGTCCTCCGATCCCGAGAGGGTGGCGGCGCTCGCTGCCCGCACCATGGTCGGGCGCAACGGGCTGGCGGAGGATTTCGCGGGCGCGGCGGTGTTCCTGGCGAGCCGCGCTTCCGCCTATGTCACCGGGCAGGCCCTCTTCGTCGACGGCGGATTCTCCGTTCACTGAGCCGAGGACGTGGAGCGGCACCCTGCGGAATTGCCCGCAGACGCCCTACGTCTGCGCGGCGAGGGCCACGACGGCCTCGGTGGTGTGGACCAGGAAGGTCAGCGTCTGGCGGAAGTACAGTTCGATCTCGTGGGCGTCGTGCCCGGTGTAGCCGATCGCGAGGTCCTCTCCCAGGCGCAGTTCGAAGTCGCCGCCGCGGGTGGAGAGCAGGAAGGCGCCCTCGATCGCGGGGGCCCAGACGGGCGGCTCGTCCAGCAGGCGGCCGAGGTGCCGGGCGATGGGGTGGCCGTGGTCGGAGGTCTCGCTCACCGCGGTGTAGGCGTCGGCGCCCAGGACCAGGGCGTAGGGGCCTTCGACTCCGGCCAGGTGCAGGGTCGTGAGGGCCTGGCTCACGGCGTCGGGGTAGGCGCGCGGTTCGGCCGGGAGGGTGGCGACGGGGTGTGAGGTGCGGCGGCGCAGTCCGTCGATGCCCGCGGCGGCGTATCCGTCGAAGACCGCTCCGTCCTCGGCCAGTGCCATGGCGCGCGCGCCGTCCTTGACCGGTTGCCAGTCGGAGTCCTGCGCGCCGCGTGCGACGTCGTCCACCGCGTCGCGGGTGACCGTGAAGGGGACGCGCAGCTCGACCAGGGGCTGCGCCTGGCGCACTCGCGCCCTCACACCCGGCGCGGGGGCGTCGACGGCCGTGAGGTGGCCGGTGCCGACCGCGGCCAGGGCGGGTCCGTCGGGGCCGGTCACGTCCACGACCCGGCGCCCGCCGAGGTTGCGTCGGAAGGTGCGGGCGGCCTCGTCCTCGATCTGGGCCCACGCCGCGGGGGTGATCGGGGCGAGGTCGCGGTGGAGATTGGTCATGCCGGCGGACGTGGACATGTGATCACGCTCCTTTGAGGCTCCCGATGCCCAGGGAGCTTTCGGTTCCGGTGGCCCGCGCGGGCGGGGAAGGCGGATCGTCGAGGAAGTCCGCGGTCGGCACGTAGAAGAGGGAGCCGGTGACCGCCGTGGAGAAGTCGAGGATCCGGTCGTGGAGGTCGCGGGTGCGGGGAAGGTCGCCGAGGAACATGTTGCGCAGCATGTGCTCGGTCACGTCGGGGGTGCGCGCGTAGCCGATGAAGTAGGTGCCGAACTCCCCGTCCCCGATACGGCCGAACGGCATGTTGTCCCGGACGATCTTCTGCTCCTCGCCGTCCGCGCCGGTGACGGTGTTGCGGGCGACGTGGGAGTCGGGCGGCTTGACGTCGTCGGGCAGTTCCCTGTTGTCCAGTTTGGTCCGGCCGATGATCCTCTCCTGCTCCTCGACCGGCAGGGAATTCCAGGCGGCGAGGTCGTGCAGGTATTTCTGCACAATGACGTAGCTGCCGCCCGCGAATTCCGCGTCCTCGTCGCCGATGTACACCGAGTCGGCCGCGAGTGCGCCTTCCGGGTTCTCCGTGCCGTCGACGAATCCGAGCAGGTCACGCTCGTCGAAGGACTTGAAGCCGTGGACCTCGTCGACGACGGCGGCCGCTCCGCGCAGCCCTTCGCCGATCAGCCTGGCCAGTTCGAAGCACAGGTCCATACGGCGGGCCCGTACGTGGAAGAGCAGGTCGCCGGGGGTGGCGGGGGCGAAGTGGCGGGCTCCCGCCAGCGGTACGAACGGGTGCAGGTCGCGCGGGCGCGGTCCGTCGAAGAGGCGGTCCCACGCGACGGAGCCGATACCGGCCACGCAGGTGAGCCCGCCGCCCGGGGACCGGAAGCCCACCGACCGCTTCAGTCCGGACAGGTCCTGGAGCAGCTCGCGGACGACGGCCTCACCGCCCGGCGCGATGGTGCACACGAGGAAGACCGCGGCTTTGGCCGGCGGCGCGAGGACGGTCTGCGGTTCGGCCACGGAATTCGCCCCTCGTCTGTTTCCGCCACTGCTCCCATGGCACCAATGCCGACATATCGCCGCAAGCCGGGAAAAGGCTAACATCCGCCGGTCTCCTTCGCCGGGCGCCGGAGCGTGTCTACCGCCGGGTCGGCCGGTCACCTCCTCGTGCGGACCAGGAGGTAGAGGAAGTAGGGCGCGCCGATCACCGCCGTCATCAGGCCCGCGCCGAGCTGGGCCGGGGCGATCACCGTGCGGCCGGCCAGGTCGGCGGCGCAGACCAGCGTGGCGCCCAGCAGTACCGCGGTCGGGATGACGCGGGCGTGGCTGCGGCCGGTCAGGGCGCGGGCGGCGTGCGGGGCGACCAGGCCGACGAAGCCGATCGTGCCCGCGGCGGCGACGGCGGTGGCGGCCAGCAGCACGCTCGTGGCCAGGAAGGCCAGGCGCGCGGGGGCGAGGCGGACGCCGAGCAGGCGCGGGGTGTCGTCGTCGAGGCTGACGAGGTCCAGGTCGCGGCGGCGGGTGACCGCCACGGCCAGGCCCACGGCGAGGGCGGCGGCGACCGGGAGGGCGTCCGGCGTCGTACGGCCGTAGGTGGAGCCCGACAGCCAGGTCAGGGCCTTCGTCGCGTTGAACGGGTCGGTCAGGACGATGAGCAGGCTGATCACCGCCGTTGCCGCCGTGGACACGCCCACGCCGACCAGGACCAGCCGGTTCTGCCGGAATCCGCCGCGCGCGGCCAGCCCGAAGACGAGCGCGGCGGCGAGGGCGGCGCCGGCGAGGGCCGAGCCCGCCACGCTCCACGCGCCCGCGGTCGGGACCGTCGTGACCAGGGCCACGGCGCCCAGGCCGGCTCCGCCGGAGACGCCGAGGATGCCGGGGTCGGCGAGCGGGTTGCGGGTGACGGCCTGCACGAGCGTGCCGGACAGGGCGAGAGCGGCCCCGGCCAGCAGCGCGGCGAGGACCCTCGGCAGCCGGGTGTCGAGGACGAAGGTGACGACGCGGTCGCCGCGGCCCTGGGCGTAGTTGAGGACGTCGCCGAGCAGCAGCGTGGTGTCGCCGAGCAGGACGGCCGCGAGGACGGTGCCCGCCAGCGCGGCGGTGAGGGCGGCGGTCACGGTGACGAACGCCGCCCGGCTCGGGATACGCAGCCGGTCCGGTGCGGCGGGCGCGCCCGGCTCCCGCGCGCGCAGCGCCATGCCGACGAGGAACACCGCGCCCACGGCGCTCGTCACGAACCCGGTGGGGACGGCCGCCGCGGACTGCGGGCTCACCGTCAGGCGCAGGGCCACGTCCGAGCCGAGGACGAGGGCGGCGCCGGCGAGTCCGGCGACGGGGACGGCCGCCCGCGCGCGCAGCAGGCCCCGGTGGCGGCGGGTCAGGGGGCGCAGGAGCGCCGGTGCGCACAGGCCGACGAAGCCGATCGGGCCGGCCAGGGTGACGGCCGCGCTCGCCAGCAGGGCCGCGAGCGTGACGGCCGTGACGCGCGTGCCCCACACGGGCACGCCGAGCCCGCGCGCGGCGTCGTCGCCGAGTGCCAGCGCGTCGATCCGGCGGGCGATCAGCAGCAGCCCGGCGAGGCCGGCCACGGCGACCGGCAGCATCTGCAGCACGCCGCCGAAGCCGTTCTGGGCGATGCTGCCCTGGCTCCACTGGTAGAGGCCGTTGGTCCGCTCGGGGAAGAGCAGCAGCAGCGCGTCGGTGACCGAGCCCAGCCCGAGGGCCAGGGCGCTGCCCGCCAGGACCAGCCGGACCGTCCCGGAGCCGGGTCCGGACAGCCCCAGCACCACGGCCGCGGCGGCGAGCGCGCCGGCGAACGCCACGCCGGAGGAGGCGAGCAGCGGGACCGAGACCCCGGTGACGGTGAGCACTCCGAGCGCGAGGTACGCGCCGGCGTTCACCGCGAGGGTGTCCGGCGCGGCCAGGACGTTCCGGCTCACGGCCTGCATGGCCGCGCCCGCGGCGCCGAGGGCGGCGCCGACCAGGAGGCCGGCGGCCGCTCTCGGCAGCCGTGAGGCGACGAGCACGGACGCGTCGCCCGGGCGGGCGTGCCCGGTCAGGGCCCTCCACACGTCGGCGGCGCCCACGTGGGAGGTGCCCTGGGTGATGTCGACGGCCGCGAGGGCGGCGATCAGGACCACGAGGGCGGTGACCGCCACGGCCGCCGGGGCGGCCACGGCCGCGCGTCCGGGGGCGGCCGTGACCGGTTGTTCGGTGACGGTCATCGCGTCACTTCGTCAGGGCGGCGACGACCGCGTCGACGTACGCGCCCATCGACAGCGGGCCGCCGAACATCCAGATGCCGTCGGGGAGCCGGTGGACGTGGCCGGCCTTCACGAACGGCTGGGACGTCCAGACCGCGTTCTTGGCGAGGCTGTCGGCGAACGGGTCGTCGCCGTCCACGTCGTTGGCGATGTAGGCGAACTGGGTGTCGCCGAGCCCGGTGACTCCCTCGACGTCGGTGGTGGCCAGGCCGTAGTCCTTGTCGCCTTTGAGCTTCCACGGGCTCTTCAGGCCGAGCCGCTCGTTGACGGCGCCGACGAGGGATCCGCTGGTGTACGCACGCACCGAAACCTGGTTGGAGACGACGTACCCGTCGGCGAAGGCGTACGAGGCGCCGGACTTGCCCGCGGCCTTCAGGGCCGCGGCGCCCGCGGCGAGCTTGGCGTCGAAGGCGGACTCCGCGGCCGCCGCCTGCTGGGTCCGCCCGGTGGCCTGGGCGATCAGGTCGAGGTCGCGGGTCATCAGGCCTATCTGGTCGGAGGCGTCGGCGGACCGGACGACGAGGACGGGGGCGAGCTTGCGCAGCTGCGCCACCGCGGACGAGGTCAGGTCGGTGGTCGCCACGATGAGGTCGGGGGCCAGGGCCGCGATCGTGTCCGTGCTCGGCTCGCCGCGCATGCCGATGTCCTTGGGGGTGCCGGTGAGCGGGGCGGCGGTGTCCCAGGCGCGGTAGCCCTTCACGTCGGCGACGCCGACGGGGGCGACGCCGAGCGCGACGAGGTCCTCGACGGCGTTCCACTCGGTGGCGACCACGCTGGTCGCGGGGTGGTCCAGGGTCACCTTCGTGCCCGTCGCGTCGGTGAGGGTGACCGGGCCTGTCGAGGCTGTGGCGGAGGCGGAGGCGGTGTCCTTGCCGGGCGCGGTGTCCTTGGCGGGGTGCGTGGTTCCGCAGCCGGTGAGGGCCAGGGCGGCCGCGGCGAGGGCGGCGGTGACGGTCGCGGTGGCGTGGGAGTGCTTCATGACGTGCGGTGGAGCCCTTCGGTGCGTGCGTGGTGGCGGCCGACCGCGCGGGTGCGCAGGCGTCCGGTGGAGGGGTCGGTGTCGACGTCGACGCGGATGCCGTAGACGCCGGACAGCCGCTCGGGGGTGAGGACGTCCTCGGGTGTCCCGTCGCGGACGATCCGGCCCTGGTGGAGCAGGGCGACCCGGTCGGCGACGGCGGCGGCCTGGTCGAGGTCGTGCAGGACGACGCCGACGGCGATGCCGTGGTCGTCGGCGAGGTCGCGGACGAGGTCGAGCAGTTCGACCTGGTAGCGCAGGTCGAGGTAGGTGGTGGGTTCGTCGAGGAGGAGGACGCCGGTGTCCTGGGCGAGGCAGCTCGCGAGCCAGACCCGCTGGAGCTGGCCGCCCGAGAGGTGCTCGACGCCGCGTTCGGCGAACGGCTCCACGCCGGTGAGGGCGAGGGCGCGGTCCACCGCGGCGGTGCCGCCGGGGTCGGGGCGGCCCCACCGCCCGCGGTGCGGATAGCGGCCGAACGCGACGACGTCGCGGACGGTGAGCCCGCTCGGCGTCGGCCGGCCCTGCGTCATGAGGGCCACCCGCCGGGCGAACTGGCGCGACGTCAGGTCGAAGCCGTCCACCCCGGCGTCCCCGCCCCCGCCGAGGGAGAGGGTGCCGGTCCGGGCGTGCTGCAGACGGGCCAGGGTGCGCAGGAGCGTCGACTTGCCGCTGCCGTTGGGGCCCACGAGGGCCGTCACCTCGGCGGTCCGCAGCGTGAGCGCGGCGTCGTGGACGACGTCCACACCGTCGTAGGCCACGGTCACACCGCACGCCGCCAGCCCGGGGCCGCCGACGGATGACCTGCCGGAAGCGTCTCGTTCACCAATCACGCGCTTAGGTTAGCCTAACCTCAGTTCCACTGAGTGACCACCCCTGGGGCAATGCCCCGGCTGCCACCCTCCGGAGCTGCGCACACCGGCAGCGGCGGGAAATGGCAGGCCCGTTGTCAGTGGCCAGGAGTAGCGTTTCGACCATGACCGGGGGAATCGCATACGTGCGCGGGGACGCGACCACACCGCTGGGGAAGGGCCCGAAGGTGATCGCCCATGTCTGCAACGGCCTGGGGGGCTGGGGGAAGGGCTTCGTGCTGGCGGTGTCCAGGCGCTGGGCCGAACCCGAGGCGGCCTACCGGCGGTGGCACCGGGAGCGGGCCCGGAACGACTTCGGGCTGGGGGCCGTCCAGATCGTCCAGGTGCAACGGCTGGTGTGGGTGGCCAACATGGTCGGCCAGCACGGGATACGCACCGGCAGCAAGGGCGTGCCCGTGCGCTACGAGGCGATCGGCACCGCCCTCGGCACCCTGGCCGAGCGGGCGCGCGAACTCGGGGCCTCCGTGCACATGCCCCGCATAGGCTGCGGGCTCGCGGGCGGTACGTGGGCGCGGGTGGAGCCGCTGGTCGCGGAGCGGCT
This sequence comes from Streptomyces sp. NPDC021020, assembly GCF_044333285.1. Lineage (NCBI taxonomy): Bacteria > Bacillati > Actinomycetota > Actinomycetes > Kitasatosporales > Streptomycetaceae > Streptomyces > Streptomyces sp. NPDC021020. The sequence continues at coordinate 51,776 of NZ_JBIRQQ010000007.1, forward strand.
GGCCGGAGCGGGCGTGGCCGTCACCGTGTACGACCACGACTGACGGCCTGGCGGTCAGCCGTCCTCGTCCGACGGCTGCATGCCCGACGCCCGGGCGATGCCGTCGACCTCCTCCTCGTCGAGTTTGCGCCGGCGCTGCTGTGCGTCGATGCGGTCGCGCATCGCCCGCAGGCGCTCGGGGTCGGCGGCGACCTCGGGCGGCACCAGGGACATCGCGCCCTTGACGTGCTCGCCGTCGCCGAGTTGGGCGACGACGTGGTCGGCGCGGTCCTCGTGGCCGGGCTGCATGGCGCCGAGCAGGCCCATGAGGTTCAGCATCTCCTGCTGCACCTCGGGGGTGAACAGGTCGCGCTCCTCCTCGGTGGTGAAGTGCAGCCGGGCGGCGCCGCCGCCGTGCTCGGCCCACAACCGGATGACCTCCATGAGCAGGTCGAACTGGGCCTGGGGCATCCGGGCGCGGAGCGCCTCGACGTACAGGTGGTAGCGCAGCCGCACCATCTGCTGCGGATCTTCAGCGTCGGCCATGCCTGCTTCCCCCTCCGGGTGGTCAGACCCGCCAGGAGCGGATCCGGTCGGCCGTGCCGTACCCGTCGGCACGGCCGGCGTCGATGTCTCGGGCGAGGTCGATCATCGCGCCGCGCGGCGGGGCGACGGCCTCGCCCGCGGCGTTCATGTAGGCCACCGCGACGGCGGCGCCGTACAGGGCGTTGCGGGCCGGCAGCGGGCGGAGCCTGACGACGGTGTGCAGAAGGGCGGCGGCGCGCCAGGCGCCGTCGACGGCGGCGCCGACCGCCGGAACGCTCACGCGGTGCCGGGCGACGGCCGCGGCCAGGCCCGAGAAGTCGTGGACCTCGGGCTGCTTGGGCAGGACCTCCGCCTGGCGTTCGAGCAGCCAGCGGACGTCGATGTGCAGCTCCACCTCACGCCGCCCGCGAGGCGTCCGTGGCGGCGGGGGCGTCGCCGGGGAAGGCCGCGTCGAAGTCGGCGGCGTTCTCCGCGACGAACCGGCGGAAGGCGTCGGCCGCGCCGTCGAGGCGGGGGTCGCGGACGGCGTGGTACGCGGCCTCGGTGATGAGCGCGGTCACCGTGGTGCCCTGCGTCTCGGCCCGCTGCTTCAGCTGGGCGTGGAGCTCCTCGGAGACCCGGATCGTCACCTGCTTCGACATGCTTCGACCGTACAGCAGGACGTACAGCAGGGGTGCGGATACGGCACTTCCGGGCGTTCCGGTGTGCTGTTGTCCCGTCAGCACCCGGTGCGGAAGGCGGGTTGGGTCGGGGGTCGGGCGACGGAGGTGCGCCGAGGGCGCGGCGGAACTCGCCCGGGGACGGGCCGGTCGCGGCGATGAGACGTTTGGCCTCCAAGATCCGGCGGTCGCGGATCCATCGGCCGGGGGGCCGCCCCGTGGTGCGTTTGACGGCGGTGTGCAGGTGGCCCGGCGACACGCCGAGCTCGCGGGTGTACTCGGCCGCGGAGCGCGGGCGGCCGCCGGGCCGGGCCGTCAGATCGCGGAAGCGGTCGGCCAGTTCCGCGGTACGGCCGACGCCGGGCCCGGCGGGCCGATCGAGTCGGAGGTGCCCGTCGCGAAGGGCAGCGCCGCGGGGGGGTCGGGGACCTCCAGTTCGTGCGCCTCCTTGGATCCGCCCGCGTCGCCGCCCATCGGCCGTCAGCCCGCCTGCCCGGCCATCACGATGCGCGTGACCTCGACGCGCGACCTGGCGCCCAGCTTGCGGTACGCGCGGGTGAGCGCCGCCTCCACCGTCTTGACGCTCACCACCAGGCCCGCCGCGATCTCCCGGTTGGTCGCGCCCTGGGCGACCCGGGCGACCACGCAGCGCTCGGTGGACGTCAGGCGCTCGGACCAGGCGCAGCCCTCCCCCGGTACGGCGGCGGCGCGGGACCTGTCGCGTTCTGCGCGGGCCACCGCGATCCAGCCGCGGGCACCGGCCCGGGTGAAGATCCGCAGGCTCTCGGCGAAGGCGGCCCGGGCGGCGGTCTCGTCGCCGAGGCCGCGGCGGACCCGGCCGAGCGCCAGCGCGGTGCGGGCCTCCTCCAGCGGGTAGCCGGCCGCGCGCAGCCGCCGCACGGCGTCCTCCAGCAGCCCGGCGGCCGGCAGGAGGTCGCCCCGGGCCTCGCCCACCACCGCGGCGGCCCGGTCCAGCACCGCGACCACGCACGCCCTGCCCAGCCGCTCGGCCTGCGGGCGCGCCCAGGACAGCACGCGCTCGGCCTCCTCCAGCGCGCCGCAGCCGGCGAGCGCCTCCGCCAGGTCGCCGTGCCACCGCCGGGTCGCCGGGTCGCGCTGGCCCTGCGCGGTCTCCAGCTCGCCGGTGCGCCGCAGCAGTCCGGCGGCCGCCTCGTACTCCCCGCCCAGCAGCCGGATGCGGCCCTCCGCGTGCAGGGCCCGCGGCAGGAAGAGCCGGTCGGCGTCGTCCTCGCTGTGCCGCCGGGCCGCCTCGGCGGCGGCGAGCGCCTGGCCCGCGCTGCCCCCCGCGGTCTCGGCGAGCGCCACCGCGTACCAGGCCGGGCCCAGGCTCAGCCCGGCCTGCTCGGCGACCCGCAGGCTCTGCCGGGCCACGCCCAGCGCCTGCCGGCAGCGGCCCCGGTCGATCTCGACCTGCGCGAGCGCGCCCAGGCACTGGCTCAGGCTCTCGGCCGAGCCGCGCTGCCGCTGCGTGAACACCAGGGCGCGCAGCTCCGCGCGCGCCTCGTCCAGCCGGTCGTGCACCACGTGGAAGCGGTGCTTGAGGTAGACCGGCCCGTTGTGGTCGGCCATCACCCGGCCCTCGTACGGGGCGGCGAGCGCCGCACCGAGCGTCGTCTCGGCGGCCGGCATGCCCAGGAACAGCTCCAGGGCCGCCTGCTGGGTCAGCGCCATCAGCTCGGTCCGCCGGTCCCCGGCCCGCCCGGCGAGCCCCGCCGCCCGCACCGCGTGGCCGTGGGCCCGCGCCGCGGAGCCGCCGACCATCCACTCGCGCCAGCTCATCCGGTAGTGCAGCTGGGCCAGCAGCCCCGGGTCGCTCCCCGCGTCGCGCACCGCCTCGGGAAGGACGTCGGCGACCTCGGCCAGGGCCTGCCCGCACGAGTCGACGACGACGATCCAGGCCCGCACCCGCACCGCGGCGTCCCGCGCGTCGGCCAGCACCTCGCGGGCCAGCCGCCGCGCGAACGCGAAATCCCCCGCCGACACCGCGTCCTCCGCGGCCGTCAGGCGGCGGTCGGCGTCGACGGCGCCCTGCCCCGCGGGTGTGCGCTCGGCCGCCAGCCGGCCCAGCCGCGCCGCGGTGCCCGGTGCGCCCCGGCGCCGCGCGGCGCCGGCGGCCTCGGAGAGCCGCGCGGCGACCTCGGCGTCCGGGCCCACCGTCAGCATCGCCAGGTGGTGGGCGCGTTCGACCGGGTCGTCGGTGGCTCCGGCCAGGGCGCGGTGCGCGTCCACCCGCGTCTCGTACCCGGCGTCCGCGCGCAGCACCACCGCGACGAGCGGGTCGGCGAACCGCAGCGCGCCCTGCGCGGGGCGTTCCAGCAGGCCGCGGCGCACGCACAGGTCGATGTGCGCGGAGGCGTCCGCGCAGCCGGCCCGTACCAGCAGCTCGGCGGTGGGGTTCGCCGCGAGGCTCGCGGCCAGCAGCATCCGCCGGGCCTCCCCCGGCAGCGCGTCCAGGCGGGTCCGGACGGGCAGGCGCAGGGCGGCGGGCACGGGCAGCGGGTCGGCGGCGTCGGGTAACTCCCCGCCCGCGCCCTGGACCTGCTCGCCCAGGGCGCGGCTCAGCGCCAGGACCGTCCCCGGGATGCCGCCGCCCGCGGCGTGCAGGCGCGCCACGAGGGGGCGCGGCCAGACGGGCTGGTCGTGGGCGTCGAGCAGTTCGGCGGCCTCGGGCACGGTCAGCGGCGGTACGGCCACGCCGCGGACCGGGCGCGGGCACAGGGCCTCGGCGGCCGGGCCCTCGGCGCCGGGGCCGGCCGTTCCCCGTCCGGCCGCTCCCGGGCCGACCGCTCCCGGGTCGTCGTCCCGCAGCGCCACCAGGACCTCGTGGCCCGCGCCCGTACGGCGCCCGGCGGCGAAGCCCAGGACGTCCGCCGTCGGCTCGTCCAGCCACTGCGCGTCGTCCACCGCCAGCAGCAGCGGGCCCTCCTCGCGCAGCAACCCGAGGACCCTGGTGGCCGCGAACCGCAGCACCAGCCGGTCCCGGCCGCCGCGCAGATCCGCCCCCGGCGGCAGCGGCGCACGCAGCAGCGCCCCTTCGAGCAGGGCCCGTTCGCGTGCCTCCAGCCGGACCAGCAGGTCGTCGCCGACACCGGACAGCAGGTCGATCAGGCCCAGGTAGGGGCTGTGCCGGTCGGCGGGCGAGGGCGAGCAGCGCAGGACCCGGTGGCCGCCGGCCGCCCGCGCGCCGGCGACCCGGTCGAGCAGGGTGGTCCTGCCGATGCCGGCCGGTCCTGTCAGCAGCACGCCGTCTCCGTCGTCGAGGTGGGCCAGGACCGTGCCGACGAGCGTCTCGCGGCCCGCGGGCGGGCGGTGGCGGGGGGCCGGTGCGGCGGGCCGCGTCCTCCCCGGTCCGTGGGCGGGCGCGCGTCCCGGTCCGGTCCGCGGCGTGGCGGCCGGGCCCGCGGCCGGTCCGCCCGTCGGCCCGTCGGCCGCCCCGGCCTCCCGCGGAACCGCCAGCTCGGTCATCGCAAGCCCCCTCCGGGCACGGGTCGTTCACGCGCCCGACGCGGATCGGAATTGGTCTAGCCCTTTGCCGCGTGAATGTAGGGCGGCCGCCCGCGCGGGTCAACCGGGCGAGCGGCCGGGCGGGTCGGCCGGGCGGTCGGCCGGGCCGGCGGTGGGGAGAGCGCCGGCCCGGCCGCGTCGCCGGTGCCCCCGGCTACGGCCCGGGGCACCGGCGGCCCGCCGCCCTCAGCGGCGGCCGGTGCCGTTCCCGGCCGTCAGCAGGCCCCCTGGTCCTGCCAGACCGCCCAGGAGCCCGGGGCGCCGGGCTCGGCTCCGGTCGAATACCACTGGGAGAGCCACTTGTGGCCGCTGTAGGAGACCTGGTCGCCCGGCACGTAGGCGGTCGTGGCGCCCCAGGCCGGGAGGTTGCCGCAGCCGGTGGGCGGGGTTCCGCCGCCGCTGATCGTCCAGGTGAAGGCGGCCGAGCCGGCGGCGCCGGCGGTGTTGGTCGCCGTGACGGTCACGGACGAGGTCACCGCGGTGGTCGGGGTGCCCGAGATCAGGCCGCTGGTGGCGTTGATCGACAGCCCGGCGGGCAGGCCGGTGGCGCTGTACGTCAGTGCGGAGCCGCCCGGGTCGGTCGCGTGGATCTGCAGCGAGACGGCGGTGCCGACGGTGCCGGTCTGGTTGCCGGGGCTGGTGACCGCGGGCGAGCCGGGCTGGCCGCCGCACGTGCCGGGGACCGGATCGGCGCCGGTGACGCTGACCGCCGCCCAGGCCGCGGCGATGGTGTTGTACTCGGCGCAGTGGGCGCCGTAGAGGTCGGCGGCCGCCTTCAGCGAGTCGATACGGGCCTGGTGGTAGTTCTCGGCGCTGTTGGCGTAGGAGGCGAGGGCCTTGTACCAGATCTTGGCGGCCTTGTCGTTGCCGATGCCGGTGACGGTGGAGCCGTTGCACGTGGGGCTGTTGCCGTAGCCGTGGTTGCCGCTGCCGACCGCCGCGAGGAAGAACCAGTGGTTGAGCGGGCCCATGGAGTAGTGCGGGTCGAGGCCGCCGTTCGACGTGCTGTAGCAGTCGGGCGAGCTGCCGTCGAGGGAGGGCTGGTACATCCAGCGCAGCGGCTGCCCGTTGCCGCTGATGTTGATGAGCTCGCCCATGGTGTAGTCGGGGGTGTCCACCGCGTTGTTCGCGTAGAACTCCACCATGGTGCCGAAGATGTCGCTGGTGCCCTCGTTGAGGCCGCCGGTCTCGCCGGTCTCGTCCCAGCCGGTGAGGGCGCCGCTGACGCCGTGGCTCATCTCGTGCCCTGCGACGTCGAGTTCGACCAGCGGGCGGGCGTTGCCCTGGCCGTCGCCGTACGTCATCTCGCTGCCGTCCCAGAAGGCGTTGACGTAGGAGTTGCCGTAGTGGGTGAGGGACGGGACGCCCTGGCCGTTGCCGAAGATGCCGTTGCGGCCCTGGATGTTCTTGTAGTAGTCGAACGTCTCGGCGGCGCCGTAGTGGGCGTCCACGCCCGCCGAGGCGGGGTCGCTGGTGGAGCCGTTGCCGAAGGTGCCCGACGAACTGGTGAAGACGCTGCCGGTGCCGCTGGTGGCGTGGTTGAGGTTGGTGGTGTAGCCGTTGCCGTGCGAGGGGTCCTGCATGACGTAGCCGCTGCCGGACTGGGTGACGTCGACGGAGACCTGCCCGCTGTAGAGCGACCGGCCGTTGACGGCGACGTTCGGGCCCGCGGCGGCCGGGGCCTTGGCGGCGGACGTCGCGCTGGCGGACGTCGCGGCCGGGGCCCGGCCCGGTGCGGCGAAGGTGTCGACCTCGTCGCTGGTGCGGACCACGGCGCCGGAGGCCGCGTCGACCAGGACGTGCAGCCGGCTCGGGGTCTGGTCCGGGCGTACGCCGCTGACCACGGTCTCCCAGACCAGGGTGGCGTCGGCGCCGTCCATCTGCACGGCCAGGTGCGGCGCGGAGACGGTGCTGACGCTGCCGCGGAAGGCCGCCTCGGACACCGCGGCGGCACGCGGGGCGGTGAGCCGGGGCGTCGTGGCGACCGCCCCCGTGGTCCGCGCGGCGGTGGCGAGCGACCGGTACGTCCCGTCCTTCGCCAGGTGGACGACGACGTCGCCGCCGTACGCGGGCAGGCCCTTGTACGTACGGTCGAAGCGGACGTCCGCGGAGCCGTCCTGGTCGACCACCACGTTCCGCGCCGAGAAGGCGTCGCCCGCGGCCCGGTGCGCGGCGGACGCGTGGTCGGTGAGCGCCTGCTGCGCGAGATCGGTGACGCGGCTGCGGACGGCGGCGGACGGATCGGTCGTGAACGGGGCCGCGGTGAAGGCCTCGTGACCGGCCGGCAGCGGTTCCGGGCGGGCCGCCGGGGCGGCGGACGCGACCGCGGGCAGGCCGATCGCCGCGGCGGACACGCAGGCCAGCGCGGCGGCGGAGAGCCGCGCGATTCTTCGTATGCGCATGGGACGGGGGTTCCTTTCACCTCGTGCATGGGGGGACACGCCCCTGGGGTGCGGGGCGGCGAGGAGACATCCGGCGCGGACGGTCCGGCCACGGATCCCGTGGCCGGACCTGCGCCGACGCATGAGTGTGCGGAACGGCCGGGCGCGGGCGGCAGGCACTGGGCGTACGCGTAGGGGTATCCCTATGTGCCCCCGTCGGACGCGGCGGGGGCGGGCGTACGCGTCAGGTGCGGTCCTTCGCGGGCTCGGCGGGCAGCAGCTCGCGGGTGAGCAGCGTCGCGCCCGCGACCGCGCCGGGCATCAGCACGACCGCGGCGAAGGGCACGAGGAAGGCCAGCACCAGCGGCACCCCGAAGCCGAGGACGAGCGTCAGGCGGCCGCGCATCAGGCGCAGTTGGTCGCGCAGGTCCACCTCGCGGCGGCGCATCGGCACCGATGCGGTCTCCACCGCGAGGAAGAAGCCGGACACGCAGAAGCCGGCCGCCGGCACCACGGTCTGACCGGCGACCGGCACGAAGCCCAGGCCGAAGAGGACCACGGCGAAGGCGGCGACCCGCAGCAGCACGCGCACGCTGTCGCGCAGGCCCGTCCACAGCTCGTGCAGCAGGGGGCGGTGGGGTGGTTCGGGGGCGCCGCCCTCGGCGTCGTCGACCCGGGCGGCGAGGGCCTCGTAGAAGGGCTGGCCGACCAGCAGGGTGACGGCGGTGAAGGTGACGACGGCGAGCAGCAGCCCGCCGCCGATCAGGACGGCGGTGAGCAGGTCGCGGAAAACGCCGCGCCAGGGGGAGGCCCAGCCGCCCGCGAAGGGGGTCGCCCAGCTCGCGAGGTCGTCCGACCAGATCACGAGCGCGGCGAGCGCGGCCGCGTACCCGGCGAAGGTGATCAGCGCCGGGAGCATCCCGAAGCGCCATTCCCGCCCGTGGCGCAGCATCCGGCGCTGCCCGCGCACGAGCAGTGCGAAGCCTCTCGCGAGATCGCCCATGGCGCGGATCCTACGTGCCCCGGGGGCGGGAGCGGGCGGCCGCAGCGGGAGGCGTCTCGGCGCGGGCGGCGCCGCCGCTCAGCGGCCGCGGGCCTCCGCGCACCGGATGCAGAAGGCGGCGGCGGGGAGGATCGCGAGGCGCTCGGGCGCGATCGGCTCCCCGCAGCCCTCGCAGCGGCCGTACGCGCCCTGGCCGAGGCGTTCCAGCGCGTCGTCCAGGGCGGCCAGCCGCTCCCGGGCCTGGTCCAGCAGGGCGGCGGTGTGGGCGCGTTCGAAAGCGGTGCTCGACCCCTCGGGGTCGTGCTCGTCGTCGACCGCCGTGAGGGCGTTCGCGGCCACGATGGCCTCGATGTCCCGGCCGAGCGCGTCGATCTGGGTGGCCGCGGCCTCCCGCGCCTCGACCAGCCGCTCGCGGACGGCGGCGGTGTCGACGCCGGGCGCCGCCTTTCCGTGCGAATCGCTCATTACGGTGCGAACGCCGCGGGTCCCGCCGGCATTCCGCGGGCCCGTGAGCCGACCGGCACGGAGGCGGGTGCCTGACCGGGGCCGGGGTCAGGTCCCGGCGCGGTCCCGGTCCTGGGGAGCTGCCGCGGAGAGGGTGCACAGGTCGTCGAAGGCGCGGCGGAGGTAGGCGTCCAGGGTGTGCCCCGGGTCGTCGATCCACGCCGCGGCGGCCTGCTGGAAGGCGGCCCAGCCGGCCTGGGCGGCGAGGACGGCGAGCCGGTCCGGGACGCCGCGCCGGCGCAGGGCCCCGGCGACCGCCTCGGTGAGGGTCGCGGCCTTGGCCAGCTCCCGTTCGCGCAGCGCGGGGGTGGCCGCGATGACCGCGCAGCGCGGCTCGGAGAAGTCGCGGTTGTCCTCCAGGATGTGCTTGGCCCTGAGGAAGGCGTGCAGCAGCAGTTCGAGCGGTTGGCCGTCGGGGGCGGTGGCGACCTCGTGGACGAGGGTGTCGCGCAGTTCGGCCTGGCCGTCGAAGAGGACTTCGCGCTTGTCGGCGAAGTGGCGGAAGTAGGTGCGCTCGTTGAGGCCGGCGCGGGCGGCGATCTCGGCCGTGGTGGTCCGGTCGAATCCGCGTTCCTGGTACAGCTCCAGGGCCGCCTGCTGGAGGCGGCGGCGCGCTTCTGCTCCGCTGCGTGGCATCCGCCCAGGATCGCACATGCCAGTGACCGGCATTTCTTTGCGCCAGTGTCTGGCGTTTCTTGACGCCAGCGACTGGCGCTACGTAGTGTCAGTGGCTGGCGCAAAGAACCGCGCCGCACACTGGCGCCACCTGAGAGCGAGTGCTTCATGCATGTCTTCGTCACCGGCGGATCCGGGCTGACCGGACCCGCTGTCGTCGCCGGGCTGGTCGCGGCCGGCCACACGGTCACCGGGCTCGCGCGCTCGGACGCCGCCGCGGCGCGGCTGGAGTCGCTGGGCGCCGTGCCGCTGCGCGGCTCGCTGGAGGACCACGGCAGCCTGCGCGACGGCGCCGCCGCCGCGGACGGCGTCCTGCACATGGCCTTCGGCGGCGACTTCGCCGACCCCGACGATCTGGTCCGGCGCGACCGGGGCGCGATCGAGGCGCTCGGCGAGGCGCTGGCCGGCACCGGCAAGCCGTTCGTCAGCACCTCCGGCACCCTGGTCATGGCCGCGGGTCGCGAGGGGTTGGAGACCGACCGGCCCGACCCGGGAGCCGTCGCCGCGTTCCGCATCCCCGGGGAGGAGGCCTGCCTCGGCTTCGCGGCGTCGGGGGTGCGGGCGAGCGTGGTGCGGCTCGCGCCCACCGTGCACGGGCCCGGCGACCACGGCTTCGTCGGGATGCTCGTGGCGACCGCGCGCAGGACCGGCGTGTCGGCGTACGTCGGCGACGGCGCCAACCGGTGGCCCGCGGTGCACCGGCTCGACGCGGCGGACCTCTTCCGGCTGGCGCTGGAGCAGGCGCCCGCGGGCAGCGTGCTGCACGGGGTGGCCGAGAGCGGGGTCGCCTTCCGGGACATCGCGGGGACGATCGGGCGCGGGCTCGGGCTGCCCGTGAAGGGCCTCGCCCCGCAGGAGGCGGCGGTGCACTTCGGCAACCCCTTCATGGCGACCGTCTTCGGCCTCGACGCGCCCGCCTCCGGCGCGCGGACCCGCGAGCTGCTCGGCTGGACGCCCACGCGTGCGGGGCTGCTCGCCGACATCGAGGACGGCGACTACCTCACCGCGCCGGCCGCCTGATCCCCGCCGGCCGCGGCCGGACCGCTCAGGCGGGGTCGGGGAGGGGGACGGCGGCGCCGCTGACGGCGATGCCGCTGCCCGGCTCGGCGGGCACCTTCACGGTGATGACGCTGGGCCGGCCGAGGTCGTCGCCCTGGTGGACGGTGAAGGCGGCGGGCAGGTCCAGCAGGCCCAGTTCGCGCAGATAGCCGCCGAAGGCCGCGGCGGCCGCCCCCGTCGCGGGGTCCTCGACGACACCGCCGGGCGGGAAGGGGTTGCGGGCGTGGAAGACCTGCGCCGACTCGCGCCACACGAGGTCGACGGTGGTCCAGCCGCGGCGGGCCATCAGATCGCCGAGCGCCGCCATGTCGTAGTCGAGGTCCGCCAGCCGCTCCCGGCTCGCGGCGGCGACGACCGGGTGCCAGGCCCCGCCGTACGCCAGGCGCGGCGGCAGGGCCGGGTCGAGGTCGGCCGGGCTCCAGCGCAGCGCGGCGAGCACCCCGGCCAGGTCCTCGGGCGCGAGCGGCTCCACGCGCGGGGCGACGCTGACCAGTTCGGCCCGCACCACGCCGTCGGCGTCCTCCCGGGTCGTCACCCGGACCAGGCCCGCCGCGGTGTGCAGGGCGAGCTCGCCCGTGCCGTGGAGGCCGGCCCAGGCGACGGCGGTGGCGACCGTGGCGTGCCCGCAGAACGGCACTTCGGCCTTGGGGCTGAAGTAGCGGACGTCCAGCTCGCCGTCCGGCCGGGGCACCACGAAGGCGGTCTCGGAGTAGCCGACCCGGGCGGCGACGGCGACCATCTCCGCGGTGTCGGCGCCGGTCGCGTCGAGGACCACCCCGGCAGGGTTGCCGCCCGAGGGCCGCGTGGCGAAGGCGACGTACCGCAAGATCTCCATGCGCGCACGCTAGTGACGGCCGCGCGGCCCGGTCAAAGGCGTTTCCGCAAAGCAACGGCAGGTCGGCGGGCGGTCAGGCGCAGCCGTGCCCGGGGGTGACGGCGGGCCAGGCCTCGACGCCGTGGGAGGTGCGGACGTAAACCCGGGAGGTGTCGGGGGTCGTCCACAGCTCCTCGCCCTTCCGGTGGTAGCCGGTGTCCCGGGCGTCGGCGGGCAGGGCGGCGTCCGGGTCGTACGGCGCGGCGAGGCTGCCGGGCGGGAGGACGCCGTGCGGGTCGCGGGCGTACTCCCGGCTGCCGGTGGCCGCGCCGAGTTCCAGGAAGCGGGCCTGCTGCCAGCCGCAGTGGGCGGGGCCTTCTGTGGTGTTGAGGGTGGTGACGGGCACACGGGCGCCGTGGCCGTCGGTCCAGATCTGGTACGGGCCCCGGTCCGTGAAGCTCGCGGGGAGTTCGGCCGGGTCGCAGGACGCGCTGGTCTCGGGGCCCCAGCCGGGTCGCCCCGGCTGGTCCTTGGCGACGACCACGGCGACCTTGGTGCGCAGGCCGACGTCGTAGGAGAACAGCACACGGTCGGCGTCGCGGCGCTCCACCCGGTAGCCGGTGCGCGGCACGTCCGGCTCCTCCATGTCGAAGTACGCCGTGAGGCCCTCCTCCGGTGTGCTGCCCCCGTCGCCCTCACTCCACGCGCCGGAGCTGCCGCCCGCGTAGATCCGGCTCGTGCACTCCAGCGCGCGCCCGGCCGCGCCGGAGGCCGCGAGCAGTGCGGCCGGGTCGTCGCCGGTGGCCTCCCGGGTGGCGATGTGCAGCGGCCCGGCGTACGGGACCGGTGGCGCCGTACCGTCCACGACCGGCCCGGAGCCGCCGCCACCGCAGCCGCTCGCCGTCGCCGCCAGCGCCACCGCCGCTGCTGCCGCCGCCGCGCCGCGCCCGTACGCCCCGCTCACCCGCATGCCCGCCCCCTGGTCAGCTGTCCGGCGCGCCGTCCGCCGGGCGCCGCGCCGGTTCGACGTGGGACCCGCCGCGGCGGTTCCGCTCAGCGGCCGGGAGGTTCGGACACCTCCTGCCGACGCAGGCGCAGGCGAGTCGCGGGCAGACCGGCGCGGCGGCGGAGCGGGGGTCGCGTCGGGCTTCCGCCCGCTCCGGCGCGCGTACACTCCCGCTGTCGCACGCGGTCCGCAGCACGCCGGCCACCGCCTTCCCGTTGCCCGCCGGTCCTGCCCCGCCCCCGCCCTTTCGGCCGGTCACCGGCCGGGAGGGGACACGTCGGGACGCACGTCGCCCTCGGCGCCGGCAGGCGGCGCGGGGGCGGGGTGTCACCCGGACGGCGTAGCGGCATGACGAATCCGCGGGAGCGTCCCGCGGGGAAGGGGCAGCGATGGCGGAGGACGGACGGCCGCGGACCGCGCGGCTGCTGGGGCTGGAGCCGCATCCGGAGGGCGGCTGGTATCGCGAGACCTGGGTCGCGGGCGGGCAGGCCGAGGTGCGGCCGGACGGCTACCCGGGCGGGCGGCGCCTGGCAAGCGGCATCCACTTCCTGCTGGAGCCGCGGCAGGAGTCGCGCTGGCACCGGGTGCGTTCCGACGAGCTGTGGCTGTGGCACCGCGGCGGCCCGCTGCTGCTGTCGCTGGGGGGCACGGGCACGGCTCCCGACCGCGCGGACGTCACGCAGATCGTGCTGGGGCCGGACCTGGAGGCGGGGCAGCAGCCGCAGGCGCTGGTGCCGGGCGGGCACTGGCAGGCGGCGCGGCCCTACGGGCGGGACGAGGTGCTGGTGTCGTGCGTGGTCTCCCCCGCGTTCGACTTCGACGACTTCGTCCTGGAGGAGCCGGCCACGACGTGCGCGGAGGCCGCCGCCGAGCTGCCGGTGCCGTACGCGCGGGCCTGGCCGCTGGTCGCCGCCTTCGACGACATCGCCGCCTGGCATCCGCTGATCGCCCGTTCCGAGCCGGAGCCGGGCCTGCCGACGGGCGCGCCGGGGCATGTACGGCGGCTGGTCACGGAGACCGGCGAGGCCATCAGGGAGCGGCTGCTCGCGCTCGACGGGGGCCGCTGCGTCTACGAGTTCGCGCAGTCGCCCTTCGCCGTACGCGCCTACCGGGCGGCGCTGACCCTCGAACCGGGGCCGGGCGACGCGGTGTGCCGGGCGCGCTGGACGGCAGACTTCACGCCGTCGGACCCGGCGCAGGGGCCGGCGCTGCGGGACTTCTTCGCCTCCGAGGTGTTCGGGCCGGGGCTCGCCGCGCTGGCGGAGGCGGCACGCGGCTGACGGGACGCGGGCGGCGGCGAGACGGGGCGTCAGCTGCCCAGCGGCGGGAGCTTGCGGCGGCGGTTCCGGCGGGCCGGCCCCCTCGCCTCCCGGTCCCTCCACACCAGCAGCGCCCCGCAGACGGCGGAGACGGCCGAGCACGTCGAGAGCACCACACCGGCCGGTCCTCCGTACCCGGCGAGCGTCCCGGCCGCATGGCACAGCTGGCTCACGCCGAAGGCCACGGCGCCCCACGCCGCGCGCGAACCGACGCCGGCGCGCCGCGGAAAGGCCGCCAGCAGGCCGAGCGCCACGAAGAGGAAACCGCCGGTCCCCAGGAGAATCGCGTCGGTCACGGCCGCCTCCGCGCGGCGGCGCGGACGCGGAGGCCGTGGGCGGTGACGGCCGCGGGGCGGGCCATGCGGCGGGCGGGTCTCAGGCTCTCGGGAGCGGTCCGGCCGCGGGCGGGGTGACCGCGACGGTGAGGCCGTTGAGCACGAGGCGGGTGCCGCCGCGCAGGTGCGCGAGGTCCTGCGCGCCGTCGCCCGTCCACACGAGGTAGGTGTACTGCTCGGTCCACGTCAGCCGGGATCCGCCGGGGGCGTCGGACAGTTCGACGGTGACCAGCGAGGCCCAGCGCCGCAGGCCGTCGACCTCGGTGCTGTAGGCGTGGACGATCCGGGCGTCCGGGACGATGTCGAGGAAGCGGGAGCGGTAGGCGAGGCGCTCCTCGGTGCCGCCGGAGACGAAGACGTTGCGGGCGGTCTCGCCGCCGCCGACCCGGAAGTCCAGCTCGTGCTCGGCGGTGGCCGACGGGCCCGGCAGCCGGAACCAGCGCCGCCGCAGCGGCGCGTCCGCGAAGGCCTGGAAGACCCGGGAGCGCGGGACCGGGAGGTCGAGCCCGACGGTGAACGTCCCGTGCAGGGCCGGTTCCGCCGTGCCGCCCGGGGCTTGGGCGGGGTGCACTGCGCTGCCGTGGCCTGCTGCGTCCATGGCGTCAACGTAACACGGCGCCCGGGGCCGCCCTGCCGGGCAACTCCGCCCGGATCCGGGGCGGTTCGGGCGCCCTGCCCGCACGCGCCGGGTCTGCCCGGCGCCGCGCGGACCGTCCACGGCGCCGGAGCGGCGGCGGGACGGCGCCGACCGGGCGCGGCCGCGGCAGTGCGGCACCCGGGCGAACCCGGCGGGGGCATTCGTGTGACCGCGCGGGCGGGGCGCCGCGGGCACCGGCGGCGCGGCCGTAGCGTCGCGGGCGTCCCGCTCGTACCCCCCGGAGGTGCCCGTGCGCATCCTGCTGGTCGCCAGCGCGTTCAACAGCCTCACGCAGCGGGTGCAGGCCGAGTTGCAGGACCGCGGGCACCAGGCGGCCTTCGTGCTCGCCGCCGGCGGGGCGGAGGTCCGCGACGCGGCGCTGCGCGACGCGGTGCGGGCCCACCGGCCCGAGCTGCTGGTCGCGCCGATGCTGACGACCGCGATTCCGGACGACGTCTGGCGGGCGGTGCCGACGCTGATCGTGCACCCGGGCCCGGTCGGCGACCGCGGCCCGTCATCGCTGGACCGGGCGGTGCAGGAGGGCGCGCGGCGGTGGGGCGTGACGGTGCTCCAGGCGACGGCCGAGATGGACGGCGGCGACGTGTGGGCCACCGCGGGCTGCGACCTTCCGGCGGCCGGCAAGAGCGACCTCTACCGGGGCGAGGTCGCCGACGCGGCCCTGGACGCCGTGCTGCTGGCCGTCGTCCGCTTCGGGTCCGGCACCTACCGGCCGCTGCCGCAGCCGGCCGACGCGGTCGTGACCCGCCCGTACCTGCGCCAGGAGCAGCGGCGTATCGACTGGTCCGCCGACGGTACGGCGGCGGTGCTGCGCAGGCTGCGGGCCGCCGACTCGCGGCCCGGTGTGCTGGACCGGCTGCTCGGCGAGGACTGGTACCTGCACGGCGGCCACCCGGAGGGCGCCCTCACCGGGCCGCCCGGCGAGCTGCTCGCCACCCGCGCCGGGGCGGTGTGCCGGGCCACGGCGGACGGCGCGGTGTGGATCCCCGAGCTGCGGGCGCCGCGCGCCCGCGGTGGGCGTACGGCCGGGGTGAAGCTGCCCGCGGCGGTCGCGCTGGGCGACCGCGTCGCGGGCCTGCCGGAGCTGCCCGCGGCGCCGGACGGGCCGGAGCGGGAGTGGAAGGACATCTGCTACCGGGAGGAGGGCCGGGCGGGCTTCCTCGAATTCTCCTTCCCCGGCGGCGCGATGAGCACCGCGCACTGCGCGCGGCTGCTCGCCGCCTACCGGCAGGCGTGCACGCGGCCCACGTCGGTGCTGGTGCTGGGCGGCGGGCGGGACTTCTTCGGCAACGGCATCCATCTGAACGTCATCGAGGCCGCCGCCGATCCGGCCGCGGAGTCCTGGGCGAATCTCACGGCGATGGACGACCTGGTCGAGGCCGTGCTCACCACGACCGACAAGCTGGTGGTCGCCGCGCTCGGCGGCAACGCGGCGGCCGGCGGGGTGATGCTGGCGCTGGCCGCCGACGAGGTGTGGTGCCGCACCGGCGTGGTGCTCAACCCGCACTACCGGCTGATGGGCCTGTACGGCTCGGAGTTCTGGACGTACTCGCTGCCGCGCCGGGTGGGCGCCGCGGCGGCCCGCCGGCTGACGGAGCGCGCGCAGCCGGTGAGCGCGGCGGCGGCGCTGCGCACCGGGCTGGTGGACCAGGTGGTCGCTGCGGCCCCGCAGGACTTCCGGAGCGTGGTGGCGCGGCAGGCCGGCCGGCTGGCGTCGGGCGGCGGCACGCAGGGGCGGATCGCCCGCAAGAAGGAGGCGCGCGAGCGGGACGAGGCGGTGCGGCCGCTCGCCGCGTACCGGGAGGCGGAGCTGGCGGTGATGCGGCGGATCTTCGACGACCCGGCCGCGCCCTACCACGCGCTGCGCGCGGCCTTCGTCCGCAAGCAGCCGCGGCCGCCCCTGCCGGACGCCGCCGCCCCCGGAATGGCGCAGCCAGATGTCACCACCGGCGGCGGACGGCGGAACAGTGATGTCTGACATGCGGGTTTCGTCCCCGCACCCAGAGGAGGATTCCCCATGACGACCTCGCCACCGGACACCGAAGCCGCCGCCGGCCAGGACGACAAGCCGATCCACGTGCTGTGGATCAACGCGGGGCTCAGCTGCGACGGCGACTCGGTGTCGCTGACGGCGGCCACGCAGCCGAGCATCGAGGAGATCGCGCTCAGCGTGCTGCCGGGCCTGCCGAAGATCGAGGTGCACTGGCCGCTGATCGACTTCGAGTGCGGGCCCGTGCAGGGCGCGGACACGTTCATCGAGTGGTTCTTCAAGGGCGAGCGCGGCGAGATCGACCCGTTCGTGCTGGTGGTCGAGGGGTCGATCCCCAACGAGGCGATCAAGCCCGAGGGCTACTGGTGCGGCTTCGGCGACGACCCGGAGACCGGCCAGCCCATCACCACGAGCGAGTGGATCGACCGGCTGGCGCCCAAGGCGCTCGCGGTCGTCGCGATCGGCACCTGCGCGGCGTACGGCGGCATCCACGCGATGGCCGGCAACCCGACCGGCGCCATGGGTGTGCCGGACTACCTGGGCTGGGACTGGACGTCGCACGCGGGCATCCCGCTGGTGTGCGTGCCCGGCTGCCCGATCCAGCCGGACAACTTCGCCGAGACGCTCGTCTACCTGCTCCACCAGGCCTCGGGCGCGGCGCCGATGATCCCGCTGGACGAGCAGCTGCGCCCGGCGTGGCTGTTCGGCGCGACCGTGCACGAGGGCTGCGACCGCGCGGGCTACTACGAGCAGGGGCAGTTCGCGACGACGTACGACTCCCCCAAGTGCCTGGTGCGGCTGGGCTGCTGGGGTCCGGTCGTGAAGTGCAACGTGCCCAAGCGCGGCTGGATGAACGGCATCGGCGGCTGCCCGAACGTCGGCGGCATCTGCATCGCGTGCACGATGCCGGGCTTCCCCGACAAGTTCATGCCGTTCATGGACGAGCCGCCCGGCGCGCTGGTCTCGGCGACGGCCAGCAGCGCGTACGGCTCGCTCATCCGCCGGCTGCGCAAGGTCACCCAGCACACCGTGGACGCCGAGCCGAAGTGGCGCGGCCCCCGCGAGAAGCTCACGACCGGCTACCGGCCCCCCTGGTGACCGGGCCCGCCCCGCACTGACCGCACGACTCCCCCGACCGCACGACTTCCCCGACCGCACCACGAAGGGCACGGCACAGACGATGGCATCACCGACGACGAAGGCGGCCGGGGACGGCAGCGGCCTGGTGGAGATGTCCTGGGACCCGATCACCCGGATCGTGGGCAGCCTGGGCATCCACACGAAGATCGACTTCAAGCAGAAGAAGGTCGCCGAGTGCTACAGCACCTCGTCGGTCTTCCGCGGCTACAGCGTCTTCATGCGCGGCAAGGACCCGCGGGACGCGCACTTCATCACCAGCCGGATCTGCGGCATCTGCGGCGACAACCACGCGACCTGCTCCGTCTACGCGCAGAACATGGCCTACGGCGTGAAGCCGCCGCACCTGGGCGAGTGGATCATCAACCTGGGCGAGGCCGCGGAGTACATGTTCGACCACAACATCTTCCAGGAGAACCTGGTCGGGGTCGACTACTGCGAGCGCATGGTGAAGGAGACCAACCCGGGCGTGCTGGAGCTGGCCGAGCGCACCGAGGCGCCGCACGCCGCCGAGCACGGCTACCGCACCATCGCCGACATCATGCGCTCGCTGAACCCGCTGGAGGGCGAGTTCTACCGCGAGGCGCTCCAGGTGAGCCGCTACACCCGGGAGATGTTCTGCCTGATGGAGGGGCGCCATGTGCACCCCTCCACGCTCTACCCGGGCGGTACGGGCACGGTCGCCTCGGTGCAGCTGTTCACCGACTATCTCAGCCGGCTCATGCGCTACGTGGAGTTCATGAAGCGCGTGGTGCCGCTGCACGACGACCTGTTCGACTTCTTCTACGAGGCGCTGCCCGGCTACGAGGAGGTCGGCCGCCGCCGGGTGCTGCTGGGCTGCTGGGGCGCGCTCAACGACCCCGCGCACTGCGACTTCACCTACCGCAACATGTCGGACTGGGGCCGGCGGATGTTCGTCACGCCCGGTGTGATCGTGGACGGCAAGCTCGTCACCAACGACCTCACCGAGATCAACCTCGGCATCCGCATCCTGCTCGGCAGCTCCTACTACCAGGACTGGGAGGGGCAGGAGCAGTTCGTCACCCACGACCCGCTGGGCAACCCGGTCGACCCGCGGCACCCGTGGAACCAGCACACCATCCCGGCGCCGCAGAAGCGGAACTTCGACGACAAGTACAGCTGGGTGATGTCGCCGCGCTGGTTCGACGGCAAGGACCACCTGGCGCTCGACACCGGCGGCGGCCCCATCGCCCGGCTGTGGTCGACCGCGCTGTCGGGCCTGGTCGACATCGGCTACGTCAAGGCGACCGGGCACAGCGTGGTCATCAACCTGCCGCGGACCATGACCAAGCCGGAGACCAGCTTCGAGTGGAAGATCCCGAAGTGGAGCAACGCGCTGGAGCGCAACCGCGCCCGCACGTACTTCCAGGCCTACGCGGCCGCGGTCGCGCTGCACTTCGCCGAGCAGGGACTGGCCGAGGTGCGCGCCGGGCGCACGCAGACCTGGGAGAAGTTCGAGGTGCCCGACGAAGGCCTGGGGGTCGGCTTCACCGAGGCGGTGCGCGGGGTGCTGTCGCACCACATGGTGATCCGCGACGGCAAGATCGCCAACTACCACCCCTACCCGCCGACCCCGTGGAACGCCAGCACGCGCGACAGCTTCGGCACCCCGGGCCCGTACGAGGACGCGGTGCAGAACACGCCGATCTTCGAGGAGAACACGCCGGAGAACTTCAAGGGCATCGACATCATGCGCGCGGTCCGCAGCTTCGACCCGTGCCTGCCCTGCGGGGTGCACATGTACGTCGGCGGCGGGAAGACGGTGCAGACGATGCACGTGCCGACCGGGCTGAGCGGGATGGGCGGATGACCGCGCCGGCGCAGGCCCCCGTACGGGACGCCGAGGCGGCCGGGCGGCGCGTCGAGGACATCCTCGACCGGCTCGCGGCCACCGGCGACCGCGCCGTGTGCGAGGCCGCCGAGGACCTGGTGCGCACCGTCATGGACTTCTACGGCGCCGGGCTCGCCCGGGTGCTGGAGCTTGCCGGGCAGCAGGGTCCGCGGGCGGTGGAGGGGCTGCTCGGCGACGACCTGGTCTCGGGCATGCTCGTGCTGCACGACCTGCACCCCGAGGACCTGGCGGCGCGTATCGCGCGGGCGCTGGGCCGGCTGCCCGGCGGCCCGGTCGAGCTGGCCGGCTTCGACGCGGACACCGGGGTGCTGCGGCTGCGGGCCGCCGCCTCCTCCGGCGGGTGCGGCTGCTCCGGCGGGGCGTCCGCCGGGGACGACGCCGGGCGGCGGGCGGTGGAGGACGCGCTGGCCTGCTTCGCCGCCGAGGTGACCCGGGTGGAGCTGGAAGCGGCGGGGCCGGGCGAGCCGGTGCTGCTGCAGATCGGGCCGCGGCCCGGCGCGGTGGGGGCCTCATGACGGTCGGTCAGGGCGCGGTGCAGCGCCGCGCCACCGGGCTGCGGCGCTTCACCGCACCGGCGCCGCCGCGGCCCGAGCGGTGCGAGCTGTGCGGGGCCGGTACGGGCGGCGGGCACCGGCACCTGGTGGACACCGAGCGGCGCACGCTGGCCTGCGCCTGCCGGGCGTGCGCGATGCTCTTCGAGAACCCCGGCTCCGCCCACGGCCGTTTCCGTACCGTGCCGGACCGCTGGCTCACCGACCCCGGCCACACCGTGGACGACGAGGCCTGGGAACTCCTGCGCATCCCGGTCGGGGTGGTGTTCTTCTTCCGCAACGCCGCCCTGGACCGCTTCGTCGCCCTCTACCCGAGCCCGGCGGGCGCGACCGAGAGCGAACTCGACCCGGCGTCCTGGCAGCAGGTGCTGGAGCGCACCCGGCTCGCCGCCGAGCTCCAGCCGGACGTCGAGGCGCTGCTGCTGCGCCGCGACGGCGACGGCTGCGCCTGCTACCTCGTCCCGATCGACGCCTGCTACGAACTCGTCGGCCGGATGCGGCTGCTGTGGCAGGGCTTCGACGGCGGCGCGGAGGCCCGGGCCGCGCTCGACAACTTCTTCACGTCGGCCGCCGGGCGCGCCCGGCCGTACCAGGGGGGCACGGCGTGACGTCCTTCTCCTTCGCGTGCACCGGGGTGCGCGCCGACCGCTACGCCGCCGGGCCCACGCTGGTCTTCCGGCTGCGGGTGACCGCCGACCCCGGCACCCGGGTGCACGCGATGGCGCTGCGCTGCCAGTTCCGGATCGAGCCGGCCCGGCGCGGCTACTCGGCGGGCGAGGCCGCGGGCCTGGCCGACCTGTTCGGGGTGCGGTCGCGCTGGGGCGGCACGCTGCTGCCGCTGCAGTTCGCGCAGGTGTCGCTGGTGGTGCCGGGCTTCACCGGTGAGACCGAGGTGGATCTGCCGGTGCCGTGCACGTACGACATGGACGTGGCCGCGACGCGCTACTTCGGTGCGCTGGAGGACGGCGAGGTGCCGCTGCTGGTGCTCTTCGCCGGGACGGCCTTCACCGGGCCCGGCGGCTTCCGGGTGGAGCCGGTGCCGTGGGACCGCGAGGCGACCTGCCGGATGCCGGTCGCGGTGTGGCGGGAGATGGTCGAGCAGCACTTCCCCGGCTGCGGGTGGCTGCGGCTGCCGCGCCCGGCGATGGACGCGCTGCTCGCCTACCGCTCCCGGCACGCGCTGCCCTCGTGGGAGGCCACCGTGGAGTCGCTGCTCGCCGGGGCGGACCGGGACGTCGTCGCGGGCGGTGCGGCCTCATGACGGCGACCGGTGCCGGGGAGCGTTTCGCGGCGGCCCGCGCGGTGGCGGACGCGGTGCTCTTCGAGGGCTACGTCCTCTACCCCTACCGGGCGTCGGCGGCGAAGAACCGGCTGCGCTGGCAGTTCGGCGTGCTCGTGCCGCCGAGCTGGGGCGAGGCGAGCGGCGAGCACTCCTGCCAGCGCACCGAGGTGCTGATGGAGCCGCGGCGCGGCGCCGTCCTGCACGCCGAGCTGCGCTTCCTGCACGCCCGGCGGCGCCGGGTGCAGCAGGCGCTGCCCGGCGGCGGTTTCGCCGACACCGGCGGGCTGGAGCTGGCCGACCGGGTGCTCACCGCGTGGGACGAGGGCGTGGAGGAGCGCGTCACGGTCGAGGTGCCGGTGGCCGGACTCACCGCCGGGCACACCGCGGACTTCACCGTCGCGGGACGCGAGGAGACCGAGGACGTCCACGAGGACGGGCGGCTCGTGGGCCGCCTGGTGCACACCCGCGAGCCGCTGCACGGCCGCGTCACCCTCACCGCGGCCGAACTGCCCGGCCCGTACGCGGCGCTGCGGCTCACCGCCGTGGTGGACAACACCGCGCAGGCGGGCCCGCCCGCGGACGCCGACCGTACGGCGGCGCTGCCGCGGGCGCTGATCTCGGCGCATCTGATGCTCGGTCTGGACGCGGGCCGCTTCCTGTCGCCGACCGACCCGCCGGAGTGGGCCAGGGGCGCGACCGCCGAATGCGCCAACGTGCGGTCGTGGCCGGTGCTCGCCGGGCGGGACGGCGGCGCGGACGTGGTGCTGGCCTCGCCGATCATCCTGGAGGACCACCCGGCCGTGGCGCCGGAGAGCCCGGGCGCGCTCTACGACGCGCTGGAGATCGACGAGATCCTGGCGCTGCGCACGGCGACGCTGACCGAGCAGGAGAAGCGCGAGGCCCGCGGGACGGACCCGCGCGCCGCCGCCGTCGTGGACCTCGCCGAGTCGATGCCGCCGGAGGTGCTGGAGCGGCTGCACGGCGCGGTGCGCTCGCTGCGCGAGGTCACCGGTCCCGGCACGCCGTCGGGCGAGGTCGACCTGCTGGTGGAGCCCGGCACACCGTGGTGGGACCCGGGCGGGGACCGCACCGTCGACCCGGACACCGACCGGGTCCTGGTCGCCGGGCGGGAGGTCGGCGCGGGCAGCCGGGTCGTCCTGCGGCCGGGGCTGCGCCGCACCGACGCGCAGGACGTCTTCCTGCACGGCCGCAGCGCGCTGGTCGAGGCGGTGCTGCACGACGTGGACGGCGGGGTGCACCTCGCGGTGACCGTCGACGGCGACCCGGGCGCCGACATCCGGCGCGAGCAGGGCCGCTTCCTGTACTTCCAGCCCGACGAGGTCAGCCCGCTGGAGGACGTATGACCGCCCCGCCCCCCAGGACGCTGGTGGCCGGGGTCGGCAACATCTTCCTCGGCGACGACGCCTTCGGTGTGGAGACCGTACGGCGGCTGCCGCGCGCCGGGCTGCCCGCGGGCGTCGAGGTGCTGGAGGCAGGGGTGCGCGGGGTGGACCTCGCCTACCGGCTGCTGGACGGCTACGACACCTTCGTGCTCGTCGACGCGACCGCGCGCGGCGGGGCCCCCGGCACGCTGTACGTCCTCGACGCCGGGGAGTGCGGTACGGCCGCGAGCCCCGGCGCCGTGCTCGACGGGCACCGGATGACGCCGGACGCGGTGCTGGCCCTGCTGGGCACGCTGTGCGCGGGCACCGGCGGCACTCCCCCGCGCCGGGTCGTGGTCGTGGGCTGCGAACCGGCGGACGTCGGGGAGGGCATGGGGCTGAGCCCCGCCGTCGAGGCGGCCGTCCCGGCGGCGGTCGGGCTGGTCCGCGGGCTCGTGGGGGCGGCGGACGAGCCGGCGGCGGGGGCGGTCGGGGGCACGGACGGCCTGCCCTTGTGGCAGGACGGGGACCGCGCGGTCCCGGACGCGGTCACACACGAGAGGAGCACCTCGCCATGGTGAAGAAGATGCTGGCCGTCGGTACCGCCGCGGTGGCCGTCGGCGCCGCCATCGCCCAGGTCGTCCCGGACATCCGGCGCTATCTGCGGATGCGCGCGATGTGACGGCGCCGCGGCGCTCGGGGCACGGGCACAATCGCCCGCTCTTGCGCCGATCGGGTCACCGGGCGCCGCCGCCCGGGCGTGGCGGCGGCCGGCCGCTGCCGCCGCGTCCTTGACTGGACGCGGCGGGGACGGCCGGCAGGGAAGACGACGATGCACGAGATGTCCATCGCGATGGCGGTGATCGGGCAGGTGGAGGAGGCGGCGCGGGCCGCCGGCGCCACCGGCGTGCACAGCGTGCACCTGCGGATCGGCGAGCTGGCCGGGGTGGTGCCCGACGCGCTGTCCTTCGGCTTCGG
Source organism: Streptomyces sp. NPDC021020 (assembly GCF_044333285.1). Classification (NCBI taxonomy): domain Bacteria; kingdom Bacillati; phylum Actinomycetota; class Actinomycetes; order Kitasatosporales; family Streptomycetaceae; genus Streptomyces; species Streptomyces sp. NPDC021020. The sequence goes on from NZ_JBIRQQ010000007.1 coordinate 75,429, forward strand.
GCTGGGCTGCGAGGGCACGGTGCTGGAAGGCGCCGAACTGGTCACCGAGACCGTGCCGGGGCGCGCCCGGTGCGCGCCCTGCGCCGGTGAGTGGGCGGTCGGGATGCCGCCCGACCTGTGCTGCCCGGTGTGCGGTTCGGCTGCGGCCGAGCTGCTGAGCGGCCGTGAACTGCAGATCACCGGGGTGCGCTTCGCGGACGGCGGCACGCCGCCGGTCGCGGCCGGGCCCGTACCGAGCGGCGAGGAGCGCTGAATCATGTGCCGAGTGGTGGACCTCCAGCAGGCCGTCCTGGCGGGCAACGACACCCGCGCGCAGGCGCTGCGCGCCGAACTCGCCGCCCGCGGCACGGCGGTGGTCAACCTGCTGTCCAGCCCGGGCAGCGGCAAGACCGCGCTGCTGGAGCAGGAGCTGCTGCTCGCGACCGGCCGCGGCCTGCGGGTCGCGGCGCTCACCGCCGACCTGGCCACCGAGAACGACGCGCGGCGCCTGGCCCGTTCCGGGGCCCCCGTCAAGCAGGTGCTCACCGACGGGCTGTGCCATCTGGAGGCGCACATGCTCGCGCGGCACCTGGACGGCTGGCTGCCGGACGGCACCGGGATCCTCTTCGTGGAGAACGTCGGCAACCTGGTGTGCCCGGCCTCCTACGACCTCGGCGAGACGCTGCGGGTGGCGCTCGCGTCCGTCACCGAGGGCGAGGACAAGCCGCTCAAATACCCGACGGCTTTCGGCCTCGCGCACCTGGTGGTGGTGACGAAGACCGACCTCGCGGACGCGGTGGGCTTCGACGAGGCCGCCTTCCGCGCCAACGTCGCCCAGGTCAACCCGGGGGTGGAGGTGCTGCTCACCTCGGTACGGGACGGGCTCGGCGCGGGCGCCCTGCTGGACCGCGCCGCGGCCGCGGCCGTCGGGGGCCCGCGGCACGAACCGGTCATGGCCCGCAGCGGGGCGCCGGGCCATTCGCACACCCACGACGACTGGCCCGCGTACGCGAACGGGCCCGCGCGCGACGAGGCCCACGCTCATGTGCAGGCCCACGACCAGGGGCTCCCGCACGAGCACGCGCACGAGCACGCGCACGAGCACGGGCCCGAAGCCGGGACCGCGCACGCGCGCACCCCGGGGCACGAGGGCCCGGGGCAGGGGCGGGCGGACGCCGGGGTGTCCGGCCCGGTGGCCGCGGAGTCATGACCGGCCTCGCCGGTCCGGCCGCCGCCCCGCCGGTGCTGCGCAGCCGGGTGACCGTACGGGGCGTCGTGCAGGGCGTCGGTTTCCGGCCGTACGTGCACGCGCTCGCGACCGGGCTCGGGCTCACCGGGTGGGTCACCAACACCGGTGAGGGCGTGCTGGTGGAGGTGGAGGGCGCGGCCGGCGCGGTGGCGCGCTTCTGCGAGCGGGTCGGGCCGGGCGCGCCGCCGCTCGCGGCGGTGGAGTCGGTGCAGCGGTGCGACCTGGCCCCGGCGGGCGGTGCCGGCTTCGCCATCGTGCCCTCCCGCGGCGCTGGGCCGGTCCGTACCACGGTGCCGCCCGACACCGCGACCTGCGCGGACTGCCTGGCCGAGCTGGCCGACCCGGCCGACCGGCGCCACCGGCACCCGTTCGTCAGCTGCACCAACTGCGGGCCGCGGCTGACGATCGTGACCGGGCTGCCGTACGACCGTGTGCACACCACGATGGCGGGCTTCCCGATGTGCGCCGTGTGCGCGGCGGAGTACGCCGACCCCGCCGACCGGCGCTTCCACGCCCAGCCGATCGCCTGCCACGACTGCGGCCCCCGGCTGCGGCTGGTGGTGCCTGGCGCCGCGGCCCCGGACGGCGATCCCGTCGCGGCGGCCCGCGCGCTGCTGGCCGCGGGCGCGGTCGTCGCCGTCAAGGGCCTCGGCGGCTACCACCTGGCCTGCGACGCGGACGACGCCGCGGCGGTGGCGCGGCTGCGGGAGCGCAAGGCGCGGGGCGGGAAGCCCTTCGCGGTGATGGTGCGGGACCTGGCGGGCGCCGAGCGGCTGGCGCGGACCACCCCGCAGGAGCGGGAGTTGCTCACCGGGGCGGTGCGGCCGGTCGTGCTGCTGCGCGGGCGGCGCCCCGGGGCGGGCGGCGCGGCGGCGCCGGGTGTGCCCGACATCGGGGTGATGCTGCCGTACACGCCCGTCCACCATCTGCTGCTGGGGCTGCCCGGCGACCCGCCGGGGCCCGCGGCGCTCGTGATGACCAGCGGCAACGTCTCCGGGGAGCCGATCGTCACGGACGACGCGGAGGCGGTGGCGAAGCTGGGCCGGCTCGCGGACGCGCTGCTGGTGCACGACCGGCCGATCCGGGTGCCCTGCGACGACTCGGTGGTCCGGGTCGTGGACGGCGCGGTGTCGCCGGTGCGCCGCTCGCGCGGCTACGCGCCGCTGCCGGTCGCGCTGCCGGTCGACGTCACACCCGCGCTGGCGGTCGGCGGCGACCTGAAGAACGTGCTGTGCCTCGGCGAGGGGCGGCGCGCCTGGCTGTCGGCGCACATCGGCGACATGGACGGCCCCGCGACCGTCGCCGCCTTCGAACGCGCCGGGCAGCAGCTGGCGGACGTCACGGCGGTGCGCCCGCGGCTGCTGGCCGCCGACCGGCACCCGCGCTACCGCTCGGCGGGGTGGGCGCAGGCCCATCTCGACGGCCGCCCGCTGGTGCGCGTCCAGCACCACCACGCGCACGTGGCCGCCGCGATGGCCGAGCACGGGCTGGACGGCAGCCGCCGGGTCATCGGCGTGGCCTTCGACGGCACCGGTTACGGCGACGACGGGGCGGTGTGGGGCGGGGAGTTCCTGCTCGCCGACTACGCCGGTTTCACCCGCTGGTGCCGGCTGGCGTACGTACCGCTGCCGGGCGGCGACGCGGCGGTGCGCCGCCCGTACCGGATGGCGCTGGCGCACCTGCGGGCCGCGGGGCTGGGCTGGGACGCTGGGCTGCCGCCGGTCGCGGCCTGCCCGGCGGACGAGCTGCGGGTGCTGGAGCGGCAGTTGGAGCGCGGGCTGAACTGCGTGCCGACCTCCAGCATGGGGCGGCTCTTCGACGCGGTCTCCTCGCTCGCCGGGGTGTGCCAGCTGGCGGGCTACGAGGCGCAGGCGGCCGTGGAGCTGGAGGCCGCGGCGGTGGCGGCGGGCGCGCCGGACGGTGACGGCTACGCCTTCGGACTGGGGCCCGGTACGGGCGCCGAACTCGTCGCCGACCCCGGCCCGGTGCTGGCGGCGGTGCTCGCGGACCTGCGGGCGGGCGCCGGTGCGGGCACGGTCGCGGCGCGCTTCCACACCGCTGTCGCCGCTCTGGTGCGGCGCGGCTGCGCGGCCGCTCGCGAGCGGCACGGGCTGGACACGGTGGTGCTGACCGGCGGGGTGTTCGGCAACGCCCTGCTGGCGTCAGCCTGCGGCCGCGGGCTGCGCGCCGACGGTTTCACGGTGCTGGCGCACCGCCTCGTCCCGCCGGGCGACGGCGGCCTCGCGCTCGGCCAGCTGGTGGTCGCCGCCCACCGCGGCGCGGCGGGCACCTGACGACGTACCGCATCCCCCTCACCCACGACAGCCCCACAGCAGCCCCACACGAGCGAGGAGAGCCCATGTGCCTGGCGGTGCCCGGCAGAGTGCTGGAGATCGAGGACCGGGACGGCACCCGGATGGCCAGCGTCGACTTCGGCGGTGTGGTCAAGGAGGTGTGCCTGGAGTACCTGCCGGACCTGGAGGTCGGCGAGTACGCCATCGTGCACGTGGGCTTCGCGCTCCAGCGGCTCGACGAGGAGTCGGCGCTCAGGACGCTGGAGCTGTTCGCCGAACTCGGCATGCTGCAGGAGGAGTTCGGCGACGCGTGGGAGATCGCGGCGCAGGCCGGTGCAGTGGAGCACGGCGCGGGGACGACGCGGGAGGAGCTGCGGTGAAGTACATCGAGGAATTCCGGGACCCGGACCTGGCCAGGCGGCTGCTGGACCGCATCCGCGCGACCGTGACCCGGCCGTGGGCGCTGATGGAGGTGTGCGGCGGGCAGACCCACACCATCATCCGGCACGGCATCGACCAGCTGCTGCCCGACGAGGTCGAGCTGATCCACGGTCCCGGCTGCCCGGTGTGCGTGACCCCGCTCGAAGTGATCGACAAGGCGCTGGAGATCGCGTCGCGTCCGGACGTGATCTTCTGCTCGTTCGGCGACATGCTGCGGGTGCCGGGCACCGGGCGCGACCTCTTCGGGGTGCGCGGCGAGGGCGGTGACGTACGGGTGGTGTACTCGCCGCTGGACGCGCTGCGGATCGCGCAGCAGAACCCGGAGCGGCAGGTGGTGTTCTTCGGCATCGGCTTCGAGACGACCGCGCCGCCCAACGCCATGACGGTCTACCAGGCGCGCAGGCTCGGCATCCGCAACTTCAGCCTGCTGGTGTCGCATGTGCGGGTGCCGCCCGCGATCGAGGCGATCATGGGCTCGCCGGACTGCCGGGTGCAGGCGTTCCTGGCGGCCGGCCATGTGTGCAGCGTCATGGGCACGGGCGAATACCCGGAGCTGGCGGAGCGTCACCGGGTGCCGATCGTGGTCACCGGCTTCGAGCCGCTGGACATCCTGGAGGGCGTGCGGCGCACGGTGGCCCAGCTGGAGCGCGGCGAGCACACCGTCGAGAACGCGTACCCGCGGGCGGTGCGCGAGGAGGGCAACCCGGCGGCGCGGGCGATGCTCGACGACGTCTTCGAGGTGGCCGACCGGGCGTGGCGCGGTATCGGCGTGATCCCGCGCAGCGGGTGGCGGCTGTCGGAGCGCTACCGGGAGTTCGACGCCGAGCACCGCTTCTCGGTGGACGGCATCCGCACGGTGGAGCCCGCGGCCTGCCGGGCGGGCGAGGTGCTCCAGGGGCTGCTCAAGCCGGACCGGTGCGAGGCGTTCGGCACCGTCTGCACCCCGCGCACCCCGCTGGGCGCCACGATGGTCTCCAGCGAGGGCGCGTGCGCGGCGTACTACCTCTACCGGCGGCTCGGTACCGCCCCGGCGCGCCAGGAGGCGACCTCCGTTGTCTGACACCCTTCCCTCGCCGGCCGCCCCCGCGCCGGTGGACATGCTGTCGTGGACCTGCCCCGCGCCGCTGCGCGACCAACCGCGGGTGGTGATGGGGCACGGCGGCGGCGGGGCGATGTCCGCGGAGCTGGTGGAGCACGTCTTCGCGCCGGCGTTCGGCGGCGAGGTGCTGGCGCAGCTCGGCGACGCAGCGGCCGTCACGCTCGGCGGCGCCCGGCTGGCCTTCTCGACCGACTCGTACGTGGTGCGCCCGCTGTTCTTCCCCGGCGGCTCGATCGGCGACCTGGCCGTCAACGGGACGGTCAACGACCTGGCGATGAGCGGCGCCCGGGCGGCGTACCTGTCCTGCGCCGTGATCCTGGAGGAGGGCGTGGAGATGGCGGTGGTCGCCCGGGTCGCCGCGGCGATCGGGGCGGCGGCGCGGGCGGCGGGCGTGGAGGTCGCCACCGGCGACACCAAGGTCGTGGAATCCGGGCACGGCGACGGGATCTACCTCAACACCGCGGGCATCGGCCTGATCCCGCCGGGCGTCGACCTGCGGCCCCAGCGGGTGGTGCCGGGTGACGTGGTGATCGTCAGCGGTCCGGTCGGCGCGCACGGCGTGGCGGTGCTGAGCATGCGCGAGGGCCTGGAGTTCGGGGTGGAGGTGGAGAGCGACACCGCGCCGCTGGGCTCGCTGGTCGAGGCGATGCTCGCCGTCACCGCGGATCTGCACGTGCTGCGCGATCCGACCCGGGGCGGGCTCGCCGCGTCGCTCAACGAGATCGCGGCGGCGTCGCGGACCGGCGTGGTGCTGGAGGAGCGCAGTGTGCCGGTGCCGCCGCCCGTCGCCAACGCGTGCGCGGTGCTGGGGCTCGACCCGATGTACGTCGCCAACGAGGGGCGGCTGGTGGCCTTCGTGCCGCGCGAGCACGCCGACGCGGTGCTGGCCGCGATGCGCGCCCACCCGCTGGGCGCGGGCGCGGCCGTGATCGGCGAGGCGGTCGCCGAGCACCCGGGCATGGTCGTGGCCCGCACGGGCCTCGGCGGCACGCGGGTGGTCGACCTGCCGGTGGGCGAGCAACTGCCCAGGATCTGCTGAGCGGTGGGCGGTCCGGCGCGGGGTGACGAGGGGGGCGCGTCCGCGGGAGCCTCCGCGCCCGGCTCCGGCCTCGGCCCTGCCGCCCGGGCGCGGCCCGGTTCTGTGCCGGGCTCCGGCGGCGGGGCGGGCCCCGGGCGGGCCTCCCGGCGCGGGGTGCTGCTCGCGGCGGGCGCCGGGGCGCTCGCCGCCGGGTGCGGCTCGGGTCCGGCCCCCGCGCCCCGCGGGCCCGGCCGGGTCCCCGCCGACTGGCGGCTCGGTTCCGCGGGGCCGGACGACGCCGTCCAGGGCTATGCCGACCGGGTCAGCGTGCTGCCCGGCGAGCGCTTCGGGCTGTACGTGTCGACGACCGCCCGCACCTTCCGCGTCTCCGCCTTCCGGGTCGGCTGGTACGACGGGGCGCAGGCCACCCGTGTGTGGGCCTCGGGCCCGGTCGCCGGCGGGCGGCAGGGGCGGGCCCGGCTGGCCGTCGCCCGGCGGACGGTGGCGGCCGGGTGGGAGCGGAGCCTGGAGGTGGCCGCCGACGGCTGGCCCGAAGGGGCCTACCTGCTGCGGCTGGAGGCGGACACCGGCTTTTGCCGGTACGTCCCGCTCGTCGTCCGCTCGGCGCACGCGGCGGGCCGCACGCTGCTGATGCACGCCGCCGCGACCTGGCAGGCGTACAACGAGTGGGGCGGCTACAGCCTCTACCGGGGGCGGGACGACACGTACGAGCACCGCTCGCTGGCGGTGACGTTCGACCGGCCCTACGCGGCGAGCGGCGCGGAGAAGTTCCTGGCCTACGAGCGTGCGGCCGTGGTGCTCGCGGAGCGGTCGGGTATCCCGCTGGCGTACACGACCGGGCTGGACGTGCACCGGGACCCGGCGGTGCTGCACGGCGCGACCACGGCCGTGGCGCTCGGGCACGACGAATACTGGACGCCGCAGCAGCGCGCGCACGTCACGGCCGCCCGGGACGCGGGCACCAACCTGGTCTTCCTGGGGGCGAACACCTGCTACCGGCGCGTCCGGCTGGAGCCGGGCGCGGACGGCACGGCGGGCCGCACGGTGGTCTGCTACAAGACCGCCTTCCACGCCGACCCGTACCTCGCGGAGCACCCGGACATGGCGACCACCGACTTCCGCACCGGGCCGGGCGCGGATCCGGAGTCGTCGCTGACCGGCGTGATGTACGAGGGCTTCCCGGTCGACGCGCCGTACGTGGTGGAGGCCCCCGACCACTGGGTCTTCCGCGGCACCGGGGTCCGCCGCGGTGAGAGCTTCGACCACCTGGTGGGCGTGGAGTACGACCGGGTCATGCCGCAGCGGCCCACTCCCGGGCCGCTCGAAGTCGTCGCGCACTCCCCGCTGACCTGCAAGGGCCGCTCCAGCCACGCCGATTCGGCCTACTACACCACGCCCGGCGGGGCGGGCGTCTTCGCCACCGGCACCATGCGCTGGGTGGAGGCCCTGATGGCGGGCACGGACCTGGACGGCCGCGACCACGGCATGGACGCGCGCACCGGGCGCTTCGTCACCCGGGTCACCGAGAACGTCCTGACGGCCTTCGCCGAGGGCCCGGCGGGCCGCGGCCGCCCGGCCCCCCGCGACAACACCGCGCGGCTGTACGGGACCTGACGGCACGAGGTCCGGCGCCCCAGCTGCTGGGCCCGTCTTCTTGTATCAGCCATCCACCGGTCACCGGGTGGAGCCCGTCGGGGAGCAGCCTTGCCGTGCCCCTCTCCCCTGCGCGCCCGGACGGCGCGCGCCCCAGGAAGGAACGCCGATGTCCGAGGCCCCGCACGACCCCGCTCCCCAGCAGGACCAGGCACCCACCCGGCGGCGGCTGCTCGGCGCCGCCGCGGCCGTGGGCGGCCTGGCCGCCGCCGCGTCGGTGCTGCCGCCCAACCTCAGCCGGGCCGCGGCCGCCGAACCCCGGTCGGGCGGACGGCTGTCCGACATCGAGCACGTGGTGATCCTCATGCAGGAGAACCGCAGCTTCGACCACTACTTCGGCACGCTGTCCGGTGTGCGCGGCTTCGAGGACCCGCACGCCGTCCGGCTGCCGGGCGGCCGCCCGGTCTTCTACCAGCCCGACGCCCAGAACCCCGACGGCTACCTGCTGCCGTACCACATGGACTCCCGCACCACCGCGGCGCTGGCCGTGCCGTCGCTCAGCCACGCCTGGCAGGCGCAGCACAACGCGTGGAACGGCGGCGTGATGGACAGCTGGCTGCCCGCGCACCGCGCCGCGGACGGCAACGCCAAGGGCCCGTACACGATGGGTTACCTGACGCGCGACGACATCCCCTTCCACTTCGCGCTGGCCGACGCCTTCACCGTGTGCGACGCCTACCACTGCTCGGTGATGGGCCCGACGCACCCCAACCGCTACATGCACATGACCGGCACGATCGACCCGGACGGCCTGGCGGGCGGCCCCGCGCTGGACAACAACGCCGCCAAGGGCACGTACTCCTGGACCACCTACCCCGAGCGGCTGGAGGCGGCCGGGGTGAGCTGGCGGATCTACCACGAGCCGTCCTCCGGTCCCGGCGGCGGCCCCACCGGTCTGGCGCCGATCGCCAACATGGCGCAGTACCAGGCGGCGAAGCCCGGCGACCCGCTGTACGACAAGGCGATCGCGGAGAGCCCCTTCGGGCAGTTCGAGTACGACGCGATGAACGGGACGCTGCCCAAGGTGAGCTGGCTGCTGCCGCCGTCGCTCTACGACGAGCACCCGGCCCGTACCCCCGCGGCGGGCGCGAACTGGCTGGCCGGCAAGATCGACGCGATCGCCGCCAACCCGGAGACCTGGGCGAAGACCGTCTTCATCCTCAACTACGACGAGAACGACGGGCTGTTCGACCACGTCGTGCCGCCGACCCCGCCGGCCGGCACCGCGGGCGAGTTCGTCACCAGGACCTCGCCGACCGGGGTGCCCGGCAACAACCTGCCGGTCGGGCTCGGCTTCCGGGTGCCCTGCGTCATCGTCTCGCCCTGGACGGTGGGCGGATGGGTCGCCGGCGAGACCTTCGACCACACCTCGGTGCTGCGCTTCCTGGAGCGGCTGACCGGGGTGGCCGAGCCCAACATCAGCCAGTGGCGGCGCCGCGTCACCGGTGACCTCACGTCGGCGCTGCGCATGGACGGGCCGCGCCACCCGGCCCCCGGCCTGCCGCAGACGGGCGCCCGCCACAACCTCGCCCAGTACGAATCGGCGAACCTGCCGCTGCCGTCGGTGCCGGCCCAGCAGCGGGCGCCCCGCCAGGAGCGCGGCCACCGGCCCCGTACCTGACCCGGCGTCACCGGCCGCGGCGGCGGTTCAGGCCGGCTGCGGGAGGGGCTCGGCCGGGTCGGTGAACCCGGCCGGCCCGGCGGCCCCAGGAGCTCCGGTCCGTCCCGCCGGGTCGGCGGCGCGGACGCGGGCGAGCAGCGCGGCGGGGTCGGGCTCGGCCTGGAGCGCGGGGAGCAGCACCTCCCACATGCCGCGCAGCCGCTCCTCGATGCGGGCCCTGTTGTCGACGGCCTCGGAGACGGTGTGCAGGCCGAAGAAGGCGTAGACGACGGTCAGCGCGGCCGTGTCCGGCGCGATGCCCGGGGCCAGCTCGCCCGACTCCTGCGCGTCGCGCAGCAGTCCGGTGACCGTCTCGGTCCACGCGGCGAACGGGCCGGGGACGGGGGCGTCGATCGCCCGGCGCTCCATCCACAGCCGGGACCCGGCCCGCACCACGACGTCGTCGCGGAAGGCGCGGGCGACGGCGAAGCTGAGCGACACCATCTTGTCCAGGGCCGGCGCGGGCGAGGCGCGGACCTCGGCGATCTTCGCGGGCCAGGTGTCGAGGGTCGCGGTGACGACCGCGAGGGCGAGTTTCTCCTTGTTGCTGAAGTGGAAGTAGATGGCGCCGCTGGTGCGGCCGGACTGCGCGCTGATGTCGCTGATGCTCGTGCCGGCGTATCCGCGTTCCTCGAAAAGCCGCGCCGCGGCTTCCACCAGGTACCTGCGCGTCGCCTCGGCCCGTTCCTGCACGTCCACTCCGCAATTTCCGCCCGCCGCGCGGTGGCGGCGTGTCGCCAATGGTGGCAGCAATCTAGCGCGTGATCGACTTCTGGCCGTCACATGCGCGAAGCAATGCGGGTGCGAATTCTCCGGACGCGGGTTTTTCTTGTCATATGAAGAATCTGGCCGGTCCTTCGTTCGCCTCGGTCCGCGTCCCTGATCTGACCTGGTCCCATCCCGTTCCCCGGGAGCTGGTGCACCGCAGGGCAGTCACCGAGGTACTGCTGACGGACGTCAGGGAGGGTCCGGCCGGCGGCTTCCGCGCCGCGGCCTGCTGGCCGTATCCGCATACCACCTTCCCCGCCGACGGCACCGGCCGGCACAGCCCGCTGCTCGTGGTGGAGACGCTGCGCCAGCTCGGCATCTACCTGCCGCTGCGGTGGTTCGGCGTGCCGCCCGCGACCCGCATGATCATCGACGACCTGCGCTTCGCGCTGGACCCCGAGCAGGAGCCGGCCGCGCTCGCCGGGCAGACCGAGATCAGTTGCGCGATACGCGTGACCGACCCGCGGCAGCGCCGCGACGGTTCGCTCGCCGCGCTGCGGCTGGCGGTCGACTTCCGGGCCGGCGGGCGGCTGTTCGCCCAGGCGGGCGGGGGTGCGCGGTTCCTGCCCGAGGAGAAGTACGCGGCCGTGCGCGGCGACCGGCTCGGCGCCCCGCAGCCGCCGCCGGGGCCCGGCACGCGGCCCGCTCCCGCGCTGCTCGGCGTGGCGCGCGCCGCCGACGTGGTCGTGGCGCACGGGACCGGCGGGCTCACGGTGGACCCGGCGGACCCCGCCCACCCCTTCTTCTTCGACCACGCGAGCGACCACGTGCCCGGCATGGTGCTGCTGGAGGCGGCGCGGCAGAGCGCCGCGGAGGCCACCGGCGGGCAGTTGCTGCGGCCCGTCAGCGCCGTCATGGCCGCCGTGCGCTTCACCGAATACGCACCGGCGCCGCGCATCGACGCCGCGGCCCACCACCGCACGTGCGCATTCCGGATCCGGCAGGGCAGCACGGTGACGGCATACGGCGTTCTCGGTTTCCGGTGATATGAACTGCACGCGAGGGGGCGCGCGGCACACGCGACACGATTCTTCACACCGGAGAATTGCTTGACCACTCCAGGTGGCCATCCATAACGTAACGATCGTTATGTTCCTGGTGACGCCCGGTGGCGCGGGCGAGCACCGGGTATCCCTTCGCGCGCCTTTTCCCGCATCTCGCTGTCGCGTGGTGCGCGGGGCCGCACCACCTCCTCGCCCGGGCAGACGGGCCGAATCCCCTTCCTGCCCGTGTGCCCGGGCATTCCCGAACGGAATTCTCGCCAATGAACGACCACCGCATTTCCGTTTCCCCGCCGTCCTCGCCGGAGTCCGCCGCCCCGTCGACGGCGCCGGCGCCCGTCCCGGCGCCCGCACCCGCACCCGCGCCCGCGCCCGCAGCACCCCAGAACGGCGCGGCGGCGGCCGCGCGTAGCGCGTCGGCCGACCACGCGGCCGTGACCGACGTACCCGCACCCGGGCGCTCCGCGGAGCGCGCCGCGCTGCTGGCCTGGACGCCGGACGCGGTCGTCTTCGACTGCGACGGCACGCTCATGGACACCGAGCGGAACTGGCAGGACGCCCGCGAACTGACGCTCAGCGACCACGGGCTGCGTGCCGCACCGGGATTCGCCGAGCGCGCCAAGGGCGTGCACTACACCGAGTGCGGCCAGCTCATGGCCGACGAGGCGGGCCGGCCGGAGCTGGCCGACGAGCTGACCGGCGCGCTCCTGGACCACTTCCGCGCGCTGGTCGCCGAGAACGCCGCGACCATGCCCGGCGCGGCGGAACTGGTCCGCCGGGCCGCGGCGTTCGCGCCGCTCGCCGTCGCCAGCAACTGCCCGGCCGACGTCGTCGAGACCTGCCTGTCCGCCGCCGGGCTGCTGTCCTTCTTCGACCATCTGGTGGTGCCCGACACCGCGGTGCGCCCCAAGCCAGCACCCGACGTCTACCTCACCGCCGCCCGGCTGTGCGGGGCGGCGCCGGAGCGCTGCCTCGCCGTCGAGGACTCCGCGTGCGGTGTGCAGGCGGCGCGCCGCGCCGGGCTGCGCATCCTCGGCGTGGGGCCGTGGCCGGGCAACCGCGTCGCGGGGGACGTCGACCTGTGGGTCGACCGGCTGGACGACCGGGATGTCACCGCGTGGGCGGAGCGCCGGGCGGCGCGGACCCATCCGCACTGAGCCGTACCGCGGGCCCGTCCGCCCGGGGCCGGGCGGTGCCGTCCCGGCCGCTTCCGGCCGCGGTTCAGGGCAGCAGCGGGGCGAGTACGGTGACCGGGCCCGCGGCCGCGGTGAAGAGCAGGGCGACACCGACCGCTCCGGGGTCGGGCACGCCGGCCGCGCGATCGCCGAGGTAACTCGCGCGGCCGCGCCGGGCGGTCATCCGGGCGGTGCCGTGCACCCCGCGCCACGCGGCGCCCGCCGCCTCGCCGAGGGCCTGCGCCGGATCGGCTCCGGTGGCCGCGGCCAGGGCCGCGGCGGCCGGGGAGAGGGCGTCGACGAGCGTCTTGTCGCCGACCTCCGCCTCGCCGACCCGCTGGATCGCGGCGAGCCCGTCGCGTACCCCCGCCGCGAGCGCGGCGGTGGGCGCGACGGCGGCGCCTTCGCGCACCGCCTCGGCCATCTCCTGGAAGAGCAGGCCGAACAGCGGGCCGCTGGTGCCGCCCACCTCGTCCAGGAAGGCGCTCGCCGCGGCGCCGAGCGGCGGCACGGGGCCGCGGCCGGGTACGGGCGGGGCGTCCAGCAGGCGCAGGGCGGCCTGCAGGCCGGCGACCAGGTTGGTGCCGAAGTCGCCGTCGCCGACCTGCTGGTCGAGGGCGGTCAGTTCGGCCTCGGTCGCCGTGGCCGTCGTCGCGAAGGCGCGCACCCACCGCTCGGTGAAGGCGGCGAAGGCGACGGGGCCGGGGCCGGTGTGCTCGGGTCGCATGGTCGTGTCGCTCATGGTGCCTCTCCCGGGATCTGCGGCATCGCGCCCGGCCAGTCGGGCGGCGCCGGAGTGGCGGGCCAGGCCGGGGTGGCGGCCGGCGCGTCGTAGAGCCGCAGCAGCTCGTCGTCGGCGTCGAGAAGCGTGACGGAGAAGCCGCGCATGTCCAACGCGGTGACGAAGTCGCCGACCAGGACGCGCACGGTGTCCGCACCGCGCTTGTCCAGCAGCCGCGCGACCTCCCGCAGCACCGCGTACAGCTCCAGTCTGGTGACGCCGCCGAGGCCGTTGACCAGCACGATCAGCCGCGAACTGCCGCCCAGGCCAAGGGCCTCGGCGAGCGAGGCGACCATCTCCTCGGCCAGGTCGCGCAGCGAGCGGGCCGGGAGCGTGCGGGCGGCGCGCTCGCCGTGGATGCCGACGCCGTACTCCAGCGTCCCCGGCCGCAGCTCGAAGGCGGGCGCCCCGGTCACCGGCGAGGTGTGCGGGGCGGATGCGACGGCGAGGCTCCGGCACCGCGCGACGACCTCGGTGCCGAGGGCTTCGAGATCGGCCAGGCCGCGGCCGGTGTCGGCGGCCGCGCCGAGGATCTTCTCCACCAGCACGGCGGCGCCCGTGCCGCGGCGCCCGGTGGCGGAGTCCGCGGACTGCGAGGCGACGTCGTCGTCGATCAGCACCCGCCCGCAGCGGATGCCCTCGTGGGCGAGCCGCTCGGCGGCGATGCCGAAGTTGATCCGGTCTCCGGTGTAGTTCTTGACCAGCAGCAGCACCCCGTCCTCGCGGGCGACCGAGCGGGCCGCAGCGAAGACCTGGCGGTTGTGCGGCGAGGCGAACACCCGTCCCGGGCAGGCGGCGTCCAGCATGCCGGCTCCGACGTACCCGGTGTGCAGCGGCTCGTGCCCGGAACCGCCGCCGGACACCAGTCCGACGCGGCGTGCCGGGGCGGGCCGCAGCGCACACAGATAGCCGTCCCGCTCGTCCCAGCGGACGGTGTCCGCATGGGCGAGCGCGAATCCGGCCAGCGCGTCGTCCACCAGGTCGGGGAGGGCGTTGGCGAAGTACAGGCTCATGGCGCGACCTCCTGTCCCCACCTCATCGTCAGGGCTGACCCGGCGACCGGCAACCGGGTGCCGGTCGCCGCCCGCCCGGCCCGGGGCGTCCTGCCTGCCCGGCGCCCGCGCACGGCGCGGGCGCCTCACCCGGACGGCGTAAGGGCGCGCCGCCCGGCGTGCGGGTGCCGGGAGCGCGCGCAGGGCGGTGGCGGCGCCCCCGGGGTCGCGCGCGCGGCGCGGGGCCCCGGTCCCGGCCCCGCGGTCCCGGGACCGGCTGCTGTCCTCCTGCCGTGCGGCGGCCTCCCGCACCCGGGCGCCGCGCCCGAGCGGCCTGCCACGGCGGCACCATGACGCCACGTCAGGCACTCCGGGCGCGCTCCCGGGCCGGTGCGGCTCGACCGCGGCGCGGGTCCGGTCCCCCGTGCCGCCCCGCAGATCTCCGGTACGTACGAGTTCGACTTCACTGACACAGGATGTCAGCGGACCTGCGGACAGTGGTGCCATGCACCTGGCTCACCACTCCTCCCGCCGGGCCGAGCGGCTGCTCGTGCCCGCCGCCTTCGCCACCGCCCTCGGCAACAACGTCCAGCTCATCGTCGGCGCGCTGCTCATGATCAGGGAGCAGCGCACCATGATGGCCGTGGGCTGGCTCTTCATCGCCGTCGCCGGACCGCAGGCGCTGCTGTCGCCCCTCTTCGGACGGATGGCCGACCGCTTCGACCGCCGGACCCTGTGGATCGGCTGCGACGCCGCCAGCGCGGCGCTGGCCCTCGCGCTGCCGCTGTGGCTGGTCTGCGGCGGCTCCCCCGGGCCCGGCATCTACGGCGCGAACCTGGCGCTCGCCGTCGTCAGCGCCCTCTTCCTCCCCGCCAGCTCCGCGCTGATCAAGGAGCGGGTCCCCGCGGAGCGGCTGCGGCGGTTCAACGCCCGCTACGAGATGGCGACCCAGGCGGGGATGCTGCTGTCGGCGACGGTGGGCGGGCTGTGCGTCCAGGCGTTCGGCGCCGTGCCGCTGCTGGTGTTCAACGCCGGGACCTTCGCCGTCTCCGCGCTGTGCGTGGCCGCGGTGGGGCGGCGTCCGGAAGGGTTCCGGACGGCGGCTGTGCCCGCCGGGAGTCCGGCGCCGGCGGCCCCGCGCGGGCCGCTGCGGATGCGCCGCTTCATCCTGCTCTACGCCCAGGGGAGCGTTGTCGTCACGGTCTTCAACGCCCTGCTGCCCACCGCCCTCATCGGTGAACTCCACCGCGGCGCGGGGGTGTTCGGCGTCGTGGACGCCCTCGGGTCGCTGGGCTTCCTGGCGGCGGCCGGCGCCTACCGGATCGTCAGCAGGCGCAGCCCGGACCTGCGGATCGCCGTCGCGGGCTTCCTGGTCTGCGACGCGGGCCTGGTGCTGCAGAGCCAGTTCGGGCTCACCGGCTACCTCGTCGCGGTGCCGCTGGGCGCGTTCTTCTTCGGGCAGGCCCGGATCGCCTCCCGGACCATGCTGATGGCCTCGGCGGACGACGCGACGGTGGGCAGGGTCTTCGGACTGGCGAACGGAGGCGGGCTGGCGGCCACGGTCGTCGTGATGCTCCTGGTCGCGGCGGTCACCGACCACAGCGACACGCGCTACGGCTTCGGCGTCCTCGCCGCTCTGGGGCTGCTGGCGACGCTGTCCGCCGGGCTGCTGCTGCGCTCGGCGGACCCGGACCCGGACCCGTACCGGCCGAGCACGGCCGCGGCCGCCTCCGCGACCGCGCGGCGCAGCTCCTCGGGGCCCAGCACCTCGATGTCCGGACCGAGGGAGAGCAGCGTCGGCACCGCCAGCTCGACGGACTCCAGGGGCACCGTCGCCGTCACCCAGCCGTCCGCCTCCGGCGGCCCCGCCGAGGCCTCGACCGCGCGGACCAGCGCCGCGTCCAGGCGGTCCGGCAGCGCGGGCAGCAGCACGGGGGCGAACCGGACGCGGGCCTGAAGCCGGAGCCTGCGCGCGTCGTAGGCGGCCAGGTACTCCTGCCAGTGGGCGGCGAGGTCGAAGCCGCCGGGGCGCTCGAAGCCGTCCTCGGTGACGTCGAGGCGGAGGATCGAGGACACCCGGTAGGTCCGGACCGCGCCGTCCACCGCTGCGACGAGATACCAGACACCCGCCTTGAGGACCAGCCCGTAGGGGTCGAGCGCGCGCTCGACCTCCTTCGGCTCCGCCCAGCGGCGGTAGCGCACACGGATCCGCCGCTGATTCCACACCGCGCCGGCCAGCGCCACCAGTTCGGGCGGGGAGTCCTGCTCGCGGTACCAGCCGAGGGCGTCGAGGTGGAAGCGCTCGCGGACCCGGCCGGCCCGGTCCCGCAGCGGGGCGGGCAGCGCGGCGGTCAGCTTGAGCTGCGCCGCCGCGAGCACTTCGCCGAGCCCGAGGTCGTCGGCCGCGCCGGGCAGCCCGGCGAGGAAGAGGGACTCGGCCTCGTCGGCGTGCAGCCCGGTCAGCCGGGTGCGGTAGCCGCCGAGCAGCTCGTAGCCGCCGTGGTGCCCGGCGTCGCCGTAGACCGGGATGCCCGCGCCGCTCAGCGACTCGATGTCCCGGTAGACGGTCCGGACCGACACGCCCAGCTCCGCGGCCAGCTCGCCGGCCGTCAGCCTGCCCCGGTTCTGCAGCAGGAGGACGAGGGAGAGGAGCCGGGCCGCGCGCATGCCCCGATCATCCCAGGCCCGCGGGCCCCGGACGACTGGCGCACGCCCGCTCCCGGTCCCCCGCGCGCCGGGTCGCGCGGCGGGCGCCGGTGCTGTGGACGGTGTGCGAGCCGGGTGTCGGTTTTCGACGCCGGTCGCGGCGCCCGGCGCTCACGCGGGAGCGAACTCGGGGGCGAACTCGGGAGCGAACTCGGGAAGGACCCCCTTCACCAGCAGGAAGCAGCCGTAGGGCCTTTCCTCGCCCGTGATCACCACGGCGAAGGCGGCGCGGGCCCGGTCGTAGAACGCCTGGCGTTCCAGCGCCTCGACGGCCACCGGCCTGCCCGCCTCCTCGGCGACGACGGCGAGGAAGTCGGTCTGCACCGCCGGCCGGCCGCCGGGGTCCGCGACGACCTCCATGCGCGCGACGGGTTCGGGGACGAACGTGTCGAGCGGCAGGAGCCCGAGGACGGCCCGGCCCGCCGAGACGACGTCGGCGCCGTCGAGGCGGATCACCCGCTCGTTCACGGAGTGGGCGGGGAAATTCCGGTCGACGAGGGCGATCATGTCCCCGTGACCCATCTGCGCGAGCGCGTGGAGCAGGTCCGGGGAGAGCAGCGGGTCGATCCCCTTGAGCATGGGCGGCAGCCTTCCTTCGTGGGTGCGTGCGGGTCAGCGGTCGGAGGTGGGCGGCGCGGTCCGGCGGCGCAGAAGGGGCGGCGCGAGCAGCCCGCAGGGCTCGGGGGCGGCGCGCAGGCCCGTGCCGGCGTAGTAGCGGTTGGCCGCCGACGGGGTGAGGCGGATGCGCAGCTCGTTCGGGCCCGGCCGCAGGTGTCCGGCGGGGATCGTGAACCGGTAGGGGGACCAGCCGCAATCCCCGGCCGGTTTTCCGCCGACCGACAGCGACGCCCCTCCGGCGACGGCGGGGAGCGTCAGCTCCAGCGTGGCCGGCGTGTCGAGCACGATCTGCCGCACGTAGTCCGCGGCGCCCGCGAAGGAGGGAAGGCCCTGCCGCTCCCAGCCGTGCGTGACGGCGATCGGGCGACTCGTGCCCGCCTCCTCGTGGGCGTCGTCCGGGATCTCCAGGGACCACCCGGAAACCAGCTCCTGCGGCTCCGACCAGGCACCGGCCGCCGGCTCCCCCGCGGCCGCCACCGCGCCGGGCACGGTCTGCCCGGCCCGGCACACACGCAGCAGACGCAGCGCGTTGGGCTCCAGCCGCCACGCGACCGTACCCTCGGCCGTTCCGAGGTCGTGCACGCTGCCGTCGGCGGCCGTCCACTCCTCGACGTGCCAGACCCCTTCGGGCAACGCGACCTCCACCGCGGACCCGGCCCCGGGGCCCGCGAAGCAGGCGAACCGGAAGGCGCCGGGGAATTCCGGGCCCCCGCGCCAGCGCACCGCCGAGCCGTCGGGCGTACGCACCTCGGGCACGTCCGGGTCGTGCGGGGCGAGCCCGCGCAGCGCCGCCGCGTCGGGAACGACGGCGGGGGCCTCCACCGAGGCCGCCAGCTCCGCCCAGTCCGCCGCCGCGGTCTGCGGCCCCTCCTGGTAGACGGCGGGGGTGGCCCCGGCGGCGAGTACGCGGACCCCCGCCTCGGCCATGCGGCGGACGCGGCGCAGCACCTCGGCGGAGCGCAGCGTGGTCACCGCGGGCAGGACGAGCGCCCGGAAGCGCCGCCCGCCGAGGAGGACCGCGCCGTCCGTCACGGTGCACGCCTCGATGTCGCGCTCGTCGACGAGCTGGAATCCGACCCCGGCCGCGGTGAGCGCGCGCGCCCAGTCACCCGTCGCGCGGGACTGCGGGCCGAGCTGGCCCTCGGTCCACAGCGTGCGCAGCGGGTAGAGGACCGCGACGTCGGCCCGAGGGGTCACCGGCTCCAGGAATTCGCTCAGCCGGGCGCTCTCGGCCGCGAACCGCGGATGGTGGTCGGCGAACCACGGTTCGAAGTTGATGCCCGGAGGGAAGTCGAAACGGGGGTTGCTCAGCGACGTGTGGTCGGCGTCGTGGCCGTGGGTCTGGTAGAAGCCGTGGAAGATCATCTGCCGCATGCCGTGCAGGTGGTGGGTGATCGCGGTGGCGCGCAACTCCTCCAGGCCCAGTCCCCAGTGGCCGGACCACGGGGCCCCGCCCTCGGGCGGGGTGAGGAAATACTGCTCGACCATCGTGCCGCTGCGTCCGTGGTGGCGGGCGACCGAGTCGCCGAACACCGGGCTGAGCTGCGCGACGGCGTCCTGGGCGTCCACCGCCGTCAGATCCCGGTATCCGTCCACGCCGAAGTGGTCGAGCCCGAAGTTGACCCGCAGGTCCCAGTGGGCGAACGCGGTGTCCAGCCGCCAGCCGCCGACGTGCCCGAGCACCTCGTGGCCGGACTGGAGCAGGCCGTGGGCGTGGCTCCAGGCCCGCAGCCGGCCGAGGAAGGTCTCGGTGGCGTACGCGCTGAAGTGCGCGTAGAACTGCGCGCGCAGGCCCAGCTGCTCGGGTTCCGTGCCGTCCAGCACCGCGGCGAGCACCTCGGGGGTGCGCCCGCCCCAGCGCTCGCGGATCGAGGAGGCCAGCGCTGCGTGGAAGGGCATCGCCGAGCGCAGGTCGCCGGTGCGGCCTTCCCAGTCGTAGTACACGGCGTGCGGCTGGTCGAAGAACATGTAGGCGACGGTGCTGGCGAAGAAGTCGCCGAGGGCGTCGGCGAAGGGCTGGTAGCCCGCCTCGACGAAGCGGTCGACGGCGGCCGGGTCGACGGGGTTGACCAGGCGCGAGGTGGCGCACCGGGCCGAGACGAGGACGACGGCCTCGGCTCCTTCCGGGACGGGCCCGGCGAGCTGGACGCGGCATCCGTCGGCGGCGCCCCGCACACGGTCGACGAGGTCCGGCCGCTCGGCGACCGGGCCCCGGGGGGCGGCCCTGAGCAGGACGTACTCGGTGTGCCAGTCGGCCCACAGGGCCGCGCCGCCCTCGTAGTGCCACCGCATCGCGGCCGGACCCAGATCCTCGGTCGCCGAGCGGATGCCCCGAAGCGTCCCCTCGCTCTGCCCCGCGCCGATCCGCACCCAGAACAGATGCCGCTCGCGCAGTTCGTCGTGCCCTTCCACCGCGCGGCCGCCGGCGTGGCCGGTCTGCCAGTTGTAGTCGTCGTAGATGCCGACGACCATGCCGTACCGCGCCGCCTCCTCGACCGCGCAGCGGCAAGCGGTGAGGTAGTCCTCGTCGAGGTAGCCCTCGATCGGGTAGGACAGCCGCGCCTGCACCTGGAAGCCGCGGATCCCGGCGTCGTGCATCTGCCGCACCTGGGCGCGGATCGTCTCCCGGTCGGGCAGGTGGTGCCAGAACCAGTACGTGGCGGGCGAGTGCCACGGGTCGGGATGCCGGAAGCGCTCCAGCGAGGTCTCGTGTGCGGACACCGGATGTCAGCTCCTCGGGTGGCGGGGGGGGGGGGGGGGCCCCCCCCCCCCCCGGGGGGGGGCGGGGGGGCGCGGCCGCGGGGGGGCGCGCGGGGGCGCCCCCGGGGGGGGGCCCCGGGGGGGCCCGGGCCCGCGGGGGGGCCGGCCCCCCCCGCGGGCGCGCCCCCCCCCCCCCGCCCCGGGCGGCCGCCCCCGCCGCCCCCCCGCGCCCGGGGGGGGGGGGGGGCGCCCCCCCCCCCCCCCCGCCACCGGGTCGGTCAGCGGTCGGTCGCGTCGGCCGGGGTACGGCCGGGGACGCCGCGGGAGGGGATCGCCGGGCCGCCGGCGCCGGCGGTCACGAGCGAGTAGTCGGGCTTCGGGTCCAGCCGGAATCCGAAGGTGAGCAGGGCGTAGAGCGCCCCGGCGATCGCCATGGCGATGACGATCCCGAGCCCGCTCGCGCCGAACACCCCGTGCTGCGCGCCGGACGTGAGCAGGAAGCCGGTGATCTTCGCGAAGTTCTTGTCGGAGCTGGTGACCAGGCCGAGGCCCAGGATTGTGGCGACCACCAGGCACACGATCGCCGTCCAGCGCCCGTCCCGCCCGCCGAAGCCGCGTCCTTCGGCCATGTCGGTGTTCCAGCCCATGCGGCGCTGCCGGACGAAGTCGACGAGCTGGATCGCGCCCATCGACCCCATCATCACGGCGATGAGCGACAGGAACGACTGGAAGGTCGCGAGGAAGGAGGTGGAGACGAACTCCAGGTAGAAGGCACCGGCCGCGATGATCGTCGCGTTGATCGCCGTCGTCGCGGAGCGGCGCAGGGGGACGCCGACCGCCATCAGCGCGAGGCCGGAGCTGTACATCCCGGTGATCGCCGCGGAGACCAGCGAGATGACGACGACGACGGAGAAGGGGACGAAGAACCACATCGGCAGCAGCGCGGTCAGCGCCCCGACGGGGTCGGAGGCCGCGGCGCCGCCCAGCTCCGGGTCGCCGCCGACGAGCAGCGCCCCGACGACGAGCATCACGACGACCGGTGCGCTCAGCCCCGCGACCGTCCACCCGACCACGCCGCGCGCCCGCGTCGCGCGCGGCAGGTAGCGCGCGAAGTCGCCGCCGTAGTTGAGGAAGCCCAGGCCGACGAGCGTCATCGCCATGATGATGCCGCCGACGAACTCCAGCGGTCCGCCCGCGTGCGGGTCGCCGAGGTGCGACCACTCGACCTTGGGCAGCACGAACCCGAGGAACGCCACCGTCATGAGGCCGGTCAGCCAGGAGATCCACACCTCGATCTTCATGATCAGCTGGTGCCCGAGCACGGCGACGGTCATCGTCACCGCGAGCACGGCCACGAACCACAGCGCGAGCGCCGGGGTGGTGCTCGAACCGTCGTCTCTCGCGAAGGCGGACGGCCACAGCTTGGCGAAGAGGTGGGCGCCGGTGCTGGAGGCGAGGGTGATGATCGTCACCTTCCAGCCCATGTTGGACAGGTAGGCGAAGAACGCGGGGATCCGGTTGCCCTTGGTGCCGAAGGCGAAGCGCGTCTGGGTGAGCGTCGGCAGGCCCGTGCGGGGCCCGCCCACGGCGAGGATGCCGACGAGGGTGGCGGAGGCGAGATAGCCGATGGTGCCCGCCACGATCGTCTGCCAGACGTTCAGGCCGAGACCGAAGACGAAGATGCCGTAGCTGACGGCGAGGATCGATATGTTCCAGGCGAACCACACGGCGAACAGGCCGCTGGCCTTGCCGCGCCGCTCGCCGTCGGGAACGGGGTTGACGCCGTTGGACTCGACGGTGGTGCCTCGTCGTCCTTGCTGAGCCGCATTGCTCATGGACGTGCGCCTTTCGGTGGAGGGCTGGTACGGGGTCAGGGGGTGGTGGGTCGGCTTCCGGCGGTCGCCGGTTCGCGGGCCGCGAGGGCGTCGACGGCCTCCGGGCTCAGTACGGCCCCGCGGGCGCCGGGAGCGGTCACCGCGAGCGCGGCCGCGGCGCACGCCCGTACGGCTGCCGCGCCGAGGGTGCCGCCCGCGGCGAGACCGGCGGCGAGCGCGCCGAGGAAGGCGTCGCCCGCGCCGACCGTGTCCACCGCCTCGACACGGAAGGCGGGTACGTGAGCAAGGATGCCTCGCTCGGAGACGACGGCGCCGCCGTGGCCCAGGGTGACCACGCAGTCGCCGAGGCCGCCCTGCCCGAGCAGGGCCGCGACCGCCTCCGGGGTGGCGGGGGCCGGTCCTGCGCCGAGCAGGTCGGCGAGCTCGCCCGCGTTGAGCACGAGGACGTCGACGAGGGCGAGCAGCCCGCGGTCCAGGGCACGCGCGGGTGACGGGTTGAGCAGCACACGCGCCCGGCCGGCGTAGGCACGCAGCGTGGCTTCCACCACCGGCGCCGGGACCTCGTGGTTGGTGACCACCACGGCGGGCGGCGCCGCGGACCCCGCGAGGGCGCGGACGTGCTCGGGCCGCAGCAGGTCGTTGGCGCCCGCGTCGACCACGATGCAGTTGTCCTCCGGGCCGACGAACAGCACCGCCGAGCCGGTGGCGGCGTCGTCGTGCCGCAGGACCGGAGCGAGGTCGACGCCCGCGGCCGCGAGGTCGGCGAGCGCCGGACCGGCGTCCCGCCCGACGCTGGCGAGCAGGGACACCCGCGCGCCGAGGCGCCGGGCGGCGAGCGCCTGGTTCGCGCCCTTGCCGCCGCCGGCCTGGAAGCGGCCGCGCGCCCGGACCGTCTCCCCGTCGCGCGGCAGCCGGTCGAGCCGGTAGCCGAGATCGAGGTTGACGGAGCCGACGACGAGCACTTCCCCGCCGCCCGCGGGGCGTTCACCCGGGCGGCGTTCTGGAGGTGTTTGCGGTGGATTCTCCTCTGGGAAATGCATTTCCAAAGGAAAGCACGGAGCCTTCCTCCTCGTCAACGGCCGGCCGCGGACCTCCCTGCTAGCATCGGCCGCCGGAAGCGGAGGGGATCTCGATGGGCGCACGCGTGAGCCTGAAGGACGTGGCCGCGCGCGCCGGGGTGTCGGTCACGACCGCGAGCCGGGTGCTCTCCGGTGTGCAGCGCAACGTCGACCCGGAGCTCGCCGAGCGCGTGCGCGCCGCGTGCGACGCGCTGGGCTACAAGGTCAACGCGGCCGCGCGGGCCCTGCGCGTCCAGTCCATGGACGCCGTCGCGCTGGTCGTGCCCGCCATCGCCAACGCGTACTTCGCCGAGCTGGTCTCGGCCTACTCACGCCGCCTGGGCCACCTGGGCAAGCGCCTGGTGACCATCGACACCGACGAGAGCCCGGAGGTCGAACGGCGCCAGCTCGGCGGCATGGACCGCGTGCTGGTCGACGCCGTCCTCGTGGTGCCCGCGGCCTACGAGCGCAGCGGCCCGGCGATAGCCGAACTCGCCCGCTCCGGCCGCGTCGTCCAGGTCGACCGCCGGGCACGCGGTGTGGACGCCCCGTCGGTGCGGCTCGACAACGCCGCGGGGGTGCGCCTGCTGGTCGAGCACCTGCGGGCGCGGGGGCGGCGCCGCATCCTGCTGGTCGACGCGCAGGAGGACTCGTCCTCCAGCATCGAGCGCACCGCGGCCTTCCGCGCGCTCGCCGGGCCGGGCGACCGCGTGCTGGAGATGCCCAGCTTCACGGTCGCGAGCGGCATCGAGGCGGCCGGGCACCTGCTCGCGGACCCGCGCGGGACCGACGCGGTCATCTGCACCGCCGACGTCGTCGCGGTCGGCCTGCTCACGGCACTCCAGCACGCGGGCAGGCGGGTGCCCGACGACTACGCGATCGCGACCTTCGACGGCACCTTCCTCTCGGAGACCGCGGCGCCCGGCCTGACCACGCTCGGCTCGGTCGCCGAGGGCATGGTCGAGGCCTCCTTGGCCCTTCTCGACGGCGGGGCGGACGACATCGTGCTGGCCCCCGAGCTGGTGGTGCGCGGCTCCACGGGCTGAGCCCCCGGCCGTCCGGGGCCCGCGCCCCGGTCCCGAAGGCGCCGGGTCAGGACGCCGTGCGCAGCCAGGCCCCGAAGGTCAGCAGGTCCGGCCAGCGCCCGCGGAGGGCGGCGACGTCCGCCTGGTATCCCGCGCCGTCCAGCCACGCGTAGAAGTCCACCAGGTACGGGGCCTCGCGCCGCAGCTCGTCGAGCGGGGTGCGCGCGAGGCGGGCCGGTGCGCCGTCCGCCGCGGTGAACGCCTCGGCGACCTGCCGTACCGTCAGCTCGTCCCCGGCGATCTCCAGCGTCCTGCCGGTGAATTCGCCGGGGTGCGCGAAGCAGTCCGCGGCGATCCGGGCGATGTCGGCGACGGCGATCATCTGCAGCGCGGTGCCCGGGGCCAGCGCGACCGCGCCGGACCGCCCGCCGCCTCGCGCCTGCGGCATCAGGTACGACCAGTTCTCCATGAAGAACACCGGGCGCAGCACGGTCGCGGGCACGCCGCTCGCGCCGAGGTGCGCCTCGACCTCGGCCATCGCCTCGAAGTGCCCGACGCCCGACCCGCGGCCGACCGGGGCGGCCGAGCTGTACACCAGGTGCGCGACGCCCGCGGCGGCCGCCGCGTCCACGAGGGCGCGGCCCCGGCGCACATTGCGGCCGGGATCCGGGTCGGGCAGGTCGCCGGGCTGCGGGGCGAACACGCCGTGCACGCCCCGCAGGGCCTCGGCCAGCGACGCCGGGGCGTCGAAGTCGCCGACGGCCAGGTCCGCGCCCAGCGCCGCCAGTGCCCTGGCCGCGGGCCGGTCCGCGTCCCGGACGAACGCGCGTACCGCGTAGCCGGCGCCGAGCAGTCTGCGGGCCACCGCTCCGCCCTGCTTTCCGGTCGCGCCGGTGACCAGAACGGTCGTCGTGGCGGGCATGCGGGGACCTCCAACGGTTCGGGATCGCGAGGGCCGGTCACGGGTGGAACGCGACGGGAGACACCGGCCGGTCCGTCGCACGAGCAGTCTCGTCCGGCGGCGATCGATGAGTCCAACACATGCTCGTCATCCCATCGATCGACGGAATCGATGGACACCGTGGCACCTTGACGGGCGGTCACCTTCGCCTCCCGGGCGCCACCCGGTGGCGGCGCCGCGAAACACCCCGGACACAAACGTCCGCCATCCGGACAACCGGCTCAATCGCGTGGACAGCCGAGCCGTCGCGGTGCCAGGGTCCGGCCATGAGTCCCGTGATTCCGCCGTCCCCGAGCCGCCCGGTCCTCGCCGCCGCCGTCCTGCTCCTCGGCACGGCCCTGACCGCGGCCCTCACCGGCTGCTCCCCGCAGAGCGACACGTCCTCCTCCCGTACGCCGCCGACGTCCGCGAGCGGCGCGTCCGCCACGAGCGCGGCCACCTCCTCGTGCGGCGCGGCCTCGCTGCCCACCCGCACGGCGGGCAAGCTCACGGTGGGGACCGACAACCCGGCGTACGAACCGTGGTTCTCCGACGACAAGCCCGCCAACGGCAAGGGCTACGAGTCCGCGGTGGCCTACGCCGTCGCCAAGCGGCTCGGGTTCGCGCCCGGCCAGGTGGTCTGGCAGAAGGTGCCGTTCAACTCCGCCTTCTCCCCCGGCGTGAAGAACTTCGACTTCGACATCAACCAGGTGTCCATCAGTGACGAGCGGAAGAAGACGGTCGACTTCTCGCCCGGCTACTACGACGTCCGGCAGGCCGTCGTCGCCCGCAAGGGCTCCCCGATCGCCGGTGCCACCACACTGGCGGAGCTCAAGCAGGCCAAACTCGGCGCCCAGGTCGGCACGACCAGCCTCGACACCATCACCGGCGTGGTCGAGCCGGCCAAGCAGCCGGCGGTCTTCCAGCGCAACGACCTCGCCGTGGCCGCGCTGAAGAACGGCCAGGTGGACGGGATCGTGGTGGACCTGCCGACCGCCTTCTACATCACCGGCGCGCAGGTGCAGGACGCGAAGGTCGTCGGGCAGTTCGACTCGGCGGGCGGCCCGTCGGAGCAGTTCGGCCTGGTCCTGGACAAGGGCAGCAAGCTCACGCCGTGCGTGTCGGCGGCCGTGACGCAGCTGCGCGCCGACGGCACGCTCGCCGGGCTGGAGAAGCAGTGGCTGTCGGACGCGGTCGACGCACCGGTGCTGAAGTGACAGTACGCGGGCGGTGGCGCGGGAAGGCGGCGGCGCCGACGTGGTGGTGACGCGATGACGGTACGGGACGAGGCCGCGCCGGACCTGCCGGACGGCGGGTACCGGCCGTCCGCGCGGCGGCTCGCCCGCGAACGGTACCGGCGGGCCGCCACCCGGCGCTCCTTCGCGGTGGCCGCGGTCAGCTCGCTGGTGACCGCGGGCGTCCTGGTCACGCTCGTCGTGCGGTCACCGGGCTGGCAGCGCACCCGGGAGACCTTCCTCGACGCCCACCACGCCCGGCTCGCGCTGCCCCAGGTGCTGGACGGGCTGTGGCTGAACCTGCGGCTGCTGGCGGTGTGCGGCGCGGTGGTGCTGGTCGCCGGGCTGCTGATCGCGGTGCTGCGCACGCTGCGCGGCCCGGTGTACTTCCCGCTGCGCGCGCTCGCGACCGCGTACGTGGACTTCTTCCGCGGGATGCCGCTCATCATCTGCATCCTGGTCTGCGTCTTCGGGGTCCCCGCGCTGCGGCTGACCGGCGTCACCAACGACCCGGTGCTGCTGGGCGGGTTCGCGCTGTGCCTGACGTACTCCGCCTACGTGGCCGAGGTGTTCCGGGCGGGCATCGAGTCCGTCCACCCCAGCCAGCGTGCCGCCGCCCGCTCGCTCGGCCTGAGCAGCGCGCAGACCATGCGGTACGTGGTGCTGCCGCAGGCGGTGCGCGCGGTGGTGCCGCCGCTGCTCAACGACCTGGTCTCGCTCCAGAAGGACACCGGCCTGGTGTCGATCGGCGGGGCGGTGGACGCCGTCTACGCCGCGCAGATCATGGCCAGCCGGGACTTCAACTACACCCCGTACGTCGTCGCCGGGCTGGTCTTCGTGGCGGTCACCATTCCCATGACCAGGTTCACCGACTGGGTGGCGGCCCGGATGAACGGGCGCCGGGCACAGGGAGGGACCGCATGACCACCGACGCGCTGTCCAAGGACGCCGCGGGACCGGTGCTGTCGGACGAGCCGGTGCTGCGGCTCGACGCCGTCCGCAAGACGTACGGCCCGGCGGTCGTGCTGCGCGATGTCGGCCTCGACGTGCCGGCGCACTCCGTCACCGCGCTCATCGGCGCCTCCGGGTCGGGCAAGTCGACGCTGCTGCGCTGCGCGAACCTGCTGGAGGAGGTGGACGACGGGGCGGTCTTCCTGGACGGCGAGGAGATCACCGACCCGCGGGCCGACCAGGACGCGGTGCGCCGCCGGATCGGTGTCGTCTTCCAGGCCTACAACCTCTTCCCGCACATGACGGTGCTCGACAACGTCACGCTCGCGCCGCGCCGGGTGCACGGGGTGCCCCGCGACCGCGCGGAGGCCGAGGCGCGGGAGCTGCTCGACCGGCTGGGGCTGGCCGGGCGCGCGGGGGAATACCCCGACCGGCTCAGCGGCGGCCAGCAGCAGCGGGTCGCGATCGCCCGGGCGGTCGCGACCAGGCCGCGGCTGCTGCTGCTCGACGAGATCACCGCGGCGCTCGACCCCGAGCTGGTGGGCGAGGTGCTCGCGGTCATCAGGGACCTCAAGGAGGAGGGCATGACGATGCTGATCGCCACCCACGAGATGGCGTTCGCCCGCGACGTCGCCGACCAGGTGTGCTTCCTGGACGCCGGGGTGGTCCTCGAACGAGGGTCTCCCGAGCGGGTGTTCGGCGCGCCGGCCGAGCAGCGCACCCGCGACTTCCTGCGCCGGCTGACCGAGGCGGGACGCCTGTGAGCGAGCAGCCGGCGGCCGCCGGGGAGGGCTTCCACCCGCACCTCCCGGACGCGGCGCGCCCGACCGCGGCCGAGCTGCGCTCCCGTCTGCACCACATCCGGGCGGACGCGCTGGACGGCGACACGGCGCAGACGGGCGGCATGCGCAGATTCGCCGCCGTCAGCGGGCGGACGGTGGGGTCGGAGAAGCTGTGGATGGGCCAGACCCGGGTGTCCCCGGCGACGTCCTCCTCCGACCACCACCACGGAGCGTCCGAGACCGCCATCTACGTCGTCAGCGGCCACCCCGAGTTCGTCTTCCTCGACGGCTCCGGCGGGTCGCCCGAGGAGGTACGGCTGCGCACCTCCCCCGGCGACTACGTCTTCGTCCCGCCGTTCGTCCCGCACCGCGAGGAGAATCCCGACCCGGACACGGAGGCCGTGGTCGTCATCGCCCGCAGCACCCAGGAGGCCGTCGTGGTGAATCTCCCCGGCCTGTACGCACTCCGCCCCGGCGAGCCGCCGGAGGAGGCCGGCTAACCGGCGGCGTCCGGGCCCTGGTGGCGCTGCGCCGGGGGCAGCAGCAGGACCTCCAGGGCGCGGGCGCAGGCGGTGGCGCGGGCCACGAACCAGCCGAGCCGGTCGTCGGTGATGACGTCGGGGGTGGCGCGCACCGCGACGGCCGCGTGCGCGTGGCCGGAGGCGTCGAGGACCGGCACCGCCGCGGTACGCACCCCGTAGGCCGATTCGCCGTCGTTCAGGGCGTGTCCGGCGGCCCGGACGCGCTCCAGCTCGGCGCGCAGCTCCGCCGCGCCGGTGATGGTGCGGTCGGTGTGCGCGTGCAGGGGCAGCAGTGTGCCGAGGTCCGGCTCGCCCGGACGGGCCCAGGCCAGCAGCACCTTGCCGAGCGCCGTGGAGTGCAGCGGGCGGCGCAGGCCGAGTCCGGCGGCGGCGTGCACCGAGCTGCCCGCGAGGATCACCGCGTGGGCGCCGCTGCGGATGGCCAGGTCGGCGGTGGTGCCGGTGGCCCGCGCCAGCGCGTCCAGTTCGGGGCCCGCGCGGTGCATGCCGCGCTGGTGCAGGGAGAGCCGCCCCAACTCCGCGACGGACGGGCCGAGCCGGTAGCGGGCGCTGTGCTCGTCCTGCTCCAGGAAGCCGGCCGCGACCAGCGTGCGGGCGAGCCGGTGGGCGGTGGAGACCGACAGGTCCATGCGGCGGGCGAGCTGAGAGGCGCTCAGCTCGCCCGCGTTGTCGCGGAAGCAGTGCAGGAGGTGCAGCGCGCGGGTGACCGCCTGCGCTCCCGGCGGCGCGCCGGCGACGTTGGTGCGCGCGTCCGTCGTCATGCCCCAAGCATGCGCAGGCTGCCACGATCTGGCAAATGTTGCGGGAGTATTGCGCAGTGTTCCCTCGCGTGAACACTGCCCGGCAAACCCCATGCCACATGGTGGGAAAGATTGCTTCGGGCCGAATACGTGTGCCAGCCTCCGTTGCAGACCGCACGCCGCACACCGCACCGGAGGGGAGAGCACCTGTGACGACGACGCCGGGCCTGCTCAGCCCGTTCCGCCCGCTGCTGGCCGCGCGGCTGTACCTGGACCTCGGCAGGTCCCGCGGCACCGCCTGTCGCTGACGGCCCGCCACATCTGCCCGTACGGCCTTCCCGCGTGGTGGTGAACCGCGCGCCGCCGCGCCGGTCCCGCCCGCGCCCCACCCCGCCCTGCCCCTGCCCCGCCGCCTCCGTCATGCCGCTTGGAGCACCCATGTCCTTTCCGGACGACATCTGGTTCACCCGCTGCCCCGTCCCGACCGCCACCGGCATCGCCGCCGACCGCGGCACCCTGGCCGCGGAGTTCGCCCCCGACGGGATCGCGGTGCGCTCGCTCGCCGAGGCCGCACGTGACGCCGGGTCGGACGGGCTGCCGCTCAGCCACTTCACCCACGAGCTGACCGCGCTGTTCCGCGAGGGCGGCAACGTCCCGGCCCTGTGGGCGCGTTCGCGCGGCGAGGCCACCCGGCTGATCGCGCTGACCTGGATCGAGGAGCGGCAGTCGATCCTGGTCCGGGAGGGCAGCAGCCTGCGCTCGCCCGAGCAGCTGCGCGGCGCCCGGCTCGCCGTGCCGCGGCACGACATCGCGATCGACTTCTGGCGGGCCATGGCCCTGCACGGCCACGCCGGCGCGCTCGGCCTGGCCGGACTCACCCTGGACGACGCCGAGATCGTCGAGATCCCCGGCGTCCGGCAGGGCCAGTGGGAGGGTGAGCTGGCGGCGCTGCGGGACGGGCGGGTCGACGCGGTCTACGTCAAGGGCGCGGTCGCCGTCGAGACCGCCCGCCGGTACGGGGCCGAGGTCGCGATCGACCTGGACGCCGTGCCGGACCGCAGGTCCCGGGTCAACAACGGCACCCCGCGCCCGATCACCGTCCACCAGCGGCTGCTGGACGAGCACCCCGACCTGGTGGTGCGCTTCCTCGCCGTGCTGCTCGACGCGGCCGGCTGGGCCGCGGACCACCCGGACGAGGTGGCCCGCATCCTGGGCGCCGAGACCGGGGCGGGCCCCGAGGGCGTGGCCGGCGCCTACCGCGCCGGCACCGCGGGCAGCCTGCACCTCGACCTGAGCCCGGAGCGGCTGGCGCTGCTCGCCGAGCAGGAGCGCTTCCTGCACGCGCACGGCTTCCTCCCGGCCCCGGTGGACGTCGCCGCCTGGGCCGACCACG
This sequence comes from Streptomyces sp. NPDC021020, assembly GCF_044333285.1. NCBI lineage: Bacteria > Bacillati > Actinomycetota > Actinomycetes > Kitasatosporales > Streptomycetaceae > Streptomyces > Streptomyces sp. NPDC021020. The sequence goes on from NZ_JBIRQQ010000007.1 coordinate 106,085, forward strand.
AGCCGCTGCGGCAGGCCCGCGAGCTGCTCGCCGCCCGCGCCGCGGCCCCCTCCCCCACCCCCTGAACCCCGCGCCGTATCCGGCCGGCCACCTCCTGGAGAACCACGTGAACGTCCGTCAGCTCACCCTCGCCACCACGTCCCTGCTCGCCGCCCTGAGCCTGGCCGCCTGCTCCTCCTCGTCCGGCGGGTCGGCCCGCGCGGACACCGGCGGCTCGGGCGGCGGCGCCACCGTCACCGTCCGCATCCCCGACGGCGGCAACTCCGGGGTGCTCGCGCTGGCCCGCAAGGACGGCTCGCTCGACAAGGCCCTGGCCAAGGTGCACGCCAAGGTGGCGTGGACCGGGACGGCCGGGGCGTTCGCCCCCGCCGCGCAGGAACTCGACGCGGGCGCGCTGGACTTCGCCGAGGGCTCGATCACCTCCGCGATCGCCGCCCTGGCGCAGACCCCCGGCTTCAAGCTCTTCGCCGCCGTGGACCCCGACCAGCTGGGCGAGGGCATCCTGGTGAAGAAGGACTCCGGCATCAACAGCGTCAGCGACCTCGTCGGCAAGAAGGTCGCGGTGTGGCACGGCGGCACCAGCGAGTATCTGCTGCTCAAGGCGCTGGAGCAGCAGCACATCGCGGTGGACCGGGTCACGCGCGTCTACCTCCAGCCCAACCAGATCGGCCCGGTCTTCAACTCCGGCCAGGTGGACGCCTGGTCCACCTGGGCCACGTACTCGATCCCCACCATCGCCAACTCCGGCGCCCGCTTCCTGACCACCGGCGGCCAGGTCGGCTCGGAGAACTACGCGGTGTGGGCGGTCCGCAACGGCTTCGCGAAGGACCACCCGGAGATCGTCAAGGCGCTCTACGACTACCTGCACGAGGCCGGGCTGAAGCAGCAGCAGGACCCGGAGGCGTACCTCAACGTCAAGACCACCTCGGGCCCGGAGGCGGTCAGCCCCGCGCAGAAGGCCGTCGAGCTGCCCATCGACAAGGCCCTCGGCACCGCGCAGCCGATCGGCGCCACCCAGCTCGCGCACTTCGCGACCGTCGCGCGGTTCTTCGCCGACCAGAAGATCACCAAGGGCGCGCTCGACGTCACCCCGTACGTCATCGACATCACCGCGCCCGCGGCGGCGGCGAAATGAGCGCCCCCGCCGCCGCCCCCGGCCTGCCGCTCGGCACCTCCGCCGACCCGGCGGCGCCCGGGCTGGTCACCCCGCGACCGCGCATACCCCGCCCGCGCCCGCGGGCGCTGAGCGTCGGGCTGCGGCTGATCGGCCCGCTGGCCCTGCTGCTGGCCTGGTACGTGACGTCCGCGACCGGGACCCTCAGCTCCTCGCTGCTCGCCTCGCCCGGCCAGGTCCTGTCGGCCTTCCGGGAGCTGTGGACCAGCGGCCAGCTGGGCGACGCGCTGTCGGTGTCCCTCACCCGGGCCGGGCTGGGCCTCGCCTTCGGCGCGTCGGCCGGGCTGGTGCTCGGCGTGCTCACCGGCTTCTCCCGACTGGGCGAGGAACTCCTCGACTCCTCCCTCCAGCTGCTGCGCACCATCCCCTTCCTGTCCCTGGTGCCGCTGTTCATGGTCTGGTTCGGCATCGGCGAGACCGCCCGCGTGGTGCTCATCGCCGTGGCGACCAGCTTCCCGATGTACGTCTCGGCGGCGGGCGGGGTCCGCAACACCGACCGCAAGCTGGTGGAGGCGATGCGCAGCTTCGGCATGGGCCGGCTGGCGCTGGTCCGCGAGGTCGTGCTGCCGGGCGCGCTGCCCGCGCTGCTGTCGGGCCTGCGGCTGTCGATGACGCTCAGCGTCATCGCGCTGATCGCCGCGGAGGAGATCAACTCGACGGCCGGCATCGGCTATCTGATGTCCACCGCCCAGGAGTATTCGCGCACCGACATCCTCACCGTCTGCATCCTGGTGTACGCCCTCGTCGGACTGCTCGCCGACGGTGTCGCCCGCCTGCTGGAGAGGCTGCTGATGCCGTGGCGCACGCAAGGAGCCGCCCGATGAGCGGGATCACCGCCGAGCGGGGCACCCCGCGTCCCGCCACCGGGCAGGAGCCGGTCGGCCGGGCCGCCGTCCGTATCCGGGGGCTGCGCCGCACCTTCGGTGACCGCGACGTGCTGGACGGGCTCGACCTCGACATCGCCCAGGGCGAATTCCTGGCGCTGCTGGGCGCGAGCGGCACCGGCAAGACCACGCTGCTGCGGATCCTCGGCGCGCTGGACCGGCACGACGCGGGCACCGTGCTCGTCCCGCAGTCGCGCACCGTGGTCTTCCAGGAGCCGCGGCTGGTCCCGTCCAAGAGGGTGCTGGGCAACGTCACCGTCGCCCTGCCGCGCGGCCCGCACACCCGGGAGACCGGGCGGCGCGCCCTCGCCGAGGTCGGCCTCGACCGGCACGCCGACGCCTGGCCGGGCACGCTGTCCGGCGGCGAGGCGCAGCGCGTGGCGCTGGCCCGCGCGCTGATCCGGGAGCCCGAACTGCTGCTTCTCGACGAGCCGTTCGCCGCGCTCGACGCGCTGACCCGGCTGAAGATGCACGACCTGGTCGGCGAGCTGTGCCGCCGCCACCAGCCCGCGGTGCTGCTCGTCACCCACGACGTCGACGAGGCGATCAGGCTCGCCGACCGGGTGGCCGTCCTGCGGGACGGCCGGCTCGCCGTCGACGAGCGGATCGGCATCGACCACCCGCGCGACAGCGCCGACCCGGGCTTCGCCGCCCTGCGCACCCGGCTGCTCACCGAACTCGGCGTCCACCGGACGCCGGACGCCACGCCGACCGTCTCGTCCACCCCGACCACCCCGACCACCGCGACCACCGCGACCACCGCGACCACCGCGACCAAGCCGACCGTTCCGACGGACCGGGCCGCCGCCCCCGCCGCCGCCCCGCCCGCGAAACCCCCCACCCGCGCGGCCACGCCCGCCGCCGCACCCGCACCGGCCACCTCCGAGGAGCCCTCCGCATGACCGTCAACATCGGCGTCCACCCCGCCAATCCGTCGCTCTACCACCTCTCCCGGCTCGGCCTGCTCGAAGAGCTGCTCGCCGCGCACGGCGAGACCGCCGCCTGGCACCGGATCGGCGGTCTGGACACCGCCGCGGCCCTCGCCGACGGCACGATCGACTTCGGCGGCACCGGGTCCACCCCGCCGCTGTCGGCGCAGGCCGCCGGGCACGACCTGGTGTACGCGGCCGTCTCGGCGCCGCGGCCCGGCCACGGCGCGCTGCTGGTCCGCGCGGACGGCGACATCACCTCGCTCGCCGACCTCAAGGGCCGTACCGTCCACCTGGCGATCGGCTCCTGGCAGACCCACTTCGTGGCCAAGGCGCTCGCCGGGCAGGGCCTGTCGTACGGCGCCGACATCACCGCCGAGCGCTCCGCCGCCGGCTCCTACCAGGCACTGCTGGACGGCCGGATCGACGCCTGGGTCGGGCAGGGGGCTGAGCTGTCCGCCGCGCGCCGCGAGGGCCGGGTCCGCACCCTGGCCGAGGCGGGCGACCTGATCGCCGACCGCTCCGTCTTCTTCACCCGCCGCGACCTCGCCGACAGCCGCCCCGAGCTGGTCGGCCTGGTCGTCCGCGCGCTCGCGGCGGCCGACGCCTGGGCCGCGGGGCACCTGGACGAGGCCGCCGCGATCGCCGCGGAGGACCAGGGCGGCACCCCGGCCGACTGGCGCGAGGCGCTCGCCGCGCTGCCGTGGCGGCTCGAACCCGTCTCCGACGCCTTCGTCGCCGAGCAGCAGGAGGCGGCCGGCATCCTCGCCGCGGCCGGTTTCCTGCCCCGTCCGATCACCGTCGCCGACGCCCGGCACGCGGGTCTCGACGCCGTCGCCGCGCAGGCCCTCCAGACCGCCGACTCCCCGGAGAAGTGACCGTGCCCAGCCCCGAGATCCTCTGGTACATCATCCCGCGCGAGGGCGCCTACCCCTGGGAGCCGGAAGGCCGCCGGGCGGTCGACCTCGCCTACCTCCAGCAGCTCGGCGTCGCCGTGGACCGCCTCGGCTACGACGGGGCGCTGTTCGCCACCGACCTGTACGACGTGTGGCCGCTGGCGTCCGCGGTCGCCGCGGTGACCCGGCCGAGCTTCAAACCGCTGCTCGCCGTGCACCCCGGGCTCATCTCGCCCACCGTGCTGGCCAAGACGGCGCTCACCTTCAGCCATCTCTTCGGCCCCGACCGGCTGCGCTTCAACGTCGTCAACGGCTCCACCGAGGCGCTGCGCCAGGCCGGGCTGCATCTGGAGCACGACGAGCGCTACCAGCTCAGCGGGGAATACTGGGACATCGTCAAGCGGCTCACCGCCGGCGAGGTCTTCGACCACAAGGGCCGTTTCTACGAGCTGACGCAGGCCGGCGCGGGGCTGCGCGAACTGGCCCCGCTCCAGGGCGGCGCGCACACCCCGCTGTGGTTCGGCGGATCGTCCCCGGCCGGTATCGAGATGGCCGCCGAGCACGTCGACGTCTACCTCACCTGGGGCGAGCCGCCGCACCTGCTGGAGGAGAAGCTCAGGCAGGTGCGCGAGCGCGCCGCCCACCACGGCCGCGAGCTGCGCCTGGGGCTGCGGCTGCACCTCATCGTCCGCGACACCGAGGACGAGGCGTGGGCGGCGGCGGACCGGCTGCTGGACGTCACCAGCCAGGCCACCTACGCGCGGATGCTGGGCGACCCGGAGGGCAAGGACGGCGAGGGCTGGGCGCGGCAGTTCCGCCAGCACGGCGGCCGGGTGCCCGCGCACGCCCGGGAGCTGGAGAAGCACCCCAACCTGTGGCCGGGCATGAGCCTCTTCCGGCCCGGCCCCGGCACCGCCGTCGTCGGGAGCACCGCGCAGGTCGTAGCCCGGCTGCGGGAATTCCAGGACCTCGGGGTGGACACCTTCATCCTGTCGGGCAACCCGCTGCTGGAGGAGTCCTACCGGATCGCCGAGACCGTGCTCCCGGCGCTGCGCGGCGCCGCACGGTGAGCGCCCTGCTCGCGGACGCCCGCCTGCTGGGCCTGGACCGCCTGCGGCGCACCCTGCACGAGCGCCCGGAGACGGGTCTGCACCTGCCGCGTACCCAGCAGGCGGTGCTCACCGCGCTCGACGGCCTCGGGCTGGAGCTGCACACCGGCACGGCGCTCACCTCCGTGGTGGGCGTCGTGTCCGGTACGCGCCCCGGTCCGACGGTGCTGCTGCGCGCCGACCTGGACGCGCTGGATTTCCCGGAAGGGCCGCGGCACTCCTGCGGCCACGACCAGCACGCCGCGATGCTGGTCGGCGCCGCCCATCTGCTGGCGGCCCGGCGGGACCGTTTCGCGGGCGATGTGCTGCTGATGTTCCAGCCGGGCGAGGAGGGCCACGACGGGGCGCGGCTGATGCTGACCGAGGGGCTGCTGGAGACCACCGGCAGCCGCCCCGTCGCGGCGTACGCCCTGCACAGCTCCGCCAACGCGCCCGCCGGGCAGTTCGCCAACACCGCAGGTCCCGCGCTCGCCGCGAGCGGCACCCTCGCGGTCACCCTGCACGGCGCCGGCGGCCACGGCGCCTGGCCGCACCGCACGCGCGACCCGATACCGGCGCTCGCCGAGATCGTCACCGCGCTCGGCGCGCTGCCCGCCCGCAGGTTCGACCCGTTCGACCCGGTGGTGCTCACGGTCGGCACCGTGCACGCCGGCACCCGGCCCGCGATCGTCCCGGAGCGGGCCCGGCTGGAGGCGACGCTGCGCGCGCTGTCGGACGGGACGCTGGACCGGCTCGCGGGTATCGCGCGGGACACCGCCCGCGGTGTCGCGGCCGCCCACGCGCTGGAGGCCGAGGTCACGTACACGCCGGGCTATCCCGCGACCGTCAACGACCCCGCCGAGGCCGACCGCGTCCGGGAGGCCGTCACCGGGCTGTTCGGTCCTGAGCGGTTCGTGCGCGGGATCCGTCCGGCCCTCGTCTCCGACGACATCGGGCGGGTGCTCGCCGAGGTGCCGGGCGTGATGACCAGCCTGGGTGCCTGCCCGCCGGACCGCGACCCGCACACCGCCCCGGGGAACCACGCCCCGGACGCGGTGTTCGACGACGCGGTCCTCCCGGACGGCGCCGCCCTGCTCGCCGAACTCGCCCTGCGCAGGCTCGCGGCGGGCGGCCCGTCCTGACGGAACCTCCTGACGGCAGGCGGAGGGGCCCGGGTGCGCTTCGTGCGCACCCGGGCCCCTCGCCGGTCGGTGTGGCGGGATCAGCTCACTGGCTCAGCAGCTTCGTCGCCAGCGTGGCGGCGTTGTACGAGCCCCAGCCGGTGGTGAAGTCCCAGCCGGCGGCGGCGGAGTAGGCGCCGTTGCTGCCGCTGGTGATGTCGTGGAAGCCGGTGCCGCTCGCCTGGTAGAGGGCGGGGTTGGCGAAGCCCAGTCGGGCCTTGCCGGCGGCCGCGGCCTGCTGGTTGTAGAGCGCGGCGAAGGCCGCCCACTCGGGCGCCGCCGCGCTGGTGCCGCCCACCTGGCCCCAGCTGCCCTCGGAGTAGATGGACACGCCGGGCGAGGGGTTGGCGAGCGCCGCCACGTCCGGGACCTGCCGCTTGCCGCCGCCCTGGCTCTTCTGGACGGGCGTCTGCCAGCTCGGGATGGTGAACACGCTCGACTTGCCGCCACCGCCGCCGGACCACGCGGTCTCCCGGCTCCAGGCGTTGGCGGAGGTGACGGTCAAGGTGGTGCCGCCGACGCCGGTGACGTACGGGTCGCTCGCCGGGTAGTCGACGGCGGTGCCGCCGTTGCCCGCGTCGTCGGAGCCGCTGTCGCCGGAGGCGGCGAAGAAGCTCAGGCCCTCGGCCGCGCCCTGGGCGAAGACGGCGTCGACCGCGCTGATGTTGGAGCTGGTCCGCTGCGTCTCGGCGAGACCCCAGCTGATGGACGTCACGGGGATGCCGCTGTCCACGATCGCCTGGTAGGTGTCGACCTCGCCGGCGTCGGAGTTGGGCCCCTCGAAGACGGTGATCTTCGCGGCCGGGGCGATGGCGTTGAGCACCTCGATGTCCAGCTCGACCTCCACCTGGCCGCCGCCGAGCGGGCCGGAGCCGCCGCTCACCTTGTGCACGGTGGGGGCCGTGGAGCCGAGGCCGTAGTGGCTGTCGTACGTGGTGATGTTCGACTGCTGGAAGCCGTCGAACTCCAGCAGGGCGATCTGCTGGCCGCTGCCGGTGTAGGTGCCCGAGACGTTGTAGCCGCCCTTGATCTGCGCCGGGGTGTAGCCGCCGCCGGGGCCGTTGTGCGGGCTGACCGAGGCGGGCGCCTGGTGGTGGAGCTGGTTGCGGCTGTTGAGGCCGGAGACGTCGCTGACGAGGGCGCCGAGCGAGCCGGGAAGCGAGGGCGCGGCGTCGTTGGCGTAGAAGGAGCGGCCCGAGGCGCTGTCCTTCCACGTCGACAGCGTGGTGCCGAAGGCCTTCCGCAGCTGGGCCGCGGTGCCGCTCGCGTCGATCAGCAGGTTGCCGGAGTGCACGGTGCCGACGTGCAGCCCCTGGGAGCGCAGGTAGTCGGTGACCTTCCGGACGTCGGCGCCGCTGCGGCCGAAGCGCGCGGCGAACTGGGCCTTCGTCAGGTAGTGGCCGTAGGAGGCGGATGCGGGGTCGCTGACCTGCGCGACGAAGGCGTCCAGCGCCTTGCTGTCGCGGGGCGTCAGGCTGACCGCCACGGATATGCGGTCGGTCGCGGCGACGGCGCCGGTGCGCACCGCGTGGGCGCTCAGGCCGGGGAGCACGTCGCCGGGGAGCGCGACGCGGGCGGTGTCCGGCCGCTCCGCGGCGAAGGCGGCGGGGACGGCGGTCAGCAGCAGGGCCGGAGCGGCGGCAGCGGCCAGCAGTTTCAGCGTCAGGGTCACGGAGGTCCTCCATGGGGGTCTGGTCCGGGTGCGGTCCAGATCGTTCGGCTCCGGGTCGATGGGGCCGCAATCCACGCTAGGCAGCGGGGTGTTGCCGCATAAGCGGGGGAACCCTTGCGCCTGCCGTTAAGGATGTGTTTCCCGGGATGTCTGCGGCATGGAGGCCAGGACGTGCGCGAGCGCCGTCCGGGAGCGCACCCCGAATCTGCGGTAGAGCCGCGAGAGCGTGCCCTCGACCGTCTTGACGCTGATGAAGAGCTGGGCGGCGACCTCGCGGTTGGTCGCCCCGCCGCGGACCAGCTCGCTGATCCTGGCCTCGGCCGGGGTGAGCGCGGCGGCCGCGAGGGCGCCTGGCGTCCCGTCGACCCGGGCGAGTTCGGCGGCGGCGCGCTCGGCGAGCGGCAGCGCCCCGCCGTCCTCGGCCAGTTGCCGGGCCTGCGCCAGTACGGTCCGCGCGGCCGTACGGTGCCGTGCCCGGCGCTCGACCGTGCCGAGCGCGGTGAGCGTGCGCACCAGGTCCAGCGGCAGCTCCAGCGGGCGCAGCCGCTCGGCGGCGGACCGCAGCAGCTGCGCGCCCTCGCCGGGCCGGCCCCCGGCCGCCGCGCAGAGGCCCTCGGCCCGCTCCAGCGCGGCCAGGACGCTGTCCGGCATCCGCCCGGCGCGCCGGCGGGCCGCCCGCAGGACGCTCACGGCGGCGGCGGTCTCGCCGAGCCGTGCCAGCGCCTCGGCGAGGTCGGCGTACCAGCCGAGCAGGCAGGGGTCGGCGGCGCCCATCGCGGCCCCGAGGTCCACCGCCTCCCGCAGCGACTCCGCCCCGTCGGCGACATGCGCGCGTTCGCCCGTGAAGAGGCCGGTCTGCCCGAGCACGGCCAGCGAGCGGAGCAGGAAGAGCTGGTCGCCGTCCGCCCGCGCGGCGGCCACCGCGCGGACGGCGAGCGGCCGTGCCTCGGCCGCGGGGCCGCCGAAGGTCCGCGCGAGGGCCGACGCGTACAGGGCGGGGGCCGACCGCATGCCCGCCTCCGCGGCGATCGCGGAGCAGCGGGCCGCGGTGGCCAGCGCCTCCCGGCAGGCTCCGGCGCGCACCTGGACGCGGGTGAGCGCGACCAGCGAGGCCACGGTGGCCTCCACGCCGTCCGACTCCCCCGCCCCCAGCAGGAGTTCGTCCAGGTCGCGGCGGGCCTCGCCGACCCGGTCGGACTCCAGGGCCAGCACCGCCCGCATGCGGGTGAGGTCACGGCCGCGCGGGCCGTCGTCCGCGAGCGCCATCGCCCGCGCCAGCGCGGCCTCGGCGTCCGCGGCCTCGCCGGCGAGCGAGCGCACCCGGGCGAGCGTGGACAGCGCGGCGATCCGCAGCCCGCTGTTCCCGGCGCGTGCGGCGCACCGCTCGGCGCGCCCGGCGTGCCGGGCCGCCTCCTCCAGCGAGCCCGTCAGCAGGCCGCGCACCGCCGCCCAGTGGTAGAGCGGCGCCTCCAGCTCCGGCGCGCCCGCGGCGTCGCGCAGGCCCTCCTCGATGAGTTCGGCGTGGCCCCGCAGCGCCTGGCCCGCGCCGCGGAGCAGCACCAGCCGGGCGCGGACGCGGCCGCGGGGGGAGTCCGCGTGCGCGAGCACCGTGCGCGCGGCCCGCTCGCACTCCTCCCAGCGCCCGGCGTCGCACGCGAAGTCGGCGGCGTCCAGCAGGCGCTGGTCGTAGTCGGCGGGCCGGGAGGCGGGGGTCCTGCGCAGGGCGAGTTCGGCGAGCTCGACGGCGGCGTCCGGGTCGCCGTGGCCGCGGGCGGCGTGCGCGGCGGCCATCACGGCGGCGGCGACGGCGGCGTCCTCGCCGGGGTGGGCCAGCGCCAGGTGCCGTGCGGCCGCGGCGGGTTCGGTGACGGCGGCGGCCAGCCGGGCGTGCGCGGCGCGCCGCTCGCCCTCGGCGGCCGCGCTGTGGAGTGCCGCGCGCACCAGCGGGTGCCGGAAGCGCACGCGCTGCGCGGCGTCCGCCGCGGCGAGGCCCGCGCGGTCGGCCTCGGCGAGCGCGGCCTCCGGGTCGGGCACGCCCGCGGCCCGCAGCAGCGGCAGCGTCGGGCGTGCGGCCAGGCACGCCACGAGCAGGGCGCGCCGGGCCGCCGCGGACAGGCCGCCCGCGCCCTCCAGGACCCGGGCGCGCAGCGCGGCGGGCACCGGGAGGAAGCCGCCGTCCTCGGCGGGCACGCCGTCGCAGGGAGCGTGCCGGGCCAGCTCCAGGGCGTAGCAGGGGTTCCCGGCCGCGGTACGGAGCACGGCCCGCAGGACGCGCGGCGGCAGCCCGGCCCCGGCGGTGTGCAGCAGCCGCGCCACCTCGTCGTCGGGCAGCGGCGGTACCGCCAGCTCGGCGGTGTCCGGCGGATACCAGTCGGCGCGCTCGGGCCGCTCGCCCTCCGCGGTCCGCCGGGCGACGGCGATCCGGACGTCGGCGTCGTCGGTCCGCCGGGCGGCGAAGGCGAGGGCGTCGGCGCTGGGTCCGTCGAGCCACTGGACGCCGTCGAGGAGCAGCAGCACGGGCGCCCGGGCGGCCAGCCGGAGCAGCACGTCGCGCACGGCGACGCGCACCATGAGCCGGTCGGGCCGGGCGTCCGCCCCGCCGCCGCGTCCCAGCGCGGTCAGCAGACCGGCCCGCGGTCCGGACGGCAGCTCGGCGATCAGCGCGTCCGGCACCCGGGCGAAGAGGTCGACCAGGCCGAGGAAGGGCAGCTCCGCGTCCTCGGCCGCGGGCACGCACCGCAGGACGGTGACCCCCTCGTGCCGCAGGGCGGTTCCCACGGCGGCGAGCAGCGCGGACTTGCCGATGCCGGCGGGCCCGTGGACGAACAGCCCTCTGCGCTCCCGTAGTTGCCCGACCGCCTCCCGGACCAGTGCCTCCCGCCCCGCCGCACCGTCCGGGGCGGGACCCGCGTCCCCGTGCCAAGGGCCGGACGGGACATCGGGGGCGGCGGGGTCCGGCACGTCGTTGCCTCTCCTTCTGGTCGCGAGCCGGCCGTACGCGGCGGCCGGCTCCCTCGACCATTCCATGTGTTCATGACAACTACCGGAATACCGTGTGTCAATGCCGCGGGACGCTCCGCGACCCGGTCCGTACACGCCCGAAGGCCCCCGGCGCGCGGGGGCCTCGACGGTGGGGGCGGTCCGGCCGCGCGCCGCCGCCGCGGAGCCGCGGACAGGCGGGGCGGGGAGCACGCGGGCCCGGCCCATGGACCGAAGAGCGGCGCGACCTGCCGCGACGTCAGGTGGCCGCCCGCCGCCCCGGCCCCCGGGTGGCGGCGACCGGCGTGCGGAACGGGGACCCGCTCAGCCCGCGAACGGCTCGATCCGCGCCGGACCGCCCGCCGGGGTTGCCCGCCCGCGCCGTGACCGACCCGGACGTCGGCCGGCGGTCAGATCCCCCGGGGACGGGATCCGGCCACGGTGGAGGCGGATCCGCACGGCCTTGCGGCCGGTCACCGGCACGACGGCCGGTCACTGCTCACGGAAGCCGAGCGGGAGCCGGGCAGGCCAGGCCGCCGGGCGTCGGCGGCGGCAACCGGAGCCGGGCGAGAGCCCGGCAGGCCGGGCCGCCGGGCGGCGGCGGCCGCAGCCGGGCCGGAATCAGGCAGGCCGGGCCGCCGGGGGGACGATGTCGGCAACCGGAGCGGGGCGTCGGCGGCCGCAGCCGGGGCGGAATCAGGCGGGCCGGGCCGCCCGCCAGGGGACGGTGTCGGCGGCCGGGGCCGGGCGGGCAGGCAGCGAGAAGGCCTCGCGGCAGTGCGTGAGGTCGAGGACGCGGGCGACCGCGGAGGACACCGCGGTCACGTTCAGTTCGGCGCCGGTGGCCCGGGCCAGGGCGCGGGCGCGCAGCAGCGCGTTCAGCCCGGCGCAGTCGAAGAAGCCGACACCGGCGAGGTCGACGTCGACACCCTTCGGGGTGTCCGCCAGGCAGTCGGCGGCCGCCTGGTCGAGGATGCCGGCGCTGTCGAGATCGATCTCCCCGCGGACCGTCAGCAGCGTGCGGCCGTGGACTTCGGTCATCCGGATCGTGAGGCCGGACCGCAGGTGCCTGATCACGCGCGACACCGGCGGGGCCGTACGCCCCCGACCGGTCCCGCCGTACCGCGCGCCTTCGCGCGGGTGCTGTCCTTCAGCTGCCATCGACCATGACCTCCGCCGGTCTTCCCGTGTTCTCGCGACCCGTCCGCCGGAGGCCCGCGGCGGTCCTCGGCGGGCCGCCGGCTGCCGCGTCCGGGCGCCACCAGACTGTGCCCCGGCGGCACTCCTGTCAAGTAATGCGCGAAACGTGATTCGTGTTTTGGCTGACCTGAAACCGCTGTCGTACGATGATGCGCATGGACGATGCCGCCCGCCCCCGCACCGGATGGACCTTCCTGACCAACCACGCCCGCGTCCTGGCCACGATCGCCCGCGAACCGGCGGTCCGCGTCCGGGACATCGCGGCGCAGTGCATGCTGACCGAGCGTGCCGTGCAGAAGATCATCTCGGACCTGGAGTCGGACGGCTATCTCAGCCACACCCGCGTCGGCCGCACGAACATCTACGAGATCCCCACCGGCACATCGCTGCGCCACCCCGCCGACGCGGGTCCCACCGTCGCCGCGCTGCTCTCGCTCTTCTCGCTGGACTCGGCGGCGCAGCCGCAGGCGGAGGGCTCCGCGGCGTCCTGACGCCGCGGGAAACGGAGCCGCCGCCGCGCTCCCGCCCCCTGGCCCTCCCCCCGGCCCGCCGCTAGCGTCTTCCCGCAACGCCGGGGACCGGCGGGGCGGCCCGGACGACGGGACGACCGGGACGGGGGGCGTGATCATGGATCCCTTGACGGCGGTGACCGCGGGGCGGGCCGCGGCGGGGCGGCGGTTCGCGTTCTACCTCGCCGTGCAGCTGACGTCCGTCCTGGTGCCGGGCCTGGTCGCCGTCACCTGCTCGGGCCTGCTCCTCTTACGGGCCCGGCATCCGGACCACCTCGGCCGCTCCGTCGAGAGCGTCACCAGGACGCTGCACGGACCCGTCATGATCCTGGTCGACGTGACCTGGCTGGCCGCGGCGTACGTCCTCGGGTACGTCGGCCGTGAGCTGGCCTTCCGCCTGCTCGCCGCCGCCGAACTGGCCGCCCCCCGGCGGCGGGCGACGGCCGGGGCGCTGCGGGCGGAGCTGGAGGCCGTCTACGGGGTGGCGGCACTGCGCCGCTGCCTGGACGCGCACCCCCTGCTGGACCACCTGCTGAACGCGGCGGGCCGCACCGCCACGCCCGCCGAGAGCATGCGGCAGCCGGGCGGCGCGCTCCGCGCGGGCAACGCCTACGAGGCCTTCAACTACGCCAAGTCCTGGCTGCGCACGCACAGCCCCCAGCTCGCGCCGGACGCGAACGAGGCCGAGATCAACGTGCTGCTCTCCACCCTCCTGCCGCTCGCGCTCGGCACATGGACGGTGGTCGCGCTGGTGCCGCTCGGCCTCCCTCTCGCCGCGGCGCTCGTGCTGTCCGCCGCGGCCGCGGCCGCCCTCACCTTCGCCCAGGTGCTGCGCCTGCGCCGCATCGAGAGCTGGGAGGCGCTGCGCAATCTGTTGGAGGACCACGAGATGCGGCTCGCCGCCGGCCGGCTGCCCGCGCCCGCCGACCCGGCCCTCCCGGCTCCGGCGGCGGGGCCGGGCACGGAAGCCGCGGCGGATCAGGGCGGCGGGGCGGCGTAGTGGCGCAGATCGGGCAGGATGTCCTCGCGCACCGGCCCGGTCAGCGCGCACAGCGTCAGCCGCAGATCCCGCGCGGGCACCAGGTGCGCGGCCACCGCGCGGTGGTTGCCGTCGAGCAGGACGTGGCGGCCCGCGCCCGCCCGGTACGCCGGGACGGTCAGGTCCAGGGGGCCGCTTCCGGCCGCGAAGGCCTGCCGCAGCGAGACGACGGCGCGGCGGCGGTCCTCGGGCCAGCGGGGAAGGGCCCGTTCGGACTCGGCGACGCGCAGCGGGCGGCTCCCGGGCGCGTCCCACCGGCTCCCGGCCCCCGTACCGTCCGCGTACCAGACGGTGAACAGCTCCGCCAACCGCCGTCTGCCCGCGGTCCCTTCCAGGGTCTCCACCTCGACCCCGGCCCCCGCACGGGCGAGCAGCGCCCAGTCGAGCCGCGCCCGGATGTCCGCCCGGAAGAGCCCGGCGAAGTCACCGAGTTCCATCGGCGCTCCCCCGCGCCCGGCCGTCGCGCACCCGCGCGGCGAACCGCAGCGCCACCTGACGCCAGACCCGGGCGGCCTCCCCGTCGTCCCGGAGGGCGGCACGGTGCAGCTCGTCGCGGTCCACCCCGTAGCGCTCCAGCCGGGCCCGCGACCACCGGGCGATGTTCTCCGCCGCGGCCTCCGGGTGGAACTGCACGCCCCACGCGCACTGCCCGACGCGGAAGGCCTGGTAGGCGCACCGCTCGCTGCTCGCCAGCCAGCGCGCCCCGTGCGGCAGCCGCACGATCGCGTCCACGTGGTTCTCCACGGCGGTCGGCCGCGGCGCGAGCCCGCGGAACAGCGGGTCGTCCGCCGCCTCCTGGCGCAGCGTCAGCACCGTGCTGCCGAACTCCGGCTCCCCGTGCTCCCCCCGCACCGCCCCGCCGGCGACCTGGGCGAGCATCTGCCCGCCGAGGCAGATGCCGAAGACCGGCACCTCCCGCTCCAGCGCCTGCGCCACCAGATCCCGGGTCCGCGCCAGCCACGGGGCCCGGCGGTCGTCGTCGGGAAGATATCCGCCGCCCAGCACGACCAGCGCCGCGTGCCCCAGCCGCTCCGGCAGCGCCTCCCCCGCGTCCGCCCGCACCACGTCCATGCCGACACCGCCCTCGGCGAGCCAGCCGGACCACCGCCCGGGCCCGCCGTGCGGGCCGTTGCGCACCACCAGCGCCGTCGCCTCGGCAGCCATGATCCGGGCCCCCTTCCGTCCGCTCCGGCCCGGACACCTCCGCCACCCCGCGGCCCGGGCGGTGGGAAGCGTAGCCGCCACTCGCGGCGGCATCCAGAGCGGCGCCCGCCGGCGCCCGCCGGGGGCGGCTCCTCGCCGGTGCCGCCTCGGGCGGCCGACCGCTCACGTAGCATAGGACAAACGGACGTTTCACCCCGTACGGGTGGATGTCCGGTGCCCGCAGCGTGCCGGACGAAGGCGGTGAGCCCATGGGCACGTCGTCCACCGCGCGCCGGGCAGGACCCGGCGCGACGGCCATCGGAGTGCGGCTGCTGCCGTTCGTGGTCCTGGCCGTCGTCGGGGCGCTGCTCGTGGTCGCGGCGCCCGGGGACCACTACGGGCTGCTGCTGTCCGTCGTGCCCTTCCTCGCGGCGGCCGTGCACGGGGCGTACGTGACGGCGCTGCTCGGCGCCGCGGTGGTCGCCGTCTACGGCTCCCTCGGCCTGGCCCGGCAGGACGACGACATCGACGTGACGCTGATCAAGCTCGCCTTCCTGACGGTGGCCTCCGCGACAGCGGTGCTGTTCAGCCAGGCCCGGGCGCGGGAGAGAACGCTCAACAAGGCGCAGGACGTCGCCCTGGGACTGCAGCGCGGCCTCATGCCCGCCTCGCTGCCCGGCAACCACGCGGTCGAGGTGTGCCATCGCTACGTGCCCACCGACAGCGAGGCGGGTGTCGGGGGCGACTGGTGCGACGTGATCCGGCTGTCCGGGGCCCGGGTCGCGCTCGTCGTCGGCGACGTCGTCGGGCACGGTGTGCACGCGGCGGCCACCATGGGGCGGCTGCGCACCGCGGTGCGCACGCTGGCCGATCTCGATCTGCCGCCCGACGAGCTGCTGTCGCGGATGGACGACCTGGCCGCCCAGCTGGCGGACGAGGACGAGACCCGCGACCTCGGCGCGACGCTGCTGTACGCGGTGTACGACCCGGTCGCGTGCTCGTGCACGCTGGCCGGCGCGGGCCACCTGCCGCCCGCGGTGCTCGGGCCCGACGGGGGGCTGGACTTCCCGCAGCTGCCGGAGCACCCGCCGCTCGGCGTCGGCGGCACCCCCTTCGCCGCCACGACCCTGGACGTCGCCGACGGCACCGTGCTCGCGCTGTTCACCGACGGCCTGCTCGACCTGCGCCACCGCGCGCCGGAGGCGGCGTTCGCCGACATCGCCGCGGCGCTGCGGCCGGCGGGCCGCCCGCTGGCGGAGATCTGCGACAGCGTCTACCGGGTCGCGCCCGCGGACGGTGACGACGACGTCACGGTGCTGCTGGCCCGCACCCACGCGGTCGACGCCGGCCATGTGGCCGCGTGGGAATTCCCCGCGGACGCCCGCTCCCCCGCCGCGGCGCGCGCCGCGGGAAGCCGGCAGCTGGCCGAATGGGGCCTGGAGGAGGCGTCCTTCGCCACCGAGCTGATGGTCACCGAACTCGTGACCAACGCCGTGCGGTACGCCACCGGTCCCGTCGTCCTGCGGCTGGTCATGACGGACGCGCTCATCTGCGAGGTCTCCGACACCAGCAGCACCGCGCCGCACATGCGCCTGCCCCGCCTGCTCGACGAGGGGGGCCGCGGCCTCTACATCGTCGGCAGCCTGGCCCACCACTGGGGCACCCGCTACACCGCCACCGGGAAGACCATCTGGGTGGAGCAGTCCCTGCCGACCCCGCCGGACCGGGACGACGCGCCCGACCGGGGCGGCGCGGCGGCCTGATCCGGCGGACAGGTTCATCCGCCGGACGTGGTCCCGAAGGTGACCGTGTAGTAGCAGGCGCCCTTGCAGGCCATGGTCGCGGAGTCGTCGAAGGCGTAGGAGTAGGCGTACGGCTCGGCCCGCTTGAACACCTGCGTGTAGTCCACCGGCCACTTGGCGGGCACGCAGTTCTCGCGGCCCGCCCATGCGCCGCGGCAGCAGTAGGTGTCGCCGCCGAACGCGGCGCAGGGCGGCTTGCAGCCGACGACCCGGCCGCCCGAGCGGGCCTGCATCGCGGCCGGGCAGTCGACGCCGGAGGTGCAGGCGCCCTTGTAGCAGCCCGAGGGGCTGACCGGATCAGCGGTCGTGGTGTGGGAGACGTTGATGTACATGGGCAGGTTCGAGCCGTCGACCATGCTCACGTCGTAGAAGTCCATACCGGCGTACGCGTCGAAGGTGAACTCCCCCAGTGTGGTGGGCGGGTTGGCGCCGGTGCAGACGCTGGTGCAGTCGCCGGAGGCGCAGTGGCCCGCCGCGGTCGAGGCGCATCCGGTGCGGCCCCAGACACGGCCGCCCCAGCTGTTCGCCACGGTCACCGACATGCTCGCGCCCGGGGCCAGTTTGCGGCCCGCCGGGTAGGCCGGGGTGCCGGTGACGACGGCCCAGACCGTCTGCGGGGTCCGGTTGACGACCGTGATCAGGCGTTTTCCGGCCGGGGCCGCCGACGGCCGGGGCGCCGCGGTCCGCGCGGCGGCGGAATGCTCCGGTGCGCGGGGCGCCGTCGCGCCCGCCGTCGCGCTCGCCGTCGCCCGGGAGGAGGGCGTGAGCGTGGAGGGGGCCGGGGAGCGGCCCGGCGCCGTGGTGGACGGCCGGAGCCCGGCCGCGTCCGTACGGCCCGCGCCGTCGCCACGTCCCCCTCCGCCGCCGGACGACGTGGCGTAGGCGACGAGCACCGCGACCACCGCCGCCAGGGCGGCCGCCCCCGCGTACCACGCGCGCCGCTGCGACGGCCCCGCGCCGCGCCTTCTGCGTCCCCTTGCCATGGCTGCGCCTCTTCCTCGTGCCGTTCGCGGGCCGTCCCGCTCCCCTCGGAGACCGCGCGGGCCGCGGCCCGACAACGAAAAGGCCGGAGCAGCCTCGTCGCCGACGACGTTCCGCCCCCGCTCCCCCGGGGCCCGTTTCGCTCGCTTTGCACATAAGCCATCGCCAGGGAGCGCCAGTTTTGCCCCAAAGGCCGTGCACTTGGTCCAGTCTTGACCGGACGGCAGTCTTGACTTACGCCTAGAGCCAGCCAAATATGTGTGCTGCGCCACAGGAGATCACCGCCGCTCGCCGAGCACCCGGCACCGCCGGCGGTCTCCGCACCGGCCCGACGACGAGCGCGGCCCCGATCCGGCTCGGCGCCACGGGCGAACGGCTCCTCCCCCCACATTTTCCGGAGGCATATGTGCCGGCCATACCCACACTCCGACGCAGGACGCAGCTGCTGATCGCGTTCCTGCTCGCGGTCGCGATCGCGGTGCCGTTCCTCGGCACGACGGCGACCCGCGCCGCGGCGGCCTCGCCGGGGCCCTGCGACATCTACGCGTCCGGCGGCACGCCGTGCGCGGCGGCGTACAGCACCACCCGGGCGATGTTCTCCTCGTACAACGGCCCGCTGTACCAGATCCAGCGGGCCTCGGACAGCGGCACCCTGAACGTCGGCCTCGCCTCGGCCGGCGGCACGGTCGCCGCAGCGCCGCAGGTCTCCTTCTGCTCCGGCACGAAGTGCACCATCACCCGGCTGTACGACCAGACGTCCAACGCCAACAACCTGCCCGTCTCGCCCGGGAGTTCCTGCTCCGGCTGCTCGGGCAGCCTGTCCGGGCCGGGCCCGAACGGCTCGGACATCGGCGCGGACGCGATGGCGCTGCCGATCACGATCGGCGGCAGGGCCGCCTACGGTGTGCTGTTCGACAACATCGGCACCGGTTACCGCAACAACGCCGCCAGGAACGTGCCCACCGGGTCGCAGCCCGAGGGCATCTACATGCTGACGTCGTCGAACCTCACCAGCGGCAGCTGCTGCTTCGACTTCGGCTCGGCCGAGACCGACGACTCGGACGACGGCAACGCGACCATGAACGCGATCTACTACGGCTCGGCGTGCTGGACCGGCGGCTGCACGGGCTCCGGCCCCTGGGTCGGCGGCGACCTGGAGAACGGCATGTACTTCAGCGCGGCCGGCCCCAACCCGTCGAACATCCCGAGCGAGACCGGCTCGTTCGTGAGCGCCTGGGAGAAGAACAACGGCACCACGAACTTCACCCTGAAATACGGCAGCGGGCAGTCCGGTGGGCTGACCCAGGCGTATTCCGGCGCCCTGCCGAACGGCTACAACCCGATGAAGGTCCAGCCTTCCGTCGAGCTGGGCACGGGCGGCGACAACAGCCCCATGGGCACGGGTGAGTTCTTCGAGGGCGCCGTCACGAAGGGCTTCCCGAGCGACACGACCGAGAACGCCGTGCAGGCCAACATCACCGCGGCCGGCTACGCGAACAACACCACCACCTTCCCGGCGCCCACCCAGTCCACGATCAGCCTGAAATCCCACGCCAACGGCAAGTACGTGGACGCGCCCAACAGCACCACCTCGCTCATCGCCGACGCCACCTCGATCGGCACGAACGAGACCTTCACCATGGTCGCCAACAACAACGGCACCGTGAACTTCAAGGCGCAGTCCGACAACCAGTGGGTCACCGCCGAGAGCAACGGGAACGCGCCGCTGATCGCGAACCGCGGCGGGCCGGGCCCGTGGGAGACCTTCTACCTCCTCCACAACCCGGACGGCAGCGTGAGCTTCCGCGCCTACAACAACCAGCACCTCGTCACGGCCGAGAACGCCGGTGCGGCCGCGCTGATCGCCAACCGCACCGCGGTCGGCCCCTGGGAGGAGTTCGACCTCGTCACCCACTGACCCCGGCACCGCGCCGGCAACGGCGTCCGCCCCCGCCCCGCACCGGGGCGGGGGCGGACCTCACGGCCGGGGCTTGTGCGCGAAGACCCAGCGGTTGCCCTCCAGCGCGTCGTTCTGCTCGGGCAGCGGGCCGCGGCCGTGCAGGCGGGTGAAGTCGAAGGGGGTGCGGACCGAGGTGGTCCAGCCCCTGGCCGACAGGGCGCCCGCGGAGTCGGGGCGGGGCCGGCGGTCGAAGAGGGCGAGCAGGTCGATGCCGATCTGGCGGTGCGTGGCGAGGTAGAGCGGGCTGTCGCGGTAGTCCAGCAGGTCCCGCTCCAGCTTGACCTCGAACGCCAGCGCGCTGCCGGCCGTGGTCAGCCGGTCCACCATGTCGATCAGATACGTCTCGGCGGCGTGCGGCAGGTAGAACAGCAGGCCCTCGGCCAGCCAGACGCTCGGTGCGGCCGCGTCGAAGCCGGCGCCGGTCAGCGCCCCCACCCAGTCGTCGCGCAGATCGACCGGGATCGGCACGCGCGCCGCCCTCGGGGCGGCGGACACCCCGGCGAGCACCTGGTTCTTGAAGGCCAGCACGCCTTCCCGGTCGATCTCGTAGACCGTGCAGCCGTCCGGCCAGTCGAGCCGGTACGCCCGCGTGTCCAGCCCCGCCCCGAGCAGCACCACCTGGCGGGCCCCCGAGTCGCGCACCGAGCGGTGCACGAAGTCGTCGAGGACCCTGGTGCGCAGGCCGAAGTAGCGGGCGAACCGGCCCCACAGCGGGTTCGCGTCCCCGTCCGGGACCTCGTCGATACGCAGCGGCCACCGCGCGCACGCCGGCGCCGCCCGCACGAAGTGCTCCGCGTAGGGGTCCTGGGCCAGGCTGTCGGGCCGGTAGGTCTCGATCGCGCGTGCCGCGGCGACCATCAGCGCGGTCAGGCCGACGCCTCCCTGCACGTCCTCCAGACCGGTGTTCTGCTCCGTCGTGCCGACCACTGTGTACTCCCTTGGTATGAGTGACGTGCCCGCGGGCCGTACCGTCTCCCGCTCCCTCACCGCGCCCTCCCGTCCGGGATCAGCACGGGCTTGACCACCCGGCCCTCGTCGCAGTCGCGTTCGGCCTCGTTGACGGCGGAGAGCGGGTACGTGCGGATCAGCTCGTCGAACGGGAACCGGCCGGCCCGCCACAGGCCGATCAGCCGCGGGACGAGCAGACCCGGCACCGCGTCCCCCTCGCAGATGTGGGAGATCCGCCGCCCCCGGTCCAGCGCCCCCACCTCCAGCGGCAGCGCGCTGTGCAGCCGCGCCACCAGCCCGAGGTGGCCCCGTGGGCGCAGCGCCCGCAGCGCGTCGTTGATCAGCCGCTGCGAGCCGGTGGTGTCCAGCGCGTACTGCGCGCCGCCGTCGGTCAGCTGCCGGACCCGGTCGGGCAGCCCGGGCGCGGCGGCGTCCACGGCGGCCGCCCCCAGCCGCTCCGCGAGGGCCAGCCGCTGCGGGTGCCGGTCGACGGCCACCGTCACCGCCCCCGCCGCGGTGGCCGCCATCACCGCCGCCAGACCCACCGCGCCCGCGCCGAGGACGGCGACGGTGTCGCCCGCGCCCACGCCGAAGGAGTGCAGGACCGCGCCCGCGCCGGTGAGGAAGCCGCAGCCGAGCGGCCCGAGCAGTTCGAGGGGCAGCGACGGGTCGACCCGGACGGCGTTGCGGGCCGGGACCATCGCGTAGTCGGCGAACGACGACTGCCCGAACCACCGCGGCGCCAGCGCGCCCCCGGCCGTGTCGGTGAAGCGCGACGCGTTCTCCGCGCGGCCGCCGAAGAGGTTGAGCGAGGCGAAGGAGTCGCAGTACGCGGGCGCCGCGCCCCGGCAGTTGCGGCAGCGCCCGCAGGAGTCGAAGCTCAGTACGACGTGGTCGCCGGCGCTCAGCCCGGTGTCGGGCCCGCCCGTCTCCACGACGACCCCGGACCCCTCGTGGCCCAGCACCGCGGGCAGCGGCGAGCGGCCCGCCGAGCGCCGCACCGCGAGGTCGGTCCGGCACATCCCGCTGCCGGCGACCCGTACCAGGATCTCGCCGTCGGCCGGTCCCGACTCCAGCGCCACCTCCTCGACGGCGAACGGGCCGTCGTACGCGCGCAGCACCGCCGCCTCGAACCTCAGCGCCACGCCTGCCCTCCCGGCTCCGCGGCCGGCGGGCGGTGCAGGACGAAGGGCTGCAGATTCCCGTACAGCCCCCACGGGCCGCCCGCGATCCCGACGCCGCTCTCCTTGGTGCCCGCGAAGGGCTGGGCAAGGGACAGTTCGGCGTGGTGGTTGATCCAGGCCGTCCCGCACTCCAGCCGGGAGGCCACCTCCTCGGCCCGGTCCAGGTCGGTCCCCCAGACCGAGCCGCCCAGCCCGAAGCCGGTGGCGTTGGCCGCCGCGACGGCCTCGTCGACGCTCCCGTAGCGCACGACCGGCAGCACCGGCCCGAACTGCTCCTCCGTCACCACCGCGCTGCCGGGGCCGGCATCGGCGAGGACCGTCGGGGCGAAGAAGTAGCCCGGCCGGTCGAGCCGGTGGCCGCCGGCCGCGGCTGTGGCGCCGTCCGCGAGCGCGCGGGCGGTGCAGCTCTCCACCCGGGCGAGCTGGGCGGCGTTGTTGAGCGGCCCCAGTTGCGAGCGCGGGTCGAGACCGGGGCCGACGACGACGGACCGCGCGCGCTGCGCGAGGGCCTCGACCACCCGGTCGTGGAGCCGGGCGGGAACGTAGACCCGCTTGACCGCCATGCAGACCTGCCCGCAGTTGCGGAACGCCGCCCAGAACAGGCGGTCGGCGACCTGTTCGACGTCCACGTCGTCCAGCAGGACGGCGGCGTCGTTGCCGCCCAGTTCCAGGGTGACCCGGGCGAGCGTGGCCGCCGCGCCGGCGGCGACGGCCCGCCCGGTGGGGATCGAGCCGGTGAAGGTCACATGGCGGATGCCCAGGTGGGCGGCGAGGCGGGCGCCGAGGGGTTCACGGCCGGTGACGACCGTCAGCACACCCTCGGGCAGCGCGTCCGCGAGGACCGACGCCAGCAGCCGGGTGGCCAGCGGCGTGAACGGCGACGGTTTGAGCACCACCGTGTTGCCCGCGGCCAGCGCGGGTGCGAACTTCGCGGACGCGAGCTGGAGCGGGAAATTCCACGGCACGATCGCGGCGACCGGCCCGAGCGGGCGCCAGCGGACCTCGCTGCGCACCGGCCGGCCGTCCTCGATCGGCACGCGCCCGGGGTCCAGTTCGGCGAAGTAGCGCATACGGGCGGCCGTCCGGGCGACCTCCGCGTACGACTCGGCCAGGGGCTTGCCCTGCTCGCGGGTGAGCAGCGGCGCCAGGTCGGCGGCGGCCGCCTCCACCGCGCCGGCCGCGGCGAGCAGCGCGGCCGTACGGGCCGCCGGGTCGCTGCGCCACCCGGGCCAGGCCGCGCGGGCCCGGTCGACGGCGGCGTCCAGCGCGTCGGGTTGCTGGTCGGGGGCCTCGTCGAACGCCTCCCCCGTGGCGGGGTCGACGACCGCGAAGCACGCACCGCGGGCTTCCGGCACCGGGCGGCTCGCGGGTGGGCGGCCCGGCGCGGCTGCGGGCCCGCCCCGGTGCGCGCAGGGGAGATCCTGCCGGGCCTCCTGCCCGGGCAGCGGCTGATGCCTCGCCATGCCGGCGGTCAGCTCGCGGCGGCGACGCCGGCGGTCGTCTCCCGGGCATGCCGGTCCATCTCCGCCCGGAAGGCGGCCACCAGGTGCGGGCGGATCCTGCCGGTGTTGCGGTCGCCGCCGTCGCAGACCGCGCCGCGCACCCCCACGATGTCCGTGCCGATCCGGGTCAGCGCGCCGAGATCCCCGGCCTTGACGCTGCCGGCGAGCGCCGCGAGCAGGCCCGCCTCGTGGGCGAGCCGGACGAACTCCCCGCAGGCGTCCGGCGGAACATGGTCGAACAGCCCGCTGCCGTCCTTGACCGCGGTGTCGAGCATGGCCGCGTCGGAGCCGGAGCGGCGGGCGATGTCCGGGAGGGCGAGCGGGTTGACGCAGCCGATCCGGTGGGCGTCGGCGTAGCCCGAGGCCACCACGAACGCGTCCGGCCGGTAGTCCTTCACCGCCCGGACGACCCCGCGCATCACCTCGACGGCCTGCTCGGGGGTGGTGCACCCGTAGAGGCCGACCTTGATGTACGACGCCCCGGACACCACGGCGCCGAGTGCGGCCTGGGCCACCGTGCCGGGCTTGTACGGTACGTCGCCCACGGTGGCGGACACCGGGGTGCCGGCCGGGACCGCGCCGCGGATCTCCCGGATCACCCACGGGTAGTTCGCGCCGAGCGATCCCTCGTCGGGCTTCTTGACGTCCACGATGTCGAGGTGCTCGGCCGCCTTCGCGCAGTCGAGGGCCTCCTCGACGCTGTCCGGGGAGATGAGAAGCAACAACGGGGACTCCTTTTCCTCGCAGGGTCCGCCTGGCACACGGCAGTGGCGCGGACGCCGCCCGGATCACGTGCGGTCTGCTCATCATCAGGGCGCCTTCCGCCGTCCGGCAGAGCGCGCGGGGGCGGTGCGGGTCGCCGGCCGCACCACCTCGCGCCGTCCCCGCGCGCCGCCCACGCCGGTCCGGGACAGCGGCGGGCGGAAGCGGGCGGAAGCGGCTCGGGGGACCCCGTTCCCGCGCCGTGCACCGGAGGTGGCACGGTGTCAGACATGGTGATTCCCGCTCTCCCCCGGCAGCTCGCCCGCACCCACCGCTTCGCCCTCGGCGCGCCGTCCCGTTTCACCGTGGCGCCGGACGGCGCGGTCGTCCTCTTCCTGCGCAGCCGGGCCGGGGACGACCCGGTCGGGTGCCTGTGGGCACTCGACGTGGCGACCGGCCGGGAGCGGCTGCTGGCCGATCCCGCGGCACTGCTCGGCGGCGCGGCCGACGAGGTGCCGCCGCAGGAGCGGGTGCGGCGCGAGCGCGCCCGGGAGCAGGGCCTGGGGATCACCGGTTACGCCACCGACACGGCCGCCCGGCTGGCCGCGTTCGCGCTCTCCGGGCGGCTGTGGGTGGTGGACACCGGCTCCGGCGCCTGCCGGCGGCTCCCCGCCCGCGGGCCCGTGGTGGACCCGCGCCCGTCACCGGACGGCCGGCATGTCGCGTACGTCTGCGGCGGCGCGCTGCGGGTGATCGGCGCGGGTGGCGGCGGCGACCGGGCGGTGGCCGCGCCCGGTCCGGCGGAGGGTCCCGACGTCTTCTTCGGGCTGCCGGAGCACGCGGCGAGCGAGTCGATGGGCCGCGACCGCGGGTACTGGTGGGCGCCGGACGGGGAGCGGCTGCTGACCACCCGGGTGGACAACCGGGAGGTCCGGCTCCGGTACCTCACCGATCCGGCCGACCCGGCCGCGCCGCCGCGCACGATGCGCTACCCGCAGGTCGGCACGGCCAACGCGGACGTCACCCTGTGGATCGCCGACCTGGCGGGCGGCCGCCTGAAGGTCGGCTGGGACCGCGCCGCCTTCGAGTACCTGCCCGCGGCCGGCTGGGACGGGCACGGTCCGTTCGCCGCCGTGCTCAGCCGCGACCAGCGCATGCTGCGGCTGCTGGCCGTCGACCCGGCCGACGGTACGACCGCCGTACTGGCCGAGCGGCGCGACGAGCACTGGGTGGAGGTGCTGGTTCCGGGGGTGCCCGCGCGTACGGCGTCCGGCCTGGTGGTCGGTCCGCTGGACCGGGACGGGACCCGGCATCTGGGCG
This sequence comes from Streptomyces sp. NPDC021020, assembly GCF_044333285.1. Lineage (NCBI taxonomy): Bacteria > Bacillati > Actinomycetota > Actinomycetes > Kitasatosporales > Streptomycetaceae > Streptomyces > Streptomyces sp. NPDC021020. Next base: position 131,178 of record NZ_JBIRQQ010000007.1, read on the forward strand.
TCGGCGGCACGCCGGTCACCCCGGACGGGCTGCAACTGCGCGAGGTGGTCGCGGTGGACGGTGAGGAGGTGCTCTTCGCGGCCGCCGCGGAGCCCACCGAGCGCCACCTGTGGACGTACCACCCGGACCGGGGCGTACGCCGGTTGACCGACCGGCCGGGCGTGCACTCCGGCGTGCTGCGCGGCGGCACGCTGGTGCACACCGCCCGCACGCCGGACCGGCCGGGCGCGCACACCACCGTGCTGCGGCCGGACGAGCCGGGGGCCGTACCCGTCGCGATCGCCTCGTACGCCGAGCGGCCGCTGCTGGAACTGCGCGTCGGCCACGCCGCCGTCGGGCCGCGCGAGCTGCGCACGCACCTCTTCCTGCCGTCGTGGCACCGGCCCGGCGACGCGCCGCTGCCGGTGCTGGTCGACCCCTACGGCGGCCCCGCGACGCAGAAGGTGACGGCCGAGCAGAGCCCGCACGCCTTCGTCTCGCAGTGGTTCGCCGAGCAGGGCTTCGCGGTGCTGGTGGCGGACGGCGCGGGCACGCCCGGACGCGGCCCGCGCTGGGAGAAGGAGATCTCCGGGGACCTGGTCGGGCCGCCGCTGGCCGACCAGGTCGCCGCGCTGCACGCGACCGCCGGGCGCCACCCGGAGCTGGACCTCGGCCGGGTCGGCATCCGCGGCTGGTCGTTCGGCGGGACGCTGGCCGCCGCCGCGGTGCTGCGCCGCCCCGACGTCTTCCACGCCGCGGTGGCCGGCGCCCCGGTCACCGACCAGCGGCTGTACGACGCCTGCTGGAAGGAGCGCTTCCTCGGGCCGCCCGGCCTCCACCCGGAGCGCTACGAGGCGTCCTCGCTGCTCGCCGACGCCCCGGGGCTCAGCCGCCCGCTGCTGCTGGTGCACGGGCTGGCCGACGACAACGTCTTCGCGGCCGGCACACTGCGGCTGTCCGCCGCCCTGCTGGCCGCCGGAAAGCCGCACGAGGTGCTGCCGCTGAGCGGTGCGACGCACTCCGCACCGGCCGGCGACACGTTCGCCCGGCTGCTGGGCCACCAGCTGGACTTCCTCCGGCGGCACCTGCGGGCGGGGCGGTGACTCCCGGGGTCAGTGCCGTTGGCGGGGCATCTCCTGCGTGGCTCCGGGCACCTGCGGCATGGGCTGGGTGGCGGCCTCCGCCTGCGCGTTGACGTTGGCGAGCCGCGCCTCCTCCCGGAACTCCGGGTCCGCCGGCGCCGGCCTGGCGTCGGTGCGGAAGATGCCGGAGAGGTCGCCGAAGGTCTTCCGGCGCCACCGGGTGATGGCGTCGAAGGTGACCGGGCCCCTGCCCGAGAGCCCGCCCGCCGCCGTGATCGACTCGATGAGCCGCAGCGGCGAGGTGTGGTCGGAGACCTCGGAGAAGATGTGGCCGCCCACGGTCCACGGCGAGACCACGATGCACGGCACGCGGAAGCCGGCGCCGACCGGCAGCCCGCCGCCGGGGGTGCCCTTGGGCGAGGGGAGGCTCACGTACTCCTCGGGGTAGGCCCGGCGGTCCGGGATCGGCGGCGGGACGTGGTCGAAGAAGCCGTCGTTCTCGTCGTAGTTGATGACGAAGACCGTGGAATTCCACAGCTCCTCGTTCGCCGCGAGCGCCTCCAGCTTGGAGGCGAGGAAGTACGCGCCTGCGGCGGGGGTGTTCGGCGGGTGCTCGTCGGAGGCGTAGGGGCCGTCGGGGAAGAGCCATGTCACGTCGGCCAGGGTGCCGTTGGCGCAGTCCTCCTCGAAGCCGAGGTAGGGCGTGCCGGCCGGGGTCGGGTTGAGCGGGTCGCCCACGCCGCCGGGCGTGCCGTCGCCGAACAGGGTGCCGTTGAGCCGTATGCGGTTGTACAGCTCGGCCGGGACGAGGCCCGGCTCCTTGAAGTTGGCCCACCAGCTGAAGTAGTTGTAGCTGCCCGAGCTGGTGTACGTCTTGACCGTGTACCCGGCGTCGAAGAGCACCTCGGCCGCCGACTTCCAGGCCAGCGTGTTGGGCTGCACGGTCTCCAGGATCGGGCCGCCCTGCTTGCCCTGCGGGTCGTTGGTGCCCGACATCCAGATGGCCCGGTTGGGGTAGGTGGGCCCGAGCACCGAGCAGAAGTAGTGGTCGAGCAGGGTGAAGTTCTCGGCGAGCGCCCAGTGGAAGGGGATGTCCTCCTTCTTCAGGTAGCCCATCGTGTAGGAGCCCTTCACATCGCCGTCGGAGGCGAGGTGGGAGACCAGCCAGCCGTCCATCGCGCCCTCGTTCCAGGCGGCGTGCTGGTCGCGCCAGTCGTGCGAGAGCGAGGGGACGGCGGCGGCACCGGTGGTGACGGTGTCCATGTGGAAGGGCTCCAGCCAGCCGTCGGGGTTGGCCGGGTCGGGCTGCTGGAAGACGGAGTTGCCGTTCGGCAGCCTGCCGGCCTTCTTGTCGCTGAAGCCGCGCGCTCCCGGGAAGGTGCCGAAGTAGTGGTCGAAGGACCGGTTCTCCTGCATGACGTACACGACGTGCTTGATCTGGGAGAGGTCGAAGCTGCGGCGGCCGGCCGAGGCGGCGCGCGCCAGCTGCGCGGGCAGCACGCCGGACATTCCGGCGGCGGCGGCGATCGAGGCCGCCCCGGCGACGAAGGCACGCCGCGAGGTGAGGCGGCTGCTCGAAGGGGCGCTGTTGTCGGGCATGCGGGTTTCTTTCCTCGTCATGGGGTCGGGGCCGGGGCCGGGCCTGCTGTTCAGCGGGCGACGCCCAGGACCTCGGCGATGGCGCTGTTGGTGGTGTCGGCGACGTACAGGACGCCGGTCGACAGGTCGACCGCGACGGCGTAGGGGGTGTTGAGGTACGAGGCCGACGGGGCCTGGCCGCTGCTCTCGCCGCCGGCCGTGGGCGCCGCGGCGTTGACGACGGTGGTGATCGTCCCGTCCGGGGTGACCTCGCGGATCGCGTTGTTGAAGGTGTCGGCGACGAAGAGGTCGCCCGCGCTGTCGACGGCCACCCCCTGCGGGGCGTTGAGCTGGGCCTTGACGGCGGGGCCGCCGTCGCCGGACCAGCCGCCGCGGCCGTCGTTCTCGGCCCGGTCCTTGGCGTAGTTGCCCGCCACCGTCGTGATGGTGCCGCGCCTGGCGTCGACCTTGCGAATCACGTTGTTGGAGGCGTCGGCGATGTAGACGTCGCCCTGCCGGTCGACGGCCACGCCGGTGGGCATGCGCAGCTTCGCCTTGCGGGCCTGGCCGCCGTCGCCGGAGTACCCGGCCTTGCCGCTGCCCGCGAAGGCGGTGATCCTGCCGTTCGGCAGGAGCTTCAGGACACGGTTGTCGAACGTGTCGGCGATGTAGACGTTGCCGGCCGTGTCGACCGCGACCGCCTGCGGGTGGTTCAGCGGCGTGCTGGTGGCGACCCGCTGCTCCTGGCCGGACAGCCCGGAGGAGGAGCCCTTCGTGCTGCCGGTGCCCGCGACCCGGTGGATGACCCCGTCGGGGGTGATCTTGCGTACGACGTTGTCGGCGCTGTCGGCGATGTAGAGGTCGCCCTTGGCGTCCACCGCGGTGCCGCCGGGCTGGTAGAGGGTCGCGGCGGTGGCGGGACCGCCGTCGCCGCTCGGGCCGGAGCCCTCCAGCGAGCCGGCGACGACCTTGCTCTGCCCGTTCGCCAGGGCGGCGATGACGTTGTCACCGGTGTTGGAGGCGTAGACGACGCCGCCGGCGGCCGAGACGCCGGCCGGGCGGTAGAGGCCGCCGGCGGGCGGCAGCGGCAGGCCCGTGGTCGGGTCGATGCGGACCTCGCCGCCGCCCGCGGCGTCGTAGGGCAGGGTCTGCAGGATCGGGCCGGACGGCCGGGTGCTGTCGCCGATGACCAGGCTGAGGTCGTCGGCCTCGCCGTTGTTGTCGGCGCCGGTGTTCACGGCGGTCATGGTGATCTTCAGGACGACCTTGGCCGAGCCCGCGGGGACGGTCCCGTACCAGGCCTGCGGGACGAGGCTGGAGACGGAGCCGCGCTGGTTGGCCTTGACCGGGCCGATGCTCGCGACCGTCAGCGTCCTGCCGCCGGCGTCCTGGAAGGCGGCGGTCACGACGGCGTTGTCGTTCTGGGTGGCGTAGCCGCCGAGCAGAGCGGAGAGCTTGAAGGACTTGCCGGCGACCGCGCCGAGCGGGCCGAGGTCGATCGGCTGGGTCTGCGTGGTGGCGACGCCCGCGATCGCGTTCTGGGGGTCGTGGCCGCCCCAGAAGACGCGGGTGCTCGGGCGTACGGGCGGGTAGCCGGACGGCGCCTGGGCGTACGACTCGGCGACCGCCCGGGGGGCGGGCAGCGGGGAGGCGCTGGTCCAGCAGTCCGGTACGGCCACCGGGGCGTCACCGGGGGCGCCGAACCACACGTCGGAGGTGTACTCCTCCGCGCCCGGGTTGGAGACGAGGTTCCGGTCCAGGGCGGGGGTCACCGGGTCGGGGCAGTTCGGGGCCGTGCCGTGGCTGCCGGTGGTGAGGTCGTAGTTCTGCCCGTGGCTGCCGGACGGCGTGGGGTCGATGACGAAGCCGAGGTCGTCGGCGATGCCGTTGCTGTCGCTGCCCGCGGAGATCGCGGTCGCGGAGATCGTGACGACGACCTCGGCGGTGCCCGGCGGCAGGGTGCCGAGCGTCTGGGTGGGCAGCATGCCGCTGTCGGCCGGCGTGCCGCCCTTGGCCGTGAGGTAGTCGGCGGCCGCGACCCGCTCGGCCTCGGTGATCGGCCCGATCTGCGCGCTCGCCAGGACGGTGCCACCGGCGTCCTCGAACGCCGCCTGGACCACGGCGAAATCGCCCTGCGTGGAGTAGCCGCCGAGCTGGCCGGTCAGCGCGAAGGGGTGGCCGCCGGCGTCCATGCCGCTGACGTCGATGGTCTGGGCGGCGGTGGTCGTCACGCCCTGGACGTCGTTGCGGAAGCCCGGGGCCGGGGTGAAGCCGGGGTTTGCGGCGGCGGTCGCGCTGGAGTTGGTGCCGCCGAAGAAGTACCGGCTTCCCTCCAGGCCCGGGTAGGGGCCCTGCTGGGTCCTGGACTCCACGACCGCGTCGGGCGCGGGCAGGTCGCCGTGGCTGGTCCAGCACGCCGGTACGTCGACGGTGGCGTTCGCCTGGCCGGGGTTGGTGACGCCCCCGCCGGTGCCGTACGGGTACGGGACCGCGTCGTGGTCCTCGGCGCCGGGGTTGGAGATCAGGTTCTTGCCCGGGCCGCGCTCGGCGGGGTGCGGGCAGGTGGCGGTCCGGTCGTAGTCCTGGCCGGCCGGCGGGACCGCGCCGTCGCCGATGACGAGGCTGAGGTTGTCGGCGCTGGCGTCGTTGTGGCCGGCACCGCCCATGGTGAAGGTCAGGGTGACGACCACCCGGGTCGCCCCGGCGGGGACGGTGCCGTAGCCGCTGCGCGGCAGCAGGCTGGAGGTGTCGCCGCGCTCGGCCGCCAGCACCGGGCCCAGCGTGGTGACCGCGGGGCGGGCGGTGCCGTCGTCGACCGGGTTGCCTTCGGAGTCCTCCCAGGTCGCGCTGACGGAGGTGGCGTCGTCCTGGTCGGCGTAGCCGCCCAGGCTCGCTTCGAGGGCGAAGTGCTTGCCCGCGGTGTCGCCGAGCGGGTCGAGGTCGATCGTCTGGCCGGCGGTGGTGACGGTGTTGGCGGGCGCCTTGTCGTTGGCGCTCTTGCCGCCGTAGAAATTCCGGGTGCCGGCCTTGCCGGGGTAGGAGGCGGCGACCGCGCTGGCGATCTCGTTGGCCGGGTCGGTGCCGGCGATGGTGGAGGTCAGCGACCAGCAGTCGGGCAGGAGTACGGCGTCGGGGTCGGCGACCCCGCTGCCCGCGGTGGTGCCCGCGCCACCGGGCAGCTCGCCGCGGGTCGTGGCGTACTCCGCCCCCGGGTTGGAGATCAGGTTGGCGCCGAGCGCGGCGCCCGCGAGCCCGGTGGCCGTCGAGCAGTACGCCGAGCCCGTGAGGTCGTAGGACTGCGGGGACGCCGTGAACGGCGTCGCCCCCGTCGCGGCGCCGGCCGACGGCAGCCCGACGATCGCGAGCCCGGCGGCGACCACCGCGACGGCGGCCTTGCGCTGCGTCCTCCCACCCCACAGGCGCCTGCGCCACTTGCCCAGCCCGTTCAACGCCACCGTGCCGCCTTCCGTTCGCCGAGTGCTGCCGGTGAACCGGCAAACGGCGAACTCCACCGGAAGGTGCGTTCGCCCTGGCGTACGTTCGGCCGCTCAGGTGAACGAGCGTCAAACAAGCGCGGATCAGCGCGTGTTGGATCGGCGAACGGTTCTCCCGGGGAGGCTCCCCGCCGCCCGCGTGACCACGGACGACGCACGGCCGCTCCCGGATCCGCCACCGCCCGGCCCCGCCCCGTCCGGCACCTTGTAGTCTCGTCCGCATGACGGACCCCCGGGCCGGCCGCCGCTGCCACAACCCCCTCAACGCCCTGCACTCCGCGGTGTACTTCTCGCCGGAGTTCGACGCGGAGATGGAGGCCCTCGGTCTCCCCAAGGGGCCCGGCGCCTACTTCAGCGCCGCGGGCTACTTCGGTGCCCGCTCCGCGGCCATGGGCGCCGTCGGCCCGGGTACGGTGACCGCGACCTTCTTCAACTTCGCCCACGCGCTGGTCGCCCGGCACGTCCCCTCGGTCTGGGCCGTCGCGACGCCCGACCAGCTGCTCGCGGCCCGGCTGCGCGCCGTCGACAAGCTGCTGCGGCGGCTGCTGGGCGACGCGGCGGCGGCCTCCGCCGAGACGGCCGAGGCGGCCGGGCTGGCCCGGCGGGCCGCGGAGGGCTGCGACCGCGCGGGCCGCCCGCTGGGCGCCGCGGAACTGGACCAGCCGGTCGCCCGGGAGCCGCACGTGGCGCTCTGGCAGGCGGCCACGGTCCTGCGCGAGCACCGCGGCGACGGCCACATCGCGCTGCTCACCCACGCGGGGATGGACGGGCTGGAGGCCCTGGTCTCCCACACCGCCTCCGGCCGCGGCTTCACCCCGGTCTTCGCCCGCGCGACCCGCGGCTGGAGCGAGGAGGAGTGGTCGGCGGCCGCGGAACGCCTGCGGGACAAGGGCCTGCTGGACGCCGCCGGCGAGCTGACCGAGGCCGGGACGGCGCTCCGCGCGGACCTGGAGCACGAGACGGACCGGCTGGCCGCGGCGCCCTACGACGGCCTGGGCGCAGCCGGGGTCGCCCGCCTGACCGACCTCGCGGGCGGTCTGGCCGCCGTCGCGCTGGGCAACGGGGCGTACCCGGCCGGGATCTTCGGCCGGGGCTGAGCGGGACCCCGGGGCTACGCCGCCCGGGCGCTACGGCCAACCGGGCTACCTGCGGTGCATTCGATTTCGAAAGCAGCCGTTTGCCCGACTCCGTACCGTAATACTCCTCCTGTCTTTCCCATCGGCATGACGGAGCAGGAGGCAGACCGCGTGAAGACCCTCAGGAATCTGGCGGCGGGTGCGGGCGCCCTGGCGGTGACCGCCGGGGTGGCGTTCGGGACGCAGGGGGCGGCCGCGGCCGACCGCTCGTCGGACCCGACGCCGCAGGCGATCGTCGCGCAGCAGTTCACGCTGCGCCTGGCCGCGAGCCCCGGCGAGGTCGCGAACGTCCGCGGGGCGGGCAGCTCGGACGGCGTGCCGGTCATCCAGTACCCGCTGACCAACGGGGCCAACGAGCGCTGGGAGCTGGACGCCGCCGGGGGCAGCTACTACACGATCAGGTCCGTCAGCAGCGGAAAGTGCGTCAACGTCGCCGGGGGCGGCACCGCCAACGGCACCGAGGTCATCCAGTACACCTGCGGAACCGCCCCCAACGAGCTGTGGCGGTTCGTCCCCGCGGGCATCGGCTACCAGATCGTCGACAAGTCGGCCAACAAGTGCCTGAACGTCGCCGGCGGACTCGGGATCGGCCGCCTCCTGATCCAGTACGACTGCACCGTCCCGGGCTCGCCCAACGACGTCTGGCTGCCCGTCTGGGAGCCCAACGAGCGCTGAGCCCGCGCTCACGGCCCGGCCGCCGGACGCGGCCGGCGCCTTCTCCGGGGTCCGGGGGCCGAGGGCCGGAGGCCGGGTTCCGGGGTCCGCTCAACTCCTGTGACGCGTGCGCCGCCGTACGGGGAAGGCGCAGAGCAGGGAGGTGGTGCGGATGGACGGCAAGGACCGTCTGCTGCTCGGACTGCTGGCGGCTGTCGCCGTGGTCACCCTGGTGGTGGCGCTCAGGCTGCTGATCAGGCTGATCCGGTCACGGCGTCTGCTCAGGGCCTCGGGCGTGGACATGTCCCACAAGGCGATGTTCTGGGCGTCGGTGGCCTATCTGGTCTGGCCGGTGGACCTCCTGCCCGATCCGGTCTACCTCGACGACATCGGGTTCCTGCTGCTCGCCCTGCGCTCGCTGGACGCGGCCGCGCGCCGCCACGGCCTACCGACCACGCGCGACCGCGGGGCCAGGAGTCCCCGCGGCAAGGGCCGTTGACCGCGGCCGGGGATCACCGGGCGTCCCGGGCGGAGCGCCGTACGCGGCCGCGCCGCGGGGCGGCCGGGGCCAGGGAGGCCCGCTCGGCGTTGTAGTGCGCGCCGATGAGCAGCGCGAGGTTGGTGAACCACAGCCACACCAGGAAGGCGACGGCGCCGGACAGCTGGCCGTACAGCCGGTCGTAGGTCCCCAGGCGTGTGGTGTACGTCGCGAAGCCGGCCGAGCTGAGCAGCCACAGTCCGATGGCCACGCCGCCGCCGGGCGCGGACGTGCGCAGCCCGCGGGTCGCGGGCGGCCCCGAGCGGAAGAGGATCAGCACCGTCGCGGCGGCCACCGCGACCAGGCCGGGCCAGCGCAGCCCGCGCCACGCCGAGACCAGGGAACTGCCCAGGTGCAGCACCTCGCCCGTCCTGCGGGCGAGTTCGCCGCTGACGACCACGCAGATGGTGCTGCACACCATCAGGACCAGCAGCAGGAGCGCGGTGACGACGACGCGCGGCGCGGCGCGCCACGCGGGCCGGTGGTCCGCCACGCCGTGGATGTGGTGCAGGGCGCGCCGGAAGACCGCCGCGTAACTGCACGCGGCCCACGCGGCTCCCGCCCCGCTGACGGCGGCCAGCGAGGTGGTGCCCGAGGCGTCCTCGGCCAGGTGCCGCAGCGCGTCGGCGACCAGCGGGCGCGACTGGCCGGGCATGAGCGCCTCGAGTCCGCCCGGCACCCCGCTGCCGTCGGGATTGCCCGTGAGCCCGACCAGGGACAGCGTCATCAGCAGCGCGGGGAAGAGCGCCAGCACCGTGTAGTAGGTGAGCGCGGCGGCGCGCTCGGTGGCGTCCTTGTCCCAGGCCGCCGCCAGGGCGCGGGCGAGGGTCCCGAGCGCGGCGAACGCCCGTGCCACCCGCCGTGTGCGCCGCCGTTCCTTGCCGGCCGGTCTCTCCCGGCCGGTCTCGGACGGCGTGCCCTCGCCACCGGACATGTGCTCCCCCTGTCGCCGACGTTCCCGCGCCGCGGCCGTCACCGGACCGGCACCCGCACTCCGCCCATGGCGGCCGCTTTCCCCCGCCGCGCGCTCGCACGCACGCACGTGCGTACCGGGCGGGCGGAACCGGAAGCGGCCCCGTCGCGGGGCGGGCTGGAAACGCGATCCGGGGGTAGGAGCCGAGCACGACGGCGTTCCGCCCGTGCGTGTTCCGGGCTTCCGGCGCCGGTGTCCGGTCTCCTGAAGGGCACGGTGAGTCAGGGTGCAGCATCGAATGGAGATGGTCGGTCAGGGGTGGGCCCCCGGGAGCCCGATGTGGGATTTCGTGACCGTGCTCGTGATCGCCTTCTCCCTCGCGACCATTGTCCGGCTGCTGCGCAACAAGCAGTAGCGTGAACGAGCAGTAGCGTGAACGCGCCCGCAGGACAATTCCCGTCCTGCGGGCGCGATGTGCCGGGTGCACGCGGCAGCCCCGCCGCACGAGAAGCACTTTCTCGTGCGGCGGGGCTGCCGTCGGTGAGGGGCCGCCTCCCTCAGAAGCGGTGGTGGTGCCGGTGGCCGCGGCCCGTGTACAGGGGGGTGATGAGGCTGATCAGGACAGCTGCGGCGCCGATCTGCAGCGCGTGCCGGATCCAGTCGACTCCGTTGGTGTCGGCGACGCCGAAGGCCGAGGCCAGGCCGTTGCCCAGCAGTCCGCCGATGATGCCGAGGACGACGGTCAGCCACAGGGGGACGGGCTGGCGGCCCGGCAGTACGAGCTTGGCGAGCAGACCGATGATCAGGCCGGCGATGACGGCCCACAGGATTGTCATGACACTCCCAACCTTTCCGGGCAAGTGGTTTCGGTGAACGCCCAATGTCCGCTTGCCCCCTCCGACTCCGGTCACTCCTGGTGGTGTTCCGCGCGATGTGGCGGAACTCCCGGCCATCTTCGGGCGTGCGGCGGGCACACGACCCACGAGGAGGTATGTCATGAACACGGGAGATGTGGTCAGCCGCACCCCCTGGTGGGCGCGAGTCGTCGTCGCACTGGCGGGGCTGATGGTGCTGGTCCTCTTACTCGGCGGGCTGCACCTGCTGCCGGGACTGCCCAATCCGTTCGCCGAACGGACCAACGACCGCAGCGGGCCCGTCCTGCTGAAGTCGATCCAGGACATGAGCCGCTACGAGGGGGCGAGCGGCAACTTCGAGGTCGTCGTCGACCTCCAGAAGGACGCCAAGTACCTGCCGGACATCGTGCACGGCGAGCGGACCCTCTACGTGGGCGCGGGCAGTGTGGACGCGTACGTGGACCTGGGCTCGCTGAAGTCCGGCGCCGTGACGGTGAGCGACGACCGTACGTCCGCGGCAATCCGGCTGCCGCACGCGGCGCTGGAGCGGACGAGCCTCGACCCCGAGCACTCCTACGTCGTCTCGCAGAAGCGCGGGCTGTTCGACCGGGTCGGCGACTTCTTCGGCAGCGACACCGGCAACGCGCAGAAGCTCAGCATCCTGGCCGCGCAGAAGATCCAGGACGCGGCCAAGAAGACCGAGCTGACGACCCGGGCCGAGGCCAACACCCGGTCCATGCTCCAGGGCATGCTCACGTCGCTCGGCTTCACCAGGATCAGTATCAGTTTCGGTCCCCCGCCCGCGACCCCGACCCAGCACCCGTCGACGGCGTCCCCGTCCTCGTGACCCGCCCCGCGGGGGCGTCCAGGAAGTGGACGGACGGGTGCGGGTGCATCAGGAAGTCGTGGTGGGAGATGTTCCAGGCGTACGCGCCGGCCATCGCGAAGGCCACGCGGTCACCGGCGCGCACACCTTCCACCGGCACCGCGCGGGCGAGCACGTCCTTGGGCGTGCACAGCTGCCCGACGAAGGTCACCGGCCCGGGACCGCAGCCGGGCCGCGGCCAGGGGTGCGGCCACTCCCGCACCGGCAGCACCGCGCAGGGCTGGTCGTGGCCGCGGGTGGCGGGGGTGCGCAGATGGTGGGTGCCGCCGCGCAGCACGGCGAACCGCGTGCCGCGGCTCTCCTTGACGTCCAGGACCTCGGTGACGTACCAGCCGCAGTAGGCGGTCAGGGCGCGGCCCGGTTCGATGCGCAGCCGCAGGCCCGGATGCGCGCGGGCCAGACGTGCGAGGGCGGCGCCGTAGCCGGCCCAGTCGAAGCGGGCGCCGGGATCGCCGTAGTCCACGTGCATCCCGCCGCCGACGTTCAGCTCCCGCAGCCTGGCCCCGTGGCGCCGGGCGAGGTCCGCTGCCTGCGCGGCCACCGCCTCGGCGACGCCGGCGAGTTCCGGTGCGGGCAGGCCGCTGGCGACATGGGCGTGCATCCCCGCGAGCGCCAGCTGCGGGGTGGAGCCGTCGGTGAGCGCCCGCAGGGCGGCCCGGGTGTCGTCGTGGTCCATGCCGAAGGGCGAGGGGCCGCCGCCCATGGCCAGCGCGGCCGAGTCCGGGAGGCGTTCGGGGACGGCGGGGTTGAACCGCAGCAGGACCTGCGCCGGCTCCGCCCGCCCGGCCGACAGGTGGGCCAGGACCCGCAGTTCGTGGCGGCTCTCGACGTGGAAGCGGGACACCCCGCGGTCCAGGGCCGCCCGGATCTCGGCGGGAGTCTTGCCGGGTCCGCCGAAGGCGATCGGACGGGTGGGGATCTCCCGGGCGACGTGGGCGAGTTCGCCGCCGGAGGCCACCTCGAAGCCGTCCACGTGCGGGGCGAGGGCGGCGAGCAGCGGCGGCTCCGGGTTGGCCTTGGCGGCGTAGTACAGCTCCACCGCGGTCGGCAGCGCGGCCCTGACCGCCGCCGCGTGGCCGGCGAGCCCGGCCAGGTCGTAGACGTAGGCGGGCAGTTCGGCGGACGGCAGGCCGTCGAGGGCCGCCCGCACCCGGGCGCCGGTCACGCGTGCTCCCGCTCCGCCGGGCGCGTCCGGGGGCGCAGCGGTGAGGGGAGGCGGACGTAGTCCGCCCGGCGGTCCGCCGCGCGGTGCCAGCGGGCGAGGAGGTTGGCCTTGGCGGGCAGCGGCTCGCCCGCGAGCAGCGCGGTGACGCGGGGATGGCGGCCGTGGGCCGTGGCGCAGGAGGCGAGCGTGTCCCGTACCGCGGACCACAGGGCGGGTTCGGCGGGAGGGCAGATGTCCGCGAGCGCGGCCAGCATGTCGCCGACGTTGTTGACGAGCAGGCAGTAGGCCAGCCGCGTCCAGCCCTGCTCGCCGTCGTAGGTGAGCGGGCCCGCTACGTCGGGCGGCAGGGCGTCGAGGGTGTCGGCGTGGTGCTCGCGCAGCAGCTTCGTGCCCTCCAGGTCGCGGAAGAGGACGGCGACCGGCAGGCCGTCGGCGGCGACGCACACCAGGACGTTCTGCAGATGGGGTTCGAGGACGACGCCGTGGTCGGTGTACGCGGCGAGCACGGGCGGCACCAGCAGCGCGAGGTAGGCCCGCCACCAGCGCAGGACCGCCGCCGGTCCGGCGTCCGGCGGCAGCAGGCGGCTGATGTGCGCGGGCCCCGTGGGGTATTCGTCGGCGACCGCCGCGGCCAGCAGCGGGGTGGCGCCCGGCGGCGTCCCGGCGGCGAGGCCCTCGCGGACGATCACCCCGAGGCCCTCCAGGACGTCGAGGTCGGGCGGGCCGCCGGGCCCGGGCAGGAGCACGCTGCGGTAGGCGGGCTCCCTGAGGATCGCGTGGCCGGGGAAGCGCGCGGCGAGGTCCGCGGCCACCGGGCCGAGCAGCCGGGTCAGCGCGACCGCGCCGCGCAGCTCGTAGCGGGCGTTCTTGCGCAGGCAGTTGGTGATCCGGACGTTCAGGCTGAATTTCAGGAAGCCGTCCCGCCCGTGCAGCGTGCGCACCGACGCGGTGGCCGCGAACCGCTCGTCGCTGAGCCCGAGGTCGCGGATGTCCCCGCGGCCGAGCGCGTCGCGCAGGAGCGGATTCCGGCGCAGCAGCTCGTACTGCCACGGGTGGACGGGCAGCAGCCGGTGGCCGGCGGGTGCCCGGCCCAGGGCGTCGAGCGGCGCGGCCGCGCCCGGCTCCGCCTGCTCCTCGGCGACCAGCGCCTCGCGGACCGCGAGCAGCCGCACCGGGAAGACGGCACCGGCCTCGGGCGCGTACGCGGACCAGTCCGCCGCGGCGGTGCCGGTCTCGCGGGCCTTGGGGGCGGGGTGGAAGCGGTGGCCGAAGACCAGGGAGCGCTCGGAGGCGAGGTAGCGGCTGCGGGGGTCCTCGCCGGCGGCCGGGCGGGGCAGGGCGAGGGCGGCGGCGACGCCCGCGTGGCTCGCGGCGACCTGGGCCAGGAACTCCTCGTTCGGCACCCCGGTCTGCGCCGTGAGCGCCGCGTGCAGGTGCGCGGCCAGCGCGTCCCACTCGACCGGCGTCCAGCCCCCCGCGGTGTGCCGCGAGACGGGGCCGGTGAAGCGGTGCGCCCCGAGGGCGGAGGCGCGCCGCACGCCGACCCGCAGGCGTGTCCCGTCGTGCGGGAGGCGCAGCACCAGGTGGTCCCCGCTGAGGACGGCCCATCTCCGGGGGCCGGCGACCTCGCGCAGCAGGCAGTTGAGCAGGGTGTGGGCCACCGCGTCGCCGGGTGTGGGCAGCCGGTGCCCGCGGGGGCGGGACGGCGGGATGTGCGTCGTGGTCATCGAGGCTCGCGCAAGAGGTAGTTGGGGCCGGTGGTGTAGTGCTTGTTGATGTCGGAGGCGCCCGAGCGGCGCTTGGTGAGCAGGGTGCCCGCGGTCACCATCGCCTTGACCGGCAGCCGGTCGGCGTCGAGCACCGCGGCCCGCAGCGTCCGGGCCGGGCCCGGCGCCGTACGGGCCAGCCGGGACACCGCCTCCGCCAGCCGGTCGCGGACCAGGCCGAGCAGGTCGGGCCGCCGGGCGCGGCCGGAGTCCGACAGGGCGATCGCGAGGGCGCCCGCGCACAGGTGCACGGTGACGGTGGTGAACAGCGCGACCAGCGGGGCGTCGTCCTCGACGGTGATCCGCGCGTCGTCGAAGTCCGCGGGGCCCGGCGGGCCGTGGCCGAGGGTGGCGGCGAGCCGGCGCCGGTGGACGCGCAGGCCGTCGTCGTCCTTGAGGAGCAGCCGGACACCGGTGGCGCCGCTGTGCTCGTCGAGCACCAGCGAGACGTTCTGCTGGTGGGACTCCAGCGCCACCCCGTAGCCGAAGAGGGTCACCTGCCAGTCCAGCAGCAGGGTCAGTACGGCGTCGAGCAGCGCGACCGGATCCCCGCCGGTGTACCGGTCGGCCAGGTGGTGGGCCACCGGGCGGCCGCCCGGCGCGGGCGCGGGCAGCGCCGCGAGCGGCAGGACGGTGGAGCGGTCGAGCCCGGCGGGCAGCCGGCGGACGAGTACGGCCAGCAGTTCGTGCCCCGCGTGCAGCCAGGCGGTCTCGTCGCAGTGCAGCACCCGGCCGTGGAAGCGCGGCTCGCGCATCCGTACCGCCTCCAGGAGGTGCTGCGCGGCGGCGCCGTCCACGAGGGTGCCCGGCTTGATCGTGCGGCGGTTCAGCAGGCCCAGGGTGGAGGTGGCCAGCGGCAGCTTGAGGTGGGTCCCGGGGTGGGCGCGCACCGCGACCGTACGGGTGGACAGCGTCGGTTCGACGGTCAGGTACGGCCGCTCCGCGAGCACCGCGCTGTCGCACAGCCCGGCGTCCCGCAACAGCTCCCGCAGCGGCCCGGCGGCGGTCAGCGGGTGCACGGGCAGGGCCAGATGCCCCTCGTCGCGCCCCGTCGCCCCGAGGTCGCGGGGCGTGGGCCAGAAGCCGGGCAGGGGCGCGCTGTCCGGCAGGTGGACCGTCATTGCCTCGCGGGGCACGATCAGCCAGCGCAGCGCGAAGGAGGGCGCGAACTCGGGGGCGTAGCGGGTGAGCCGGCCGGCCGTCAGCCCGGTGCGGGCGGCGCCGGTCGGGTAGAGCGGGTGGCCCTGGCGGGCGGCGAGCGTGTCGAAGCCGAGCGAGGCGGCGAGGCCCTGCCAGGCCGCGGGATCCGGCCCGTGCCGGGCGGTGAGCCGCGCCGCCGTCCGCTCGCGGGTGGCCGCCTGGAGCCGCAGCGCCGCGAGGGCGTCGCGGAATTCGCGGGCGAAGGCCGCGAAGCCCGGGCGGTCCTCGGGCGCGGCGTGTTCCGCCAGGGCGGCGAGCACCTGCCGCCCGGTGGTGAGGTCCCGGCCCTCGCGCCCTTCGCCCCCCTCGGCCCGCAGCAGCGGGAGACGGGCGGCGTACTCGCACTGGAAGCCGTCGTCCTCGACGGGCAGCAGCAGGTCCGGGCGGTCCGGCCGCCCGGCCGGGCCGAGGCGGAGCCAGCGGCCGTCGGCCCGCTCCACGACAGCGGTGCGGGTCCGCAGCCCGCAGACGTCCTCGCGCAGCAGCGTGCTCAGCACCCGCAGCAGCAGGGCGGCCTCGACCGGGTCGGCGGGCCCGTCCCCGGGCCCGGGGGCGGTCACGGGGTGATCTCCCAGGTCCGCGCGGCCACGAAGGCGTCCACCGCGCGGTCCACCGCGGGCCGGTCGGGGCCGAGGGCGCGGACCACGCCGAGGAGGTCGCGGTTGGTGTGGTGGACCGGCCGGCGGGTGCCGATCGCGCGCAGGGGGCGGTAGGCCAGCCGTACGCCGTCCACGTCCAGGTCCTCCGGGCCGGGCGCGGCGGTCAGCGTGCCGGGTGTGCGGGCGTACGGATAGGACAGGCAGCCGGTGGCGGCCGGGGCGGGCCAGGGGTCGGCGGGCAGCCGCTCACCCAGGTGCACCCGCAGGATCCACTCGAACAGCGGCACCGCGAGCAGGTCCGCCAGCAGGAGGTCGCACTGGTCCCCGATGGCCCGGTAGTTGACCTCGACGACCCTGGCCCGGCCGTCCGACAGCACGAACTCGGTGTGGCAGGCCCCGAACCCCACGCCGAGGGCGTCGAGCTGGGCCAGCACCTCGGCCACGGCCGCCGCCGGCAGTCCGGGCTCCCAGGTCAGCCGCTCCTCGATGAAGTACGGCGGCGCCGAGAGCCGGGTGCGGAAGCCGCCGAGCACCCGGCGGACAGCGCCGTCGCCCAGCGTCTCCAGGGTGTGCAGGGTGCCCGGCAGGAACTCCTCCACCACCAGCGCCTCGCCCGGGCGCCGGGACCGGATCTCCGCGCAGCGGGCGATCAGCTCCGCGTGCTCCCCCACGAGCACGACGTCCTCGCTCGCCACCCCCTCGCGCGGTTTGACCACGCAGGGGAAGGGGATGTCCGCCGACGCGAGCACGGTCGCCGGGTCCTGCCCCGCGGGCACCTCGGCGGCCCGCACCGCGACGCCGGCCGGGAGGTCCGCCGCGGCAAGGCACCGCCGCATCTCCGCCTTGTCCTTGGTGCGCAGCGCCGCCCGCCAGTCCTTCGCGGGCAGCCCGAAGTACGCGGCGGCCAGCGCGGTCTGGGCCTGGAGGTGGTCGCTGTTGCTGAACACCGCGTCGGGCCTGCGGTGCGCCGACACACGGGAGACCACCGCGCGGAAGTCCCGCACGTCGCACTCCAGGACCTCGACACCGGCGTACGCGTCGCCGCCGACCGCGCGGTGGGCCGCGGGGGTGTCGGTGAGCACGGTGACGGCCAGTCCCAGCCGGCGGGCGGCGGGGAGGAAGCCCTCGGTGACGGAGTCCGTCGGATTCAGGGCCAGCAGGTACATCTGCACAGGCGTCAGCTTCCGTGCGGCGGCGGCGGTTCGGGGGCCGGTCGCAGCCGGCGGCGGGCCGGGCTCCCGGCGCGACGAGCTTAGGTTAGGCATGCCTTACGTTGTCAAACCGGCCGTCCGCGCGTCGATTTGACGGCCGGTCATGATCGTAGTGAGGTTAGCCTTACTTGCCCTGGAGGAAGGCGGGAGCACCCGTGAGCCTGGCCCATGTCTACCGGCGGCTGGCCGAGGCCTGCCCCGTACTCGGCCTCACCGTGGGTGCGCCAGGCCCCGAGGACGGACCCGGATGGGTGAACGGCTCCGCCCTGGCGCACGACGAGGCCGCCCTGCGCGACTGGCTGGAGGCGGGCGCCGCCCGCATCGAGGACGGCCACGGGAAGCGGGTGCGCCCGGACGTGGTGGCCTCCCGCGCGCTGCACGCCTACCTCTGGTCGGCCTGCCTGCTGATCAGCGGGCCCTGGTATCTGGAACGCCGTGTCCCCCGGCTGCGCCCCGGGCACGTCTGGCTCGGGCCCGGCGCGGGCCTGCGGGTCGCCGTCCCCGGCTCCTTCAGCTGCCTGCCGGGCGACCCGGCGGCGGGCCGTCCCGGCGCGACCGTGCGGGAGGGCGAGGAGGCGCTGCGCGCGCAGCTGCGCCGCACGGTGGCCGACCACGCGGCGCCGCTGCTGGCCGCGCTGGGGGCCCGTACGCGGCGCGGCGGGCGCGCCCTGTGGGGCATGGTGGGGGACGACCTGGTCTCGGGGCTGTGGCGGCTCGGCGCCGCCCTGGGCGACGAGGAGCACGGCGCCGCCATGGCCACCCTCGTGCTGCCCGCCCCGCAGCCGCCCTTCCCCGGCGGTGCGGACTTCCGCTGGCTGCCGGCCGCGGAGGCGGAGGCGGGGCGCCTGACCCGCACCCGCACCGGCTGCTGCCTCCACTACGCGATCGACCCGCAGGGCGTCTGCGGGACCTGCCCCCGCCTCGCCGCCCGCCTCTCCGGCGGCGAGGCGGCCTTCAGCGGCGCCGCAGGTCCCGAGAAGCCGGCACCCGCCCCCTGGAAGCCCGCGCACCGCGGCCCGGCCGGGCGAGCCGGTCCGAGGGGCGCGGCGGGCGGCCGGAGCGCCGCCGCCGGTCACCCGCCCGCGAGCCGCGCCGCGCGCCCCGGGCCGTCGTAGCCGGCGGGCGCCCGCCGGTCAGCTCAGCGCCGCACACCCCGGGCCTTCGCCGGTCAGGTCAGCGCCGCGCGGACGGCGGCCTCGACCCGGGCGGCGACAGCGGCGTGGAAGGCGGCGTCGGGGTGCACATACGTGGCGCGCCGGTCGCCGGAGCACGTCAGGGTGAAAGCGCCCGCGGTGAGTTCGTTCGGCCAGTAGGGCCCGGCAGTGCCGCAGACGCCCTCCACCCACCTCTTCGCCGCGGGCCGGCACACGTCGTGGCCGACGCTGGGGGCGGCGGTGTCGAGGTAGGTGTCGCCGCTCAGCTCCGTGACGGCCCGGATGATCCGGTTGAGGCGGGCGGTCACGTCGTGCAGCCAGGTGATGTCCCCGTGCGTGACGGAGGCCAGGCCGAGGCCGCTGATGCGGGCGGCCAGTTCGGTGGTGTCCTGCCGGTCGCAGCCGGAGGCATCCGCGGGGAAGATCGTCGGGTAGCCGATCGTGACGACCGCGGCGTGGGGCGACCTGCGGCGCACGGTGGCCAGCATGGCGGCGTACTCCTGGGCGACCCGGCCGTACGTGGCC
Organism: Streptomyces sp. NPDC021020; assembly: GCF_044333285.1. Taxonomy (NCBI): domain Bacteria; kingdom Bacillati; phylum Actinomycetota; class Actinomycetes; order Kitasatosporales; family Streptomycetaceae; genus Streptomyces; species Streptomyces sp. NPDC021020. The sequence continues at coordinate 149,912 of NZ_JBIRQQ010000007.1, forward strand.
TCGATCGGCTCCGGGGCGAGGGCCGGGTCACCGCTCTCGAAGGCGTCGCGGCAGGGCGTGGCGTCGTCCGGCCGGCCGAGACCGACGACGAGGCAGGCGAGGAACATCGGGCCCAGGGACAGGCTGTTGGTGCCCGCGCCGATGGTGACCACGTCGGTGCCGGCGTCCAGGCCGGCGCGGTCGATCTGCGGGGGCACACTGGGCCAGCCGCCGGCCGGGGGCTGTACGGGGCTGATGGGGGTCTGCCGGGTGGTGGTGACGTCGGTGACCGTGGCGCCGCTGCAGCTGGCGTCGCTCAGGGTCACCCGCCGGCCCCCGGGCGGGTGGGCCGCGAGCGCGTCCGCGACGAGGTGCGGGTAGGAGCCGGTCGTGCGGTCGCAGCCGTCCCGGTCCGGGCTGCCCAGCGCCGGGCTCGGGTCGCCGACGAAGATGCCCGCCGTGTACGAGTCGCCGAGCGCCGCCCACCGGGCGTTCCGCGGCGCCGCCCCCGCCGTGGCGGGCACGGCGGCGGCGGACACCACGGCGGCCAGCGCCAGCGGCACCGTGCGGCGGATGAAGGTCCTGGCCGGCGCGGAGCGGTGGGCGGGCCGCTCCTGTGCGCCCGCCGCGGGTCGGGGCATGCTGCTGCGGAACACGTGGTCCCTCCTCGATGATCAGTTGCCGTGCGTACCCGGAATGCGACGTTACGTAGTCGTTCTACCCCGCGCGCGGCCCCGCCTCTTCCGCCGGGAGGTGGGCGGTGTGCGGCGGCTCAGCAGCGGACCGGGTCCGCCCACGCGCCCTTGCGGGCGTGGTGGGCCCAGGCGACCAGCACCGCCAGGGCCGCGGTCGCACCGCCCAGCGTCATGACCGCCGACGGCGAGGAACGGTCGACGACCACGCCGCCGACGAGCGCCCCGACGGAGATGGTCGCCTGGAACGAGGCGGTGAACAGGACGGAGGACGCCTCGGGCGAGTCCGGTGCGGCCCTGGCGAACCAGGTCTGCGAGCACACGGGCACGGCCCCGTAGGCGGCCCCCCACACGACCAGCATCGCCACCGCCCCGAGGTCGCTCCTCCCGGCGGTCGGGAGCAGCAGCGTGGCGGCGGCGATCGCCGAGGCCGCCGCGGCGAAGGCGGCCCTCGGGTGGCGGGCGGCCACCGCTCCGCCGGCGAAATTCCCGGCGACACCCGCCGCGCCGTAGACGAGCAGGTAGACGGTGACCAGACCGGAGCCGGCGTGCGTCACGTCCGTCAGGAACGGCGTCACGTAGGTGTACGTCCCGAAGTGGGCGAGTACCACGAGGAAGGTCATCAGCAGGGCGAACCTCGTGCCGACGCCGCGCAGCATGCCGCCGAGGACGTCGAGGCGGGTCGCCTCGTACGCGGGCAGCGGCGGGACGACCGCGAGCAGCAGGGCGAGCACGCCGAGGGTGAGCAGGCCCATCGCGAGGAAGGCGCTGCGCCAGCCGGCGATGTCGCCGAGGAAGGTGCCCGCCGGGACACCGAGCACCGAGCCGAGCGGCACGGCGGAGAAGATGACGGCCGTCGCGCGGGGCACCGACCCGGCGGGCACCAGGCGGCCCGCGAGTCCCGCGCTGATCGACCAGAAGCCGCCGATGACGACGCCGACCAGGACGCGGGAGGACAGGATCACCCAGTAGGCCGGCGCGAGGGCGGCGGTGAGGTTCGCGAGCGCCAGCAGCGCCATGAAGGCCGCCAGCATCAGCCTGCGGTCGACGCGGGCGGTGGCCGCGGTGACCAGGGGCGCCGAGACGGCGGCGAGGAGCCCCGGCATGGTCATCATCAGTCCGGCCGTTCCGTCGGAGACGGTGAAGGTCGAGCCGATCGGGGTCAGCAGGCCGATCGGCAGGATCTCCGTGGTGACGACGGCAAAGATTCCCGCCGTCACGGACATCACCGCCAGCCAGGACACCAGCCGGGAGCGGGCGGGCGTGCCGGACCGTTCGACGCGAGGGGATGTTGCTGTGGGCATGGCTCCGCCCCTGTTCTGCTGAGGACCACACGGGATGTGATCTTCAGTAGAGCAGGGGCGGAGCCAGGTCTCCGGCGGGTTTCCGACACCAACGGCAGGGGCTCGCGCCGGACACCGCTTCGGGGGGCGGGCCGCCCGGTCGGGGGCGGCCCGCCCGGCGCTCACTGGGCGGTGAGGGTGAAGGACTGGGCCGCGCCGCCGGTGCAGGTCCACTGCTGGAGGCGGGCGCCGTCCGCGGTGGAGACGTCGGTGACGTCGAGGCACTGGGCGGTGTTGCTGCGCGGGGTGAAGGTGTACGTCCCGTTGGCCCCGGCGACCGGCTTCCACTGCTGGTTCGTACCGGCCCCGTAGGCCCACAGCTGGATCTTCGCGCCGCTGCCGGCGCCCGCCCCGCCGGTCACGTCCCACGCGGCCGTGGCCGACCTGCGGCCGACGACCTTGTAGTAGCCGCTGTCCGTGGGCTGGAACTGCCACTGCTGGTTGGCGCTGCCGGCCTGGCAGGACCACTGCTGGACGAAGGCGCCGTTCGCCGTCGAACCGTCGGTGTCGTCCACGCACTTGCCGCTGTTGGTGTTCTTCACCGTGTACCACTTCGACGGGTCCACCGGGCCGCCGCTGCCGCCCGCACCCGTGGTGACCGTCGCGGTGTTCGACGCCGCCGAGGCGTTCCCCGCCGCGTCGACCGCCCTGACGGTGTAGGAGTAGCCGGTCGAGGCGCCGAGGCCGGTGTCGGTGTACGAGGTCCCCGTCGCGGTGCCGACCTGCGTGCCGTTGCGGAGGATCTGATAGCCCGTCACACCGACGTTGTCGGTCGAGGCGGACCAGTTCAGCGACACGGTGGTGCCCGACGCTGTCGCGGTCAGCCCCGTGGGGGCGGTCGGGGCCGCGGTGTCGGTGCCGCCGCCGGACCCGGCGGGCCACAGGTAGGTGCCCACGGTCTTGGCGGGCAGGGTGGCGCTGACCTGCTGGCCGCCGGCCCGGAGCGTGACCGGCTGCGCGGAGCCGGTCTGGTTGACGACGACGGTCACCAGGGTGCCGTCGGGGTTGAGGAAGGCGACGTTGGTGACGCTGCCGCTGCCGCCGTTGTTCGTGGCCACCCGGGTCGCGCCGCGGGCGACGAACTTGGAGAACTGGGCGATGATGTAGTAGTCCGGCAGCGCCCAGTACGTGTCGGGGCTGCCCGGTGACTGGATGAGCATGCTGGGGTCGGGCGACCCGGACCACTGCTCGGGGCCGCGGTTCTGGTCGAGCATCGTGACCCAGTCCTCGTACATGATCGACTGGTTGCGGAAGTACTGGACGATGCGGTCCGCGCCGGAGGTGCCCCACACCGCGCGCTCGGTCATCGCGACGTCCTTGGCCGGGTAGGCCGCCTTCACCTGCGACATGGCCGACGGGTCGCCGCCGTAGTCGTGGAAGGCGACACCGTCCACCGCGGAGAAGGCGTCGCTGGGCGAGCCCGGGCTCCCGAGGACTCCCGCGCTGTAGTTCACCCCGTCGGAGAAGTTGTGGTCGAACGCCCAGATCCTGGTGCCGGACGCCCCGTTGGCGTCCAGCTCACCGCGCAGGGCGGTGGCGATCCGGCGCTCCTGGTCGGCGGTCAGCGTCATGCCGGGGTAGTCCGGCGGCGAGAAGAGCGGTTCGTTCTGCATCGTCACCGCGTACAGCGGCAGCCCCTGGCCCGCGTAGGCGGTGACGGCCTTGCGCAGATAGGCCGCAAGAACCGGGATGTTGGCGTCGGGGAGGGTGCCGCCGATCAGGCTGTTGTTGGCCTTCATCCACGCCGGCGGGCTCCACACGCTGCCGAACAGCAGCAGGTCCGGGTTGATCGCCTTCGCCTCTTTGAGCACGGAGATGATGTGGTAGTCGATGTCCTTCTGGATGGAGAACCGCGACAGACCGGGATCGGCGGCGCCGTCGTCGTAGGTGTAGAACTGCCGCGAGGTGAAGTCGCTGGTGCCCAGCGGGATGCGGGCGACGTTGAAGCCCGCGCCGCCCACCGGGTCGACGAGCTTGTGCAGCGCGGCGGTGCGGGCGGCGGGGCTCATCCGGGACAGGTTGTAGATCGTCGACTCCTCCAGCGAGGAGCCCACGCCCAGCACGGACTGGTAGCGCGTGCCGGTGTCGGCCGTGATGGTCGCCGAGCCCGAGGCCGCCGTGACGCTCAGGTCCGGCTGCCTCGACAGCTGGTACGGCGTCGCGGCCAGGCCCGTGGCGGGGTCGGTGAACCAGTTCCCGCTGCTGGGGCCGTACCCCGGCGCGGTGGACTCCGAGCTGAGGTACACCTGCACCGCCGTGCCGGCCGCGGCGGCCGGGGCCGGGTTCACGGCGCCCAGTACGGCGGGGGCGAGCAGCGCGACGGCAGCGGCGGCGCCGGCGGCCACGGTGGCGGGGCGCCGGCGCCCGGACCGAGGGCGGGCCTGTGCGCGGGCGCGGGACCGCAGGCCGCGTATGCGTCGTACATCCATGGGTTCTCCTGCTGAAGGTCGGAACGGGTGGGGGGTTGCGACAACCTGCGACGGTTCAAAAGTTGTCGCCAACAGCTGCGTTGACGCCGTGTTGCCTTCAGCAAACAGACTGTGGAGCAGCCCATGGCCCGGGTCAAGGGGGCGAAGGACAGGAGTTCCACCGCTTTTTGTTACAGTGTTTTGTTTCACCCGTCCTTGCGTGAGCGGCGCACTCCGGGCCTTCAGATCGGGGGAAGCGGGCGGCTCACGGGCGGGGCGCCGCATCGTTTTCATTTTGTTTCATCGCTTTCCCGTACTTCAAGCCTTGGGCTTCGCGGCCGACCGGCGGAGTCGGCGGAGTGGCGGATCCGGTCCCCGACCTGGCACTCTCTGCTCTACGTTCGCGGCCGGTCGGCCGTGGCCGGGCAGTCCGGTCGGGAGAGGGGGCGGCGTCCGTGGAGGGCGAGGACGTGGAAGCCGGCGTCTACTACTCCGAGCAGTTCGGACAGGTGTGGATGATCGCCCTGCAGGGCGACTTCGACATGGACGGGCTGGGTGTCGTGCAGCAGGTCACCCGGCAGGTGCTGGCCGCCTTCCCGGGCCCGGTCGTGTTCGACCTCGCGCTGGTCTCCTTCTGCGACTCGGCGCTGCTCAACCATCTGGTGCGCACCGCGTCCAGGCGGCCGACCGCCCTGGTCCACGTCAGCGCCGCGGTGGCGCGGCTGCTGGAGCTCACCGGGGCCGGGGCGGTGTTCGCCTCCTACGAGGACGTGATCGCCCCGACGTCCGATCCCGAGCCCGAGCCGTAGCCGGGCCGCGGCCCGGCGGGTGCGGCGGGTGTGGCAGGTGCGGCGGGGTGCCGTTGCCGCGCGGTCGGCGCGAGGTGACAGACTGGTCGGTGAAGACGCGCCAGGTTCGAGCCGGGAGGGCTGTGTGAGGATCGCTCGCAGTGTGGCGACCCTCGGCCCGGTGGACATCGGCGACCACGTCTGCTGGGTGGTGACGCGGCCCGGTGACCTCCGGCGCGCCGCGCGCGGATACCTGTCCGACGGCAGGAACCTCGGCGACAAGATCATGGTCGTGGGGCCGTCGACGCCGGCGTGGCGGGAGTTCCGCGCCCCGCACGGGCTGCTGGTGGATCCCGCCGCAGGTCGCACAGGCGTAGGCTGGGACGCAGACGCACTGGTGTCACTGGTGCGGCAGGAAGCGGAGACGGCAGACCGGCAGGGCTTCCGGGCCCTGCGGGTGCTGGCCCAGATGGACCGCGTCTGGCCTGCCGACATCACTGCCGAGCAGGTGGCCGACCACGAGCTGCGGCTGGACGCCCTCACCGGCGCCACCGAGGCCATGGTGGTCTGTGCCTACGCGAGTCCTGGATTTGCACCCGAGGTGCTGGAACAGGCGGCGAGCGTGCATCCCCATTTCGCGGGCGCCCCCGTGCAGACGCCCTCCTTCCAGATGTTCAGCCAGGCGGCGGACTGCTGGAGCGTCAGCGGCGTGGTCGACGCGGACGGCGCGGGCGCCTTCCGCGTCGCGGTCACCGGACTGCTGCGGACGCTGGCCACGCTGCGGCTGCGCTGCGACGGGCTGCAGCTCATGGACGCCGTGGGCATGCGGGCGCTCGCCGAGGCGGCCGCCGCGCTCCCCGGCCGCAGGGTGGTGCTCGAACGCGCCAACCCCACCGTGCGAAGGTGCTGGGAGCTGCTCGGCTACGACGATCCCGCCGTCCCCGCGGAGCTGGTGCCGTGACCACGCCGCGTACCGCCGGGCCGGACGACGCCGCGTCGCCCGCATTCCGCCACGAGCTCTACGCGTACAAGGGCGACTCCGGCTTCCTCCAGGGGGCGGTGTCCTTCGTCCGGGACGCGCTGGCCGCCGACGAGACGGTGCTCATCGCGGTGGGCGACGACAAGCGGCGCATGCTGCGCGACGCCCTCGACGGTGACAGCGCGGGACGCCAGGTGTCCTTCGTGGACACCGGCGCGCTGGGCCGCAACCCCGGGCGCCTCATCCCCGCCTGGCACGACTGGATCGCCAAGAGCGTCGGCGACGGCCTGCCGGTGCGCGGGATCAGCGAGTCGCCGTGGGACGCGGCGACCCCGGCGGAGCGCGGCGAGCTGCGCTACCACGAGTGGCTGCTGAACCTGACCTTCGCGACCTCGCCGGCGTGGTGGCTGCTGTGTCCCTACGACGTCACCACGGTCGAGGCCGCCGTCCTGGACTCCGCGCGCCTGTGCCACCCCTTCCAGCTCGCCGACGGCTCGCACGGCCGCAACCCCGCCTTCTCCGACGAGCCCTTCCGCTTCGACGACCTGGCCCCCGCCTGCGGCCCCGACCGGAGCCTGGCCTACGGGGCCGGTGACCTCGCGAAGGTGCGGGGCGCGGTGGCGGACTGCGCCGAGCGCCACGGGCTGGGGGGTACGCGGCTGCAGGAGCTGCTGGTGGCCGCGACGGAGGTGGCCGCCAACTCCGTCCGGCACGGCGGCGGTTCCGGCACCCTGCGCACCTGGGCGGACGGCCACCTGCTGCTCTGCGAATTCCACGACGCGGGCCACATCAGCGACCCCCTCGTGGGCCGCTCGCGCCCGAGCCCCGCCCAGAGCGGCGGCCGGGGCCTGTGGCTGGTCCACCAGCTCTGCGACCTGGTGCAGATCCGCTCGACCCCGCAGGACGGCACCACCGTCCGGCTGACGATGGCGGTGTACTGACGCCCTGCGGCGTCAGGACGGCCCGCCGTCCGCGGTCGCCGGCGGCGGTTCGAGGCCGTGGACCGTCGTCAGCTCGGTGAGACCGCAGATGGTCAGCACCGGGCCGAGCAGCGAGGCGGCGACGATCTCGATGCGGTCGGCCCGGACGAGGAGTTCGTTGAGCCCGGCGCTGTCGAGGTATTCCACCGCGCTCAGGTCGACGACCAGCGGGCCGCCGCCGTCCAGGGCCCGGTCGGCGGCCGCGGCCAGCTCGGCGCTGTTGCTGAGGTCCACCTCCCCCGCGGCGGCCAGCACGACGGCGCCGTCCGGACGTCTGCTGAAGGTGAGGCTCAAGGGCGTGGTCATCGGCTGATCCTCGTGTGCAGGGCGACGGTGGTGCCGCCGGCGTCGGACGTGACGGTGACGTTCTGCATCAGCGCCCGCATGAGGGTGAATCCCCGGCCGCGGTCGATGTCGGTGTCGGGACGGGGTGTCCGCCACCCGCCGGTGTCGGACACCGTCAGGTGCATGGCGTCGGGCCGCGCCTCCGCCCGCAGGCGGACGGTGTCCCCTGGGCTGTCGCGGTGGCCGTGCTCGACGGCGTTGGCGCACGCCTCGCCCACGGCCACCAGGACGTTCTGCACCGTCTGCGGCGGCAGCGCGCACTGGTTCAGCCAGTTGCGCAGCGCCCGGCGCACGGGGGCGAGCTGTGCCGCCTCGGCGGGGAAGGCCACGTTGAGCGGCGCCGGGTGCCGGTAGAGCAGCAGCGCGACGTCGTCGTCGTAGCCGCCGGGCGGGGCCATGCGGTCCATGAGGCGTGCCGCGAGGTCCTCCACGCCGATGTGCCGCCCCTCGCGCACCGCCGACCCCGCGCGGTCGATGCCCTCGGTCAGCGGGTGGCGGCGGCGCTCGACCAGGCCGTCGGTGTAGAGCAGCAAGGTCGCGTGCGGCGGCACCCGGTCGTGTGCGCAGGGGCGGGAGCCGGTGGGGTGCCGGACCGCCAGCGGGGTGGAGCGCCCCTCGTCGAGCAGCCGGACACCGCCGTCGGGGTGGACCAGCACCCCGGGCGGGTGGCCGGCGCTGGAGTACGCCAGCTCGCCGCTCGCGGGATCGAGGACGCCGCAGAAGACGGTGGTGCACATCGCCCCCGGGAGGTCGGCGGCGAAGCGGTCGAGCGCGAGCAGCACCCGGTCCGGGCGCGGGTCCTGGAGCAGCAGCGCGCGGCACGCGCTGCGCAGCTGGCCCATGACCGCGGCGGCCCGCAGGCCGCGGCCGACGCAGTCCCCCACCACGATGCCGATACGCCCGTCGGACAGCGCGACCGTGTCGTACCAGTCGCCGCCGACCTCCAGCGGGCGGGCCGCGGGCTCGTACCGCACGGCGAAGCCCTCGGGCAGTTCCGACGGCCCCAGGATGGCGCGCTGGAGCGCCAGGGCCGTCGCCCGCTGCTGGTCGGTCCGGTGGGCGCGGGACAGGCCCTGCGCCAGGTGCCCGGCCAGCAGGGACAGCAAGGTGGCGTCCTGGTCGGTGAACGGCCGGTGCTCGCCGAGGTCGAGCCACAGCACCAGCGGGCCGCGCGGGTGCTCCAGCCGGACGCCGACTCCCCCGCCCCCGGCGGACGGGGTCAGCGACGGGCCGTCGCGCAGGGCGGAGAGAACGGCCTGCTGCCCGGACGCGAGCCCGTCCCACTCCGGGGCCGGGCCGATCGCCGCGGTGACGGGCCGGCCGCCGCCGGGGAAGAGCACCGCGAGCCCGTGGCGGGCCCGCCACAGGCCGGCCAGCTCCTTGAGGGCGCCGTCCAGCGACTCCGCCGTGCTGTCGGCGCGGGACAGCCCCGCGGTCAGCGCCGCCACCGCCGTCTCGCGCCGGATGGCGTACCGCTCGGCGGTGATGTCGCGGAGGGTGCCGACCAGCACCCGGTCGCCGCTGTCCGGGTCCTGGACCCGGGCGAGGCCCGCCGACACCCACAGCCGGCGGCCGTCGCGGTGGCGCAGCGGCAGGACGCGGGCGCCGCCTGCCCCGTCCGCGGCGCCGGTGAAGGCCGCGGCCACCTGCCGGTGGTCCTCGGGGTCCGTACCGGCGTCCGGCCACCAGGGGTGCCCCGGGGGGTACGGCAGTCCCTCGGGCCCGTATCCGAGCAGGTCCGCGAAGGCCGGGTTGATCTCGACCACGGCGCCGTCCTTGTCGCACACGAAGAAGGCGTCCTGCATCGAGTCCGTGAGCGCGGTGCGCCATCGGGCGTGCCGGGTGCGCAGCCGGGCGAGTTCGACGTTCGCCCGCACCCGGGCCAGGAACTCGGCGGCGGAGAACGGCTTGACGAGGTAGTCGTCCGCCCCGGCCTCCAGGCCTTCGACGGACGCCTCCTGCCCGGCCCGCGCGGACAGCAGCAGGACCGGAACGCCCGACGTGCGCGGCCCGGCGCGCAGTGTCGCCACCATCCGCAGACCGTCCATCACCGGCATCATCACGTCGGCGACCAGCAGGTCGGGCGCGCGGGAGCGCACCTCCTCCAGCGCCGCCCGGCCGTCGGCGGCCGTACGGACCCGGTGTCCGGCGCCCCGCAGCAGCCGGGTCAGGTACTCGCGCATGTCGGCGTTGTCGTCGGCCACCACGACGTCGACGGGCCCGCCGCGCACCGCGCCGGGCGGGGGCACGGGCCCGTCGGCCGCCTCCGGGGCGGGCAGCCAGCGCAGGGCTTCCTGCACGTAGGGCTCGGCGGCGGACCCGGCCGGGCGCGCGCCGTCATCCTCGGCCACCGCGTCCGCCGGCAGGTGCGCGTGCCCGTAGGGCATCCGGACGGTGAAGGTGGTGCCCTCGCCCTCCACGCTGGTGGCGCCGATCGTGCCGCCGTGCAGGCCGACCAGCTCCCGCACCAGCGCCAGTCCGATACCGCTGCCCTCGCCCGACCGTGAGCGGGCGTTCTCCCTCCGGTGGAAGCGCTCGAAGAGCCGGGGGATCTCCCGCTCGGGCAGTCCGGTGCCCGTGTCGGCGACGGTGACCACCGCCTCGCCGTCCCCGTCCCCGTCGCTGGCCCCGTCCCGCACGGTGATCCGGATGCCGCCGTCGAAGGTGAACTTCAGCGCGTTGCTGAGCAGGTTGAGGACCACCTTCTCCCACATGGCGCGGTCCAGGAAGACCGGTTGCGGCAGCGCGCGGCAGTCCACCTCGAAGGTCAGTCCCGCCCGCTCGACGGCCGAGCGGAAGACGCCGGCCAGTTCGGCGGTGAGCGCGGCCAGGTCGGCGGCCTCGTAGCGGGCCTGCAGCCGTCCGGCCTCGATGCGGGAGAAGTCCAGCAGGGTGTTGACGAGCCTGCCGAGGCGCAGCCCATTGCGGCGGATCACCTCGACCTCCTCGCGCAGCTCCGGGGCGGCCTGCGCCAGCCGGGCCCGCAGTTCCTCGGCGGGTCCCATGATCAGGGCCAGCGGGGTGCGGAACTCGTGGCTGACGTTGGAGAAGAACGCGGTCTTGACGCGGTCCAGTTCGGCCAGTTCCTCGGCCCGCCGGGCCTGTTCGCGGTAGCTGCGGGCGCTCGCGATGACGGCCGCCAGGTGGGACGCGACCAGTTCCACGAAGGCGCGGGTGGCCTCGTCCGGCCGCCGGTAGGGGTTCAGCCCGGCGACCAGGAAGCCGTAGGGCGCGCCGCCCTGCCGCAGCAGCGGGACGACCAGCGCCCGGTCGGGCGGGGAGGGCCAGCCGCCGGTCGGCAGGCCGGCGAAGGCCGGCCCGTCCAGGGCCACGACCGCGCGGCGGGAGGCCGCCGGCTCGCCGGCCGGCCACACGGCCGCGGGGTCCTCGGCGCCGCCCGGCAGCCGGGCGGGCGCCGCCGGATGCCCCGCGGCGATGCCGGTCGTGCCGGCCAGCCGGGCGCCGCCGTCCTCGTCGAACAGGTAGGTCAGGGTGAAGGGCAGGTCGCGGGTGTTGCGCGCGAGTTGCCGGGCGGCGAAGGCGAGCGCCTGCTCCTCGGTACGCGCCACACCCGGATCGGACCCCAGGTCCCGCAGCGTGGCCATCCGGCGCTCGGCGATGACGCGCTCGGTGTCCTCCCGCACCACGCACAGCATGCCGACGACCGCGTCGCCGTCGCGGAGCGGGCTGTAGGAGAAGGTGTGATAGGTCTCCTCGGGGTAGCCCGAGCGCTCCAGCACGAGCAGCAGCGCCTCGTCCCAGGTGGCCTTCCCGGTGCCGAGGACGCCGGAGACGCGGAGGCTGACGTCGTCCCAGACCTCCGCCCACACCTCGTTCGCCGGACGTCCCAGCGCCCAGGGGTACTTGCTGCCGAGGGTGTCGCGGCGGTAGGCGGCGTTGCAGAAGAAGGTCAGTTCCGGGCCCCACGCCATCCACATCGGGAAGCGCGAGGACAGCAGGATGTCGACGGCGGTGCGCAGGCTCTGCCCCCAGGTCCGCGGCGGTCCCAGCGGTGTCGACTCCCAGTCGACGGCGGCGAGGTCCCGGCGGATCTCGTCGTCCCCGGCGAGCACGCCGCCGTCCCGGCCGCCGTCCGGCCGCCCGTCCTCCGCCCCCTCCTGAGCTGCCACGTCCGCCCCTCTCCCGGCTCGTCTCCCCTACGATGTGTCTCTGCCCGCTGATCGGAAACCAAACGGACCGGCCGCCGGACGCGTGAACGGCGCCGCACGGGACAGCAGTCGCCAGGAGGAGGAACCGTGAGCGATCCCGATCCTGATCCCGTCCTGACCGTCACCGCGGGGCCGCACCCCGCGGGTCCGGTCCTGATCACCGTCGCGGGCGAGCTGGACTTCTCCAACTCCGCCGACCTGCGTGACGTGATCCGCGACACGCACTTCACACCGGCGGGCGTGGTGATCGACCTCACCGGCGTCCAGTACTGCGACTCCACGGGTATCACCGTGCTCGTCACCGCCTCCCAGCAGGCCGGGAAGGCGGGCTCGCCGCTCGCGCTCGCGGGCCTCGGTGACAGCCTCCGGCGGGTCTTCGCCATCGCCGGGCTGCACGCGGTCTTCTCCTCCTACCCCACCGTCGACGAGGCCGTGAAAGCCCTCTGAACGGCGTGCGGACCGGCCCCGGCCGCGGGTACGGCAGGGGGCGCGTGCGGTCAGGCGACCGGAAGCACGACGCGGATCCGCTTGCCGCCGGGCACGTCCTCCGCGTGGACCGAGGTGGCCAGCCGCAGCACGATCGGCCAGCCGAACCCTCCCCCCTGTGCGGCGTCCTCACGCAGCGCCCTGCGCGCCTGCGGCCGCTGCCGGCTGGTGTCCTCGACCTCCAGCCACAGGCCGGACCCGTCCTGTGTGACACCGACCCGGAGCGCGACCAGGCCACCGCCGTGCCGTACCGCGTTGCTCACCAGCTCGGACACGACCAGCTCGGCGTCGCCCCTGGCGCGTTCGGTGTGGCCGGGGACGTGGTCCAGCACCCTGGCCACGGTCCGGCGCGCCGCCGCCGCGGGGTGCTCGGCAGCGCTGACCTGGGCCTCGGCCAGAACGAAGGGATGAGCTGACATGTGTGGCCCCGATCGGGTCGGTGCGACGGACGGTTGCAGAAACGGCTCGTTTCGTGCGACCCCTGCCGCTCAGGGGTCATGGATGCTCGACTTCCCTGTACGGGCCCTGGTTACACGGGCCCGTTCCGCGCTGCCTCCGGGTAGCGGCAGGTCGTGCCGTAGTCTCCCCCTCGGACGAGGCGAGTCAGAAAAGAGGTGCGCGATGGCGCAGGACAGGTCGGACCGGCTGCTGGACCTCCTGACGGACGGGCAGAGCGATTTCGTGGAGCGGTGGATACGCACCGTCACGTCGTCGCTGGCCGGCCGGCTCACGCCCGCCGAGGTCCAGCAGGACCTCGGCGAGCTGTACCAGGCCCTGCTCGGCGCCTTGCGGCACGGCGGCACGGCCACCAGGGGCGAGGAGTACGGCGAGGTGCGCAGCCTGCTGAGCGAGCTGTCGCGCAACCGCGCCCGCCAGGGCTTCACCCCGACCGAGACCGCGATCAGCCTCTTCGCGCTCAAGGAGGTGCTCGAACCGGCGCTCAGCGGCACCGGTGACCTGGTCGCCTACCTGCAGTTCTCGCGGGTGCTCGACGATCTCGGGCTCTACACCGTCGAGGTGCACGCCAAGGCGCGCGAGGAGATCATCGCCGCCCAGGCAGAACAGCTGCTGGAGCTGTCCACCCCGGTGGTCAAGCTCTGGGACGGCATCGTGGGTGTCCCGCTGGTCGGGACGCTGGACTCGGCCCGAACCCAGGTGGTGATGGAGAAGCTGCTGCAGTCGCTGCTCGACCAGAACGCCACCCACGCGATCGTCGACATCACCGGCGTCCCCTCGGTGGACACCCAGGTCGCGCAGCACCTGCTCAAGACCGTGGTGGCCGCCCGCATGATGGGCGCGGAGTGCACGATCTCGGGCATCCGGCCGCAGATCGCCCAGACCATCGTGGCGCTGGGCATCGAGTTCGGCGACATCACCACGAAGGCGACGCTCGCCGACGCGCTGCGGCACGCGCTGCAGCGCATCGACCAGGCCAGGGTCCCGGTCGCGATCGGCGGCCAGGCGTGATCGACCGGGTACCGATACTCAAGATCGGCGACGACCTGCTGGTCTCCATCCAGGTCGACCTGGAGGACCAGATGGTCATGGACCTCCAGGAGGACCTGTCGCAGCGGATCGTCGACACCGGCGCCCAGGGCGTGGTGATCGACATCTCGGCGCTGGAGATCGTGGACTCCTTCGTCGGCCGGATGCTGGCGACCATCGCGGCCATCTCCCGGGTCCTCGGGGCCGAGACGGTGGTCGTGGGTATGCGGCCCGCGGTCGCCATGACGCTGGTGGAACTGGGACTGTCCCTGGGCGGGGTGCGCACCGCGCTCAACCTCGAACAGGGGATCGGCGCGCTGCGCCGGGCCCGGGACCAGGGTTCGGTCGGCCGGTGACCTCCGGCGCCGAGCCGGTCGAGGAATCGGCGGCAGAAGAATCCCTCATCGTCGCCAACGCCGATGTGGTCAAGGCGCGGCAGACGGTCCGCGCGCTCGCGCAGCAGGCCCGGCTCTCCCTGGTCGACCAGACCAAGCTGGTCACCGCGGCGAGCGAGCTGGCGCGCAACACCCTGACCTACGGCGGTGGCGGGAGCATGCGGGTGAGCGTGGTCAGCAGAGGTGCCAAGCGAGGGGTGAAGGTGACGTTCCGTGACGAGGGTCCGGGCATCGCGGATCTGGACCTCGCCCTGACGGACGGCTGGTCGTCGGGCAAGGGCATGGGGCTCGGCCTGAGCGGGGCGCGCCGGCTCGCGGACGAGTTCGAGCTCGTCTCGGAACCGGGCAAGGGCACCCGCGTCGTGGTCGTCAAGTGGGCGCGGTGAGCGCGACGTCGCCCGCCGAGGCGGGCGAGGTGCTGTGGCTGCTGGTCGACCAGGGGCTGGCCTCCGCCGGGCGGCGCGAGGCCGCCGGGCTGGCCCGCCGGGTGGGGCTCGCCGACAACCGCGCCGCCGATCTCGCGCTCGCGGTGACCGAGGCGGCCACCAACCTGCAGAAGCACGCGGACGACGGGGCGCTGGCGCTGCGGATCACCGCCTTCGGCGACCGGGCCGCCGTCGAGCTGCTGGCGCTGGACAACGGGCCGGGCATCGCCGACATCGGCGCGGCGCTGCGCGACGGCTCGTCCACCACCGGCACGCTGGGGGTCGGGCTCGGCGCCATCCGCCGGCTCGCGGACGAGTTCGCCCTCCACACCCTGCCGGGCCGCGGCACCTGCCTGTACGCCCGCTTCGCCGCCTCGCCCGGCGAGGCGGCGGGACCGGCCCCGGTCGCGCAGTTCAGCGGGCTCACCCGTCCCATCAGCGGCGAGACGCAGTGCGGCGACACCTGGGCCGTACGGGAGGAACGGGACGCCCAGGGCGCGCCGCACCTGCTGGTGATGATGTGCGACGGGCTGGGGCACGGCCCGCTGGCGGCGCGGGCGGCCGACGAGGCGCGGACGGCGTTCCGCAACAGCCGGGCGTCGGAACCGGCCGTGATCCTCGCGGACGTCCACGCGGGCCTGAGGGGCACCCGCGGCGCCGCGGTCGCGGTGGCGCGGGTGGATACGGTGGCCCGCCAGGTGTCGCTGTGCGGGGTGGGGAACACCGCCGCGTGCGTGCTCGGGGCCGAGTCCCGCCAGCCCCTGTCGTCCGTGCCCGGCATCGTCGGGCACAACTTCCCCCGGTTGCAGACGTTCAGCGCGCCGCTGCCACCGGGCCAGGTCCTGGTGCTGCACTCCGACGGGCTCAACAGCCGCTGGCAGCCGGCGCAGTTCCCCGGGCTGACCGCGCAGGCACCGGCGGTCGTCGCCGCCCAGCTGCTGTGGCAGGCCGGCACCCGGCGCGACGACGCCGGCGTCGTGGTCGTCAAGGTGCCGGCGTGACCACGGCCGCGGCGTCCCCCGGTGAAGGCCCCCTCGACCTGCTCGCGACGGCCGTCACCAGCGACCGGGAGATGCTGGCCCTGCGCAGGGACGTCCAGGAGGCCTGCCGGCGGCTGGGTCTGACGGAGGCGGAGACCGTGCGGCTGGCCACCGTGGTGGGCGAGGTGGGCCGCGGCCTGCTGGGCGCCCGCGGGCTGACCGGCCGGCTCACCCTGGTCGAGGGCGAACCTCCGCAGGTCGCCGCCGTCTTCGGCTGGTCGGACACGGTGCGGCCGCCCGCGGACGCGCTCGACGCGGCGCGCCGGCTGCTGAGCCGGTGCGAATGGGACGAGGGCCCGTTTCCCCGGGTGATTCTCGGGCAGCCGCTGGAGGTGACGACTCAGCCGCTCGCCGAGCGGGCTGCCGGACTGCGCAAGGAGCTGATGGGGCTGGGCGGCGTGAGCGTGGCCGACGAGCTGCGGAGCCAGAACCACGATCTGCTCGCGGCACTCCAGCAGGCCCGCGCGCACCAGGAGGAACTCCAGCGGCTCAACCAGGAGCTGGAAGAGACCAACAGCGGCGTCATGGCGCTGTACGCGGAGCTCTCCAGCGAGCTGGAGGCCACCAACAGCGGGGTGGTGGCGCTGTACGCCGAGCTGGAGGAGAAGACCCGGCAGCTCAGCCTGCTCAACGAGGCCAAGACCCGCTTCTGGGCGAACGTGAGCCACGAGCTGCGCTCCCCGGTCAACGGTGTCCTGGGCCTGTCCCGGCTGCTGCTGACGCCCGGCGCCGACCCGCTCACCGACGAGCAGTCCCAGCAGGTCCAGATGATCGCCTCGGCGGGCAGCACGATGCTGGCCCTGGTCGAGGAGCTGCTCGACGTGGCGAAGGCCGAGTCGGGGCGGCTGGAGCCCGAACTGGTGCCGGTCGACCTGCGGATGCTGCTGCACCAGATGCGCGGCACGCTGCACGGCACCGCGGCTCCCGGGGTGTCCCTGGTCTTCCCCGGCGACACCCCGCAGGAGCCGGTCCTCACCGACGAGGTGATGCTCACCCGGATCCTGCGCAACGTCCTGTCCAACAGCCTGAAGTTCACCGCGCGCGGCGAGGTCGCCCTGCGGGTCGAGCGGATCGTGCGCGAGGGGCGGCCGTGGTGCGTCCTGACCGTCACCGACACCGGCATCGGCATTCCCGCCGAGGAGCAGGTGCGGGTGTTCGAGGAGTTCTACCAGGTCCGCGGCGCGCACCAGCGGGCGCACTCGGGCACCGGGCTCGGGCTGCCCTACGCCCGCCGGCTCACCGAACTCCTCGGTGGCCGGATGATGCTCGACAGCACCCCCGGTGAGGGGACCCGGGTGGTCGTCGAGATCCCGGCCGGTCCGCGGCCCGCGGCGCCGTCCGGCGGCCCGGCCGCGCCTGACGTCCCTCTGGACCTGGTCGTCGTCGTCGACGACGATCCCGCCTTCCGCGCCACGGTCCGGCCCGTGCTGGCCGAGCTGTCCCGGGAGGTGGTCGAGGTCGGCGACAGTTCCGAGGCCGTCGCGGTGATACGGCGCACGCGCCCGGACGCGGTGCTGCTCGACCTGACGATGCCGCCGCCCGACGGCTACCAGCTGCTGGCGCGGCTGGCCGACGACCCCGGGCTGAGCGATGTGCCGGTGATCGTCCTCACCGCGAACGACCCGTCGGGCCTGGAGAACTCCCGCCTCGTGCACGCGCAGGCCGTGCTGGGCAAGACCCATCTGTCCGCGTCGCGGCTCGCGGACGTGCTCGCGCCGGTGCTCGCCCACCGCCCCGCGGACGGCAGGGGGGCACAGGGATGACCGCGTTCCCTGCCGACGACGGGGCCGGTGCGACGGTCCTGCTCGTCGACGACAACCCGACCAACCGCTACGTGCTGGGCGCCTATCTGCGCCGCGCGGGGCACGAGGTGGTGGAGGCCGAGGACGGCGCCGCCGCCCTGGAGTTGCTGCGCGGCTCCCCGGACCTGCCGGAACTCGCCGTGATCGACGTACGGCTGCCCGACATGACCGGCTTCGAGGTCTGCGAGCTCGTCAAGGCCGACCCCAGGACGGCGCGGCTGCCGGTCATCCATGTGTCGGCCTCGGCCATCAGCGTCACCGACCGGGCGCAGGGGCTCAACCGGGGGGCGGACGCGTACCTGACCGAGCCCGTCGCCCCCAACGAGCTGCTGGCCACCGTGGCCGCCGTGCTGCGGTACGCCCGGGCCCGGCAGCGGGCGGAGACCCTTGCGGGCCGGCTCAGCCTGCTCAACAGCGTCACGCTCGACTTCTACCACGCCGACGACGTCGCCGACCTGGCCGCCAGGGCTGCCCGCGGTGCGCGGCGGATGTTCGGCACCGACGCCCTCGTGGTGGTCCGCACCGCCGAGGACGGGCTGGTGCAGATGATCGGCACGCAGGACGGCGCGGAGCCGGCCGTGGCCGCGGAGCCGCCGGAGCGGTTCGCCCGCGAGGTGATGCGGCTGCAGTCCCGCGCGGACGCGGGCGTGCGGCTGGAGATGGTGCCGGCGGGCCGGCTGGCGGGCACCGATCCGCTGACCGGCGGCACCCGGGCCCTCGCCGTGGCCTCGGCGCGGGTCAAGGGCACCGGATCGACGGCGGGTGTCGTCCTGCCGCAGGACGCGCTCGGCGACGACGACCACGAGGTGCTGACCCAGCTGGCGCACGCCTGCGCGCTGTCCCTGGAGGCGCTGCGCTCCTACCGGGAGGAGCACGCGCTGGCCCTGGTCCTGCAGCGCACCTTCCTGCCCGCCTCGCTGCCCGCCTCGCCGCTCGCCGAGCTGGCCGTACGCTACCTGCCGGCCAGTCAGACCGCCGAGATCGGCGGGGACTTCTACGAGGCCCTGCCCGTCGCCGGCGGCCTGCTGCTCGCCGTGGGCGACGTCGCGGGCCACTCGCTCGACGCCGCCGTGGTCATGGGGGAGATCCGGCACGCCCTGCGCGCCTACGCCCTGGAGGGCCACGGCCCCGACGCCGTCCTGTCCCATCTGGACCGGCTGCTGGTGCAGGTCGACTCCCCCGTGGGCGCGACGCTGTGCGTGGCGCTGGTGGAGGAGTCCGGGCAGGCCGTCCAGGTCGCCAACGCCGGGCATCTGCCGCTGGCCGTCCGGAACCCCGGGGAGAAGGCCTTCTTCGTGCACGACCACGGCCCCATGCTCGGGCTGGGGCTGCCCCATCCTCCGGCGGTCCGCGTCCCCGTCCGGCCCGGCACCCAGCTGGTCATGGTCACCGACGGCCTGCTGGAGCGGCGCGGCGGCGACCTGGACGAGGCGATGGCGCGGATGGCCGAGGTGCTGAGCGACGCGGCGGAGGACGCGGAGGACATCTGCGAGCTGCTGCTCGCGCGCTTCCCGCCGGACGGCCAGGACGACGTCGCGCTGATGGCCGCACGCCTGCTGTGACGCGGGCGCCGGCCGGCGCCCCTGTTCTCCCACGGGTGGCCGTTTCCTTTCCGGTCCCTTTCGGCCGGCCCCTTTCAATTCGCCCGCGATACCGGGAACTCCACCGGCATACATGTTCCGACCAGGGGCACAAGCTGGTTGGAGGTTGATAACCATGGGACCGTTGCTCGTCGTTCTTCTTCTCGCACTGCTTCTCTTCGGCGCCGGATTCGCGCTCCATCTCCTGTGGTGGATTGCGGTCGTGGTGCTTGTCGTGTGGCTGCTGGGATTCGTCATGCGGGGCACCCACTCCAGCGGCGGACGGGGCCGGTGGTATCGCTGGTAGCCGCATTTCCGCAGCGTATTGAGGGCGCCCCCCGGCGGGGGGCGCCCTCAATACGCTGCACATCCGCCCGGTCCGGCGCGGTTGCGGAACCGCCGGGCGGCTATCCGGCCGCCCCGTGGCGGAAATTCCTCAGCCGCGCGACCAGGGAGCGGATGATCGGAAGGCGGTTTCGATGCGATCTCTCGTACCGGAGCAGGTCCGCGAGTTCCTCCGGGCCCAGCCCGGGGAAATAGCTCTCCGCCGTCCGGCCCGCCAGGTGGTTGTAGCCGACAATGGGCAACTGCCCTGTCGACGGGTGGCTTTCGTCCTCGAATTCCGGCATTCGACCTCCTGAGACGCAGGACCGCCTGCCCTCGAACGGGCGAGCGAAACTCCGGAGGTTCGGCCACCAAGTCGCCGCGGCGTAGCAGGTGTGAGAGGTCGGGACCGGGGCACGCGACCTGTTGGCCCCCCTGGGTGCCATGTCCCCTCGGGGACCGGCGGCGCTGCCGCCCGGTGGCGCCCGGCCGTCCCTCTCCCCCCCCGGACGGCCGGGCGCACCTTCCCCGGGAAGGCAACCGCCGTGCGGCGACCGGCGGTTCGAGGGGGCGGGGGAATCCGGGAGAAGAGGTCAGAACAGCCGGCCGCGCAGCGCGCTGATCCTGGCGGCCGCGGCATCGGAGTCGGCGGCGTCCAGCGTGCCGCTCTGGAGCGCGGCGGCCAGCGCGGAGACGATCGCCTGGCCCTGTGCGACGTCGCCGGACGCGTCGAGGATGAGGTCCATGCCGGCCGCCGCGGCGGTGACGGCGTTCTGCGCGGGGGTACCGAGGCCGCTCAGCGCGCCCGCCCCGATCGCGTCGGTGATGGTGACGCCGGTGAAGGTGAACCGGTCGCGCAACTCGCCGCGCACCACGGTCGGGGAGAGCCCCGCGGGATGCGCGGCGTCGAGGTGGGAATAGACGGCCCAGGACACCATCACCAGCTCGGCTCCCGCCGCGAGCGCCGCGGTGTACGGGATCTCGTCGATGTACCGCAGTTCGGAGAGGGTCGCCGTCAGGGTGACTGCCCGCAGGTCGGTGTTCTGCGCCGCGCTCGCCGATCCCAGACCGGGGAAGTGCTTGGCGGCGGCCGCGACGCCGGTGGCCCGCTGGGCCGTGACGAACTCCCGTCCGCAGACCGCCACCACCTCCGGGTCGGTGCTGTAGGAGCGCTGGTACTGGTCGTCGAAATCCCCGGCCGTCCGGTAGACGTCCAGCACGGGGGCCAGGTTGACGTTCATCCCCACGCTGCGCAGCAGGTTGCCCGCGCCCGTGCCGGCGCTCGCCGCGCCGCCCGCCGGGTCGGCCGAGGCTCCGATCTGCTTGGCCGACTGGGCGGGGGCGCCGGGCAGCCGCCGTATCTGGCCGCCCTCCTGGTCGGTCATCAGGAGCAGGGGCGCCGGGGACGGGCTGCTCGCGTTGGCCTGCCGTATCTGCTGGACGGCCGCGGTGATCTGGGCGAGGCTGCCGATGTTGTCGCCGAAGAAGATCACGCCGGCCGCCTGGCCCGCGCCGATCTGCGCGAGCAGGCTCTGCGGGACGGTCGTCCCGGAGTAGGAGAAGACGACCCGCTGCCCGGCCTGCTGCTGCGGGGTCGGCGCGGCGGCCCCGGCGGGGCTGGGCCTGCCGCCGAGACCGGCGGTGGCGATTCCCGCACCGGCCGCCAGCACGCTGCGGCGGGAGAAGGGGCGACCGGGGAGGCCGGTTCCTGCCATGTCGTCCTCCGGGTGGGGAGTGTGCGGTGGCCGGGACGGGAGGTGCGGCTGGGGTGCGGCCGGGTGCGGCCCACGCCAAGAGTGAAGGAAATCTTCTTGACGCACAAGATGCTTGAAAGAAAGCGCCATTGCGCCCGCCGGACCGGCCGGTCAGGTCCTGCGCGAGATGACCATGATGTACGCGCAGGGAGCGTCCGTCCGGTTGGCGAAGCCGTGGTCCGCGTCGGCCTGGACGAACAGGGAATCGCCCGCGTCGAGGGTCTCGCTGATCCCGCCGACCGCGACGGTGAGGGTGCCCTCGAGCACCACGAGCTGCTTCTCCGTACCGTGCGGGTACGCGGGCAGCAGTCCGGTGGAGACCTGCGCGGGAAGGTGGTGAACGATCATCTCGGCCCGTCCCGCGCCAGGGGCCGCTGACACGATGTGCCGCTCGAAGCCGGTCTCCGGGTCACGGAAGACGGGGCGGTCGCCCCTGCGCATGACGACGGCGACACCGGACGGGGCGGCAGCCGGCGCACCGATCAGGTCCGAGAGCGACACGCCGAGCGCGTGGGCGATCCTGGACGCGACGCCGATCGTCGGGCTCTTCTCCCCGCGTTCGACCTTGGACAGCATCGCCCGGCTCACGGACGACCGCGCGGACATCTGCTCCAGCGTCAGACCCGCCTCCTCGCGGCGTCGCCGCACGTTGCCGCCGAACGCGCCGGCGAGGTCGTCACCGTGCTGCGGTTCGGCCGCGTTTCCCTCTTGCCCGACCACCGTGCTCCTTGATCGACGAATACCCCGCTGCCCTCACAGTGTAGGGTGTCTTCTAAAGAAGATATGGTCTTCTATTGAAGATGCGGGGCGGGGTTTGCACCCGCCGCGACGGAGGGGTTCCATGCGTGTGATCTCAAGTGGCCGGCACCACGCCACGTTCGAATTCGGCGACCTGCGGGTGGTCTCGTTGCGCGACGGGTACATCGACATGCCGCCGACCCGGCTGCGCGACGAGGACGGGTGCGCGCTCGACAGCCTCCCGGCCGTCGTCCCGCTGGCGGGCGACAACCTGCGGCTGTCGGTCAACGCCTTCTTCGTCACCGACGGCACGCGCTCGGTCCTCATCGACACCGGCGCGTCCAACGCCTGGCACGACCCCACCATGGGATTGATCTACG
Organism: Streptomyces sp. NPDC021020; assembly: GCF_044333285.1. Taxonomy (NCBI): domain Bacteria; kingdom Bacillati; phylum Actinomycetota; class Actinomycetes; order Kitasatosporales; family Streptomycetaceae; genus Streptomyces; species Streptomyces sp. NPDC021020. Next base: position 172,004 of record NZ_JBIRQQ010000007.1, read on the forward strand.
CCGCGCTCGACGAAGCGGGAATCGACCGCGCGGACATCACCGACGTGGCCATCACCCACCGGCACGAGGACCATGTGAACGGCCTGATAGCGCCCGACGGTTCCGAGGCGTTCGCCGCACTCGAGCGCGTGTGGATCGGCGCGGGCGACACCTCGGTGTTCACGGGGCGGCTGGAGCCGCTCCGCGACCGGGTCGTTCCCGTGTCGGAGAAGGTCGCGATCAACGGCTGGACCACCGCGATCCCGACGCCGGGCCACACCCCCGGTCACACCGTCTACGACGTCAGGAGCGGCGCCGGCCACCTTCTCGCCTGGGGCGACACCGTTCACGTTCCCACGCTCCAGTTCGACCGGCCGGACATCTCCTGGGAGTTCGACGGCGACCAGTCCCAGGCCCGCGCCGCACGCGCGGCCCTCCTCGAACAGCTGACACGTCCGGAGCACTTCGTGGCCGGCGCCCATCTCGACTCGCCCGGCATCGCCCGGGTAACCCCTTCCGGGAACGGCTACGCGCTGGAATACCTCGCACCACCGATCGGCTGACCGAGCCCGCCGGGCCACTTCGCGCGCGGCCGGGTCAGTGGGAGTGCGGAACGATCAGGTAGAGCCCGTAGGCCACGGCCGCGGCGCACACCGCGAAGCACGCTCCCGCCGCCACGGCGCGTGCGGGACCGCCCTGACCGGCCGTCCGGTCCGCCGCACGGCCGGTCAGGGCGCGTACCCCCAGCGCGAACACCAGCACCACGGCGACGGTGGCGCCGAAGCTCACCACCGCGACCTCGGCCAGCGATCCCCATCTCACGTCCATGCGGTGCCTCCTGCTGTGTGGTCGGCGCGGGTCCCGTTCACACCCCGGCCCGCGCGTCGGCCGAGCGGCGGACGGTGGAGCGCGGGGCGCTGTTGACGTTCGCGGCGTGCACCGGGTCCCGGCGCGAGAGCAGGACGATGACGGCGGCGACGACGGCCGTGGCCACCGCGATCAGGACCATGCCCAGCGTGCCGCCGTGCACTACCGCGCCCGCCGCGACCGCGCCGACCGCGGCTGCGGCAGGCAGCGTCACCAGCCAGGCCAGCGCCATCCGCCCCGCCGTGCTCCAGCGCACCTCGGCGAGCCGGCGGCCCGTACCGGCGCCCAGGATGGCGCCGGAGCAGACCTGCGTGGTGGACAGCGCGAACCCGAGGCCGGCGGAGGTGAGGATGACCGTGGCGGACGCCGACTCGGCCGCGAAGCCCTGCGGCGACTCGATCTCCACGAGCCCCCTGCCCATGGTGCGCATGATCCGCCAACCGCCCAGGTACGTACCGCTCGCGATGGCCAGCCCCGAGGTCAGGATCACCCACACCGGTGGGCCCGCGTCCTGGCCGAGCGCCCCGCAGGAGATCAGCGCCAGGGTGATGACGCCCATCGTCTTCTGCGCGTCGTTGGTGCCGTGCGCGAGCGAGACCAGCGAGGCGGAGGCGATCTGACCCGACCTGAAACCCCGTGAGACGCCCTCCTTCGGCGAGCGGGCGGTGACCCGGTACGCCAGGTAGGTGGCCGCGAGGGCGGCCAGGCCCGCCACCACCGGCGAGGCGACGGCGGGAACGACGATCTTCTCCAGCACCTTGTCGAAGTGCACCCCGTGCCGCCCCGCGCCGACCCACACCGCGCCGATCAGGCCGCCGAACAGCGCGTGCGAGGAACTGGACGGCAGCCCGAGCAGCCACGTCGTCAGATTCCACAGGATGGCGCCGACCAGTCCGGCGAAGATCATGCCCGGTGTGACCAGGGCGTCGTCCACGATCCCGCCCGAGATCGTCCTCGCCACCTCCGTGGACAGGAAGGCCCCCGCCAGGTTCAGCACACCGCTGATGCCGACGGCGACCTTGGGGCGCAGCGCACCGGTCGCGACGGACGTCGCCATCGCGTTGGCGGTGTCGTGGAAACCGTTCGTGAAGTCGAAGGCCAGGGCCGCGACGACGACCGTTCCCACGAGGAAGGTGATGTGGTCCATCCGCCCAGGTAAACAGGGCCCGGCGCCCAGCCCGGCGAAGGACACGGGAAGCCGGGCGCCGGAGCGGTGGTGCTCAGGGGCCGAGCAGCGAGGCCAGGTCGCCGGTGGTCAGCGCCTGCATCAGTACGTCGCCGCGGCCGTCGGCGGGGCGGCCCGTCAGGCGCACGACGTGCTGCGGGCCGCCCTCCACCGTGACCTTCGCACCCGTCAGCAGCCGCGACCACGGCTCGTCGGCGGCGCGCGAGCTGCCCGAGGCGAGCTGCGCACGCAGCCGCGCCGCGAGCGCGTCCGCGGCGGACGCGGAGGGGTTCGTCCGGCACAGCTCGTTCGTCAGGCTGGTGGCCGAGGCGCCGCGCGTGCCCACGCCGAGCACCGTGCCGTTCGCTGCCGCCTTGGGGTCGCCGGCGCCGTGGTCGGTCAGCTCGGCGGCCAGCGGGTGGTCGAGGCACGTCGCGACCGCGGTGAAGGCGGCGTCGCCGCCGAGGGTGCGGCCGCCGTCCGCGTCGACGCCGTCGAGCGCGGCCAGCGAGGACGCGTGGACGAGCGAGGAGCCGCCGGTCCGCACGAGGTTGAACTGCCCGACCGACGCGCCGGTGAAGGTGCTCGCGAGCGGGCCCGTCATGGAGATCTTGTGGTCCTCCTGGAGACGCCAGGTCCTGCCCGCCGGGCCGTCCTTCTCCGGCTTGCCGCCGAGCGCCTCGACCTTCGGCGCCACCGCGGACGGGTCGACACCGCCGTCGAGCCGGCCGCCGGTGTCGGGCGCGTTGCCGGCCTCGACGGCCACCTTCGCCTTCCGGCCGTCGAAACCGAAGCTCTCCTGGGTGAGCAGGGCGGAGGGCGCGATCTCGCCCCACCCGTGCTGACCCAGTTGCGAGGCCGCCGGGCCCGTGCCCGTGAGACCGGCCTTGCGCTGCGCGCCGAGGTCACCGAAGTCGACCCAGGCGCGGTGACCCGCCGTGTCCGTGATCCTGCCCAGCTCGACGCGCAGCGTGTCGCCCGCGGCGGCCCGGTCGGTGCTGCCACCGCCGCCGCACCCCGCGACCGCCACCGCGGTGAGCACCACGGCCCCCGCGGTCAACTTCGCCCGTATCGCCATCACGCGCCCCCATCCGTCCGCGTCCCCCTCGCGCCCCCGAAGGCGCGCCGGTCACCCTACTCGCCCTCCGCGCGGCCCCCTCAACGGACCCGGCAGGCCTCGGACGGCTCCCGGGCCCGTGGTCAGCGCAGGTGGACCAGGATCCGCCCGGGGTTGTCCGGGTCGACCTCGACCCGGGCGTAGAGCTTCCTCAGGTGCGCCTGCGCCAGCGTGTTCAGCACCCGCTGCCTGAGCGCGCCCGTCCCCTTCCCCGGGATGACCTGCAGCACGTCGACCCCGGTGGCGGCGGCCCTGAAGAGCGCCTGCCGCAGCGCGACGTCGAGATCGCGGTTGTTGCGGAAGATCGGGTGCAGATCGAGCGTGATCAGGGTGACCGCCTCCCACGGGTCGCGTGACGGTCGCAGCGTACGGCAGGCGCCGCGCACCGGAACCGGCCCCGGCGGGCGGGCGCTCCCGGGTGCTCGACCGGACCACGCCCCGGTCACCGGCCGCACGGGTGTGCGGGCACCCCGCCGTTCCGTTCCGCACCGTTGGCGGGACGCGCCCCTGACTCCCCCTCACCCGCCCGCCGTACCAGCGGTGGCGGCGGTCCCGGCCCCCGCCGAGACTGGGGGCGTGGCCACGCCCGATGAGCGGCACCCGGCGGGGAGCGACCTGCTGCGCGCGGCTGTCGCCTCGGTCGGCACGACCGCGGACGTCCTGCGCACCGCGGACGAGCTGGCCCGCGCGACCGTGCCCGGCCTCGCGGACTTCGCCGCCGTCGACCTGCTCGACGGGGTGGTGGACGGCGACGTGCCGCCTCCCGGCCCGGTCGACGGCGCGGCCGTACGACTGCGGCGCGCGGCCTCCTGCCGCGCGGGCGGCGGGGTGCCCGGCGAGGTGCCCGTGGGCGCGGACGTGGCGTACGCGCAGGGCAGCCCGTACGCGCACTCCCTGACCGGCGGGATGCCGCTGCTGGAGTCGGGCGCGGGGTCCGACACGCCGTGGCTCGTCCCGGACGCGCGGCCCGCGCACGCGCTCGCCGCCCTCCCCCTGACGGCGCACGGGACCGTACTCGGCCTGCTCCACCTCTACCGCGGCCCCGCTGCGCCCCCGTTCGCGCCCGGCGACCTGGAGCTGGCCGCGGCGGTCGCCGCGCACGGCGCGGTCTGCCTGGACAACGCCCGCCGGGAGGCGCGCTCGGCCCGCTCGCGGCAGACCCTTCGGCACGCGCTGCTGCGCGACGTCGTCCCGGCCCACCCGACCGTCGAGCACACCCGCCGCTACCTGCCCGGGCGGCGGTACAAGGGCAAGGGCGGCAGCTGGTGCGACGTCATCGCGCTGTCCAGCGCACGGGTCGCGCTCGTGGCGGGCGACGCCACCGGGCACGGTATCCAGGCGGTCGCGCGCGCCGGGCGGGCGCGTACCGCGGTCCGCGCGCTGCTGAGCATGGACCTGGCGCCCGACGAGCTGCTGACGCACCTGGAGCGCCTGGTGCGGCAGATCCTGGCCACGAACGAGGCGTCGGGCGAGGGCCCGGGGGTCACCACGACCTGCCTGCTGGTCTTCTACGACCCGGTGACCGGGCGCTGCCAGGCCGCGAGCGCCGGGCACCCGCCGCCGCTCGTGGTGCGGCCGGACCGGCCGCCGGAACCGGTCGACATGCCGGTGGGGCCGCCCTTCGGCGAGCACGGCACCTTCGAGTCGGTCGGCCTCGACCTGCCCGAGGACGGCGTCCTCGCCCTCTACACGCGCGGCGTGGTGGGCGGCCTCGACGGCGCCACCACGCCGGACGCGCTGGTGCGGGCCCTGGGACGCCCGGCGGACGACCTGGACACGATGGCCGCGCACGCGGTCGAGGCGGTCAGGCCGGTGCGGTCCGGGGAGGAGGACGGCGTGCTGCTGCTCGCCCGGCCGCGCCCGGTGTCCGGGCGCGACGTGGTGTCGTGGGAGGTGCCGCCGGAGCCCGCGTCGGTCTCGCGGGCCCGCGACCTGACCGCCGAGCAGCTGACGCTGTGGAACGCCGCCGGGGAGGCGCCGACGACCCAGCTCATCGTCAGCGAGCTGGTCACCAACGCGATCCGCTACGGCCGCCCGCCGCTGACGCTGCGGCTCATCCGCACCGACCGGCTGGTCTGCGAGGTCACCGACACCTCCAGCACCTCGCCGCACCTGCGGCACGCGGGCGGCATGGACGAGGGCGGCCGCGGGCTCTTCCTGGTGGCCCAGCTCGCCGACACCTGGGGCACCCGCTACACCACCCACGGCAAGACCATCTGGGCCGAGCAGCCGCTCTCCGGCTGACCGGCGGCGCGTCCGGCCCCGCCGGGACGGTCAGCCGCCGGGGCCGATGCCCGGGCCGGACCCGGGGGGCGGCCGGCCGGACCCGCGGTGCCGCCCGACGCGGTAGACCGCCCAGCTCGCGACGCCCACCAGCGCGCACACGCTCGCGGCGAGCAGCTGCGCCGCCGCCGACAGGGCGAGGGCCGCGAAGAGCAGCACCAGCGCCAGCACGCTCGCCCACGCGGTGACCCGGCCGGACCGCTCGGCACGCGGGGGCTCCACCGGCGCCGGTTCGACCTCCGGCGCGGGAGGTGCCGGCGGGTGCAGGGGCTCCGGGCGGGTGCGCCCGAAGTCCGCGAGGGTCTTGGAGAGCCTGGGATCGTCACGCGTGAGCAGCCGTTCCAGGTCGGCGATCACTCGTCGTTCGTGCAGGGAAAGGACCATCGTGCGCCTCCTCGCCCGAGGGGCCCGGCTACCGTCGCCGGCGTTCACTGACCGTAGCGGCGGCTTCGGCCGCTCATGTCCAGCGACTACCCGGCGACATACCCGGCCAATCGGGTGAATCCCTGCCTTTCACGATGTTTGAGGCAGGCGCGCCGCCGACGTGCCGGACGTGGCCGCCGTGCGGCGGTTCGACGGGGTCCTGCCGGGTACGCGCAGGGCCTACGCACCCGGCGGGAGGTGGGTCGCATGGCCGGCACCGACCGGCAGGACATCACGCACGCGCTCCTGGACGGCTACGGCCGCACGTACGCCGAGCAGGCGGGCATCCGCATGAGGGACACCCCACAGCCCCTCTACCGGCTGCTGGTGCTCGCGGATCTGCTGAGCGCCCGGATCAGGGCCGACATCGCGGTGGCGGCGGCGAAGGAGCTGTCCGCCGCCGGCATGCGCGACCCGCGCGCGATGGCGGACGCCACCTGGCAGCAGCGGGTCGACGCGCTGGGCCGCGGCGGCTACCGGCGCTACGACGAGAGCACCGCCACCCGGCTCGGGGAGGGCGCCGAACTGGCACGGCGGCGCTACGGCGGCGACCTGCGCCGGCTGCGCGACGACGCGGGCGGCGACGTGGCGGAGATCCGCGGGCGGCTGCGCGAATTCCCCGGCATCGGCCCGGCCGGTGTTGACATCTTCCTGCGCGAGGCGCAGGCGGTGTGGCCGCGGATCGCGCCGTACTTCGACGGCAAGGCCGGGCAGGGCGCCCGCGCGCTGGGCCTGCCCAGCGCGCCGGGGAAGCTCGCGGACCTCGCGGAGGGCGCGGACGCGGACCCGGCGGTGCTCGCGGCCGCGCTGGTGCGGGTCTCCCTGGACAAGAAGGCCCCCGCGGCGGTCCGCGAGGCCGCCCGCGGCTGAACCGCCGGGAGGGCGGGCGCCCGCTCCCCGGCGCGGGAGCCTGCGCCGGAGAGCGGGCCGCGCCTCAGTGGACCAGGAGGTAGACGTAACCGCCGGAGCCCTGGCAGAGGAAGTTCGGCCCCCAGAGGTTGTAGCCGGCGACTCCGGCGGCCTGGCACTGGTCGTAGGTGTAGTAGACGCCCTGGGTGCGCCATTCGCCCGCCGCGTGGGCGGAGGTCGCGGCGCCGAGGGGGACGAGGACCGCGGCCGCGGCGGCCGCGGTGACGGCCGTTGCGATACGTCGCTTCACGTGCCAACTCCTTTTGTGTCGAGACGTGCTGACATAACGTCATATCTCATGGGAGGTGGTGCGATGTCGCCTCGCATGCTAGCCGCAGCCGCGCCGAGAGGTCCAGACCAATGGGGGGTCTCGTTCACCCCCTCCCCCGCGTCCGTCCCGCCGTCCCCTCCGGCCCCACGGGCCTGCGCCGCAGCAGGCCGGGGAGGGTCACGAGCGCACCGAGCACCAGGACGGACCCGCCGACGACACGCAGGCCCGCGTCCGCCGCCGTGACGAAGGCGTCGACGACCGCGGCGCGGTGGCCGGGGCCCGCGGCGGCCAGGGCCTGGGCGACGGTGTGCGGGTCGCCGTGGGCGCGGACGCCTTCCGGCAGGGCCGCGGTGAAGCGGGAGGTGAGGACGGTGCCGATGACCGCGACACCCAGCGCGCTGCCGAACTCCCTGGTCGTCGCCTGGAGCCCGGCGCCCACGCCCGCCTGCTCCGGCGGCAGGGCGCCTGCGATGGCCCCGGAGAGCGTGGGCAGCGCGAGGGCCACGCCGACACCGGTGACGACGAGCCACCCGGCGTACACCGCGTACGGTGTGCCGGCGCCGCCGGTGGACAGGCCCAGCAGCCCGCCGCCGGTGCAGGCGAAGGCGAGCGCCATGGTCGCGTCCAGCCCGATCCGCCGGGCGAGGCCGCCGACATGGCGGGCGGCGACGATGATCGGCCCGGTCAGCGGGATGACGCCGAGCCCCGTGCGCAGCACCCCGAAGCCCTTGCCGTACTGGAGGAAGGAGGCGTTGACGTAGAAGAGGGCGAACATCCCGAAGAAGACGGCCGCCATGCCCAGGCACGCGGCGCGCAGCCGCGGCACGCGCAGCAGGCGCGGGTCGAGCAGCGGGTGGGCGACCCGCAGTTCCACCAGCGTCCAGGCGGTGAACAGCAGCGCGGCCCCCGCGAAGCCGCCGATCACGACCGGGCTCCCCCAGCCGGACTCCGGGCCCTGCACGATGCCGGCCAGCAGCGCCACCGACGCGGCGACCAGCAGCGCCGTGCCCAGCGGGTCCAGACGGCGGGCGTGCCGGGCGGAGACCGGGGCCAGGCGCGCGGTGAGCGCGGCCAGCAGCAGGGCGGCGGGCACGCTCGCGGCGAAGAGCCAGCGCCACGACCCGGCGCTCAGCACCGCGCCGCCGCCGACGTTGCCCGCGACCCCGCCGATGCCGGTCATGGCCGCCCAGGTCGCGACGGCGGCGCCCTTGCGCTCCTGCGGCACCGCGTGCAGCAGCACCGCGAGGGTGTTCGGCAGTACGGCCGCCGCCCCGACGCCGGTGACCGCGCGCCCGGCGAGCAGCAGCGGCAGCCCGGGGGCGAGGGCCGACAGCAGGGCGCCGAGCGCGAAGAGCACGAGCCCGGCGAGCAGCACGCCCTTGCGGCCGAACCGGTCCCCGGCCGCGCCGCCCGGGATGACCAGGCACGCGAAGACGACGACGTAGGTGTCGACGATCCACACCAGCGCGGACGCGGAAGGGTGCAGGCCGCTCGCCGCGAGCATCGGCACGGTCAGGTTGACGGCGGCGACCGCGCCGACGACGAGGACGACGCAGGCGCACATCAGGGCGAGCACCACGCCCTGGCGCCGCGCGGGCGGTGCGGCCGGCGCGGGCGCCGGCGGGATGTCGAGTCCGTTGATTCCCATGCCCGCGACGCTAGGAAAACCCGGCACTTTCCTGCCACGCAACTTTGGCAAGGCACGCTTGCTCACGACGCAACCTAGACTCTCCCGTATGACCGTTCCGCCCGCCGAACTCGACCTCAACCTGCTCCGGGTCTTCGACGCCCTGCTCGCCGAGGCCAGCGTGACGGCCGCCGCGGAGCGGCTGCACCTGTCCGTCCCGGCGGCCAGCCGCGCGCTGGCCCGGCTGCGGCGGGCGATGGGCGACCCGGTGCTGGTGCGGGCCGGGCGCGGCATGGCGCCGACGCCGTACGCGCTGCGCATCGCCCCGCGCGTGCGCTCGCTGCTGGAGGAGGCCGCGGCGCTGGTCAGCACGGACCGCGAGGTCAGACCCGCGGACCTGGAGCGTACGTTCACCGTCCGGATCAACGACGGGGTGGCCGCGACGCTCGCGGCGGCGGCCGTGGCGGCGACGTCGGCGGCCGCGCCCGGTGTGGTGCTGCGCTTCGTGGCCGAGGGCAGCGAGAGCCCGGAGGCGCTGCGGGACGGCACGGTCGACCTGGACATCGGCGTCGGCGAGGACGCGGCGCCCGACCTCCGGTCGGCCCGGCTCTACCGCGAGCAGGTCGTCGCGGTGGTGCGCGCGACGAGCCCGCTGGGCCGCGAGCAGCCGCCCACCCTGGCGCAGCTGTGCGGCCACCCGCATGTCTCGGCCTCCCGCCGGGGGCGCAGCCGGGGCCCGCTCGACGACGTCCTGGAGGCGGCGGGGCTGCGCCGCCGGGTCGCCGTCGTGGTGCCGACCTTCGCGGTGGCGGCGCTGCTGGTGGCGTCCAGCCCCTACGTGGCGCTGGTGCCGCGGCGGCTGGCCGAGTCGTACGCGGACGGGCTGGGGCTGCGCTGGTTCCCCGTCCCGGCGCCGCTGCCCGCCATCGACGTGCGCCAGCTGTGGCACGCCCGGCTCGACGCCGATCCCGCCCACCGCTGGCTGCGTACGACCCTGGCCGCCGCCCTGGACTGACGTGCGGTCAGCCCAGCGGGTCGGCCCCCCTTCCCACCGCCGCGCCCCTCACCAGGACGGCGAGGGTACTGCGGGCCGCACCGCGCAGGGCGGGACGGCGGGCGAAGGTCGCGGTGAAGGCGAGGACGGAGACGGTGACGCCGTAGAGCACGGCGGCACATGCGGAGAGCAGCCCGATCACCATCGGGCACGCACCCTTCTTCCCCCACTCGGCCCGCCCGGGAGGAGAGCCGGGGCGGGCGCCGATGCGTCCTGCCCAGGATACCCGCGCCGTCAACTCCTTTGCAGGGTGCGGGAGTAGCCCGCACCCCACGCCGTTTCCCGATGAGCCGCGCAGGCCGGCGCCCGCTATCCCTGGGCCTCCACCACGTCCGCGACCACGCAGCTGACGTTGTCGGGGCCGCCGCGGCCGTTGGCGAGGGCGACCAGTTCGCGGACGGCAGGCTCGGGCTCCGCCGCCGAGGCGAGCACCCGGTGGATCTCCTCGGTCGGCACGGCGGACGGCAGGCCGTCCGAGCACAGCAGGTAGCGGTCGCCGCGCCGGGCGTCCTGGAGCTTGAGGTCGGCGGTGGCGTCGGCGCCGCCGCCGAGCGCCCGTACCAGGAGCGAGCGCTGCGGGTGCGAGGCGGCCTCGTCGGGGCTCAGCCGGCCGTCGTCGACCATCGCCCGGACCACGGTGTGGTCGTGCGTGATGCGGAACAGCTCCCCGTCGCGCAGCAGGTAGACGCGGGAGTCGCCGATGTGGACGAGGGCGAGCTGCGACCCGGTCCAGAGCATCGCGGTGAGGGTGGTCCCGGACTCGGCGGCGTCGGCGGCCGCGGCGGCGCCGTGCACCGCGCGTCCGGCCCGCTCGACGGCGTCCTCCAGGGCGCCCAGCAGCTCACCCGCCGGGAGGGCGGCGGCGTCCAGCTGCTCGAACGCGCCCACGGCGGCGGCGCTCGCGGGGCCGCCCGCGCCGCCGTAGCCGTCGGCGACGGCCAGCAGGTGGGCGTCGGCGTAGGCGGTGTCCTGGTTGCGTTCGCGGACCAGGCCGCGGTCGGAGAGGGCGGCGTAGCGGATGGCGAGCGGTGCGGTGGTGACGGACATGGTCGGGTCCTTCCCCGAGAGGTGGTCGACGAGGAAGGCGGCCAGGTCCCGCCGTGCGGCGGTGTCGGCCTCGGCCCCGGCCCAGAAGGCGCGTACCTCCTGCGCGGCCTGCCCCGTGGGAAGGGCGCAGACGTGCCGGATACGGGCCAGCGGCATGCCCAGCCGCCGCAGCCACGCGACCAGCCGGGCCTGCTCCAGCTGCCCGGGCGCGTAGGAGCGGTAGCCGGTGGCCGGGTCGACGCGCGCGGGGGTCAGCAGACCCAGCTCGTCGTACAGGCGCAGGGCCTTGGGCGAGAGCCGGGAGGCCCGCGCGAACGCGCCGATGCTCAGCAGTTCCATGCCCGCCCTCCTCGTACCGGGCGCTGTCGCCCGGCCCCGCCGATGCTGGGTCCTCCCCCAGGGTGAAGGTCAACAGGCCCGGCGCGGAAGGTCAGCCGGCCGGGAGCGGGGCGGTGCGGAAGCGGTTGATGGCGTCGGCGTGCCGGGCGCGCAGCTCCTCGTCGCGCACCCCGAGGCCCTCGCGCGGCGCCAGGCACAGCACGCCGACCTTGCCGTGGTGCAGGTTGCGGTGCACGTCGTACGCGGCCTGGCCGGTCTGCGCCAGCGGGTAGACGCGGGAGAGGGTGGGGTGGATCCGGCCCTTCACGACGAGCCGGTTGGCCTCCCACGACTCACGGTAGTTGGCGAAGTGGGTGCCGACGATGCGCTTGAGGGACATCCACAGGTAGCGGTTGTCGTATTCGTGGGTGTAGCCGGAGGTGGAGGCGCAGGTGACGACGGTGCCGCCCTTGCGGGTGACGTAGACGCTGGCGCCGAAGGTCTCGCGTCCGGGGTGCTCGAAGACGATGTCGACGTCCTCGCCGCCGGTCAGTTCGCGGATGCGGCCGCCGAAGCGCTTCCACTCCTTCGGGTCCTGGGTGTGCTCGTCGCGCCAGAAGCGGTAGCCCTCGGCGCTGCGGTCGATCACGGCCTCGGCGCCCATCGCCCGGCAGATCGCCGCCTTGTGCGCGCTGGAGACGACGCAGATGGGGGTGCCGCCGCCCGCCAGGACGAGCTGGGTCGCGTAGGAGCCGAGTCCGCCGCTCGCGCCCCAGATCAGGACGTTGTCGCCCTGCTTCATCCCGGCGCCGTTGCGGGAGACCAGCTGCCGGTAGGCGGTGGAGTTGACCAGTCCGGGGGCCGCGGCCTCCTCCCACGTGAGGTGGCCGGGTTTGGGCATCAGCTGGTTGGACTTGACCAGCGCGATCTCCGCCAGGCCGCCGAAGTTCGTCTCGTAACCCCAGATGCGCTGCTCGGGGTCGAGCATGGTGTCGCCGTGCCCGTCGGCCGACTCCAGTTCGACGCTCAGGCAGTGCGCCACCACCTCGTCGCCCGGCTGCCACCTGGTCACGCCGGGGCCGGTGCGCAGGACGACGCCCGCGAGGTCGGAGCCGATGACGTGGTAGGGCAGGTCGTGCCGCTCGGCCAGGTCCCCGCGGCGGCCGTAGCGCTCCAGGAAGGCGAAGGTCGGCACGGGCTCGAAGATCGACGACCACACGGTGTTGTAGTTGACGGAGGAGGCCATGACCGCCACCAGGGCCTCGCCCGGGCCCAGTTCTGGCAGCGGCACCTCGTCCAGGTGGATCGACTTGCGGGGGTCCTTGTCCGCGGTGGCCATGCCCTCGAACATGCCGGCCTCGCTCTTGTGCAGCGTCGCGGCCCGGTAGCTGCCGGGCAGCTCCAGGGCGGCGATCTCCCGGGCGCCGGTGTGCCCGGAGACGACGGCGTCGACGATGTCCTTCACCGCGCGGCCCCCTGCGCGCGCAGGTACTCCGCGAGCGCGGGAACGGTGTCCAGCGCGGTCAGGTCGTCGTCGGTCCCCACCGCGACGCCGTAGCGCAGCTCGACGGCCTGGATCAACCGGACGAAGCCCAGCGAGGTCAGGCCGAGCAGCCCCAGCGACTCGGGCTCCTCCAGCGCCTCGGCCGCGGTGACCATGCCGTCGCTGGCCTCGGCGACAAGGCCGGCCAGCTCGTGGTGGAGTCCGGACTCCGGGGTGGCGGGGGCGGTCATGCGCTCTCCTCCTGCAGCAGTTCGTCGACGGTGGCGACGACCCCCTCGACGGTGGGGGTGTCGAAGAAGGCGTCGAAGGGCATCTCGACGCCGAGCCGGTCGCGGATCCGGGCGATGATCTGCATGATCGTCAGGGAGTGGCCGCCCAGGTCGAACAGCTCGGTGTCCGGGGCGATCGCCTCGACCCGCAGCACCTCGCGCCAGATGTCCGTCACGACCGCGGTCAGGTCCGCGTCGCCCGCGGGGGCCGCCTCGGCGGGCGCGCCGTCCGGTGCCCCGGGGGCGGGCAGGGCGGAACGGTCGAGCTTGCCGTTGAAGGTGAGCGGCAGCGCGTCCAGCGGCACGAGGTCGCGCGGGATCATGTAGCGCGGCAGCCGCTCGGCGGCGTGCGCCCGTACCGCGGTGGGGTCGGCGCCGCCGACGAGGTAGGCGGCCAGCTCCCCGCCGTGGACGGCGACCGCGGCCTGCGCGACACCGGGCGCGTCCCGCAGGACGCGCTCGATCTCGCCGAGTTCGATGCGGTGGCCGCGCAGCTTGATCTGGTCGTCCCAGCGGCCCAGGAACTCCGGCCGCCCGTCGGGCCCGAGCACGGCGCGGTCGCCCGTGCGGTACCAGCGCGCGCCGTCCGGTCCTGTGACGAAGCGCTCGGCGGTGAGGTCGGGCCGGCCGCGGTAGCCGCGGGCGAGCCCCGCGCCGCCGATGCACAACTCGCCGGGGACGCCGGGCGGTACGGGCCGCAGCCGGTCGTCCAGGACGCGCAGGGCGGTGTTGGCGAGCGGACGGCCGAGGGTGATCCGGCCGGGGTCGGCGGGGATGTCGTCGGCCGCGGACCAGACGGTGGTCTCGGTCGGGCCGTAGACGTTGAACAGGCGCGCGGTGAGCGGGCGCAGCCCGCGGGCCAGCGGCAGCGGCAGCGCCTCCCCGCCGCACAGGGCGGTGACCGGGGCGCCCGTCCAGCCGGCGTCCAGCAGCAGCTGCCAGCCGGACGGGGTCGCCTGCACATGGGTGATCCCGGCCTCGGCGATCAGCCGGGCGAGCGCGGCGCCCTCGCGTACGGCGGCGTCGGCGGCGGCCACGACCCGGCCGCCGGCGGTGAGCGGCGCGAACAGCTCCAGGGCGCTGATGTCGAAGGACAGGCTGGTCAGATGCAGCCAGCGGTCGGCCGGGCCGGCGCCGGTCAGCTCGCCGATGGCGGCGACGAGGTTGGCGAGCGCGGCGTGGCCGACCTCGACGCCCTTGGGGCTGCCGGTCGAGCCGGAGGTGTAGATGACGTACGCGAGCCCGTCCGGGTCGGTGGCGGCGGGCGCGGTCTCCGGCTCCCCGGCGAAGGCGGCCAGGCCGTCCAGCGGCAGCGGTTCCGCGGGGCCCGCGGCGACGCCGGGCAGGGCGTCGGCGTGGCCGAGGACGAGCTTGACGCCCGCGTCGGCGGCGATGAAGTCCAGCCGGGCCGGGGGCAGGGCCGGATCCAGCGGCAGGTAGGCGGCGCCCGCGGCGAGGACGCCGAGCAGCCCGGCGACCAGCTCGGTGCCGCGGTGCGCGCACAGCCCGACGACGTCGCCCGCGCCGATGCCGCGGCGGCGCAGCCCGTGGCCCACGCGGTGTGCGGCGGCGACGAGTTCGCGGTACGTCAGGGCGTCGCCGCCGCCGGTCACGGCGATCGCGTCGGGCGCGGCCGTGGCGGCGGCCCGGACCTGGTCCAGGACGGTGGTGGCGGGGCGTGGGCGGGCGGGGCCGTCGAGGCGGGCCAGCAGGGCGATTTCGGCGGGCAGCAGCAGGTCGAGGTCGCCGATCGGGCGGTCGGGGTCGGCGAGGGCCGCGGCGAGCAGGGTGCGGAAGTGGGCGACGGCGCGCTCGCCGTCGGCGGCGGGCAGCAGCCGGGTGGGGATGTGGACGCGCCCGGTGAGGCCGCCGGGGGTGTCGATGAAGTGCAGGTGCATCGCGGCGCGGACGGTCGCCGTGGCGAAGAGCCGGTCCACCGGGGCGGACGCCTGGCCTTCCGACTCCGCGCCGAGCCGGATGTAACTGGTCGACACGGGCGCCATCGCCAGCCGCGGCGGCAGGTGCGGCACCGCCCTGCCGAAGGGCACCTCGCGGTGGCCGTAGACGGCGCGGGCCTCGGCGCGCACCGCGCGGGCCAGCTCGGCGAAGGAGGCCCGCGGGTCGGCGGCGCGTGTGACGGGCAGCTCGCTGACCCACATGCCCAGCTCGCCCGCGGTCTGCGGGGTCCGGGTGGAGACGTCCACCGCGACCGACACCAGAGGGTTGCCGTAGCGGGCGAGCAGCGCGTGGATCCCGGCGAGCAGCACCTCGAAGCGGGTGACACCCAGCGCCTCCTTGCCCGCGGCGAGGGCGGCGTCCAGCTCCGGGGTCCAGCCCAGGTCGAGATGGGTCGCGGGCTCGGCGGCGGTGGGCGTGGCGGCGAGCCCGGGCAGGACGGTGTCGGCGGGCGGTACGGGCCGCCGCGCCCAGAAGTCCCGCGCGGCGGGCAGGGCGTCGGCGACGCGCCCGGTCTGCGCCTGCGCGAGGGCGGCGAAGGTGCCGAGGTCGCCCGCGCCCAGGTCGGTGCCGCCGACCGCGGCGCCGAGGTCGGCGACGAGGATGTCGCGGCCGAGCCCGTCCAGGACGAGGTGGTGGGCGACGGCCATGACGACGGTGCGCCCGTCGTCGACCCGCAGCACCGTGCAGCGGGCGAACGGCCCGGCGCTCCCGCCGGTGTCCGCGAAGTCGAAGCCGGCGGCGAGTTCGGCGGCCAGCTCGCCGGTGAGCCGGTCCGCGGTGACGGCGCGGTGCACGACCGGCGTCGGGGCGCCGGGGTGCAGCAGCGGTTCGCCGTCCGTCTCCGCGACGGTCGCGGCGAGCAGCGGATGCCGCAGGGCCAGCGCGGCCCAGGCCGCGTCCAAGGCGCCGGGCCCGGTACCGTCCGGCGCGGTCACGATCGCCGGGACCAGGTACGCCGCCGACGCCCCGATGGCCCGCTCGGCGAACCACAGCCCCTGCTGGGCGGGGGTCATGGGAATGCCGGTCGCTGCCTCAGCCATGTGTCGCCGCTCCCTCTCCTGTGCTGTTGCCGTCGCCGGCGCTGGTGTCTGTGGTGGCGCCCGCGCCGGGTTCCGCGCCGTTGCCGACGCCCGCGCCGAGGTTGGTGCCCACGCCCGCGCGGGGCTTCGCGCCCGTTCCGGCGCCTGCGCCGGTGTTCGCGCCCGCGCTCCCGCCGGGCCTCGCGCCGTTGGCGGCACCCTCGCCCGCGCCGAGGCCCGCGCCCGCGCCGACGCCGGGCTTCGTGCCCGTTCCGGCACCCGCGCCGGGCTTCGCGCCGTCACCGGCACCCGCACCCGCACCCGTGCCGGGGTTGGTGCCCGCACCCGCGCGGGCCTTCGTGCCCGTTCCGGCGCCTGCGCCGGTGTTCGCGCCCGCGCTCCCGCCGGGCCTCGCACCGTTGGCGGCACCCTCGCCCGCGCCGACGCCGGGCTTCGTGCCCGTTCCGGCACCCGCGCCGGGGTCCGCGCCCCCGCTCCCGCCGGGGTTCGCGCCCGTGCCCGCGCCGGGCGTCGTGTCCGCCCCCGCGACGGGCTCCGCGCTCGTGCGTGCCGCCGCCGGCGCTTGCTCGAAGAGCTCGCGCAGACGGTGCTTGACGACCTTGCCGCCCGCGTTGCGCGGCAGTTCGCCGACGTGGGCGATGCGGCTGGGCTGCTCGTGGGCGGCCAGGCGGGTGGCGAGGAAGCGGCGCACCTCGGCGAGCCGCAGCTCGCGGGTGGCGACGAGCACCGCGGCGGGGGCGCGCCCGAGGACGGGGTCGGGCAGGCCGAGGACGGCCGCCTCGACGATGTCCGGGTGCTCGTGCAGCGCCGCCTCGACGGCGATCGTCGACACCTTGTCCGCGCCGCTCTTGATGACGTCGCTCTCCCGGTCGACGAGGAAGAGGTAGCCGTCGGCGTCGAGGTAGCCGATGTCGCCCATCCGCGTCCAGCCGCCCCGGAAGACCTGCGCGGTGGCGCCGGGGTCGCCGAGGTAGGAGCGGGGCGCGCCGCCCGCGCTGCGCATCCACACCTCGCCGGTCACCCCGGCCGGGCACGCCCGCCCGTCCGCGTCGCACACCCGCAGCGCGCCGCCCGCGGCGGCGAGGCCGATGGCCGCGGGCCGCCGCGGGCTGAAGATCATGCTGGTCTGGGTGGGCGCGGCCTCGGTGGAGGTGTAGTAGTTGACGATCGTCGCGCCGGGCAGCGCTGCGGCGAGCCCGGTCGCGACGCTGGGCGGCAGCGCGGCGGCGGTGGAGCCGAACAGCGCGACGCCGGAGGTGTCGTACCGCTCCAGCGCGCCGGAGGCGAGCAGCTCGATCGCCATCGCCGGGACGACGAAGACGCTGCCCACCCGGTGCTGCTCGATCAGCCGCGCGAAGGGGTCGGGCGCGAAGCGCGCGGTGACCAGCATCCCCGGGTGCGCGGTGAGCGCGTTGAAGAGCATGGTCTGGGCGGCGTTGGTGCCGATGGGGAAGGCGTGCAGGAAGACCCGGGAGTGCGCGAGGGTCCGCAGCGGCGGGTCGAGCCGCATGCCGTACGTGAGGTTGGCGTGCGCCGCGAGCACGCCCTTGGGCCGCCCGGTGGTGCCCGAGGTGTAGAGGATCTGCGCCGGGTCGCCGGGCCGCGGCCCCTCGACCGGCCGGGCCTGCGGCAGTGCGGCGACGTCCTGCGGGCCCCAGCGCAGCCGTACGGGGGTGTCGAAGCGCTCGGCGCCGGGCCCGTGCAGCAGCGCGGTCGCGCCGCTGTGCTCCAGCATGTACGCGGCTTCCGCGGGCGCCGTGCGGGTGGAGATCGGTACGGCGACGGCTCGGGCGGCGAGCACGCCGGTGTAGGAGCAGGCGTACGCGATCCAGTCCCGGGCCCCGTACAGCAGCCCGACCCGCTCGCCCGGCCGTACCCCCGCGGCCCGCAGCCCGGCGGCGACCGCCTGCGTACGGGCCTGCCAGGCGCTCAGGGAGAGCGCGTCGGCGCCCTGCGTCACGGCGACGTGGCCGGGCTGGGCCGCGGCGCGGGCGGCGAGCAGTTGCGGCACGGTGAGGGCGGTACGGGCAGCGGCGGCGGCGCGGACGTCGGCGCCCGGTCGCGGGGTGCTCATCGCGCCTCCCGGGCGGTGGGTGCGGTGCCGGGCCCGGGGGCCGGGACGGTACGGGCGGCGCGGTCCGGCGGCGGGCTCGCGGCGGCGGGGGCCGCGTCGCGGCCCGCCCGGATCGGGGCCGGCCGCGGGCTTCCGGCGCTGCCGGAACGCGGTACGGCCCGTACCGCGGCCGCCGCCGTGGCCGGGGTCGGGCGGCGCCGCACGAGCCGGCGCCACCGGGCGCGGACGGCCCGTGCCGCGACCGCCGCGGGAGCCGGGCCCGCGACCGGCGCGGGAGCCGGGCCCACCGCCGGCAGGACGTACCGGGCGACGGGGGCGGTCACGGTGCCCCCGTTCCGCCGGCGAGCTCCCTCGCCGTCTCCTCGTCCGTCAGGCGCCCGATCTCCGCGACGAGTTCGGCCTCCACCGCCTGGGCGAACGCCTCGACCGTGGGCCGCTCGAACAGCAGGCGGACGGGCAGATCGAGGCCCACGGCGGCGCGCAGGCGGCCGATCGCCCGCACCGCCAGCAGGGAGTGGCCGCCGAGGGCGAAGAAGTCGTCCAGGGCGCCGACGCGTTCGGCCGCCAGCAGGTCCGCGAAGACCTCGGCGACCAGCCGCTCCGCGTCGGTGCGCGGCGGCCGGAAGGTGCCCGGGGCGGCGCCCGCGGCCGGGGCGGGCAGCGCGGCGAGGTCGACCTTGCCGTTGGCGGTGAGCGGCAGCGCGGGCAGGACGACGACGGCGCCGGGCACCAGCAGCGCGGGCAGCCGCCCGGCGGCGTGGGCGCGTACCTCCTCCGGGGTGGCGGAGCCGGTGACGTACGCGACGAGCAGCTGTCCGGCGGCGGTGACGACGACCTGGCCGACGGCCGGGTGGGCGGTCAGCACGGCCTCGACCTCACCGGGTTCGACGCGCACGCCGCGCACCTTGAGCTGGCGGTCGAGGCGGCCGAGGAATTCCAGCACGGGCTCGTCGGTGCGCCAGCGGACGCGGTCGCCGGTGCGGTACATCCGGCCGCCGCCGCGCGGGTCGGGGACGAAGCGCTCGGCGGTGAGGTCGGGGCGGCCGAGGTAGCCGTCGGCGAGCCCGCCGCCGGCCAGGTGCAGCTCGCCCGCCGTGCCGCGCGGCACCAGGCGTCCTGCGGCGTCCAGCACGTACGCGCGCACCCCGCCGAGGGGGCGGCCGATCGGCGGGCGGCGGAGGGTGTCGGCGGCCGTCAGGTCGGTCGCGGTGGCGATGACCGCGGCCTCGGTCGGGCCGTAGGTGTTGACGAGCCGGACGCGGTCGCCGTGCCGCTCGCGCCAGCGGGCGACCGCGGAGGCGTCCACCTGCTCGCCGCCGAGGATCACCAGCCGCAGCGCCTGCGGCCAGGCCGGGCCGAGGTCGAGCAGCGCCTGCCAGTACGCGGTGGGCAGGTCCAGCACGGTGACGTCCGCGTCGGCGGCGAGCACGTCGGGCAGGGTGCGTGTCCCGCCGGGCAGCAGCACCAGCGTGGCGCCGGTGGCCAGCGCGGGCCAGATCTCCTCCGCGTGGGTGTCGAAGCCGAGGTCGGCGAACTGCACGACGCGGTCGGCGGCGGTCAGCCCGTAGGCCCCGGCCATCCACGCGGCGCGTTCGCGCAGCGCGGCGCGCCCGACCAGGACGGGCTTGGGTGTGCCGGTGGAGCCGGAGGTGAACAGGACGTAGCCCGGGTCCGGCACCCGCACGGGGTTCTCCGCGCCGGGTCCGACACCGGCGGCGGTCACGACCGCGGCCACCGGGACCTGCGCGGTCATCGTGTCCCGGCGGATCCAGGGCAGCACGGGATCGAGGGGGAGGTACCCGGCCCCGGCGCGCCAGACCGCGAGCAACGCGGCGATCTGCCCGGGCCCGCGCGGCAGGCTCACCGCGACCAGGTGCCCGGGTTCCACGCCCGCCGCACGCAGGTCCTCGGCGAGCGCCCCGGCGCGTTCCCACAGCTCCCGGTAGCCGACCTCGTCGGCGCCGCTGCGGACGGCGACCGCGTCGGGCGCGGCGGCGACGGCCGCCGCGACGGCGTCGAGCAGTGGCGGGCCGCCGGGGACGGCCGGGCCGGTGCCGAGCGCGATCAGCTCGGCCTCGTCGTCGGCGCCGACCGGCGGCAGGTCGCGTACGGGGGTGTCCAGGCCGGTCAGGACGGCGCGCAGCACGGCGGCGAAGCGGTCGGCGAACCGCTCCGCGGTCTCCGGTGCGAAGACGTCGGCGCTCGCGGTGAGCAGCACGTCCATACGGTCCTGCCCGGCCCGGGCGTTGATCGCGGTCGGGGTGACGAAGACGTCCACGGCGATGTCGGTGAGGGTGTGCCGCGGCCCGTCGCCGTACCCCTCGGCCGTGACGCCGGGGAAGCCCTCGGCCCCGTCGAAGCCGGTCGCCGAGACGTCCATGGTGGAGTGCAGGGTGAAGACGGCCTGGAAGAAGGGGTTGCGGCCGGGGTCGCGGGCGAGCCCGAGGTCGGCGACCAGCTCCTCGAAGGGGACCTCCTGGTGGGTGAAGGCGCCCATGCAGGCGGTGCGGGTGCGGCGGACCAGGTCGCGTACGGCCACCTCCCCCGACAGGTCGGCGCGCAGCACCAGCATCCGTACGAAGTAGCCGAAGACCGACTCGGCGGCCACCTCGTCCCGCCCGGCGACCGGTGTGGCGACGCACAGGTCGTCCTGGCCGGTGAGCCGGCCGAGCATCAGCTGGTAGGCGGTCATCAGCACCATGAAGGGGGTGCAGCGCAGCTCGCGGGCGACGCGCTGCACCTCGTCCCAGGTGCCGTCGTCGAAGGAGCGCAGCACCGCGACGCCGGCCGAGGTGCGGCGGGCCGGGCGGGGGCGGTCCAGCGGGAGTTCCAGCGCGGGGGGCTGCTCCAGGGCCTTGCGCCAGAAGGCGAGCGAGGCCTCGTCCGCGGCCTTCTCGGCGCGGGCGTGGTCGAGGTAGCGCAGGGCCGGTGGCACGGGGGCGCTGCCGCGGTAGGCGTCGGCGGTCTGCCGGTAGAGCAGGTTGAGCGACCAGCCGTCGCCGACGATGTGGTGCGTGACGACGCACAGCACGTGGTCGGCGGGACCCGCCCGCAGCAGCCCGACCCGGACGAGGTGCCCCTCGGCGAGGTCGAACGGCCGCCGGATCAGCTCCTCCACGGCCCCGCGCAGCTCCTCCTCGCTGTGGACGTCGGCGCGGTGCACCGGTGTGGTGCGCGGCGCCAGCACCTCCTGCACGGGCTCGCCGTCGCGGTCGGTGAAGCGGGTGCGCAGGCTCTCGTGCCCGGCGACGACGCAGTCCAGCGCGCGGACGAGCCGGTCGGTGTCGAGGTCGCCGCGCAGCCGTACGGCGGCGGAGATGGTGTACGCGGCGTCGTCCGGGTCGAGTCGGTTCAGGAACCACAGCCGGCGCTGCGCGGCGGTGAGCGGCCCGCGGTCGGCGGCGGGGACCGCCCGGTCCGCGGCCGGGTCGCGGTCAGGCGCGGACATACGCGGCTCGCACGGTTGCGCTGCGGGTGTCGCCGCCGAGCAGGCGGTCGAGCAGGGACGTCAGGTCCGGTTCCGCCCACTCCCCGGCCACCGCCAGGGCTCCCAGCTCGTCGAAGCGCCGCAGGTAGTCGGGGTCGTGGACGGTGGGGACGGCCACGACGGGGCTGCCCGCCGCGCGGGCGGCGGCCGCTCCGGTGGCGGAGTCCTCGAAGACGAGCTGCCGCCCGGCGGGCACGCCCAGCAGCCGGGCGGTCGCCAGATAGACGTCCGGCGCGGGCTTGAGCCGCGGCACGTCCTGCGCGGCGACGACCCGGGCCTCGCCGAACAACTCCAGCAGCCCTGCGCGGCGCAGGACGGTCAGCGCGGTGTCCCGCCCGGTCGCGGTGCCGACGGCCAGCGGCACGCCCCGGTCGCGCAGCCCCTCCAGGACGGTGCGGACCCCGGCGCGCGGCACGATCTCCGGGACGCGGCCCACGAGTTCGTCGAAGGCGGGGTGCTTGGCGGCGAGGATGCCGGCGGCGGGGGCGCCGGACGGGGAGAGGGCCGCGATCTCGGCCGCGACCAGCGGGTCGGGACCGCCGATGAGGTGCGGCAGCCGGTGCTGCGCCTGCTCGCGGGTGAGGGTCACGCCCGCCTGCCGGGCGGCGGCGAGCCACGCGTCGTGGTGGAAGCGCTCCAGGTCGACGAGCGTGCCGTCGAGGTCGAAGGCGACGGCGGCCACCGCGCCCGGCGCCGGGGCGGTCATCGGGCGTCCTCCCGCGGTGCGAGGGCGAGGACGGCGATCTCGTCGTCCTCGTGGTGGATCCCGGCCTCGTAGCGGGGGCCGAGCATCGACACGAGGTAGCCGAGGTCGTCGATCATGCCGATGCCGTCGGCGGGGTCCCGGTGGACGTGCTTGGAGCGGACGAGCAGCGCGGTGCGCGCGATGCGCAAGCTGTCCATGACCAGCGCGGACAGGTCGATGGGGGTGAGCATGCGCCACAGGTCGAGGTGAACGGCGGCGTCGAAGGCGCCGTCCGGGTAGTGGGTGCGCACCCCGAACAGGTGCGGGTTGCCGGGCCCGAAGGGGGCGCCGTGGTCGACGGTGGTGACGCGGCCCGCGGCGGCCGCGGCGGCGAGGTCGAAGCCGATCCACAGGCTGCTCGCGCCGGCCGGCAGGCCGAGCGCCTTGGCGACCCGGTCGGCGGGGAGGCGGCCGGGGTGGTCGCGCAGGAACTCCCGGCAGTCCTCGTAGAAGGGCAGCGTGCGGGCGACCCGGCGGTGGTTGTCCGAGGGGTGGGTGAAGAACTCGATGTCGTAGTGCCGGTACTTGTCGACGAGGAAGGGCAGGACCGGCTTGGTCCGCTCCCATTCCGTCGTCCAGTCCCGGAAGTGCGGGGCGTGGTGGCACACGGCGGCGGGCTCGTAGCGGAAGCGGCTGCTGTCGCGGCCGAAGTGCCGGTAGATGCGGTACGTGAAGTCGGTGTCCTCGTAGCCCCACTGCACGAACGACTCGTCGAACCCGCCGACCGCCTCGTAGAGGTCGCGCGGCAGCGAGAGGTTGTGGGTGAAGCCGAACATCCAGCCCGTGCGCCGGTAGACGTCGAAGGCGGCCGGGTCGGTCTGCGGCAGGTCGCGGTGGTCGCCCTCCATCGGCAGCAGGGTGCCGTCGGCGGGCGGTGTGCCCTCGGCCAGCGCCGCGAAGGTGCCCCAGCTGGGCTCGGTCCGGCGGCCGTAGACCACCTCGGGGCCGGTGTCGCCGGGCCGGCGCAGGTGCCGCTCGACCAGGCCCGGGGAGGCTATGGAGTCGGCGTCCATGAGCAGCAGCCGGTCCCCGCGGGCCACCGCGGCGCCGGTGTTACGCGCCGCCGACCGGCCGCGGTTGACCTGGTGGCGGACGTAGCGCACGTCGAGGGCGGCCTCGTGGCGGCGGACCACCGCGCGGACGTCCTGGACGGAGGCGTCGTCGGCGACGACGACCTCGAAGGCGTCCCGGCCGGCCGTCTGGCGGGTCAGCGCCCCGAGGGTCAGCTCCAGGCAGTCGGCCTGGTTGTAGGTCGGGATGACGACGGTCAGCACGTTCGGGCCCCCGGGGATGCGTCGGTGGTTGGCGGCGGGCCCGCGGCCGCGGGCGGGTCGCCCGGACGGCCGCTGCCCTGGGAGACGACCGGCACGCGCTCCCACGCGGCGCGGGATTCCGGCCGGTCGGGGGCGTCGCGGCACAGCACGTAGTGGTGCGGCGCCATGGTCAGGGCGCCGTCGAGGCGGTCGAGCACGGCGGCGTGCACCTGCTCCGGTGTCGTGGGCCGCTCGGTCACGAGGTAGCCGGTCAGCCGCACGCCGCCGCCCTGCCCGTCCCCCTCCCCGCCCGCCGGTTCGGTGAAGACCCGGGCGGCGGACGTCCCCGGCAGCGCCGTGAGCAGGGCGCCCACCGCCGCCGGGGAGATCCGGCAGTGGTCGGCGGTGACCGCGTCCGCGGGCTGCCCGAGCGGGGTGACGCCGGTCAGCTCCGCGACCCGGTCCAGATCCAGGTCGCCGGTCTCGAACAGCTCGATGAGGACGGTCTCCAGACCGGCCAGCAGCGCCCGCGCGCCCGCCGCGTCCAGATACCGGCTGTCGGTGAACAGCTCGACGACCGCCCGCGAGCGCAGCGCCTTGACGTGGAAGTAGATCTTCAGCTGCTCCTCGTCGCGGCCTTCGAGGTCCACCACCGCGGTCTCCGCGGTCAGCGCGCGCAGCTCGGCGGCGGTACGGGCCGCGGGCGGCAGCGCCGGGCCCGCCTCGGGGGCGATGTTCACCGTGCTCAGCGTCCCGAGCGCGGCCCCGCGCCGGGTCCGCTCGGCGGCCGTGAGCCGCGCGACCTCGCGCGGATCGCTGTTGCCGCGCAGATAGGCCAGCGACGACGCCCGGTGCGCGGCCCGTACGGTGGCGGCCAGCGACCCCGCGTCCACCGGCAGTAGCACCGGCGCGACCTGGTAGTACGTACCCACCGAGGCGGCGTCCGCGGACGTGAGGCGGTTGCCCGTGGCGAGCGCGAGCGGTACGGCGCCGGTGCCCGTGCGAACGCCGAGGATCGCCGCCAGCGCGCCCAGCAGCGCCGCGGACGGGCTGACCCGCAGCTGCCCCGCGACGGCCTGCGCGGCGGCGGCCAGCGCGACCGATCGCAGACCGGTACCGGGGAAGAGCGGGCGCTCCCCCGGCTCGGGCCGGTTGGGGAAGACGGTCTGCGGCGCGGTCTCCAGCGCCCGCCGCCAGTAGGCGAGGGATGCCTCGCCCGCCCGGCGCCCGGGTTCCGAGGCCTCGTACGCGGCCCGGGCCCGGGACTGGACGCCGGGCGGCGGTGCCTGCGCCGCACCTCCGCCGCGCAGCAGCGCGAGGAATTCCGCGCGCAGCGCGGTCAGGCCCCACGCGTCGGCCGCGAGGTGCGACAGGACCAGCACCACCTGGCGCGGCCTGCCGCCCGCGGTGACCACGGCCGCCCGAAGTGGCCACTCCCGCTCGTGCCGGAAGGGCTCGTGCCACAGCCGGTCCTCGTCGCGCTCCGCGGTCCGCCGGACCAGGCCGGGCGTGGTCGCGGCGATCTCGACGGCCAGCGTGCCCTGCCCGTCGCACTCCTGCCGGGGCTCGCCGTCCGGGCCCGCGGGAAAGCGGGTGCGCAGCACCTCGTGGCGGCGGACGAGGGCGTGCAGGGCGCCGAGCACCCGCTCCAGGGTCGCGTCCGGCGGCAGGTGCACGCGCAGCCGCAGGCTGATGAAGTGGTTGTGCGGGGCGAGGGCCGTCAGGATGTCCCAGACGAACCGCTGGCCCCACGTCAGCTCGGCGCCCCCGCCGTCCAGCCCGGCGAATTCCAGCGCGACCCGCTCGCGTACGTCCGCCGCGGCCTCGGCGGCCGCCGTGCCGCCCGTCACGTCGCGTCCTGGGCCGGCGTCGCAGGCTCGCGCCGGAAGAGCATGAACCAGTCGCCGACGCCGACCAGTTCGCGTACGTCGGGGTCGGCGATCGTCTGCTCGCGGGCGGCGAGGACGTAGCCGTGGCGTTCGAGGACCGGGGTGAAGTCGGTGCGCAGGTAGTCGTTCTCCAGGCTGAGCAGCTTGTCGCCCTCGTTGGGCACGATCATCAGGGCGGGCACGTCCAGCCGGGCGAGCAGCCCGATCCACGCCTCGATCGCGGACAGCGGCATCTCGGAGAAGCTGTGGATGTTGACGGCCAGGTCCGGCCGCTCGCCCTCCAGCCGCTCCGCCATCTCGTCCAGCGGGATCACGGCCGCCCGGGACGCCTTGCGGAAGCGCAGGTACTGCTCGCTGAGGAAGGTCGACTCGGGGATCGCGTCGACGCACAGGTAGCGCGTGAGGCCGGGGACGCACTCCGACATCCGGTGCGCGAGGCGGCCGTAGCCCGCGCCGATGTCGAGGACGGTGAAGCCCTCGCGGGACAGCAGGTCCCAGTGCCGGTCGAGGAAGTACATCTCGTTGACGGAGTCGAGCAGGTCGCGGCTCGCGGTCGGCAGCCCCTGGAAGTCGAACGCCCAGCAGCCGAAGGCGCCGTCCTCGGCGGTGCGTTCCAGCAGCTTGTGGGTGTCCTGCCGGCTGATGTACTGGGCGAGCAGGAAGAACTTCAGCCGGGCGTTGTCGCCGACCTGGCGCAGCTGCCAGACGTAGGCGTTGTCGCCGCGGAAGAACGTCAGGTTCAGGTCGCGCAGCCGGCGGCTGCGGCGCCAGAAGCTTCCGGGGCGGTAGGGCGTGTCCAGTCGGCGGTAGCGCGCCCGCAGCTGCTGCAGCTGCGGGTTGCGGTCGTCCAGGACGGCCGCGAGTTCCGCCGGCGGCGGCGTGGAGCCGTCGTGCCGGCCGTGTCCTGCGTGGATGCGGAAGCTGGTCAGCTCGGTCGAGGTACGGGTCAGGGTCAGCCCGAGCAGGCCGACGAGGTAGCGGACGGTCAGGAAGACCCGTGAGGTGAACCGGCTCATCGCCCTCACCCCCCGCCCTCGGCGCCGGCGGCGGCCGGGACGCGGCAGGCCTCGCCGCCGCCCAGGACGCGGACGGCCATGTGGCCGAGGGAGACGTGCAGGTCCTCGGTGAGGCCGTAGTCCGCCTGGCCGAGGACGACGTGCCGGTCGGCGAGCGCCGCGACGTCGCCCGGGGCGCCGAGCGCGGCCAGCACCGTCATGCCCAGCTCGCGGCCGGTCGCGGCGGCCCGCACCAGGTTGGGCGAGCGGCCGCTGACGCTCAGCAGCAGCAGGACGTCGCCGGGGCGGGCCCAGGACGGGAGCTGCCGGGAGAAGATCTCGTCGTAGGAGTAGTCGTTGGCGATCGCGGTGACCCGGGCGATGTTCTCGGTCAGGGCCACGGCCTGCCGCTCCGGGCCGAACGGCTGGGAGGCCGCGGCCAGGTCGGCGGCGATGTGGAGCGCGGCGGTGCTGCTGCCGCCGTTGCCCGCGACCAGCACCCGGCGGCCCTCGCGCAGCGCGTCCACGAGGCAGTCCAGGACGTCGGCCACCGCCGCCACCTCGATCTGCGCGAGCGCCAGCGTGAGGTCGTCGACGTACTGCTTGACCGCCGCAGCGGCCCCCGCGGGAGCGGACGGCGCCCGGCCGTCCGCGCCGGTACCGATCTTCATGGGAGCGCTCCCATCGGCATGTGAAACCCCCGTCACCACATCTCGGACACCGAAGAATCGGGATCTTGTCAGGGGATGTGGCGGGCCGTCAACCTCCTTGACTCCTACGGTTTTCAGACATCCTCGACCACGCGCACGCTGCGTAGCACGCCGCCGCGGCGGCGCCCGCGCACCCGTGCCCCGCACCTTCCGCCGACGGGACGGCGGCCCCGCGCAGAGAGCCGCTTCGGCGGCGCCGAGCAGGGCTTCGCCGTACGCCGCGGTGGTCCGCCCGGGGGCCGGGGCGCCTCGGCGCACCGGGCGGTGGCGGCGAGCGGCCGCCCCGTGGCGCCCGCGTCGTACGCAGCCATCGCGACACCGGTAGCAGGGATTCCGGACAGGTGCCGAACGGCCGCTCCGACCGCCGCGCGGCGGGCCGCCGCGGGGGCCCGGCCAGGAGCGACCCGCGTCACAGGGTTGGGCGCCGTGCAGCGGGTACGCGTACCGGGTGCCGCCGGGCGGCGGCATCGCGGAGCGACGCGGAGGTGACGACGGGAGTGGGCATGGAGGACGCGCTGCGACCGGTTGTGGTGGTGGGTACGGCGGCGGCGGTGACGGTCGCCGTGGGCTACGCCGTCGACAGGGCGCTGCGCGCGGCCGACGCCCGGCACCCCGAGACGCCGCTGTGGCACCTGCTGCGCCGCTGCCGGCTGCCGCTCCAGGTGCTCATCTGCGCGGCGATCCTGCGGGGCGGCTACCGCGCCGCGCACGTGGTGCGCGGGCGGCACCTCACGGCCACCGGCGAGGTGCTCACCCTGACGCTGATCGCCGCCACGGCGTGGCTCACCGTCCGGGGCGTGACCGCCGTCACCGACTCTGCGTACGCGCGCTACGCGGCCGTCTCCCGGGACGTGGCGAAGATCAGCCGGCTGCGCACCCAGTCGACGCTCATCCAGCGGGTGTTCACCGCGGCGGTGGGCGTGATCGCGGCGGCCTCGATGCTGTTCACCTTCCCGGCGATGCGCACGCTGGGGGCCTCGATGCTGGCCTCCGCCGGGATCATCGGCATCGTCGCGGGTGTCGCCGCCCAGTCCACGCTGGGCAACCTCTTCGCGGGGCTGCAGATCGCCTTCGGCGACATGGTGCGGATCGGCGACAACGTCGTGGTGGACGGCGAGTGGGGGACGGTCGAGGAGATCACCTTGACCTACCTCGTCGTCCGGACCTGGGACGAGCGGCGCATCACGATGCCG
Source organism: Streptomyces sp. NPDC021020 (assembly GCF_044333285.1). Classification (NCBI taxonomy): domain Bacteria; kingdom Bacillati; phylum Actinomycetota; class Actinomycetes; order Kitasatosporales; family Streptomycetaceae; genus Streptomyces; species Streptomyces sp. NPDC021020. The sequence continues at coordinate 200,182 of NZ_JBIRQQ010000007.1, forward strand.
GTGTCCTACTTCACGGGCCGGCCGTTCGAGAACTGGACGCGCGGCGACCCGCGCATGACCGGGACGGTCCTGCTGCACGTCGACCACGCGACGCCGGTCGACGCCATGCGCAAACGGCTGCACGAGATCCTGGAGCAGGCCCCCGAGTGGGACCACCGGGCGTGGAACCTCGTGGTGATCGACACCACCCCGACGACCCTCCAGCTGCGGGCGCTGCTCACCGCGAAGGACGCGGGCGACCTCTTCGACCTGCGCTGCGTGGTGCGCGAGGGGCTGGTCGCCTGGCTGCGCGACGAGCACCCGTACGCGCTGCCGCGGGTCAGCACCGCGGAGGCGCCGGGCGCGCCGATGACGGGCTGACGGGCGGTCACGCGCCGGGAGGTCTTTTCGGGGCCGGTCCTTCCGGGGACGGCGGGAACGGGGCGGCAGTACGCGGATCCGGGCCGGATTGGTCTAGTCCTTGTGTCGTCCCGCCTCTTGACGCGCCCCCGCGGCCGCCGCTACCCCTTGTCGCAGCCGCCGCGGCGTGGCGCACGGGTACGGGCACGGCCGCGGCCGTATCCCCCCACCGCCCCTGGAGGCACCCGTCATGCCCCTCCCCCCACGCCGCTCCGCCCGCGCCGCCCTGGCCGCGACCGCGGCCGCCCTCGCCACCGCGGCGGCGGCGCTCGCCCTCACGCCCGGCGCCGCGTCCGCGGACGACACCTCCGACCTGCTGGCCAACGGCGGCTTCGAGAGCGGCACCGCCGCCGGGTGGACGTGCTCGGGGCAGTCGGCCGTCACCGCGAGCGCCCCGCACTCGGGGACGTACGCGCTGCTGTCCACCCCGACCGGCTCCGACACCGCGGCCTGCTCGCAGACGGTCGCGGTCCGGCCCGGCGGGCAGTACGCGCTGAGCGTGTGGGTCAAGGGCCCGTACGCGCAGCTCGCCGTGTCCGGCGCCGGGGTCTCCCGCTCCACCTGGACCGCCGCCGCGGACTGGGCGCCGCTCTCGCTGGACGTCACCGCGGCCGCCTCGACCACCTCGCTCACCGTCACCGTCAGCGGCTGGTACGCCTCGGGCGCGGTCTCCGCCGACGACGCCGTGCTCAGCGGCCCGGCCGCCGGGGGCACCACCGCGCCCACGACCACCCCGCCGACGACCGCGACCGCGACCGCCACGGCCACCGCCACCGCGACCCCCACCGGCGCGCCCACCACCGCACCCCCGGCCGGGCAGCTCGTGCAGGTGACGGACAGCAAGTCGCTCAAGGCCGCGCTCACCGCGGCCCGGCCCGGCCAGACCATCTCCCTCGCGGACGGCACCTACACCGGCAACTTCAAGATCACCGCCGCCGGCACCGCGGCCGCGCCCATCGTCCTGACCGGCTCACGCAACGCCGTCCTGACCACCTCCGGCGGCGGCGGCAACGTCGTCCAGCTCACCTCCTCGCCGTACTGGACGATCCGCGGCATCACCCTGACCCATGCCCAGAAGGGCATCATGATCGACTCCTCCGACCACGTCACCGTGGACGGTGTACAGGTGTACGGCACCACGATGGAGGGCGTGCACTTCCGCACCTCCAGCAGCTACGGCGTGGTGCAGAACTCCTTCATCCACGACACCGGCACCTCGGGCAACGGCATGGGCGAGGGCGTCTACGTCGGGACCGCCAACACCCTGACCGACACCAGCGACCACGTGCGGATCAGCGACAACGTCATCGGCCCGAACATCGGCGGCGAGAACGTCGACATCAAGGAGGGCACCACCGGCGGCGTGATCTCCGGCAACACCTTCGACGGCAGCGGCCTGACCGGCGCCAACTACGACGACTCGTGGGTGGACGTCAAGGGCAACGGCTACACCGTCACCGGCAACCGCGGCAGCCGCACCACCAACGACGGCTTCCAGACGCACAGCCAGTTCGACGGCTGGGGCTGCGGCACCGTCTTCCGCGGCAACACCTCGGACCTGACCGGCGCGACCGGCCCGGACCGCTGGGCCATCCACGTCACGAACTACGACGCGGCCGCCTGCCCCGTCACCGTCGCCGCGGACAACACCGTGACCGGCGGCAACGGACTGGTCAACCCCGGCATCCCGATCGGCTGACCGGCGGGAGCGGCAGCTGCCCCCGCGCGCCTGCGGGGGCAGGTGCCGCAGATGTCGTCCGGGTCGACGACGTAGTAGAGGCAGCACCCGGCCCGGGTCCGGGTCAGCCCCTCCCCGTCCGGCAGCCTGCGGAAGTCCGCACCGCCGGGGAAGGGCGCCCGCGGGCCGGGGAGCACCAGGGTGGCGAGCGCGGCGCCGTGCTCCTCGTCCCCCAGGGCCGCGCCGAGATCCCACAGCCCCCCGATCAGGTCGTCGCCCGCCATCCCCCACAACGCCCGCTCCCCGCGCCGGAGATGGGGCCGCAGCGCGGCGAACAGCGGGGCGACGTGGTCGGCCACCGCACGGCGCAGCTCGGCGCGCAGCTCCCGCTCACCGTCCAGCACGGTCGCCTCGGGCCGTCCGGCGGCCGGATCGGCGGGCAGGCAGGCGAAGGGGGCGGGGACGACGTGCAGGGCGCCGCCGGGCCCCAACCGGACGTCCTCGGGCCGCAGCCGCGGCACCCGGCGCTGCAGATACCAGGGGCCGCTGATCAGCAGGCCGACCGACCAGAGGTAGCCGTGCAGCGCCCGGGAGGCCGCGACGTGCCCGGGCAGCCGCTTCCCGCACGCCGCCCCGATGCGGTCGGCCTCGTCGTCCAGCCATGCCCGCAGGGCGGCCGGATCGCGCGCCAGTCGGCCGCCGTCCACCCAGTCCGGCCCGTCCGCGGGGCCGGGCGCGCCGACCGTGAGGTCGAGTTCGCACGCCTCGGCGAGCTGCCGGTAGGCCTCGTCCAGGCTCATGCGTGCTCCCCCGTCACCGTCAAGTCAAGTGAGGCTAACCTAAGCGGGAGTGGCACGGCTCCGTCAACAGGGCGAGCGCGCGGCGGATCCGACCGCGCGACGGCGCCGCCTCCGCGGAGCGGCCGGGCTCCCGCAGCCGCACCACCCGCGAAGTTAAGATAGCCTGCCCTAAGTTTTCCGGGGCTGGAGTCCGGGAGCGCGGTCCGGATGCGGAGGGTGGCCGGTGGGAGCAGCGGAAGTGTCCGGGCGGGACGTCCTGGCGCGCTCGGTCAGGGGGCAGGCACGCGGCTGCGCGCTGGGCGCGGTCCTCGGCGCCGTGCACCAACTGGGGGAAGCCATGGTCCCGGTGCTCGTCGGGATCGTCGTCGACCAGGCGGTGGCCGGACGCGACGGCCGGCGGCTGGTGGTCTGGCTGGCCGTGCTCGCCGTGGTGTACGTGTGCCTGTCGTGGAGCTTCCGGCTGGGCGCGCGGGCCGGTGAGCGGGCGGCCGAGGAGAGCGCGCACACCCTCCGGCTGGCCGTGCTGCGCCGGGTGCTCGACGCCCGCGGCGGCGCCGAGGAGGGGCGGCTGCCCGGCGAGCTGGCCAATGTGGCCACCGAGGACGCCCGGCGCGTCGGCGCGGTCAACATGGCGCTGATGAGCGGCGCCTGGGCCGTCGCGGGCATCGCGGTGAGCGCGGTGGCCCTGCTGGTGATATCCGTGCCGCTGGGGCTGATCGTGCTGCTCGGCACCCCGGTGCTGCTGTGGCTGGGCCACCTGCTCGGCAAGCCCCTGGAGCGGCGCAGCGAGGCCGAGCAGGAGCGGGCCGCGCAGGCCGCGGGAGTGGCCGCCGACCTGGTGTCCGGGCTGCGGGTGCTGAAGGGACTGGGGGCCCAGCGGGCGGCCGTCGCGCGGTACCGCACGGCGAGCCGGACCTCGCTCACCGCCACCTTGCGGGCCGCCCGCGCGGAGGCCTGGCAGACCGGGCTGGTGCTCTCCCTGACCGGCGGCTTCATCGCGCTGATCGCGCTGGTCGGCGGGCGGCTGGCCCTCGACGGCTCGCTCAGCCTCGGGCAGCTGGTGTCGGCGGTGGGCCTCGCGCTCTTCCTGCTGGGGCCGCTGGAGACCTTCGCCTGGGTCAACGCGGAGCTGGCGCAGGGCCGTGCGTCGGCCGCGCGGATCGCCGCGGTGCTCGCCGCGGACCCCGCCGTCACCGGCGGCACGCAGGCCGTGCCGGAGCCGGTGCGCGGCGCGCTGCGGCTGCGCGGTGTGCGGCTCGGCCCGCTGGACGGCGTCGACCTCGACCTGCCGGCCGGGCTGCTGACCGGGGTCGCGGTGACCGACCCGGCGTGCGCCGAGGCGCTGCTGAGCTGCCTGGGCCGGGAACGCGACCCGGACGCGGGCGCCGTGGAGCTGGACGGTGTGCCGCTGACCCGGCTGGACCCGGCGGAGCTGCGGGGGGCGGTGCTGGTGGCCGCGCACGACGCGGCGCTGTTCGAGGGATCGCCGGCCGCCAACGTCGTACCGCCCACCGCGGCGCAGGACGGCGCGGACGCCGGGGAGGCCGGGGAGGCCGGGGACGGCGGGGTCGACGTGCTGACGGCGCGTGCCATGGCCGCCGCGCACGCCGACGAGGTCGCGCGGTCCCTGCCGCGGGGCGCCGGGGTCGGCGAGGGCGGCCGGCAGCTGTCCGGCGGCCAGCGCCAGCGCCTCCTGCTGGCGCGCGCCCTGCGGGCCGGGCCGCCCGTCCTGGTGGTGCACGATCCGACGACCGCCGTCGACGCGGTCACCGAGGCGCGTATCGCCGAGGGCCTGCGCGAGCTGCGGCAGGGGCGCACGACCCTCGTGGTGACCAACAGCCCCGCGCTGCTGGCCGTCACCGACCGGGTCGTCCTCCTCGACGGCGGCCGCGTCGGCGCCGAGGGCACCCACGCGGGCCTGGTCAGGACCGACGCGGCCTACCGGTCGGCGGTGCTCGCGTGACCGCGTACGACACCGCGAGCACGGCGGCCCCTGAGGACGAAGCCGCCTCCACCGCGGCCGCGGGCCGCACGCTGCTGCCCACGGCGTCCCCGGCCCGTACCCGCGCCGTGGTGCGCGCGCTGGTGCGCCCGCACCGGGGCCTGGCCGCCGCGGGGTTCGGCACGATGGTGCTCGCCACGTGTGTCGGGCTCCTCACCCAGCCGCTGCTCGGCCACATCGTGGACGTGGTCACCGAGAAGCGCTCCGCCGACGCCCTGACCGGCCCGGTGGTCGCGCTCGCCGCCGTCGCCGCCGTGCAGGGCCTCATGACCGCCGCGGGGCTGTCGCTGCTGTCCCGGCTCGGCGAGACCGTGCTCGCCCGGCTGCGCGAGGCCTTCGTGGAGCGCGCCCTGGCGCTGCCGCTGGAGCGGGTGGAGCGGGCGGGCTCGGGCGACCTGAGCGCGCGGGTGACGCGGGACGTCTCCCGGGTGGCCGAGGCGGTGCGCGGCGCGCTGCCCGAACTGACCCGGTCGGGGCTGTCGATCGTCCTGACGCTGGGCGCCCTGGCGCTGCTGGACTGGCGCTTCCTGCCCGCCGCGCTCGTCGCCGTCCCCGTGCAGGCGCACACCGCGCGCTGGTACGTCCGCAACGCCGTCCCGCTGTACGCGCGCGAGCGCGTCGCCACCGGTGAGCAGCAGCAGATGCTGCTGGACACCATCGGCGGCGCGCGCACCGTCCGCGCCTACCGGCTCCAGGACGGCCGCACCCGGCGGGTCGCCGAGAGCTCCCGCGCCGCGGTGGAGCTGACGATGCGCGGGGTGGGGCTGGTCCTGCGCTTCTACGCCCGGCTGCACATAGCCGAGTACGCGGGCCTGGCCTCCGTCCTGGTCACCGGCTTCCTGCTGGTGCGCTCCGGGGCCGCGTCGGTCGGCACCGCCACCGCCGCGGCCCTGTACTTCCTCGGCCTGTTCGGCCCGGTCAACACCGCGCTGGTGCTGCTCGACGACGCCCAGTCGGCCACCGCGGGGCTGGCCCGGCTGATCGGCGTGGTCGACGAGCCCGCGCCCCCCGCGGCCGGACCGGCCGCCACCGCGCAGGAGGCGTCCGTGACGCTGTCCGGCGTGTCCCACGCCTACCTCCCCGGGCACCCGGTCCTGCACGGCGTGGACCTGCACGTACGGCCCGGGGAGCGGGTCGCGCTGGTCGGCACGACCGGCGCGGGCAAGACGACGCTGGCCAAGCTCGTGGCCGGGCTGCACCGCCCGGTGGACGGCACGGTCGAGGTCGGCGGAGCCGCGCCCGAGGAGTCCGGGGGCACGGTCGGACTGGTCACCCAGGAGGTCCACGTCTTCGCCGGCCCGCTCGCCGACGACCTGCGGCTGGCCCGCCCGGGGGCGAGCGACGCCGAGCTGCGCGAGGCGCTGGCGGCGGTCGGGGCGCTCGGCTGGGCCGAGGCGCTGCCCGAAGGGCTGGAGACGGTCGTCGGCAACGGCGGACGCAGCCTGACGCCCGACCGCGCCCAGCAACTCGCCCTGGCCCGACTGCTGCTGGCCGACCCGCCCGTCGTCGTCCTCGACGAGGCCACCGCGGAGGCGGGCAGCTCGGGCGCCCGGCTGCTCGACGAGGCCGCGGAGCGCGCGCTGCGCGGCCGTACCGCACTGGTCGTCGCCCACCGGCTCAGCCAGGCCGCCGCCGCGGACCGCGTCGTCGTCCTGAGCGACGGCCGGATCGTGGAAGAGGGCACCCACGAGCAGCTCCTCGCCGCACGGGGCGCCTACGCCGCCCTGTGGGACGCCTGGTCGGGCAGCCGCACCGCGGACCCCGGCCACCGGACCTGACCCGCCCCCACTCCCCCGCACCCGCACCCGCCCACCGCACCCACAGAAAGATCACCCGATGTCCCGCACTCCCGGAGCCTCCCGCCGCCGCCTGTCGCGGCTGGCCGGCGCCCTCCTCTCGGTCCTCCTGCTCACCACGGCGGCCGCCTGCGGCTCCTCCGACGACGGCTCCGGCCCGTCCGCGGGCTCCGGCAAGGACGCGTCGGCGTCCTCCTCCGCGGCCCCCGAGGCGAAGGCCTTCCCCGTCACGATCGCCCACAAGTTCGGCAGCACGACGATCAAGTCCGCGCCGAAGCGGGTCGTGACGGTCGGCCTCACCGACCAGGACGCGGTGCTCGCGCTGGGCACCGTGCCCGTCGGCACCACGGAGTGGCTGGGCGGCTACAAGGGCGCGATCGGCCCGTGGGCGCAGGACAAGCTGGGCGGCGCGCCCGCGCCGACCGTCCTGAAGGACGACGGCACCGGCCCGCAGGTCGAGAAGATCGCGGCGCTGCGCCCCGACCTGATCCTCGCCGTCTACTCGGGCCTGACGAAGTCGCAGTACGACAACCTGTCGAAGTTCGCGCCGGTCGTGGCGCAGCCCAAGGAGTACAACGACTACGGCGTGCCGTGGGAGCAGCAGACCGAGGAGATCGGCAAGGCGCTCGGCAAGCCGGCCGAGGCCCAGCAGCTGGTGGACGGCGTGACGGCGAAGTTCGCCGCCGCCAAGCAGGCGCACCCGGAGTTCGCGAAGGCCACCGCGGTGATGGCGACGCCGTACGAGGGGACGTTCGTCTACGGCACCCAGGACCCGCGCTCGCGGCTGCTGTCGGACCTGGGCCTGTCGCTGCCGAAGGACCTCGACAAGGTGATCGGCGACCAGTTCGGCGCCAACATCAGCAAGGAGCGCATGGACCTGCTGGACCAGGGGGTCGCGGTGTGGATCGTGCCCGACCTCACCTCCGCGGTGACCAAGCTGCACGGTGACAAGATCTACGGGGATCTGAACGTGGTGAAGCAGGGCCGCGAGGTCTTCGTCAAGGAGAGCAGCGACTACGGCAACGCCGTGTCCCTGTCGACCGTGCTGAGCATCCCCTTCGTGCTGGACCGCCTGGTGCCGCAGCTCGCCGCGGCGGTGGACGGCGACCCGGCCACGAAGGTGGACGAGTCGGCGTCCTGACCGGTCGCCGGACGCACGGCGGAGGGGGCGGGCCCGCGGGCCCGCCCCCTCCGCCGTGTCCGGTGCGGCTCAGGCGTCCTCGGCCTCGACCAGGCTCCTGGGCCGCATGTCCTTCCAGTGGGCCTCGATGTGGTCCAGGCAGTCCTGCCGCCCGGCCGGTCCGTGGGCGACCGTCCAGCCGTCCGGTACGGCCGCGAAGTCGGGCCACAGGCTGTGCTGGCCCTCCGCGTTGACGAGTACGCGGTAGACGCCGTCGGGGTTCTCGAACGGGTTGCTCATGTCGGGTCCTTGCCTTCCGTGGTCCGGTGTGGGGTTCTCGGTCTCGTGTACGTCGGGGGTGCCGGCCGTCAGCCGGCGTCCTGCGGGGGCCGTACGGCGGCGGCCCGCCGTACCACCGCCTCCAGGGCGCGGAAGAAGCCGCCCGCCAGGTCCCGTACCTGCGCCTCGGTCAGGAGCCGGGTCGCGTAGGCCCAGTGGGCGGTGAGCTGCGGGCCCTCGGGGCGGTCCTGGGTGAGGGCGTTGAGGGTCAGGGCGTGGGACATCGGCATGCCGGGGTCGGCGTCGAGGTCGGCGGCGTCCTCCTCGGGGGCGTAGGACCAGTCGGCGCTCTCGCCGTGGCCGAAGCGGCCCATGTAGTTGAACTCGATCTGCGGCTCGCCGAGCGCGGCCAGCCGCGGCCCCGCCGCCGGGTTGAGGTGCCGCAGCAGGCCGTGCCCGAGGCCCGCCGCGGGCACGGCGGCGAGGTGGTCGCGGACGCGGGCCAGGGCCCCGTCGAGCGCGGGGCCGCCCGCGAGGGCGTCCGGCCCGGCCGCGCCGGGGTCGAGGCGCACGGGCACCACGCTGGTGAACCAGCCGACCGTACGGGAGAGGTCCGCGTCGCCCGCGACCTGCTCCTCGCGGCCGTGGCCTTCGAGGTCCACCAGGACCGGGCCGCCGGGCTCCCCCGCCCCCAGCGTCCTGGCCCGCCAGTCGGCGACGGCGAGCGCGAAGGCGGTGAGCAGCACGTCGTTGACGCCCGCCCCGAAGGCGGCCGGGGCCGCGCCGAGCAGCGGCCCGGTCACGTCGGCGGGCAGGGTGGCGGAGAGGTAGCCGGTGGTGGCGACCGTGTCGAGCGCGGGGTCGAGGGAGCCGGGCAGCGGCAGGGCGGCCCCCTCGGCGAGGGTCGCGGTCCACCAGGGCAGCTCGTCCTCGGTGGCCGGGTCGGTGGCACGGGCCCCGAGCAGGGCGCTCCAGCGGGCGAACGACATCTCCACGGGCGGCAGTTCGGGGGTGCGCCCGTCCCGTACGGCCGCCCAGGCGGCGGCCAGGTCGGGCAGCAGCACACGCCAGGAGACGCCGTCGACCACCAGGTGGTGGACGAGGATCAGCAGGCGTCCGGGCCGGTCCACTCCGGCGTCGAACCACACCGCGCGGACCATCGCCCCGCCGTCGGGGTCCAGCCCCTCCCGGGCGGTCGCGGCGTGCCGGGCGATCGCGGCCCGCAGCGCGGCGTCGTCGTCCGCGACCGCGGCGACGTCGACGCGCGCGAGCCGGTCCGCGGCGCCGGTGTCGCCCGCGGGCGGCACGTGCAGTGCGGCCTCGGGCTCGCGGACGAGCCGGGCCCGCAGCATGTCGTGCCGTGCGGCGAGCGCCGCCAGCACCGCCCTCGCCCCCGCTTCGGTCAGCCCGGCGGGGGTGCGGACCAGGGCGGCCTGGTGGTAGGCGGCCAGCGGGCCGCCGCGCTCCAGCAGCGCCCGCATGATCGGGGTGAGGGCGACGGTGCCGGTCCCGTCGTCGTGGACCGCCTGCCGTTCGGCCGCGCCGAGCGGCACGGCGACGGTGGCCAGCGCGGCGACCGAGCGGTGCTGGAAGACCTGGCGGGGTGTCACCTTCCAGCCGGTGGCGCGGGCCCGGGCGACGAGCTGCATGGCGACGATGCTGTCGCCGCCGAAGGCGAAGAAGTCGTCGTCCGTGCCCAGCGCCTCGGCGGGCAGGCCGAGCGCGTCGGCGAACAGGTCGCGCAGCGCGCGTTCGGTGGCGTCGGCCGGGGCCCGGCCGCCGCTCGCCGCGGTGAAGTCCGGGGCGGGCAGGGCGGCCCGGTCGAGCTTGCCGTTGGACAGCAGCGGCAGCGCGTCGAGCACGACCACGGCGGCCGGGACCATGTAGTCGGGCAGGACGGCGGCGGCGTGCGCGCGCAGGGCCGCAGGACCGGCCTCCTCGCGGTCGTGCGGGGCGACGACCGCGTAGGCGACGAGCTGCCGCACGCCCGGCCGGTGCTCGCGGGCGACGACCACGCTGCGCGCGACGGCCGGGTGGGTGTCGAGGGCGGCCTCGATCTCGGCGAGTTCGACCCGGTAGCCGCGGATCTTGACCTGGTCGTCGGTCCGCCCGGCGAATTCCAGCAGGCCCTCCTCGGTCCAGCGCGCCAGGTCGCCGGTGCGGTACATGCGCGTGCCCGGGGCGCCGTACGGGTCGGCGGTGAAGCGCTCGGCGGTCAGGGCGGGGCGGCCGAGGTAGCCGCGGGCCAGGCCCTCGCCGGCGAGGTACAGCTCCCCGGTGACGCCGGGCGGGACCGGGCGCAGGGCGGTGTCCAGCACGTACGCGCGCGAGCCGTGGACGGGGCGCCCGACGACCGGGCGGGCGCTGCCGCGCACCCGCCCGACGAGCGCGTCGACGGTCGCCTCGGTCGGGCCGTACAGGTTGAACGCCTCGGTGCGGGGCAGCGCGGCCAGCCGCGCCCACAGGGACTCCGGCACCGCCTCGCCGCCGAACCCCACCACCGCGAGCGGGCAGTCGCCGTCCGGCCCGATCAGGCCGGCGTCGGCCGTCCGGGCCAGCAGCGACGGGGTGAGCTCGACGAAGTCGATGCCGCGGTCCCGGACGAAGGCGGCCAGCAGGTCGGGGTCGCGGCGTGTCTCGTCGTCGGCGATGTGCAGGGCGTGCCCGTCCAGCAGCCACAGCTGGGGCTGCCAGGAGGCGTCGAAGGAGAACGACCAGGCGTGGCCGATCCGCAGGTGCCGCCGCCCGGTCAGCCGCCGGGCCGTCTCGTGCAGGTCGCGGCGGTGGCTGTGGAAGAGGTTGGCCAGGCCCCCCTGGGTGACGACGACGCCCTTGGGGCGGCCGGTGGAGCCCGAGGTGTAGATGACGTACGCCGGGTGCGCGGGGCCGGGGGCGACGGGGTCGGCCTCCGGGAGATCCTCGGCGGGCCGCGCGGGCTCGGCGTCGTCGTCGAGCAGCAGCACCGGGACGCCGGTGCCGGACGGCAGGGCGGCCGCCGTCTGCCGGGTGGCCAGGACGAGCACCGGGCGGGCGTCGGCGAGCATGCCGCGCAGCCGGGCCCGCGGCAGGTCGGGGTCGAGGGGCAGGTAGGCGGCGCCCGCCTTCATCACGGCGAGGATCGCGGCGATGTGGCCCGCGGTGCGGGGCAGCGCGAGGGCGACGATCCGCTCGGGCGCCGCGCCGTGCCCGGCCAGTACGCGGGCCAGCCGGTCGGTGTGCGCGCCGAGTTCGGCGAAGGTCCACGTCGTGCGGCCGTCGGTGACGGCGACCGCGCCGGGCGAGTCGGCCACCCGGTCGGCGAGCAGCGCGGGGACGGTGCGCGCGCCGCCCGGCACGGGCAGGGCGATGCCGTTCCAGGTCTCCAGGACCGTCCCGCGCTCCGCCGGGGCGAGCAGGTCGAGGCGGCCGACCGGGCGGTCGGGGTCGGCGGCCAGCGCGCCGGCCAGGTGCGCCAGGGCTGCGGCGATCCGCCGTACGGTGGCGGCCTCGAACAGGTCGGGGCGGAATTCCGCGGTCAGCCGCAGCTGCTCCCCGGGCTCGACGGCCCAGGCGAGCGGGTAGTGGGTGGAGTCCTGGTGCTCGCGGACGGTGGCGGCGGGGGCGCCGCCGGACGGCTGCCCGGCGTCCTCCGCGACCGGGTAGGACTCGAACACCACGAGGGTGTCGAAGAGTTCGCCGAGCCCGGCGGCCCGCTGGATGTCGGCCAGGCCCAGGTGCTGGTGGGCGATCAGCCGCGACTGCTCGTCCTGGAGCCGCGCCAGCAGGCCGCCCGCGCTCTCGGCGGGGTCGATCCGCACCCGCACCGGCACGGTGTTGATGAACAGGCCGATCATCGTCTCGGCCCCGGCGACCTCGGGCGAGCGGCCCGCCACGGTGGCCCCGAACACGACGTCGTCGCGCCCGGTGAGGCGGCCGAGCAGCACGCCCCAGGCGGCCTGCACGAGCGTGTTGAGGGTGACGCCGCGGCTGCGGGCGAAGGCGTCCAGCTCCGCCGTCGCCGCGGTGTCCAGCTCGACGGTGTGGGTGTGCGGGACCGCGGCGGCCCGGTCGGGGTCGGCGGGGGCGAGCCGCGAGGGCTCGGCGAGGCCCGCGAGGGCCGTCGCCCACGCGGCCGCGGACGCGTCCGGGTCCTGGGCGGCGAGCCACCGCAGGTGGGCGCGGTAGGGGGCGGGCGGCGCCGGGGTACGGCCCTCGTAGCGCGCCCACAGCTCGGCGGTGAGCAGCGGCAGCGACCAGCCGTCCAGCAGCAGGTGCTGGTGGGAGAGCACGAGGCGGTGCCGGTCCGGCCCGACCCGGGCGAGCAGCAGCCGCAGCAGCGGCGGGCGTTCGGGGTCGAAGCGGCGGCGCTCCTGGCGCAGCAGCCGTTCCCACTCCTGCCCCGTGTCGTCCCCCGTGCCGTCCCCGGTGAGGTCGAGGTGCCGCCAGGGCAGCACGGCGGTGCGGGGCACGACCGCGACCGGACGCCCCGAGGACAGGTGCCGGAAGCCGCTGCGCAGGTTCTCGTGGGCGTCCAGCAGCTCCTGCGCGGCGGCCCGCAGCCGCTCGGCGTCGAGCGGGCCCTCGAGGTCGTGGGAGACCTGGACGGTGTAGACGTCCGGCCCGTCGTCGCCGGAGTCCATGGCCGCGTGGAAGAGCAGCCCGGCCTGGAGCGGCGAGACGGGCAGCACCTCGGTGCCGGGCGGCAGCGCGGCGGTCTCGGCCCGCTCGGCGTCGGTGAGGGCGAGCGGGACGGTGTCCTGCGCGGGCCCGTCGCCGGGGACGTGCGCGGCGGCCGCGGTGGCGAGCCCCGCGGCCGACTTGTGCCGGAAGACGTCCCGCGGGCTGAGCGCCAGCCCCGCGGCGCGGGCGCGCGCGACGAGCTGCATCGCGACGATGCTGTCCCCGCCCAGCGCGAAGAAGTCGTCCTCGACGCCGACGCGTTCGAGTCCGAGGACGTCCGCGACGAGGGCGCAGAGGGTCTCCTCCAGCGGGGTGCGCGGCGCGGTGTCCGTGGCCTCGGCGGCGAAGTCGGGCGCGGGCAGGGCGCGCCGGTCCAGCTTGCCGTTGGGGGTGAGCGGGAAGGCCGGCAGGACGAGCACGGCGGCCGGGACCATGTGGCCGGGCAGCGTGGCGGCGCCGTGGGCGCGCAGCGCCGTGGGGTCGGCGGTGGCGCCGGGGGCCGGGACGGCGTACGCCACGAGCCGGTCGTCGCGGACGAGCACGGCCGTCTGCGCGACGGCGGGGTGGGCGGCGAGCACCGCCTCGACCTCGCCCGGCTCGATCCGCAGGCCCCGCAGTTTGACCTGGTCGTCGGTGCGCCCGAGGTACTCCAGCTCCCCGGTGCGCGTCCAGCGGGCCAGGTCGCCGGTGCGGTACATGCGCCCGCCGGGCTCCGGCGCGTACGGGTCGGCCACGAAGCGCTCGGCGGTCAGGGCCGGGCGGCCCAGGTAGCCGCGGGCCAGCTGCACGCCGGACAGGTACAGCTCGCCCGGCACACCGGGCGGGACGGGCCGCAGCGCCGCGTCGAGGACGTAGGCGCGGGTGTTCCACACCGGGCGGCCGATCGGCACGGCCGCCGGTTCGGCGGGCACCTCGTACGCGGTGACGTCGACGGACGCCTCGGTGGGGCCGTACAGGTTGTGCAGGCGGGTGCCGGGCAGGACGCGGTGGAAGCGGGCGGCCAGCGCCGCGGGCAGCGCCTCGCCGCTGCACATCACCTGGCGCAGGCCGCCGCACCCGGCGGCCGCGGGCTCGTCGAGGAAGGCGCGCAGCATCGAGGGAACGAAGTGCGCGGTGGTGATGCCCCGCTCCCGGACGAGCCGGGCCAGGTAGTCCGGGTCCTGGTGGCCGCCGGGGCGGGCGACGACCAGGGTCGCGCCGGTGACGAGCGGCCAGAAGAACTCCCACACCGACACGTCGAAGCCGGCCGGGGTCTTCTGCAGCACCCGGTCGCCCGCACCGAGCCGGTAGGTGTCCTGCATCCACCGCAGGCGGTTGGCGATGCCCTGGTGGGGCACGGTGACGCCCTTGGGCAGGCCGGTGGAGCCCGAGGTGTAGATGACGTACGCCGGGTGCCCGGGGGCGGGGGCGACGGGGGCGGCCTCCGGAAGGCTCTCCGCGGGCGCACCGCAGGCGTCCACGGCGAGCCGGGGCACGGCGGTGTCCGGGAGGGCGACGCCCTCGGTGGTGACCAGGCACACCGGGCGGGCGTCGCCGAGCATGTACGCGAGCCGCTCGGCCGGGTAGCCGGTGTCCAGCGGCAGGTAGGCGGCGCCCGCGCGGTGGACGGCGAGCAGCGCCACGACGAGGGCGAGGGAGCGCGGCAGGGCGACCGCGACGACCGCCTCGGGCCGTGCGCCGCGCGCGGCCAGGACGCGGGCCAGCTGCTCGACCCGCGCGTCGAGTTCCGCGTAGGTGAGCGAGGTGTCCTCGAACTCGACCGCGACCGCCCCGGGTGTGCGGGCGGCCCGGTCGCGGAACATCTCCGGGAGCGTGCCCGCGGGTACGGGGTGGTCGGTGTCGTTCCACCCGGTCAGGACGAGGCCGCGCTCGTCCGGGCGCAGGACGTCGAGGGCGCCGACGCGCCGCCCCGGGGCGGCGGCGACCTGCTCCAGCACGGATTCCGTGCGGCGGGCGAGGAGTTCGGCCGTCCCGGCGTCGAAGAGGTCGGCGCTGTACTCGATCCAGCCCTGGATGCCGCCGCCGTCGCCCTGCTCGACGAAGTCGAAGCTGAGGTCGAACTTGGCGGTGTCCTGGCCGAGGCTCTCGCGGTGGGCGGTGAGGCCGGGCAGCGCCGGGCCCTCGCTCCCGGCGGGGAGGTGGACGACCATCACCTGGAAGAGCGGGTGCCGGGCCGGTGACCGCTCGGGGTTGAGGGCCTCCACCAGCTGCTCGAAGGGCAGGTCCTGGTGCTCGTAGGCGGCCAGGTCGGTCTCCCGGACCCGGGCGAGCAGTTCGGCGAAGGTGGGGTCGCCGGACAGGTCGGTGCGCAGCACCAGGGAGTTGACGAAGAAGCCGACCAGGTCTTCCAGGGCCTCGTCGGTGCGGCCGGACACCGGGGCGCCGAGGGGGATGTCGTCGCCCGCTCCGAGGCGGTGCAGCAGCGCGGCCACGGCCGCCTGGGCGATCATGAACATGCTGACGCCGTGGTCGCGGGCCAGCGCCCGCAGGGCGGTCTCCACGTGCGGCGGGACGGTGAAGGCGACGGTCCCGCCACGGCCGCCGGACTCCGCCGGGCGCGGGCGGTCGACGGGCAGGGCGATCTCGGCGGGGAGCCCGGCGAGGGCGCCGGTCCAGTGGGCGAGCAGGTCCGGCCCGGTGGCGTCCAGCAGCTCGCGCTGCCAGAGCGTGTAGTCGGCGTAGCTCGCGGGCAGCGGTGCCCAGTCGGGGGCGTGGCCGGCGGTCCGGGCCGCGTAGGCGGCGCAGAGGTCGGCGAGGAGCGGCCGGTCCGACCACTCGTCGGTGGCGATGTGGTGCAGGAGCAGCAGCAGGTGGTGCTCCCCGGGCCCGGCGCCGTCCGACGCCAGGACGGCGCGCAGCGGCAGATCCCGGGCGAGGTCGAAGGGCCGGGCCGCCTCGGCGGCGAGCTGCCCGTACGGGAGCCTGGCCAGCCGGACGCGGGCCTGCCCCGCTTCCAGGACGTGCTGGTGGGGGACGCCGTCGACTGCGGGGAAGAGCGTCCGCAGCGGTGCGTGCCGGGCGGTGACGTCGTTCAGGGCGGCTTCCAGGGCGGCCGCGTCCAGCGTCCCGGTCAGCCGCCACAGCGACGGGACGGTGTACGCCGGGCCGGCCCCGTCCACCTGGTGCAGCAGCCACAGCCGCCGCTGGGCGGAGGACAGCGGCAGCCGCTCGGGGCGGGGTCGCGCGGCGGTGAGCGCGGGCCGGGCGGTGGCGGTGCCCGCGTCGAGGCGGGCGGCGAGCCGGGCGGGTGTCGGGGCGTCGAACACGTCGCGCACCGCCACGTCGGGGGCGGGTCCGGGGCTGCGCTCCAGCGCGGTGCGGATCCGGCTGACCAGCCGCATCGCGGCCAGCGAGTGGCCGCCGAGGGCGAAGAAGTCGTCGTCGGGCCCGACCTGCCCGGCCCCGAGCACCGCGGCGAACGCGCCGCACACCATCGCCTCCCGCACGGTCCGCGGCGCCCGCCCGGCGCCCGCGCCGGCCACCGGCTCGGGAGCGGGCAGGGCGGCGGTGTCGAGCTTGCCGTTGACGGTACGCGGCAGCGCGTCCAGCGCGACGAAGGCGGCGGGCACCATGTGCGCGGGCAGCGCGCCCGCGGTGTGCGCGCGCAGCACGGCCGCGAGCGCGGTGGCGGAGCCGGTGCCCCCTCCCACGTGACCGGTGCGGGCCTCGCCGCCCGCGGCCCGCTCGGCGGCGGCACCGTCCCCGGCGCCCGTGCGGCCCGTGGCGTCCGTAGCCTGCGCCCCGGCAGCGCCGGTGCCGCCTCCCACGTGACCGGTGCGGGCCACGCCGCCCGCGGCCCGCTCGGCGGCGGCACCGTCCCCGGCGCCCGTGCGGCCCGTGGCGTCCGTGGCCTCCGCCCCGGCAGCGCCGTCCGCGCGGCCGGCGCGATCCGGGCCCGCCGAACCGTCGGACCGTCCCCCGGCGCCCGTGCGGCGCGCCGGGTCGGTGCCGTCCGGGCCGGAGACGGGGGTACCCGCCCCCGCGGGAGCCGGGCGGGCCTCGCCGCCCGCGGCCCGCTCGGCGGCGGGGGGCGGGGTGCTTCCGGTCGCCGGGACGACGTAGGCGACCAGGCGGTCCTCGCGGACGACGACGGCCGCGGCGGAGACCGCCGGGTGGGCGGTGAGCGCCGCCTCGATCTCGCCCGGCTCGATGCGGAAGCCGCGCAGCTTGACCTGGCCGTCGGCGCGGCCGAGGAAGACCAGGGTGCCGTCGGGGCGGCGGCGCACCAGGTCGCCGGTGCGGTACATGCGCCCGCCGGGCTCCGGCGCGTACGGGTCGGCGGTGAAGCGCTCGGCGGTCAGGGCGGGGCGGCCGAGGTAGCCGCGGGCCAGGCCCTCACCCGCGAGGTACAGCTCGCCGGGGACGCCGACGGGGGCGGGGCGCAGCCGCGCGTCCAGGACGTGGGCGCGGATGTTGTCCAGCGGGGCCGCCCAGTCGGCCGCCCCGTCCGCGGCGACGTGGTGCCAGCCGTACGCGTCCACGGCGCATTCGGTGGGGCCGTACAGGTCGTGGACGGCCGTGCCGGGCAGGGCGGTCAGCCGCTGCCAGAGCGCCGGAGCCGTCGCCTCGCCGCCGACCGCGAGCACCGCGGGGACGTGGCTGCCGGGCGCGAGGAAGCCGTGGTGCAGCAGCTCGCGCAGGTAGGTGGGCGTGAGGTCGACGAAGTCGATGCGCGCGGCGGCGACGCGGCGCAGCAGCGCGGCCGGGTCCAGCATGACCTGCTCGTCGACGACGTGCAGTTCGTGCCCGGCCAGCAGCCACAGCAGCGGCTCCCAGGAGCCGTCGAAGCTGAAGGACGCAGCGTGCAGGGCGCGCAGCACCTCCCGGCCGGTGTCGCGGACGGCCGGTGCGACGAGGTCGCGCAGGTGGGAGCCGTAGAGGTTGCTCAGGCCGCGGTGGGTGCCGATGACGCCCTTGGGGCGGCCGGTGGAGCCGGAGGTGTAGATGGTGTACGCGGCCTGCGCCGGGTGCGGCGGCGCGGCGGCGGCCGGGTCCGGGGCGGCGGGCGGGCGGGGGCCGTCCAACAGCAGGTGGGGCACGCCCGGTACGGCGGGCAGGCGTCCGGCGAGCGCGGTGGTGGTGAGCAGGCACACGGGTGCGGCGTCGCCGAGCATGAACTCCAGCCGCCCGGGCGGCAGCGCGGGGTCCAGCGGCAGGTAGGCCGCGCCGGACTCCAGGACGCCGAGCAGCGCGGGGACCATCGCGTGCCGGGGCAGCGCGAGGCCGACGACGGCGCCGGGCCCGGCGCCGTGGGAGCGCAGCAGCGCCGCCAGCTCGCGGACCTCGGTGTGCAGTGCGGCGAAGGTGGTGCGGCGGGGGGCGTCGTCGGGGCCGGTGACCAGGGCGGTGCGGCCGGGGTGGCGGCGGGCGGTGGCGGCGAGGATCTCGGGGACGGAGCGGGTCTCGACGGGGTGCGCGGTGGCGTTCCAGGCGCCGGTCGCGCGCGCCCGCTCGTCCTCGGTCAGCAGGTCGAGGTCGGCGAGCGGGGCGTCGGGGGTGCGGGCGGCCCGGTCGAGCAGCAGGACCAGGCGCTCGGCGAGCAGCGCGGCGGTCTCCGGGTCGGCGAGGTCGGTGGCGTACTCCAGCAGGAGGGTGACGCCGCCGGTGGTGTCGGAGGCGTCGACGAAGGTGAAGTCGAGGTCGAACTTGGCGGTGCCGGTGTCCATGTCGTACCAGTCGGCGGGCAGGCCCAGCACGGTGCCGGGGTCGCCGCCGGGGCGGTGGTGGTAGCCGAGCATGACCTGGAAGAGCGGGTTGCGCCCGGCCGCGCGGGGCGGGTTGAGGGCTTCGACGACCCGCTCGAAGGGGATGTCCTGGTGCTCGAACGCGGCGAGCGAGAACTCCCGGACGCGGGCGAGCAGCCCGCGGAAGGTCAGTTCGGTCCCGTCGTCCGGGGCGGACAGGTCGGTGCGCAGCACCAGGGTGTTGACGAAGAAGCCGACCAGGTCGTCCAGACCGCTGTCGGTGCGCCCGGCGATGGGGGCGCCGAGCGGGATGTCGTCGCCCGCGCCGAGGCGGTGCAGCAGCGCGGCGGTGGCGGCCTGGAGCAGCATGAACATGCTGGTGCCGGTGGCGGCGGTCAGGTCGCGCAGGGCGCGGCCGGTGCCGGGCGGCACCTCGCGGCGCACGACCGCGCCGCGCCCGGTCGGCTCGGCCGGGCGGGGCCGGTCCAGGGGCAGGGCCAGCTCGTGCGGCGCGCCGCGCAGCGCCCGCGTCCAGTGGTCGAGCTGCCGGTCGCCGGCCTGGGCGAGCAGGGCCTCCTGCCACAGGGTGTAGTCGGCGTACTGCACCGGCAGGGCGGCGAACCGGGGCGCGTGCCCGGCGGCGCGGGCGGCGTAGGCGGTGTCCAGGTCGGCGAGGAAGGGGCGGTCGGACCACTCGTCGGTGGTGATGTGGTGCAGCACCAGGGCGAGGACGTGGTCGTCGGCGGCGACGCGGAAGACGTCGGCGCGCAGCGGCAGTTCAGCGGCGAGGTCGAAGGGCCTGCGCTGCGCGGACGCGACCAGGGCGGGCAGTTCCTGCGGGGTGCAGCCGGTGACCGTGACCGCGGGCCGCGCCCGGTCGGCGGGGAGGATCCGCTGGACGGGGCTGCCGTCGTGCTCGGCGACCAGGGTGCGCAGGGATTCGTGGCGTTCCGTCAGGTCGGCCAGCGCGGCGCGCAGGGCGTCGAGGTCGAGGGCGCCGCGCAGCCGGACGACGAGCGGGAAGTTGTACGCCGCTCCCCCGCCGCCGGGCGCCGCCGAGGATCCGGCGCCGAGGCTCTCCACGAGCCAGAGCCGCTGCTGCGCGGCCGACAGCGGGATCACCGCGGGGCGCTCAGCGGGGGCGAGCCGCGGCCGGGCGGGCGTGTCGCTCCCGGCGCGGAGCGCGAGCAGCGCCGGGGTGGGGGCCTCGAACAGGTCGCGGATGGCGAGTTCGGCGCCCAGGTCGGTGCGGGCGCGGCTGATGAGCCGGGTGGCCAGCAGCGAGTGGCCGCCCAGGTCGAAGAAGTTGTCCTCGGCGCCGGTCTCGGGCAGCCCCAGCACCTCGGCGAAGAGCCGGCACAGGACCTCCTCGCGCGGGGTGCGCGGGCCGCGGCCGCCGCCGAGCGCGACGGCGGGTTCGGCGTCCGGCAGGGCGCGCACGTCGAGCTTGCCGTTGGCGTTCATGGGCAGGCCGTCGACGGTGACGAAGGCGGCCGGGACCATGTAGTCGGGCAGCTCGCGGCCCAGGTCCGCGCGCAGCCGCCGGACCAGGGCGCTCGCCTCGCGGGCCGCGGTGGGGTCGTTGGTGTACGGCGGCGTGCCGCCGCCGGGGCGGAACAGGCCGCCGGTGAGCCGGGGTTCGCCGGATTCGCCGGTGAGGAACACGGCGTCGTACGTGCCGGTGCGGGCCGACCACGTCGTGAGCGTCCGGTAGCCGGCCCCTGCGGCGAGGTCGCGCAGGGCCTCCGGGTCGACGCCGCCCTCCTCCGTACGGCCGTCCGGGACGCCGGTCACGCGCAGCGGCGGCCGCCCGGGCGCGGCGAGCAGCCCCGCCAGGTCCTCCGCGGTGCTCCACGGGATCGACCGTGCTTCGTCCAGCCGCACCTCCGGGTCGCCGGCGTGCAGGACGACGTCGTAGCGGTGCCGGGTCAGCTCGTTGTGGTGGCGGCCGCGCTTGGTGCGCAGGTCCGCGCCGTAGCCGAGGGTGGTGAAGTAGTCGGGGTCGACGAGGAGTTCCTTCTCCAGCCGCAGCCCGCGCTCCACCGCCTGCGGCAGGTCGGCGGCGGCGGCGCCGCGGGCGCGCTGGATCTCGGTGTGGAAGGTCCGGGCGAGCCGCAGGTTGCGCACGTCGCCGACGAACAGCGCGCCGCCGGGCGCGAGCAGCTCCATGGCGCCGTGCAGCACCGCGGTCAGGTAGTCGGCGCTCGGGAAGTACTGGACGACGGAGTTGATCACGATCGTGTCGAAGTACCCGGCGGGCAGGCCGGACAGGTCGTCGGCGGGGCGGCAGCGCAGCTCGACCTTGGCGGCGAGCGCGGGGTCGCGGGCGACCTCCTGGCCGATCTTGCGGATGACGGGCGCGGCGAAGTCGGTGGCCCAGTAGGCCTCGGCGTCCGGGGCGAGGGCGGAGAGCAGCAGGCCGGAGCCGACGCCGATCTCCAGGATGCGGCGCGGGCGCAGCGCGCGGACGCGGGCGAGGGTGGCCTCGCGCCACTCGTGCATCTCGTCGAAGGGGATGGGGCGGCCGTCGTAGGAGCTGTCCCAGCCGTCGTAGCGCTCGGTGGAGACGGCGGTGCCGATCTCCTCGTACTCGTCGGAGTAGATCTCCTGCCACTCGCCCACCTGGGCGGCCTCGGCCGCGGCGCGCTCCGCGGAGCCGCCCGGGGCGGGGACGACGTAGCCGACCAGGCGGTCGTCGCGGACCACGACGGCGGCCTGGGTGACGAGCGGGTGGCGGCTGAGCGCCGTCTCGATCTCGCCGGGTTCGACGCGGTGGCCGCGGATCTTGACCTGGTCGTCGGTGCGGCCGAGGAAGTCGATGGTGCCGTCCGGGGTGCGCCGCACCAGGTCGCCGGTGCGGTAGGCGCGCTCGCCGGGCGCGCCGAAGGGGTCGGCGACGAAGCGTTCGGCGGTCAGGCCCGGCCGGTCCAGGTAGCCGCGGGCCAGGCCGATGCCCGCGATGTACAGCTCGCCGGGCACGCCGTCGGGGACGGGGCGCAGCCAGGGGTCGAGGATGTGCGCGCGGGTGCCGCGGATGGGGCGGCCGACGGTGGGGGTGTCGCTGTCGAGGGTGCCGCCGCCGAGGGTGTTGATGGTGTATTCGGTGGGCCCGTAGAGGTTGTAGCCGTACGTCCCCTCGGTGTCGCGCAGCGCGCTCCACACCGTTTCGGGCACCGCCTCGCCGCCGAGCAGCACCAGCGGCGGCACATGGCCCTCCAGCAGGCCCTGGTCGATCAGCAGCCGGGCGTAGGTGGGGGTGACGTTGACGACGTCGATGAGGTGGCGGTCGCAGTAGGCCACGAGCGCGTCGGCGTCGCGCCGCAGCTCCTCGTCGCACACGTGCACCTCGTGGCCCTCGACGAGCCACAGCAACTCCTCCCACGACATGTCGAAGGCGAAGGACACGGTGTGCGCGATCCGCAGCCGCCGGCCGCCCGCCGCCGCGACGGCGGGCCCGAAGACCTCCTGCCGGTGGTTGAGCTGCATGTTCGTCAGCCCCTTGTAGGGGGTGACGACGCCCTTGGGGCGGCCGGTGGAGCCGGAGGTGTAGATGATGTACGCGGGGTGGTCGAGGCTGAACCGGCGGTTCAGCGCGGTCGCGGGCAGCGCGGCCAGCTCCGCGCGGACGGCGGGGTCGTCGAGCAGCAGCCGGGGGGTTCCCGGCTCCAGGGTCGCGGAGACGGCCGTGGTGGTGAGCAGCAGCAGCGGGCGGGCGTCGGCGAGCATCAGGGACAGCCGCTCGGCCGGGTGGTCCAGCTCCAGCGGCAGGTACGCGGCTCCGGTGCGCAGCACGGCGAAGAGCGCGACGACCGTGTCGAGGGAGCGCGGCAGCCCGAGCGCGACGGTCCGCTCCGGCCCCGCCCCGCGGTCGGCCAGCAGCCGGGCCAGGCGGTCGACGGCCGCGTCGAGTTCGGCGTACGTCATGGTGCGCTCCCCGAAGACCAGCGCGCGCGCCCGCGGGGTGCGGGCTGCCTGGGCGGCCAGCAGGTCCGCGACGGTGTCCCGCGGGTCGGGCACCAGGCTCGATGCCGACCGCTCCCGCAGGGCCGCGTGTTCGGCGGGCAGCAGCGGGTCGAGGGAGCCGACGGGCGCGGTCAGGTCGGCGGTCAGCCGGTCCGCGAGCAGCGCGAAGCGGTCCAGGAGCGCCTGTGCGCGGTCGGCCGGGACGAGGTCGGGCCGGTGGGTGAGGGTGACGGTGATGCGCTCGCCGGGGGTGACGACGAGGTTGACCGGGTAGTGGGTGGCGTCGACGTTGGCGACGGGGGTCGCGCCGTACCGCTCGCCGAGGCGCGCGAGCCGCTCCTCGGTGTCGCTGTTGCGCAGCACGAACAGCGTGTCGAAGAGCCTGCGGTGGCCGCTCTCGGCCTGGAGCACACCGAGCCCGACGTGCTCGTACGGCATGAGGTCAAGCCGGGTGTCCTGGACGCGGCGCAGCAGGCCGAGGACGGGCTCGGCGGGGTCCAGGGCGATCCGGGTGGGCACGGTGTTGAGGAACAGTCCGATGATGTGCTCGACGTCCGGGACGTCGCTGGGCCGGCCGGCCACCGTGGTGCCGAAGACGACGTCGGTGCGCCCGGTGGCGGAGGCGAGGGTGAGGCCCCAGGCCGCGCCGAGCAGGGTGTTGAGGGTGAGGCCGTGGGCGCGGCAGGTCTCCCGCAGCCGGTCGCCGAGCCCGGCCGGGAGCCGGGTGTCGAGCTGGTCGGGGATGACGGGCTCCAGGCCGTCGGCGGTGCCCGGGGCGAGCAGCGTGGGCTCCTCCAGCCCGGCCAGGGCGGTGCGCCAGGCCCGCGTGGCGGCCGTGTCGTCCTGCCGGGCCAGCCAGGTCAGGTAGTCGCGGTAGCTGCCGGGGGCGCGCAGCGCGGACGGGTCGCCGCCCGAGGCGTGGAGCGCGAACAGCTCGTCGAGGAGCAGCCACGCCGACCAGCCGTCCCACAGGATCAGATGGCGGCCGATGATCAGCCGGTCGCCGCGCGCGGCACCGAGCCGCAGCAGGAGCAGCCGGAAGAGCGGGGGCGCGGACAGGTCGAAGCGGCGCTCGCGCTCGGCGCGGGTCAGCTCGCGGACCCGGGCGTCCTGCTCGGCGGCGGGCAGGTGCGCGAGGTCCACCTCCTCCAGCGGGATGCCGGGGTCGTCGACGACGAACTGCACGGGCCGGTCGAGCCCGTCGCTGGTGAAGCCCGCGCGCAGGCCCGGGTTGCGGGCCAGGAGGGTGCGGACGGCGGCGCGCAGCCGCGCCGGGTCCAGGCCCGCGGCGAAGTCGAAGGTCTCGTGGACGGTGTAGACGTCCAGGGCGCCCCGGTCGTAGGCCGAGTGGAAGAACAGGCCTTCCTGGAGCGGGGCCGGCGGCCACACCTCGGTGACCGCCGCGGGGGCGGCGAGCGCGCGGATCCGGGCGTACCCGGCCTCGCTCAGCTCGAAGCCCTCCCCGGTGGCGGGCCCGTCGTCCGGGAGCGGCGCCTCGCCTGCGGCGGCCGCCAGGGCGGCGGGGGTGCGGTGGGTGAAGACCGCGCGCGGGTCGAGGTCGAGCCCGGCCGCGCGGGCCCTTCCCGCGACGCCGATGGAGCTGATGCTGTCGCCGCCGAGCGCGAAGAAGTCGTCGTCGGGGCCCACGTCGCCGGTGCCGAGGACGGCCGCGAAGATCTCGGTGAGCAGCCGCTCCCGCGGGCCTTCCGGCTCCCGGCGCGGGGCGTGCGCGGTCTCGGGGGCGGGCAGCGCGGCGCGGTCCAGCTTGCCGTTGGGGGTGAGCGGGAGGGCGTCCAGGACGACGTACGCCTCGGGCACCAGCGGCGCGGGCAGCACCTCCGCGAGGGCGGCGCGCAGCATCGCCGGGGTGGGGGCGGCGCCGGGCGCCGAAACCGCGTAGCCGACCAGCCGGCCCTCGCGGACGACGACGGCGGCCTGTGCGACGGACGGCAGCCGGGTCAGCGCCGCCTCGGTCTCGCCGGGTTCGATGCGGTTGCCGCGCAGCTTGACCTGGCGGTCGGTGCGGCCGAGGTAGTCCAGGGTGCCGTCGGGGCGGCGGCGCACGAGGTCGCCGGTGCGGTACATCCGGGCGCCGGGCTCCGGCGCGTACGGGTCGGCGGTGAAGCGCTCGGCGGTGAGCGCGGGGCGCCCGTGGTAGCCGCGCGCCAGCTGGACGCCGGTCAGGTACAGCTCGCCGGGCACGCCGTCCGGCACCGGGCGCAGGCAGGCGTCCAGGACGCGCAGGCCGGTGTTCCACACGGGGCGGCCGATCGGGACGGCGGTGGCGCCGTCCCCGGCGTCGCGGGTGTCGTCGTAGGCGTGGAAGGTGACGTCGACGGCGGCCTCGGTGGGGCCGTACAGGTTGTGCAGGGGCACTCCGGTCAGCGCGGTCCAGCCGCGGGCGGCGGCGACGGGCAGCGCCTCGCCGCTGCTGAAGGCCCGGCGCAGGCCGCGGGCCCACGACGGGTCGGCGGTGACGTCGTCGGAGGCGAGGAAGGCCGCCAGCACGGAGGGCACGAAGTGCAGGGTGGTCACGCCCTCGGCCCCGATCAGCCGGGCGAGGTAGGCGGGGTCGCGGTGGCCGTCCGGCGCGGCCAGGACGACGGCCGCGCCCTCGCACAGCGCCCAGAAGAACTCCCACACGCTCACGTCGAATCCGGACGGCGTCTTCTGCAGCACCCGGTCGTCGGGCATGAGCCCGTAGGCGCCCTGCATCCAGGCCAGGCGGTTGACGACGGCGCGGTGGGTGACGACGACGCCCTTGGGGCGGCCGGTGGAGCCGGAGGTGTAGATGAGGTAGGCGGGGTCGTCGGGGCGGGCGGGCTCCCCCGGGTCGCCGGCCGGGACGGCGTCGCCCGTCGCCGGCGCGTCCGCCGTGACGATGTCGAGGCCGGGGACGGACGGCAGCCGCCCGGCGGCGCCGGTCGTGGTCACGACGGTCGTGGCGCCGGAGTCGGCGAGCATGTACGCGAGCCGGTCGGCGGGGTAGTCCAGCTCCAGCGGCAGGTAGCCGGCGCCGGTCCGCAGCACGGCCAGCAGCGCCACCATCAGCTCGGCCGACCGCGGTACGGCGACGGCGACGAAGCTCCCGCGCCGCGCCCCACGGGCCCGCAGGCGTACCGCCAGCTCCTCGGCGCGCGCGTCGAGTTCGGCGTACGTGAGGGTGGTGTCCCCGGCGATCACCGCGGTGGCGCCGGGGGTACGGGCGGCCTGCGCGGCGAGGGCGGCGGCCAGCGTGGGGTGCGGGAGCGGGCGGGACTCGCCCGCCTGGTGGGCGCGGGCCCGCTCGTCCGCGGTGAGCAGCTCCAGGTCGGCCACCCGGGCGCCGGGGCGCTCGGCCAGGGCCTCCAGGACGAGGGTGAGCCGGTCGGCGAGCGCCTGCACGGCCTCGGCGCCGATCCGCCGGGTGTGGTGCTTCAGCCGCAGGTCCAGCCGGCGGCCGGGCTTCACGATGAGCGCCAGCGGGTAGTGGACGGCGTCGTGGAAGGCGTGACCGGTGACGGCGACGGCGCCGGTGGGGTCGGTGACGTCCGTAGGGCCCGAGCCGCCGGGGTAGTTCTCGAACACCACGAGGGTGTCGAAGAGTTCGCCGCTCCCGGCGTGCCCGGCGGTGCGCTGGATCTCGGCGAGGCCGAGGTGCTGGTGGTCCAGCAGCTCGCTCTGCTCCTCCTGGAGCCGGTCCAGGACCGCGCCGAGGCGGTCGCCGGGTGCCCATTGCAGCCGGGTGGGCAGGGTGTTGATGAACAGGCCGATCATCGACTCGATGCCGTCGACGGCGGCGTCCCGCCCGGCGACGGTGGTGCCGAACAGCACGTCCTGGCTGCCCGTCAGCCGGCCGAGCAGCAGCCCCCAGGCGCCCTGCACGACGGTGCCGAGCGTCACCCCGCGCTCCCGGGCGCGGGCGGCGAGCAGCGCGGTCACCCGGGCGGACAGCTCGACGCGGATCTGGGCCGGTTCGACCGGGCCCGCCACCGCCGGGGCCGCCACCAGCCGGGTCGGCCCCTCGACCCCGGCGAGCGCGGTACGCCAGGCGGTGCGGGCGGCCTCCCGGTCGGCGGCGGCGATCCGGCGCAGGTAGGCGCGGTAGGGGGCGACGGGCGGCAGCGGCGCCGGGCTGTCGCCGTACAGGGCGAGCAGCTCGCGGTGCAGCACGGGCAGGGACCAGCCGTCCGCGACGATGTGGTGGAAGGTCAGCACGAGCCGGCTGCGGCCCTCGCCGAGCCGGACGAGCGCGCAGCGCAGCAGCGGCGGGCGGGCGAGGTCGAAGGGGCGGGCCCGCTCGTCGTCGGCGACGGCCCCGGCCAGGGCGCCGCGCACGGCGCCGTTCTGCGCGCTGAGGTCGACCTCCCGCCAGGGCACCTCGAGGCCGGACGCGATCAGCTGCACGGGCATGCCGCCGGGCGGCTGCCGGAAGCAGGCCCGCAGCGGGGCGTGCCGCTCCAGCAGGCGCTGCGCGGCCCGGCGCAGCAGCGTGCCGTCGATGGGCCCGGACAGCTCGACGACCTGCTGCACGACGTACGCGTCGCGCTCGGCCCCGCCGACCTGGGCGAGGAAGAAGAAGCCCTCCTGGAGCGGGCCGAGCGGGAGCACCTCCTCGACGGTGACGGCGGGCCCGGCGGCCGCCAGCGCGGCGGTCTCCTCCGGGGTGGGCGAGGGCCACGGCGTCCCGTCGGCGGCGTCCTCGCCGGCCGCGGTGCGGGCGACCTGCGCGAGTTCGGCGGCCGTGCGGTGCCGGAAGACGTCGCGGGTGGTGAGTTCCAGGCCCGCCCGGCGGGCGAGGACGAGGAAGCGGACGGCGAGGATGCTGTCGCCGCCGAGTGCGAAGAAGTCGTCGTCGGCGCCGGCCGAGGGCACGCCCAGCGCACGGGCGTACAGGTCGCACAGCAGCCGCTCGCGCGCGGTCGCCGGCGGGCGCCCGGTGCTCTGCGCGGCGCGGTCGGGGACGGGCAGCGCGGCGGCGTCCAGCTTGCCGCTGGGGGTGACGGGCAGCCGGTGCAGGGCGGTGAAGGCGGCCGGGACCATGTAGTCGGGCAGGTGGGCGGCGGCGTGCGCGCGCACCGACGCCAGCAGGGCGCCGACGTTGCGGAAGGGCACCGGGCGGTTGGCGGTCGGGCGTCCGCCGCCGGGGCGGTACGGCGCGGGGGCCGGGGCGTCCCCCGCGGGGGCGAACCAGGCGTCCAGGCTGCCGTCGTCGGCCTCGCCGTTCCAGGTGAGCACGGCCCGGCAGCCGTACCGGGCGGCAGCGGCGTGCAGGTCCTCGGGGTCCACCCCGTAGGGCCCGGCGGCGGTGGTGCTGCTGTCGTCGAGGGCGGCGAGCGCGGCCAGGTCCGCGGCGAGCCGGGCGTTGGGTATGCCGGTCACGCGCAGCGGACGCACCCCCGACGCGAGCAGCGCGCCCAGCGCGTCGAGGGAGCCGAGCGCGGCCCACGCCGTCGCGGCCGCGTCGCTCGCGCCGGGCGCCGGGGCGCCGGAGGGGTCGGCGGCGGACGCCCCCGCCCCCGACCGGTCGGCGCCCTCGCGGGGCGCAAGGGGCGTCGCCGCGGCGTCGGGGGCGGGAGCGGGCCGGGTCGGGCGCAGGACGACGTCGTAGCGGTAGCGGGTGAGCTCGTTGTGGTGGGTGCCGCGCTTGACGCGGATGTCGGCGGCGAGGCCGTCGAGGGTGGTGAAGTAGTCGGGGTCGACGAGCAGTTCGCCCTCCCAGGCGACGGCCCGGTCCACGGCGGCGCGCAGCGCGTCCTTGCCGGCCTCCTCCCCCGCGCGGTCCGCCCGGCCCCCTTCGACGGCGGCGGCGAGCGTGCGCAGCAGGCGCAGGTTGCGGACGTCGCCCACGAACAGGGCGCCGCCGGGCGCCAGCAGTGCGGCGGCGGCGCGCAGGACGCCGGTGAGGTAGTCCGCGCCGGGGAAGTACTGGACGACGGAGTTGACGACGACCGTGTCGAAGCGGCCCTCGGGCAGCCCGGCGAGGTCGTGCGCGGGCCGCGCGAGCAGCGTGACCCGGCCGGCGAGCGCGGGGGCGGCGGCGACCTGCGCGGACAGGGCGCGTACGGCCTCCTCCGAGAGGTCGGTGCCCACGTACGCCTCGCAGTCCGGCGCCAGGCGCGAGAGCAGCAGGCCGCTGCCGACGCCGATCTCCAGGACGCGGCGCGGCCGCAGCTCGCGGATGCGGTCGAGGGTGGCCTCGCGCCACTCGCGCATGTCGGCCAGCGGGATGGGCAGCCCGTCGTACATGCTGTTCCAGCCCGCGAGGTTCTCCTCGAAGTCCTCCGCGCCGGCCGCGGCGTACAGCTGGTCGTGCAGGTCCCGCCAGCCTTCGACCCCGGCGTCGGGGGCGGCGTCGCGCCCGCCGTCGAGCGCGGGCACGACGTAGGCGGCGAGCCGCCGCTCGCCGGGCCGGTCCTCGCGGACGGTCACCGCGGCCTGGTCGACGGCCGGGTGGGAGCGCAGCACGGACTCGATCTCGCCGGGCTCGATGCGGAAGCCGCGGATCTTGACCTGGCTGTCGGCCCGGCCGTGGAATTCCAGCCGCCCGTCGGCCTTCCGGCGTACGAGGTCGCCGGTGCGGTAGAGGCGCTCGCCGGGCGCGCCGAAGGGGTCGGCGACGAAGCGCTCGGCGGTGAGGGCGGGGCGGCCGAGGTAGCCGCGGGCCAGGCCCGCGCCGCCGAGGTACAGCTCGCCGACGACTCCCGCGGGCACGGGCCGCAGCCGGTCGTCGAGGACGTACGCGCGGGTGCCGGGGTCGGGCATCCCGATGGGCACGACGCTGCCGGCCGGGGTGTCCGGGTCGCACAGGCCCAGCGTGGAGTTGGTGGTGGCCTCGGTGGGCCCGTAGGCGTTGAACATCATCCGGCCGCGCGCGTACCGCCCCACCAGCTCGGGCGAGACGCGCTCGGTGCCGGCCAGCAGGGTCGCGGTGGGCGGCAGGTGCACGTCCTCGGGCATGGCGGCGAGCAGCGCGGGCGGCAGGATCATGAAGGTGACGCCGTGCGCGTTCGCGTAGTCGGCGAGCGGGGCGTCCGGCACCCGGCGGTCGGCGGGGACGACGACGAGCCGCCCGCCGGACAGCAGCCCGAGGCACAGGTCCCAGAAGGCCACGTCGAAGCTGGGCGACGCGAACTGCAGGATCCTGCTGTGCGGTCCGACGCCGAAGCGCTCGCGCTGGGTCGCGACGAGCCCGGCGACGCCCGCGTGCGAGAGCACCGTGCCCTTGGGGCGGCCGGTGGAGCCGGAGGTGTAGATGACGTACGCGGCGTGCGCGGTCGTGAGCGCGGCGGCGGACGCGGGGGCGTGGCCGGGCAGTGCGGCGATCTCGGCGGCGGTCGCGGGGTCGTCGAGGACCAGCGGGTCGGTCCCCGGGGGCAGGTCGGGGAGGGTTGCGGCGGTGGTGACGAGGCAGACCGGCGCGGCGTCGGCGAGCATGTACGCGATGCGGTCCGGCGGGTAGTCGGTGTCGACGGGCAGGTAGGCCGCGCCCGCCAGCAGGACGGCGACCTCCGCGACGATCATGTCGGCCGAGCGCGGTACGGCGAGCGCGACGACCGTCTCGGGACGGGCGCCCCGGGCGGCGAGGGCGTGGGCCAGCCGGCCGGCGCGCGCGGCGAGTTCGGCGTAGGTGAGCCGGACGTCCTCGTGGACGAGCGCGACCTCGTCGGGGCGGGCGGCGACCTGGTCGGCGAACATCTGCGGCCAGGTGAGCGCGGGGACGTCGTGCGCGGTGTCGTTCCAGCCCTCCAGGATCTGCCGGCGCTCCGCCTCCGCCAGCAGGGCCAGGTCCGCGACGGGCGCGGCGGGGCGGGCGAGGGCGTCGGCGAGCAGGGTGCGGTAGTGGCCGAGGATCCGGTCCGCGGTGCCGGAGGTGAGCAGGTCGGTGCGGTGGTCGGCGCTGACCCGGCCGTCCGCCGTGGACAGGGCGAGGTCGAGCGGGCCGCCGTCCCAGGGGGCGGGGCCGAAGCCGGTGGCGCACAGCAGCCCGCCGCCGCGGGTGGGCTGCGCGGTGAGCAGCCCGAGCAGCTCGGCGGCCGGCAGCCGGTGGGCGGCGGCCTGCTCGCGGGCCTCGGCGACGCGGGCGCGCAGCTCGGCGAACGGGGTCGCGCCGTCGACGGCGACGCGCAGCGGCAGCCCGTCGTGGGCCACCGTCACCTCGGGGGCGGCGCCGTGGCCCGCGTAGCGGTGCAGCAGGGCGACGAAGGCGGCCAGAAGGGTGTCCTCGTCGGCGTCCGCGCCGAGCGGGCCCGTACGGCGGTCGCGCGGCTCCGGGCCGCCGGGACGCGCCGGGTACGGGTGGTCGAGCGGCAGCGGTGTCTCCGGCACCGGTGAGGCGAACCGCCGCTGCCAGAAGTCCGCGGCTCTCGTCTCCGGGGTACCGGACGAGAGGGCCGAAGAGGGTGCAGTAGAACGCGAGTTGCCCGACACAGCTGCCCGTGCCTCCCATAGCGGTGTTGGACGGCTCTGCCGAGCCGCGGGACCGCTCGCATCCTAAAGTAAGGATAGCCTTACTTAACAGGCCCTCCGGATGGGCCGCCTCCGCGGGGACAGGAACTGAGGTTAAGCTCACCTAACCTGCCCCCTCAGGGTTGCGCCCGCAGCCCGCCGTCACAGCGCATGGAGAACGGCAAGTGACTCTCGTGGCTCAAGCAGCCCCCGGCAGAAGGCTCCGCACCACCGTGCTGGTGACGGTGATCGTCGCCCTGCTCCTCCTGCTGTCCCTCCTGTCCGTGGCGCTCGGCGCGCTCAGCATCCCGCTGGACCAGGTCGCGGGCACCCTGTTCGGCCATCCGCCCGGCCGGCTCGTGGACAACGTCATCTGGTCGGTGCGGGTGCCCCGCACGCTGACCGGCCTGTGCACGGGGGCCGCGCTCGGCCTGTCCGGCGCGCTGATGCAGGCACTGACCCGCAACCCCCTCGCCGACCCCGGCATCCTCGGGGTCAGCGCCGGCGCGTCCTTCGCGATCGTCCTGGCGGTCGCGGTGTTCGGGGTCGCCTCGCTGTACGGCTACGTGTGGTTCGCCTTCGGCGGCGCACTGGTCGCGAGCGTCGTGGTCTTCCTGCTCGGCCGGACGGGGCGGTCCGGGGCGACCCCGGTCAAGCTGGCGCTGGCCGGCGTGGGCGTCACCTCGCTGCTGTCGTCGTTCACCAGCGCCGTGGTGCTCACCGACCAGGACGCGCTGGACCGCTACCGCTTCTGGTCGGCCGGCACGCTGGCCGACGTGGACTCCGGCGACCTGCTGCGGATCGCGCCCTTCCTCGCCGTCGGCGCCGTCCTCGCGCTGTCCTGCGCGCCCATGCTCAACTCCCTGGCCCTCGGCGACGACGTGGCCACCTCGCTGGGGCGGCGGCTGGGCCTGATACGGCTGCAGGGCGTCACCGCGGTCATGCTGCTGACCGGCGCGTCGGTCGCGGTCATCGGGCCGGTGGTCTTCCTGGGCCTGGTGGTCCCGCACATCGCCCGGGTCCTCGCCCAGGCCGCCGGGATCGGCCCCGACCACCGCTGGCTGCTGCCGCTGTCGGCCGCTCTGGCGCCCGTCCTGCTGCTGTCCGCCGACATCCTGGGCCGGATGGTGGACCGCCCGACCGAGATCCAGGCGGGCGTCCTGGTCGCCTTCCTCGGCGGCCCGTTCTTCATCGTCCTGGTCCGCCGCCGCAAGCTCGCGGAGGTCTGACCGTGGCCCTGCACCCCTCCCCCGCCGCCCGCCGCGCGGTCCTGCGCGACCGGCCCTTCCGGCTGGCGGTGCCGCCGGTGTCCGGCGTGCTGCGCCCCCGCCTGGTGCTGACCGGCGCGGTCATGGCCGCCGCGGCGTTCCTGCTCTTCTGCTGGGGCCTGGCCGTCGGCGACTACCCGGTGTCCCTGCCGGACGTCGTCAAGGCGCTGTTCGGCGCCGGCGACCCCGGCACCCTGACCGTCGTCCGCGACCTGCGGCTGCCGCGCGCCCTGGTCGGGCTGCTGGTCGGCGTGGCGTTCGGGGTCTCCGGCGCGGTCTTCCAGACGATGACCCGCAACCCGCTGGCCAGCCCCGACATGATCGGCCTCACCGAGGGCGCCGGCACCGCCGTGGTGGCGGCGCTGGTCCTGGGCTGGACCGGGGGCCTCGGCCTGTCGACGCTGGGCCTGCTCGGCGCGCTCGCGACCGCGCTGCTGGTGTACGCGCTGGCGTGGCGCGGCGGGGCCACCGGCTACCGCATCATCCTGGTCGGCATCGGCGTGTCGTGGATCTGCACCAGCGCCACCGACTTCCTGGTGGCGCGCGGCAACCGCTTCGAGGCGCAGGAGGCGACCGGCTGGCTGGTCGGCAACCTCAACGGCCGCACCTGGGGCCAGGTGGACTCGCTGGCCGTCGCGCTCGCCGTGCTGCTGCCCGTCACCTTGGGCATGGGCCGCTGGATGCGCACGCTCCAGCTCGGCGACGACGTCGCCGCCGGGCTCGGCACACCCGTGCAGCGCGTCCGGCTCGCCCTGCTGCTGGCCGCGGTGGGGCTGGTCGCCTTCGGCACGGCGGCGGCGGGACCGGTGGCCTTCGTGGCGCTGGCCTGCCCGCAGATCGCCCAGCGGCTGGCCGGCACCTCGGCGCCGCCCCCGCTCGTCTCCGGTCTCACCGGCGCGTTCGCCGTCCTCGGCTCCGACCTCCTCGCACGCGAGGCGATCCGCGGGACGGAACTGCCAGTCGGGATCGTCACCGGCGCCCTGGGCGCGCCGGTCCTGCTGTGGCTGCTCATCCGCGCCAACCGCGCGGGCTCTGGAGGCTGATCCGATGTCGACCACCGACTCCCGCGTACCGCGCCCGTCCGCCGGTGCCGCCGCTCCCCCGACCGTCGCCGACCCGCCGCCCGGCCCGCGATTGCAGGCCAGGAAGCTGCATCTGGCCTACGACGGCCGCCCGGTGGTGGAGGACCTCGACCTCGACGTGCCCTCCGGGCGGATCACCGCGGTCGTCGGCGCCAACGCGTGCGGCAAGTCGACGCTGCTGCGGGCCCTGGCCCGGCTGCTCGCCCCGCGCGCGGGCGCGGTCGAGCTGGACGGCGCCGCGCTGCGCTCCCTGCCCACCCGCGAGCTGGCCCGCAAGCTCGGCATCCTGCCGCAGACACCCGTGGCCCCCGAGGGGCTGACCGTGGGCGACCTGGTGGGCCGGGGCCGCGCGCCGCACCAGACCTGGTGGCGGCAGTGGTCCGCGGCGGACGAGGAGGCGGTGAACGCGGCGCTCGCGGCGACCGACCTGGCGGACCTGGTGGACCGGCCGGTGGACGAGCTGTCGGGCGGCCAGCGGCAGCGCGCCTGGATGGCCATGGCCGTCGCCCAGGGCACCCCGGTACTGCTGCTGGACGAGCCGACGACGTATCTCGACCTGGCCCACCAGATCGACGTGCTGGACCTGATCACCGACCTCAACCGGCGCGAGGGCCGCACCGTCGTGATGGTGCTGCACGACCTCAACCAGGCCTGCCGCTACGCCGACCACGTGATCGCCATGAAGGCCGGCCGGATCGTCGCGGAGGGCGCGCCGGCCGAGGTGGTCACCGAGGCCACCGTCGAGGACGTCTTCGGGCTGCGCTGCCGCGTCGTCCCCGACCCGGTCAGCGGCACCCCGCTGGTCATCCCGATGGGCCGCCACCACGACGACACGAAGGCCCCCGTGCCGGCCGCCGAGGCGGGCTGACGGGCGGTACGGGCCCGGCCATCGGCCGGGCCCCCCGCCGGGGCCGCTACGGGCGGGACGTCAGATAGCCGCCCATGGTGCGGAAGTAGTCGGCCGCCGCGTGCTCCGTGCCGTCGTCGGTGCGCACCCTGCGCACCAGCAGCCCCCGCTCGCGTCCGCTGTACGCGTCGGCGCCCGCGACGACCACCACGCCGTCGCCCTCCCGGATGAAGATCCGGCCCGGGGTGCCGCCGTAGCGGCCCTCGGAGACGGCCGCGGAGACGATCCTCAGCCGCTCCCCGCGGTGGAAGGCGTACGCGTTGGGGTACGGGTCGGACTGGGCGCGCACCAGCCGCTCCAGGCGCTCGGCGGGCCACGTCCAGTCGATGCGGCTGTCCTCGGCGGCGCGCTTGTGGAAGAAGCTGGCGCGGGCGGGGTCCTGCGGCATCCACTGCCCGGCCGCCTGCCCGGAGGCGATCAGGCCGAGGGACTCCCGCACGATCGGGGCGATCAGGTCCACGGTCCGGTGGAAGAGGTCGGTCGCCGTATCGGCGGGCCCGACCGGCACCGAGCGCTGCACCAGGATGTCGCCCGCGTCGAGCCGCTCGGTCATCCGGTGCGCGGTCACCCCGACGCGGTCCTCGCCGTTGATCAGCGCCCAGATGAGGGGCGAGAAGCCGGCGTAGGCCGGCAGCAGCGAGTCGTGGATGTTGAGGGTGCCGTGCGGCGGCAGGTCGAACAGCTCCGGCGGCAGCCAGGTCCGCCAGTTGTTCGCGACGACGATGTCCGGCCGGGAGTCCCGTACGGCCGCGAGCAGTTCGGCGTCGTCGGGACGGTTGCGCAGCAGGACCGGGACACCGTGCTTGGCGGCGAGTTCCGCCACGTTGTCGTCCCAGATCTTCTCGTAGGCGTGCTCGCTCTTCGGATGGGTGATGACCAGGACCACCTCGTGCTCGGAGTCCAGCAGCGCCTGAAGCGTGCGGTGACCCCAGGTCTGGTAACCGAGCATGACGACCCGCATGACAGTTCTTCCCCTCCGAAGGCTCCATTGCTAGGTAAGGCTTACCTTATCTAGCATGGGCCTGCCTGAGGGAGGCGATACCGAAGTGAAGTCACCGCACATGGGTTCCGACGTCGTCCACGACATCATCGGCGTGGGTTTCGGCCCGTCAAATCTCGCTCTGTCCATCGCGGTCGAGGAGCACAACGCGGGGCTCACAGCAGCAGACCCCCGGCTCGAGGCGCTCTTCCTGGAGCGCCAGCCGCGCTTCGGCTGGCACCGCGGCATGCTCATCGACGACGCAACGATGCAGGTGTCCTTTCTCAAGGACCTCGTCACCCTGCGCAACCCGACCAGCGACTACAGCTTCCTGTGCTTCCTGCACGAGCGGGGCCGGCTGATCGACTTCCTGAACCAGAAGACGCTCTTCCCGCTGCGGGTGGAATTCCACGAGTACTTCGAGTGGGCCGCCGCCCGGGTCGCGCACCTGGTCGCGTACGGCAGCGAGGTGACCGGGGTGGTCCCGGTACGGGACGGCGACGGGCACGTGGCCTGCTTCGACGTCACCAGCCGCGACGCCGCCGGGACCGGACCGTCCGTCACCCGCCGGGCGCGCAACATCAGCGTCGCCGCGGGCCTGGAACCGCACGTGCCGCCGGGCCTGGAGCTGGGCGACCGCGTCTGGCACAACAGCCGGCTGATACCGCGGGCCGCCGAACTGGCCGCCGCGGGCGAGCCCGTCCGGCGCATCGTGGTGCTCGGCGCGGGCCAGAGCGCCGCCGAGGCGGTGGACTACCTGCACCGCACCTTCCCCGACGCCGAGGTGTGCTCGGTCTTCACCAAGTACGGCTACACCCCGGCCGACGACAGCCCGTTCGCCAACCGGATCTTCGACCCCGAAGCGGTCGACGTCTACTTCTCGGCGCCGTCCGAGGTCAAGCAGTCGCTGCTGGACTACCACCGCTCCACCAACTACTCGGTGGTGGACATGGAGCTGATCGAGTCGCTGTACGCCACCGCCTACCGGCAGAAGGTGGCCGGCCGCGAACGGCTGCGCTTCCTCAACATCTCCCGCATCCGCGATGTCGAGCCGGGCGCCGGCGGCCTCGACGTCACGGTGGAGTACCTGCCGACCGGTGAGCGGCAGGTGCTGGAGGCCGACGTGCTGGTGCTCGCCACCGGCTACCGCCCGCGCGACCTGACGGCGCTGCTCGGCGAGGCCGCCAAGCTCTGCCTGCGCACCGACGGGGACGCCGTCCGGGTCGGCAGGGACCACCGGGTCGAGACGGTGCCGGAGGTCAGCGCCGGCATCTACCTCCAGGGCGCCACCGAGCACAGCCACGGGCTGACCAGCACGCTGCTGTCGACCGTGGCGGTGCGGGCCGAGGAGATCCACCGCTCGGTGCTGGCCGGGCACGGGGCCGGCTGAGCCGCTCCGGCGCGCCCCGCGGGGTCGGGGCGCGCCGGGCCCCGCGGGGTGTCAGCCGGCCGCGTTCAGCAGGTCCAGGACGCTCTGCTGGCAGCCGTAGTCGCTGCTGCCCGCGCCGCCCGCCCAGTGCGGGCCGTACTGGTCGAGGGCGTTGCGGTCGTGGGCGTAGGCGGAGTCGGCCCAGGTGTTCAGCACGCCGCTGTAAGGGCGGCCGGACAGCGCCGTGTTCAGCTTGCCCAGGCCCCGTACGTAGGCGCCCTTGAAGCTGGGGCCGTCGCCGGTGCAGGAGTCGCCCTCGCCGGGCTCGCGCAGCACCCCGTTCTGCGCGAGCCGTACGGTGGAGGCGTCGGCGAGGGTGCGGGCCGTGGTCAGCAGCCCGGAGTCACCGGTGGCGCGGGAGAGTTCGGTGAGCGCGCCGAGGATCACGCCCTGGTTGTACGTCCACGCGGTCTGGCCGTTGTTGGCGCAGGCGCCGGTGAGGCCGTCGTTGACCATGTGGTCGCCGTTGACCATCCCGCTGCCCTGGAACCACGCCCATTCGGCCCGCGCCCGGCCGAGGTAGGCGGTGTCGCCCGCGATGCGGTTGTGCAGGGCCGCGGTGAGCTGGAGGTACAGCTCGTTGGTGACGGCGTTCTTGTACGACCGGGCCTGGCTCCACCACACGCCGCCGCCGCAGGTGCCGTCCCAGTAGGCGGTCATGTGGTCGGCGTCGGCGCGGGCGGTCGCCAGGTAGCGGCTGTCGCCCGTCAGGTCGTACGCGTCGACCCAGGCCAGTCCCCACCAGCCGGTGTCGTCCAGGTAGTCGTTGGTGAAGTTGCCCTGCTGGGCGCCGAGGTTGGCGTCGTAGGTCTCGGCGATCGCGTAGCGGTAGCTGGGCATGCCGGACACCCGGGCGTTGTCGATGACCGCGGTCAGCGCGTTGGCGCCGGTCCACCAGCCGTTGCCGCCGAAGAGCTTGGTGCCGCGGTCGAAGGACGCCATCAGCGCGGTCGCCGCGGCCGTCCGCCGGTCCCAGGCGTTCCAGGTGGTGCGCGCCCACGGGGTGCAGGCGATGTCGGGGCGGTCGCCCGCCTTGCCGCAGGCGCGCAGCGCGCCGACGCCCTCGGTGTTCCAGTCGTCGACGTTGTACATGAGGGTGCGCCAGCCGCGCTGCCCGGCCGGGGTGGTCGTGTCGCCGAGCTTGCTGCCCGAGCTCCAGGTGCGGCCGCCGTCGAAGGAGCGGTCGAGCCACACCTCGTCGCCGGGGTCGCCGTTGTCGATGGACGCCCAGCCCATCGCGTCGGCGTCGTCGAAGTGCAGGGTCAGGGTGCGGGAGAAGATGCCCGCGGTGACGGGCTGCCGGTCCTGGGTGCTCAGCGCCGGGTCGCGGGTGTCGCAGTAGGCGTTGCAGATCGCCGCCGCCGCGGCCGCGGTGCCGGTGGGGGCGGCCGCGGCGGCCGGGCTCGCCGCGTGGACGCCGGAGGCGCCGAGCAGCAGCGCCGCGAGCGCCGCCGTGAGGGCGGTCAGCGGGGACCGCAGGAGGTGCAGACGCATGATGACCTTTCAGGTCTGGTCGACACTGTTCGTCCGCCGCGGGGCTCCGGGGTCGGACAACGTTGTCAACGGGGAGGGAGGTCCTGAAAGCAACAGATGCCGCCGAAAGCGAACTGCGAACGCCGGGTGCTGTCAATGCACCGGGCCCGGAAGGTACGGACCAGCGGCCCGCCCGTCCGCCGGTTTCCCGTGGCGCGGGGCGCGGAATGCCCGTCGCGCGGGGGTGTTCGCCGTAAGGTGAGCGGCACCGGAGGGCCGGAGGCCGAGGGAGCCCAGGGATGACGCGGTATCTGATCTCGTTCGACGACGGCACGATGGTCATCCCGGCGGAGGATCTGCCTGAGGTGGCCGAGGCCGCCCACGCGGTGGTGCGGGAGGCCCAGGCGGCGGGCGTATGGGTCTTCGGCGGCGGGCTGGAGAGCCAGCGGGCGAGCGTGGTGGCCACCGACGGTACGGTCACGGACGGCCCCTACCCGGAGACGAAGGCCGTCCTCGGCGGCTTCTCGATCGTCGATGTGCCCTCACGCGAGGAGGCGCTGCGCTGGGCGGCCGACTTCGCCGCGGCGTGCCGCTGCGCGCAGGAGGTCCGGGAGATCATGACCGATCCGGACGTCTGACCGGAAGGCCGCGCCGCGTGGGGCTCGCACGCGGGGACTTCGGCCGCGGCGCGGCATGGCAGGATGCGGCGGCATGGCGGACGAGGGTGCTTTCCGGGCGGGGCAGACGGCGCTGGTCGTGCGGGTCCCGGAGGCGGAGCCGGTGGTGGGCGCGTGGCGCGGGCGGCTCGACCCGTCGGCCCGCGCGGGAGTGCCGGCGCATGTCACGGTGCTCGTGCCCTTTCTCGACGAGAGCCGCCTCGACCGCGGGACGCGGGACGACCTCGCGGCGCTCCTCGCCGCCCGCCCCGCCTTCGACGTGGCGTTCGCTCGGTGCGGGCGCTTCCCCGGTGTGCTGTACCTCGTCCCCGAGCCGGCCGGCCCGCTGGCCGCCCTGACCGCCGCGGTCGCCGCGCGCTGGCCGGAGGCGCCCCCGTACGGCGGGCGGTTCGCCGGGGTCGTCCCGCATCTGACGGTCGCCGACGGCCAGGACGAGGCCGTCCTCGCGGACGTCGAGGCCGGCCTCGCCGCCGGGCTCCCGATCACCTCGCGTGTGCGCGCGGTGGACCTGATGGCCTTCGACGGCGCGCGCTGGCAGCCGCGCGCGTCGTTCCCGCTCGGGCGGTGAGCCGGCGGGCCGTCAGCCCCGCGGTTCCAGCAGGCGTACGGCGTCGGCGGCGGGCGGGGAGAGGGACGGTTCGCGCAGCTCGGCCAGCGGGATCCAGGCCGCCGCGTCGGTGGTGCCGTCGG
The DNA here is from genome assembly GCF_044333285.1 of Streptomyces sp. NPDC021020. Classification (NCBI taxonomy): domain Bacteria; kingdom Bacillati; phylum Actinomycetota; class Actinomycetes; order Kitasatosporales; family Streptomycetaceae; genus Streptomyces; species Streptomyces sp. NPDC021020. Next base: position 239,494 of record NZ_JBIRQQ010000007.1, read on the forward strand.
TCTCGGTCACGGCCGGGGGTGCTCCGCCGACCTCCACGGCATAGAAGAGCGCGGTCAGGTGCCAGTCCACGCCGAGCCTGCTCGCCGCGTAGGTGCGGGCGTCGAGGAGGCGGGCGGTGGTGAGGGCGAGGCCGGTCTCCTCGTGGAGTTCGCGGGTGAGGGCCTCGACCGGCTGCTCGCCGGGGTCGATGCCGCCGCCGGGGAGGTGCCACAGGCCCGGGGCGAAGACGGGTGAGGTGTCGGCGAGGCGGGACAGCAGCAGGCGGCCGTCGCGCGGCGCGACGGCGTAGGCGGAGACCCGGGTCCGCACGCTCATCCCGTGGTCCCCGGGAGGCGGCTCGCGGCGGTGTCGTTCGGTCGGCCGGTCATGGCGCACGAGCGTAACCGGCCGCGGGCGGCTCCGGCAGGACGACCGGTGTGAACTCCGGCATACTCGCCGGCGTCCGGCGCCGCCTGCCGGACGATCCGCACACGGCCCGGGTGGTCTTCGAGCACCGGCACCTGCGTGGTGCCGACCGCCCCGAGGCGGATCCCGCCGGGCAGGCGACGGAAATCCTGCGGGAGTTCGGCCCCGTGCGCGCGGGCACGCCCGCGGGGGATTTCGACGTCGTCGACCTCGTCGACGCCCCCGGCCGGGCGGTGACGGGCCATCACCAGGACGTCCTGACGTACGTGGCTCCGGAGGAGCCGGACGACCACCGCACCCTCGCCGTCGGCCTGTCCGGACGCTCCAGGCGGCACGACGACGGCACCGCCCTGCACGTCGTCCACGTCGAGGACCGGCGGGGCGACGGGGTGCCCGCGCGGTAGCTCCGGCCCGGGACCCCGCCCCGGAAGGGGCCGCGCTCAGGGCAACCGCACGGCGAGCAGGGCGATGTCGTCGTCCGCGCCGGCGCCGGTGCCGTGCAGCAGCCGCTCGACGAGCGCCCCCACCGGCTCGGCGGCGTGGGAGGACGCCTCGCGGCGCAGCCGGGTCATACCGCGGTCGAGCACCTCGCCGCGGCGCTCGACGAGGCCGTCGGTGTAGAGCAGCAGGGTGGATCCGGCGGGCAGCGGGGCCCGGTTCTCGACGCGGTCGATCTCGACGCTGACGCCGAGCGGCAGGCCGCCGGGCGCGTCGAGGTAGCGGCTGTCGCCGTCGGCGGTCACCAGCAGCGGCGGCGGGTGCCCGGCCCGCGACCACTCGACCGCCCACTGCCCGCCGGGTTCTTCCTTGAGCAGGGCGTACACGCAGGTGGCGGTGGTGCCCGGGTGCAGGGTGTGGCTCGCGTGGTCGAGCCGGGAGAGGATCTTGCCGGCCGGCTCCTGCCGGTCGCAGGCCACGCCGCGCAGCATGTTGCGCAGCTGGCTCATCATGACGGTGGCCTGGAGGTCGTGTCCGGTGACGTCGCCGATGATCAGCGCGATGTCGCCCTGCGGCAGAACGAAGCAGTCGTACCAGTCGCCGCCGACCTCGGCGGTCGTCTGCGAGGGCTGGTATCCCGCCGCGATCCCCAGCGGGGCGATGGCGGGCAGCGGCGGCAGCAGCGAGCGCTGGAGCCGTTCGGCGATGCGCTGGGTCTCGCGGTGCAGCCGGTAGTTGTCCAGGCTCAGCCCGATGCGGTGGGCGAGGTCCTGCACCAGCGGCAGGTGCTCGGCCCCGAACGGCTCCCGCTCGGGCCCCCGCCCGAGCATGAGCGCCCCCAGCACCTCCCTGCGCACCAGCAGCGGCGCGACCAGCAGCGTCCCTGTGTCGAAGCGGTCGTACGGGGCCGGTTCGCGCTCGTGCGCGCCGCCGGGCCCCTGGGGGGACGGGAATTCCGCGTGCGGCACCAGCAGCGGTCCCTCGCCCCGCAGCGCGCGGGCGAGCGGGCCGCGCCCGGCGGGCGTGGCGACGGGCAGCGCGTAGGAGGCGTCGCCCACGCCGGCGTCGGCGAGCCGGTCCGGGTCGCGGTGGACCACCGCGACCTCGCGGACGCTGCCGTCGGCGACCGCGTGCACGGCGCACCAGTCGCCCAGCTGCGGCACCAGCGTGCGGGCCAGCCGGCGCATCCCGGCGTCCGCGTCCAGCGTGCTGGCGAGTGCCGTGGTGGCCGCGGACAGCAGCGCCAGCCGGTCCAGCGCGTCCTGGAGGGCCTGTCCTGTGTCGTCGTCCATGTCCAGCACCTGCTCCCGTGCCGTCCTATGCCTGCCCCGGGCAGGCCGGTCGATGCGCCGCCGCTCCGTGCGGGGCGCGCTGCGGCCCCGGTCGTGCGGTCAGTGCGCGGCGGGCGGCGGGGTGCGCAGCCGCACGTGCAGCTCGCCGTCCCGGACCCGGGTGTCGAAGGCGGGCTGCGGGGCGGTGGCCGGGCCGGCGGCGTTCCAGCCGTCGGCCAGCCGGAAGGCGCTTCCGTGCCAGGGGCAGCGCAGGCAGCCGTCCTCGACGCGCCCCTCCGACAGCGGGCCACCGTCGTGGCTGCACAGGTCGGCGAGCGCGGCGCAGGAGCCGTCGGCGTCGCGCACCACGGCGAGCGCCACGTCGCCCAGTGTACGGCGGACGGGGCGCCCGTGCGGCAGGTCGCCGACCGGGCCGACGGAATGCCAGCCGGGCGGCACCCGGTGTGCCACGGCCTCGGCGTGGTTGGCGCCGGACGCCTGGCGGTAGGCCAGATGGCCGCCCGCGGCCGCGGCGAGGCCCACCGAGCACAGTCCGGCGAGCGCGTAGGCCCGCCCGCGCAGCCGGTGGCCGGACAGCCGCGCGACGAGCGAGGCCGCGTACCAGCCCACGGCCGCGCAGTTGAGCGTGGCGTGCAGCAGCCCGACTCGGGCCTGCTCGGGTTCCAGTTCCGCCCAGTCGACGAGCCCGGCGACGGCGGCGGGCGCCGCGCCGCACAGCCCCGCGGCCACGAGGAGCCCTGCGGCCCGGCGGCCGCCGGGCGTCCAGTCCAGCAGCGCCGCGGACGTCCACGCGCCCACCGGCACCTCGACCATGACGGGATGCAGCGGGTGCCCCAGCCAGCGGCCGTGCAGGGCGTCCCGGCCGCCGCCGAGCGGGACGGCCCGCACCGCGCGCCGCAGCAGCTCGGCGGGGCCGTCCAGCGCCTCGGCCCGCTCGACGCGGCCCATCAGCGCCAGGACGCGCCCGGGTCCTTCCCGGTCCGGCAGTGCGCGGCGCAGCAGCCCCGCCGCCGTCGTCGCTCTTCCACGTGTCATCGGCTTACGGCCCTTTCCGGTCGCCCGGTCCGACCGTCGCACACCGCCGCCCGTGCGGCCCGTCCACCGCCGCCGCCCGGCGGGTACGACGTCGCAGGCATCGACGGCGCGGGGCGGGGCAGACGGCACCGCGGAGGTGTTCGCGATGGCCGCATTGCTTCTCGTTCTGCTGCTGGCCGTAATTCTCTTCGGCCTCGGTTTCGCACTGAAGGTCCTGTGGTGGGTAGCCGCCGTGGTCCTGGTCGTCTGGCTGCTCGGTTTCGTCTTCCGGGCCGCCGAGGGCGGCGGGCGCCGACGCTGGTACCGATGGTGACCTGCCGGAAAAGGCCCCGCGGTCCCGTCACCGGATGGGATGCCGCGGGGCCTTCCCGCGCCCGCGGCGGGGGCGCGCGCCCGCGGGGTCCGCGGCGGCGGCTTCGCCGTGCCGCTCGCGGCGCCCGTCCGGGCGCGGACCGCCCTGGCCCGCGAGGTCGGGGGTGCCCACCCGCGGCGGGAGGTCGGGGGTCATGCGGGTGCCGTCGGAGCTGTCCACGGGTTCTCCTTCGTGGTCGTGTGGTGCGCGGTTGCGCGCGCCGGTGTCGCGCGGGGGCCGCGCGGGGTCGGGTCAGCCGCCCGCGAGGCCGCGCTGGGCGCGGCTGAGCAGGGCGTTCACCGGGGGGAGCGAGAGGGCCGCGCGGGCGGCGTTGGCGCCGGGGGCGCCGTGCACCGCGCCGCCGGGGTGGGCGGAGGCGGAGGCCAGGAAGAGGCCGCGCACGGGCGTCTCCGGGCGGCCGAGGCCGGGCACCGGGCGGAAGAGCAGTTGCTGGTGGAGTGCGGTGGTGCCGCTGTTGATCGCGCCGCCCTGGAGGGCCGCGTCCCTCGCCTGGAGCGTGGGGGGCGCGAGGATCCGCCGGGCGCGGACGAGGGCGCGGAAGCCCGGCGCGTAGCGCTCGACGTGGCGCTCGATCCGGTCGGCCATCGCGTTGCGCTCGCGGGCGTCCCAGGCGCCGGTGATGCCGTCGGCGCCCGCGTCTCCCGCCACGGTCTGCGGTACGTGGGTGTAGGCCCAGGCCGACTCGGTGCCGGCCGGGGAGCGGGTGGGGTCGGCGGTGGTCATCTGGCCGAAGAGCGCGAAGGGGCGGTCCGGTACGCGGCGGGTGGCCAGTTGCGCCGCGAAGCGCGTCAGGTCGTCCACGCCGTCGGCGAGGTGCAGCGTGCCCGCGCGGGTGGCGGGCCGCGCCGTCCAGGGCACCGGGCCGTCGAGCGCCCAGTCGACCTTGAAGGTCGAGAAGTCCCACTGGAAGTGCTCCAGCTGGCGCAGCAGCCCGTCCGGCAGGTCCGCCGGGCGCAGCATGCTCCCGTACAGCAGCGGCGCCGGGACCGCGGCCAGCACCGCGCGGCGGGCGGGCACCTCCTCGCCGCTCGCGGTGCGCACCGCGACCGCGCGCCCGGAGCGCACCACGACATCGGCGACGCGCTCGCCGCAGCGCACGGTGCCGCCGCGCCGCTCCAGCCGTCCGGCCAGCGCGGTGGTGAGCGCGCCCGCGCCGCCGACGGGCACGGGGAAGCCGACGGCCTGGCCGAGCATCGACATCAGCCAGCCGAAGGCGCCGCTGCCCGCGCTCTCCGGTGCGAGGTCGGCGTGCAGGGCGTTGCCCGCGAGCAGCACCCGGCCGCCCTCCCCCGCAAACTGCTCCTCGCCCAGCCTGCGGGCCGGCAGCAGCATCATCCGCGCGAAGCGCAGCCCGCCGGCCGCCCGCAGCCGCGCCGCCAGCCGGGCTCCGGCCCGCAGCGGCGGGAAGGGGGTGAAGAGGGAGTCCAGCAGGCTGCCGCCGAGGCGCTGCCAGAGGGCGTACCACTCGTGCCACGCCTCGCCGTCGCCGGCCGCGAAGGAGTCGGCGCTGCCCGCCGTGACGTCCGGGTCGCGGTCGAGCAGCGCGCAGCGGCCGTCGGGGAGCGGGTGGGCGAGGACGGTGGGCGCATGGCTCCAGCGCAGCCCCTCCTTCTCCAGCTCCAGCGCGTGCAGGGCGCGCGAGGCGGCGGCCATCGGGTAGAAGGCGCTGAAGACGTCGGTGACGAAGTCCGGGTCCACGCCCCGGTCGCTGCGGACGGCGCCGCCGGGTTCGTCCTGCGCCTCCAGGACCTCGACGCTCCATCCGGCGTCGGCCAGCACGTTCGCGGCGACCAGGCCGTTGGGCCCGGCGCCGACGACGACGGCGTCAGGCACCGGGACCACCGTCCCCTCCGCCCGGGGCGTTGCGCGCCCTGCCCTCCACGACCTCGGCGAGCCGCGCGAGCATACGGCGGTGCCGCCACTGCAGGACGGCGTCCACGGCCGCGTTGTGGATGCTGCCGGCGAAGCCCGTGAGCGGGTGCTCGTCCACGATGACCAGGCTGTCGTCGCCCCACGGGCGGACCTCGATGTCGACGCGCGCGGTGCCGAGCGCGCCGCTGTCGACCTCCAGCGCGAGCCGCGACGGGCGGTGCTGCTCGCGGACGACCGTGCTGCCCGACAGCGACCAGGGTCCGAGCTTGACGTCGTAGTCCAGGCTCGCGCCCTCCTGGGGCCAGTCGCCGCTGCCGCCGTGCGACTCGGACGTCCCGGCGACCCAGTCGGCGTAGGCGTCGCGGTCGGCGAGCACCTTCCACACGTCCTCGCGTGGGCGTCTGACGAGCTGGTGGCGTACGGCCATGTCGGGCCTCCTGGTCCGCGGAGTCACACAGGGGCGCATTTCCTCCGATACCGCCGCAAAACACCCTGGCGACCCGTTTCGCGGCGGACATCCGGGGCACCCGCACCTGTGGCCGCCCGAGTCCCGCCACGGGCCGGGCACGGCCGGACAGCCGGCACGCCGGAAGGGAAGGTGGAGACGTATGCGCGCCACCGTGTGGCACGGCAAGCGGGACGTACGGGTGGAGCACGTCCCCGATCCACGGATCGAGGAGGACACCGACGCCGTCATCCGCATCACCTCGTCCGGGCTGTGCGGTTCCGACCTGCACCTGTACGAGGTCCTGACGCCGTTCATGACACCGGGCGACATCCTCGGGCACGAGCCGATGGGCATCGTCGAGGAGACGGGCCCGGCGGTCGGCAACCTCAAGCCGGGCGACCGCGTCGTCGTCCCCTTCCAGATCGCCTGCGGCACCTGCTGGATGTGCTCGCGCGGCCTGTTCACGCAGTGCGAGACCACGCAGGTCACCGAGTTCGACATGGGCGCGCGGCTGTTCGGCTACACCAAGCTGTACGGGGCGGTGCCGGGCGCGCAGGCGGAGTACCTGCGCGTACCGCAGGCGCAGTTCGGCCCGGTCAAGGTGCCGCACGGCCCGGACGACGACCGCTTCGTCTACCTCTCCGACGTCCTGCCGACGGCGTGGCAGGCGGTGACGTACGCCGATGTGCCGAAGGACGGCAGCATCGCGGTGCTGGGCCTCGGTCCGATCGGCGCGATGTCCTGCCGGATCGCCAGGCACCTGGGGGCCGGCACGGTCATCGGTGTCGACCTGGTCCCGGAGCGGCTGGAGCGGGCCCGCGCGGACGGTGTGACCGTGCTCGACCTGCGCGCGTACGGCTCGAAGGAGGAGCTGGTCGGCGCCGTCAGGGACCTCACCGACGGGCGCGGCCCGGACGCGGTCGTGGACGCGGTCGGCACCGAGGCGCACGGCAGCCAGGCCGCCCGCCTCGCCCAGACCGCGGCCGGCATGCTGCCGTCCGCGTGGGCGGAAAAGCTCATGCAGGTCGCCGGGGTCGACCGGCTGGCCGCGCTGGACCTGGCCATCGCCCTCGTACGGCGCGGCGGCACGATATCGGTCAGCGGCGTCTACGGCGGCGCGGCCGACCCGCTGCCGCTGCTGACGATGTTCGACAAGCAGGTCCAGCTGCGCATGGGGCAGGCCAACGTCCGCCGCTGGACGGACGACATCCTGCCGCTGCTCACCGACGACGACCCGCTGGGCGTGGACGGCTTCGCCACGCACCACGTGCCGCTCGACGAGGCGCCGGACGCGTACGCCACCTTCCAGAAGAAGGAAGACGGCGCCATCAAGATGCTCTTCCGGCCGTGACCGGAAGCGGATCCGCCGTCCCGACGCGCGGACCGGACTTGCGAGGAGGCGGGAATCCCGTGATCACAGCGGTGCGGCAGACCACCGAGCTGGCGTCGTCGAGCGTCACCGCGTGGGCCGTGATCTTCGGCATCATCATCATCGGCGTGCTGATGCTCGCCTTCTGGTGGGGCGCCCGGGCGCTGCAGCGCCGCCGCGGCCCCGCGCGCGGGCCGCAGCCCCGCGCCGGCTCCTGGCACGAGCCGCAGGAGCGCGAGACCCACCACTCGGCGAGGGCCGCACGCGAGGAGGACGCAGGGGCCGAGTCGTGGCACGAGCCCCGGGAGGACGAGACCCGCCACTCGGCCCGGTCGCACGACCGCGACGGGCGGGGCTGACGGCACGGAGCGCGCAGGACCGGGTGACTCCGGGCCGTGCCGGCTCCGGCCGGTACGGCTGCCCGGAGAGGTCGCGTGCCCGCCCGGCGCCCCTTCCGCGGGGTGCGGATAGCGGCGGGTGGTGCGGGTACGCGCCGGGTGAGCGAGGTGGGAGGAGGCCGCCGCCATGGCCGCACGGGACAGACTGGCCGAATACCGCCACCGGCGGGATTTCGCGCGGACCCGCGAGCCCGAGGGACGTGCGGGCGCGGACGGCGGCGGCGAGCCGTCCTTCGTGGTGCAGATCCACGACGCGAGTTCCCTGCACTTCGACTTCCGGCTGGAGGCCGACGGCGTGCTGAAGTCGTGGGCGGTGCCCAAGGGGCCGTCCGACGACCCGCACACCAAACGGCTCGCGATGCCGACCGAGGACCACCCGCTGGACTACCGCGGCTTCGAGGGAGCCATCACGGCGGGCGAGTACGGCGCGGGCACGGTCATCGTGTGGGACGAGGGCACGTACGAGAACGCCACCGAGGACCGCCGCGGGCGCCCGGTGCCCCTCGCCGAGGGCGTGGAGCGCGGCCATGTGTCCTTCCGGCTCGCGGGCCACAAGCTGCACGGCGGCTGGTCGCTGACCCGCATCCGGGGTTCCGGCGAGGACGGCGGCCGGGAGGCGTGGCTGCTCGTCAAGCGCGCGGACGCGCAGGCCGGGCGGCACGCCACGCCCGACCCGCGGCGCGCCCGGTCCGCGCTCAGCGGCCGCACGCTGGGGCAGATGCGCGCGGCGGCGGAGGCGGGCGAGGCGGACACCTGGCACAGCGACAGGTCCGGCGACGGGCCGGATTCATGAGCCGGCCGCTGCTGGACCGCCTGAGCGAGCGGGAGCGCGGCATGCTGCGGCCCGCCGGACCCGACCCGGGCGACCCGATGCTGGCCCGGCTCAGCGATGTGCGCAGCTTCGGCGAGGGCTGGATCTTCGAGCGCAAGCTGGACGGCATCCGCATGCTGGCCTCGCGCGACCGGGACGGGCGGGTGGAGCTGTGGTCCCGCACCGGGCAGCGGCTGAACGCCACCTACCCGGAGGTCGCCGCGGCGCTCGCCGAGCAGGCCTGCCCGGACTTCGTGGTGGACGGCGAGATCGTCGCGCTGCACCGCGGCCGTACCGACTTCGCCCTGCTCCAGCAGCGCAGCGGCCTCACCGACCCGGCCGCGGTGCGGGCCGCCGGCGTCACCGTCACGTACTACCTCTTCGACCTGCTGCGGCTCGGCGGGGTCGACACCACCGGGCTGCCGCAGCGGGCCCGCAAGGCGCTGCTGCGCGACGCGCTGGACTTCCGGGCGCCGCTGCGCTTCACCCCGCACCGCAACCACGGCGGGCAGGAGCTCCTGGACCGGGCGTGCGGCTGGGGCTGGGAGGGGCTGATCGCCAAGCGGGCGGCGGCGCCGTACGCGCACCGCCGCTCGCCGAACTGGCTCAAGCTCAAATGCGCCGCCGGCCAGGAGCTGGTGGTCGGCGGCTTCACCGAGCCGGCCGGCAGCCGGCTCGGCTTCGGCGCCCTGCTGGTCGGCTACCACGAGGGCGGCCGGCTGCGGTACGCGGGCAAGGTCGGCACGGGCTACGACACGCGGACGCTGCGCGCGCTGCGGGAGCGGCTGGACGCGCTGGAGACCGGCCGCTCGCCCTTCGCCGACCCCGTCCGCGAGCGCACCGCGCACTGGGCGCGCCCGGAGCTGGTCGCGCAGGTGGCCTTCACCGAGTGGACCCGCGACGGCCGGCTGCGCCACCCGCGCTTCCTCGGCCTGCGCGAGGACAGGCGGCCCGCCGACGTGGTCCGCGAGCGGCCGCAGGGGAGGCGCTGACGATGCCGGGGAAGCCGTACACGACGGTACGGGCCGGCCGCCGCTCGGTGCGGATCAGCCGCCCGGACAAGGTGCTCTTCCCCGCGGACGGGCTGACCAAGGCGGACCTGGCCGCGTACTACAAGGCCGTCGCCCCGCGGATGCTGCCGCAGTTGCGCGGGCGCCCGCTCATGCTGGAGCGGTACCCGGGCGGCATCGACGACCACGGCTTCATGCAGAAGGACACGCCGGACCACGTGCCGGACTGGGTGCACCGCGCCGAACTGCCCAAGGAGGGCGGCACGGTCACCTACACCGTGTGCGACGACACCGCGACCCTGGCCTACCTCGCCGACCAGGCGTGCGTGACGCTGCACCGCTTCCTCTCCCGCGCCGGGCACGCCGACCGCCCCGACCGGCTGGTCTTCGACCTCGACCCGCCGGACTCGGACTTCGCCCCGGTGCGCGGGGCCGCGCGGCGGGTGCGCGGCCTGCTGGACGAGCTGGGGCTGCCGAGCACGGTGATGACGACCGGGTCGCGGGGGCTGCACGTGCTGGTCGCGCTGGACGCGGGATCCCCGGTGGACGAGGTGCGGGCCTTCGCGCGGGACGCGGCGGACCTGCTGGCCGCCCGCCATCCGGACAGCCTCACGGCCGAGCCCCGCAAGGCCGCCCGCCGCGGCCGCCTCTACCTCGATGTGCAGCGCAACGCGTACGGCCAGACGTCGGTGGCCCCCTACGCGGTCCGCGCACTCCCCGGCGCCCCGGTCGCGGCCCCTTTGACCTGGGACGACGTGGACGACCCGGAGACGACGGCCCGGCGCTGGACGCTGGCCGACGCCGACGCGCTGGCCGCGGCGAACCCCTGGCGGGACGCACCGCGCCCGCGGGCCCTCGGTCCGGCGCGCCGACGGCTGGACGCCCTGCGGTCGGACGGCTGAATCCGCCACCGGAGTGCACTCTCCTGCGCCACTGGAGTGCACCCTCGACCTCACCCTACAGTTGAGGTCGAGGGTCTGAGGGGCGGTCAGCCCTGCCCGCGGGCCCGCCCCGAGGGCAGCAGCTCGCCCAGGTCCGCCGAGAGGTCGGCGGCGACCTTGTCCATCAGCTCCGGGGACAGCGCCCCGTCCAGGACCTCCAGCACGGCGGCGCTGTCCCGTACGGCCGCGCCGTCCGGCACCCGGGCGCGGCCGGAGACGCGCCCGGCGAAGGCGGTCAGGTCGAAGCGCTCCCCCGCCCCGCGGCCGCGCCCGTCGTGCCCGGCGTCTCGGGCGGCGGCCCGCAGGTGCGCGCCCAGGTCCGGGGGCAGTTGCGCGGCCATGTGCTCGGCGAGCCCCGGGGCGACGCGCTCACCGAGGGTGCGCAGCACCGCGCCGGTGGCGCGTTCCGCCGAACCCCGGTCGGGCAGCCCGGCCAGTTCCTGGACCTTTCCGATCATCTCGTTGTGCTGCATGGCTCACTCCCCGCGCGCCCGTTCCGTCGTCAGCCGCGGGGCGCGGCTCAGGGCGGCGCACCGGAGCGGGTACCCGTTCGGGCCGGGATTACCGCCGCGCGGCGCGATCGGCGGAAGACGGGCGGTCCGGCGGGAGCTGCACGGGAGACGGGCGGGACGGGGTCGGCCTGATCCGGCGGGTGCCGGGTGAAAGACGATCACCTCTCGGGAAGGGCGGGCCCGTTCCACGGGGCTTCGCGGTGCCGAAAGCTGACGGGCCGACCCCGCCGTCCGCCATGTTGCTGCACATCATTCGTTGTTGCAAGTTCTTCGCAATAGAGGATTAGGGTGGGCTCCGGAAGATCACCCACACGGAACCCACCACGGAAAGGGGCCGTGCCTGATGGGCACCTACGCGCTGCCTGACCTGCCGTACGACTACTCCGCGCTCGCCCCGGCCATCACGCCGGAGATCCTGGAGCTGCACCACTCCAAGCACCACGCCGCCTACGTCAAGGGCGCCAACGACACCCTGGAGCAGCTCGCCGAGGCGCGCGCCCGGGACGCGATCACCCCGACGGGCCTGGTCGGGCTGGAGAAGACCTTCGCTTTCAACCTCTCGGGCCACGTCCTGCACACGCAGTTCTGGCAGAACCTCTCGCCGGACGGCGGCGACCGCCCCGACGGCGTGCTCGCCGACGCCGTCGACGAGCACTTCGGGAGCTTCGAGGCCTTCAAGAAGCAGCTCACCGTGGCCACCACCTCGGTGCAGGGCTCCGGCTGGGGCGTCCTGGCCTGGGAGCCGCTCGGCCGGCGGCTCATCGTGGAGCAGGTCTACGACCACCACGGCAACGTCGGCCAGGGCAGCACCCCGCTGCTCGTCTTCGACGCCTGGGAGCACGCGTACTACCTGCAGTACAAGAACGTCCGCCCGGACTACGTCACCAAGCTGTGGGACCTGGTCGACTGGGCCGACGTCGCCGCCCGGCACGCCGCCGCGTCGTCGGCGGTCTGAACCGGCCCCGCTGTGCGGGCCGGGAAGCCCTCCCGGCTCCCGGCCCGCACGGCGGCGGGGCGTCGGCTGCTCAGCGGGCGACCGCGTCCCGGACCCGGTCCATCATCGAGGCGAAGGGGCCGGTCAGGGCCAGCGCGGCCGGCTTCCCGGCGGCCGCGGGGTGCGGGTGCGTGGGCGCCAGCCGCTCGATCATGAGCAGCCGCTCGCCCATGGCCTTGCGGCGCTCCTCCGTGCAGTCGCGCACGAGCGCGGGGAATTCCTCGGACTCCTCGTGGTCGGCGTGGTCGCCGACGGCCTTCTCGAACTCCCCGAGCACCGCGAGGAATCCGGGGCTGTCGAGATCCATCCCCTCCAGCCGCTTGAGCACCTGCGCGGCCTCGGCCTCCTCATGGTCGCGGGCCGCGGCCTCGCGCTCGCCCGCGGAACGCTTGGCGACCGGCCGCACGACCACCTCCTCGGCGACCTCGTGGACGGCCAGCAGCGCCCGCAGTTCGTCGAACGCCTCCTTGCGCCGCTCGCCCCGGGCCTCGCGTACGGTCCCGAACAGGTCGCGGATCCGCGCGTGCTGGACCAGCAGCACCGCGACCACGTCACCGTCGGGCAGCCGCGCCGCCTGGGTGCGTTCGGCTGTGGCAGAACTCATCGTCCGCTCCTTCTGCGTCGTCTTCCTCGTCGGTTTCCCGGTCCCGTCGGACCTCCTAGGGCCGCCGCCGCGTACCGGGCGGCGTATTCAGGTCCGGTTATCCGCTGCCGCCGCCCGCAAACCGCGCTGCGCCGCAGGAGCATGCGCGTGCCCCGGGGCGCAACCGGTCCGGCGCCGCCGAGGCGTGTCCTTCCAGGGAGGTGGGAAACCGCGCGGCCGCTCAGCAGCGCAGCGCCGAGCGGCCGGAGCGCCACGCGGCGAGCAGGTGGGCGGAGAGGCGGTCCTCGACGAAGGTCGTGGCGTCCGCGCCGAAGGCGACGTCCGCGGCGAGGCCCGGCTCCGCGGCGAGCAGGCCGCCGACGACCCGGTGGCGCACCACCTGCTCGTGGACGGCGTCGGCCTCCACGTGCTCGTCGTAGAAGCGCTGGGCGGCGGGCCCGGCACCGGCCCGGCGCAGGCCCGCGGCGAGCCGCCGGGAGCCGGGCGGGGAGGTGACCTCGACCCAGGCGAAGTGGCCGACCAGCGCGCCGCGCAGCGCGCGGTGCAGGCCCAGCAGCGACATCAGGTTCACCACGGCGAGCATCTGCGCCGGGGCGCGGTCGAGGTAGCGGCCGTAGGAGGGGTCGAGGTCCAGGTCGGCCATGAGGTCGGCGAACAGCCGGGCGTGCACCTGGTCGCCCCGCCCCGCGCCGAACTCGTCGTACTCGATCGCGGCCATGGCCGCCTTCGCCTCGCCGTGCAGCCGCGGCAGCACCCAGGCGTGCGGATCGGCCTCCTTGAGGTGGTAGAGGGAGCGCAGGGCGGCGTACTGCCGGAAGACGTCCAGATCTCCGTGGTGCTGCACATGGTGGGCGACGGAGCCGGAGGTGTCGGCGGGCTCGACGAGCAGCTCGGCGAGGACGTCGGCGGGGTCGCGGGGCCCTGGCACGTCCCGGCGCAGGGCGCCGAGGAAGCGGCCTTCCAGCGCGCCGCGGACGGCCAGCAGGGCGGGGTCCCACTCGCGGTCGTCGGCGACCCCCGCGAAGCCGCGGTAGTGCAGCTCGTAGAGGACGTACAGGGCGAGCTGCAGGTCGTCGCCGTACGGCTCGGCGTCCGCGGTCGCCTCCCGCACCTCCGGGGCGGTGCCGTGGCGCAGCGCCCGGAGCACGGCGTGCGAGAGCGGGCCGCGGGAGGCGGGAAGAGCCGGCGCGGTCACGAGGCGCCTCCCTTGCGGCGGGGGCGTTCGTGCGCGCGGTGGCTGGTGTCGCACCAGGGGTAGGCGGCGCTGCGCCGGCAGGTGCAGATGGCGACGGCGAAGCGGTGGGACACCGCGACGGTGCCGTCCTCGGTGACGACCTCCACGGGTCCTTCGACGACCACCGGGCCGCCGCGTTCGACGGTCACCCGGCGCGGGGTCGCGGAAGCGGCGGCGCGCGGGGTGCGGCCCTCGGCTCCTCCCGGCGCGTCGGGTCCGCGGGCTCCGGACGGCGCGGCGCCGCGCTCATCGGCGTTCGGCACGGATCACCACCAGCTCCTCCTGCTCGTCGGTCGCCGCCAGCAGGCCCCCGGCTCGCAGCCAGGGCAGCCGGGAGCGCAGTACGGGGCCCAGCGGGACGCGGGCGCGGGTGCGGATCTCGGCGCTGAGGCCGAGGCCGGTGAGGCGGTCGACGGTGAGCTGCGGACCGCACAGCGCCGAATGCACCATCAGCAGCACCCCGCGCCGCCGCAGCAGCCCGGCGGAGGCGGTGCACAGCGCATCGACCACCTGCCGGCCGTCGGGCCCAGCGTCCCACGCGCGGGCCGCGCGGTGCGCGGTGGCGGGGCCGCCCGGCGGCGCGGGGACGTACGGCGGGTTGCTGAGCACCAGGTCGTACGCGCGCCCGCCCGCGCGGCTGGCGACGCGCAGGATGTCGCGGCGGTGCACCTCGATCCGGCGCCCGGCGCGCAGCGCGTTGACGCGGGCCGCCGCGAGCGCCCGCCAGGAGACGTCGACCGCCTCGACCCGGGCCCCGAGCCGCGAGGCGTAGAGCGCCAGCGCGCCGCTGCCGGTGCCGACGTCGAGGACGTCGCTGCCGGGCAGCGACTCGCCGTGGAGGGCGGCGGCGAGCAGCGCGGTGTCGGCCTGCGGGCGGTAGACGCCGGGGAGGCGCCACACCCGGTCCAGCACGGGCAGGGCGTCCGGTACGCGGACGGCGGCGGGGGCGGTGGCCTGGTTCGGCACGGCGGCTCCTGTCGGTCGGGGGTCCTGGGCGCCCGGGCCGGGCGGGCCGGGCGGGCCGGGAGCAGCAGCGCGCGGTCCGCGGTGGTGGTCCTGACGCTGCCGGGCGCCCCCTCCAGGTCCTGGCGGTCGGCGCCGTGCACGGCCTCGCCGACCCGGTGGTCCGACGGCGTTCGGCGCGAGCGAGGAGCCGACGCCGCCGGGGCCCTGGCAGAGGCCGGCGCTCACCTTTCGGTGGCCGTCCGCGCCGCGGACGAGGGCGACCGCGGCGGCTGTGCCGCGAGCGCGCATCCGGCCGGCGGCCGGGAGACGGAGCGCGCGGGGCCCGATTTCAGGGTGCACACCAGGCCAAAAGCCCGCAATTCGTCGTCCGTCATACCTCGCGGATACCCGGCGACCGGCCGGAAAACATCGAGGCGGTCTGGGTGAGCCGTCCTCGGCCGGCACGCGGACCGTACGCACCGAGCGGTCCGAGGCGTCCGGGACCGGCATCCCCCGCCCCGACGCCCGACCGCAGGAAGTCCGCCACGGCGGCGTTCAGCCGCTCCCCGGGCAGCACCGCGGGGATGCCGGGCGGAGACGACCTCCGCCGTGACGCGGCCGCCGTGGAGGTGGAAGACGGAGTCCTGCTCCGGGCCCGAGGCCGTCCTGTGGACGGAGCCCGGATCGGCAGATCGGCAGATCGGGCGGAAGGGCGGGTGGGCGCCCCACGCCTCGTCGACGACGCAGGGCAGGTCCGCGCGTGGCGGGCGGCGGTGACGCGCGTGAGGTCGGCGCGGATGCCGTACGGGCCGGCCGGCCATCGCGCCCGGCGACCGCGAGCACGTCGGCGGCGGCCACCGCACCGCCCAGCACCCCGCGCACCCGCCGGGCGCGTGCCCTGATCGCACGCGCGGGACGCGTACCTCCCCCCCCCCGGCGGCGACGCGCGCGAGGTCGGCGCGGGTGCCGTACGGGGTCGGGCCGGTGACGAGCACGCCCCACACGTCGGGGTGCTGGGCCGGCCGGCCGGTCGTCGCGCCCGGCGACCGCGAGCACGTCGGCGGCGGCCACCGCACCGCCCAGCACCCCGCGCACCCGCCGGGCGCGTGCCCTGATCGCACGCGCGGGACGCGTACCTCCCCCGGATGGCGGGCGCCCGGGCCGCATGCATGGCGGGGCGGACAGCGGGCAGCCGCAGGCCACACCGCTTTGCGGAAGGAGCGCCGCCATGAGCGACGAGACGATGGGCGACGAGGTCTACCAGCCGACCGGCGACGAGGAGGAGCAGGCCGATCCGCTGGACATGGAGGACGCGCTCGGCGAGGACGACTACGACGCCGAGCTGGACAAGGGCTACTCGCCACCCGAGCGGCCCTACGCCGTGGACGGCCCGGGCACCACCGCCGAGGAGCAGCGCGAGGGCGAGTCGCTCGACCAGCGGCTGGCCCAGGAGACGCCCGACGTTGCGCCGGGCCGCGGCGACGGCATCGGCGACGCCTCCGACACCGCGGGCGAGCCGGTGGACCCGGAGGCGGGCGACGCGCGCGCGGGGCGGCTCGTCGCGGCCGACCAGGGCATGGAGCGCGCGGCCCGCGATCCGGTGACGGCCGAGGACGTCGGCGTGGACGGCGCGGCCGCCGGCGCGGAGGAGGCTGCGGTGCACGTGACGGACGACCCGGAGAGCCGGGGCCGCGAGTGAGAAGAGGCGGCGAGGACGGTGGCCGTCACCGGTGCCGGTGGAGGCATCGGGAACGCGCCCGTACGGGAGTTCGCGCGGCGCGGCGCCCGGATCGGCCCGGTCGCGCGCGGCCGGGCGGGGCTGGAGGCGGCCGCGCGCGAGGTGCGCGAACCGGGCGGGGAGGCGCTGGTGGCGCCCGTGGACGTCGCCGACCCGGCGGCGGTCATGTCGGCGGCCGAGGCGGTGGAGCGCGCGTTCGGGCCGCTGGACGTGTGGGTGAACGGTGCCTTCGACGAGCAGGCGCACGACCACGCGCCCCAGGCCGGGGCCGCCCGGCACGCCGGGGTCGCGGTGGGCGTGGCGGTGGCGGGACGCCGCAGGCCGTGACGCGGTACGGGAGCGGGGCGCCGCGGAGGGGGCGCCCCGCTCGGCCACGCGATGCCTGCCTCGTCAGCGGGCCCGGGACGGCTCCTCGGCCGGTGCCGCATCGCCGTCTTCCGGGACGTCGGGCGCGATGAGGTCGAGCAGCCGCTCCGTGCCGCCCCGGGTGAGCGCGGCCCGCTGCCTGGCGGCCCCGGTGCCCGCGGTGACGAGCTGCTGCACGCCTGCCGTCACGCGGTCGGCGTCACCGAGCTCCCTGAGGGCGGGGGTGATGCGGTCGAGCAGGGCGCCGACCACGTCGGCCGCCGGGAGGGGTGTGCCGTTCCGCGGGTCGACCAGGTCGGCGGTCAACCCGCGGCGGGCGGCGTGCCAGCCGGCGGCTTGCAGGATGCTGGCCGGCGGGTCCAGCGGGCGGGCGCCGCGGCGTCCTTCGCGCAGGGCGGTCACGACGAGCCCGCGGGCGATGCCGGCGAGGGTGACGGCGCTGTCGACGTCCAGCTGTACGTCGGGCGCCCGGACCTCGAGTGTCGGATACGTGTCGGACAGGCGTGCGTGCCAGTAGAGCTGGTGCCGGTCGGCGATCACGCCGGTGCCGAGCAGGGCGGCCACCCGCTCCTCGTAGTGGGCGGCGCCGGAGAAGAACGGCGGAGCGCCGCTGACCGGCCAGCGGCCGAAGACCACGGTGCGCCAGCTGGCGAATCCGGTGTCGTGCCCTCCCCAGAAGGGCGAGTTGGCGCCCAGGGCCACCAGTACGGGCAGCCAGGGCCGCAGCCGGCCGAGAGCGGCGGCCCCGGCCTGGCGGTCGGGGACGGCGACATGGATGTGCATGCCGCAGATCAGCTGCTCGTCGGCCAGCTGGGCCGCGTCCGCGCGCAGTTCCCGGTACCGCTGCGTGCCCGTCACGGGCACGGTCGCGTCGGCCATCAGGGGCGCGCCGCCGGTCGCGGCCAGCCGGCAGCCCACGCGGCGGGCGGCGGCTCCCACCGAGCGCCGGAATCGCGCGAGGTGCGCGCCGACCTCCCCGAGGTCGGCGCAGACCGGGGTCGCGACCTCCACCAGCGCTTGCAGCAGCTCGCTGTCGACGTCCTCGCGTGCGAGCCCCGGCTCCTGCCGCGCCGCCGCCCGGAGCCGGCCGACCCGCGCAGCCGGCAGCGCGGTCCGGCGGTCGAGCAGCAGGTACTCCTCCTCCACCCCGAGCGTCACGCATGTCGCCATGTCCCCCGGCTACCCCCGATCCGCCTCGTCATGGCGGCCGGACGCCGGGGCGGTGCTCCCGGCCCGCGCCCGGAATTGCGCCGGCGGCCCGGCGCGGCCCCGACGCCCACGACCGCGGCGCCCCGCGCACCCCGCAACTGCTCGTTGCCGGTGGTGCGGGGGGGCAGGAGGAGGCCGCCGGTGAGCGGGCAGCCGGCACCGGGCGGGGCCGGGGCAGTCAGCCCCGGCCCCGGGAAGCCGCTCAGGCGGCCGGCTGGAGATGCCCGGCGGACGCGGGCACGGCGGGGTCGGCGGCCGGGGCGGCCTGGCGGCGGGCGGCCCAGCGGGCGGCGGGGCCCGTGGCGTAGGCGGCGCCCGCCATCAGGGCGCCGAGCAGCAGCCAGCCGGGGGTGCCCCAGTCCAGCAGCAGGGTGGTCAGGACCAGCGGGCCCAGCGTGCGGGCGACGGTCACGCCGGTGCCGAAGAAGCCCTGGTATTCGCCGATCCGGTCCGCCGGGGCCAGGTCGAAGGACAGCTGCCAGGAGCCCGCGGACTGCTGCATCTCGGCGATGACCTGCAGCACGGCCCCCGCGAGCAGGACGGCCGCCGCGGGCCCCGCGGAGCGCCCCGCCGACAGTGCGAAGACCGCGCAGCAGGCGAGCATCACCAGGCCGGAGCGCCGCACCGCCCGCAGGGCGCTGCCCAGTCCGGTGACGGCGCGCGCGGTCCGCACCTGGAAGAAGGTGACGGCGAGGGTGTTGAGGACGAACAGGCCGGACGCCAGCCACGCCGGGGCCCCGGTGCGCTCGGTGATCCACAGCGGCAGCGCCAGGCTGAGCAGCGGCAGCCGCAGCATCAGGACCGTGTTGAGCAGTGCCACCAGCGCGTACGGGCGGTCCCGCAGGATGCCCCGCTGCCGGGCCGCCGGTCCCGCGGCCGGCGGCGCACCGGCGGCCCGGACCGCGGGCAGGCGCAGCAGGAGCACCGCGCAGCCGAGGAAGCACAGCGCGTCCAGCCCGAGCGCCGCCCGGTAGGCTAGGGCCGTCCCCACGCCCAGCGCGAGCCCGCCGACGGCGGCGCCCACCGCGAGGCCGCCGTTGAGCGTCGCCTGGAGCCGGGCCAGCAGCCGGGTGCGCTCACCGGCGGGCACCAGGCGGGCCAGCAGCGCCTGCCGGGAGGCCGCCAGGCCGGACTGCGCGGCGGTGTACGCGCACGCGACGGCGAGGAAGGCGGCGAAGCCCTGCACCACCAGGAAGGAGCCCACCGCCGCCGAGGTGGCCAGCGCCAGCAGCACCGAGGTGCCGCGCGGCCCGCGCCGGTCGGCGAGCCGGCCGAGCGGTACGCCGACGAGCGAGCCGGCGGCCCAGGCGAGGGTCAGCCCGAGCCCGACGCGCCCGGCGGACAGCCCTGCGACGCGGGTGAAGTACAGCGCCGACGTCGTGTAGAAGGCGCCGTCGCCGACGGAGTTGGCGAGCTGGGCCAGCGCGAGTCCGCGCTGCGGGGATGTCGTCACGTCGACGACGTTACGGGGCGGGCGGACTGCCGGGCAGGCCCACTCCGGAGGCCTTTTCCTGGCCCACTTCTCCGGCCCGCGCCCTGGTGACGGCCGGTCAGAGCTGCGCCGCGAGCGCCACCATGAGGCCGGCCATGCCCACCATGAGCCAGGCCACGTAGTCGCCGATGTGCCCGGAGTGCAGGCGGCGCAGCGGTACGACCAGCCGCAGCTCGGCGGAGCGCGCCGCCGAGCGCAGCGGGCCGCCCGCGGGACGCAGCGCGAGCAGCGCGACGGCCGCCGCGGCCGCGGCGGAGAGCACGCCGAGCAGCACGCCGGGCAGGGTCCAGGCGGCGTCCGGGGCCGCGGGCGGCAGCGGTACGGTGGCGCCGCGGACCTGCGCGAGGTAGCCGGCGCGGTCGGTGAAGGCGGCGGCCCCGGTGGCGACCGCCCTCCCCACGGCGGGCCACAGGCCGAGCACGAGGGCGCCCAGCAGCAGCGCGGCCGGCACGGCGGTCATGGTGCGCGGCACCGCGCGCCGCGGGTCGCGCACCTCGGGCTCCTCGCCCGCACCGCTGGTCTCGACGTCGGAGTGGCTGGGCTCGGGCCGCGGCCCGGCGCCGCGGAAGATCCGCAGGCCCGCGCGCAGTACGGCGCCGCCGGTGAGCGCCGACACCAGGACGTAGAGCGCGGGCAGCCACGCCAGGTGCTCGCCTGCCGCGTGCTCGGCGAGGGCCTTCCCCAGCCCGGTGCCGAACGGCGGCAGCCCGGCGAGCGCGAGGGCCCCGGTGAGGAAGAGCGCGCCGGTGCGGGGCGAGCCGCGCTCCGTGCCGTACAGGCCGTGCTCGTCGACCGAGCCGTGCCGGTCCAGCAGCACGCCGGTCAGGCCGAAGAGCGCCGCCTTGACCCCGGCGTGCCCGGCGACGTAGAGCGCGGTGCCCGCGGTCGCGGCGCCGCCGTGCAGGCTCAGGGCCAGCAGCCACAGCCCGGAGTGCGCGACGGTGGAGAAGGCCAGCATCCGCTTGAGGTGCCGCTGCTGCCAGCACATCACGGCGCCGGTCAGGGCGGTCAGCGCGCCGAGCGTGCCGAGCGTGCGGGTGACGGCTTCCGGCGGGATGCCGCCGGGTCCCGCGAAGACCGTGAGCTGGACGCGCGCGGCACCGTACAGCCCCAGCTCGACCATCACACCGGACATCAGCATGCATACCGGTGTGGGCGCCACCGCGTGCGCGTCCGGCAGCCAGAAGTGGAAGGGCACGATCGCGGCCTTGACCAGCAGCCCGGCCATGACGAGCACGAAGGCGGTGACGGTCAGCGCGTCGGTGCGGTGGCCGGCGAGGGCGGCGCCGATCTGCGCCATGCCCAGCTCGCCGGTGCGGGCGTAGAGCAGCCCGATGCCGAGCAGCGAGCAGTACGCGGCCAGCGAGTTGACGACCCCGAAGGTGAGGGCGCCGTGCAGCGGGCGCGGGTCCTCGATGCGGAAGCCCGTGAGGGCGTACGCGACGACGCCCATCAGCTCGAAGAAGACGAACGCGTCGAAGAGGTCGCCGGTGAGCGCGAAGCCGCACATGCCCGCCTCGAAGAGCAGCAGCAGCGCGGGGAAGGTGCCGCGGTGCCGGGCGGGCGGCTCGTCGAAGTAGCGCCAGGAGTAGACGAGTACGGCCGTGACCAGCAGGGCGACCAGCAGCGCGAGCCCGGCGCCGAGCCGGTCGGCGACCAGGACGACGCCGACGCTGTGCCCGCCGTGCGGCGTCCACCCCCCGGCCCAGGACACCGCGCGCCCGCCGCCGTCCCCGATCCGCGCCCACAGCACGGCGATCTCGGCGGCGGTCCCGGCGGCGAACGCGGTGGCGAGCGCGTCCGTGGCCGTACGCGGCAGCACCCGCCCGGTCAGCACCAGCACCGCGGCGCCCAGCAGCGGGAGTGCGACGGCGAGCGGCAGCAGGTCGGCGGTCGCCGCTGGAGAGGACGGCACGCGGGCGCCCTCAGCCCTTGAGGTCGGCGAGCGCTTCGGGGTCCACCGACCCGGTGCGCTTGCGGATCTGGATGACCAGGCTCAGCAGCAGCGCGGTGACGGTCGCCCCGACGACGATGTCGGTCAGGACCAGGGCCTGCACCACGGGGTCGACGACGGGCGTGCCGACGGGCACGTCCGAGAAGACCGGCGCGGTGCCGCCGCGCCGGTAGCCGATGCCGAGCAGCAGCACGTACGTCGAGGACTGCGCCACCGCCAGGCAGCCGACGGCGTGCACCAGGTTGCGGCTGGTCACCATGCCGTATACGCCCACCAGGAAGATCCAGCCGGCCGCGAGGAAGGGCAGGATGCTCACCGGTCGTCATCTCCTTCGCTCCCGCCGCCGGGTCCGGCGGGCTCGTCGATCTCCACGGCCTGGTCCAGGAACTGCGCGACGAGCACGATCACCCCGGAGGCGACCTCCACCCCGACGGCGGCGTTCACCAGCGGCACCAGTCCCCCGGAGGCCAGCTCGTTGAAGGTGCCCAGCGGCAGCACGTTCTGCAGGAAGGCGCCGCCCGCGATCAGCCCGGCGAAGCCGAGCGCGGTGAAGGCCCCCGCGCCGACCGCGTCCAGCGCCGCGAAGACGGCGAGCGGGCGTACCCGGCGCAGCACCCGGTAGTCGGCCGCGACGTACGCCAGGTGCAGCCCCGTCGCGAGCAGCACCCCGCCCTGGAAGCCGCCGCCGGGGCTGAGCTGGCCGTGCGCGACGACGTACCCGCCCACCAGCACCGTCACCGGCAGCAGGCCCGCGCCGAGCAGCAGCGTGGAGGGCATGACGGGGCGCGGCGCGGGCTCGGCGCGGTCCTCGTCGCGCGCCCGGCGCAGCAGGACGACGGAGCCGAGGACGGCGCCGAAGAGGATGGACTCCTCGCCGAGGGTGTCGAGGGCGCGCTGGTCGAAGTTGACGGACGAGATCACGTTCGCGGTGTGCTGCCGCACCGCCGCCGCGACCGCCCTGGTGCCGTAGGGGTGGTCGGCGGTGCCGAAGTGCGGCAAGCCGGTGCAGGCGAGCGTGAAGAAGACCGCGAAGACGGCGGCGGCCGCCAGGAAGACGATGCCGCGGGCGCGCCGGTTCACCGCCCGCTCCCCCGCTCGTGCTCCGCGGCGCCGCCGTCACCTTCACCGTCGTCGTCGCCGGGGCGGCCGCGGGCGCC
Organism: Streptomyces sp. NPDC021020; assembly: GCF_044333285.1. Classification (NCBI taxonomy): domain Bacteria; kingdom Bacillati; phylum Actinomycetota; class Actinomycetes; order Kitasatosporales; family Streptomycetaceae; genus Streptomyces; species Streptomyces sp. NPDC021020. The sequence goes on from NZ_JBIRQQ010000007.1 coordinate 262,092, forward strand.
CCGGCGGACCTTGCGGACCGTCAGCAGGACCAGCAGCGGGGTGATCGCGCTGCCCACCGCGAGCTGGGACAGGGCCACGTCGGGCGCCTGCACCAGCAGGAACAGCAGGGACAGGCACACGCCGAGCGCCGAGAGCAGCACCGACTGGCGCACCGGGTCGCGGGTGAGGGCGGCGGCGGTCGCGGCGGCCACCACCAGGACGAGCGCGGCGCCGACGAGGAAGTCGGCCGCCGCCACGGGGGTGTTCACGTCGGGGACTCCTCGTCCGTCGCGGATTCCGCCCGCCCCGCGGGCGCGGGCGCCGCGCCGGTGCGGATCATCGTGCGGCCGATGACGATCGTGACGACGGGCCCGGACACGGCCGTGAGCGCGCCGATGACCAGCAGCTTCGCCGCCGCCCGCCCGGCGCCCGCGTCCACCGCGAGGCCCAGGCACACCAGCGGGACCCCGAGGCCGGTCGCGGGCGCGAGCGCGTGCAGCCTGCCGTACGCGGTGGGCAGCACCGCGAGCGCGGCGGCGGCCAGCAGCAGGGCGGCGGCGCCGCACCACAGCAGGACCAGCGCGAGGACGTGGGCCGCGCTCATCCCGCGTCCTCCGCCTCACCGGCGCCGGCGCCGCCGCCCGCGAGGCAGCGGGCGTACACCAGCGTGGACGTGGGCGCGAGGACGGCGGCCACGAGGGCGACGTCCACGTACGACGTGCGGTGCATGCCGCGCGCCACGAGCAGGAAGACCGCGACCGCGACGGTGCCCGCGAGCGAGGTCGCCGTGAGGCGCTGCGCGGGCGCGCCGCGGCAGGCCCGCCACACGCACGGGCCGACGCCCGCGGGCAGCAGCACGCAGGCGGCGAGCAGCCAGGCGTTCATGCCCGCCGCCGGACGCCGAGGGCCCGCTCGACCGGCGAGGCCGCCCGGGCGGGGCCGCCGAGCAGATGGACGGTCATTTCCGGGGCGCGGCCCGGGGCGATGTCGACGACGCAGGCGCCGGGCGTCGCGGACAGCAGCACCGCGGCGACGGCGGGGTCGCCGCCCGCGGGGAGGCGTACGGTGACCGGGCGGTCGGCGGCGGGCCCGCCGCCGCGGCGGAGCAGGGCGCGGGCGACGGCGCGGGCCAGCTCCGCCGTCTCGCGCAGCATCGCCGCGGGCAGGGCGGCGAGCGCCGCGGCGGTGCGGCGGTCCGCCCGGACCGCGGGCCGCTCCGCGCGGCGGACGGCGTCGGCCGCGCAGCCGCCCAGGAGGGCGAGGACGCCGCCGACGGCCCACTCCAGCGGGGTGACGGCCGAGATGAGGACGACGTAGAGGACGAGCAGGAGGGCCGTCCACGTGGCGACGGTGGCGACCGAGGCGAGCGCGTGGTTCGTGCTGCGCACTTCCGGGCCTCCTCCCGTCCCCGCGCCGTGCGGCCCGGCGGGCCACTCCTACGCATGGGCTACGCCATGGCCACCGTCTGTCCCGGCCGCCGCGCCGGAAACCCGCGGTGCGCCGCTCGCGCGGCGTAAGCGGCGGGGGGTGGCCCTCGCGCCGCCGGGTGCCGCTCGCAGCGCGGGGGCTGCTCCCGCTCCCGCGCGGGACGCGTCCGCGGCGAACGGTCACCTCCCGCGCCGCGGGGGCCGGCCCCGGAGTCCCCCGCGCCCCTTGGCGCCACGGGGTGCCACTCACGGTCGAGCCGCGCCTGTCCGACCCCCCCGGCTGGCCGCGCAGTTCCTCGCGCCCCTGGCGCCACGGGGTGCCACTCGCGGTCGAGCCGCGGCCGTCCGACCGTCGTGGCCGGTCGCGCAGTTCCCCGCGCCCCTGGCGCCACGGGATGCCACTCGCGGTCGAGCCGCGACCGTCCGACCGTCGTGGCCGGTCGCGCAGTTCCCCGCGCCCCTGGGGTGGTGCCCCGCGCGGCAGCCGTGCCCTCCGCGGGGGCGGTCGCTCCTGGGTGCGGCTGCGGCGCCGGGCACATCAGGGGCGCGGGGAACTGCGCGATCGGCCCACCACCCGCGGACGGTCCGGCAACCACGGCAACCACCCCCACTGGACGGCCACCGGCGCAGGGTCGGGCAACCACCCCCGCCGGACGGCCACAGGCGCAGGGTCGGGCAACCGCCCCCGCCGGACGGCCGCCGCGGAGCGGGGACGCGGGGTCATGCGGGGCGGTCGGAGTCGTCCTGCGCGGCCGCCGCGCGGTCGACCGCGCGGCGGCGGGCCGCGGCGCGGGCGCGGTCGGTGGTGTCGGCGTCGACGATGTCGAGGAAGACCTCGGTGAAGGCCGGGCAGCGGCGGCGGAGCTCGGACTTGATCCGCACGCTGACCTCCTCGACCTGCTCGCTGTCGATGCCCGCGCGCAGGTCGACGCGGGCCGCGAGCAGCGCGGTACCGACGCCGAGGCGCATCGTCTGGAGTGCGGTGACGGTGTCGATCTCGGGCTGCTCGGCGAGGACGCCGTACGCCTCCCGCTGCTGCCGCGGGTCGGCGGCCTGGCCGACGAGCAGGTCGCGGGAGGCGCGGCCGAGGCCGTACGCGACGAGGACCAGCAGGACGGCGATGGCCAGCGCGGACGCGGCCTCCCAGCGCTGCGAGCCGGTCAGCTGGTGGCCGAGCACGCCCCCGGCGGCGAGCAGCACGCCGAGGACGGCGGTCGCGTCCTCGGCGAAGACCGTGCGGACGGTCGGGTCGTCGCTCGTGGCGACCTCCCGGGAGAGGGTGCGGCCGTGGGCCCGCGCCCGGCCCCGCAGCTGGGCGACGGCGCGCAGCAGCGAGGTGCCCTCGGCGGCGAGGGCGACACCGAGGACGGCGTAGGTGGCCACGAAGCCGCCGGTGGACTGGTGCTCGGGCGTGAACCAGGCGTGCAGGCCCTGGTAGAAGGAGAAGCAGCCGCCGGTGACGAAGATGCCGACCGCCGCGAGCAGCGCCCAGAAGTAGCGCTCCTTGCCGTAGCCGAAGGGGTGCAGGGCGTCGGGGCGGCGCCTGCTGCGGCGGACCGAGGCGAGCAGGAAGATCTCGTTGAGGGTGTCCGCGACGGAGTGGGCGGCCTCCGCGAGCAGGGCCGGGGAGGCGGTGAGCGCTCCGGTGACGGCCTTGGCGAGGGTGATCACCACGTTGGCCAGCAGTGCGACGAGCACGGTGCCGGTCGTGCGGCCGTCGTCGTCCCCCCGCCCCTGCGGGTCCGGGCCGTCGCCGTCGCCGGTGGTCACGGGCGGCCGCCGGGTCGGGGGCGGGCGGGGTCGGCGCGGTTGCGCATGGGTACGGCTCCTCCCTGGGCACGGCCGTCCGGCATTCGTCCCGGCCTGGCGCGTACCCGCCCGGCGGACCGCGATGCATACCGGCCACCGGGTCGGGCACGCGTGGGAGGACGACACCCGGAAACAGCCCGGAAGGGAGCAGCCCATGGCCGGCAAGGATCTCCAGGGGCGCAAGGTGCTCACGGTGGTCACGAACTACGGGGTGGAGCAGGACGAGCTGGTCGTCCCCGTCGACCACCTGCGCGGCAACGGCGCCGAGGTCGACGTCGCCGCGGTGTCCGGCGAGCCCGTGCGGACGCTGGTGCACGACAAGGAGCCGGGCCGTACCGTCTCCCCGACGACGACGCTCGACGACGCCGATCCGGCGGGCTACGACCTGCTGCTGGTGCCGGGCGGCGCGCTCAACGCCGACCACCTGCGGATGGACCACCGGGCCGTCGAGACGGCGCGGGCCTTCGCCGCCTCGGGGCGGCCGGTCGCGGCGATCTGCCACGGGCCCTGGGCGCTGGTGGAGGCGGACGTGGTGCGCGGCAAGACGCTCACGTCGTACCCGTCGCTGCGTACCGACATCGGCAACGCGGGCGGCCGCTGGGTGGACCGCCCGGTCGTCGCCGACGGCACGGGCGGCTGGACGCTGGTCACCTCGCGCACCCCCGACGACCTGGACGACTTCCTCCGCGAGGTGGAGGCGGCGCTGGTCACGTCGCCCTGAGGAGCGCACCCCATGGCGACCAGGGCTCAGATCCCCGCGGCCCCCCGCGCCGCGGCCTCCGGCGGCGACGCGGGCAAGGGCGAGGTCCACCGCTGGTGGACACTGACGGCGGTGTGCGTCGGCACCTTCATGCTGCTGCTGGACATCACCATCGTGAACGTCGCGCTGCCGGACGTGCAGCGGGAGCTGCACAGCAGCTTCTCCGACCTCCAGTGGGTCGTCGACGCCTACGCCCTCACGCTCGCCGCGACGCTGCTGACCTGCGGCTCGCTGGCCGACCTCTTCGGGCGCAGACGCGCGTACCTGGCCGGGCTCACCGTCTTCACGATCGCCTCGCTGCTGTGCGGGCTGGCCTCCGGCACGCTTTTCCTGCAGCTGGCGCGCGGGCTGCAGGGCGTGGGCGGCGCGGCGATGTTCGCGGTGTCGCTGGCGATCCTCGCCGAGACCTTCCACGGCAAGGAGCGCGGGCTGGCCTTCGGTGTGTGGGGCGCGGTGACGGGCCTGGCCGTGGCGGTCGGACCGGTTGTCGGCGGGGCCCTGACCTCGGGGATCTCCTGGCGCTGGATCTTCTACGTCAATGTGCCGGTCGGGCTGCTGGCCCTCGTGGTGACGTGGACGCGGGTCCGCGAGTCGCGCGACCCGCGCCCGCGCCGCCCTGACTGGTGGGGCTTCGCGGCCTTCACCGGCTCGCTCGCCTTCCTGGTCTTCGCGCTGATCAAGTCCGGTGAGCGCGGTTTCACCGACACGCTGGTGCTGGAGTGCTTCGCGGCCGCGGCGGTCCTGCTCTGCGCCTTTCTCGCGATCGAGGTCGCCGGACGGCAGCCGATGTTCGACCTGTCGCTGCTGAGGAAGCCCACCTTCTCGGGCGGGCTGGTCGCCTCCTTCACCATGGCCTCGTCGATCTTCGCGATGCTGCTGTACCTGACGCTGTACATCCAGGACGTGCTGGGCTACTCCGCTTTCGGCACGGGCCTGCGGCTGCTGGTGGCCTCCGGGCCGATCTTCGTCGTGGCCGCGATCTCCGGGCGGCTGTCGTCGCGGGTGCCGGTGCGGCTGCTCATCGGGCCCGGCGGCATCGTCGTCGGTCTCGGCCTGCTGTGGATGCGCGGCCTGGGCGCGAGCTCCGACTGGACGCATCTGATCCCCGGCCTGCTGCTCGCGGGCGTCGGCATCGGCATGATCAACCCGCCACTCGCCTCGACGGCGGTGGGCGTCGTCCCGGCCCGGCAGGCGGGCATGGCCTCGGGCGTCAACTCCACCTTCCGGCAGGTCGGCGTCGCGACCGGTATCGCCCTGCTGGGCTCGCTGTTCGCCACCCGGGTGGCGTCCGTGGTGACGGAGCAGCTGAGCCGGGTCCCGGGCCTGTCCTCGCAGGCCCCGCAGTTCGCGTCGGCGCTCACCAACGGCGAGTCCTCCGCGGCGATCGCCCACCTGCCGCCGTCCCAGCGCCCGGCGGCTGCCGCCGCGGCCCGCGCCGCCTTCACGGCGGGTCTGGACCACATCCTGCTGGTGGCGGCGGTCATCGCGCTGGTGGGCGGCGTGCTGTCGCTGCTGCTGATCCGCAGCCGGGACTTCGTCTCCCCGACGGAGGAAGGCTGACCTCGCCGGTCCCGGACTCCTCAGCCGACCCGGCGGTCCAGGACCTGCCCCGGCCAGCTGCCGGACAGGAAGCTCTCGGCGCGGGTGAAGCCGCAGCGCTCGTAGAAGGCGACGAGGCCGCCCCCGCCGCCCGCCCAGCAGTCGACGCGCAGCAGCGACACGCCCGCCTGCCGGGTCTGCTCGGCCGCGTGCTCCAGCAGCGCCGCGCCGATGCCCTGCCCGGCGAGCCGCCGGTCGGAGACCAGCAGCCGGACGTAGCGCTCGGGTTCGGCGGCGGGCGCGATGGGCATCTGCGGGCTGGGGCCGGTGTCCAGTACGACCGCCCCGGCGGGCACGCCGTCCACCTCGGCGACGAAGGGCATGTTGTCGGTGGTGTAGCGCCGCACCCGCTCCACCCCGCCGGGCTTGCGCGAATACGGGGTGGTGCCCCACTGCTCGGTGTTGCCGCGGCTGTTCATCCACGCCACCGCGCCGTCGAGCATGTCGAGCACGGCGGGCGCGTCGGCGGGGCCGCCGGGCCGGATACGTATACGGGGCACGCTGTCGTCCATGGGCGTCAACCCTAGCGCCGCCCCGGGCGGATATCCGGTGGCGGCGGCGGTGCGGGGCGGGCAGGCTGGGGCGATGCTGATCAGGGAAGCCACCGACCAGGACTGGCCGGCCGTCTGGCCGTTCTTCCGGCGCATCATCACCGAGGGCGAGACGTTCACCTACCCGCCGGATCTGACGAGCGAGCAGGCCCGCGAGTGGTGGATGCTCGCGGAGCCCTTCCGCACCGTCGTCGCGGTCGACGACGAGGGCCGGGTGGTCGGTTCGGCGAAGATGAACAGGAACCACATGGGCAACGGCTCGCACATCGCGAGCGCCAGCTACATGGTCGACCCTGCCCACCAGGGCAAGGGCGTGGGGCGCGCGCTGTGCTCCTACTCGGTGGAGTGGGCGCGGGACGCGGGCTACCGGGCGATGCAGTTCAACGCCGTCGTGGCGTCCAACACCCCCGCGGTGGCGCTCTACCGGTCGCTCGGTTTCGAGGTCGTCGGGACACTCCCGGAGGGCTTCCGGCACCCGAAGCTCGGCTACGTCGGCCTGCACATCATGCACCGCCCGCTGTGACGGGCGCGCGCCGTACGGGGCGGGGAAGCGGCCCCGTACGGCGGCGCCGCGGGTCAGGCCGCGGGGGCGCCCCAGCGGTCGAGCGCGGCGAAGGCCGGCTGCCACTCGGCGGCGAGCTGCGCGCGCACGGGCCCGGGTACCGGCCGCAGCGTCGCCTCGGTGTCGGCGGCGTCCGCGCCCTCCAGCAGCCAGGGCAGCACCTGCGACACCTTCGGGCCGAAGCCCTTGCTGTGCGCCACGCCGAATTCCTGCAGGACCTCCGGCGTCACATGGGCGTCGACGACCGGCAGGCCCTCGTCCTCCTCGTGGGCGAGGTGGGCGGTCAGCCCCGCCGTGAGCAGCCCGACGGCGGCGGCGAGGGCGCCGTCATCCGCGCCTTCGGCGGTCAGGGCCGCGTCCACGGCCTCCAGTGCCGGGTCGATGCGGGCGTGCTCGGCCTCCATCGCGTCCAGGACGGCCAGCAGTTCGGGCTTGCCCTCGACGGCGTCGCGTATCCCCGGCCACAGCGCGACGTCCTCCGCGCTGTGGTGGACGAGCAGGACGTCCTTGAAGAGCTGCCAGCCGGGCGCGCCGCGGAAGACCTCGCGCGCATCGACGTCCGTACGGGCGGCGAGGGCGTTCATGTGGCCCAGCTCCCGGCGCAGGGCGTCGTGCATCACGTACATCAGGGTGAAGTCGGTCGAGAGCTCCGGATTGCGCATCGGGTCTTCCTCTCACAAGGACGCGCCCCGCGAACGAGCGCGGCGCGTGGACGGTCGTCCCTGTGACGAAACCGGCGCGGGAAGTGTGACGGGCCGCGCTCCCCGCGGGGGCGGGGGGCGCGGCCCGGTGGTCTGCGTACGGTGCGGTCAGCCGGCGGTGCGGCCGTAACGGCGGCGGAAGCGCTCGACGCGTCCCGCGGTGTCGAGCTCGCGGGCGCGGCCGGTGTAGAAGGGGTGGCTCGCCGAGGAGATCTCCACGTCGACGACGGGGTAGCTCTGCCCGTCCGTCCAGACGACGGTGCGGTCGGCGGTCGCCGTCGACCTGGTGAGGAAGGCGAGGTCGCCGGCCTTGTCGCGGAAGACCACGGGGCGGGACTCGGGGTGGATGCCGTGCTTCATGGGTTTCCTCTCGCGGTGGGGTCGGGACGGGGACGCGGGCCGCCGGGCGGTCAGCGCTCTTCGCGGAAGAGCACGTGCGCGCGGGCGACGGGGTCGTACTTGACCAGCGTCAGCCGGTCGGGGTCGTTGCGCCGGTTCTTGCGGGTCACATAGCTGTGCCCGGTCCCGGCGGTGGAGCGCAGGGTGACCACGGGGCGCTGTTCGCTGCGGGCCATGGGACCACTTCCTCTCCGACATGGTTGTCGTTTTCGCCTTGCGGTCGGGTCAACGCACCCGGCACCCCGGGCATTCCCGCCGGTGACCGCACGGCCGTACGCCCGCCCGCGTACCCTGGGGCGGATCGGAACGGCGACCCGGCGGAGGCTTCGGTGGCGGCCACGAAATCGGCGCGGACGGCACGCGGTGCGGCGGCCCCGCGCGCGGCGGGTGCGGCCCGGACCGCGCGCGGCGGCGTGGACGGCCGGGTCGCGCGCGGCAACGAGACCCGGCGGCTGGTGCTGGACCACGCGGCCGCCGTGGCGTCGGTCGAGGGCCTGGACGGGCTGACGGTCGGGCGGCTGGCGGGCGACCTGGGGCTCAGCAAGAGCGGGGTCTTCGCGCTCTTCGGCTCCAAGGAGGATCTGCAGCTCGCGACCGTACGCACCGCGATCCGCGTCTTCCTGGAGCACGTGGTGAATCCGGCGCACGAGCTGCCGCACGGCATCGACCGGCTGTGGCGGCTGTGCACGGGCTGGCTCGCGTACTCGCAGGGCCGCGTCTTCCCCGGCGGCTGCTTCTTCTACGCCGTCGGCGCCGAGTACGACGCCCGGCCGGGGCGGCTGCACGACACGATCGCGGCGGCGCGGCGGAACTGGTTCTCCTTCCTGGAGCAGACGCTGCGCGAGGCGCAGCAGGTGGGGCAGGCGCGGGCGGACGTGGACCGGGCGCAGCTCGTCTTCGAGATCTGCGCGCTGATGGAGCTGGCCAACGGGGAGTCGGTGCTGCACGGCGACGACGCGGGCTACCGGATGGCGGCGCGCGGCATCCTCGACCGGCTGCGGGACGCGGCCACCGACCCGGCGCTGCTGCCCGCGCAGGCCTGAGGCGAGGGCGCCGAGCGGGGGGCCGTCGGCCTAACTTTTAGCACGATCGTTCGTGTATATTCTGCGGCACACGGGCGGAAGGCGGGGGCATGGAGCAGTGGCAGGGGCAGGAGACGGGCGGGCGGGCCGCGGGCCCCAACCAGTGGGTCAAGGACCAGATCGACGCGATGATCGACGCGGCGCCGATGCCGCCCATCCCGCCGCAGGGCCCGATGGGGCGCGGCTGCCGGGCCCTGCGCTCGGCCCTGCGGCGCGGGCGCGCGGCCCGGGCCGCGGCGGCACCGCCGGCTGTGCGGTGACCGGAAAGGTTCACCGGTCACCGCGCCAGCGGAATCGAAGGGTGAGGATCTGGAAGGGGCGCAAGGTGATACCGAGTGCCGTTCCGTCCCCGTGGGACAAGGCCGCTTCGTCGGCGGCACGGGGGCGTTCCAGCAGGTCGACCGGCTTCGCGGTCGTCCAGGGCGGGTCGGTGGTCACCGTGGCGCGGGCGCGGACACCGCGTGCCTCGTACAGGCGGACGACCAGATCACCGGATCGGTCGTCCGCGAGTTTCACGGACTCCACGACCACTCCGGGGTTGTCGCACGCGACCAGCGGGGCGACCGGGGTGCTGCCGGGTACGTCCCGTCGCACGAGGTTGAGGTGGTAGCCCTCGCGGACGGCGTCGTCGAGGGTGGCGCCGATGACGAGGGCGTAGGTCAGGCGGTGGACGCCCTGGTCGGCCTCGGGGTCGGGGTACCGCGCGGCGCGCAGCAGTGTGAGCCGCGCGGTCGTGGTGGTGCCCGCGTCGTCCCGGACGTCGCGGGTGATGTCGTGGCCGTAGGTGGAGTCGTTGACCAGCGCGGCGCCCCGGCCCCGCTCGCCGATGTGCAGGAAGCGGTGGGCGCACACCTCGAACTTGGCGGCGTCCCAGCTGGTGTTGGTGTGGGTGGGGCGGCGTACGTGGCCGAAGGGGATCTCCGCGCTGGAGTACTCGGCGTGCAGGTCGAAGGGGAAGGCCGCCTTCAGGAGCTTCTCGCGCTCGTGCCAGTCGGCGGTGGTCTCGACGGTCAGGCGCGCGCTGCCCTCGTCGAGGCTGATCCGCTGCTCGACCCGGGAGGCCCCGAAGCGGCGGACGACGTGGACCGCCGTGCCGGTGGCGGTGACCTCCTCGGCCTCGGTGAGGTCGTGGACGGTGTTGCGGTAGTGGGCGTCGATGTCCCAGGCGTCCCACTGGCTGGGGAAGTCGTCGTGCACCTGGAGCAGGTTCGCCGCGTGCCCTGGGGCGACGGTCTCGCGCCCGGCTGCCTTGTCGTAGGCGGAGGTGATCAGGCCGCGGGCGTCGAGGACGACGCTGACGGCGGCGTTCTCCAGAAGGTGTCCGCCGTCGGGCAGCGGCCGGGGCCGCACCGGGCGGGGCCCGGGGGCGTCGTGCAGGAGCCGGGCGCCGAGTCCGGGGATGCCGCCTCGGGCGTGGGGGGCGGCGTTGAAGACCACGCGCGTGTCGCCGGCGGGCGGGCCGGCCAGGGCACGCTGAGCGGCGGCGACGATGCCGAGGAGTTCGGCGGCGGCGGCATCGTGCGCCTCCTCCGCCTCGCGGTGCACCCAGGCGATGGAGGTGCCCGGCAGGATGTCGTGGAACTGCAGGGTGAGAACGGTCTTCCACAGGCGGTCGAGTGCCTCGTACGGGTACGCGTGCCCCGTGCGGATCGCGGCGGTGGCGCACCACAGTTCGGCTTCCCGCAGCAGGTGCTCGCAGCGCCGGTTGCCCTGCTTGGTCCGCAACTGGCTGGTGAGGGTGCCCCGGTGGAGTTCCAGGTACAGCTCGCCCACCCACACCGGGGCGTCGGGGTAGTCCGCCTGCGCGCGTGTGAAGAACTCCCGCGGGCTCTCGACGGCGACCCGGGGCGCGCCTTCGAGGTCGGCCATGCGGTCGGCGCGGGAGAGCATCTCCCGGGTCGGCCCGCCGCCGCCGTCCCCGTAACCGAAGGGCGCCAGCGAGGAGTTGGCCGCGCCCTTCTCCCGGAAGGTGCGTTCGGCGTGGGCCACCTCGGCGACGGACAGCTCACAGTTGTAGGTGTCGACGGGCGGGAAGTGGCTGAAGATCCGGGTGCCGTCGACGCCCTCCCACCAGAAGGTGTGGTGCGGGAAGACGTTGGTGGTGTTCCAGGAGATCTTCTGCGTCAGGAACCAGCGCACCCCGGCGAGTTTCATCAGCTGCGGCAGCGCCGCGTTGTAGCCGAAGGTGTCCGGCAGCCACATCTCCTCGGTCTCGACGCCGAACTCCTCCAGGTAGAAGCGCTTGCCGTGGACGAACTGCCGCACCAGCGACTCGCCGCCGGTGATGTTGGTGTCCGGCTCCACCCACAGGCTGCCGACCGGCAAAAACTGCCCGGACTCCGCCTTCTCCACCGCCCTGGCGAAGACCTCGGGCCGCTGTTCCTTGAGCCAGGCGAGCTGCTGCGCCTGCGACATCACGAAGCGGAAGCCCGGGTGGTCGTCCATCAACTGGGTGACGTTGGAGACCGTACGGGCCACCTTGCGCACCGTCTCACGCAGCGGCCACAGCCACGCGGTGTCGATGTGCGCGTGGCCCACCGCCGAGATGCGGTGCGCGCTGGCGTGCGCCGGTGCGGCCAGCACCGGGGCCAGTGCCGCGCGGGCCGCGGCGGCCGTGCCGGGGACGTCGTGCAGGTCGAGGGCGTCGAGCGCCCGCTCGGCGGCGGCGAGCAGTTCCCAGCAGCGCGGCGAGTGCTCGGGCACCTCCTGGGCCAGCCGTCCGACCAGCTCCAGGTCCTGGGCCAGCTCGTACACCTGCTGGTCGAACACGGCGAGGTCCGCGCGGCGCAGCGTGTAGTACGGCTCGCCCGAGCCCGCGCCCGAGCCGGTGCCCGCGCCGAGCCATGCGGCGCGGTCCCCGGCCCGGGTCGGGGTGAAGGTCAGGTCCCGGTCGGGGCGGAAGACCTGCGGGTTGGCCGCGGCCTCCACGTAGACGCGGAAGTCCTGCCCCGCGGCGGCGTCCGTGACGGGCAGGTAGGCGTTGCTCGGATTGAGCGCCTTGACCGCGGTGCCGTCCGGCCGGTAGGCGAGGGCCTCGCAGGAGAAGCCGGGCATGGTGGTGTCGAAACCGAGGTCGATCAGGGCCTCGACGGTCCGGCCGGCCCAGGCGTCCGGCACACGGCCGCTGACCTCGAACCAGGTGGTCGTCCACGCCGGTCCCCAGCGGTGGCCCGCCGCCACCGGCCGGTAACCGGTGGCGGCCAGGGCTTCGGCGACGGGTACGGGTTCTCCCGGCAGGTCCCACGCCCGCACGGCGAGCGGCTGGACGCGGGGGTGGATCGCGGGGCGGACGCGTTCGGCGAGGACGCGGGCGAGCCGCTTCTCGGTCGCGGCGCGGTCGCTGTGCATGGCGTCCCTCCTCAGCGGGCCGTGGCGGGCGACGCGGCCAGGCCGAGGAGCGGCAGGGCGGCGACGCGTTCGGCGGTGGCGGACAGCGAGAGCTCCCAGTAGCCGCCGAGCCGGGTGTGCAGGGTGTCGTCGAAGGGGGCGGTCCAGCGGTCCTCCAGGTGGCCGGGGCCGAAGTGGACGCCGAGGATCGATCCGGCGGTCGCCCCGTAGCTGTCGGTGTCGTTGCCCTGGCTCACCTGCAGGCAGATGCCGTGGCCGACGTCGGTGGCGAAGCGGAGGGTGTTGATGAGGGTGCCCGACTCCTGGAAGATCCGGCAGTGCCCGTACTCGGCGTAGCGTCCGTGGATGCTCCGGTATCCGTCGAGCCAGTCGGAGGCGTTCGCCACCCGGTCGAGCGAGTCGGCGACGATGGCGTGGAAACGGCTGCGCTGCGGTACATGCCGGAGGGCGACCTCGAAGATCTCCACGGGGTCGGTGACGGTGTAGGCGGCGGCGATCGCGGCGGCGGCGAACATCGCGCCGTAGATGCCGTTGGCCCGGTGTGTCAGGGAGGCGTCCCGCCAGGCCAGTTCGGCGGCCAGGTCGGGGCGTCCGGGGCAGGCGTAGCCGTAGGCGTCGGCGCGGATCATCGCGCCGCACAGCTCCTCCCAGGGGTTGCGGGTGGCGGGCAGGGCCTCCAGGTCCATCGCGGGGTTGTCCTCGATGCCCATCGCGAGGCCCTGCTTGGTCAGGAAGGTGCGCTCCGGTCCCCAGGTGTAGCCCAGCGGCACGTTGTCCAGCCACAGCCGCCGCAGGTCGGCCTTGGTGAAGGCGATGCCGTGCTGCTCCAGCGCCATCATGCCGAGCAGGGTGTAGTTGATGTCGTCGTCGGCGGTGACCCAGCGGATGTTCTCCCGGACGCACTCGGGCCAGTCGCGGTGGAACTCGCGCAGGCCGCCCTCGGTCAGCAGGCGGGTGGGGATGTAGTCGTTCAGCGGCCACTCACCGATCTTCTCCAGCGCGGTGCGCAGCTCGTCGAGGGTCGGCATGATCTCGACGGGCTTGCCCAGGATGCAGCCGGCGACCGATCCCAGGAAGCCGGCCGCGGCGCGCGCCCCGGCGTCGGCGGGGGCGGTACCGGCCGGACCGGCCAGCGGATGCAGTGCGGCGCGTACGGAGGGCCAGTCGCTCGGCTCGTCATAGGGCCAGTCGGGGCGGATCGGCGTGGCGTCTATGCGGTCGGCCATGTCGGCGATCGCCTGGTAGTCGTCGGGCAGCGTGTCGAGCTGCTCGGCGAGGCCGCTGACGTCGTGGCCCTGCTCGGTCTTGTCCTGGAGCATGCCGCGCAGTTGCTGGTGCAGGACGTCGTACGGTGCGAACACGGGTGGCGGTTTCCCCTCGGGAGTGGTGCGGTCGGTGGTGCAGGGATCAGCGGTGGCCCTCGGTGAGGGGCGAGCGCCACGGCACGGGAGCGTCGGCCTCGATCACGGTCCGGCCGTCCGCGCCGGTGGTCGCGGTGTAGCCGACCGGGCCGAAGCGGGTGGGCAGGTCGCGGACGCCGAACCGGGCGCCGGGCACCTGCCAGGCGGCCGGGACGGCCGGTGCGAGGACGAGCCCGGGGCCGTCGTCACGGACGAAGGCGTCGCGCAGGGCGCCGATCAGCTCGGCCGCCGTCCAGACGTGCGGCATGTTCCCGGACGCCGTACGGGACGGGTCGAGCCAGCCGTCGCGTCCGGGCGGGGTGCCGAACGGCAGCGACTCGAAGCCCGCGGGCTCGCCCTCGCCGTAGGCGGCCAGCGGCCAGGGGCCGCCGTCCCGCAGCATCGGGGTGAGGGTGGCCCAGGCCTCCTCGACCATGTCCAGGCGCAGTGCGTTGTGCGCCTGGGCGGCCTCGAAGTAGGTCCACAGCCTCTCCCGCCGCCGCCCGCCGGACGCGGTGAGGCGGTGCCTGCGGTACCAGCGGGCGAAGTGGCCGCGCAGTGCTTCGCGGTGGCCCGCGAGGGCACCGGTCGGGTACGGGGCGACGGCGGGGTCGCGCTCGTTGCCGTAGTGCGGCAGCAGGTGCTCGGCGATGGCCGCGTCCAGTTCGTCGGCGGCGCGGGACCAGCGGGCGGCGTCGTCGCGGCGGCCGAGCAGAGTGGCGGCCTCGGCGGCGCGCCGGAAGCCGGCGTAGGCCCAGCAGTTGATGTAGAGGTCCGGCGCGTGCCAGTCCATGCGTCCGCGGACGAGGCCCTCGGCGGCCGGCAGGCACACCACGTTCAGCGCCGGACTGCCCAGGTAGCGGGGCATGCGGTTGTGCCCGACGGCGCGCAGCGGCTCGGCCGCCGTACGCATCCGCTCCAGCCACTCGGCCCGCTCGCGCACGGCGTCGTACCTGCGCTCCAGCCAGGCGGTGTCGCCGGTGCGGGCCGCGTGCTCGACCAGGACCCAGATGCCCTGGCCGGGCGCGTCGGACTCGGCGCCGAAGCCGCCGGAGAAGACGTGCGGCGCCAGGTGGTCGCAGGCGGCCCTGGCCAGGTCGTGCCGGCCGACGAGGTCGAGGGCGTGGACGGCCACGACGGTGTCGCGCATCCACAGCACGGGGTAGTCGACGGCGCCGATGCGCGGGATCCCGCACTCGCTCTGCGCCAGCAGGTGGTGGGCGCTCGCCTCCCAGGCGGCCGCGACGGCCGGGTCGGGGGCGAAGACCCGGGCGGGCAGCTCGGTCGCCCAGCCCGAGACGGCGGCCGCCAGCCCGTCGGCCACACCGGTGGCCGCGTGCGGGCGCTCCAGCGGCAGCAGGCCGCCGCCGGGGCGGTCGGTGAAGGCGTGCTCGACCACGGCGCCGCAGCTCCACGGGCCGGCTCCGGGCGCGGCCTCCCAGGTGATCACGGCGGCCGTCTCCCCGTCCGGGCGGGTGCGTACGGTCACCGCGGACGGGGCGGGTTCCGGTGTGACGCGGCGGTCGCCGTCGAGCGTCAGGTGCCCGTCGCCCGGCCACCGGGCGTCACGCAGCCGGCCGCCGGCCGGCCCGTGCCCGCGGACCAGCAGGTGCACGCGTACCGGACCGGCCCCGTCCGGGGCGCCGTCGGCGGCGAGCCGGACCCGCAGGAAGTCGGCGGCCTCGCTGCCGTGGCCGCCGAGCGTCGCCAGTTCGGTCGTCACCCGCAGCGGCCCGGCGTCCCAGCGCGAGACCAGCACGGGCGGGCCTGGCTGCCGGGCGGATCCGAACCGGCAGTCGATCTGCCCGGCGTCCAGCAGGTCGGGGGTGGCCAGCCGTCCGTTCTCCTCCACCCACACGGTGATCCCGCAGGTCCACACGCCGGGAGAGAAGGCGCCGCCCGGTTCGGCGACGGTCTTGTCGCACGCGTCCGACCAGGGGCTGCCCAGGAAGACATGGACGCTGCCGCGGTTGGCGGTGTGTCCGGCGGCGTCCATGACGCGCTCGGCCGCCTGCTGAAGGGTGGTCACGCGTGCCTCGGAGGGGTCGGAGGGCAGCGGTACGGGCGGCTCGGCCGAGGGCCGGGCCGTTCGGTGGTGTGCAAGGAGTTCTCCAGAGAAGGTGCCGGGGGCCGGCGGGAGGTCAGCCGCGGACGGCGCCGGCGGTGGTGCCGTTCATCAGCTTGTCCTGGAAGCGCAGGAAGACGGCCAGCAGCGGCAGGGTGATGACGAACGCTCCGGCGAGCAGCAGCTCGTAGCGGACGATGAACCCGTCCTGCGAGGTCGCCAGGTTCGGCAGCGCCACCATGATCGGCTGGTGGCTGGGGTCGCTGACCATGATCACCGGCCACAGGTAGTCGCACCACTTCGCGACGAAGGTCAGGACCGCGACGGCTCCCAGAGCCGGGCTCGCCATGGGCGCGGCGACCCTCCAGAAGGTCCGCCAGTGGCCGGCCCCGTCCACCCGCGCCGCGTCCAGCACCTCGCGGGGCATGCCGGCCATGAACTGGCGCACCATGAACATCCCCAGCACGCTGGCCGTGCCCGGCAGGATCTGCACCTGGTACGAGTCCAGCCAGCCGATCTTGGAGAAGAGCACGTACAGCGTGGGGATGTTGACCTCGGTGGGCACCAGCATCGACACCATCAGCAGGCCGAAGATGACATTGCGGCCGCGGAAGCGGTACTGCGCGAACGCGTAGCCGGCCATGGCGGAGAAGACCACGGTGAGCGCGGTGAAGCAGACCGTGACGAGCGCGCTGTTGAGCAGCGCGCGGCGGAGCAGGGAGCCCGAGTCGCCCGTGAACAGCGAGCTGAAGTTGGACCCCACCGGGTGGTGCGGCCAGCCTCCGGGGTTCGACGTCAGCTCCTGGGAGGACTTCAGGCCGCCGAAGAGCATGACCAGGAAGGGGTAGAGCGCCAGCAGCGCCATCCCGATCAGGAACAGGTTGACCAGGCCCCGTGTCCCGGCCAGGGTGAGCCGGCGGCGGGCACGGCCGGGCGGGGCGGCGGGGGCGCTCATGACTTCTCCTGGCGGAACAGGCGGAACTGGATGGCGGAGAACACCGCGATGGCCAGGAACATCAGCCAGCCGACGGCGGATGCCAGGCCGAACTGGCCGCCGCTGATGTTGGTGACGATCTGGTTCATCACCGGAGCGGCGCTCGGCGGCGCGCCCGCGGCCGAACCCGCCCCTCCCACGAGGAGGTTGGGCTCGGTGAACAGCTGCAGGGAGGCGATGGTGTCGATGACGAGGGCGAACAGGACGATCGGCTTCATCAGCGGCAGCACGACATGGCGGACCCGCTGCCAGGCGCCGGCGCCGTCGATCGCTGCGGCTTCCAGCAGTTCGTCGGGGATGCTGGTCAGCCCGGCCAGGAAGACCACGAAGTACCAGCCGAGGCCCCGCCAGACCAGCAGCATGGCCACGCCCCATTTCATGGCGTGGGGGTCCGTCAGCCATCCGACGTGCAGGCCGAGCGCCCGGTTGAACACACCGTCGTCGCTGAGGACGACCCGCCACACCAGGCCTGCGGCGACCGGGGCCATCACCTGGGGGACGAACAGCAGCGGCTTGTAGGCGGCCGGCCATCTGGCCATGCGGGAGCGGACCAGCAAGGCCAGGACGAAGGCGCCGCCGAGCATCGGCACGAGCGGCACCAGCCAGTAGAAGACGGTGTTGAGCACGCTCTGCCGGAAGTCCGGTGAATCGAACAGTGAGCGGTAGTTCTGCAGTCCGATCCACCGGACGGCTCCGTAGCCGCTGTAGCGGGCGAAGCTGAGGACGATGGAGACCACCGACGGCAGCGCGAAGAACAGGACGAACGAGATCAGGAACGGGGCGATGAAACCGTACGGTGCCAGCCGGTCGGCCCACCGGCGCGGCGGACGGCGCCGGAGGGGGACTGCCGGCGGACTGTCGGTCCTGGACAGCAAATCGGTCATGGGAGTGCGTCCTTCACGCGGCTGCTGAGGGGCCGTTCGGTCGGCGGGGCCGGGCGTGCGGGTCAGTGCTGGGTGTAGGGGCAGCCGACCTGCGCGCTGAGTTCCTTCTGCGCGCCCTGCAGGAAGGAGGCCGGTGAGGCGTCGTCCGAGGACAGGTACTTGCTCATCGCGTTGGACAGGCTGGTCTGCTCCTTGTTGGCGACCGGGTCGTACGGGAAGACCTTGTAGTCCGGTTCCGCCGCCTTGACGGCGTTCATCAGGTCCGTCCCGAAGTAGGGGTTGTTCGCGATGTCCGGGTCGTTCTGCAGGGACACGACGTTGGGGACGTAGCCGCCGCTGATCTTCCAGTAGGCCTTGGCGCCCTTGGCCTCCATCAGGGTGTGCGCCAGGAACGCCGCCGCCTGCTCCTTGTGCTTGGACGCCTTGGGGATGACGAAGACCGAGCCCGCCGACTCGCTGCCGCCGACCGCGCCGCCGATCTCCGGCCAGGTGGTGACCCCCCACTTGCCGGAGAGCTTGGGCGCGTACTGCTGGAGGAAGGACGGCAGCCAGCTGGCGTTCAGGGTGGAGGCGATGGTGCCGTCGGCCAGCCCGGACTGCCACTGCGGCGACCAGTCGTCGGTCTTGGTGTCCACCACTCCCGAGGCGCGCAGGTCCTTGACGGCCTTGAACGCCTGTGCGGTGCCCGGGTCGGTGCCGACGGTGAAGGCGCACGGGGACTTGGTGGAGTAGCGGGCCCCGTTGCCGGCGGTGATCATCTGCCAGTCGTACGTGGCCGGATTCGGTCCCAGGTTCCAGATGTAGCTCTTGGGGAACTTCTCGTGCAGCGCCTTGCCCGCCGCGACGAAGTCGGCCTGCGTCCTGATCTTCGTGACGTCGATGCCCGCGGCCTGGAAGAGGTCCTTGCGGTAGTACCAGATCTTGGTCTTGACCTCGTACGGGAAGGCCACGTACGTGCCGTCGTACTGCATCAGCTTCTGCGCGGCTGTGGTGACGTTCTTCAGATACGGGGCGGCGTAGGGCTGGACGTCGGCGAGCAGGCCCGCCTCGGCGAACTCCGGGACCTCCGCGTAGTTGAGCTGGAGGATGTCGGGTATCCCGCGGTGGGAGGACAGTTCGAGGCGGAACTTGTTCACCGAGTCGGTGTCGTTCTGCCCGGCGGAGAGCACCTTGAGGCTCTGGCCCTCGGCCTGGTCCGGGTACTGCTGCTGGTAGACCTTGAACTGGTCCTGGGCGTACTTCGCGTCGCCCCACACCTGCAGGGTCATCGCGCCGTCGGAACCGGAGCCGGAGCCCGAGCCGCAGGCGGTCAGCGCCCCGGCGGACAGCGCGACGCAGGTGGCGTAGGCGAACAGGCCGCGGGATCTGCGGCTCGACGTGAAACGGAGTGTCACGAGCGTCCTCTTTCAGATGTGCGTGTGCCGCTGCCCGCAGGTCCCCCTGAGATCGCCGGCGGTCAGGCTCGGAGGGTTCGCGCCTCGCGCCGCGGCGCCTGCCGTGTGCGGCGCACTCCCCCGTGCGCCCTCCCAGCCCTCAAGGGGCTCGGAGCTGGCAGTTCAAGGGCGCAAACCCTTTTGCATGGCAGAAACCTTGGGGCAACAATCCAGCCATGTCAACGGGGGGAACCAATCCGCTGATCACGTATCGGCAACGGGCAGTTGAGGCAAATGTCTGCTGTGAGACGGTCTGCCCGACCGCCCGACTCCGAATGCGGTCCACGGTCTTGACGCCGACGGGCCGTTGGGGCAACCATCGGGCCCAATCCCGACGCAAAACGATTTACGGAGATGGTGTGGCTACCGGAGACCAGGCGCGAGGCGCTGTGGACGAGCAGCCCGAGGACGGCCGGCGGCCGACGATCAGCGACGTCGCCGCGCACGCCGGCGTCAGCGTGACCACGGTCTCCCACGTGCTGAGCGGCCGCAGACCCGTGTCACCGTCCACCCAGGCAAAGGTGCGGCGGTCCATCGACGCACTGGCCTTCCGGCCCAACGAGATCGCCCGCTCGATGCGCAGCCAGCGCACCCACACGGTCGCCATCGTCATCCCGAACATCGCGCACGTGGTCTACCCCGTGGTGGCGCGCGGAGTGAACGACGAACTGCGGCCGCTGGGCTATCAGACCGCGATCTACGACACCGACGGGGACCCGCGGATCAAGGCGGAGGTGCTGCAGGCGGTCACCGCGCGCCGGGTCGACGGCGTCATCATGTTCGGCTTCGACATGACGTCCGCCGACGCGGCCGTACTGGAGGAAGCCGACGTGGCCTTCGTCAACGGCGGCCTCAACGCCGCGACGGACGGCCCCTGGGACTGCGTGCGCAGCAACCAGCCGGCCGGGATGCAGGACGCCACCCGGCACCTGGTCGGCAGGTTCGGCGGTCCCGTCGCCTTTCTCGGCGGCATGCCGGGGGACGGCCCGGCCGACATCCGCGAGTCGGGCTTCCGCAGCGGGATGGCCGCGGCCGGGCTGGAGGTGGACGAGCGGCTGGTGCGCCGCGTCCCGTACTCCTGGGAGGGCGGCCGGCACGCGGTCGCCGAACTCCTCGCCGGGCCGGTCGTCCCCCGCTCGGTCGTCTGTGCCAACGACCTGATCGCCATCGGGGGCATGGCCGCCGCCCGCGACCGCGGCCTGGACGTGCCGGGGGACATGGCGTTCACCGGATACGACAACATCGAGGCGGGCACCATGGTCGCCACCACCCTCACCAGCGTCGAGAGCTATCCCAACGAGCAGGGCCGGGCCTGCGCGCGGCTGCTGCTGGACCGGATAAGCCGCGGCTACTCGGGGCCGGCGCGGCATGTCGGCATCGACACCGACCTGATCGTCCGCCGCTCGTCGACGCCCCGGGACGACGTGTGACGGGCCTCGGCGCACGTGCCGGTTCGCCGGCCCTCTCCCGGGCCCCCCGCCGAGGGCCACCCCCCGAACGACGCCGTACGCCCCGCCCCCGCCGGCGGATCCCCGGCCGCCCCGGCCGCCGGGGCCACTCCGGACCGGGTACCGCGCACGACGTGACGGCCCGGGCCGTCGGAAGCGGCCCGAGCCGATGAGACCAGTCCGGAACCCGAGGAGGACGCCTCGTGAGAACCGCACCATCCCGCCTTCACCGTAGACGACGAGCCGTGGTCACGCTCACCGCACTCGCCACAGCCCTGCTGCCCGCGGCGCTGCTCGCTCCCGTACCGGCGCACGCCGCCGGAGAGGGCGTCCACGTACTGCTCACCACCCCCGACCACGCCAACGCCCTCACGCCCCAGCCGGACACCGCCTTCTCCGCGGGAGGCGCGCCCGACGGCACCGTCGTCACCGTCGACGAGAACACCACCTACCAGACCATCACCGGGATGGGCGCCTCGCTGACCGGCTCCAGCGTCTGGGAGATGGACAACAAGCTCGACCAGACCCGGCGCGACGACTTCATGCGCAGCCTCTTCGACCCGGACGACGGCATCGGCATCAGCCTGCTGCGCCAGCCCGTCGGCGGCTCCGACCAGAACGCGCCCGGCCAGTCCTGCTCCTACGACGACAACGGCGGCGCGGCCGACCCGTCGCTGTCGAACTTCTCCATCGCCCAGGACAGCAGCTCGGGAACCATCGGCCTGCTCCACCAGGCCCAGCAGCTCGCCCCGCAGCTGCGGGTGATGGCCTCCGTCTGGTGCCTCCCGCAGTGGATGCTCTCCGGCTCGGGCGACAGCCGCACCCTCGACACCGGCTCCTACCAGGCCTACAGCGACTACCTGGCCGCCTATCTGGAGGCGTACGCCGCCCAGGGCATCCCCGTCTGGGGCATCACCCCGCAGAACGAACCGCTGCAGAGCTACGCGAATTTCGGCGACAACCTGACCGCCGCCCAGGAAGCCGACCTGATCAAGAACAACCTCGGCCCTACTCTCGCCGCCCACGGCCTGGACACCGAGTTGCTGGTCTTCGACCACAACTGGGACCACCCCGAATACGCCCAGTCGATCCTCGACGACCCCGCCGCGGCGCAGTACGTCGCCGGCTCGGCGTGGCACAAGTACGCCGGGTGGGTGGGCGTCCAGTCCACCGTCCACGACCAGCACCCGGACAAGGGGATCTACTTCACCGAGGCCTCCCCCTCGACCGGCAACCAGGACTGGCCGAACTACTTCGGCACCATGGGCCAGTACATCGACATCCTCCGCAACTGGTCGCAGACCTTCCTGGAGTGGACCATCGCGTCCAACCCGTCCTACGGCCCCGGAAGCTGCAGCAACTGCGGCGCTCTGGCCTACATCGACGACTCCACCGGCGACATCACCTACAGCGCCGACTACTACCTGCTCGGACACCTGAGCAAGTACGTCCGCCCCGGGGCCCAGCGCATCTCGTCGACGGACTTCGGCGACGGCGACCTCAAGACGGTCGCCTTCCGCAACGCCGACGGCGGCAAGGTCCTGGTCGCCTACAACGGCACGTCGGGCACCAAGGACTTCGGCGTCAACTGGGGTGACCAGCACTTCTCCTACAGCCTCCCGGCCGGTGGCGTCGCCACCTTCGGCTGGGGCGGCACCCAGTCCGGCAGCGCGGCCGGGCCCCTGGACCGCTCCGGCTGGACGGCCACCGCCTCCGCCACGTACGGCGGGGACGCCCCGGGCAACGTCCTGGACGGCGACGTCACCACGCGCTGGAACAACGGCCGCCCGCAGGCCGCCGCCGACGGCGACGCCCTCCAGGTCGACATGGGCACCGCCCACACGATCGACCGTGTCAGCCTCGACGCCACCCACGACCCGGGCGACTACGCCCGCGGCTACGCCCTCTACCTGTCCGCCGACGGCACCGACTGGGGCTCCCCTGTCGCCCAGGGCTCCCCCGGCTCCGCCGCCTTCGACATCACCTTCCCCGCGGCCCGGGCCCGCTACCTCAAAGTCGTCCTGACCGCCGACAGTCCGTGGTGGTGGAGCGTCGACGAACTCGACGCCTACGGCAGCTGAGCACCCCCGGCGCCCGGGTGCGGCCGACCGCACCCGGGCGTCCGGCCGGGGCGTGGAGCGGCGGTCACTTGCGGTGGCGGTGTCTGGCGGGAGGGTCCGGGGCCGGGGCGGGGGTGTCCGCAGGGGGGCGGTCGGCGTTGACGACCAGGGCGGCCAGCAGCGTGGTGAGGGGGACGGAGGCGACCAGGCCGATGCTGCCGACGAGGGTGCGGACGATCTCCTCGGCGACGAGTTCGCTGCCGGCGACCTGGCCGACGCCGGCGCGGGCGATGGAGAACAGCAGCAGCAGCGGAAGGGCCGCTCCGGCGTACGCCATGACCAGGGTGTTCACGGCGGAGGCGATGTGGTCGCGGCCGATGCGCATCCCGGCGGCGTAGAGCGTGCGCCAGTTCGCGCCCGGGTCGGCGGCCTTCAGCTCCCACACGGCCGAGGTCTGGGTGACCGTGACGTCGTTGAGCACCCCGAGCGAGCCGATGACGATACCGGCCAGCAGGATCCCCTTGAGCTGGATGTGCGGGTAGAGCGTGTGGACGACGCCCGTCTCGTCGGAGGTGTTGCCGGTCAGGTGGGACCGGGAGATGAAGCCCGACCCCAGAGCGGCGATCAGGAAGAGCGAGCACAGGGTGCCGATGACGGCGACCGACGTGCGCGCGTTGAGCCCGTGGCACAGGTACAGCGAGGACAGCAGGATCGCGGAGCCGCCGATCACCGCGACCACCAGCGGATCGTGGCCGCGCAGGATCGCCGGGAGGATGAACAGGGTCAGCACGGCGAACGACACCACCAGGGCGACGAGCGCCATCACCCCGCGCAGCCGGCCGACGAGCACCACCACCGCGGCGAAAAGAAGCGCCAGGACGGTCATCGGGAAGCCGCGCTTCACGTCGCTGACCGAGTAGCGCAGGCCCTGCGGGGCGTTGGGCGCGTAGGCCAGGACGAGCCCCTGCCCCTTCGTGAAGCGGCGGGTCTCGTCCGGGTGGAGGATCTGGGTGAACGTGGTGCCCTTGTCCGGGCCCGAGGTGACCTCGATCGTCGCCTTCTGGCAGGCGTCGCTCACCTTGCCCCCGCCGGGCGGCTGGTCCGGCGCCGCATCGACGGCCTTGCAGGACACGTCGGCCAGTTGCGCGACCTTTCCGCCGCGGGTCTGCTGGTCGAAGCCGATTCCGGTCCGCGCGTGGCCGGGCGCGCCGCCCGGCCACAGCACGCACAGGCCGACGACCACCGCGGCGGCGAAGGGCACCAGGATCGCGGCGATCACCTTGCGCAGATGCCGCGACACCGGCGGTACGGGACCGTGCCCGTGCCCGTGGGTGTGCGCGGGACCGAGGGAGTGCCGGTCGGGCGGGGGGAGTTCCACGGTCCGATCCTCCCAGCTCCGGATCCGGCCTCCCCGCCCGGTGGCGCGGATTTGCCGGAACCTGCTCCCGCAGGGAAAACTGCCGATGCCCGCCACCTGCGCATGGCGGATGCGCCCGGACCTGCACCGGACGTCGGGCACCTTCTGCGGACCGAAGGCCCTAGTGCGACGGCTCCGGGTGCGACGAGCGCGCGAACACCGTGAACAGCCCGCCCTCCGGGTCGCGGATGTCGGCCCACGCCCCCTCGGCGCTCCCGCCGGCGTCCACGACGGCGGCACCGAGTTCGCGCGCGCTCTCGACGGTGGCCGGCACGTCGTCGACCGCGAAGGCCACCGACCAGTGCGGGCGGGCGAGCGGGTCCGGCGCGGCCTCGACGGCGCCGGAGGAGATCCGGGCGACGACGTTGCTGCCCGTCCGCACCACGACCTCGGCCTGGTCGAACTCGTAGCCGACCGTGCAGCAGTCGGCCTCGTCGTCGGCCCACTGGAGCACACCGCCGTAGAAGATCGCCGACTCGAAGGCGTCCCGGGTGTGCAGGCGTACGACGACGGGGCCGCGGTCGTGCCAGGACTGCCAGCCGCCGGGCAGCCGGCCGTCCCAGACGCCGAAGACCGCGCCGTCCCGGTCGGCGGCGAGCGCCGCGCGGCCGGAGGCGAAGGAGACCGGGCCGAGCGCGACGGTCGCGCTGCGCTCGCGGATCCTGGCCGTCGCCTCGTCGACCTGCGGGACCGCGAAGAAGGGCGTCCACACCACGGCGACCTGCATGTCCCCGGCGACGGCGCCGATCGTGGCGACCGGGCGGCCGTCGCTGAGGGCGACGGCGAACCGGGAGCCGAGCGTGGTGGCGCGGAATTCCCAGCCCAGCACGGTGCCGTAGAACTTCTCCGACGCCGCGAGATCCCGCGCGGTCAGGCTGACCCAGCAGGGGGCACCGCGCGCCACGTCCGTGCCGGGCTTGCCGGCGGGGTGTGCGTGGGTGTGCGACGGCTGTCGCCGGGTCATCGCACCGACTCCGTTCCATGGCTCAGGGATCCCTGGCGCGCAGGGATGATGATCTCCCGCATGCCCGCTTTCGCGGCGATCATTCATGCGATCTTTCGGCGGGCAGGATTCGGGGGATTCCGGTCGCGGGGCGGCGCACGGTCAGCCCCGTGCACTGCCATGCCAGCTCGTCCGTGCCGGCCTCGGGCGCCAGATGGCCGTACCGCCCGGCGGCGACGCTCATGCAGACCACGGGCCAGGCGCGCCAGTGCGGGCCGACCCCGCGGTTGTCGGCGTAGAGCAGCTGCTCGTCGGCGTACCACTCGACGCTGCGGGCGCCGAGGACGACGCGCAGCAAGAAGGGGACCCCGGGGGTGACGGCGCCCTCGGCGTAGTGCCCGGCGGAGCGGACGTGGTTGGTCAGCTCCAGCATCCGCGGGTGGTCGGGGTGGTACTCGAAGGCGTCGACCTC
Source organism: Streptomyces sp. NPDC021020 (assembly GCF_044333285.1). Lineage (NCBI taxonomy): Bacteria > Bacillati > Actinomycetota > Actinomycetes > Kitasatosporales > Streptomycetaceae > Streptomyces > Streptomyces sp. NPDC021020. The sequence goes on from NZ_JBIRQQ010000007.1 coordinate 287,426, forward strand.
GCCGTGGCCGGGCTGCGGCCCGTGGCCGGCGTCGCGCCCCCACGTCCACAGTGCGGGCCAGGCGCCCTGGACGTCGTGGACGACGCAGGTGGCGGTCAGCTCGTCCTCCGGCAGCAGCTCGAAGCCGCCGGGGGCGTACTCGGTGGAGACCAGCGCGCAGTGCCAGCCGCCGTCCGGGGCGCGGCGGGCGGTGAAGACCCCGTCGGCGGTGGGCGCGTAGCCGGGCCCGATGCGGTCGAGCTTGTTGTCGCCGGGGTTGCGCCCGTCGGCGGGGTAGGCGGAGGTGCGGCCGGCCGCCCACGCCGTCCGGTCGGTGAAGGGCGCGTCGAAGACCACCGCGGGGGCGGTGCGGTCGGTGATCATGCGGGGCTCCCTCGCGCTGGCCGGAATTGCCCCCATTGAATCGGGTTCGACCGGGTGTCCGGCAGCGGCGTGCGGAAGCGCGCACCGGCGCGAACCGGACGGCGTACGCCCCCGGGCCCCCGCTCGGCCCGGGGCCGCTCCGTCCCGCACGAGGGCGGTGTTCTCGGCGGTGGTGCGCCCCCCCCCGGGGGCCGGGGGGCGCTCCGCACCGTACGAGGGCGGCGTTGCTCGGTGGTGCGCCCCCGAGCCCATGCGCGCGCCGGTGCTCCGCCGACCGGGCCTCCCGAGGCCCACGGCTACGCCCCGGCCGCCGCGCGCGCCGCCTCGACCGCCCGCCGGGTGTCGGCCTCGACGAGGTCGGCGTTGATCGCCGCGCCCGCGCGCACCCCGGCGGCAGCGGCGCCGATGACCTGCTCGACCGGGTTCGCGACGTTTCCGGCGACCCACACACCGGGCACGGCCGTGGCGCCCGTCGGGTCGGCGGGGATGCGGGTGCCGATGGCGAGCCCGCCCATCTGCATCTCCTCCGCCGCCAGGCCGAGGCCGTCCAGAACTGCCGAGTTGGCGGTGAGGCGGGTGGCGACGGCCAGCGCGTCGCAGCCGACCTGCCGGCTGCCGGCCAGTTCGGCGGCGGTGAGCCGCCCGTTTTCGGCGACCAGCCGGGTGACCTCGCCGTCGACGACCGCGATGCCGCGCGCGGCCAGCCGCTCGTACGCCTCGTCGCCGGGTTCGGGCGCGGTGTGCAGGAAGAGGGTCACGCGGTCGGTCCACTGCCGCCACAGCAGGGCCTGGTGCACGGCCAGGGCCGAGGTGCCGAGGACGCCCACGGCGCGGTCGCGCACCTCCCAGCCGTGGCAGTAGGGGCAGTGCAGTACGTCGCGCCCCCACAGTTCGGCCAGGCCCGGGATCGCGGGCAGCTCGTCGGTCAGGCCGGTGGTGACCAGCAGCCGGGCGGCGGTCAGCACGGTCCCGTCGTCGAGCGTGACCCGGAAGCCGCCGTCGCCGGTGCGCCCGGCGGCGGTGGCGGTGCCCTGCCGGATGTCCCCGCCGTATCCGCGGACCTCGGCGCGGCCGGCGGCGAGCAGTTCGGCGGGCGGGGTGCCCTCGCGGGCGAGATAGGTGTGGACGCCGGACGCGGGCGCGTTGCGCGGCCGGCCGGCGTCGACCACCAGGACGGAGCGGCGGGCGCGGGCGAGCGTCGCGGCCGCGGCAAGGCCCGCGGCGCCGCCGCCGATGACCAGGACCTCGTGGTCGTGGGCGGGGCGGTCGTACGGATGGCTGTTCGTCATGTCGGGTGCCTCCTCGCCGGTGATGGTCGGCGGAGGCGGGCCGATACGGCAAACGCCGGTGCCGTTCCGGCAACACGCGGGTCTGCCGGAAGGGCCGGGCGGGGACGGGGGCCCGCGAGGGGGCTTTGCCTCTGAGGCAAAGTTTTTGCCCCAGAGGTACGGGCTGCTGTTCCATGGATGCATGGCAGCCACCGACCACCAGCCCCCCGCACCGCCCGCGACCGCGGCGCCCGGCGACGACCTGGTGCTGGCCCCGCGGCTGCGGGACCTGCGGCTGGCAGCGGGCCTGACGCTGGAGAGCGCCGCCGCCCGCGCCGGACTGTCCGCCGCGCACCTGTCGCGGCTGGAGTCCGGGCTGCGTCAGCCGTCGCTCCCGGTGCTGCTCGGGCTCGCCCGGATGTACGGCACCACCGTCTCGGACCTGCTCGGCGAGACCGCGGGCGAACCCGACCCCATCGTACGCGGCGCGACCGCCGCCGCGGTGCCCGCCGGGGGCTGGACGTACTGGCGGGCCGGCGGCAACGGGCGGGCCATGCAGGCGCTGCGGCTGCACATCCCGGCCGAGGCGGGCGCGCAGCGCGCGCTGGTGCGCGTGCACCCCGGCGAGGAGTGGCTGTACGTCACCGGCGGCACGCTGGAGCTGACGCTCGGCGAGCGCGTCCACACGCTGGCGCCCGGCGACTCCGCGCACTTCGACTCGCTCGTGCCGCACCGGCTCGCGGCGACCGGCGGCACGGGCGCCGACGTGCTGTTCGTCCACACGCTCATGCAGAGCGAGACGTCCGCGCTGTGCGTGGGCGCCCCGCCCTCCCGTACCTCCGCGGCACACCGCGGACCCACCACCCACTGAGGCACATGACGCCGGGTCACCGCCCGGCACCTTGGAGGACAAGGACATGACCACCACCGGCGCCACCCCGCACGACGTCCGTCCGCCGACCCCCGCCGTCGTCCCCACCACCAACGGCACCGAGCGCCGCAAGCAGCGCGGCGTCGTCCTGCGCGTGCTGGTCTACGTCGTCCTCGCCCACGGTCTCGCCGCGTACCTCTACTTCCTCTTCACCATCGCCGGCAAGCACTGATCCTTCCTCCGGCCCCCTGACGTGGTCGAATGGTCGCCGGCAACGGCGCCGCCCGGCCGCGGGCGGCACACGGAAGGGGATCCGATGGCACTGCCCGACGACACCTGGCGGACCGACCTGCTGCCGGACCTCGAAGCGCTCTACGAGGACCTGCACCGCCACCCCGAACTGTCGGGCCAGGAGCGCCGCACCGCGGCGAAGGCCGCGCGGTCGCTGGCGGCGGCGGGCTACGCGGTGACGGAGGGGGTCGGCGGCACGGGCGTGGTCGGGGTGCTGCGCAACGGCCCGGGTCCGGTGGTGATGCTGCGGGCCGACATGGACGCGCTGCCGGTCCGCGAGAACACCGGACTCCCCTACGCCTCCGAGGTCTTCGCGACGGGGCCCGACGGCGAGAGCGTGCCCGTCGCGCACGCCTGCGGCCACGACATGCACGTCGCGGCGCTGGCCGGGGCGGCGGCCCTGCTGGCGCGGCTGCGGGAGCGGTGGTCGGGCACGGTCCTCGCGGTCTTCCAGCCCGCCGAGGAGCTGATGTCCGGGGCCCGGGCGATGGTCGAGGACGGGCTCTTCGAGCGCTTCCCCAAGCCGTCGATCGTGCTGGGCCAGCATGTCGGGCCGCTGCCCGCGGGCTTCCTCGGTCACCGGGAGGGCCCGGTCATGGCGGGCGCGGACGTCGCCGACGTGCGGCTCTTCGGGCGCGGCGGCCACGGCTCCCGCCCGGAGGCGACCGTCGACCCGGTGCTGATGGCCGCCTCGATCGTGGTGCGGCTCCAGGGCATCGTGGCGCGCGAGGTGCCGGCCGCCGAGACCGCGGTGGTCACGGTGGGCCGGCTCCAGGCGGGCACCAAGGAGAACATCATCCCGGACACCGCGCAGTTGGGCATCAGCGTGCGCTCGTACACCCCGCAGGTGCGGCGCCTGGTCGTCGACGCGGTCGAGCGGATCGTCCACGCCGAGGCCGCCGCGAGCGGCGCCCCCCGGCCGCCGGAGATCACCTGGGCCCCGGGCGCGCCGGTCCTCGTCAGCGAACCCGGCGCGACACGCGCGGTGGCCGCCGACCTGGCCGCGCACTTCGGCGCCGACCGGATGCTGCCGCTGCCCCCGATCGCCGCCAGCGAGGACGTCGGCCTGTTCGGTGCGGCCGCGGGTGTCCCGACGGTCCTCTGGTTCTGGGGCGGCACGGACGCCGCCGCTACGCTGGCCGCCTTCCAGGAGGGCCGGATGGACCAGATGCCCAGCAACCACTCCCCCGAGTTCGCGCCGGTGATCCAGCCGACGCTCACCACGGGCGTGGAGGCGCTGGCGGTGGCGGCCCTCGGCCGGCTGGGCGTCCGGGAGGCGTCCTGACGGCGGTTCAGCGGGGGTTGCCGGCACGGAGCCAGGCCAGGTAGTCGGCGAGCGCGCCCGCCGTGTCGTACGCGGGCGCGTAGCCGGTGTCCTCGCGCAGCCGCGTGACGTCCAGCCGGACGTCAGGGCCCGCCGCCGGATCGCGCCCCGGCGGCAGGCCGAGCCGCGCCTCGGGGGCGAGCCGGGCCAGCACGTCCAGGATCTCGGCGTAGGTGGTGATCCGGCCCGAAGCGACGTTGTACGTACGGTGGCCGAGCCGCGGCGCCCGCTGGAGCAGGGCGAGCGCGCGGCCGCAGTCGGCGGCGTGGATCAGGTCGGCGCCCTGGGCGGCGCGGGGCGGGGTGCGCAGCGCGGAGAGGTCGGGTGTGCCGCCCCGGGCGGCGGCGTGCACGAGCTGCGGCAGGGCGAAGAAGGGCGACGCCGCCCGCCCGAGCGGACCCCAGACGCCGGCGATCCGCGCGCTGACGACCTCGACGCCGGCGGCTTCGCCGAGGTGGCCGGCGAGCAGCTCGGCGATCTTCTTGAAGGTCGGTATGACGTGCCCGGCCCCCATCGCGAGCGGCTGGGACTCGCGGAGCGGCTCGGTGGTGCCGGTGGTGCTCGGTGCGCCGGTGGCGCCCGGGGATCCCGCGTAGACGCCGATCGTGCTCGCGACGACCACCCGGGAGACCTGCCGTTCGGCCGCCGTCTGGAGGACGTTGAGCAGGCCGGCGAGTGCGTCGCGGGCCGCCGCGACCGGTGCGGGGGCGCCGGGGGGCCAGGGCGCGGAGGGGGCGAGGTGGATGACGCCGGTGACGCGGTGGCGGGCGGCGACCCGGCCGAGCGCGTCGGCGTCGGCGAGGTCGGCCTGCTCGACGTGGACGCGGGCGGCGCCGCGGCCGTCCGCGAGAAAGGCCGGGGGCGGGGCGGGCGGGCGGCGCTGGACCAGCACGCAGGATTCGCCGAGGTCGAGCAGGGCGCGGGCGGTGTGCGAGCCGATGAAGCCGAGCCCGCCCGTGACGAGGATCATCCGTGGCGCTCCGTTCCGGAGAGGGGAGGTGGGAGAGAGGGAGGTGGCGGGGCACGGGGCACGTACGACGGGCAGCGTGCAGCACCTGCCGATCATCAGGGCTGGTGATCGTCAGCTCCACTGACGATCACGCTAACTGTAAGGTTCGGGGATGTCCACCACAGCGCCCGAGCTGCACGGCAGGCTCGGCCACCTCCTGAAGCACGCTCAGGCGCGGTTCGCCGCCCTCCACGCCGAGGCGCTCGCGCCCTTCGGCATCAGCGGCCGCGAGCTGGCCGTGCTGCTGGTGCTCAGCGGTGAGGAGACCCCCTCCTCCCAGCAGCGGGCCGCCGCCCGCCTCGGCGTCGACCGCACGACGATGGTCACCTTCCTCGACACCCTGGAGGGCAAGGGCCTGCTCGCCCGCCGCCCCGACCCGGCCGACCGGCGCCGCAACGTCGTCGTCCTGACCGAGCAGGGCACCGACACCCTGCGCCGCGCCACCGCCGCGAGCGACGAGGCCGAGCGCCGCTTCCTCGCCCCCCTCACCGGCGCGGACGCGGCCGGTTTCCGCACCGCGCTCAGGGACGTGGCCCTCTACGACGGCCCTGCCTGACCGTCCCCGCCGGTTCGCCCGCCCGGCGGGGACGGTGCCGCCGGCTCAACCCGCGCGTACCGCCCCGGCGTCCCCCCACAGCTCGGCGGTGCGGGCCCGGACCAGCGCGGCGATCCGGGCCACCGCGTCCCCGGCCGGGAGCGCGGCGGGGCGGCGGCCGTCGCGCAGCCGCAACGCCACGGTGCCCGCGGCGGCCTCCCGCGGACCCAGTACGGCCTGCCACGGCACGAGGCGGCCGGCGCGCACCCGGGCGGCGAGGGTCCCCCGGTCGGGGTGCGCGACCTCGGCGCGCAGACCCCGCGCGAGGCAGCGGTCCAGCAGCCGCTCGGCGTACGGCATTTCGGCTTCGCCCAGCGGCAGCAGCACCAGCTGGACGGGGGCGAGCCAGCCGGGGAAGGCGCCGCCGTGGCGCTCGACGAGATGGGCGACGGCGCGTTCGACGCTGCCGATCACGCTGCGGTGGACCATCACGGGACGGTGCCTGCGGCCGTCCGGGCCCACGTACTCCAGGCCGAAGCGCTCCGGCTGGTGGAAGTCGATCTGGACGGTGGACAGGGTGCTCTCCCGCCCCGCGGGGTCGGCGACCTGGACATCGATCTTGGGCCCGTAGAAGGCCGCCTCGCCCTCCGCCGCCTCGTACGCGAGCCCCGCGGCGTCGAGCGCGTCGGTGAGCAGCGCCTCGGCCCGCCGCCACATACCGGCGTCGCCGACGTAGCTGCCGCCGGGGCCGGCGAGCGAGAGCCGGTGGCGCACGGGCTCGATGCCCAGCACCCGGTAGGCGCGGGCGATCATCCGCAGGGCGTCGCGGGCCTCGGCGGCGGCCTGGTCGAGGGTGCAGAAGATGTGCGCGTCGTTGAGCTGGATGGCCCGTACCCGGGTCAGGCCGCCGAGGACGCCGGAGAGCTCCGCGCGGTACATGCCGCCGAGTTCGGCGATGCGCAGCGGGAGTTCGCGGTGGCTGCGGGCGCGGTGGCGGTAGATCAGCGCGTGGTGCGGGCACAGGCTGGGGCGCAGCACGAACTGCTCACCGCCGAGGTCCATGGGCGGGAACATGTCGTCGCTGTAGTGCGACCAGTGCCCGGACACCTCGTACAGCTCGCATTTGCCGAGCACGGGCGAGTGGACGTGCCGGTAGCCCGCGCGGCGCTCCTCCTCGCGGACGTAGGTCTCCAGTTCGTGCCGGACGGCGGCGCCGGCCGGCAGCCAGTACGGCAGTCCGGCGCCGACGAGCGGGTCGGTGTCGAACAGGTCGAGTTCGCGGCCGAGCTTGCGGTGGTCGTGCATCGCGGGTCTCCCTCGCGGAATGCGAGGCGGGTGACCGCACGGCGAAGCCCCGGGGCACCCGCCCCGGGGCTTCGCTTTCGGACATCGGTCAGCGCGCCGGGACGTACTCCGGCGTCGTCGTCAGACCGTGGCTTCTCATACGGGGGACGCTAGCGCGCGGGAACCGGCGGCCGCACCTGGTTTTCCGCCGCTCCGGGTCAGTCCTCCTCGGGGCTGTAGTAGTTCAGGGTCGCGTTGAACTGCACGATCCAGGCCTCCAGCTCGGCGGGTCTGCGGGTGGCGACCGCGCAGGAGAAGACGGTGCCGTCGCGCAGCGACACGCCCACCAGAAGGGTGTGGCCGCGCCCGGCGGCGCGCTCGCACCACGCGAAGTCGACGGCGTGCCAGGGCAGTTCGGTGACCTGCCCGTCCGTGCCGAGCGACACTCCGGCGCGGTCGAGGACGACGGCGTTCTTGCGGTCCATGGCCAGGAATTCGGGCATCCCCGGCTGCCCCGCGGCCGCCCCCGGCGGCGGTATCGGAGCCCCGGGCCCGTACGGCGACGGCGGCAGCGCGCCGGGGGTGTACTGCGGCCCGGCGGCGTACGGCGCCGGCGCGGCGGGCAGCGGCCCGGACCCGTACGCCGACGGCGGATACCCGGGCGGCGGGAACGCCGGCGGCGGCGGCACGGGCGGCAGCACCTGCGGCGACGCGCCCCCCGGCGGCGGCCCGGCGGCCGAAGCCCCCGGGGACGGAAGGCCCGGCGCGGACGGCACCGGTGTCCCGTGCTCCCCGGCCCCGGTCACCCGCGCCCCGGGCGTGTCGCCCTCCCCCGCGCCCGGCGGTACCGGCGTGTCGCGCTCCCGCGGCGGCGCGAGCGGGTACGAGGCCGGAGCGGACGGCACCGCGGGCGGGCCGTCCAGCGGGCTGAGCCGGTCCAGCAGCTCCTCCGTGGTGGGCCGCCACTGCGGCGACTTCGCCAGGCACGCGGCGACCAGCGCGCGCAGCGCGTCCGGCACCGCGGACAGGTCGGGGTCGCCGTGCACGGAGCGGTAGATCTGCGCGACCGGCGTGCCGCCGCCGAAGGCGATGCCGCCCGCGGCGGCAACGAGCACCGCGCCGAAGGCGAAGACGTCGGCGGCCGGGCCGACGTCGTGGCCCTCGGCCTGCTCGGGCGCGAGGAAGCCGGGCGTGCCGAAGGCGGTGCCGGTCGTGGTGAGCCGCGCGTCGTCCATGGCGCGGGCGATGCCGAAGTCCAGCACGCGGGGCCCGTCGCCGGCCATGACGATGTTTCCGGGCTTCAGGTCCCGGTGCACCAGCCCGCAGCGGTGGATCGCCTGGAGCGCCTCGGCGAGCGCGGCGCCCAGCTCGCGCAGCCGCGGCTCGTCCATCGGCCCTTCGGCGGCGAGGAGTTGACTCAGCGTCGGCCCGGGGACGTACGCGGTGGCGAGCCAGGGCTCGGCGGCGTCCGGGTCGGCGTCGACGACCGGCGCGGTGTGGAAGCCGCCGACGCTGCGGGCGGCGGCCACCTCGGCGCGGAAGCGGGCCCGGAAGCCGGGGTCGCCGGCCAGCTCGGGCCGGACGAGTTTCACCGCCACCAGCCGCCCGCCGCGCGACTTCGCCAGCCACACCGTGCCCATGCCGCCTTCGCCGAGCTTGCGCACGACCCCGTATGTGCCGATCCGTTCCACGCACCCCTCCCACGTCGGCCCCAGACTACGGGGCGGCGGGCGGGCGTACGGCGTTCGCACAGTGGTGCGCCCGCGCCCGGGGCGGGATCATGCGGTTCTGCCGTGCCGCGTCGTGCGCCGCGCGCCCGGCCGTGAGCGGGCGCGCGGCGCATACCGGGCCCGAACCGCGGCTACTTTCCGGGTAGTCCCGGGCAGTCACCGCCTCAGCCGAGGTGGAACGCCGACCAGAGAGGACCCAGTGTGAGTCAGCAAGGTCAACGAGTGGGCGTCGTGTCCGAAGCGCGCGACGGGGAGACACGGGTGGCGGCCACCGCGGTGACGGTCGCGCAACTGCGGGGCCTCGGCTACGAGGTGGTGGTGGAGTCCGGCGCGGGACTCGCCGCGAGCATCGGCGACGAGGCGTACCAGGAGGCCGGGGCCTCGATCGGGAGCCGTACGCACGTGTGGGGCGCCGATGTCGTCCTGGCGGTCGACGCGCCGTCGCGGGAGGAGATCGCGCTGCTCCGGGAGGGCGCGGTGCTCGTGTCGCTGCTGGCCCCCGCGCAGCACCCCGAGCTGCTGGAGGAGCTGGCGGGGGCCTCGGTGACGGCACTGGCGATGGACGCGGTGCCGCGGATCTCGCGCGCCCAGTCGATGGACGTGCTCAGCTCCATGGCCAACATCGCGGGTTACCGCGCGGTGGTCGAGGCCGCTCACGCCTTCGGGCGATTCTTCACCGGCCAGGTCACCGCCGCCGGCAAGGTGCCGCCCGCGAAGGTGCTGGTGGCCGGTGCGGGCGTGGCGGGGCTCGCGGCGATCGGCGCGGCGGGCAGCCTCGGCGCGGTGGTGCGGGCGACCGACCCGCGCCCGGAGGTCGCCGACCAGGTCAGGTCACTGGGCGGTGAGTACCTCGCGGTGGAGTCGGCGGAGGTCGAGGTCAGCGCGACCGGCTACGCCAAGGAGATGTCGGACGACTACAGCGCGCGGGCCGCCGCGCTCTACACGCAGACGCTGCCGGACACCGACATCCTCATCACCACCGCGCTCATCCCGGGCCGCCCGGCGCCGCGGCTGGTCACCGAGGAGATGGTGGCGGCCATGCGGCCCGGCAGCGTGATCGTCGACATGGCCGCGGCCCAGGGCGGGAACGTGGCCGGTTCGGTCGCCGGCGAGACGGTCGTCACCGCGAACCAGGTCACCGTCATCGGCTTCACCGACCTGGCGGCGCGGCTGCCCGCACAGGCCTCGCAGCTGTACGGCACCAACCTGGTCAACCTGCTGAAGCTGCTGACGCCCGGCAAGGACGGGCGGCTGGTGCTGGACTTCGACGACGTCGTGCAGCGCTCGGTCACGGTGACGCGCGACGGCGCGACGACCTGGCCGCCACCGCCCGTGCAGGTCTCCGCCGCACCGCAGCCCGCGGCGCCGCCGCCCCCCGCGCCGCCCGCCGCACCGGCGCGCAGCCGCGCGGCGACGGCCGCCCGCCGGTACGCCGTGGTGGGCCTGGGGGCGGCGCTGCTGTTCCTCGCGACGGCCTTCGCCCCGCAGCAGCTGATCGGCAACCTCACGGTCTTCGTGCTGGCCATCGTGATCGGCTACTACGTCATCGGGCATGTGCACCACGCGCTGCACACCCCGCTGATGTCGGTGACGAACGCGATCTCCGGGATCATCGTGGTGGGCGCGATGCTGCAGATCGGGCACGCGCACACCGCGGTCACCGTACTGGCCTTCGCCGCGGTCCTGCTGGCGTCGATCAACATCTTCGGCGGCTTCGCGGTGACGCGGCGCATGCTGTCGATGTTCGCGAAGGACTGATCCGCCGTGACCGCATCGACCGCCGCGCAGGCCGCCTACGTCGTCGCCGCGCTGCTCTTCATCCTCTCCCTCGCCGGGCTGTCCCGGCACGAGACGTCCCGCTCCGGCGTGGTCTACGGCATCGCCGGCATGGCCATCGCGCTGGCGGCGACCATCGGGCTGGCCTCACGCAGCATCGCCGCCACCGGCATGGGGCTGCTCGTCCTGGCGATGGTCGTCGGCGCGGGCATCGGCCTGTGGCGGGCCCGCCGGGTCGAGATGACCGGCATGCCGGAACTCATCGCGATACTGCACAGCTTCGTCGGCCTCGCCGCCGTGCTGGTGGGCTGGAACGGCTATCTGGACGTCGAGGCCAAGGGCGCCGGGCAGCACGAGATCGCCGCCGACCTGCTGCGCATCCACCACGCCGAGGTCTTCGTCGGCGTGTTCATCGGCGCGGTGACCTTCACCGGCTCGATCATCGCCTTCCTCAAGCTGTCGGCGCGCATCAGGTCCAGCCCGCTGATGCTGCCCGGCCGCAACCTGCTCAACCTGGGCGCGCTCGCCGCCTTCGCGGGCCTCACCGTGGCCTTCGTGGTCTCGCCGAACGTGGGCCTGCTGGTCGCGGTGACCGCGGTGGCGCTGGCGCTCGGACTGCACCTGGTGGCCTCGATCGGCGGCGGCGACATGCCGGTCGTCGTGTCGATGCTCAACAGCTACTCGGGCTGGGCGGCGGCCGCGTCCGGCTTCCTGCTCGACAACAACCTGCTGATCGTGACGGGCGCGCTGGTCGGCTCGTCGGGTGCGTATCTGTCGTACATCATGTGCACGGCGATGAACCGCTCGTTCCTCTCGGTCATCGCGGGCGGCTTCGGTGTCGAGACGGGCCCGGCCGACACCACCGACTACGGCGAGCACCGCGAGATCGACGCGTCCGGCACCGCGAAGCTGCTCAAAGACGCCCGGTCGGTCGTCATCACCCCCGGCTACGGCATGGCGGTGGCGCAGGCGCAGTACCCGGTGGCCGATCTGACGCGCAGGCTGCGGGAGCGGGGCGTCGACGTGCGGTTCGGCATCCACCCGGTCGCCGGCCGGCTGCCGGGGCACATGAACGTCCTGCTGGCCGAGGCGAAGGTGCCGTACGACATCGTGCTGGAGATGGACGAGATCAACGACGACCTGGCCGAGACCACGGTCGTCCTGGTCATCGGCGCCAACGACACCGTGAACCCGGCGGCGGTCGACGACCCCGGCAGCCCGATCGCCGGCATGCCCGTGCTGCGGGTGTGGGAGGCGGAGAACGTCGTCGTCTTCAAGCGGTCGATGAACCCCGGTTACGCGGGCGTGCAGAATCCGCTGTTCTTCCGGGACAACAGCCAGATGCTGTTCGGCGACGCGAAGGAGCGGGTCGAGGACATCCTGCGCGAGCTGTGAGCGTACGCAGGGGCGGGGGCGGCGGCCCGGTGCGGGCCGCCGTCCGCCGCGCGCCTACGGCATCGGGCCGAGGTCGCCCCGCAGGACCTCGTCGGTGATCCGCGGGCGGCCGAACAGCGCGAGCAGTTCGTTGTTCAGGGCGACCATCGCGGCGAGGTCGTGCCCGTGCGCGATGACGGCGGCCGCCGACAGGCCGGTCGGCACCGCGCCGGCGTCCAGCAGCACCCGCCAGTCGTCCGGCCCCAGCTCCAGGAACTCCAGGCCCTTCAGCCCGGATATCTCCAGCGGGTCGGCGAGCGTGCCCGGATACGCCGTGAGCGTGCGCAGCTTCGGCAGCCCGGTGACGGGGGCGAGGCTCACCGGCGGGCGGTCCAGCACACCGATGCCGAGCACTTCCAGGTCGGGGTGGACCGCGGCCTCGACGTCCGGCAGGCTCGCGCGGTTGACGCGGGCGATCGCCGGCGTCCGGTCCGCGTGCACGCGCGGATGCGGGTGGCTGCTCGGGCGGCGGTGCACGACGAGGTCGGTGAGCGAGTCGGCCTCCAGGTCGGCGCCGGTGTCCTCCTCGTGCCCGATGAGGACGATCTGCCCGGTGCGGCCGAGCGGCCCCGGGGTGAGGTCGACGGCGTAGTGGTCCCCGCCGCCGTTGCTGCCGAAGGCGATCCAGCCGGGCGAGCCGGGGAGCCCCTGCACCGCTGCCTCCGGCGGTGTCACGACCGCCCGGCTCGCGGCATGCGCCCAGTGCCAGTGCCGCGAGGCGGCGTCGGCGACGTACAGCTGCTCCGGCGGCAGCAGCTCGACGCCGACCGCCTCGTACACCCGCTCGGCGGCCTCGTAGTCGGGGAAGTCCGACCACCGGCCGCGGACCACCCGGTAGACGGCGCGCAGTTCGGCGGGCAGCGGGAGGCCGAGCCGCCGCTCGGCCTCGGCGATCTCCTCCTCGGTGGCGGGCACAGCGTCGGGCAGCCGCTCCCGCAGGGTGCGCTCCACCAGCCCGGCGTCCGCCGACCCGGCCGGGCGGGCGTCCGGCGCCGGCTCCGGCAACCGCCGCCACGGCTCGGGAACGGCCCCTTCCACGAGCACCAGCGCCGAGGGGGCGTGGGTCCCGATCCCCGCCGCGGCTGCCGGGCTGGGCGCGAACACCCGTACCGCGGCGGATCCGGCGAGCGACAGCTCCGCGGTGAAGGCGACGTGCTCCCAGCCCGCCTCGCGCAGCGCCTGCTGGATACCCTCCACCGCCGAGAACGCGTCCGCCATGTCCTCGACGAGCAGGGCCCGCCCGGGCGCCGAGGGTGCCATGCGCACCGGCACGCTCCAGGCCCCCAGGCCTATCTGACCGCTCACCACCCCTTCGGGCCCTTCCCACGTCGCGTGGCAGTCGGTCCGCAGGACGCGCAGCAGCGGCTCCCAGGTGGCGAATTCGTGCGGTGAGGGCATCCCCGGCCTCCGAGACGTGCGGGAACGGCGGCGGTTCGGCGCCGTTCGCGTGGTGCGGCCGGACACTGCGACCGGCTGAACTCCATTGTCACAGCAGCCACTGACACTCCCCCGCGGCTCCCTCCGCGGCCCGGCATAGGCTGGCCCGCATGACGGACCACCCGGAGCCCCGGCTCCTGCGCGAGCGACTGCTGTCGGCCGGATTCGACGTCGAGGCGGTGCGCGCCGCGGCGGGCGGGGCCGTGGCGCAGGCCGGGATCGCCACGCTCGCCGGCGGCGGCCAGGTCTTCGCGAAGACGGTGACCGAGGCGATACCCGACCTCTTCGCGATCGAGGCGGCGGGCCTCGGTGTGCTGCACGACGCGGGCCTGCGCACGCCCGACGTGCTGCTGGCGTCGTCCGAGCTGCTGGTGCTCGCGCCCTTCCCCGTCTTCCCGGACACCGGCGAGGCGTGGGAGGAGCTGGGCCGGGCGGTCGCGCGGCTGCACACCTCGACCGTCCACGACCGGTTCGGCTGGCACCGTGACGGGTGGCTCGGGCGGCTTCCGCAGGCCAACACCTGGACGGACGACGGCCATGCGTTCTTCGCCGAGCACCGCGTCCTGCACTGGCTCCCGTTCGTCGACGACCGGCTGGACGCGGACGACCGCCGGGCCCTGGAACGGCTCTGCGAGCGGCTGCCCGAGCTGGTGCCCGCGCAACCCGCCTGCCTCAACCACGGGGATCTGTGGTCGGGCAACATCCTGGGCGCGCCGGACGGCGGGGTCGCCGTGATCGACCCGGCCGTGTCGTACACCTGGGCCGAGTCCGAGCTGAGCATGCTGTGGTGCTCGCCGCGGCCGCCCGCCTCCGAGCGCTTCTTCACGGCGTACGCCGAGGTGGCGCCGCTCGCCGACGGATGGCGCGAGCGCCTGCCCGTCCTGCACCTGCGCGAGGTCCTGAGCGCGCTGGCGCACGGCGTCGACGACTGGGACGCGGTCGGCTACGTGCGCGGTGTCGTCGCGCCCTTCCGCGCCCGCCGGGCGGCCGGCGCCGGGTCGCCGTCCGCCGAGGAGCAGCAGGCGACCCGGGCCTGAGGGCCGCGCGGCGTCAGGCGGACGCCTCGGTCAGCGCGTCGATCTCCGCGTCGGTCAGCCGCAGCTCCGGGAAGGCCAGCAGCGGCGGCAGCTGGCCGGGAACGCGGGCGCTGGCGATGGGCGCGACGACGCCGGGCTGCGCGGCGAGCCAGGCGAGCGCCACGGAGGCCGGGTGCGCACCGTGCGCCGCGGCGGTGCGCTCCAGCGCGGCCAGCACGCGGTTGCCGCGCTCGCTGCCGACGTATTTCCCGACGCCGCCGGAGCGGGCGCTGTCCACGGCCTCGCCCGCCCGGTGCTTGCCCGTCAGGAAGCCCGCCGCCAGCGCGTAGTACGGCACGACGGCGAGGCCGTGGCGTACGGCGACGTCCTGGAGCGGGCCCTCGTAGGTGTCGCGGGACATCAGGTTGTAGTGCGGCTGGAGGGCCACGTAGCGCGCCTTGCCCTCGCGCTCGGCGAATTCCAGCGACTCCGCCAGCCGCTCGGGGCTGATGTTGGACGCGGCGACGGCCCGGACCTTGCCCTCGCGCACCAGGTCGTCCAGCGCCGTGACGATGTCCGCGACCGGCACCTCGGGGTCGTCGAAGTGCGTGTAGTACAGGTCGATGCGGTCGGTGCCGAGGCGGCGCAGCGAGGCCTCCGCTGCGGCCTTGATGTTGTCCGGGCGCAGGCCGGGGAATTCGGGGTGCCGGCTCACCTTGGTCGCGACGACGACGCTGTCGCGGTTGCCGCGGGCCGCCAGCCACTCCCCGATGATGTGTTCCGACTCGCCGCCCTTGTTGCCCGGGATCCAGGCGGAGTAGGCGTCCGCGGTGTCGACGAAGTTGCCGCCCGCCTCGGTGTAGGCGTCGAGGACGGCGAAGGAAGTGGCCTTGTCCGCGGACCAGCCGAAGACGTTCCCGCCGAGGCTGAGCGGGAAGACCTCGATGTCGGACGGCCCGAGCTTGTGGAGTGCAGTCATGACCGTGTGCAGCAACGTGGCGGGTGCAGGTTATTCCGCCTGCCCGTCCCCGGGGCCTTACCGGGGGCGCGCAGGCGGCGGGCCGGGTCAGCGGGTCGCGGCGCGCGCGGGGGTGAGGCGGACGAGGGTGTTGACGACGTGGTCGACGGCGTCGCGGGAGGGGTCGTCGGTGAGGTTGGTCAGCAGCCGGGCCATGCCGTCGACCAGGGCGGGCCGGTCGATGATGCGGGTGAGCAGCGGCTCGAAGCCGGAGCGGCTGAGCACGTACGTGGCCGCCGCGTTGCCGAGCCGGTAGTAGCGGCCCCAGCGGCGGTCGAGCACGGCGGGGTAGCTCTGCAGGACGCGCTCGCGGCCGGGGCCCGCCGGGCGGGTCAGCGCGAGGGCGGCGACCTCGGCCGCGGCCTCGCCGGACTCCATGGCCTGGCAGATGCCCTCGCCGTTCCACGGGCTGATCGTGCCCGCGCTGTCCCCGACGAGCATCAGCCCGCGGCCGTACTGCGGGCGGCGGTTGAGGCCCATCGGCAGGGCGGCGCTGCGCAGCGGTCCGTCGGCGCCCGCCTCGTCCAGGCCCCACTCCGGCGGGGTCCGCTCCAGCCACGCGGCCAGCGCCGCGCGCAGGTCGGGGGTGCGCCGGCCGCGGCGGCCCAGCACGCCCACCCCGACGTTCACCCGCCCGTCGCCCAGCGGGAAGATCCAGCCGTAGCCGGGCAGCCACGCGTCGCTCTGCGGCAGCCGCAGATCCGCCCACAGCTCCAGGTACTCCTCGCCGGAGCGGGTGGGGCTGCGGAAGTAGCGGCGTACGGCGGTGGCCATCGGCCGGGCCTTGTCGCGGTGCGCGCCCAGCGCGACGGCGAGCCGCGCCGAGGCCCCGTCGGCGGCGATGACCAGCGGGGCGCGGTGCTCGACCGGTTCGCCGTCGGGACCGGCCGCGGCGCGGACGCCGACGACCCGGCCGGTGCGGTCGGTGAGCGGCGCGGTGACCTTCACCCCGGTGTGCAGCCGGGCGCCGGCCGCCTGGGCGTGGCGGGCGAGGATCTCGTCGAAGTCGTGCCGGGTGCGGGTCAGTCCGAAGTCCGGGAAGCGCGCGAGGTTCGGCCAGTCGATGAGCACATGGCGCTCGCCGCAGACCCAGCGCATGCCGCGCGAGCGGTGCCAGCCCTCGCCGGTGACGTCGACGCCCATGCGCACGAGCTGGTGGACGCCGCGCGGGGTCAGCCCGTCCCCGCACACCTTCTCGCGCGGGAAGTCGTCCTTCTCCAGCACCAGGACGTCCACCCCGGCGCGCGCGAGGTGGAAGGCCGCGCTGGAGCCCGCCGGTCCCGCGCCGACCACGATGACCTGGGCGTCCTGCGCGGTGCGGGTGTCCTCGGCGGACGGCTCGGTCCGGGCGGCGCGGTGCGGGCCGGTCCGCGCGGGGCCGTGCGGGCCGCCGGGGTGCCGCGCGTCGTTGTCACGGTGCTCGTCGTTCACGTCACTCACGTTGCTCGCGTCGGGTTCGCTGATATCTCTGATATCGCCGTTATCGCTGGTATCGCCGTTCTCGTCCTTCACATCACGTATCGCTACCCGCCGACCGGCCGCTCGATGCCGGACGGGGTCGCCCGGGGGGCCGAACGGCGTATCCGGCGGGGCGCCGCCGCCCGTACCGCCGTACGGGTGACGGCGGGGGTGCGGCGGTGTGTCAACTCGCCTGTGCGGGGCGCCCGGTGGCCACGATGGCGTCATGATCATCAACAGTCTCTCCCCCGCGCGCCGGACCCGGCGGCTGGCGGGTGCCGGCCTCGGGGCGCTCGCCGTGGTGTGCACGCTGGCCGCGCCCGCGCCCGCGGCGCCGTCGGCCGCGCAATCCGGTTCGGCGTCGGGTGCGCCGTCGGCCGCCGCCCGGCCGGTGACGCCCGCCGAGGCGCGCACCGACGCGTACCTGCGCTCCGTGCGGGGCAACCCCGCGCGGCTGCGCGACTTCTTCGTGGCGATGCCCAAGGGCGGCGACCTGCACAACCACCTGTCCGGCGCGGTCTCGACGGAGTACCTGATCGAGCGGGCCGCCGAGGACGGGCTGTGCATCGAGACGCAGACCATGACCGCGGTCGAGCCGCCCTGCGGGCCCGGCACCCGGCCCGCGGCGGACGCGCGCACCGACGCGGCCTTCCACGACGCGATCGTGCGCGCCTGGTCCATGCAGGACTTCCCGCCGGACGGCAACGGGCACGACCACTTCTTCGACACCTTCGGGAAGTTCGGCGAGGTGACGTGGCGGCACCGCGGCGACATGCTCGCCGACGTCGCAGACACGGCGGTGAAACAGAACCAGTTCTACCTGGAGACGATGGTCACCCCCGCCTCCGACCAGGCCAAGCAGCTGGCCGCGCAGGTGGGCTGGGACCCCGACCTCGCCGCGCTGCACGCGAAGCTGACCGCGGGCGGCAAGCTGGACACGGTCGTCGCCGCGGCCCGCAAGGAGGCCGACGACGGCGACGCCGAATTCCGCGCCGCGGAGCGCTGCGGCAGCGCCGCCGCCCGGCCCGGGTGCGCGCTCACCGTGCGGTGGATCTCGCAGGTCTCCCGCGGCAGCGCGCCCGAACGCGTCTTCACGCAGATGGAAGTCGGCATGCGGCTGGCCGAGGCCGACCCGCGGTTCGTCGCCGTCAACCTGGTGCAGCCCGAGGACGGCGAGGTCGCGCTGCGCGACTACAGCCTCCAGATGCGCATGCTCCAGTACCTGCGCGGGATCTACCCCAAGTCCCATGTGACGCTGCACGCGGGCGAGTTGTGGCCCGGCCTGGTCAAGCCCGCCGATCTGGCCTTCCACATCCGGGAAGCCGTCCGGGTGGCGGGCGCCGAGCGCATCGGGCACGGCGTGGACCTGGTGCACGAGGACGACTGGCAGGCCACGGCCCGCACGATGGCGGCCCGCCAGGTCGCCGTCGAGGTGCCCTTCAGCAGCAACGCGCAGATCCTCGGCGTCAAGGGCGCCGAGCACCCCTTCGAGACCTACCGCGCCTACGGCGTGCCCGTCGTCCTCGCGACCGACGACCCGGGCGTCTCACGGGTCGACATCAGCCACGAGTACCAGTACGCCGCCGCGACCTACGGGCTGACGTATCCGGAGCTGAAGGACCTGGCCCGCGCCTCGCTCCAGTACGCCTTCCTGCCCGGCGCGTCCCTGTGGCAGGGCAACCCCACCGCGCTGGGCTACCGCCCGCAGCCGGCCTGCCGCGGGCAGCTGCCCGGCTCTGGCCGCCCGGCCTCGGCGGCCTGCCGCCGCCTGCTCGCCGCCAGCCCCAGGGCGGCCGTCGAATGGCGCCAGGAGGCGGCGTTCGCGGCCTTCGAGCACGGGATCCGCACCGGGCGCTGATGCCCCGCACCGCGCCGCCCGCCCCCTCCGGCGGAGGGGGCGGGCGGCGCGGTGCGCTGCGGGTCCCACGTCACTGCCCGCCCAGCACCGCCCGGATGACGTGGCGGGCGTTGCGGGCCATCACGGGGTTGGTCTCCCGGTAGTACGGGAGGGCGACGAGCGCCTGCGAGAGGGCGCGGCCGCGGCCGCGGGACCAGGTCGCGTCGTCGGTGCCGAGCGCGGCGCGGAAGGCGGCGCGGGCGTCCGGCGGCAGCAGGTTCCACGCTGGGAAGAGGTCGCAGGCCGGGTCGCCGACGCCGGTGCAGCCGAAGTCGATGACGGCGGCCAGGCGGCCGCCCCGGACGAGCAGGTTGCCCGGCATCAGGTCGGCGTGCAGCCACACCGGCGGCCCGTCCCATGCGGGCGCCCGCAGCGCCTCCTCCCATACGGCCAGGGCCGCGTCGCAGTCGACGCCTTCCTGCGGGATGCCCCGCAACTCCCCGATCGCCGCGCGCGTCCCGGCGTCGAGCCCGGCGAGCGGACCGCCGCGGTAGGCCGGCGGCGCGTCCGGCAGGGTGACGGCGCGCATCGCGCCGACGAAGGCCGCCAGGTCGGCGGCCAGCCCCGCGGGGTCGGCCAACTCCCCCGCCTCGGGCGGCGCGCCCGGCAGCCACCGCAGCACCGACCAGGCCCACGGATACCCCTCGCCGGGCTCCCCCGCACCCACGACCTCGGGTACGGGCACGGGCAGCAGGCCCGCGAGCGGCGGCAGCCAGCGCTGCTCCCGCCCGACGTCCGCCGCGCCACCGGGCGTCAGCGGCAGCCGTACGAGCAGGTCGTCGCCGAGCCGGAAGACGGCGTTCACCGTCCCGCCGGACGCCATCCGCCGTACCGGCAGCCCCGCCCACCGCGGGAAGCGCCCCGCGACCAGCTTCGCCACCAGGTCCCCGTCGACGGGGAATTCGTCGGGGTGCATCGGCGCTCCTCCACGGGCCTGGTCCGGCATCCGCGGAGGGTAACCGCGGGCCCGCCGGGGCGCCCACCGAATTTCGGGCCCGCTGTGCGGGCGCGCGGCGGCCGGGGGACAATGGCGGGCATGTCCTCACGCTGGTCGGTCGGTTCACACAACTCGCTGCTGTCCATCGGCTCCACCGAGTCGGTGCTGTCCATCGGGTCGGTGGGCTCGGCCCTGTCGATCGGGTCCGTGGGATCCTTCGCCTCCTTCGGATCGCTCGGCTCGGCGATGTCCGCACTGTCGATCGGGTCGTACCAGTCCCTCGGGTCGTGGCTCTCGGGCCAGTCGAACCACTCGGCGCTGAGCTGGCAGTCGCACGGCGCGGTGCGCGCCCGCCGCGCGTACGGCGACGCGGGCGCGGCCCGGCTGCCGCGCGCCGCGGTCACGCTCACGGCGACCGCGGTCGTGGGGCTGGCGTGGTGGCAGGTGCGCCGGCTGGGCAGGTGAGCCGTCCGGCGCGTTCCTGACGGCGTCACGCCGGCCGGGCCCGAGGGCGACCGCGCGCGAGGCGCGGGGCCTTCGAAGCCGCGCCGCCGCGCAGACCCGAACGACAGGCCCTAACCGCCCGCCGCCGGGCCTTCGATGCCGCGCCGCCAGATCCGGTCGTCGTCGGTGCGGTCGCCCAGGGTGAAGGTGCAGCGGCCGGCCTCCGCGAAGCCGTGCCGCCGGTAGAAGCGCTTGGCCCGCTCGTTGTGGTCGAAGACCGTCAGGTAGATCTCGGGGGCCCCGTCGGCGGCGGCCGTCGCCAGTGCCCAGTGCATGAGGCGGGCGGCGACACCGCGGCCGTGCCACTCGCCGAGGACGTAGATCTGCTGGAGTTCCAGCGCGCCGGGGGCCGGGGCGGGGGCGGGGGCCCGGAGCGGCGTCAGTTTGGCGTAGCCGACGGGGACGGCGTCCCGGAAGGCGACCAGCCAGCGGACCGCTGGGTCGGCCAGGTCACGCGCCATGGCGCCGCCGGGCCCGTAGGCGCCGTCGAGGAAGGCGCCGAACGGGCCGGGATCGTACAGGTGCCCGAAGGTCTCCGCGAACGAGCGGCGGGCCATCGCCCGCAGGGCGCGGTGCCCCCCGGCCTCCGGGGTCCCGTAGCTGATCCGGCTGTCTCCGTCATGACGCATGGGCACTCCCCGGCGCGCGCAGACGCCCTTCCCGAAAGGAGGGAGTCCGAGCGTGGCGGGCGCGTGCGGCCCGTTGCAGCGTCTCTCGGACTCGTCGGCGACGATACCCCCTGCGGCGCGGCGGGCGAGCGGGTTTTCCGCCCGAGAGGCGGCGGTCCGGGCCCACACGGGACGCTCCCGGACGGTGTGGGCCGCGCCCATGGTCCGCGGCGGCGGGGGTACCTATCCTGCACTGGCCGCGCGGGACGGCCGCGAGGGCGGAAGGGCGGGCGGCGGATGACCGGGCAGCGGGACCACAGCGGGCAGCGGGCACGGCGGGCGTACGAGGACAGCCGGGTGGAGGTCGACGGCGGCCGGCTGTCGGTACGGCGCTGGCCCGGGCGGCCGGGCGCCGGCACGGTGCTGGCCGTGCACGGCATCACCGGCAACGGGCTGGCGTGGTCGCGGATCGCCGAGGAGCTGGACGGCGTGCAGGTGCTCGCCCCCGACCTGCGCGGGCGCGGCCTGAGCCGGGACGTCGGCGGAAGGAGCACCATGGCCCGCCACGCCGACGACCTGCGGGCGGTGCTCGACCACTTCGGCGTGGCGCGGGCGGTGCTCACCGGCCATTCGATGGGCGGCTTCGCGGCGTGCGTCGCGGCCCGCCGCGATCCGCACCGGTACTCCGCGGTCGTGCTGGTCGACGGCGGGCTGGGCTTCCCCGTGCCGCAGGACGTGGACATCGACACGGTGCTGCACGCGGTGATCGGGCCCGCCATGCGCAAGCTGGAGATGACCTTCCCGGACCGCGCGGCCTACCACGCGTTCTGGGCGCGGCACCCGGCGTTCGCCGGTCTCGACGGGCCGGACGTCGCCGCCTACCTCGACCGCGACCTCGTCGGGACGGAGCCGGAGCTGCGGTCCGCCTGCCGGGGCGCGGCCGTCCGCGAGGACGCGGAGGACGAGCTGCGCAACCCCGAGGTCTTCGCCGCGATCCACGAACTGCCGCTGCCCGCGCGGCTGCTCTGGGCGGAGCGGGGCCTGCAGGACGAGCCGGTGGGGCTGTACGCGCCCGAGGTGGTTGCCGGCAGCGGCCTGGCGGAGGCGGGGGTCGCGACGGCCTTCCTCCCCGGCCTGAACCACTATTCGGTGGTGCTGGGCCGGGACGGCGCGCGTGTCGTGGCCGCCCACGTCCGGGAGGCGCTGGGCGGCTGACCGTACCGCGGCAGCGGGCCCGTGCCCGGGGGTGAGCCCCGGGCACGGGCCCGTCCTGCGTCCCGGACCGGGCGGTCCGCCGGATGCGTACGGCCCGGCGCGGGCGGGACGGGCCGGTGCCCGCCATGGTCCCCGCCGACACCGGCGGCCCGCACAGAACGTGTGCCGCCCACATGTCCGGTTCACCCGGCCGCTTCTACGGTTCACCCAACCATCCACCTCTCCGGGAGCCGGTCGCCATGCGTCGTACGCCCACGTCCACCACGCCGGGGCCCTCGGCCCCGCGCAGGAGCAGATCACTCACCGCGCTCGCCGTGCTGGCCGCGGGCGGGCTGCTGCTGGCCGGCTGCAGCAAGCCCGGACAGGCCGGCACCTCCCCGCAGGGCGGCGGCGACAGCGCGTCGGCGCCGGTGAAGGTGGGCCTGGTGTATTCGCGCAGCGGCCCGCTCGCCGCGTACGGCAAGCAGTACGTCGAGGGCTTCACCGCGGGTCTGGCGTACGCCACGCACGGCACCGGCAAGGCCGCCGGGCACCCGGTGGAGGTCACCGAGCAGGACGACGCGGGCGACCCGGCGAAGGCGGTCGCCGAGGCCAAGTCGCTGATCGGCAAGGGCACCCGGATTATCGCCGGCACCACCGACTCGGGCGTGGCGCTGCAACTGGCCCCGCTGGCCGCGCAGAACAAGGTTCTGTACGTCGCCGGTCCGGCCGCGACCGACGCGCTGACGGGCGTCAACGCCTACACCTTCCGCTCCGGCCGCCAGTCCTACCAGGACATCCTGACCGCGGGCTCGCTGCTCGGCGGGGCGAAGGGCAAGAAGGTCACCGTGCTCGCCCAGAACTCCGCCTTCGGGCAGGCGAACGTGGCGGCGGTCAAGCAGGTGCTCGGCGGTCAGGGGGCCACTGTGGACTCGGTGCTGGCGCCGCCGAGCGCGGGCGACCTGACGCCCTTCGCCCGGCAGGTGCGGTCGCACAAGCCGGACCTGGTGTTCGTGGCCTGGGCCGGGGCGAGCGCGCCCGCGCTGTGGACCGCGCTCGACCAGCAGGGCGTGGTGGGGTCGACCAGGGTCGTCACGGGCCTGGCGGGCGTCTCCTCGTACCCGCTGTTCGGGACGGCCGCCTCGAAGGTGTCCTTCCTGGCGCACTACTTCCCGGGCGCGGCCGGCACGCCCGTCGAGAAGGCGATGCTGGACGCCGTGAAGGCCGCGGGCGGCACCCCCGACCTGTTCACCCCGGACGGCTTCACCGCGGCGCAGATGATCGTGCACGCCGTCGAGGCGGGCAGCGCGACGGACCCGACGGCGATGGCGAAGGCCCTGGAGGGCTGGTCCTTCCCGGGGCCCAAGGGCGACGAGCAGGTCAGGGCGGCGGACCACGCCCTGCTCCAGCCGATGTTCACCGCGAAGCTCACCGGCACGGGCGCTGCGGCCGTACCGACGCTGCTGAGCCGGCTGCCGATGGCGTCGGTGGCACCGCCGTCCCACCCGATGGCGGGCTGACCGTGGCCCCGGTCCTGCGCCTGGCGGGCGTGTGCTGGTCGGTGGGCGGCGCGACCATCGTCGACGACGTGTCGTTCGAGGTGCGTGAGGGCGAGTTCCTGGCCTTCATCGGTCCCAACGGCGCCGGGAAGACGTCGCTGTTCAACCTGGTCAGCGGGCTGGTGCGGGCGGTCGCCGGGTCGATCGCGCTGGACGGCGCGGACGTGACGGCGCAAGGGGCGCCCGCCCGGGCCCGGCGGGGCCTCGGCCGGACCTTCCAGACGTCCAGCCTGTGGCCGTCGATGACGGTCGCGGACCATGTGCGGCTCGCGGCGCAGGCCGCCGGGGGCGGCTCGTACCGCGTGTGGCGGCGGGCCGCGGGCTACGGCGGCAAGGTGGCCGGGGTGCTGGAGCGCACCGGTCTCGCCCACCGCGCCGACGCGGTCGCCGGTGCGCTGTCGCACGGCGAGAAGCGCAAGCTCGAACTGGCCGTGCTCCTGGTCGGCGAGCCCCGGCTGATGCTGCTGGACGAGCCGATGGCGGGGGTGAGCGCCGAGGAGGTGCCGTCGCTCACCGCGCTGATCCGCTCGCTGCACCGCGACGAGGGCCGCACGGTGCTGATGGTCGAGCACCACATGGACGTGCTGCTGGGCCTTGCCGACCGGCTGGCGGTGATGCACCACGGCACACTGCTGGCCCTGGACACCCCGCGGGCCGTCATGGCGGACGCCACCGTGCAGTCCGCCTATCTCGGGGAGGCGCTGTGAGCGGCGCGGCGGAACCGCTGCTGGCGGTGCGGGACCTGCGGGTCGTGCTGGGCGGCCGGCACATCCTGCACGGTGTCGGCCTGGACGTGGCGCCGGCCGGTGTCACCGCGCTGCTCGGCCGCAACGGCGCGGGCAAGACCACCACGGTCCGCGCCGTGCTCGGGCTGGTGCCGCGCAGCGGCAGCGTCCGGTTCGCCGGCGCCGAGACGGTGCGGCTGGCCACGCACGAGCTGGTACGCCGCGGCATCGGCTACGCGCCGGAGGACCGCGGGGTCTTCGCGGGCCTGACCGTGGCGGAGAACCTGCGCCTGGCCGAGCGCCCCGGCGCGGGCTCCCCCGACTACCCGCTGGTGTACGAGCTGTTCCCCGAGCTGCGCGAGCGCGCGGCCCAGCCGGCGGGGACCCTGTCGGGCGGCCAGCAGCAGATGGTGGCGATCGCCCGCACCCTGCTCAACGGCAACCGGCTGGTCATCGCCGACGAGCCGACGAAGGGGCTGGCGCCGCGGGTCGTCACGGAGGTGGCCCGGGTGCTGGAGCGGGCGGCGCAGGCCGTGCCGGTGCTGCTCGTGGAGCAGAACCTGGCGCTGGTGCGGCGGCTGGCCGGCTCCTGCGTGGTGCTGGCCGACGGCCGTACCGCGCACACCGGTCCGGCCGCCGAGCTGCTGTCCGACGCCGATGCCACCCGCCGCCTGCTGGGCGTGGGTTCCCGCTCGCACAAGGAGGCGGACGCCTGATGTCCACCGTCGTTCTGCTCGCGGTCACCGGACTGGGCCTGGGCGCCCTGTACTTCCTGGTGGCCTCCGGTCTCTCGCTGATCTTCGGCCTGATGGACGTCCTCAACTTCGCGCACGGCGCGCTGCTGTCGATCGGCGCGTACGGCAGCTGGTGGGCCGCCTCCGGGCACGTGCCGGGCGCCGGATCCTCGGGCGCGGGCTTCGCACTCGCCGTCGCGTTCGGGACCGCGGTGGGCACCCTGGCCGCGGTCGTCCTCGAACTGGCGCTGATCCGGCCGCTGTACGAGCGGCCGCGGGAGCAGGTGCTCGCGACCGTCGGTGTGGGCCTGGCGGTGCCGGCGCTGCTGTCGGCGGTCTGGGGCTCCGACGCGCGTCCCTTCCCCGGGCCGCACGCCCTGTCCGGCACGTTCGGGCTGCTGGGCGCGCGGATCCCGGTCAACCGGCTGGTCCTGGTGGGCGCTGCGCTGCTGGTGCTCGGCGCGCTGCGGCTGTTCCTGGGCCGCACCCGGCACGGCCTGGTCGTACGCGCCGGGGTGGAGGACCGCGCCATGGTCACCGCGCTGGGCATCGACGTGCGGCGCGCGTTCACCGTGGTGTTCGCGATCGGCGGGGCCGCCGCCGCGCTCGGCGGGGCGCTCGGCGGGCTGTACTACGGCTCGGTCGACCCCGGCCAGGGCACCTCGCTGCTGATCTTCGCGTTCGTGGTCGTGGTGACGGGCGGCATGGGCTCGGTGTCCGGCGCGGCCCTGGCCGCGGCCGCCGTGGGGCTGGTCCAGCAGTTCGCCAACTACTACACGGCGTCCGGCCTCGGCGACCTCGCCGTGGTCGTCCTGCTCGCCGCCCTGCTGCTCGCGCGGCCGGGCGGCCTCACCGGGAGGCTCGCATGACCACCGCCGTTCCGGTCCGCACCGCGGGCCCCGACACGCCGCGGGCACGGGCGGGCGCCCGCGCCTGGACGCGCTGGTGGCCCGCGGCGGCGCTGGCGGTGCTCGTCGCCGTGCCGTACAGCGCGATGCCGCTGCCGGGGCTGCTCGACGGCCCGGTCGGCTCCGCGGGCAGCCTGCAACTGCTCGCGCTCTGCCTGGTGTTCGGGGCGCTGGCCACCGGCTACGACCTGCTGCTCGGCCGGACCGGGCTGCTGTCCTTCGGGCACGCCCTGTACTTCGCCGCGGGCAGCTACGCCACCGAGATCCTGATGGCCGGGGCGGGGCTGCCGTTCGTGCCGGCGGTGCTGCTCGGCCTGCTGTCCGGGACGGTGCTGGCGGCGCTGCTGGGATCGGTGTCGCTGCGGGTGTCCGGGATCGCGTTCTCGATGGTCACCCTGGCGTTCGCGCAGGCCGGTTCGCTGCTGGTGGAGCGCGACCCGGGCGGGGTGACCGGCGGCGAGGAGGGCCGCGCGGTCCCCGCGGACAAGCTGCCGTCGTTCCTGGCGGGCATCGACAACACGGCCAACCTGTACTGGATCGCGCTGGCCTACCTGGTGCTGACGGTGGCGGTGGTCCAGTGGGCGGTGCGGTCCCCCACCGGCCGGGTGTGGGAGGGGATCCGGGAGAACGAGCGCCGTGTGGAGGTGCTGGGCCTGCGCCCGTACGGCTTCAAGCTCGTCGCCTTCGTGCTCGCCGGGGCGCTCGCGGCCGGCGGGGGCGTGGTGCACCTGCTCCTCACCGGCGGCGCGACCCCGCGGACCACCACGTCGGACTTCACCTTGTCGCTGCTGGTGATGGTGGTCCTGGGCGGCTCCGGCTCCCGGTGGGGGCCGCTGATCGGGGGCGTCGCCTACACCTGGGCCGACCAGCGCCTCGGCGACCTCGCGGGCTCGGACACCGTGACCGGCCTGCCGCAGGTCCTGCGGGTGCCGCTGTCGCAGCCGCTGTTCCTGCTGGGCACGCTCTTCGTGGTCGCGGTGTACGTGCTGCCCGGCGGGGTGGCCCGGCTCCCGGAGCGGCTGCGCGCCGCGCGCGGGGGCAGGGCGCCGTAGCGGGCCTCAGGAGCCGGACAGCAGGTGCAGCCGGAGCGCGAGCTGGATCTCCAGCGCGCGCTCCGGGTCGTTCCAGCCCGCGCCGAGCAGCGCCTGGATCCGGTCCAGGCGCTGCACCACCGTGTTGACGTGCAGGTGCAGCTCGTCCTTGGTACGGGTGAGGGTGCCGCCGCAGGCGAAGTAGGCGCCGAGGGTGCGGACCAGCTCGGTGCCCCGGCGGGCGTCGTACTCCAGCAGCGGCCCGAGCGTCGCGGTGACGTACGACTCCACGTCGCGGTCGCTGCCCAGCAGCACGCCGAGGAAGCCGAGTTCGGCCGCGCCCGCGCCGTCGCCGGTCCGGCCGAGCGCCCGCAGCGCGCGCAGGCAGCGCAGCCCCTCGGCGTACGCGTCGGCGATCGCCCGCGGCCCGGCGGCGGGCCCGCCCGCGGCGACCGTGACGGGCGCGCCGACGAGCGGGGTCAGCCGGGCGACGGCCGCGCGGGCGGCCGCGCCGGGCTGCGTGCCGTCGTGCGGCAGCAGCAGGACGACGGTCCCGGACTGCTCGGCGCTGATGCCGTCGCTGCCGAACAGGCAGCGGCCCGCGGCCGCGGCCAGCTTGTCGTGGTGGGCGGGGGAGGTCTCGGCGACGAGCACCAGGCAGGGCTGCGCCAGGTCGATGCCGAGCCGCAGCCCGCGCACCACCAGGCCCGCCGGGTCGCGGTCGGGTGCGGTCAGCAGGTCGGCGACCAGCTCGCCGCGGACCCGGTTCTCGGTCTCGGCGACGGAGCGGCTGAGCAGCAGCAGGAGGGCGGTGACGACCCCCGCCCGCTCGAACAGCCGCCGGTCGGAGTCGTCGAGCCGGCCTCGCCCGTAGAGCACGAGGCTGCCCAGCAGCTCCTGCCCGGCGAGCACCGCGCACGTCCAGCGGCCGTCGCGGAAGACCGCGCGGGCCGCGGCGTGCGAGTCCGCGGCATGCCGCGCCAGGGACGCCGCCTCGGGCACCGGCCCGTCGAACGCCTCGCCGCGGCGGCCGACCGCGGCGAGGGTGCGGCCCTCGGGGTCGTGGAGAGTGATCGGTCCGCCGAGCAGCCCCGCGACGGCGGCGGCCACCTCCGGCAGGTCGCCGCCGCGCAGCACCAGGTCGGTGAGCCGGTCGTGCGCCTCCTCGGCGCGCTGCATCGCGGCCGCGTGCGCGCGGATGACGGCGCCGGCCTCGGCGAGTTCGGTCAGGGACCGCGCGGTGTCGATGGCGATGGCGGCGTGCGCGGCGAGGGAGCACAGCAGCGCGACCTCGTCCGGGGTGAAGGGGCGGGGCGTCCGGTCGGCGGCGAACAGCACGCCGATCACGTCGGTGCCGGACGCCCCGTCCGCCGCCGGGCCGCCGCCGCGAACGGCGCCGCCGCGCCCGCCGAGGACCAGCGGCACCCCGAGGATGCCGACCAGGCCCTCGTCCATGACGCCCTCGTCGATCGATCCGGTGTGGCGGAAGCGCCGGTCGGTGCGGTAGTCGGGCGTGGCGTAGGGCCGGGCGAGCTGCGCGACGAGACCGCCGAGGCCGTCGCCGTAGCTCAGCCGCAGCGTCTGGAACACCGGGGACACCGATCCGTCGGTGACCCGCATGTAGGTGTCGCCCGCCTCGTCGTCGCGCAGCGTCAGATAGGCGGTGTCGGTGCCCAGCAGCATCCGCGCCCTGCGGACGATGGAGCGCAGCACCGCGTCGAGGTCGCGCAGCGCCGCGAGGTCACTCGCGGTGTCGAAGAGCGCGGCCAGTTCGGTCTCCCGGCGGCGGTGCCGGCGCAGGACGCGGCGCACCCGCAGAGCGGCCTCGACGCCCTGCTCCAGCTCGGCGAGATCCGCCGGCCCCGCGCCCGCGGCCCGGGCCCGTACGGCGACCGCCCCGTACTCCTCGGCGGGGGCGTCCTCCGCGACGAGCTCCAGGAGCCGGCGCAGGAAGGGGGCGACGGGCGCCGGGGGCTCCCCGGTCGGCGCGGACGCGGAGGGTGCGGGAGCTTCTGGCATCGGGACCACCGGGCGGGTAGGAACGGCCCGCCGGGCGCCGCCGCTGCGGCCCCCGACGGTAGTGCGGGCGGATCGTCGCACCTCACGCATGCGAGGCCGGGGCCTCTGCGGGGCCCGAGACTACCGACGGGGCCCCGCACGCGTCACCAGCTAGTGGGCGGTCCAGCCGCCGTCGACCGGCAGGGAGCTGCCGGTGATGTAGCCGGTGTGCTGGGAGCACAGCCACAGGGCGGCCGCGGCGACCTCGGCGGGCTCGATGAGGCGCTTGATCGCGGTCCGTTCGAGCATCACGCGCTCGACCACCTCGGCCTCGGGGATGCCGTGCCGGGCGGCCTGCCCGGCGATCTGGTCCTCGACCAGCGGGGTGCGCACATAGCCGGGGTTGATGCAGTTGCTGGTCACGCCGTGCGCGGCGGCTTCCAGCGCGACGGTCTTGCTGAGCCCTTCGAGCGCGTGCTTGGCCACGACGTACGCGGCCTTGTACGGGCTGGCCCGCAGCCCGTGCACGGAGGAGATGTTGATCACCCGCCCCCAGCCGCGCGCGTACATGTGCGGCAGGGTGCGGCGCAGGATCCGGAAGGGCGCCTCGACCATGACCCGCTGGATGTGCGTGAAGCGCTCCGGCGGGAATTCGTGCACGGGGGCGATGTGCTGGAGCCCGGCGTTGTTGACGACGATGTCGGCGTCCGCGGGCAGGCCGTCCACGGCGCCGGGGTCGGACAGGTCGACGACCAGGCAGGTGCCGCCGATCGCGGCGGCCACCTCCTCGGCCGCGCGGGCCGCCCGGTCCACCACGTACACGGCCGCGCCGGCCTCGGCGAACGCCGTCGCGCAGGCCTTGCCGATACCGCTGGCGGCCCCGGTGACCAGGGCCTTGCGCCCGGCGAGGAAACCCCCGCCGCCGGGGCCGTGGCTGTGAGTGCTCTCCATGGCCGTCACGCTAGGAATGTTGCGGGGGCCCGCACACGTGGGCGGCGGCCATACTTCCCGCCGCGGTCATGGTGGCCGGGACCATGCCGGAGCCGGGCGGTGCTCGGCCCCCGCCGCGGAAAGGCGGGGGCGGGCCGCCTGCACGTACGCTGGAAACGGACGGTGAGGAGGCGGCCATGACCACCGGAACAGCGGTACGCGAGCTGGACGGGGCGACGCTGGAGAAGCTCGTCTCGGCGGCCGTGACAGCACCCTCGATCCACAACACGCAGCCGTGGCGCTTCCGCCTCGACCCCGGCACCACCACGGTCGAGGTGCACGCCGCGCCGGACCGGGCGCTCAACTCCATCGACGCCGACGGGCGGAGCCTGCACATCTCCGCGGGCGCGGCGGTGTTCAACCTGCGCGCCGCCGTGGCCCACTTCGGCTGGGAGCCGGTCGTCCGGCTGCTGCCCCGGCCCGCCGACCCCGGCCTGCTGGCAGCGGTGCGGCCGGCCGGGCCCCGCGGGCTCGGGGAGCGGCACCCGGAGGCGGAGCTGTACGGGGCCCTGTGGCACCGGCACAGCAGCCGGGTCCCCTTCACCGGACCCCCGGTGCCGTCCGAAATCCGCGCGGAGATCGCGGCGGCCGCCGCCGCTGAGGACACCCGCCTGGTGTTTCCCGGCGAGCGGGAGACGGCCCGCGTCCTGCACCTCACCGCCGAGGCCGAATGGCGCGACCTCGCCGATCCCGCGCGGGCGGCGGAGAGCCGGGAGTGGGTGCGCGACAGCGGCCCCAGCGGCGTCCCCACCGCGGCCTTCCCCTCCCGTGACACCACCGGGCGGATGCCGGTACGCGACTTCGCCGCGGGCCTCGGTGTCACCCCCCGGCTGCCGGAGGTCTACGAGCAGCGCCCCGCCGTGGCCGTCCTCGGCACGGTGGGCGACGAGCCGGCGGACTGGCTGCGGGCCGGTCAGGGCATGGAACGCGCCCTGCTGGTCGCCACCGCGCACGGTGTCCGCGCGTCGCTCTTCAGCCAGGCCGTGGAGTGGCCGGACCTGCGATGGGCGCTGCGGGACCCGCGCGGGAGCTACGTGCACGTGCAGATGGTGATGCGGTTCGGCTACGGGCCGGAGGGAGCGGCCACGCCGCGCCGTCCGGTCGGTGACGTGCTCGACGACCCCGGCGTCTGACCGGCCACCCGCGCTCAGGTCCAGGTGAGCGCGAGGAGCGCCGCGTCGTCGTGGGTGCAGCCGCCGGCGTAGGCGAGGGCGTCCTGCTGGAGCCAGCCGAGCAGGGAGTCGGGGGCGGTGCGTTCGGGGTGCGCGCGCAGCCGCTCGGCGAGCGGGTAGAAGGCGCCGGAGGTGTCCCGGGCCTCGGTGATCCCGTCGGTGTAGAGCAGGACGGTGTCGCCGCGTCGCAGCTGGACGGCGGCGGGCGCCGGGCCGGGTGCGGCGGCGGGCGGCAGACTGCCCAGGCCCAGCGGCAGTCCCGGTGCCACGGGCACGTCGACCGCGTCCTCCCCGCGCAGCAGGAGCGGCGGCGGATGCCCGCAGGACAGCGCGCGCATACGGCCGTCGGGGGCGATGTCGACCAGCAGCGCGGTGACGAAGCCCTCGGCGTCGGTGAGGTAGCGGCGCAGGCTGAGTTCCAGCCGCCCGGCGAGGCCCTCCAGGGTGGGGTGGTCGTAGGCGGTCTCGTGGAAGCAGCCCAGGACGACCGCGCCGGTGGCCACCGCTTCGAGCCCCTTGCCCCGGACGTCGCCGATGAGCACCCGCAGGCCGAAGCCGGTGTCGGCGACGGCGTAGACGTCGCCGCCGATGCGGGCGAACTGCGCGGCCGCCCGGTAGCTCGCGGCGATACGGATCGGGCCGACGGCGTCGGGCGGCGGGCGCAGCAGCGCGCGCTGCACCGTCTCGGCGACGGAGGTGACCTCCACCAGCCGCGCGGCCGCGCGCCGCCTGCGGCTCACCACGAAGCACGCCACGGCCGCGACGGCGAGCGCCGCCGCGCTGGTCCCCGCGGCGGCGCCGAAGCGTCCCGGCTCCACGGCCAGGAACGCCCAGCGGGTCGCGGCCACCACCACGGCCGAGCCGATGATCGCGGCCGGCCCGAAGGCCAGGGCGACGAGGGCGGGCACCGCCACCAGCACGGACGGTACGTGCGAGGGCGGGGAGGTGCCGAGCTCCAGGCCGAGCACGAGGACGTAGAGCAGGACACCCGCCGACAGGACCACGGCCCGCACGAACCACGGCGCGCCCGCCTCCTCCTGCCCGGTCCGTCCCGGCACCCGCCGCCCTCCTCGCGTCACCCGCCCGCTCCCAGGAGTGAACGGTCCGTGACCGATGGTGCCTCATGAGGCCGCGGGCGCGGGGCGGGACGCTCCGGCCGCGCCGACATCGGCCGGTGGGGGCCCGGTCTCAGCTCCGGGCCGCCAGGTCCTGCTCCAGCCGGTGCGCGGTGGTCTCCAGGGCCGCGACCAGGGTCCGGAGGCGGTGGGGGTCGTAGCGGGTGCCGGGCATCGAGACCGACAGGCCCGCCACCGCGGCGCCGTCCCGGTCGCGCACCGGGACACCGACGGCGACCAGTCCGCGTTCGGACAGCTCCTTGTTGACGGCGAAGCCGTTGCGCCGCAGCCGGGTCAGCTCCGTCCGCAGTGCGGCCAGGTCGGGGCGCTCGGCGGGGCGGTCGCGGTAGCGCTCGGGGGCGTACACCTCGGCGAGCTGCTCGTCGGACAGCTCGGCGAGCAGCAGCAGGCCCGCGGTGGTGCGGTGCGCGGGGAAGACCATGCCCTCGCGGGAGCCGACCCGCAGCGCCTGGCGGCTCTCGGCGCTGGCGATGAAGCGGGCGGTGTCGCCGGTGCGGACGGTGAGGTTGGCGGTCTCGTCGAGCAGGTCGACGACCCGGCGCAGGTGCGGCAGGGCGGCGGCGCGCAGCCGGGAGACCAGGGACTGCGAGTGCGCGGCGAGTTCCAGGACGGGCCCGGCGCGGTAGACGCGGTCGTCGCCCTGGACGGCGAAGTCGCGGTAGACGAGCATCGCGAGGATCCGGTGCGCGGTGGAGCGGGCCACGCCGAGGCGCTCGGCGATCTGCGAGACGGTCGCGCCGCCCTCCATCTGGAGCATCGTCGCGACGCGCAGCGCGTGGTCCACGCTCGCGACGGGGTAGGGCGGCGGCGTCTTGAGCGGTTTGTCCACGAGGGCTCTCTCCCGGTTCCGCGCTCGCGCGCTCGGTTCTGCGGCTGGGCTCTGCTGCCTGGTTCTGCTTGGTTCCGCTTGGTTCTGCTGTGCAGAATCTGGATGTTCTCCTGAAGGACAGGATGCACCCTGAGCCGTGTGACACAGTCCTCCACCGCACATGACACCGTCCGGGGCGTCCCGGCTCCCCCGGCCTCCCCGGTACGGCTCCGGGCCGTCGCCGCGGCCGGGCAGCCCGACGTCACCCCGGCGCTCGAAGACCTCTACCGCGGCTTCGAGGAGGAGCTGCTCGTCCCGCTGTGGACCGAGATCGGCGACCTGATGCCCGCGCACCCGCGCTCGCAGGCCGTACCGCACCTGTGGCGCTGGCAGCGGCTGCGCGAGCTGGCCGCGCGGGCCGGCGACCTCGTCCCGGTCGGCCGCGGCGGCGAGCGCCGGGCCATCGCGCTGGCCAACCCCGCGCTGGGCGGCCGGCCCTTCGCCACCCCGACGCTGTGGGCGGCCGTCCAGTACCTGATGCCCGGCGAGGACGCCCCCGAGCACCGGCACACCCAGCACGCCTTCCGCTTCGTCGTCGAGGGCGAGGGCGTGTGGACGGTCGTCGGGCGCGACCCGGTGGCCATGCGGCGCGGCGACTTCCTCCCGCAGGCCGGCTGGAACTGGCACGCCCACCACAACGCCACCGCCGAGCCGATGGCCTGGATCGACGGCCTGGACATCCCCTTCCAGTACATGTGCGACACGCAGTTCTTCGAGTTCGGCCGGGACGAGATCAGCGACGCCGAGCGCGTCACCCCGGCCCGCTCGCGCTCCGAGCGGCTGTGGGGCCACCCGGGTCTGCGCCCGCTGTCCGCGGGCCCCACCGGCCCGGGTTCGCCGCTGCTGGCCTACCGCTGGGAGCACACCGACCGCGCGCTCGCCGACCAGCTCGCCCTGGAGGCCGAGGGGTACGGCGGCACCGTGGAGCCCGGCCACGCGGCCGTGCGCTTCACCGACCCGGCGACCGGCGCCGACGTGCTGCCGACGCTGCGGGCCGAGATGCACCGCGTCGCGCGCGGCGCCGAGACCGCGCCGGTACGGGCCACCGGCTCGTCCGTCTACCAGGTCTTCGACGGCTCCGGCAGCGTCACGGTCGGCGACACCACCTGGTCGGTGACCCGCGGCGACCTGTTCGCCGTCCCGTCCTGGCAGCCCTTCTCGGCGCGCTCCGAGGCGGGCGCGACCGACTCCGACTCCGGCGCCCTGGACCTCTTCCGGTTCAGCGACGCGCCCGTCTTCGAAGCCCTGCGGCTCGACCGCACCCTCGTGGAAGGAAACCCCCGATGAAGCTCGCCACCCTGCGCACCGGCGGCGGCACCCGCGCCGTACGGCTCGACGGCGACGTCCTGGTCGACCTCGGCGTCCCCGACGTCGGCGCCCTGCTCGCGGCCGAGGGGTGGGCCGAGCGCGCGGCGGCGGTCTCCGCGGCGGACGCGGTGACCTACCCGGTGGCCGGCGCGGACCTCGCGCCCGTGGTGCCCGCGCCCTCGAAGGTGGTGTGCGTCGGCCTCAACTACCGCAACCACATCCAGGAGATGGGCCGCGACCTGCCCGACCACCCCACGCTGTTCGCGAAGTTCGCCGACTCCCTGATCGGCCCGGGTGACGACATCGTGCGGCCGGACGAGACGCGGGGCTTCGACTGGGAGGCCGAGCTCGCGGTCGTCGTCGGCGCCCCGGTGCGCCGGGCCCGCGGGGCGCAGGCCGAGCAGGCCGTCGCGGGCTTCACCGTGCTCAACGACATCACGTGCCGCGACTGGCAGTTCCGCACCCGCGAGTGGCTCCAGGGCAAGACGTGGGACTCCACCACGCCCCTCGGCCCCTACCTCGTCACCCCCGACGAGCTGCCCGGCGGGGTCCGCCCCGCGCTGGACGTGCGGCTGCTGGTGGACGGCGAGGTCATGCAGTCCGACACCACCGGCGACCTGCTCTTCGACCCGGTCGCCCTGGTCGAGTACATCTCCACGGTCGTCCGGCTGAACCCCGGCGACATCATCGCCACCGGCACCCCCGGCGGCGTCGGCCACGCCCGGCGGCCGGAGCGCTACCTGCTCGGCGGCGAGACCGTCGTGACCGAGATCGCCGGCATCGGGCGGCTGGAGAACCGCGTCGTCAAGGAGGCCCCCGCGCCGCAGGAGCGGGTGTCCTGATGCCCCGCACCTTCGCCGACGCCCGGCAGTGGACCGCGGCCGGCACCGAGCTGCTGCTCAAGGCCGCCCGCTGCCTCGACGCGGTCTCGCTCGCCGCGCCGAGCGCGCTGCCCGGCTGGAGCCGCGCGCACGTCGCGGCCCATGTCGCGGCCAACGCCGAGGCGCTCTCCAACCTGGTGCGCTGGGCCGCCACCGGTGTGCCCACCCCGATGTACGCCTCACCCGAGGAGCGCGCCGCGGGCATCGCGCGGGGCGTGGCCCTGCCCGCGGGCGAGCTGGTCGGGCGGCTGCACTCGACGGCCCGTGAGCTGGAGGCGGGCATGGCCGCGCTCGGCGAGCGGGAGTGGGCCGCCGAGGTCGTCACCGCGCAGGGCAGGACCGTGCCTGCCACCGAGGTGCCCTGGCTGCGCGCCCGCGAGGTGTGCGTGCACGCGGTGGACCTGGCCGGCGGCGTGACCTTCGCCGACCTGCCGGGCGGCTTCCTGGCCGCGCTGTGCGACGACATCGCCGCCAAGCGCGCCGCCGCCCCCGGCCCCGCCGTTCGCCTGCGCTCCCCCGGCACCGGCGGCACCTGGGAGCTGCCCGGCGACGGCGAGCCCGCGCTCGTCACGGGCGGGCTGCCCGCGCTGACGGCCTACCTGGCCGGGCGCGGCCCCGGCCCGCTCACCGCGGACGGCACCCCCGCGCCCGCGCTGGGCGCCTGGCTCTGACGGCCGGCCCGCCCCGGACCCCGCCGCCCCCGTACGGAACAGATCACGAGGTACCGAGCATGACATCCGCCCCCTCCCCCGCCGCGTGCCCCGACGCCATCGTCGTCGGCGGCGGCATCGGCGGCCTCGGCGCCGCCTTCGCCCTGGCCCGGCAAGGCCTGCGGGTGCGCGTCCTGGAGCGCGCCCCGGAGTTCGGCGAGGTCGGCGCGGGGCTCCAGATCGCGCCCAACTGCACCCGCATCCTCGCCGAGTACGGCCTGCTGGAGGAGGCCAGGAGCCTGGGTGTCGTCCCCGAGCACATGGTGATGCGCGACGCGCTGGACTCCCGCGAGCTGACCCGGCTGGACCTGCGCGACCTGGAACGCCGCTACGGCTTCCCGTACCTGGTCATCCACCGCAGCGACCTGCACGGCATAC
This sequence comes from Streptomyces sp. NPDC021020, assembly GCF_044333285.1. NCBI lineage: Bacteria > Bacillati > Actinomycetota > Actinomycetes > Kitasatosporales > Streptomycetaceae > Streptomyces > Streptomyces sp. NPDC021020. The sequence goes on from NZ_JBIRQQ010000007.1 coordinate 323,778, forward strand.
TGCTGCGGGCCTGCGGGCGCGCCGGGGTCGAGCTGCTGACCGACCGCACCGTCACCGGCTACGAGAACACCGCCGAGGGCGCGCTGGTGCGGCTCGCGGACGGCACCGCCCAGCAGGCGCCGCTGGTCGTCGCCGCCGACGGACTGCACTCGGTCGCCCGCGCCCAGCTGGTCGGCGACGACGTCGTCAGCTCCACGTACGTCGCCTACCGCGCGGCCGTGCCGATGGAGGCGGTGCGCGGCAACGACGTCGCGGAGCGCGACGTGACCGTGCACGTCGGCCCGCGCTGCCACTTCGTGCAGTACGCGCTGCGCGGCGGCGAGATGTTCAACCAGGTCGCCGTCTTCCAGTCGCCCAAGGCGCTCGCGGGCCGCGCCGACTGGGGCACCCCCGACGAGCTGGACGCCGCCTTCGCGGCCACCGGCGACACCGTGCGCAAGGGCATCCCGCTGATGTGGCGGGACCGCTGGTGGCAGATGCTCGACCGGGACCCGGTCGACACCTGGGTGCACGGCCGCGTCGTGCTGCTCGGCGACGCCGCGCACCCGCCGCTGCAGTACATGGCGCAGGGCGCGATCATGGCGATCGAGGACGGCTGGGTGCTGGCCGGCCACTACGCCCGGCAGGCGGGGGCGGCGGACGGCGCACGGCCCGACTGGGACGCCGCGCTCGCGGCCTACCAGGCGGTCCGCGTCGAGCACTGCCGCCGGGTGCAGACCACCGCCCGCGCGTGGGGCGAGCTGTGGCATCTCGACGGCGAGCGGCGCCTGCGGCGCAACGCGGTGCTGCGGGCACGCGACACGTACGACTACTCCTTCACCGACTGGGTGTACGGCCCGACCGCGCTCACCCCGCAGGAGGAGCCGCCGATGTTCACGCCGGTCCCGCTGTCGTCCGTGCCCGCGGAGCCCGACGTGCCGGCGGCCGCCGGCGGCGTCTGACGCGTATCCGCCGTTCCGTGCCACCCCGCCGCCCGTGCGGTGGGAGGATGACCGGGACGTACGGGGGGGGACGATGGTACGGGCTCGGCTGCACGCGGAATTCCGCTACATCCACGAGCCGTTGCCCGCGGGCGACACAGCGATCCCGACGCTGGGCCACGAGTCGCTGGTGACGACGCTCCAGGAACGGCTCACGTACTCGCACGGCGGAGCGTTCCTCGTCACGGGCTTCCGCGGTGTCGGCAAGTCGACACTCGTGCTGCGGGCGCTGGCGCAGACGGCGAGGTCCTGGGGGCGGGGCGACCACCTGCTGCTGGTCCACCTCAACGTGGCCCGCGCGATGACGGCCGACCAGCTGCTCTTCGCGATCGTGCGCCGGGTGTTCGAGGCGCTGGACGACGGCGGGCTGCTGGCGCGGCTGCCGCCCGACGTCCTGGACTCGCTGGTCATGGCCTACACCCGCACGTCGCTGTCGTTCAAGCAGACGCAGTCCGAGAGCAGCGAGCGCGGCAGCTCGGTGGGCCTGGCGCCCTCCGGCGGCGGGCTCGCGTCGCTGAACCTGACGGGGCGGCGGACGAGGGCGCAGGCGCTGGAGACGTCCTTCCTGGCGTACTCCGAGACCGATGTCGAGCACGACCTGGTCCGTATCGTCCGGCTGCTGGGCGGTGACGAGGGCGGCCCGCGCCCGGTCCGCCGCGGGCGGTGGCGCAGACGCGGCCGGGACGAGCCACGGCTGCGGGTGCACCCGGTGATCGTGCTGGACGAGGTCGACAAGCTCACCGACAACCGCGAGGAGGCGCTCGCCGACTTCGAGCAGTTGCTCGGGCGGCTGAAGAACGTGCTGACCGTCCGCGGCGCGCACTTCCTGGTGGTCGCCGGGCCCGACCTGCACGACCGCGCGCTGAGCGAGGGGGACCACGGCAACGGCGTGTACGAGAGCGTCTTCAGCTGGCGCGCGTACGTCCCGTGCCTGTGGCAGGCGCCCCGGCGGCTGGTCGGCGGACTTGTCGCGGGCACACCGCTGGAGACCGCCGAGGGCGAGCCGGAGCCCGGCCCGGAACTGCTGGACGACCTGGCGCGCTACCTCGCCTTCAAGGCCCGCGGGGTGCCGCGCCGGCTGCTGCACGAGTTCAACGCGCTGGTCGCGTGGGAGGACGGCGCCCCGTACATGACCGTCGGGGCGGGCGACCGGGAGCGGGTGCGCTTCTACCGCGAGCTGGAGGAGATACTGGCCGGGGTCGGCGAGGGCCGGCCGCCCGGCATCGCCTCGCTGCCGATCGACGAGGACCGCCGGCGGCTGGGCGACTACGCCGTGGCCGACTGGGCGCTGCGCAGCCAGGGGCGCCCGTTCACCTCGGCCGACGTGATGAGCACCGCCGGGGACCAGCGGCTCGACCCGCTGCTGCGGGTGGCGCCCAACCGCACCGAGCAGGTGCTGCGCCATCTGGCGCGGGCCGGGGTGCTCACCCGCGTGCACGAGCACACGGTGGTGACCCGCTTCGGCGAGTCCCGCGACGGGGCGCAGCTGCCCAGCTACCGGCTGTCGGACGGCTACCGGCGGGCGCTCGCCGGATTCGCCCGCGGCAACGAGCGCGAACGCGCCGACCAGGGCGTCGTCTGGGCCTCCGCGGTGTCGGAGGTCTCGCGCGCGGAGCTCGTCGGCGCGCGGCCCGCGGGCGGCACCGGCGAGGACGACGGGACGAATTCCCGCAGCATGCCGCTGGTCGGCGTCCTCGCCGACGGCCGGTACGAGATCCGCGAGCTGATCGGGCACGGCGGCATGGGCTCGGTCTACCTCGGCCGCGACCGGCTCACCGGCGAGGACGTGGCGATCAAGCTCATGCACCACCGCCTCACCGGCGAGGACGACATGGTGCAGCGCTTCCGGCGCGAGGCGTCGGCCGGGCAGTTGCTGCACCATCCGAACATCGTGCGGATCCGCGGCCTGGAGATGTCGGACGGCGGCGAACCGGCCCTGGTCATGGAATTCCTCGAAGGAATTTCCCTGGCCGCCTACACGGGCCTGCACGGCCCGCTCTCCCCGGCCGCGGCGGTCACGGTGGGCCGCCGTATCGGGTCGGCCCTGGGGGCGGTCGAGAGGGCGAGGCTGGCCCGTATCGACCTCAAGCCCACCAACATCATCCTCCACCCGGTGCGCGGGCCCGTCGTCATCGACCTGGGCCTGGCCCGGCTGGTGGCGGGCGAGGACTCCATCACCCGGACGGGCGTACTGGTCGGCACCGTGGGCTACATGACGCCCGAGCACCTGACCGGCGGGCCCTACGACATCCGCACCGACCTCTACACGCTCGGGCTGGTGATGATCTACTGCCTCACCGGCGAATCGGTGTGGCGGTCCGCCGGGTCCGACGTGGTGACGACGCTGCACCGGATCGCCACCGAGGACGTCCCCGTGGACGGGCTGCCGGTGTCGGAGCAGCTGCGGGCGCTGCTCGGCCGGACCACCGCCCGCAGTCCCGGGGACCGCCCGTCGGTCGAGGGGTTCCTCGACGCCCTGCGCGACACGCCCGAGGGCGAGGTGACCGACTTCCTGTTCCGGTGAGGCCGGCCGCGGTGCGGATCACGCCACGGGCACTCAGGTGTGCCGGTGGTAGGCCTTGTTGGCGATGCGCCAGCCGTCGTCGGTGCGCACCAGCAGGAAGACGTCGGTGAAGCGGTCCGGGCCGTGGACCAGGGTCATCCGGGCGGTGGCCGCGCTGCCGTGGACGTCGACGGAGTCGATCCGCCGGGTGCGTGACGCCTCGTCCGGCGCGGGGCGGCCGGGGAAGAGGGCGCAGTAGTCCTCCAGCGTCCAGGAGACGAACTTCCCGTCGCGCAGGCCCTCGACGTGGGCGGTGGGCAGGAAGGCGGTACGGAAGTGCTCCGGGTCGCCGGTCGCGTGGCCGCGGGCGTAGGCGCGCAAGGGGGCGAGGACGGCCTCGTCCGCTGCGGGGGCGGTGGCGGCGGCCGCGATGTCCGCGCCGGGGGCGGCGGGTGTCGCGGCGAGCGCGGAGGCCGCGGGCAGCGGCGCGGGCGACGCGGCGGCCAGCAGGTCCATGTCCTTGGCCAGCGCGGCGAGGGTGAAGTCGGCGGTGGCGGGCGCCGGTCGGCTGCCGAGGAAGGGCCGTTTGCGGGCGGTGAGGCCGCCGAGCTGCCCTCTTTCGAGGACGTCCAGCACCTCTTCGCGCGGCAGGCCGAGGGCGTCGCCCTGCCGCAGGCACTCGCCCAGGGCGAGCACCGCGCCCGCGAGCCCGGCGTTGGCGACGAGCTTGAGCGCGGCCGCGGTCCGGGCGTCGGCGGCGGGGTGCACGGTGCCGAGGGCGTCCAGGACCGGGCGGGCCCGCGGCAGGGCGTCCGGCTCGCCCGCGGCGAGGATCCGCAGGGTGCCCGAGGCGACGGCGGGGACCGAGCCCAGGACGGGCGCGTGCACATAGGCAGGGCCCGTGCGGCGGGCGAGGTCCGCGGCCTCGGCGGGCGCGACGGTGGCGGTGTTGAGCACGAGGGCGCCGGGGCGCAGCGCGCCGCTGACCGCGTCGAGCACCTGGTAGCAGGCCTGACCGTCGAAGAGGGCGAGCAGGACGGTGTCGGCGTCCGCGACCGCGGCGGCCGGGTCGGCCGCCGCGGTGATGCCGGGTACGGAGCGGCCGGAGCGCGTCCAGCCGGTGACGTCGTGGCCCTCGGCGGCGAGGCGGGCCGCCATGGCGCCGCCCATACGTCCCAGGCCGAGGACGGCGACGGTATGTGCTGTGGTCATGCCGTCCAGGCTCGTCGGCCGTGAGCCATGCGACAAGTGAGAGATTCGCAGGGCTGCCCTGCGTGCGGCGCATGGCTGCCCGGCATACTGGCGGGCATGGACCTGACCGTGTGGCGGACCTTCGTGACCGTGTGCCGGCTCGGCTCGCTGTCGGCGGCGGCCGCCGAGCTGCACCACACGCAGTCCGCCGTCTCCCGGCAGATCGCCGGCCTCGAACGGCAGTTCGGCGTGCCGTTGCTGGAGCGGCACGCCCGCGGGGTGCGCCCGACGGCCGCGGGCGAGGTCTTCCGGCGGCACGCCCTCGCCGCGCTGCACGAGGCCGACCGGGCCGTGCGCGCCGTGCGCGAGCTGCGCGAGGGCGAGGCGGTCCGGCCGCTCGCGGTCGGCGCGACCCCCTCGCTCGCCGCCGGGATCGTCCCGCAGGCGGTGCGCGAGATGCTGGAGGAGGCCGGGCCCGTGCGGTGGAGCCTGCTGCCCGCGCTCAGCGCGGAGCTGCACGGCCGGGTGGCCGCCGGGGAGCTGGACGTCGCCGTGGTCACCGACGCGCCGCCGGGGCTGCCGCACGACCCGCGGGTGGAACAGCACCCGCTGGGGGCCGACGAGATGGTGGTGGTGCTGCCCACCGGTCACCGGCTCGCGGGCGGCGGGCCGCTGCGCATGGCGGAACTGGCCGGCGAGACCTGGGCCGAGGACAACGACGGCTCGGCCGCGCTGCTGCACCGGCACGCCGCCCGCGCCGGGGTGACGGCCCGGATCGACCTCGCCGCCGCGGACCTGCCCGGCAAGCTCGCGCTGGTCGCGACCGGCCACGCGGTCGCGCTGGTGCCCGGTGTGCTGGCGCCCGCGCTGCGGGCCGACGTGACCGCCGTGCCGCTCGCCGACCCTCCCGCGCGCGGCATCCACGCCCTGACCCCGCGCCGCGACCCGCACCCGCGCGCCGCGCTGCTGCTCGACCGGCTCGCGGAAGGCGTCAGGCGCGCCCGCGCCGGTGGGCCGCGACCCGCTCCCGGGTCGCGCAGCGCCGCGAGCAGTAGCGGCGCTCCAGGCCCCGGCTCCGGCTGACGAAGACCTCGCGGCAGGCGGGCGAGGCGCACACCGCGCCGGGCGGTGCCTGCCGCTCCCAGAGCAGGACGGTCAGCGCCATGCAGGAGGAGGCGAGGAACCACTCGTCCCAGGGCGCCTCGTCGTCGCTGTCGAGATGCGGGTGCCAGGGCGACGCGCCGCCGTGCGCGGTCAGCCGCAGCGGCCCGGTGTGCTCGCGCAGCAGCCGGTTGAGGACGTCGGCGACCTTGTCCGTGCGGCCGGCGGCGAAGACCTCCCGGAGCAGCGCGGCGGCCGCGCGCATCCCCGCGACGTCGGCGGCGGTGAGCCCGTCCGCGGGCTCCCCGTACGCGGTGAGCACCGCGGCGACCTCGGCGGGCGCGGGGTCGCCGCCGTCGAGGACGTTGACGAGGGCGGCGGCGCGGTCGGCCATCTCCTGCACGGAATGCCGGGCGGATCTGTCGTCGGCGGGGGGCACCGGGACACTGTAACGCATATTGCCGTGTTGTGCGTTACCTCCGTAACGTCTTCGGGATGGGAAGGCGTTACGGGCTGGGCGCGTATCTCGCCGGGGCGGTCGCGGCGCGCGCGGGGGACGAGATGTCGGGGCCCGCGCTGATGCTCGCGGGGTTCGCGCTCACCGGCTCGGCCGCCTCGGCGTCGGCGCTGCTCGCGGGGCTCACCGTCGCCGCGGCGGCGGGCGGCCCGGTGCTCGGGGCGCTGCTGGACCGCAGGGAGCGGCCGGGTCGGCTGCTGGCCGCGGCGCTGGCGGCGTACGCGGCGGGGCTGACGGCCCTGCTGGCGGGCCTCGGCAGGCTGCCGTTCGCGCTGTGCGTGGCGCTCGCGGTGCTCACCGGTCTCGCGGGCCCGGCCCTTTCCGGCGGCTGGACGGCCCAGCTCCCGCGCGTGGCGGCGCCCGCGCGGCTGCCGCGGGCGAACGCCCTCGACGCGCTGACCTTCACCCTGGCGAGCCTCACCGGCCCGGCCGCCGCCGGAGCCCTCGCGGAGGCCGCGAACGCCCCCGCGGCGGTGGCCGCCTCCGCCGCCCTGATCGCCGCGGCGGTCCCGGCGGCCTGGACGCTCCCGGCGGCAGGTCCCGCCCGGGCGGCAACGCCACGGGGCGTACCGTCAGCCGCCCCGCCCCGCCGGGCGACCGGCCCCACCTCGAAGCCGCCGGCGCTCACCGCGACGGCGCCCCCGTCCCCGGCGGAAGCGCCCGCGGCCACCGCGGCCGAAGCTCCACCGCGCCCGGCCGCACCTGTGCCCGCCACCGCTGAAAAGCCCCCACCGCCGCCCACGAGCGGCGTGCCGGGTAGCTCCGTGTGGCGGGAGCTCGGGGAAGGGGTGCGGGTCATCGGGCGGCGGCCGGGGTTGCGGCGGGCCACGGTCACGTCGGTGGGGTGCTCCGTGGCGCAGGGGATGCTCGCCGCGTGCCTTCCGCTGCTGGGGACGCGGGAGTTCGGGAGTGCGGGGCGCGGCACGCTGCTGCTCTCGTGCGCGGCGCTCTCCTCGCTCGCGGCGGGCGGTGTGCTCGCCCGTTTCCCGCGCGCCGCCGCGCCGGACACGGTCGTGCGGGTGGGAGCGCTGGTGCAGGCAGCCGCGTTCGCGCTGGCCGCCGGCTCCCGCCCGGCGCTGCTGGTAGCGGCGCTGCTGCTGGCCGGGGCCGGAGAGGGCCCGCAGCTCACGGCACTCTTCGCGGTACGCCACCGGGAGGCCCCGGAGGCCCTGCGCGCGCGGGTGTTCACCACCGGGGCAAGCCTGAAGATCACCGGCTTCGCACTGGGCGCGGCGGCCGCAGGCCCGCTCGCGGCCCGCTCCGTCCCGGCCGCCCTCCTGGCGGCGTCGGCCGTGGCGGCACTCTCGGCGGCCTGGCCGGGAGAGCAGCGCGGACCGCGCCGGGCCGTCGGGGCAGCCCGGCGCGTCGGCGTACCGGCGGGCCGGTCACGGCCCGAGGCGGCGCGCGGGACGGGCCGCCCGCGCGTCCGGGCCCCGAGGCGATGAGCCTGGCAGGTCGGAGCCGCCCGATAGCATCGCCACGTGTCATGAGGCGGACACCGGAGAGGGCCGAACATGCAGCTCGCTGGGGTTGAGGTCCGGGTGAACCACCCGGTTCTGGCGCTGGGATCGACCGACTGGCTACCGGTGCTGGGGCTGAGGGACGAGGCCGCGGTCGGGTGCGACACCCATGTGGTGGTCCGGGTCCAGGCTCAGGCGCGACTGGTCAAGGTCCGGCTCTTCACCCAGCCGCTCGACGAGGGGACCGGGCCGGATCCCTCCTTCACCACCGTCTTCGAAGGGCCGCTCTCGTTGGCTGACGGGCGGCTGGTCATCGGTGATGTCATGGGTGTGACGCGCTTCGTGAGCCTCATCGGTGAAGCGGGCAGGCGACGGATCCGCGTCGCTGTCGACGAGCCCGGCCGGAACGCGGCCGCGGTCGACATCTCCGTGGGCCCGAAGCTCTAGGGCGTGTCCGCGAAGTCCCGTCCAGGGAACGGCCGGCGCCTACGCGCGTCGGGGGTGTCGGACGCCTGTGGCATTGTGCGGCTCATGAACGACGAGCCGATCGACACGCAGAACCCCCGGCGCCGCGTCACCAATCCGCAGGAGGCCCTCGCGCTGCTGGAAGGCGCGGTACCCGGGCTGACGGAGCTGCGCCGGCCCGCGCGGGCGGTCGTCGACTGGGAAGGGTTCGAGAAGGGCCTCGGCACCCGGCTCCCCGCCGACTTCACGTACCTCGGCGAGTGGTACCCGGCCTTCGACATCGGGGGCTTCCTCCTCGTCCGGCTCCCCGTGCCCGGCAGGGAGAACAGCACGCTGCGGGGCACCCTCGACACCCTCGACGTGCTGGCCGACGTGTGGCTGGAGCCCGGGCTCGGCCTGTCGGCCCACCCGGCTCCCGGGGGGCTGCTGCCCTGGGGCGAGTCGTGCGACGGTGACAAGTTCATGTGGAGCACCACGGGGGAATCCCCACAGGACTGGATCGTCACGGTGGCTTCCCGGGGCGGGGCCTGGTGGCACTACGGCGGCGGCGCGGTCCAGTTCCTCGCGGACTACTGCACCGGAGCGCTGGAGCCCTGGGGGCTGCCGCCCATCGATCTGGAGATCCCCCCGTCCTGAGTTGCCGCTGCGGGCGCGCCCGTCCGGAAGGGACCGGCACCCGGACGGCCCCGGGTGAACGGCGCCGACGGACGCCGGTCAGTGCTCCGGCGCGCCGATGTCCTGCTCGGTCCAGATGATCTTGCCGGTGCCGGTCTGCCGGGTGCCCCAGCGGTCGGTGAGCTGGGCGACCAGCAGCAGGCCGCGGCCGCCCTCGTCCCATACCCGGGCGCGGCGCAGGTGGGGGGCGGCGCTGCTGCCGTCGTAGACCTCGCAGAAGAGCGACGCGTCGTCCCGGATGAGCCGCAGGCGGACCGGCTGGCGGCCGTGCCGTATGGCGTTGGTGACCAGCTCGCTGATGACCAGCTCCATGGTGAAGACGGCCTCGTCCAGGCCCCACGCGTCGAGCTGTTCGACGGCGTTCTTGCGGACCGAGGCGACCTCGGCCGGGTCGTCGGAGACGTCCCAGGAGGCGACCCGGTCGGCGCTCAGCGCGCGGACGCGGACCAGCAGCAGGGCGACGTCGTCGGCCGGCGGGGAGGGCAGCAGGGTGCGCAGCAGCAGGTCGCAGGTCTCCTCCAGCGGGCGCCCCGCAGTGGTGAGCAGCGCGCGCATGGTCTCCATCGCCGAGTCCACGTCCACCCCGGGCGCCTTGACCAGCCCGTCGGTGTAGAAGGCCAGCAGGCTGCCCTCGGCGAGCCGCAGGTCCGCGGCCTCGAAGGGGAGCCCGCCGATGCCCAGCGGCGGTCCCACCGGGAGGTCGGCGAAGACCGCCTCGCCCCCGGGGCTGACGACCGCGGGCGGCGGGTGGCCGGCCGAGGCCATCACGCAGTCGCGCGACACGGGGTCGTAGACGGCGTAGAGGCAGGTGGCGCTCATCTCGCCGAGACCCTGCTGCTCGGGGTCGGTGCTGTCGGACACGGCGGCCTCGCGGCCGAGCCGGGTGATGACGTCGTCGAGCCGGGTGAGCACCTCGTCCGGCGGCAGGTCGATGTCGGCGAGCGTACGGACGGCCGCGCGCAGCCGCCCCATCGCCGCCGCGGCGCGCAGTCCGTGGCCGACCACGTCGCCGACGACGAGCGCGACCCGCGCGCCGGACAGCGGGATCACGTCGTACCAGTCGCCGCCCGCGCCGCTGCGCGAGCCCGCCGGGCGGTAGCGGGCGGCGGCCTCGACGGCGGTCGGCGCGGCCAGGGTGCCGGGCAGCAGGCTGCGCTGGAGCATGACGGCGGTGGCGCGCTCGCGGGTGTACCGGCGGGCGTTGTCGACGCAGACGGCGGCGCGCCGGGCCAGCTCCTCGGCCACCCCGAGGTCGTCGGCCTCGTACGGGGCGGCGGTGCGGTGCCGGCAGAACATGGCCAGGCCCAGCGTGACGCCCCGCGCCCGCAGCGGCACGACCAGCGCGCTGTGGATGCCGTACTCCTGGACGGCTTCCTGCCGTGCGGGCGAGGCGGACCACCAGGCCAGCGTGGAGTCGTTCACCTGCTGCAGGAAGCCGTGCCCGGTCGCGAGGGTGCGGCCGGCCGGCGAGTCGGTGGGGTAGGTGTGCTTGTCGCCGAGCGCGATGACGGCTTCCGGGCAGCCGTCGAGCACCGAGCGCTGGGCGGTGCGGCGCAGCATCACGCTGCCCGGAGGTGCGGGGTCGAGCACGTCCTCGTCGCCGCTGAGCAACTGCTCCAGGAGGTCGACGGTCACGTAGTCGGCGAATTCCTCGGTGCTCATCAGGGCCAGCTCGTCGGCGGTGTGGAAGACGTCGAGGGTGTTGCCGATCCGCAGCGAGGCCTCGTAGACCATCGCGAGGCGGCGGCGGCTGCCGTGGTCCTGGTCGGGCGGTACGTCGCGGGCGTCGGAGAGCTGCGCGGCGGCTTCCTGCGGGAGGACGCGGACGGCCCAGCAGCGGGCGTGCGGGCCGGCGGCGCCGGGGGCGGGGGCGGCCCGGTCGGGAGCGGCCTCGTCGGAAGTGCCCGGAAGCGCCTCCGATTCCGTACCTCCGCCGAGGTCCGCGCCGGGCCCGCACGCGCCCCCGCCCGTCCCGTCCGGCGGCACCTGCGCCGCCGTCGCGAGCGGCTCCGCGCACCACAGGGCGTCGAGCCGCTCGCCGGAGCGGTCGTGGACCGGCGCGAAGGCCGTCCAGGCGGTGTCCGCGCCCCACGGCAGCAGGTCGGCCCGCACGCCGAGCAGCTCCTGGACCGGGCGGCCGACCGCCTCGGCGGGGGCGAAGCCCAGCAGTTCCTGCGCGTCGCCGCCCCACGCGGTGATCCGGCCCCCGGCGTCAACCGTGCAGGAGGCCGAGCCGCCCGGCGGCGTGCCGGCCGCGCCCCCCGCGCCTTCACCCCGGGGGTCCCGGGGCGGACCGGCCGCGCCGCCCGCGCCCTCACCCCCGGGGTCCTGGGGCATGCCGGGTCGCGCCTCGGGATCCCGGGACCGGGCTCGTGAGGCGTGCGGACGCGGTCCGGCGGCCCGCCGCCCGCGGTCACTGCCCAGCGTCGATCTCCGGCGGCGTGTCGGTGCCGCGGGAGCCTCCCACGGCCGGGGGTTCCTCCACCGGATCGACCCGCGGGAGCGGGGCGTCCCGGTCCGGCGGGCGGCCGCTCTCCTCGGTGACGAACCGGCCGACGGCCCGCGCGCTGTCCAGGAGCTGCGCGGGGAAGACGACCGTGCTGTTCTTCTCGGCCGCGATCTCGGCGAGGACCTGGAGATTCCGCAGTTGCAGGGCCAGCGGGTGGTCGGCGATGACGTCGGCCGCCTCGGCGAGCCGGCCGGCGCTGAGCGCCTCGCCCTCGGCCGCGATGATCTTGGCGCGCTTCTCCCGCTCGGCCTCCGCCTGGCGGGCCATCGCGCGCTGCATGGTGACCGGCAGCTCGATGTCCTTGAGCTCGACGAGGAAGACCTGGACGCCCCACTGCTCGGTGATGCCGTCCAGGATCTCCCGGATGGCGAGGTTGAGCGTCTGGGTGTCGGTGAGGACCTGGTCCAGCATCGAGCGGCCGACGATGTTGCGGACCGTGGTCTGCGCGATCTGCCCGACGGCCTGGGCGACGTCCTCGATCTCCACGATCGCTTTCACCGCGTCCACCCGGCGGAAGTAGGCGACCGCCGCGACGCCGATCGAGACGTTGTCCTGCGTGATGACCTGCTGCGACGGCACGGGCATCGTGACCGTCCGCAGACTGACCTTCCACATGTGGTCGGAGAGCGGAATCATGAAGTGGAAGCCGGGCTTGCGCACTCCGCGCAACCGCCCGAGCCGGAAAACCACTCCCCGCTCGTACTGCCGCACGATGGCGATTCCGAGGTTCGGCATGGCGCAGCCTCCCGCTGTCGGCTCCCTTCCAGCATCCCTCGCATCGGGCCCGGCCGCTCCGCGAGGATCACGTGAACGTGTGAAAATCCCCCGCGCGGGCGCGGACTCAGGGGCCGGGCGGCGACTGTCCGGTTTCCGCCGCCTCCACCTGGACCACGAGGGCCGCGATGTCGTCGTCGAGGCCGTCGCCGAAGCTGATCAGCCGGTCGTGCAACTGGTCGAGCAGCCCGCGCGGCGGCGGTGCCGGGTCCAGGCTGCGCAGCCAGGCCAGCAGCGGGAAGAAGCGGCCCTCGCGGTCGCGGGTCTCGGTGACGCCGTCGGTGTAGAGCAGCAGCTGGTCGCCGGGGGCCAGCACGACGGTGTCGACGGCGTAGTCGGCGCCGAGCAGCCCCGCCATGTTCAGCGGCGGGGAGGCGGCGGCGGGCTCCAGGGCACGCACGTCCCGGCCGCGGATGAGGACCGGCGGGGGGTGGCCGCAGTTGAGCACCGTCGCGTCACCGCCGCGGTGCGGGATCTGGGCCAGCACCGCGGTCGCGAAGCGCTCGGCGGACTCGTCGGACGGGAAGGACTCGCCGTAGCGGACCAGGCTGGTGTCCAGCCGCCGGGCCAGCGCGGCGAGGTCCGGCTCGTCGTAGGCGGCCTCCCGGAAGGAGTTGACCACCGCCCCGGCCACCCCCACCGCCGACAGCCCCTTGCCGCGCACGTCGCCGATGAGCAGCCGTACGCCGTACGGGGTGTCGGCCACCTCGTAGAGGTCGCCGCCGATCCTGGCCTCGGCCGCGGCGGCCAGGTACAGCGTCTGGACGCGCACCCGGCCGATCCGCGGCGGCACCGGCCGCAGCACGACCGACTGCGCGGCCTCGGCGACCGACCGGACCTGGAGGAGGGCGCGCTCGCGCCCCAGCCGGACGTGGCACGCGTAGCCCGCGGCGGCGGTGACGGCGGCGATCGCGGCGCCGGTGAAGAAGACGGCGTGGTGGTGGTAGGTCAGATCGAGGATCAGCACCACGACCAGCGCCAGCACGCCGAGGCCGACGGTCGCGGCCACCGACCAGCTGGAGGCGGCGAGCGCAGGCGCCGCGGGCAGCATCCGGCTGACGGCGATGTCGCGCGGAGTGACGACGGCCGCCACGCCGATCGCCAGGGCCAGCAGGATCGGTGCCAGCAGGGCGAGGCCGGACCGGCCGTGCGCCGTGCGGCGAGGGCCGGACCGCCTGGTCGTCGTCACATCAGTGAGCCTAATGGGACGAACCGGATTTTCCGCGCTGCCCGGCGGTGGAGGAGGACCCGCGAGCGGCACCGTCCGACACAGGGTCAACTCCCGGCGCCGCCGTATCGTTCCCGCCCCGGCTGTGACTTTTCCCCCACCTGTCGGGCATTACGGGCGCGGCCCCGGGCGGGTCATACTCCGGGTCGCTCCGCGGGGACCTCCCCCGCGGGATACCCAGAGAAACGGGAGTTCATGACCTCTCCGACCTCACGTACGGTCACCGCCGACGCGGCGGGCAGCTGGCGGCTCGGCGATCTGACGGTACGCCGGATCGGGCTGGGCGCGATGCGCCTGACCGGCACCGCCGCCTTCCACAACGGGGTGCCGCGCGACCGCGGGCAGGCGCTCGCGGTGCTGCGCCGGGCGGTCGAGCTGGGCGTCGACCACATCGACACCGCGGCCTTCTACTTCTCCTCGCTGCGCTCGGCGAACGAGCTGATCAACCGGGCGCTCGCGCCGTACCCGGACGACCTGGTGATCGCCACCAAGGTCGGCCCCGGCCGGGACCCGGACGGCACCTGGCTGCCGGCCGCCCGGCCGGACCAGCTGCGCGGCCAGGTGGAGGAGAATCTGCGCCAGCTCGGCCGCGACCACCTGGACCTGGTCAATCTGCGCGTCATGCCGTCGATGCCGGACGGCAGCATGGCCGAGCGCATGGGCGCGCTGGAGGAGCTGCGCACCGCCGGGCTGATCCGCCATCTGGGGGTGTCCAACGTGACGTCCGCCCAGCTCGCCGAGGCCCGCGCCGTCGCTCCGGTGGTGTGCGTGCAGAACCTGTACGGGCTCGGCGACCGGCGCAGCGCCCCGCTGGTGCGCGAGTGCGGCGAGCTGGGCATCGCGTTCGTGCCGTTCTACTCGATCGCCGGCAAGGGCCGGGAGCTGGGCGCGGGCACGGCCCCCGGGGACACCGACGAGGCCGTGGCGGCCGTCGCGGCGGCGCACGGCGTGTCGGCGGCGCAGGTGCGGCTGGCCTGGACGCTGCGGCAGGGCCCGCACGTGCTGGCGATCCCGGGCACCGGCGACCCGGACCACCTGGCGGACAACCTCGCCGCGGGCACGCTGCGGCTCACGGACGAGGACATGGCGCTGCTAGACGCGGCCGGGCCGACGGAGCCCGCCGAGTGAACGCGCCCGGCGTGGCGGGGCCTGCCGACTGAACGCGGGCGGGATCCCCTCGTCCGACAAGTCCTGAATCAACTCATCCGATGTTTCGAGGTCATTGCACAGGACGCAATGACCTCAACGGCCCGCAGAATGCCGCTCTTTGCGGACAATTCGCCAATCCGGTCCGGGCCCTTGACGGGATGTTTGGTTCAGCAGTTGAATCCCTGCGTACCGCCAACCGCGGTTTCGGAACCACTCAGCGCGGTGCGCGTCACGGGACTGCGCGCACCTCCCCCCACCGCAGGTCAGCCCGAATCCAGCGGACTCCAGCACGGCCGTGGCCGGGTCAGGCCACGGCCGTGCCCGGGGCCTGAGTTCACCTGTTGAAGTTGAAACGGCAACAGCAGGTGATGCGCGCTCAGTCCACCGTCGCGCCCGGCCGAGGCCGCCGTGCGCCGCCGTTCGGAGAGATTCCATGGCAGTTTCGCGTCGTACGTTCATCGGAGCCGCGGCGGGCGGGACCGCCGCCGCGGCGCTCACCACGCTCGGCACCACCGCCACCGCGTCCGCGGCCCCCGCGGCGGCGGCCGCGAGCGGGCCCGGGGACGTGGTCGGCAAGATCACGGTCGGCTACCAGGGCTGGTTCGCCTGTGTCGGCGACGGTTCACCGATCAACAGCTGGTGGCACTGGAGTCAGAACGGCGGGCAGGCGCCGTCGCCGTCGAACACGACGATCGTGGCGTGGCCGGACGTGCGGGAGTACACGAGGACGTACCAGACCGGTTACGCGGCGCTGGGGAACGGGCAGCCCGCGACGCTGTTCTCGTCGTACGACCAGCAGACGGTCGACACGCAGTTCCTGTGGATGCAGCAGAACAGCATCGACACCGCCGCGCTCCAGCGCTTCAACCCCACCGGCGGCGAGGGTCCGAACCGGGACGCGATGGCGGGCAAGGTGCGCAGCGCCGCCGAGTCGCACGGCCGGAAGTTCTACATCATGTACGACGTCAGCGACTGGACGACCATGCAGTCGGACATCAAGGCCGACTGGACCAACAAGATGAAGGCGCACACCGCCTCCCCGGCCTACGCGAAGCAGAACGGCAAGCCGGTGGTGTGCATCTGGGGCTTCGGCTTCGCCGACAACCAGCGGCCGTTCACGGCGGCGGCCTGTCTCGACGTACTCAACTGGTTCAAGGCGCAGGGCTGCTACGTCATCGGCGGGGTGCCGACCTGGTGGCGTACCGGCGACCGGGACTCGCGGGCGGGCTTCTCGGACGTTTACCACGCCTTCGACATGCTCAGCCCGTGGCTGGTCGGCCGGATCGGCAACGTCGCGGACGCCGACAACTTCTACAACCAGGCGACCGTGCCGGACATGGCCGAGTGCGCGGCGCACGGCATCGACTACCAGCCGTGCGTGCTGCCCGGCTCGGTCACCGGACGGCAGCGCGCGCACGGCGACTTCATGTGGCGGCAGTTCTACAACATGTGCCGCGCCGGCGTGCAGGGCATCTACATCTCGATGTTCGACGAGTACAACGAGGGCAACCAGATCGCCAAGACCGCCGAGTCCCAGGCCTTCGTGCCCACCAACTCCGGCTTCCTCGCCCTCGACGAGGACGGCACCGCCTGCTCCTCCGACTACTACCTGCGCCTGACCGGCGACGGCGGCCGCATGCTCAAGGGCCAGATCGCCCTCACCGCCACCCGCCCCACCCAGCCCACGGTGGGCACCTCCCCCGGCGGCGGCACGGGCACGGTGGTGAGCCTGCGGGCACGCGCCAACGGGAATTACGTCACGGCCGAGAACGGCGGCGCGTCCCCGCTGATCGCCAACCGCACCTCGATCGGGCCGTGGGAGCAGTTCGACCTGCTCGACCAGGGCGGCGGCAACGTCGCGCTGCGGGCGCACGCCAACAGCCAGATCGTGTGCGCCGACAACGCGGGCGCCTCGCCGCTCATCGCCAACCGCACGTCGGCGGGGCTGTGGGAGACCTTCCAGCTCGTCCACAACTCCAACGGCACCGTCAGCCTCAAGGCCCAGGTCAACGGCCTGTACGTGACGGCGGAGAACGGCGGGGCGGCCGCCCTGGTCGCCAATCGCACGGCCATCGGCGGCTGGGAGCAGTTCGACCTCGTCACCGGCTGACGCGACGTCGCCAGCCACTGACCCCCGCGCGGGCACGCGGGGCTTCGGGAGGGCGGGCGGGTCACCCCGGACGGGCATCCGGGTGACCCGCCCGCCCGTCGAGTGGCGCACCGGACGCGGCCGGTCCACCGTGGTGGGATCCGCGTCCGCCCTGGTGGCGGGCGGTTCCGCGACCGGACGAGGAGCGCCATGGCCGACGCCGCAGGGAAGGGCGCGAGGCCGCGGAATCTGGTCCTGGCAGCGATGATCTTCGCGGTCGCGATGACCTTCATCGACCAGACCATCGTGTCGATCGCGGTGCCCGACATCCAGAACGAGCTGAAGCTCTCCAACACCGGCGTGCAATGGGCCGTCAACGCCTACCTGCTCGCGCTCGCCGCGCTCTTCGCGTACGGCGGCCGGCTCGCCGACACCGTCGGGCACCGCCGGGTCGTGGTGTGGGGCGTACTGGTCTTCGCGAGCGCGTCGCTGCTGTGCGGGCTGACGCCGACCGGGAGCGCCGCGCAGGCCTGGATCGTCTTCTTCCGGGCGGTGCAGGGCGCGGGCGGCGCCATCATGTTCCCCGCCGCGCTGGGCATCGTGGTGCAGACCTTCGCGCTGCGCGAGCGCGGGCGGGCGCTCGCGCTCTTCTTCGGCATCGCGGGCGGCCTCACCGCCGTCGGCCCGATCCTCGGCGGCTACCTCACCGAATGGACCTGGCGGGCCATCTTCTGGGTGAACATCCCGGTGGCCGTCGTCGCGCTGGTGCTGATCGCGCTGTCCAGGCCGGAGACCGAGCACCGCCCGGCGCCCATGGACTACCGCGGGCTGGCGCTGATCGCCGCGGGCGTGACGCTGAGCGTCTTCGGCTTCCAGCAGGCCGAGATCTGGGGCTGGGGCAACCCGGGCCATCGGCCTGTCGATCGCGGGCGGCGCGCTGCTGCTGGTCGTCTTCGTGGCCGTGGAGCTGCGGACGGCGGAGCCGCTGATGCAGGTGCGGATCTTCCGGGTGCGGGCCTTCCTGGTCGAGAACGCGGTGCTGGGCATCGCGATGCTCACCTTCATCCCGGTCTTCTTCTTCGCCAGCGAATACGCGCAGATCGCGCTCGGCAAGTCCGCGTCCGAGGCGGGGCTGTACCTGCTGTACTTCTTCCTCGGCTTCGTCGTCGCCTCGCAGATCGGCGGCCGGATGCTGGACACCCGGGGCGCCAAGCGCCCGGTCTCGCTGGGCTGCGCGCTGTCCGCACTGGGCTTTTTGCTGTGGGCGGGCAAGGTGACCGACCTCGACTTCTCCCACCAGATGTGGCAGGTGATCCTGGCCGGCGCCGGGATGGGCATGATGCTCAGCCCGGCCAGCACCGACGCGGTCAACCGCGCCTCACGGCTGTCGTACGGCGAGGCCACCGGCATCACCCAGACGGTGCGCAACTACGCGGCCTCGCTGGGCCTCGCGGTGCTGGGCACGGTCTCGGTCACCGAATTCCGCCGCCATCTGACGCATTCGCTCACCGCCCGCGGGCTGCCGCCGGATCAGGCCGCCGACCAGGCGCGGACCATCGCGCAGGCGCATACGACGGCGCAGGGCGGCAGCGGCACGATCCCGGCCTTCGTGCGGATGGACTTCGCCGAGTCGACGCGTACGGTGCTCTACTGCATGGCCGGTGTCATGGCGGTCGCCGCGGTCGTGGCGCACTTCGGCCTGCGCCCGGGCCTCCAGGAGGAGCACCCCGACGACCCGCCGCAGGTGACGCCCGACCGCTCCTGAGGCCCCCGGTCTGGGGGTGCCTTGTGGGTCTCCGTGGAGGAAGGAGCGGGGTCCGGTGCGTGCAGCTGCAAGGCGGAGGAGGGAGGCAACGCGGAGCGTTGTCGACCGACGACAACGCAGCAGATGTGCGTGCCGGGGCACGCGACGCCGCGGAGACCCACAAGGCACCCCCTAGACTCTTCTGGCACCGGCCTGTCCGAAACCGACCGGAGGCAGGCCGTCCATGCCCGATCCCGAGGGGTATTCGGCACTTTGATACAGATAGAGTCAGTTACCAAGCGATACCCCGACGGCACCACGGCGGTCGACGGCCTGTCGCTGGAGATCCCGGACGGCTCGATCACCGTCCTGGTGGGCCCGTCGGGATGCGGGAAGACCACCACCTTGCGGATGGTCAACCGGATGGTCGAGCCGACCTCCGGGCGGATCCTGCTGGACGGCGCGGACATACGCGAGCAGCCGGTCAACACGCTGCGCCGGTCCATGGGCTACGTCATCCAGAACGCCGGGCTCTTCCCGCACCGCACCATCGTCGACAACATCGCGACCGTCCCCCGCATGCTCGGCTGGGACCGCGGCCGGGCCCGGGAGCGGGCCCGCGAACTCATGGACCGCGTCGGCCTCGACGCGGGGCTCGCCAGGCGCTACCCGTACCAGCTCTCCGGCGGCCAGCAGCAGCGCGTCGGCGTGGCCCGCGCGCTCGCCGCCGACCCGCCCGTGCTGCTCATGGACGAGCCGTTCTCCGCGGTCGACCCGATCGTCCGCAAGAGCCTCCAGGGCGAACTGCTGCGGATCCAGGAGGAGCTGGGCAAGACCATCGTCTTCGTCACCCACGACATCGACGAGGCCATCCGGATCGGCGACATGATCGCGGTGCTGCGCACCGGCGGTGTGCTGGCCCAGTTCGCGCCGCCCCACGAGCTGCTCAGCTCGCCCGCCGACGCCTTCGTCGAGGACTTCCTCGGCACCGACCGCGGCATCCGGCGGCTGTCCTTCTTCTCCTCGCAGGGCCTGGAGCTGCTGACGGAGCCCGTGCTGCCGGTCGGTGCGGACGCCGAGCGCGCCGCGCGGGCCGCCGCGACCGGGGCCCCGTACGTCCTGCTCACCGACGCCGACGGCCGGCCACTGGGCTGGGCCCCGGCACAGGACGCCGCCGCGGCGGCGGGCAAGGGTGCGGAGGGGCTGCTGCCGCACGGCAGGCCCTTCGCGGCCGGGCGCGAGTCACTGCGGGACGCGCTGGACTGCGCGGTGCTCTCGCCGACCGGCTGGGCGGTCGCCGTGGACGGCGAGGGCGCGGTCGCCGGGGTGGTCTCGCAGGAGGCCATCGGCGCCGCGATCCGCAGCGCGCACGCCACCGGCCCGGACGGCGGCGGCGCCGGCCGGGACGTCGCCCCCAAGGCCGGGGCGGCCACATGAGCGGCACGGGCTTCTTCGACATCCCGAGCGACCTCCAGCACTCCTACCTCGGCCTGGTCGGGCTGCACGTCCAGGAGGCGATGATCCCGGTCGGGATCGGCCTGGCGGTCGCGCTGCCGCTGGGGCAGCTGTGCGTGCGCTTCCGCTGGATCTACCCGCCGCTGCTGTGGGTCACCACGGTGCTGTACGCGATCCCGTCGCTGGCCTTCTTCGTCTTCCTGATCGACTGGACCGGCGCGACCAGGACGACGGTGATGATCCCGCTGACGGTCTACACGCTGGTGATCCTGATCCCGGCGATCGTCGACGGCGTCAGATCGGTGCCCGAGGAGACGATGTCGGCGGCCACCGCGATGGGACTCGGACCCGTCCAGCGCTATCTCAGGGTGCAACTGCCGCTCGCCGTACCGGCGATCTTCGCCGGGCTTCGGGTCGCGACCGCGTCCAGCATCAGCCTGGTGAGCGTCGGCGCGATCATCGGCAACCAGGGCGCGCTGGGCAACCTGCTCCAGGACGCGATCCTCTACCACCGCTCCAACCTGGCGCTGAACTCGGTGCTGTCCATCGCGGTGCTGTCGGTGCTGATGGACATCGTGCTCGTCGTGCTGCGCACCGTGCTGACCCCGTGGCTGCCGCGCGGCACCCGGGCCGCGGACCGGGCGGCGCGCGCCGCCGCCGTCGAGAAGTCCGGGCCCGCACCGGCGGAGGCCGCGTCATGAGCCTCTTCCACTTCATCAGCGACTTCTTCCGGGACGGCGCCAACTGGCACGGCGCGTACGGCATCCCGCACCGGCTGCTGGAGCACCTCCAGTACACCTTCACCGCGCTCGGCATCGCCGCCGCCCTCGCACTGCCCGTGGGCCTGGTGACCGGCCACACCGGGCGCGGCGGCAACGCGCTGGCGCTCATCGCCACCGCGGCCCGGGCGCTGCCCAGTTACGGCCTGCTGGTGCTGATGTTCTTCTGGCTGGGCCTGGGCCTCACCCCGGTGATGATCCCGCTGGTGGCACTGGCCGTGCCGCCGATCCTGGTCACGACCTACGAGGCGATGCGCACCGTCGACCCCTCGCCGGTCGACGCGGCGCGCGGAATGGGCATGGGGCCGGTCGCGGTGCTGCTCCAGGTCGAACTGCCCATGGCGCTGCCGCTGGTGCTCAGCGGGCTGCGCTCGGCGGCGATCCAGGTGGTCTCGACCACCGCGATCGCGGCGACGGTCTCGCTCGGCGGCCTGGGGCGCTTCGTCGTCGACGGCCTCTACCAGTACAACTACCGGATCGTGGTGGGCGGGGCGACGCTCATCGCGGCCCTCGCGCTCGCCATGATCGGGCTGTTCTGGCTGGTCGGACGGGTGATCGTGTCCCCCGGCGTACGGCGCGGCCGGTGACCGGACCGTACGCCGAGGGCGTGCACCGATAGCACATCTGACGTCCCGTCGGGCGCGGACGGCGCGTTCCGCGCCCGGCGGGCATCGATGCCAATCGGTGACCCTGGCGGCCTTGACGCCCTTTGCGGCCGCTGGATTGGATCATTCGGTGTACGGAACCGACGTTTCGACGACAACTGAACGCCATCCGAACCCTCACCCCCGGAAGCGGGAATCGTGACTTCACCTTCGCAGAGCAGCAGCACAGGCCCTCGACACCTCCGAGTGACGGCGATCCTCATCGCCGCGACCACGGCCGCGGCGCTCCTCGCGGGCTGTAGCGACTCCTCCTCGTCCGACTCCGACCCGCTGAAGCCCGCGGCGCCGCCC
Organism: Streptomyces sp. NPDC021020; assembly: GCF_044333285.1. Classification (NCBI taxonomy): domain Bacteria; kingdom Bacillati; phylum Actinomycetota; class Actinomycetes; order Kitasatosporales; family Streptomycetaceae; genus Streptomyces; species Streptomyces sp. NPDC021020. The sequence continues at coordinate 345,353 of NZ_JBIRQQ010000007.1, forward strand.
GCGTCCGACACCGGCAAGGGCAAGGCTCCGCAGAGCGGCACCGTGGTGGTCGGGTCCAACAACTTCGCCGAGAGCGTCCTGCTGATGGACCTGTACGGCGAGGCGCTCAAGGCCAAGGGCGTCACCGTCCAGTACAAGCCCAACATCGGCACCCGCGAGATCACCTACGGGCTCGTCAAGAACGGCAGCGTGACCGTGCTGCCGGAGTTCAACGGCTCGCTGCTGTCCTACCTGGACAAGACCGCCACGCCCACCACCCCGGAGGCGGCGACCGCGGCGATCGAGGCCAAGCTCGACCCGGCGCTGACGATGCTCGACCCGGCGCCGGCCGAGGACAAGGACTCGCTGACGGTCAACAAGGAGACCGCCGCGAAATACCACCTGACGTCGCAGTCGACGATCGCCGACCTGGCCAAGTACGGCTCGGACATCGTGGTGGGCGGCTCGCCGGAGTTCCAGACCAGGGAGCAGGGCCTGGTGGGTCTGAAGTCGCAGTACGGGCTGAACCCGAAGTCCTTCAAGCCGCTGGACGCGGGCGGCCCGCTCACCGTGCAGGCGCTGAAGTCGAACAGCGTGCAGGCCGCCGACGTCTTCACCACGGACGCGTCGATCACCCGCGAGCACTTCGTGACGCTCCAGGACCCGAAGAAGCTCTTCGGGATCGCGAACGTCCAGCCCATGGTGTCCAAGACCGCCCTGTCGCCGGAGGCCGTCGCGGCGATCAACGCGGTGTCGGCCAAGCTCGACACGAAGTCGCTGCTCGACATGGACGCCCAGGTGCAGAACGACAAGAAGGACCCGCTCGACGTGGCCACGGCCTGGCTGAAGTCGGTCGGCCTGGGCTGAGCCCCGGTGCGTACGCGCCCGGACCGCCGTGTGCGGACCGGGCGCGTTCGCGCGTGGTGTCAGCCGCGGCGGCGCGGCTTGCCGCGGCGCGGCGGCAGGGACGTCCTGGCCCCCTTGCCCGCGGGCGTACGGGCGGCGCCCGGCTTCTTGCGTCCCGCGGCGGCCTTGCCGGCCGCGGCACCGTCCTTGGCCTTGGCGGGCGCCGTGTCCGCGGCGGCGCGCCGGCCGCGGCTGCTGTTGACCGTGCGGCCGCGGACGATGCCGATGAAGTCGTCGACCAGGTCGGTCGTCGCGTCCTCCCGCCAGGACAGCGCGACCTGCGACTGCGGCGCGTCGGCGACCGTGCGGTAGGTGAGGTCGCGGCGGTGGTGCAGCCGGGCCAGCGACTGCGGGACGACCAGCACGCCCACGCCTGCCGCGACCAGTTCGACGGCGTCCGCGGTGGTCGCCGGGCGCTCCAGGGCGGGGCGGCCGGGCGGGCGCTCCCAGCCGAGGGTGTCGTCGAGGGGGTGCAGCACCAGCTCGTCGGCGAGGTCGGCGAGCGCGATCTCCTCGGCGGCGGCCACGAAGTGGTCCTTGGGGACGACGACCACGGTCGCCTCGGTGTAGAGCGGGATCGCGCTGAGGTCGGTGCGGTCGACCGGCAGCCGCAGCAGCCCGGCGTCGGCCCCGCGGCCCCGCAGCAGCCCCGCGGCCTCCGCGGGGGGCACCGCGACCAGCTCCAGCGGGACGTCGGGCAGCCGCTCGCCCCAGATCCGCACCCACTTGGACGGGGTCACGCCGGGGACGTACGCGAGCCGGAAGACCGGCCCCCCGGCCACGGCGGGCGGCGCGGGGTCCTCGGGAGCCTCCGGGGTGTCGCGGGCGTCGGGGGTCGGGTGGGTCTCGTGCGTGCCGGTCACCCGGCAAGGCTATCGGCGATGGTCGGGGGCGGCACACGCGCTCGTTACCCTGGTGGGCATGACGTCGCAGAAATCCGCCCAGACGATGAAGCCCGCCACGGCGGCCAAGAAGCTGGGCGTGTACCTCCCGGCCACCCCCGCGCAGTTCCAGGAGGGTGTCGTCTCCCGGACGGAGCTGGACGCGCTCCAGGCCGAGCCGCCGCAGTGGCTGCGCGACCTGCGGCGTGACGGGCCGCACCCGCGCCCGGTCGTCGCGGCGAAGCTGGGTGTGTCCATCGCGGGCCTGGCGCGCGGCGGTGTCACCGAGGCGCTCACCACCGAGCAGGTCGAGGCGCTCAAGCAGGAGAGCCCGCAGTGGCTGGAGAAGGAGCGCGCCACGCAGGCCGAGGTGCGCAAGGAGGCGGTCCGCCTGAAGGAGAAGCGCGGCGCGGAGGACCGCGCCGCACGCTGACGGCGCCGCACGCAGCAGCCGAGGGCCCGCCTCCCGTCACGGGAGGCGGGCCCTTGCCCTGTCCGGCGGTCCGGTGCTCCCCCGTGACAGGGCACCGGCTCCGCGGGCAGGCGGGCGGGACGGGTCAGCCGAACTGGCCGGGCTGGTAGTCGCCCGCGGGCTGGCGGGTCAGGACGTTCAGCCGGTTGTAGACGTTGATCACGCCGATCAGGCACACCAGCGCCGTCAGCTGCTCCTCGTCGTAATGCCGGGCGGCCTCGGCCCACACGTCGTCGGGCACACCCGCGGAGTCGGCGATCCGGGTGCCGGCCTCGGTCAGCGCGAGGGCGGCGCGCTCGGCCTCGGTGAAGACCGTGGCCTCCCGCCACGCGCCGACCATGTGCAGACGCTGCTGGTCCTCCCCCGCGGCCGCGGCGTCCTTGGTGTGCATGTCCAGGCAGAAGCCGCAGCCGTTGATCTGGCTGGCGCGGATCTTGACCAGCTCCTGGGTGGCGGCGGGCAGCGACGAGTCGGCGACCGCCTTGCCCGCGGAGTTGACGAACTTCGTGACCTTGGCGCCGACGGGGTTGGTGTAGTAGCTCAGACGGGCGTCCATGACGGTCTCCTTGCGGTGGTGGCCCCTTGCGGTGGCTTGCACTGCACTGACTCCCGGGCCGGGCCGGATGTGACCGCCGCTGGAAGCCCCGCGGGGTGATCCGCGTCACCCGGCCGCCGAGGCGCGGGCGGCGGCGCGGGAGGTCCGCAGCCGCTGGGCGGCGAGCGCGAGGACGCCGAAGGCGATCACGGCGGAGCTGTAGACGACCGCGGTGCGGTGCAGCCCGACGTCGGTGGTGGCGAAGCCCGCGATGACCGCGGGGATGCTGAAGGCCAGGTAGGAGATGACGAAGGCGACCGCGAACAGCTCGCCGCGCTCGGCCGGTCCGGCGATCCGGGCCAGCGTGCCGAAGCTCGCCAGGCCCGCGGCCCCGAAGCCGACACCGGCGAGGGCGGTGCCGAGCGCCGCCGCGGTGACCGAGTCGGCCTCCACGCCTGCCAGGCCCACGCCCGTGCCCAGCGCCAGCAGCCCCGCGCCCAGGGCGAGGGTGCGCTCGGTCGGCCAGGGCCGCAGCGCGAAGGCCGTCACGGACGCGGGCGCGCACAGCAGCGTGACGACCAGGCCGCCGACGACATGGCTCGACAGGCCGAACAGCCCCGCGGCGACCGAGGGCCCGAGCGCGAGGTAGAGCCCGCCGAGCGCCCAGCTGGCGACCAGGATCGGCACCAGGGCGAGCAGGTCGGCCCGCAGCCGGGGCGCGACGCCGAGCCGCGGCTGGAGCGAGCGTACGGCGCCGGGGCGGCGCTGCGAGGTCTCCGGCAGCAGCGCGGCGACGAGCCCCGCGACGACCAGTCCGGCGAGCAGGGCCACGTAGACCAGCCGCGTCGGGTGCGGCCCGTACTGCACCAGGAAGCCGCAGCCCAGCGAGCCCACCGCGAGCCCGAAGGTGGGGGCGGCGCCGCTGATCACGCCCGCGCGGTGCGGCGCGTGCGGCGGGTTGAGGTCGACCAGGGCCGCGCCGAGCGTCGTCATGGCGGCGCCCGTGGCGACGCCCTGCACGAGGCGGGCGGTGAGCAGCACGGAGACGTTGCCCGCGGTGACGAAGAGCACCATGGCCACCGCTTCCAGGGCGATGGCCGACAGCAGGACGGGTCGGCGTCCGACGTGGTCGGAGAGGGCGCCGAGGACGAGCAGCGCGCCGATCATGCCCGCCACGTACACCGCGAACACGGTGGTCAGCATGGTCGCGGAGAAGCCCCAGGCGTGCTGGTAGACGACGTAGAGCGGGGAGGGCGCGCTGGAGGCGGCCATGAAGAGGACGAAGATCGCGGCGATGACGGCGAAGGCGGCGCCCCGGCCGAGGCCGCGCCGGGGTATGCCGGCACGCGGGACGGGAGGGGCGGGCGGTGCGGCGGGTCCGTGCTCCTGGGAGTGCGGCGCGACGGTCATGGATCTCTCCGGATGCAGTGATCATTGCGTTAGTGGCTCCTAGGCTAACGCAGTGACCAGTGCGATAATTTCCCCATGACCGAAGCAGCCCCGCGGCGCCCCGGCGGCCGGTCGGCCCGGGTGCGGGCCGCCGTCCACCGCGCCGTCGCCGAACTGGTCGCCGCCGAGCCGGCCGAGCCGCTGACCGTCCCGGTCGTCGCCGCCCGCGCGGGCGTCCACCCGACCACCGTCTACCGGCGCTGGGGCTCGGTGGCCCAGCTGCTGGCCGATGTCGCGACCAGCCGTTTCAGCGGTGACGTGGTGGTGCCCGACACCGGCTCGCTGGCGGGCGACCTGGAGCGCTGGATGGCCGATGTCGCGACGGACCTCGCCGACCCCGACGTCCTGGCCCTGATGCGCGCCACCATCGGCTCGGGGCCCGAGGGCGGCTGCGCGTGCGCCGCCGACCGGCACGAGCAGCTCACGGCGATCATCGGCCGCGCGCGCGCCCGCGGCGGGGCGGTCCCCGACGTGGAGCGGGCCGTCGACATGCTGCTCGGCCCGCTCTACTACCGCGCCGTCTTCAGCAACCGGCCCGCCTCCGGCGACTGGGCCCGCGGGCTGGTGGGCGCGCTGCTCGCGAGCTGCGCGACGGACCCGGCGCCCGCGGCCTGACGGGGCCCCGACCGCTCAGGCTGCGGTGCCCGGGCCGCTCAGGCTCCGGTGCCCGCGACCCGACGGGCCCCCGCCGCCGGGGGCACCGCTCAGGCTCCGGTGCCCGGCGCCCGGAAGTAGTGGCCCTCGTCCAGGTCGGCCAGCAGGCCGGGTCCGGTCGGGTGCCAGCCCAGCAGCTCCTGCGTGAGGTCGCTGGACGCCGGGGCGTCCAGGCCCGCGAAGCCGCTCATCCAGCCGAAGTACGCGCCCGCGTCCTCGGGCGCGACGGAGACGGCCGGCACCCCGAGGTGGCGGCCGATCGTCTCGGCGACCTCCCGGAAGGGCACGCCCTGCTCGGCGACGGCGTGCAGCACGGACCCGGCCGGGGCCTTGTCCACCGCGAGGGCGAACAGCCGGGCGGCGTCCGAGCGGTGGACGGCGGGCCAGCGGTTGGCGCCGTCGCCGATGTAGCCGGCCGAGCCCTTGTCGCGGGCGAAGGCGATGAGGCTCGCGACGAAACCGTGGTCGCCGTCGCCGTGGGCGGTGGGCGAGATCCGGACGACCGACGAGCGCACACCGCGCGAGGCGAGCGCGAGCACGGCCTCCGCGGTCGTCGCCCGCAGGGAGACCGGCGAGCCGTCGACCTGCGGCATGTCCCGCTCGGTCGCGAGCCGGCCCGGCTTGAGGCCCGCCACGCCGGAGGCGAGCACCAGCGGGCGGTCGCTGCCGGCAAGGGCCCCGCCGAGCGCGTCGACCGCGCGCCGGTCGGCCTCGGCGGCCTCCTGGAAGCCGCCGGAGAAGGCGATGTCGTGCTTGAAGGCGAGGTGGACGACCCCGTCGGACTCGGCGGCCGCGTCCCGCAGGACGTCGAGGTCGTCGATCGTGCCGCGGACGGCGTCCGCGCCCGCCGCGGTGACCGCGGCGGCGGAGGCGTCGGACCGGGCGAGGCCGCTGACCTGGTGGCCGGCCGCGATCAGCTCGGCCACGGTGGCGGAACCGATCCAGCCGGAAGCACCGGTGACGAAATAACGCATGGAGAGAACCCCAGACAATCGGTGTCAGGTGATGTCAGTTGCTGTCATCGACACTAACATCTGACGTCAGTCCCTGTCGTCAGAGTAAAATCCAGCCATGGGCAGATGGGAGCCGGACACACCCGGCCGGCTGGCGAAGGCCGCACTGGACCTCTACCGCGAGCGCGGCTACGAGCAGACGACCGTCGCGGAGATAGCCGGCCGCGCCGGACTGACGGAGCGGACGTTCTTCCGGCACTACGCCGACAAGCGCGAGGTGCTGTTCGCGGGCAGCGCCCTGCTCCAGGAGGCGTTCGTGGCGGCGGTCACCGGCGCCCCCGCCTCCGCCGGACCGATGCGGGCGGTGGCGGCGGGGCTGGACGCGGCGGCGAAGCTGTTCACCGGCCGCCGGGAATTCGCGCGCGAGCGGCACGCGGTGATCACGGCGAACTCCGACCTGCTGGAGCGCGAGCTGATCAAGCTCGCGACGCTGTCGGCCGCGGTCCTCGCCGCCCTGCGTGACCGCGGGGTGCCCGAGCCCGCAGCGACGGTGACCGCCGAGGCGGGCGTTGCCGTCTTCAAAGCCGGCTTCGAGCGCTGGGTCGCGGCCGAGGAGTCCCGCGACCTGCCCGAGCTGATACGGGACACGCTGGACACGCTGGGCGCCGTCGTCGCGGACGGGTCGTAGGACCCCGCCGTACGGTCCGGGCCGTAGGCCGTACGACCGTGGCGTCAGGCGTCGGCGGTGTCCGCGCCGCCCGCGAGGGCGAGCCGCAGCACCTGCGCGCCGCGATGGGTGTCGCCCAGCGAGCAGAGCAGCGGGCCGCCGCGGACGTGCAGTTCGAGCCGCCACACCTGCTGGACGGAGCCGCCCTGGCCCACGGTCGTGGTGTGGACCCGCTCGACGACGCGGACGTCGGACCACGGCAGGACGGCGAAGCCCTCCGGGCGGGACGGGTCGGACGGACGCGCGGGCGGGTAGCCGATGACGAGGCCGCCGTCGAAGAGGTGCAGCCGCGGGATACGGCTGTCGCGCCGCCGCTCGTAGCCGAAGGCCAGGACGGGTACGGCGACCCCCGCCATGACCAGGGTGGCGCCGACGGACGCCGCGACCGGCCCGAAGGGCCCGGCGAGCAGGCCGATCCCCGGGGGCAGCAGCGCCACCGCCAGCGCGACGGCCGCGCAGCCGGCGTCACCGCCGCCGAGGGCGACGCTCCCGTGCGCGGCACCGAACCCGTGGCGCTCGGCGAGCCGGACGACCTCGCGCCGGGCGAGCGGGCCGTTCGTACCGTCGAGTGCGTTCTCGTCCGTCGTGTCCGTCACCGTCCCGTCCCTCCGCCGATGCCCGGTCCGATGCGGGGTGTCCGATGCCGGGTGACCGCTGAGACGGCGCACGCCGCTCCCGCGGTTCCCGCCCTCCGGCGGTCTCCGTGAGCCGGGGCTCCGGCGGCGGGCTGCGGCACCGGACGGAGCGGCGCGGGCGGTTTCGCCGCGGGACAGTGGGGCGCGCGTGCAGTGGCGTGAAATGGCCACACCTGACCGCGGGATAGTCAACACTGTGACTAGTCACCTTCATGACTATCGAGAAGAGGCCCCCAGCCAGGGCTTCACAGGGGAGGTACGCCCGTGGCCACCGCAGAGCGCTTCCGCGCCGCCGTCGAGAACCGGGAACTGACCGTGCTCGACGACCTCTTCACCGACGACATCCGGCTCTACAGCCCCGTCAAATTCCGGCCGTTCGAGGGCAAGCGGCTGGTGATCGGGCTCTTCGGGGTGCTCTACCGCACCTTCGAGGACGTCCACTACGGCGGCCGGCTCGACGGCGCCGCGGACCGCGGGGCCGACGGGACGCGGGCCACCGCTACCGCGCTGCCCTTCCTGGCGACGGTCAAGGGCCGCCAGATCCACGGCATCGACCTGCTGCACTTCGACGGCGCACGGCGGATCACGGAGATCACGGTGCTGATCCGGCCGCAGTCCGCCGTGCAGATCGTCGCCATGGCGATCCACGCGGGGCTCCTCGCCGACGGGCTGCTGCCCGCCCCGGTCCCCGCGGAGCGCTGACGCCCGGGCCCGGACAGGCCTCCCCGGCCCGAGCGCCCCGCCGCGTCAGCGGACCGGCGGCTCGTGGGCGGCGGACTTCTCGTTGGCGGCGGCGTCCACCGTCGCCATCCGGAGCAGTTGCCTGCCCAGGTCCAGCAGCGCCCGCCCGGCCGCGTACTCGTCGCCGACCTCGGGAGCGGGCGGGTCGCCGGGATTCCGCTGCGCGGTGGCCTGCGTGCGCAGGGTGCTCTCGCCGGTGTCGAGGGCGGCCTCGACCGTGGTCGCGTCCGCGCTCTCCTCGGCGATCTCCAGGTTGAGGGTCCAGGACTTGGTGCGCGTCGTCGGCGCTGTCTGCTGCTGCATCACGAGACCGTCCCATCCGTGCCCGATTGTGTGCCGGACCCGGCCCCGCCTACCGCACGTCGTCCCACCGGTCGGTCGCCGCGCGTACCGCGTCCGGCCCCCTTGCGCTCCTCGCCTGCCCCGTCCGTCCGCCGGCAAACGCTCCTGGCCTCGCGGGACGTCGTCGCCCGCGGGACGTGGTTGACTGCGCGCGTGACCGAATACGACGTCCTTCGCGTCTTCTGCGGAGCCGACGGGCGGCACGGCAACGAGCTGGCCGTCGTCCGCGACGGCTCCGCCGTGCCCGATGCCCTCGACCGGCAGCGGCTCGCCGGGAAGCTGGGCTTCAGCGAGACCGTCTTCGTCGACGACCCCGAGCGCGGCGCCGTCGACATCTACACCCCCACCCTGCGGCTGCCCTTCGCCGGGCACCCGTGCGTCGGCACGGGCTGGCTGCTCGACCTGCCGGAGCTGGTGACGCCCGCGGGCGTGGTGGGCGTCCGGCTGGACGGCGAATTCTGCTGGATCGGGGCGCAGGCCGCCTGGGCGCCGCCGCGCACCCTGCTCCAGTACGGCTCGGCGGCGGAGGTGGACGCGCTGGAGGTGCCGCCACCTGGCGAGTGGATCTACGCCTGGGCCTGGCAGGACAAGGCCGCGGGCCGGGTCAGGGCGCGGGCCTTCCCGGGCCGGGACGACGGGATCGACGAGGACGAGGCGACCGGCGCCGCCGCGCTGCTGCTCACCGAGCGGCTGGGACGGGCGCTGAACATCGCGCAGGGCCGCGGCTCGCAGATCATGACCGCGCCGCACCCGGACGGCGTCGTCGAGGTCGGCGGGCGGGTGCTGCTGGACGGCCAGGAATCCCTGTGACCCGGTGGACGCGAGGGCCCCCGGCGGTGTGCCGGGGGCCCTCGCGGTGCCCCGCCTGGCGGCGGGGCGTGGTGGTCGGGGTCGGTCAGTCGACGATGCCGGACTCGGTGATGACGACCTTCGCGGACGGCGCGCCGCTGCGCGAGCCCTTGCCCTCGATCGTCTTGACGAGCTCCTGGCCCTCGACGACCTCGCCGAAGACGACGTGCTTGCCGTCCAGCCAGTCGGTCACGACGGTCGTGACGAAGAACTGCGAGCCGTTGGTGTTCTTCCCGGCGTTCGCCATCGAGAGCAGGAACGGGCGGTCGTGCTTGAGCTGGAAGTTCTCGTCCGCGAACTTCTCGCCGTAGATGCTCTTGCCGCCGCGGCCGTCACCGGAGGTGAAGTCGCCGCCCTGGAGCATGAACGCCGGGATGATCCGGTGGAAGGCGGAGCCCGCGTACCCGAAGCCGTGCACGCCGGTGGCCAGCTCGCGGAAGTTCGTGGCGGTCTTGGGCACCACGTCGTCGAAGAGCCGGAAGACGATGCGTCCGGCGGGCTTCCCGTCGATCGAGATGTCGAAGTACACATTGTTCATGGTCCCCATCCTCGCATCCCCGGCCGCGCCGCTCACGCGCCGGGGCCGCGGGCCGGTGCGGCGTTCTCCGTCGGGCAGGACCTCACCGCGCTCGGCCGCGGGGTGCGGGATGATGAGCGGATGACCGACTTCCTGGCCGTCGGCGAGAGCGTCGCCGACGTCGTCCGCACGCCCGGCGCTCCCGATGTGACGCACCCCGGCGGCAGTTCCGCCAACGTCGCCTACGGGCTGGCCCGGCTCGGGCGGAGCACGGCACTGCTCACCCAGCTCGGGGAGGATCCGGCCGGGAAGCTCGTCAGGAAGCACCTGGAGGGCGCCGGGGTGCGGGTGCTGACGGACGGCCAGCCGGGCCAGGCCACGCCCACCGCCGTCGTCACGCTGGACGCGCGCGGCGCGGCGACGTACGCCTTCGCGATCGGCTGGACGCTGCGGCCGGTGGACCTCCCGGCGGACGGCGTACGCCATGTGCACCTCGGGTCGATCGGCGCGGTGGTGGCGCCGGGCGCGACGGCGGCGCAGGAGGTGGCCGCGCGGCTGCGGGCGGCGGCGACGGTGAGCTACGACCCGAACGTGCGCCCCGCGCTGATGGGTGAGCGGGCGGCGGCCGCCGCAGCGGCCGAGCGGTGCGTGGCGCTCAGCGATGTCGTCAAGGCCAGCGACGAGGACCTGGCCTGGCTCTACCCGGGCGAGCAGCCGGGCGAGGTGGCCGCGCGCTGGCTGCGGCTCGGGCCCGCGGCGGTCTTCGTGACGCTCGGCGCGCAGGGCGCGCACGCCTTCACCGCGGCGGGCCGGGTGGCCGGGGCGCCCGTCCCCGCCGAGGTCGTCGACACCGTGGGAGCCGGGGACGCCTTCACGTCCGCGGCCCTCGACACCCTCCACACGCTGGGCCTCACCGGCGCCGCCGCCCGCACCCGGCTCCCCTCCGCCCTCGACGGCGCCGTACTCGCCCGCGTCCTGCACCGTGCGGGCGCCGCGGCGGCCCTGACCGTCTCCCGCGCCGGAGCCCGTCCGCCGGACACGGCGGAGCTGTCCGCCGCGCTCACGGCGGCGGCGCGCTGACGGGGCCTCGGCTGCGGCGGCGGAAACGCGGGTGCGGGTGGGTGGGGGCGTGGCTCACACTCGCGGGATGACGCCGAGGATCACCCGCATCAACCCCGACCGGCTCCACCCCACGCCCGGCTACCACCACGTCACCGTCGTGGAGGCCGGGCGCACCGCGCATCTGGCGGGTCAGTGCCCGCTGGACGGCGACGGCAACCTCGTCGGACCCGGCTCGCTGGACGCCCAGGTCGACCGGATCGTCGAGAACGCCCTGATCGCCCTGGCCGCGGTGGGCGCCGGGCCGCAGGACGTGATCCGCTCGGTGGTCTACGTCCGCAGCGACGACCGGGACGACCTCGGCGCCGTCTGGCAGCGCCTCACCTCCTCCGCGCTCGCCCCGGCGTTCACCACGGCGAGCACTCTGCTGGGCGTCGCCCAACTGGGCTTCTCCGGCCAGCTCGCCGAGGTCGACCTCACGGCGGCCCTGCCCGGCTGACGTCCGCCGGGCGCGGGGCCGACCGGGCAGGTCCCAGCGGCCGCGCGGGACTCCTGCCGGGCCGCGCGAGCGGGAAAGCGCAGGCCTCAAACGCCTGCGGGCCCGGGACGCCCGGCGCCGGGTCACTCCTCGCCGGAAACCGCGCATCCCGCGCACCCCGTGCGCCCCTCGGGCAGGGGCCCGCGGCACGTCGGGCAGGAGAAGACCGGCGGCCCGGCGGGCGGGACGGTGGGCGGCGGGCCCGTCGGCCACCCCTCGCGGGTCCGGGCAGCCGCCCGCGCGCGGAGGCCCTTCCGGGCGGACGGCAGCCCCGCGGCCGGGGCGGACGACAACAGCGTCGGGACGGCCGCCGCCACGAAGCACAGCCACAGCGGGAGGGCGCCGAGGGCCACTCCGGTGGCGGCCGTACCGGCGGTGTGACCGGCGTTGAACGCGCTGTTGACCCAGGTGCCGGCCCTGGTGCGGGCGTCGTCCGCGGCTTCCTCGTCCGCGAGGAGGTAGGCGGTGGAGAGGGCGGGGGCGACGAAGGCCCCCGTACAGCCGAGCACCGCCGCGAGCACGTACACGCCGTTCGCCAGCCCGGCGAGGGCGAGCGGCACGGGGAGGGCCGCCGCCAGCAGCGCCAGGCGGCGGCGCGCGGGCATCCGCCAGCTGCGGGCGCCGTACGCCATGCCGCCGAGCACGCTGCCCGCCGAGACCGCGGCCTGGACCCAGGCCACCGCCGCGAGGTCGTGCCGCCCGCGGGCGAACGCGACGACCAGCAACTCCTGCGCGCCCAGGGACACCCCGAGCGCGCCCGCCACGGCGGCGGGCACCAGCCACGCCGGGCGGCCCGTCCGGGGCAGGACCGGCTTCGCCGCCCGCTCGCGGGGCGGCGCGGCGTCCCGCATCGCGGGCGACGCGCACATCGCCAGCGTGCCCGCGACGACCAGCACGGCGCTCGCGCCCACACCGGCCGCGGGATTGCCGACCGCGATGACCACACCGGCCAGCAGCGGCCCGGCGACGTACAGCACTTCCTCGGCGACCGTGTCCAGCGAGAAGGCCCGCGAACGCAGTTCGGGGTCCGGCACGAGGTCGCTCCACAGCGTGCGCATCACCGGTCCGAGCGGCGGCGAGCACACACCCGCCGCGAGAGTGAGCCCCGCGAGCAGCGGCCGCGGCGTGCCGGGCGACCAGGTCGCGGCGGTCAGCGCCAGCAGCACCGCGCCGTACGCCAGGGCCAGGACCGGCAGGACGCGGCGCGGGCCCCGCCGGTCGATGAGGCGGGCGCGCAGCGGCGCCGGCACGGAGGTGCCGAGCCCGAAGCAGGCGACGGCGGCGCCCGCCCAGGCGTAGGAGCCGGTCGTGCGGGTGAGCGCGACGGCCAGCGGGACGAAGACCGTTCCGTAGGAGAGGCGGCCCAGCAGCGCCGGGCCGAAGGTCCGCAGGACGTGGGGCCTGCGGAGGACGGCGGAATACGCCGGTCGTGCGGGTGACGAAGGCATGGGTGTTCCTCGATGTCGCGGCGCCGGACGGGCCGCGTGCCGGTGGGTGGGCGCGAGGGGCCGCGGTGTCGCGGGGCGGCCGGCTCGGCCTACACACGGTGGAGGAACATGCCCCGCACGGTAGCAGCGCGCGCTGCGCCCGGGTGGGCGGACGGCGGAATCCGCCCGCCCGCCCAGGGGGCGCCGGGAGGGGCCCGAGGCCGCCCGCGGCAGGGTGCGCGATCCGCGCCGCACACCACGCACGCCCGCCGCCGGCGTCAGCCGGAATTGCCCGCGCGGTGCCTCGTGCCGTCAACGAGCGTCCCGGCGACGTCCGCCGGAGCCAGGACGGGCCTTCCGCGCACCCCGCCACGGACGTCCGCGGCGGCTCGCCCCCGCCCCGCGTCGCGCACCGGGATCGTGCCCCGGGCTCGGCGCCCGGCCCACCGTGGGCCGGGCGCCGGGCGGGTCAGGACGCCGGGACGGGCGCTGCGTGGCGCAGGTGGCGGGTGAAGAAGGCGACCGCGCTGTCCGCCTCGAAGCGCGGAATCTCCTTGTGACGCCCCGCGTTGGCGTGCAGCGTCTTCTCCTGCGAGCCGAGGGCGTCGAAGAGCGCGAGCCCGGCGGCGCGCGGGATGTGCTCGTCGTCCCACTGGAGGGCGTACTGCACGGGGACGGTGATCCGCGCGGCCAGCCCGGCGACCGTGTCGGGCCAGAACATACCGAGGACGGCCGCGGTGATCCGCGGCTCGGCCGCGATCAGCGGGATGCCGATCGCGGTGCCCATGTTGAGGCCGAAGTAGCCGACAGGCCCGTCCGGGCCGATCTCCGGAAGCTGCTGGAGGGCGTCCAGCGTGGCCCGCCACTCCGGTACGGCGCGCTCGGCGATACGGGCGTTGTGCCGTACGACGATCGGGCCGACGGGCTCGCCCGCCGCCATGGCCTGCCGCAGCGCGGCGACCTCCCGCTCGTCGTCGGCGCTGAGCGGGCGGCCGTTGTGCCCGGGGGCGTCGATGACGGCGACGTGGAAGCCGCCCGCCCGGACGAGGCGCTCGGCGCGACCGGTCATTCCCGGCCATTTCTTGTGGGTGCCGCCGCCGTGGCCCATGAGGACCAGGGGTGCGCGGCCGGTGGTGCCCGCGGGCGACCAGAGTACGCCGGGGACCCCGGCGACGGTGAAGTCGCGTTCGCGCAGGCCGTCCGCCGGGGTCGTCTCGGCGGTGAACTTTATGGGATTCATGAGGTGTTGCCTTTCGGGAGTGCCGTGGTGTGCGGGCGCTCCCGGGGGGACGTGTACTCAGTCCTCCGCAGCCGTGCGGCAGGACGGGAGCACCCATGTGCGTACTGCGTTCACGGGTCTCACCTCCTTCGGGCGATGCAGCGGCCGAGCAGAAAACTACACCGCTCCGCCTCCCGGCCGCTCCCCCTTTTTTTCCGCGCCGATGCGAAAGCACCCGCGCGGGCACGGCGGTGCCCCGCCGTAAGGGGGAGCAACGGCGGGGCACCTCGGGGGTGGGGCAAGCATGCGCCTCCGCACATGCCACGGCCATACGCCACTCGGCGTATTGCGCCGACGCGCCCGGCGGTCAGAGCGGGAGCACGGGCCGGGTGGAGCAGTCCTCCCAGCAGTCCTCGCCCTCGGGGCCGCGGACGAACTCGGCCATGCCCGGATTGCGGTTGGCGGTGGCCAGCGGCAGCCAGCCCAGCAGATTCCCGTAGCCGCCGCACACGGACTCCCCGCCGTCCCCGCCGTGGACGGCGCCGGGGTCGATGGAGAGCTCCGCGCGGTAGGTGTCGTAGGCGATGCGCAGCCCGAAGGCGTTCGGCCCGGTGTGCGGGCCGCCGCGCCCGCCGAGCGGGATCGTGTCGAGCGGGCACGTGTCGCCCCACCGGAAGAGCGTGCCGCGGCCCGCCCCGCACGCGTACTCCCACTCGTCGGGCCCCGGCATCCGGAGGCCCCGCTCGGCGAGGACGGCGGCGGTCCCGTCGGGCGACTCGTCCAGCTCCTCGTCCCGCACGGCCATCAGGAACGCGCCCAGCCGCACCCGGCGCAGGGGGCTGAGCACTTCGGCGAGATGGGCCCGCAGGTCGTCCCCGCAGCCGTACCCCTGCGCCACGCTCGCGGCGTAGTCGGCCGCCATCTCCGCACTCGGCGCCCACCCTTCCGCACCGAACCCCAGCGTGACCGTCCCCCCGGGTATCAGCGCGAACTCCCGCCCCCGCGCCTCGATCCCCACCCGCCACCGCACCCCGTCGGCCGCCGCCCCGACCTCCCCCGCCATCCCCCCGACCGCCCCGGCGGCCTCCCGCGCGAGGCGGCGTGCACCGGCCTGGTCGAGCGCGTTCCAGTCGGCGAGGGTGAGATCTGCGAGCTGCGGCATGCCCGGCAGTCTGGCACGCACCTCTGACAGGCCCGCCGGTCGCCGGTCGCACCGGGTGGGAAGTGACGCGCGGTCAGGGAGCGGTGAGTTTGGCCGGGTCGGGGGCGAAGACGGTCATCCAGTGGGGGTCGAGGCGGTAGTAGATGACGTCGCGGTCCCAGTCGAAGGCGTCGGCGCCGTAGAAGTCCTTGAAGTAGGCGAGCAGGCTGGGCCATTCGGGGGCGGGGGCGGCGTCCGGGGGGTTGAGGGGGACGGCGTCGCCGTGGGTGAAGACGCCGAGGTCCTCGCCGCGCATGTGGGCGGCGCTGGCGGCGGGGCGGGCGGCGAGGTGGCGGGCCTTGGCGGCGGTGCGGGCGGTGCCGAAATACCAGCGGCCGTGCAGGAAGTGGCCGTCCGCGCCGCTGATCCGGGGCTCGCCCTTGGCCGTGACGGTGGACAGCGCGAGCGTGCACATGCCGGTCAGGACGGCGGTGAGCTGCTCGGCGGTCATGGTGCGGCCGGTGAAGATGGAGCGCAGGTGGGAGGTGGAGTCCGACAGCGAGGCGTCGAGCAGGGCCTGGAGCGCCGCGGTCTCCTCGGGGGTTTCACGCATCGGCACACTCTAGCCACGGGCGGCCCGTACGGCGGGGAGCGGCGGTGAAGGAGCTGCTGTCCGTACCCCACTGGCAGCGGGACCGGACGCGGAGGCCCGCCGGCAGCCCGAAGGCGCCCTCTCCGTGCGGGAGGGGGCGCCCCCGGGGTGTGCCGTCGCGCCGTCAGGAGGTGTACGGCGGCGGCTCGTGCGGGCGGGACGGCTGCGGCGGCGGGCCGGACCGGTAGGGGCGGCGGCCGATCGGGCCGCGGGCCAGCCGGTGCCCGCCGAGCGCGGCGGCCACGGCGAGCAGCCCGCCGCCGGCCGTCCACAGCCAGCGCGGCGACCACCACGTGCCGGCCCAGCCACCGCCGGGCGAGACGTCGGGGGCGCTCGCGGAGACCACCGGCGCCACCGAGCCGTCGACCGCGTCGCGGCCCGCGGTGCCGTCCGAGGTCACCTCGACGGCCGCACGGAAGGGCTGGCCGAGGTCTGCCTCGGGGACGTCGAGGGCGGTCAGCCGCAGGTAGTACGCGCCGCGCAGCGGGTCGTTCGACCAGGTCTCGGCCCAGGCGCGCACGGTGCGCAGGTGGCAGACCAGCTCGACGCTCGCGGCGTCCGCCGCGGCGCTGCGGGTCTGCGCGCCGTAGCGGCAGGCCTGGCGGCGGCGCAGGCCGTCGTAGACGTCGATCTGCCAGGTGGAAGCGCTGTGCGCGGCGGCGGTCCCGGAACCGGAGCCGAACGTCACGGTGGCCTTCACGGTGACGTGCTGCCCGGCGTCGGCGGGCACCACCCAGTACAGGTAGTCGCCCGCCGACGCGCTCGCGGTGGCCTGCTCGCCCTGCTTGACGGCGACCGCCGTGCGGAAGTTGGTGCCGGCCTCGGTGGGCGGCCCGTCGTCGCCCGCGTCGCCCGAGCCGTCGGTCGCGGTCGCCGTGGCCGTGGCGCTCGGGGTGTCGTCGTCGGCCAGGGCGTGCCCCGCGGGCAGCGCGACCACGGCGGCGGTGAGGAGCAGCGCGGCGGCCACTCGTCGGAGGTTGCGCATCAGGAGGCCCTTCCGGTGTTCAGCCGCCAGCGGGAGACCCAGCCGGTCAGCAGGCCGGCGACACCGCCGGTGAGGGTCAGCAGGCCGAGCAGCCACCAGCCGCGGCCGAGGCCGTAGAAGGCGACGTCGGAGGGCTGGTCGGGGCTCGGCACCAGGTCGATGGCGAGCTCGACGGGCAGGCCCGGGGTGGTCTTGACGGCGGGCGGCGCGGAGAAGGAGTTGCCGACCTGGAGGCACACGGTCTCCGGCGGCGTGTCGTCGTTGGCCTTCGGCTTGGGGTAGCGAATGCCCGCGGAGACGGCGTCGGTGCGGCCCGTACCGCCCTCGTCGTCGCGGACGATCTCCCGGCCGTGCAGGGTGACGCCGCGCAGCAGCACGCCGTAGTTCGCGTTCACGGCGCGGTCGTCGCTGATCGTCGCGGACGCCCGCAGCTCCTTGCCCGGCGGCACCTCGACGCGGTACCAGCGGTTCTCGGAGAAGGTCTCGCGGTCGGAGTACAGGCCCGCCTTGAGCAGGGGCGCGTCCTTGCAGCTGTCGGCGCCCTGGGTGGAGACGGGTGTGACGACCGTGTCGGTGCTGCGCTTGACGAGCTGCTTGACCTTGCTGGTCAGCTGGTTCTTGTGCTGGACGGTGGTGTACGTGCCGCCGGTCGCCTCGGCGATGCAGCTGAGCTGGTTGCGGGTCTTGGAGTCGGGGATCAGGCCGAGCGTGTCGATGACCAGGTGGATGCCCTGGGAGGCGATGTCGCGGGCGACGTCGCAGGGGTCGGCGTTGCAGGTGTCCTCGCCGTCGGTGATGAGGACCATGCGGCGGGTGCCGTCGCCGCCCGCCTTGAGGTCGTCGGCGGCGGCGAGCAGCGCGGGCCCGATCGGCGTCCAGCCGGTGGGCGCGAGCGTCGCCACGGCGGTCTTGGCCTCGGTGCGGTCCAGCGGTCCGACCGGGTAGAGCTGCCGGGTGTCCTTGCAGCCGGTCTTGCGGTCGTTGCCGGGGTAGTCCGCACCGAGGACGCGTATGCCCAGCTGGACGTTCGGCGGCGTCGAGTCGAGGACGTCGTCGAAGGCCTGCTTCGCGGCGGACATCCGGCTCTGCCCGTCGATGTCCTTGGCGCGCATGGAGCCGCTGACGTCGAGGACGAGTTCGACCTTCGGTGCGGGCTGTGCCGCCGGTTCGCCGTCGTCGGCGGCGGCGCCGGCGGGCAGCAGCCCGCAGACGAGGGTGGCCAGTAGGCCACCGGCCATTCCCATGGCCAGCAGTCTTCTCGTGATCATCGGAGGATCGTAGTGAAGTTCTATGACAATCATGAAGTCGGCTGGTCAGCGCGGCGCCCTGACGGACCGCCGGTTCAGCTTCCGGCCAACTGCCCGGTCCTGCCCGCCGCGTGGGCGGTGGCCGCGCGGGCCAGCGCACGGACGAAGGCGTGCGGGCGGGTGCCGTCGCCGGACAGCTCGGGCTGGAAGAGGGCGGCCAGGAAGAAGGGGTGGCCGGGCAGTTCCGCGATGCGGACGTCGCCGGCGTCGTCGATGCCGCTGAAGCGCAGGCCGTGCGCGCGCAGGACGTCGAGGTGGCCGCGCGCCAGGCCGTACGAGCAGTGGTAGCGCTCGACCGACCGCTCGGCGCCGAGCACGCCGCGGGCGAGCGATCCGGCGGCCACCTCGACCGCGCCCTCGTGGCCGACGAGGGAGCAGGCGAGCGGGACGACGAGGAGGTCGGCCGCGTCCGCGCCGGGCGGTGCATCCTCGGCGTGGGAGGCGCCGGACAGACCGCACACGTGGCGGGCGAACTCCAGGACCGCGTACTGGAATCCGCCGCAGCTGCCCAGGAAGGGGATGCCCCGCTCGCGGGCGGTGCGCACGGCGGTGAGCGCGCCGCGCTCGCTGCGGTAGGGGCTGCCGGGGAGCAGCCAGACCGCATCGAAGGCGGCGAGGGCGGCGGCGTCCTCCGCGTCGGCGGAGGGGATCCAGTAGGCGTCGAGGACGAGGCCGTCGCGGGCGGCCAGCGCGTCCAGGATGCCGGGGACGCGGGCGTGGGCCCGGACGCCGGGCGAGCGGTCGCCGACCAGGGCGACACGGGGGGCGGGGGCGTGCGGTACGGCGGCTGCGGCCGTCTGGGGATCGGGCATGCCGCCATCCTGACCGGGCAACGGCGACAAGCGCCAACGATGATGTGTGACCTCTCCATCAGCGATACTTATGGGGCGGCGATACTGGTGGGCGTGGATCCGCACCTGCTCCGTACGTTCGTCGCCGTCGCGCGCCTCGGCTCCTTCTCGGCGGCCGCGCGCGAGCTGGGCTACACGCAGTCGGCGGTGTCGCAGCACATAGCGGCGCTGGAGAGCGACCTCGCGGCGGTGCTCCTCGGCCGGCGGCCGGTCGCGCCGACGCCCGCCGGGGCGCGGCTGCTGGAGCACGCGGAGCCGCTGCTGCTGCGGCTGGACGCGGCCCGCGCCGACATCGCCCGGCTGACCGCGGCGCCCGCGGCCCGGCTGGTCGTCGGGGCGGCCCCGACCGCCGTGACGGGCCCGCTCGCCGCGGCCCTCGCCGGGCTGCGCCGCGGCCGGCCGCAGCTGGACGTGACGGTACGGGTCCTGGACCGCGCGGCGGTGGTGGCCGGTGTCACCGCCGGGGATCTCGACGCGGGCCTCGTCGACGGGGCGGCCGCGCCCGGCGACCCGCTGGCCCTGGCCGACACCGCGCCGCTGGCGGCGCTCGCCGTCGCCGAGGAGCCGCTCGCCGTCGCGCTGCCCGCCGGGCACCCGCTGGCGGGCCGCGCGGGGGTGGACCTCGCCGACCTGTCCGAGGCCCGCTGGATCGACGCGCCCGGCACCGCGCTACCGCTCGCCCGCCTGCGGACGGTGAGCGGCACGGAGGGCTTCCGCGCGGCCCTGCGCTACGAGGGCGCGGACGTGCGGGGGCTGCTCGCGCTGTGCGCCGCGGGGCACGGCCTCGCCGTACTGCCCGCCGCGGCGCTCGCCGGGGCGCCGGGCGTGCACGCCGTGCCCGTCGCCGCCCCGCGGCTGGTGCACCGCACCGAGATCCTGCACGCGTCGTCCCCCGCGGAGCAGGTGGCGCTGCTCGCGGCCGCGCTGCGGGTCGCGCCGCCGGGCGGAGGGGACCCTCGGCCGCCGCAGGCCGGTGACGACACGCGGGCCGCCCCGCCTTTCTGAGAACGCCCGCCCTTCTGAGAACACCCGCCTTCCCCCGCCCAGTTCGCGCGACCCGCGGTGTCCACCTCGGTGGTTGCCGTCATCGGTGACCGGCAATCGGCCAACGGAGCAAGGGAGCCCGTCATGGGGAGAATCGTCGTGCACGAGAACGTCTCGGTCGACGGCGTGATGCAGGATCCGACCGGCGAGGAGGGGTACGCCAGCGGCGGGTGGTTCACGCGGATGCCGCAGGAGGTGTTCGCGGCGTGGGGCGAGGTCGAGTACCAGGAGGCGCGCGAGTGCGCCGCGTGGTTCATCGGGCGGGGGACCTACCAGTGGTTCGCCGAGCGGTGGGCGGCGCGTGAGGGCGCGTGGGGCGACCGGCTGCGCGAGGTGCCGAAGTACGTGCTGTCCGCGACGCTGGCGGACGCCCCGGAGTGGGCCAACTCCTTCGTGGTGAAGGGCGATCCGGTCGCGGAGGCGAAGCGGCTGCGCGACGAGGTCGACGGCGACGTCCTGGTCTACGGCAGCCGCCCGCTCGCGCAGGCGCTGCTGGCGCACGGCATGGTCGACGAGCTGCGGCTCATGACGCACCCGTACGTCCTCGGCGCCGGGGGGACGCGGCTCTTCCCCGAGCAGGGCGCGATGCGCGAGCTGCGGCTGACCGGCGTACGGGAGGTCGGCGGCCATCTCGCGCTGCTGACGTACCGCCCGCTCTGACCCGGCTCCGGGCCGACACAGGCCCCGGGAGCCGGACTTGACCAAGTCTTTACAACCCGGGGCCCGCCCGTGTCGTCTCTGCCCGCGAATCCCGGTACGGCCCGGGTCCGCGCGATGTGACGCGCGGCCGGCCGCCGGAGAAACGAGGGACGGGACATGCGCAGTACCTCACTCGCCGCCGGCACAGCGGCGGTCCTCGCGGTGGCGGTCGCGGGGGCCGTCCCCGCCGTCGCCTCGGCCCCGGTGGGCCGGGCGCCCGGCACCCCGATGTGCGCCACCTCGCAGCTGACCGCGTCGCTCGGCGGCGGGGACGGGGCAGCGGGCAGCGTCTACCGCTATCTCGTGCTCACCAACCACAGCGCGACCACCTGCCACCTCACCGGCTACCCGGGCGTGTCGGTGCTGGACGCGAGCGGCAAGCAGATCGGCGCCCCCGCCGACCGCCAGCCGAGCCGCTACTCGCCGGTGGTGCTCAAGCCCGGCGCGTCGGCGAGCGACACCATCCGCACGGTCAACCACATGGGAGGGTGCCTGCCGACGTCGGCGAAGGTGCGGATATACCCCCCGGGCAACACGGCGTCGCTGGTGATCCCCGGTGAACTGACCATCTGCGACAAGACCTTCACGATCACGCCGATGGTCGCGGGCAAGAACGGCAGCGACCCGGTGGGCACGCCCGCCCCGACGCACGGCTCCACGACCACGCCGACGAACCCCGGCCAGGTCACGCAGATCCCGAAGGGCGCGCCGGACACCGGTCTCGCCGCGACGGGCGGCGGCGGCAGCGGCGAGCTGACGGCCGGTCTGGCGGCGGGCGCGGCGGCGCTCGTGCTGGGCGGCCTGGGCGTCGCGGCCTCCCGCCGCCGCTCCCGGGGCTGAGCGTTGGCCGGCTCGCGTCACGTTCCGCGGCACGGGGAGGCAGCCCCTCGCCTCCCCGTGCCCCCGGCGCGTCCTCCCGCCGCCGCCCGGCCTTCCGGCGGCGGGAGGACGCGCATCCCCCGACGGGCCCGCGGTGTCCCCTGGGCCGCCGCGGTGCTCGCCGCGCTCGCCGTCGGCGTGTCGGCCTGCAACGGGACCGGCACGGGTCCCGCCCCCGCGGGTTCCGGCACGCCCGGCGGCGTGGCGCCGCCCGCCGCCTCGACGACGGCCTCGCGCACCACGGCGCCGGCCGTACCCGGCACGCCGATGGCGCGGTCGTCGCCGAGGCGGCTGAAGATCCCCTCCCTGGGCGTGGACACCCCGGTCATCGCGCTGGGTCTGGCGCCGGACGGTTCGGTGAAGGTGCCGCCGATCGAGGCGCACTCGCCCGCCGGGTGGTACGACGGCTCGCCGACACCGGGCCAGACCGGCCCCTCGGTGCTGCTCGGGCACGTCACGGTCGGCGCGTACGGCGACGGGGTCTTCCGTCACCTGGACCGGATGCGCCCGGGTGACCGGGTGCAGGTCGAGCGGGCCGACGGCAGCGTGGCGACGTTCACCGTCGAGCGGGTGCAGACGGTGCCCAAGGCGCACTTCCCCACGCAGGAGGTGTACGGGAACGTGGACCACCCCTCCCTGCGTCTCATCACGTGCGGGGGCACGAAGCTGACCGGCGGTGGCGGTTACCCGGACAACGTGATCGTCTACGCCTCGCTGGCCGCCGGCTCGTGAACGACTGGCCCGCCGCGGTCGGCGGCCCGGCGGCGGAGGTGAGGAGGGGCGTCATCCGGCAGTACGAAGAGCGCGCCGCCGCCGAGCTGTTCGAGGCCGTCTACCCGCGGCTGGCGGGCTGGTGCCGCCGGCTGGTGGACGACGACGGCACCGCCCACGAGGTGGCCGCCGAGGCCTTCACCCGGCTGTGGGCCCGCTGGACGCGGGTGGAGGAGCCGACCGGTTTCCTCTACGTGACCGCGGCCAACCTGGTCCGCGACCACTGGCGCAGAATGGAGCGCGAGCGGCGCGCGCTGCGCCGGGTGTCGGCCGAGCAGTCCCTGCACGCGCAAGGGGAGCCCGACGACCCGTCGGTGCGGATGCTGGTGCAGTCGCTGCCCGAGCGGCTGCGCAACCCGGTGCTGCTGTACTACTACGCGGACCTGCCGGTCCGTGAGGTGGCCGTGCTGCTGGGCCGCCGGGAGGGCACCGTCAAGGCCGATCTGCACGCCGCACGCGAACTGCTCCGCGCCCGACTCGAAGGACACCATGACCGGATTTCCTGACGACCTGGGGAGCGCCCCCGAGGGCGCGGGCCCGCAGGAGCCGCTGCTGCGGCAGCCGCCGGGGTATCTGGCGCCGCCGCCCGGCTCGTTCGGGCAGATCCGGCGGCGGGCCACGCGCCGGCGCCGGCTGCGTACGGCGGGCGGCGGGGTCGCGGCGGCTGCGGTGGTCGCCGGGTCGGTGTACCTGGTGGGCGCCCTCGCCCCGCGGGGCACCGACGACCGGGGGATCCCGCCCGCGACCGCCTCGCCGACCAGCCCGGCCCTGCGGACCACGCAGCCGCCGGCGCCGGTGACGACCGGGCCGCGGGCCACCCCCGGCACGCACAGCGCGCCCCCGCCGACCGCCCCGCCCGCGGCCACCTCCTCTCCCGCGCGAGACACCCCGACCCCGTCCGGCACCCCGACGTCCGGCAGCGGCTCCGCGACACCGATGTGCGCGGCCTCGCAGCTGACCGCGTCGCTCGGCGGCTCGGACGGCGCCGCGGGCAGCGTCTACCGCTACCTGCTGCTCACCAACCACAGCGCGACCACCTGCCACCTCACCGGCTACCCGGGCGTGTCGGTGCTGGACGCGAGCGGCAAGCAGATCGGCGCCCCCGCCGACCGCAGTCCGATGGACTACGCGGCGGTGGTGCTGCGGCCCGGCGAGGCGGCGAGCGACACCCTCCGCACCGCCAACCACCTGGGCACCTGCCGCCCGACCTCGGCGAAGGTACGGGTCTACCCGCCGGGCAGCCGCGCGTCGCTGGTGGTGGCCGGTGAGCTGACCATCTGCGACGACTTCACCATCACGCCGCTGACCGCGGGCCGCACCGGCAATCCGCCGGCCTGAGCCCTGCCGTCCGCACCGGGCAGGGGCGGACGGCAGGACTCTCGGGTGTCAGAGCCGGCCGGCTCCGGCGCCGCGGTCGACGATCCGCGGGACGTCCCGCGGGTTGTCGACGTGGGTGCGGGAGGAGGGTGTCCAGCCCGCGCCCCGGGCTATCGGGGTGGCGGGGTTGGCCGCGTCGAACGCGCCGAGCAGATCGGCCGGGCGCCCGTTGACGTAGTTGTGGTCCTCCGTCATCGCGGTGCCCTTCCAGTACGCGATGGTGCGGTCAGCGGTGACCCCGGCGGGCAGCGTGAAGGCGTTGTACTGCGCGACGAGCTGCGACTGCACGCCCACGCCGAGGCTGTAGACGTAACTCGCCGCGTCGGTGACGTCGTAGTGGTTGTTGTAGGCGTCGACCTGCCCGAAGCGGACGCGCGGCGCGCGCTCGCCGATGTCCTGGAAGAGGTTGTGGTGGAGGGTCACCCGCAGCTTGCCGGCGTCGGTGGCGGCGGCGCCGTCGCTGTTGCCGAACAGCAGCGTCTTGTCGTGGTCGAGGAAGGCGTTCCACGAGGCGGTGACGTGGTCGGCGCCCTTGACGACGTCCATCTCCCCGTCGTGCTGCTGGTAGATGCGGCCGAAGTAGTACGGCTGGTCGGCGTCGGGGCGGCGGCCGTCGGTGAAGGTGTTGTGGTCGACCCAGACATGGGTGGCGCCGGTGAGCACGAGGTTGTCGTACTCGGAGTTCCAGTTGCCGTCAGCAGTGTCGGTCGGGTCCCACTGCGGGAAGCAGTCGAAGGCGTCCTCGAAGGTGAGGTTGCGGACGATGACGTTGTCGACGCCTCCTACCTGGAGGTCGAGGCCGAGCAGCGTCGGCTTGTGCCCGATGCCGACGATGGTGGTGTTGGGCCCGACCTTGAGCTCGACCTGGAGGGCCTGCTTCGCGGCGGACGCGGCGCGCGCGTCCTCCAGCGGGCCGGACGGCACCTCGGTCCGGCCCCAGACGGCCGGGTCGTAGGCGGCGAGGTAGGCGTCCAGGCTGTAGCCGTCGGTGGCGTAGTCGTCGCAGGACAGCGGCTTCCCGGCGGCGTCGGCGTTGCCGTCGAGGGCGCCGGAGACCTGGATGATCTTCGGGACGGCGCTGCCGCCGTCCAGGGCGGCGGCCAGCTCCGCGCGGTTGGTGACGGTGTAGACGTGCGCGGCGTCGGCGGCCGCGCCGCCGGTGGTGCCGCCGTCCTGGGAGGCCCAGCCGTCGTGGGCGGGCAGCGCCTGCCGGGCGTAGGGCGGCAGCTTGGCGGTGTGGCCGCCGGGCGCGCAGTGCGCGGGGGCGGCGGCCAGCACCAGGGGGGCGGCGGAGATGAGCATGGCGATCAGCGGGACATGGCTCTTGCGCACGTGCGGCTCCCGGTGGGGGTGAAGGAGAAGGCGTGACAGCTGAGAGAAAGAGGGGAAGTGCGGGCGGGGCCGGGGCTCGTGGACCGGCCCTGCCGCGGGCTCACTTCTGCTTGTTGTGCGCGAGGAAGTCGGCCTGGGCGTCGTTGATCTTGCCGGCCAGCTCGTCGGCGAAGTCCTTCGCGGTCATCTTGCCGAGCAGCACCTTCTGGAAGTCCGGCTCGGTGTCGCCCTTGGTGATGTTGTTCCAGTCCGGCAGGTAGTACGGGAACTGGACGATCTTGGTGCCGGGGTCGTTGAGCGACTCCATCGCCGTCTTGGTCGGCTTGGCGTCGTTGATCCACGCGTCCTGCGCGGCACCGGTGTTGGCCGGGATGGCGCCCGCGGACTGGTTCCAGAGGCTGTTCATCTTCGCCGAGGCGGCGAACTCGATGAATTTCCATGCCGCGGACTTGTTCTTGCTGCTCTTGAACAGCCCCAGCCCGTCGACCGGGTTGGAGACGATGGTGCGCACCCCGCCGTCCTGCGCCGGCGGCAGCGTGACGCCCTCGATCTTGTCCTTGCCGAAGGCCTTCACATGGTCGTTGTACGAGCCGAGGTTGTGCTGCAGCATGCCGACGGTGCCGTGGTCGAACTCGGCGACCATGTTGACGAAGTCGTTGTTGAGGTCGGCCTCGGGGGTGTCCTTCTTGTACAGGCCGACGTACTTCTCCAGCGCCGCGATGTTCTTCGGGTCGTTGACGGTGGTCTTGTCACCGTCCCAGAAGTTGTCGATGCCCGACTGGGCGTACATCATCTCCAGCGCCTGGGCGATGGATCCGGCACCGCCGCGCAGCGTGAAGCCGAACTTGTTCTTCCCCGCGTCGGTGAGCTTGTCGGCGGCGGCGTAGAACGCCGACCAGGTGGCGGGCGGTTGCAGGCCCGCGGCGGCGAAGAGGTCCGGGCGGTACCACAGGGTGCCCATGTTGGCGGAGGTCGGGACCTCGTACATCTCCTTGCCCTGGCCGCCCGCCGCCTGGACGCTGGAGACCATGCCGGTGACCAGCTTGCCCTTGAGGGCGCTGTCGTCGATCCGGCCGCCGAGCGGTTCCAGGGCGTTCTGCGCGACCATGTTGGCGAGGTAGGCGGTGCCGACGCCGCCGACGTCCGGCAGACCACCGCCGGCGATCGCGGTGTCGTACTTCTTCTGCACGTCGGCGATCGGTATGCCGACGTACTCGACCTGGATGTCGGGGTTCTGCTTCTCGAACGCGGCGATGATCTGCTTCCAGACGTCGGTGCGCACACCGCCGTTGTTGTCCCAGAAGACGATCTTCCCCTTGCCGCTGCCCTCCCCGCCGGAGCTGCCGCTGCCGTCGTCACCGCAGGCGGTGACGGTCAGGGCGAGCGCTGCGGCGAGGGCGGTGCCGGCGGTCAGCCGGGCTCTGCGGTGTCTGTGCTGCGGGTGTGGCATGGCGGCTCTTTCGGTTGTCGGGACGGGTGTCGCGGCCGGCGTCCGGGTCGGGACGGCCGGCGGTGGGCGCTGCCGCCGGGACGGGACCGCCCGGTCAGCGGGTGGTGCGGGCGGCCAGCTCGGCGGCCTCGTCAGGGCCGAGCCGGCCGTCGGCCACGGCGGTGACGACCCGCCGGGCGACGCTGCCGCCGGCGGGTACGGTCAGCGGGCTGCGCCAGGCCAGGGCGGAGCCGACGCCGGGGTATTCGCGGGTGCGGACGAACCAGGGGTCGGCGCCGCGCAGCACGAGGGTCCAGTGCTCCCCGGCGAGCGCCAGCCAGTCGGCGGTGCTGCCGTGCACCGCGTCCTCGCCGACCGCGCCGGGGGTGAAGACCCGCGGGGGCGTGCCGGTGTGCGGGGCGCGCCAGAAGAAGCCGCCGTATCCCGCGCCGGGGCGGCCGTTGGTGGCGGGGCTGCCGATGCGCAGGGCGGCGCCGGTGGTGTTGGTCAGGGTGAAGGAGAAGTCCAGCTCCCAGGCCTGCAGGTTGAGTTGACGCACGGTCACCGTTCGCTCCTCGTGCAGGAGTTCGCTGCCCCCGGCGGTCCAGGACAGCTCCTCGGTGAAGCCGTCCGGGCGGCGGGCGGTCCAGCGCAGATGGCGCTGCTCGCCGTGGTTGTCCAGCTCGGTGGGCCCCCGGCCCGGGACGAAGGTGCGGCCGCCCCAGAAGTTGTGCCCGGCGACGTCCGGCACCGCGAGGCCCGCGCCCAGGTGGTGCGCGTGGTCGGCGGGCATCAGCTCGGTGACGGGGGCGCCGGCCAGCGTGGCCAGCGGGTGCAGGTAGGGCCGGGGGGACAGCCGCGCGGCCAGGCGCGGCGCGGTGACGTACGCCCCGACGGTCGTGGAGCCGCAGCGCAGCGGCAGGGCAGCGGTCACCGCCGGGCCGCCGGGCGCAGCGGGGCGGCCCAGGGCGCGCCGAGTTCGGCGAAGGTCGCGAGCTTCTCGGCGGCGGCGTCGACCAGCTCGTCGATGCCGTCCACCACCCGGCGGTGGGAGCGCTCCCCCGCCGCGGTACGCCAACGGGACGGCGGGACCGGCTGCGGGTCCTCCGCGGTGCGCACCGCTTCCACGACCCGCATGAACGCGCCGGTCGCGGCGGGCGGCACCAGCAGCGGCGTGCCGTCGGCGCGGTGCGCGAGCAGATTCTCCAGCAGGTCGGTGCGGCCGTACGCGCGCTCGTCGGGGCCGTGCCCGGCGCGCTGGAGCAGCACCCGGTCCTGCTTGTACCAGAAGGTGATCCGCCCTCTGCTGCCGTGCACCACGACGTACGGCTCGGCGGCGCGGGCCGCGCACAACGTGGCCGCGACGACGATCCGGGTGCCGCGGGCGGTGCGGATGTCGACGCACGAGGTGTCGTCGGACTCGATCTCGTGCGCCCGGTACAGCTCGGTGCGCACCTCCTCGACGTCCTCCTCGGCGGTGCTGCCGGCCAGGTGCAGCGCGGTGGCCACGGCGTGCGCGAGCGGGTTGGTCAGGACGCCGTCGACGACGTCGGTGCCGTCCAGCCGGCGCCGCCCGGACCAGGCGGCGCGGCGGAAGTAGTGCTCCTCGCGCACCCAGTTGCCGGCCGCGCCGATGCCGTGCACCTCGCCCACCGCGCCGTCCGCGACCAGTTCGCGCACCGCCCGCAGGGCGTGCGAGCCGAGCGACTGGAAGCCGATCTGGCAGGCCCGGCCGCGGCCGGCCAGCCCCCGGGTGAGCCGGCGGAATTCGCCGAGCGAGGGCGCGGGGGGCTTCTCCAGCAGGATGTCGGCGCCGTGCGCCGCGGCCGTCAGCGCGAGGGCGGTGTGGGTGTGGATGGGGGTGCACACGATCGCGGCGGTCGCGCCGGTGGCGTCGATCAGCGCGCCGAGGTCGGGCCCCTGCGCGGGCCTGCCGAGCCGGGTCAGCGCGGCGGGCTCCAGCGGGGTGACGTCGCAGACCCCGGCGAGCCTGACCAGGCCGCGGGCACTGAGCCGGCGCAGGTTGTCCAGGTGCCAGTGGCCGTGCCCGCGGCCGCCGGCCAGGACGACACGTGTCGCGCCCATGCCCCTCACCCCTTCACCGCGCCGGCGCTGAAGCCGGTGATCAGCCACTTCTGGATGAAGGCGAAGACGATCACCACGGGCACGGCGGCGATGACGCCGCCCGCGGCGAGCGCTCCCAGGTCGACGCTGTCGGCGCCGATGAGGGTGTTGAGGCCGACCGGGATCGTCTGCTTGTCCTGCTCGCTGAGGAACATCAGCGCGAAGAGGAAGTGGTTCCAGCTGTGCACGAAGGCGAACGAGCCGACCGCGACGAGCCCGGGGCGCAGCATCGGCAGCACCACCGCCCGGAAGGCCCGCATACGGGTGCAGCCGTCGACCCACGCGGCCTCCTCCAGCGCCTCGGGTATGCCCTTGATGAAGCCGCTGAGCAGGATCACCGACAGCGGCAGCTGGAAGACGGTCTCCGAGATGACCACGCTCCACAGCGAGTTGATCAGCTGGAGGTGCCGGAAGATCTGGAAGAGCGGGACGAGCATGAGCGCGCCCGGGATGAACTGCGAGCACAGCAGGGCGATCAGGAAGGCGGTGCGGCCCTTGAAGCGGAAGCGGGCCAGCGCGTAGCCGCCGCTGAGCGCGACCACGGTGGTGAAGACGAGGGTGCCGGCGCCGACCAGCATGCTGTTGACGAAGAAGGTGCCGAAGGAGCGGTCGTTCCAGACCTTGTCCAAGTGCGCTCCGGTGACCGGCCAGGGCACCAGCGAGGTGGAGCCGTCGGGGCGCAGCGCGAAGAGCAGCATCCAGTAGAAGGGCACGAGCGTGAACAGCAGGTACAGGCCCAGCGGCAGGTAGATCTGCCAGCGCGGCGGGCCGTCGGTGGGTCCGCGCCCGCGGCGCCTGCTCTTGCGGGTCTGCGGGAGGGCCGCGGGCGGCAGGGCCACGCCCTCGGCGAGTGCCGTGGTCATGCGCGTTCGCCTCCGAACTTGCTCAGGCGCAGGTAGACGAGGGAGAAGAAGAGCAGGATGACGAAGGCGACGGTGGTCAGCGCCGACGCGTAGCCGAAGTCGTGCCCGTCCAGGCCGGTGTTGGCGACGTACAGCGGCAGCGTGGTGGTCTGCCCCGCCGGGCCGCCGCCGGTCAGGGTGTAGAGCAGGTCGACGTTGTTGAACTCCCACACCGCGCGCAGCAGCGTGGACAGCACGATCGCGTCCTTCAGGTGCGGCAGCGTGATGTGGAAGAACTGCCGCAGCCGGTTCGCGCCGTCGACGGACGCGGCCTCGTACAGGTCCTGGGGGATCGACTGGAGGTCGGCGAGCAGCAGGATCGCGAAGAAGGGCACCCCGCGCCACAGTTCGGCGAGCACCGCGGCCCAGAAGACGGTGTGCGGGTCGGACAGCACCGAGTGGCCGTAGGAGCCGATTCCGGCGTCCGCGAGGTAACGGCTCATCCCCGTCGAGGGGTTGTAGAGCAGCATCCAGATGGTGGTGGTCAGCACCCCGGACACCGCCCAGGGCGAGAAGACCAGCGCGCGCGACAGCCCGCGGCCGGCGAAGGTCTGGTTGACCAGCAGCGCGAGCGCGAGCCCGATGACCAGCTGGAGGCCGATCTGCACCACGACCCAGCGCAGGCTGAAGCCGAGGCTCTGCCAGAACTGCGGGTCGTCGGTGAAAATGCGGTGGAAGTTGCCGAGGCCCGCGTAGCCGTTCCGCCAGGGTTTGGTGACGTTGTAGTCCTGGAGGCTGTAGTAGAGGACGCTGCCCATCGGGTAGGCGATGAAGCCCAGCATCAGCACGGCGGCCGGGGCGATCAGCAGGTACGGCAGGCGCCGGGTGCGCCGGCTGCGGTTCTTCACACGGTTCTTGAGGTGGTTCGTGACCGGGTTCTTCGCCACGGCGATGGCCATGACCTCAGGGCTCCTTCGCTATGACACGTGGGGTTCCGGGACGTCGCCGGGTGCGGCGAGGAAGCGGAAGTCGCAGCCCGTGTCGGCCTGGGTGATCTGGTCCTGGTAGAGGGCGCCGTAGCCGCGCCCGTAGCGGGCCGGCGGCGGCTTCAGCTCGGCGCGGCGGCGGTCGAGTTCGGCGTCGTCGACGTCCAGGTGCAGGGTGCGGCCCGGCACGTCGAGGGTGATCAGGTCGTGGTCGCGGACCAGCGCGAGCGGGCCGCCGACGTACGACTCGGGGGCGATGTGCAGCACGCAGGCGCCGTAACTGGTGCCGCTCATCCGGGCGTCGGAGATCCTGACCATGTCGCGGACGCCCTGCTTGAGCAGGTGGTCGGGGATCGGGAGCATCCCGTACTCGGGCATGCCGGGCCCGCCGAGCGGCCCGGAGTTGCGCAGCACCAGCACGCTGTCGGCGGTGATGCCGAGCGCGGGGTCGTTCACGGTCGCCTGGAGGGTGCGGTAGTCGTCGAAGACGACGGCCGGGCCGGTGTGGGTGAGCAGGTGCGGCTCGGCGGCGATGTGCTTGACGACCGCGCCGTCCGGGCAGAGGTTGCCGCGCAGCACCGCGATGCCGCCCTCGGCGGCGAGCGCGTTCGCCGGGTGGCGGATCACGTCGTCGTCGTGCACCAGCGCGCCGGCCAGCTGCTCGCGCAGGCTGTCGTGGGCGACGGTGGGGCGGTCCAGGTGCAGCAGCGGGGTGATCCGGGACAGCAGTCCGGGCAGGCCGCCGGCGAAGTGGAAGTCCTCCATCAGATACCGGCCGCCGGGCCGGACGTTGGCGAGCACGGGCACGTCGCGGGCGAGCCGGTCGAAGTCGTCCAGCGTGAGCGGTACCCGGGAGCGGCCGGCCATCGCGACGAGGTGGATCACCGCGTTGGTGGAGCCGCCGAGCGCGAGCACGGTCGTGACGGCGTCCTCGTACGCCTCGCGGGTCAGGATCGCCGAGGGGCGCAGGTCCCGGCGGACCAGCTCGACGATACGGGCGCCGCTCGCGGCGGCCATCCGCTCGTGCCCGGAGTCCACCGCCGGGATCGAGGACGCGCCGGGCATCGTCATGCCGAGCGCCTCGGCGGCGGCGGTCAGCGTGGAGGCGGTGCCCATCGTCATGCAGTGGCCGGGCGAGCGGGCGAGCCCGCTCTCCAGTTCGGCCATCTCGCAGTCGCCGATCAGGCCCGCGCGCTTGTCGTCCCAGTACTTCCACATGTCCGTGCCCGAGCCGAGCACGACGTTGCGCCAGTGGCCGGGGAGCATCGGCCCGGCCGGGACGAAGAGGGCGGGCAGGTCGGCGCTGGCCGCGCCCATCAGCAGCGCGGGCGTGGTCTTGTCGCAGCCGCCGAGCAGCACCGCGCCGTCGACCGGGTAGGAGCGCAGCAGCTCCTCGGTCTCCATCGCGAGCAGGTTGCGGTAGAGCATCGGGGTCGGCTTCTGGAAGGTCTCCGACAGCGTGGCGACGGGGAATTCCAGCGGGAAGCCGCCGGCCTGCCACACCCCGCGCTTGACGGCCTGGGCCCGCTCGCGCAGGTGGCTGTGGCAGGGGTTGATGTCCGACCAGGTGTTCAGCACGGCGATCACCGGCTTGCCCAGGTGCTCCTCGGGCAGGTAGCCGAGTTGCCGGGTCCTGGCCCGGTGGCTGAAGGCCCGCAGGCCCTCGCCGTCGTACCAGGCGCTGCTGCGCAGCGGCGGCCGGGTGCTCTCGGTGCCGGTCACAGCCCCCAGCCCTCCACCGCGGCGGCGACCTCGGCGCGCCGCTCCTGGGGCAGCGCGCTGCTGGGCGGGCGGACCTCGCGGCGGCACAGGCCGAGCGAGGCCAGCGCCTCCTTGACCACGGTGACGTTGTCGGCGGACTGCCGGGCGGCCCGCAGGTCCTCGAAGGCGCGGATCTGCTCCCACACCTTCATCGCGGCCGGGTAGTCGCCGCCGCGCAGCGCGGCGAGCATCTCCAGCGAGATCCGCGGCGCCACGTTGGCCAGGCCCGAGGTGAAGCCGGTGGCGCCGGCCGCGAAGTACGCGGGCGCGTACAGCTCGGCGAGGCCCGCGAGCCACACGTAGCGCTCCAGCCCGGCGTCCCGCGCGAAGGCGGCGAAGCGGGCGGCGTCCGGCACCGCGTACTTCACGCCGATCACGTTGGGGCAGCTCCCGCCCAGCTCGGCCAGCCACTCGCCGTCCAGCAGCGGGTTGCGGATGTACGGCACGACGCCCAGCTCCGGCACCGCCTCGGCGATGGCGCGGTGGTAGGCGACCCAGCCGTCCTGCGAGACGTACGGGTGCACGGGCTGGTGCACCATCACCATCGCGGCCCCGCAGTCCCTGGCGTGCTCGGCGGCGCCGATCGCGGTCGGCAGGTCGTGGCCGACGCCGACGATCACGGTGGCGGCGGGCCGGTCCGCGGTCTCGGCGAGCGTGTCGAGGACGACGGCCTGCCGCTCCTGCGGGGTCAGGGCGTAGAACTCGCCGGTGTTGCCGTTCGGCGTGACGGTGGAGATGCCGCCGTCGAGCAGCCGCCGCAGCAGCAGCCGGTAGGCGTCCCGGTCGATACCGCCGTCGGTGCCGAAGGGGATCACCGGGATCGCCACCACACCGGCGAGCGCGGCCGTGAGCGCGGAACGGTCCATCAGACACCCTCCTCGTCGTCGGGGAACGCACGGCGGAAGAAGACCGCGATGTGCGTGTGCAGCAGCCGCGTCGCCTCGTCCGCGTCACCGGCCAGGGCCAGCCGGAGGATCTCCTCGTGCTCGCTCGCCTCCCGCTCCCACGACGGGTCCGCGGCCCAGGCGACGGTGGACACCAGCGCGGCCTGGTCGCGCAGCTCGTCGAGCATCCTGGCCAGCAGCGGGTTGCCGCACGGCAGGTAGAGGGCGCGGTGGAAGTCGCGGTTGGCGAGGCTGCGGTCGGCCCGGTCCTCGGCGCCGGCCGCGCGCTCCAGCGCCTCCTGCGCCTCGGCGAGCGAGGCCTGGCGGGCGATGGTGCGGCGCAGCGCCTCGGGTTCGAGCAGCAGGCGTACGTCGTAGACCTCGCGGGCCATGTCGGCGTCCACGGTCCGCACGGTGACGCCCTTGTACTGGCTCATGACCACCAGGCCCGTGCCGGCGAGCGTCTTGAGCGCCTCGCGCACCGGGGTCTTGGACACCCCGAACTGCGCCGCCAGGTCCGCCTCGACCAGGGCCTGCCCAGGACTGAGCTGCCCGGTGAGGATGCGGTGCTTGATCGCTTCGAGGACGTACTGGGTCCGGGACGGGATCGGCGTGGGCGCGAAGGTCATGGGCTCTCAGATCTCACGTATCAGGTCTCATATATGACGTACGAAGTACGACGCGGATGACCGTAGGGCCACAGGGTGCGGGCGTCAATGCCCTGCGCACGAACGGGCGCGGGCTGTTTCCCGGCCGGCCGGGAGCCGCAGGAGCGGGCCCGGGCGTGCGAAAGCCCCCGCCGCCGCGCGGGGTGCGCGGGGACGGGGGCGGTGGGGTGCGGCCGCGGCGGGCCGCGGACCAGCAGGTCAGGGGCACACGGCCGGGTGGAGGCGGCGGGTCAGCGGCAGTCGGGGTGGCCCCAGCCGTCGGCGTTCTTGGCGATCAGCTCGCCGGGGGCGTATCCCCGCCCGCAGCGGCAGCGGCCGGGGTATTTGGCCTTGAGGGTACGGGCGGGGCCGCCGCCTCCCGACCCGCCGGACGCGCCGCCCGCGGCGCCGCCGGAGCGCGCCGGGCGCGGCGCCTTGCGCACCGCGTCGGGGGTGCGCGGGGGCGGCGGCGAGCCGAGGGCGCTGCCGGCCGGCTCCTGGACCACGGCGGCGTTGCTGGCGGCGCGGTCGGCGAAGTCGTTGAGCCGGTCGCCGTCGACCTGGTGCGCGGGCACGTAGCGGAATTCCACCGCGCGCCCGGCCAGCAGCGCGTCGATGCGCACCACCAGCTCCTGGTTGGCCACGGGCTTGCCCGCCGCGGTCTTCCAGCCCTTGCGCTTCCAGCCGGGCAGCCAGGTCGTGACGGCCTTCATGGCGTACTGGGAGTCCATCCGGACCTCCAGCGCGACGTCCGGTTCGACCGCCTCCAGCAGCCGTTCGAGCGCGGTCAGCTCGGCCACGTTGTTGGTCGTGCTGCCCAGCGGACCGGCCTCCCAGCGGAGCGGTTCACCCCGGTCGTCGGCGATGACCCAGGCCCAGGCCGCAGGTCCAGGATTGCCCTTCGATGCCCCGTCACACGCGGCGATGATGCGTTCACCCACGTGTCCGAGCATGCCAGCTCCCCCGGCGGGAAAGCACATCGCCCCCGGCGGGCGCGCTCGGCATGCGGGCGCCGCCGCCGTCGCCCAGCATGGGTACGGACAGGACCACCGCTGCGGCGAGAGGGCGCCGGGATGGGCAACGGAGCGGGCCGTCCGGCGCCGCGCGAGCCGTCGGAGGCCGACACGCAGGCCGGGACCGGCGGGCCCGCGGAGCCGGAGGGCGGGCCCGAGAGGGCCGGGGCGGCCGCGGAGCCCGACCTCGCGGGGCAGCAGCAGATCGACGCCATGAACCGCTTCACCGACCATCCGGGCGCCCCTCCCCCGGACGCCGGGCCGGATTCCGCTCCGGGTGCCCGCCGCGCGCCCGCCGAGGGCCGGCTGCGGGACGCCGCGCTGCTGGAGGCCGGCCACGACCTCGCCGAGGCCGACTCGCTGTCCGGCGCCCTCAAGACCGTGACCAGGCTCTTCGCCCCCGGCTTCACGCTGGACGGGCTGGTCGTCTTCGGCCTCACCGACAAGTACCTGAAGGTGCTGGGCCAGTACGGATTCCGCCGCCGGGAGGGCGAGGAGGCCTTCCGGATGCCGGCGGACTCGGCCTTCCCGGCCACCGAGGTGATCGGCACCGGCCGCCCGGTCTACCTGGCGTCGGCCGCCGAATACCGCGAGCGCTTCCCCGCCACCTGGCCGATCGCCTCCCGGCACGGGCGGAAGTCCTGGGCCTTCCTGCCGCTCGTCACGTCGGGCACCGTCAGCGCGGTGTGCCTGATGGCCTTCCGCGACCCGGTGGCCTTCACCGAGGACGAGCGGGCGCTGCTGGTGCTCGCCTCCCGGCTGGTCGCGCAGGCCCTGGAGCGCACCCGGACCGGCGCCGCGGAACTGGCCCTCTCCCGCGGGCTGCGGCGCAGCATGGGCGCGACGCCGCCCGCCGCCCCGGGGCTGACGCTCGCCACCCGCTACATCCCGACCGGCGGCGGGCTGGTGGTCGGCGGCGACTGGTACGACGTGATCAACCTGCCCGGCGGCCGGCTCGCCGTCGTCATCGGCGACGTCCAGGGCCACGACGTGCACGCCGCCGCCCTGATGGCGCAGCTGCGCACCGCCGTGCACGCCTACGCCGCCGAGGGCCACGGCCCGGACGCGGTCCTGGCCCGCGCCTCGCGCTTCCTGGCCGCCCTCGACGACGACCGCTTCGCGACCTGCCTGTACATCGAGGCGGAGCCCGCGTCGGGCCTGCTGCACATCGCCCGGGCCGGCCACCCGCACCCGGTGCTGCGGCTCGCGGACGGCACGTGCATGCTCAAGCACGTGGGCGGCGGGCTGCCGCTGGGCCTGATGCCCGGCACCGAGGACTTCCCGGTCACCGACATGGAGCTGCGGCCCGACGAGATCCTGATGCTGTGCACCGACGGCCTGATCGAGACCGGCGGGCACGACATGTACAGCGGCTGGGTGCGGGTCAGGGACGCCTTCTCGCCGGGGCCTGCCGAGGATCTGGAGGGCATCGCGGACACCCTCATCCGCGCGGTGCACGACCCGCTGGCCCAGTCGGCGCAGCGCGGCCCCGAGGGCAGCGACGAGCGCGCGGCGGCGGGCGCCCGGCACGACCTGGCGCCGCGCAACGAGGACGACATCGCGCTGGTGCTGCTGCGCCGCGACGCCGGGGTCGTCCAGCGGGCGGTGCCCGAGCGCAAGCTCGCGCTGACCATCGAGCAGGACCAGGCGCAGGGCCTGTCGGAGGCCCGTGCCGAGCTCCAGGCGCTGCTGCACGACTGGGCTCAGCAGGACCAGGTGGACACCGCGGTCCTGCTGACCTCGGAGCTGGTCGGGAACGTGCTCATGCACACCGACCAGTCCGCGTCGCTGACCGCCTCGCTGACCGGCGAGCCGGGCCGCCGGGTGCTGCGGGTGGAGGTGTCCGACAACGGCGACGAGCTGCCGCACCAGCGCAACCCGGGCGAGCTGGCGTCGTCGGGCCGCGGGCTGATGCTGCTGGACATCCTGTCCGGCCAGTGGAGCGTACGGCCGGAGTCGGAGGGCAAGACGGTGTGGTTCTCGCTGTGGGAGGACGAGGAGGCCGAGGAGGAGGACGGCGCCCAGGAGCTGGCCGAGGAGGACGCGGCGGCGGTGCTGGACCGGATGGACGACTCCGAGGACTTCTGACGACGCAGGCAGCGGCGGGAGGGGCGCCTGCCGCGCCCCTCCCGCCGCTCCCCCGTCAGGTCTGCGGCTGCATCCCGGCGATCTGCTCGCGCAGCTCCTCGGGCGACAGGTACGCGTCGGTGTACTCGAAGTCCCGCAGTGTGGCGGGCTTGCGCGACTGGAAGCCGGTGCGCACGAAATCGTCCCCGGCCGCCGCGTTGAGCAGCCAGTTGGTCATCACCCGGGCCTTGGCGACGTTGGTGCGCAGCGCCGACCAGTGGTAGCCGCGGGCGACGGCCTGCGCGGGCATGCCGCGCAGCTCGATGCCCAGCGGCTTGGACACCGCGTCGCGGCCGCCGAGGTCGACGACCAGGCCCATGTCCTTGTGCCGGTAGGCCTTGAGCGGCTGGTGCCGCACGGCCGCGATGACGTTGTCGGCGGCGCGTACGCCCTGCCGCATGGCGTGCTGCGCGGTGGGCGGGCAGACCGCGTCCTCCGCGTCCTTGGTGAGGTCGGGGACGGCCGCGGCGTCGCCGAGGGCGAAGACCCCGTCCCGGCCGGGCACCGTCATCTCGGGGGTGACGACGAGGCGGCCGCGTGCGGTCTCCGCGTCCAGCGTGCCGATCAGCGGGCTCGCCACCACGCCCGCGGTCCAGATGAGGGTGCGGCAGGGCACCACCCGGCCGTCGGTGAAGGTCACCTCGGTCGGCGAGGCCTTGGCGACCGAGGTGCCGAGCGAGATCTCGATGCCGCGGTCGCGCAGGATCTGCTGGGCGCTGCTGCCGAGCTTGTCGCCCAGCTCGGGCATGAGCTTGGGGGCGATGTCGATCAGGTGCCACTTGATGAGCTTCGGGTCGAGGCGCGGGTAGCGGTGCAGCGCGGCGGTCGTCAGCCGCTGCAGGCAGGCCGCGGTCTCGGTGCCCGCGTAGCCGCCGCCGACCACCACGAACTGCAGCCGCGACTCGCGCTCGGCGAGGTCGTGGGAGGCGTCGGCGAGGTCCAGCTGCGCGATGACGTGGTCGCGTACGTACGCGGCCTCGGCGAGCGTCTTCATCCCGCGGGCGTTGTCGAGCAGGCCGGGGATGTCGAAGGTGCGGGTGACGCTGCCGGGGGCGAGGACGAGGTAGTCGTAGGGCTCGTTGACCATCTCGTCCGTTATCGTCCGCACCACGCACACCTTGGCCGCGGTGTCCACGCCGACCGCGCCGCCGGGGATGATCCGGGTGCGGAAGCGCCTGCTGCGCCGCAGCGACACGGCGATCGACTGCGGGGTGAGGATGCCGGAGGCGACCTGCGGCAGCAGGGGCAGGTAGAGCTGGTAGGAGAACGGCGTCACGAGGGCGATGTCCGCCTCGTCCGGGCCGAGGTTGCGCTCCAGCCTGCGGACGCAGCCCACTCCGGCGAAGCCGGCTCCCACCACGAGGATCCTGGGTCGTGCCACGATGTCCGTCCCTTCTGGGGCTGCGTGCGGTCCGGTCGTACGCCTTCCCACCGCCGGCGGCTTCGCACCTGCTCCTGTCCTACCCCGGTGTCCGGGCCCCCGCCAGCCGGGGGACCCCGGGCGGAGGCCGTCCCGTACGGCCGGACGGAGCGCTTCCGGGCGGGGTCCGTCCGGGGCGGGGGCCACTACGATGCAGGTGCTCTCGCACGGTTCGCCCTCGTTGTTCCCCGGGGCCGCGGCCGGCCCCGGGTCCCCCACGTCCGGAGGTAGACATGCGCAGCACGAACCATCGGTTACGCAACGGCGGCATCGCCGCGGCCGTCGCCCTGCTGGGTGGCGCCGTCGGGATGTCGTCCGCGGCGGCGGCCCAGGTCGACCCGCTGCCGATCAAGGCACACCAGACCTTCGTCGGGCAGGTCAACGGCGCCACGATCGGCGCGGTGATCCAGGTCGGCTGCTTCGGCCCGGTGGGCGGCACCTCGACCGGCCACCCGCTGGCCGGCCAGACGGTCTCGGTCCAACTGGTCGCCGGGGCCGCCCCGGCCGCGGCCCGGGTCGGCTGGACCGGCGACTCCGCCGACCACGTCCTGGTCGCCTTCGGGAACCCGACCTCCGCGGCGCCGGCCACCGAGATCAAGGCGTACGGCGTGAAGGTGCCGATCCCGCAGTCCCTGGACCTGCCGTGCTCCGGCACCGGCACGGTGGGCTTCGTCCCGGCGCCGACGAGCGCGACGGCGCAGCCCGCCACCGTCGACGTCACGTACGTCAGCGTGGGCGCGACCCCCGCGGGCTGAGCTCGGCGGCGGCGCCCGCCGCGGCCGGGTCCGCGACGGCGGAACGGGCGACGACGCGGCCCGGGCGGCGGGCGCCGCCGCGCTCCAGCACCATCGACGCCACGGCCAGCAGCACCGCGCCGCCGGCCAGGCCGACCCCGACCCAGTTGGCGGCGGTGTAGCCGTGGCCGGCCGAGATGACCAGGCCGCCGAGCCAGGCGGCGAGCGCGTTGCCGAGGTTGAAGGCGCCGATGTTGGCGGCCGAGGCGAGTGTCGGCGCGCCCGCGGCCTGGTCGAGCACCCGCTTCTGCAGCGGCGGGGTGGTGGCGAAGCCGAGCGCGCCGACGGCGAAGACGGTGACGGCCGCGGCGGTCCGGTGGTGCGCGGTCACGGTGAAGGCGGCGAGCACCGCGGCCAGCCCGACGAGCGCGGTGAGCAGCGCGGGCATCAGCCGCCGGTCGGCGAGCCGGCCGCCGGCCAGGTTGCCGACGACCATGCCGAGGCCGAGCAGCACCAGCAGCCAGGTCACGCCGTCGTCGGAGAAGCCCGCGACGTCGGTCATCATCGGCGCCAGGTAGGTGATGGCGGCGAAGACCCCGCCGAAGCCGAAGACGGTCGTGCCGAGCGCGAGCAGCACCTGCGCGTTGCGGAGGACGGCGAGCTCGTGCCGCAGGCTCACGCCCGCCGGGCGCGGCAGGTCGGGCACCAGGCGGGCGACGCCGAGCAGGCCCGCCACGCCGAGGGCGGCGACCACCAGGAAGGTGACCCGCCAGCCCGCGCCCTGGCCGACGAGGGTGCCGAGCGGCACGCCGATCACGTTGGCGACGGTCAGCCCGGTGAACATCATCGCGATCGCGCCGGCCCGCCGGGCGGGCGCGACCAGCTCGGCCGCGACGACCGAGCCGATGCCGAAGAAGGCGCCGTGCGCGAGCGAGGTGATCACCCGCCCGGCCAGCAGCACGGCGAAGTCGGGGGCGGCGGCCGAGACCAGGTTGCCGACCGTGAACAGCCCCATGAGCAGCATCAGCATCCGCTTGCGGGTGACACGGGTGCCCAGCGCCGTCATCAGCGGCGCCCCGGCGACGACGCCGAGCGCGTACCCGGTGACGGCCAGGCCCGCGGTCGGGACCGGGACGCCGAAGGCGTCGGAGATCTGCGGCAGCAGCCCGATGGGGACGAATTCCGTGGTGCCGATCCCGAAGGCCCCGATGGCCAGGGCCAGCAGCGCGAGAGGCATGAGAGGCAACCCTTCCGGTAATCCCGCCGCACGGCTGGTCCCGCCGCAGGGCGCGGCGACACGTTGCCCGCGGGGGCACGTAACAAGCGTTGACAATAATTGCAGACGCGGATTAATTGCAAGCGCGTTAGAGTGGGGCGAGCGCGCACGGCAGCGGAGCCGGGCGCCGGACCGCCCGCACCGGGCCAGGAGGAGCGATGACCGCCACGGATCCGGCCATGACCGCACTCGCCGGCGGGTGGTGCGCGCTGTCCCTGCTGCACGGCCGGATCGAGGCGCACATCGAGCGCGCGCTCCAGACCGACCACGAGCTGAGCGTCCGGGAGTTCTCGCTGCTGGACGTGCTCAGCCGGCAGCACGACGGCGAGGGCGGCCATCTGCAGATGAAGCAGGTCGCCGACGCGGTGGTGCTCAGCCAGTCCGCGACGACCCGGCTGGTCACCCGGCTGGAGGAGCGCGGGCTGCTGTCGCGCTACCTGTGCCCGACCGACCGGCGCGGCATCTACACCGACGTCACCCCGGCCGGCGCCGAGCTGCTCGACGCCGCCCGCCCGACCAACAACGCGGCACTGCGCGAGGCCCTCGACCAGGCCGCCCAGGACCCGCAGCTCGCCCGGCTGGTCAGCGCCGTCGAACACCTCGCCGACCCGGTCGGCGCCTGACACCCCGCCCCGCCCGCGCCGTGCGCGGGTACGGTACGAGCGGGGCCGCGGCCCGGCGTGCCGCCCGCGTACCCCGCCGGCCGGCAGCGGCACCGGACACGACAGCAGCGGGAGGACGCCGTGCGGATCGCGGTCTTCGGCAGCAGCGGCGCGACCGGGCGCCAGGTGGTCGCCCAGGCGCTGGCCGCCGGCCACGAGGTGACCGCCTTCGTGCGCGACCCGGCCAAGGCGCCGCCCGCGCACTCCGGGCTGACGATCGCCGTCGGGCAGGTGACGTCCGACCAGGACGCGGTCACCGCCGCGGTCACCGGCGCCGACGCCGTGGTGGTCGCGCTGGGCACCGCCCGCACCTGGCAGGGCCTGCGCGCGCCCGCCGTCATGGCGCAGGCGGCGCCGCGGATCGTGGCGGCGATGCGCGCCGCGGAGGTCTCCCGGGTGGTGTGGCTGTCCGGCCTCGGCGTGGGCGACACGCTCGGGGAGGTCCCGCCGCTCCCCCGGCTCGGCTACCGGCTGCTGCTCGGCCGGGTCTACGCCGACAAGGCCGCGGGCGAGCGGGTGCTGCGCGGCAGCGGCCTGGACTGGACGCTGGTCTACCCGGTGATGCTCACCAACGGCGCCCACACCCGCCGCTACCGGCACGGCGAGAAGCTCGCGCTGCACGGGATGCCGACCGTCTCCCGGGCGGACGTCGCCGACTTCCTGCTGGGCCGGGCCGTCTCCGGCGACTACCTGCACAAGA
Organism: Streptomyces sp. NPDC021020; assembly: GCF_044333285.1. Lineage (NCBI taxonomy): Bacteria > Bacillati > Actinomycetota > Actinomycetes > Kitasatosporales > Streptomycetaceae > Streptomyces > Streptomyces sp. NPDC021020. Next base: position 386,879 of record NZ_JBIRQQ010000007.1, read on the forward strand.
TCGCGGTGGTCGCGGACTGAGCGCGCGGGACGGGGCGGGAGGCGAACCGGGCCGCCCGCCGGGGCAGTTGCGCGGGGGCGTTACGATCGTCCCTCCGCGGGCGCCGCAGTCGCCCGGACAGCGGTGACGGCGGATTCGGGAAGGCGGCGGCGGCCCGCGATGAAGGTGGTTGTCTTCGGTGCCTCGGGCATGGTCGGGCACGGGGCGCTGCGCGCCGCGCTGCTGGACGACGGCGTGACCGAGGTGGTCGCGGTCGGGCGAGGCCCGCTGGGCGTCGGCCACCCCAAGCTGCGCGAGGTCGCGCACGCCGACTTCACCGACCTCGCCCCGATCGCGGACGAGCTGGCCGGCGCGGACGCCTGCTTCTACTGCCTGGGGGTCTCCACCACCGGCCACAGCGCCGAGGTCTACCGCCGGGTCAGCTACGACTTCCCGCTGGCCGCCGCACGCCTGCTGTCGGCCGGCAACCCCGACCTGACGTTCACCTACGTCTCGGGCGCCGGCACCGACAGCACCGAGCAGGGCCGGGTGGCCTGGGCCAGGGTCAAGGGCCGCACCGAGAACGCGCTGCTGGCCCTGGACATGCGCGCGTACATGTTCCGCCCCGGCTGGATCCGCCCGGTGGACGGCGCCGTCTCCCGCACCCCGCTCTACCGCACGATCTACCGGCTGACCTCGTGGCTCTACCCGGCGGCGCACCGGCTGGTGCCGGACCGCGTGACCACCACCGCGCTGCTGGGCCGGTCGATGCTGGCGGCCGTACGGCTGGAGGGCGCGGGCCCGCACATCCTCTCCACCCGGGACATCAACCGGCTCGGCGCCTGAGCGCCGCGCCCCCGCCCGGACGGCGGGCGGCCGTACGGCGAGTCGGGCGGTCTTCCGGAACGGCGGACATACCCTGCGCGGTCAGCGGGCACAAGCAGCGTCATGACCGAGATCGGCCTTCCCGACGGCATCCGTGCCTGCCTCTTCGACCTCGACGGTGTCCTCACCCCGACGGCGCTGGTGCACGCCGCCGCCTGGAAGGACACCTTCGACGCGGTCCTGCGCACCATCGAGGGACCGGACTTCCAGCCCTTCGACGCGACCGCGGACTACGACACCTACGTCGACGGCCGGCCGCGCGCCGACGGGGTGCGCAGCTTCCTGTCCTCGCGCGGCATCGAGCTGCCCGAGGGCGAGGAGGACGACCCGCCCGAGCTGAACACCGTGCACGGCGTCGGCAACCGCAAGAACGTGCTGGTGCTGGACAAGATCCGGGAGAAGGGCGTCCGGCCCTACCCCGGCTCGGTGCGCTACCTGGAGGCGGTGCGCGCCGCGGGCCTGCGCACCGCGGTGGTCTCCTCCTCCGCCAACTGCCGGGACGTGCTGGTGGCCGCCGGGATCGAGCAGCTGCTCGATGTGCGTATCGACGGCAACGTGGCCCGCGAGCGGGGCCTGCGCGGCAAGCCCAAGCCGGACACCTACCTGGAGGCGGCGAGCGACCTGGGCTGCGGCCCGGACGAGTCCGCCGTCTTCGAGGACGCGCTGGTCGGCATGGACGCCGGGCGCGCCGGGCGGTTCGGTCAGGTGGTGGGCGTGGACCGCACCGGGCAGGCCGAGGAGCTGCGCCGGCACGGCGCCGACACGGTCGTCACCGACCTCGCCGAGCTGCTGGAGCCCGCCAGGTGATCACCGACCCGGCCTACGAGGTCTCGCCGTGGAGCCTGCGCGAACTGGAGCTCAACCTCGATCTGCTGCCGCAGAGCGAATCGGTGTTCGCGCTGTCCAACGGCCACATCGGCTGGCGCGGCAACCTCGACGAGGGCGAGCCCAACGGCCTGCCCGGCACGTACCTCAACGGGCTGCACGAGCTGCACCCGCTGCCGTACGCCGAGGCCGGCTACGGCTACCCGGAGTCCGGGCAGACGGTCATCAACGTCACCAACGGCAAGCTGATCCGGCTGCTGGTCGACGACGAGCCGTTCGACCTGCGCTACGGCACGGTCCGCAGCCATGTGCGGGAGCTGGACCTGCGGGCCGGGGTGCTGCGCCGGGAGTGCGAGTGGGTCTCGCCCGCCGGGCGCGCGGTGCGGGTGCGCTCGACCCGGATGGTGTCCTTCCGGCAGCGCTCGGTCGCCGCCATCTCCTACGAGGTCGAGCCGCTGGACGGCGAGGTGCGGCTGGTGGTGCAGTCGGAGCTGGCGGCCAACGAGGAGGTGCCGCACTCCCCCGGCGACCCGCGGGTGTCGGCCGCGCTGTCCTCGCCGCTGCTGGGCGAGGAGCACTCCGCCACGGGCACCCGGCTGCGACTGGTGCACTCCACCACCCGCAGCAGGCTGCGGGTCGCGGTGGCGGCCGACCACCGGGTGGAGGGCCCGGCGGGCACCACGCAGGTGTCGGCGGACTCCGCCGACGACGTGAGCCGGCTGACCGTCACCTCGGTGGTGGGCGCCGGGCAGACGCTGCGGCTGGAGAAGTTCGTCGCCTACGGGTGGTCGGCGACCCGCTCGCTGCCGGCGCTGCGCGACCAGGCGGACGCCGCGCTGGTGGGCGCCAGGGACACCGGCTGGCAGGGGCTGCTGGACCAGCAGCGCGCGTACATGGACGACTTCTGGGAGCGCGCCGACGTCGAGGTGGACGGCGACACCGAGATCCAGCAGGCGGTGCGCTTCGCGCTCTTCCACGTGCTCCAGGTCGGCGCGCGGGCCGAGGAGCGGGCCATCCCCGCCAAGGGCCTGACCGGCTCCGGCTACGACGGCCACACCTTCTGGGACGCCGAGACCTTCGTGCTGCCGCTGCTGACCTACACCTCGCCGCGGGCCGCCGCCGAGGTGCTGCGCTGGCGGCGCAACACGCTGCCGGCCGCGAAGGAGCGGGCCCGCCAACTGGGCTTCGCGGGCGCGGCCTTCCCGTGGCGGACGATCAACGGCGAGGAGGCGTCCGGCTACTGGCCGGCCGGCACCGCCGCCTTCCACGTCAACGCCGACATCGCCGACGCGGTCGTACGCTACGTCTCCGTCACCGGCGACGAGGCCTTCGAGCGCGACACCGGGCTCGAACTCCTCGTCGAGACCGCCCGGTTGTGGCGCTCGCTGGGCCACCACGACCACGCGGGCGCCTTCCACATCGACGGCGTGACCGGGCCCGACGAATACAGCGCCATCAGCGACGACAACGCCTACACCAACCTCATGGCGCAGGCGAACCTGGAGGCCGCCGCGGACGCGGCCGAGCGGCACCCGCGGCACGCCGCCGAATTCGGCGTGACCGACGAGGAGACGGCGGCCTGGCGGGACGCCGCGGCGTCGATGGCGCTGCCCTTCGACGAGGACCTGGGGGTGCACGAGCAGTCGGTGGGCTACACCCGACACCAGGTCTGGGACTTCGGGGGCACACCCGAGGACAACTACCCGCTGATGCTGCATTACCCGTACTTCGACCTCTACCGCAAGCAGGTCGTCAAGCAGGCGGACCTGGTGCTGGCGATGTACCTGCGCGGGGACGCCTTCACGCTGGAGCAGAAGGCCCGCAACTTCGCCTACTACGAGCCGCTGACCGTACGCGACTCGTCGCTGTCGGCCTTCGGGCAGTCGGTGCTCGCCGCCGAGGTCGGGCATCTGCAGCTGGCGTACGACTACCTCGGCGAGTCGGCGATGATCGACCTGGAGGACCTGGAGAACAACGCCCGCGACGGGCTGCACATCGCGGCGCTGGCCGGCACCTGGACGGCGCTGGTGGCCGGGCTCGGCGGGATGCGCCTCTTCGACGGCGGCCGGCTGCGCTTCGCCCCGCGGCTGCCGGAGACCCTCAGCCGCATCTCCTTCCGGCTGCTCTTCCGCGGCCGCCGGCTGCGGGTGGAGGTCGGCCGCAGCACCGCGACGTACACCCTGGCCTCGGGCGAGCCGCTCCAACTGGTGCACTACGACGAGGAGTTCACCCTCACCACGGACAAGCCCGCCGAGCACGGGCTGCCCGTTCCCGAACACCGCCCGCCGCCCGCCCAGCCGCCGGGCCGCGCCCCGCTGCGCCGCCCGCAGCACCCGAAGTAGCCGCCGCACCGGGCCCCGCCCGTACCGAAGCCGTGACGGCCGCGCGGCCGGGCTGACAGACTGGCCGGGTGCGCGACTACGACATCCTGGTGATCGGTTCGGGCCCCGGCGGGCAGAAGGCGGCCATCGCGGCCGCGAAACTCGGCAGGCGGGCGGCCCTGGTGGACCGCACCGACCGGCTCGGCGGGGTGTCCCTGCACACCGGCACCATCCCGTCCAAGACGCTGCGCGAGGCGGTGCTCTACCTCACCGGCCTCAACCAGCGGGATCTGTACGGGCAGAGCTACCGGCTCAAGGAGGACATCACCGTCGCCGACCTGACGGCCAGGACGCAGCACGTCGTCGGCCGCGAGGTGGACGTGGTGCGCAGCCAGCTGTCCCGCAACCGCATCACGGTGCTGGACGGCACCGGGCGCTTCCTGGACGAGCACAGCGTGGCCGTGACCGGCGCGGGCGGCCAGGAGCAGGTGGTGACCGCCGACCGCATCGTCATCGCCACCGGCACCCGGCCGGCCCGCCCGGCGAGCGTCGAATTCGACGACCGCACGGTGATGGACTCCGACAGCGTGCTGCGCATGGAGCGGGTGCCGCGCTCCATGGTGATCGTCGGCGCCGGGGTGATCGGCATGGAGTACGCCTCGATGTTCGCCGCGCTGGGCAGCCGGATCACGGTCGTCGAGCAGCGCGAGGCGATGCTGGACTTCTGCGACGCCGAGATCGTCGAGGCGCTGCGCTACCACCTGCGCGACCTCGGGGTGACCTTCCGCTTCGGCGAGACCGTCGCGGCCGTGGAGCGGCACGAGAACGGCACCCTGACGGTGCTGGCGAGCGGCAAGAAGATCGCCGCCGACGCCGTCATGTACTCCGCGGGGCGGCAGGGCCTCACCGACGAACTGGCCCTGGACAAGGCGGGCCTGGCCGCGGACAAGCGCGGGCGGCTCGCGGTGGACGAGCACTACCGCACCGCGGTGCCGCACATCTACGCGGTCGGCGACGTCATAGGCTTCCCGGCCCTCGCCGCGACCTCGATGGAGCAGGGCCGCTGCGCGGCCTACCACGCCTTCGGCGAGCCGGCGCACGCGCTCGCCGACCTCCAGCCGATCGGCATCTACACGATCCCGGAGATCAGCTTCGTCGGCCGCACCGAGGACGAGCTGACCGACGCCTCCATCCCCTTCGAGGTGGGCGTCTCGCGCTACCGCGAGCTGGCCCGCGGCCAGATCATCGGCGACGCGCACGGCATGCTCAAGCTGCTGGTGTCGCCGCAGGACCGGCGGCTGCTCGGGGTGCACTGCTTCGGCACCGGCGCGACCGAGCTGATCCACATCGGGCACGCCGTGATGGGCTGCGGCGGGACGGTGGACTACCTGGTCGACGCGGTCTTCAACTACCCGACGCTGGCGGAGTCGTACAAGGTCGCGGCGCTCGACGTCACCAACCGCATGCGGCAGATCGACCGGCTCGGCGACTGACACCCCGCGTCCGCCCCCGGGCGCGGTCCGGGCCCGACTCCCGGTCCGCGCCCGGGCATTGACAACGGGGGTCGCCGTGCCAAATATGGGAGCGCTCCCACGCTCTGCACCGCACCGCACCGCGCACACCCCCACACGTCACGCCTCGCGAAGGTGAGAGACCGTTGCGTCCAGGCATTGCGAAAAGCTCGGCACATCCGCGCAGACGGCTCGCCGCCTGCGCCTCCGCGCTGGCGCTCGGCGCCGCGCTGCTGGCCGGCGGCGGCACCGCGCTGGCCGACGACCCAGGCGCCCCGGCCCCGCAGCCCGTCGGCGTCACGGTGAACGCCGCCGAGGGCCAGGGCACCATCCCGGACACCGCCTACGGCCTCAACAGCGCGGTGTGGGACTCCCAGATGAACGTCCCCGAGGTCCAGGACCTGCTGTCGGCCGCGAACATCGGCATGATGCGCTACCCCGGCGGCTCCTACGGCGACATCTACCACTGGGTCGACAACACCGCCCCCGGCGGCTACGTCGCGCCCGGCACCGACTTCGACGCCTTCATGGGCACCGTCAAGAAGATCGGCGCCCAGCCCATCCTGATCGCCAACTACGGCTCCGGCACCCCGCAGGAAGCCGCGGACTGGGTGCGCTACTCCAACGTCACCAAGGGCTACGGCGCGAAGTTCTGGGAGGTCGGCAACGAGCTCTACGGCAACAGCCACTACGGCGGCAACTGGGAGACCGACAACCACGCCGACACCTCGCCCACGGCCTACGCGCACAACGTCGCCGACTACGCCGCCGCGATGAAGGCCGTCGACCCCACGGTCAAGGTCGGCGCGGTCCTGACGCTGCCCGGCAACTGGCCGGACGGGGTGATGGCGGGCAGCGAGACGTCGGACTGGAACCACACGGTGATCCCGCTCATCGCCGGCAAGGCCGACTTCGTCATCGTCCACTGGTACCCGGGCGGCTCGGACGCGGCCGGGATGCTCAACACCCCCTCCCAGCTGTCGGGCGAGCTGGCCCAGCTGCACGACCAGCTGGCCGAGGGCGGCGCGGCGGACATGCCGGTCGCGCTGACCGAGCTGAACTCCAACGTCTTCGAGGACACCCAGCCCAACGCGCTGTTCGGCGCCGACGCGTACCTCACCGCGCTGCAGAGCGGCGTCTTCACCGTCGACTGGTGGGACACCCACAACGGGCCCGGCGCGATCAGCACCGCCCCGGACGGCGCGACGGACTTCAACGACTACGGCATCCTCTCCAGCGGCACCTGCGTCGGCGACGTGTGCGAGCCGCCGCTCAACACGCCCTTCGCGCCCTACCACGCCATCTCGATGCTCAGCCACCTCGGCACCCCCGGCGACCAGCTGATCGGGGCGGCCAGCGGCAGCCCGCTGGTGGCGGCGCACGCGGTGCACCGCAAGAACGGCGACCTGAGCGTCATGCTGATCAACAAGGACCCGGCCAAGGCGCAGACCGTGGCCCTGAGCTACCAGAACTTCCTGCCGGACGGCGGGGCGGCCACCGTCGACACCTTCCGCGACCAGGCCTCCTCGATCGACAGCGCCACCGCGCCGAACACCGGCAGCTGGACGCTCCCGCCGTACTCGATCACCACCGTGACCGTCCACCCGAAGGCCGGCAGCGGCTCGGCCCTGAGCGCGCCGGGCACCCCGAAGGTCACCGCCGCGGACGCCACGACCGCGACGGTGAGCTGGACGCCGTCGACCGGCGGCAAGGTCGACCGCTACGAGGTCTACCGGCAGATCGGCGCCAACAGCGAGCTGGTGGCGACCTCCACCGGCACCTCGGCGACCGTCCACAACCTGGTGCCCGGCAGCACCGGCACCTGGAACATCCTGGCCAGGGACTCCAGCGGCCACCTGTCACGGCCCTCGGACCCGCTCACCGTCCGCACCGGCACCCCGCAGGACTCCACCTGCAAGGTGTCGTACGCTCTGACGGCCGGCTGGGGCAACGGCTTCAACGCGAACGTGACGGTGACCAACACCGGGCCGGCGACCATCGACGGCTGGACGCTCGCCTTCACCTTCCCGAGCAGCGGCGAGTCGGTCAGCGGCTTCTGGAACGCCAACCTGAAGTCCGACGGCAGCCATGTGACGGCGACCCCGGTCGACTGGAACGCCACGCTCGCCCCGGACGGCGGCAACTCGGCGACCTTCGGCTTCACCGGCGCCAACAACGGCGCCTACCAGTCGCCGACGGTCTTCACCCTCAACGGGACGGTGTGCACCACGGTGTGACATCCTTCCCTTCCCGGGACTGCCTGCCGCACCCGGCGCCTGTCAGGGGCGCCGGGCGCGGCAGGCGCTTTTCCCGGCCCCTCACGGCAGGCGCCGGCCGCCGCTCCAGGCCAGCAACCGCTCCGCGCTCCAGGTGGTGACCACGCGCCCGGCCGGGATCCCGGCCTCCTCGGCGCGCGCACAGCCGTAGGCCTGCCAGCCGAGCTGACCGGGCGCGTGGGCGTCGCTGTCGATCGCGAAGAGCACGCCCGCGTCCCTGGCCAGGGCGAGCAGCCGGCGCGGCGGGTCGAGCCGCTGCGGGCTGCTGTTGATCTCCACCGCGGTACCGGCCGCGGCGCACGCGGCGAAGACCGCCTCGGCGTCGTACGCGGACTCCGGGCGGCTACGGCGCTCGCCGACCAGCCGGTTCGTGCAGTGGCCGAGGACGTCCACCAGCGGGTTGCCGACCGCGGCGAGCAGCCGGCGGGTGAAGGCGGGCGCGGCCATCCGCAGCTCGGAGTGCGCCGACGCGACGACGACGTCCAGCCGCCCGAGCAGCTCCTCGTCCTGGTCGAGCGAGCCGTCCGGGAGGATGTCGCACTCGATGCCGGTCAGCAGCCGGAAGGGCGCGAGCTGCTCGTTCAGCTCGGCGACCGTGTCCAGCTGGCGGCGCAGCCGGTCGGCGGTCAGTCCGTGGGCGACGCGCAGCCGCGGCGAGTGGTCGGTGAGCACCGCCCACTCGTGCCCTTCGGCGCGGGCGGCGTCCGCCATCACCGCGATCGGGCTGTTGCCGTCGGACCAGTCGGAGTGCAGGTGGCAGTCGCCGCGCAGCGCCGCCCGCAGGGCGGCGCCCCCGCCGGCGGGCGGGCCGCCGTGGTCGCGTTCGAGGTCGGCGAGGTAGCCGGGGGTGCGCCCCCGCGCGGCCTCGGCGAGCACCGTCCCGGTGGTGCTGCCGATGCCCCGCAGGTCGGTGAAGCGGCGGTCCGCCGTACGCCGCTCCAGCTCGCCGGGCGGCAGTCCGGCCAGCACGGCGGCGGCGTTGCGGAACGCGCGGATACGGTAGACGGGCGCGTCGGCGCGCTCCAGCAGGAAGGCGATCCGCTCCAGCGCCTCGATCGGCTCCATGGAGAGCAGCTTCCCGCCCCGGCCCGGCACGTAACGGCGCGGCCCGGCGGGTCACACGTTCGCGGCCGCCCCGACCGGGGTGCCGTCAGGCGCTGGGTACGTGCAGCGCGTCCCAGGTCTCCTTGCCGGGGGGCCATTTCAGGGCGGCGCCGGTCCAGCCCTTGTGGTGGTCGGTGTTGTACTTGCGCTGCCACGCCTCGTAGGAGGCGACGTCGCCGGAGCCGATGACGTCCTTGTTGGCGGTGCTGCGGTAGTGGTTGCAGCCGACCGCGACCAACCGGTCGTGCATGGCCGCCACGACGGGCGAGCGGCGCCCGGTGGTGAACCAGGCGGCGCCCGGGAAGGGCTCGTAGCGCGCCACCGGGGCGCTCTTGCCCGCCCAGGTGTGCAGGGCGGCGCGGTCGGCGAAGTGCCCGACGTTGCGGTCCAGGCCGCCGGCCTCGCTGTACTGGTGGAAGAGCCAGGGGTGTTCCACCCGGGGGTGGCCCTTGGGGGCCGAGGGGTCGGCGATCCACAGGCCGTCGGCGCAGTAGGACGTGCTGTCGCGGTTGAGCCAGAAGTCGCGGTTGCAGTAGAGGACGACCCGGTGCCCGGCGGCCTTGGCCTTGACGTGCTTGAGCCAGGCGTCCTTGTCGGCGCCGGACACCCCGGTGTCCTCCCAGTCGAAGGCCAGGAAGTCCCCGGCCTTCATCGCGGCGTGCGCGAGGAAGTAGTCGGCCTGCGCCGACATCGAGCCGGGCCGGGCGAAGTGGTAGTGGCCGACGACCAGGCCGCTTTCGCGGGCGGTGGCGACCTGCCCGGCGTGCTTGGGGTTGGTGTAGCTCGATCCCTCGGTGGCCTTGACGACGACGAAGTCCAGGCCGCTGGTGCTGTAGTCGCTGCTCTGGTAGGAGGCGACGTCGATGCCGTTGACCGTCACGGCGGTCCCTTTCCGTGCTCGTGCGCTGGTGGTGCGGTGGTGCGGGGTTCTCCGGGGGCGGGGGGTTGCCGGGGGTGGCGGGGTTCGGGGGCGGTCAGTGGACGGGGCCGACGTCGAAGGTGTCGCCGCAGACGACGGGGTTCTTCGTGGACAGCGTCATGGACTGGGTCGATCCCGGCGGGTAGACCATGATCAGGGTGGGCGTCCGCCAGCAGCCGCCGTCCCTGACGCCCTGGTTGAGGGTGTGCAGGTCGGCTTCGACGGTCTGGCCCGGGGCGATCCGCACCGCGCCCGCCTTCACCGTCTGGCGCGTCGCGGGCTTGCCGATGACGCTGCCGTCACCCCGCAGCAGGGACACGCCAGGGAAGCCGTTGAGGGTGCAGCTGTGCTGGGTGGTGTTGGTGAAGTCCAGCGGGTAGTAGATGTTGCCGGCGCCCGGGTCGCCGCGCCCCAGGGTCATCTTGAGGTCGGTGACGGTGCAGCGGGCCGCGGCCTGCTGCTGCGTACCGCCGGAGGAGCCCGCCGAACCCGACGACGCCGGGGGCGAGGTGGTGCCCGCGGGGGGCTCCGGGGTGGTCGTGGCCTGTCCGGCGGAGGCGCCGTCGGTGGGCGTCGCGGTGCCGGACGTGGTGGCCGGGGCGGACTGCGAGGTGTCGTTGCCGTCGGCGGTGGGCCCGGCGGCCGAGCCGTCGCCGCCGCTGTTGCAGCCGGCGGCAGCGGCGGACAGCAGCGCCACCGCCGTGACGGTGAGGACGGTCGGACGGCGACGTGACCGCGACCGGTCCGCCGTCGCGGAGTGAGAGGACGAGTTAGCCATACTGCTCGGTTTCTCACGCCGGGCCTTCTTCGAACCTCCTCCGCGCCGATTGTTGCTGTTTCCGCACATTGTCACCGCGCGGAACAGCGGAAACAGCACACTCGTACGGCACGCGTACGTACGGGCGAACCGGGCCCTGGCAAGGCCTTGACCGGGCATTGTGTCCGGGCCGCCGTGCCGGTCCGCCGCCCGGGCTCAGTCGCGCTCGCCGCGCCGCTTGCGGACCTGCCACACCACGAGCGCGACCACCACGACCACCGCGACCACGATCGCCACCGCTGTCCCCGCGGTCTTCTCGACGCGCTTGTAGGCGCTGCCGGCGAAGTAGCCCAGCAGGGTGAAGCCGACGCCCCACACCAGCCCGCCCATCGCGTTGAAGAGCAGGAACGTCGGGTAGCGCATCCGCGAGATGCCCGCGAGCGCGGGCATCATGGCGCGGAAGAAGGCGATGAAGCGCCCGAGGAAGACCGCGGCGGGGCCGCGCCTGCGGATGAAATCCCGCGCCTGGTCGATCCGCGCGCGGTGCCCGCGCAGCGTCCTGACCTCCAGGATCCGCGGCCCGTACCGCCGTCCGATCTCGTAGCCGACCGAATCCCCGGCGACAGCCGCCAGCACGACCACGGCGGCCAGCCAGTACACCGAGACCCGCCCCTCGTTGGCGATCACGCCGCCCAGCACCACGGCGGTCTCGCCGGGCAGCACGAAGCCGAAGAAGAGCGCGTCCTCGCAGAAGACGAGCGCCCCCACGACGGCGTAGACGGCGGGGCCGGACAAGCGCGAGAGCCAGTCGGTGATGGAGTGCATGGAGGAAGCCTTCCCCCGCTCGCCCGCCTCCCCGCACCCGCGGCGCGGGCGGGTTCCGGGAACGGGCGGGCGCGGGTTCCCGGGAGCGGGCGGGCATCGGGACGGGTGTGCGGAACGTGGCGTCCGGGACAGGCGTGCGCACGGTGGCATCCGGGGCGGGTGCTCGGGGCAGACGTCCACCGCGGGTGTGCGGGGCGGGTGTTCGGTGGGTGAAAAGGGCGTTGGGCGCGCATTCACACACTCCTCACCGGAAATTACCTCCCCTGGCCGCAACGGGACGGGCCCCCTGCTCGTCCAATGGGTACGGGCACGTGGCAGGAGGCGGGGAGCTATGGCGGGGGCGGGGACGCGGGCCGTACGGCGGGGCGGCGCGGCGGGGGCGGCGGTGGCCGCCGTGCTGGTGTGGCTGCCGGGGGCGGCGCAGGCGGCGCCGGGCGATCCGTCCGGCGGGTGGACGCTGCCCACCTTCACCGCGCAGCCCGCCGCGACGGACTACGGCGACCGCACGGTGACGCTGGCCGGGCGGCTGGAGCGGGGCGGCCGGGAAGGCGGCGGCCCGCGGGAGCCCGTGGCGGGTGCGACGGTGGACATCGTCGCGGGGGATCCGTCCGGCGCCGGAGCGCAGTTGCTGGGCACCGTGACGGCCGGTCCTGGGGGCGCCTTCCGGCTGCCGGACGCGGAGATCGGCCTGCGCCCGGCCGACGCGGGCCCGGGGCCGTGGACGGTGCCGGTGCACGCGCTGCACCGTACGCCCGGCCCTGGCGGGGGCGCGTACGGCGACTGGGACGCCGAGGCCGAGGTGGACGTCACGGCGGCGCCGAGCACCGTACGGCTGACGGCGGCCTACACGCTGGGCGCCCCGGCGGCCCAGGGCCGTGACGTCACGGCGGCGGGCCTCGTCGAGCGGGCCGCGGACGGCAACTGGGTCCCGGTCGCGGGCGTGCCGGTGCGGATCGGCTACGTGCCGGACGGCGGTTCCGCGCCGGTGGCCCGTACGGTGCGTACCGGGCCCGACGGGCGCTTCTCCGCGGACGTCACGGCGACCGCGGCAGGCACGGCCTCCACCTCCCTGGAGGCGGCCGACGACCCCTACCTCGACGCGAGCGGCGCCGCGCCGCAGACCCTCCGGGTCCCGGTGGCGGCCTTTGACCCGGCGCCGGTGACGAGCGCGCCCGCCACGGCGCGGCACCGCGCCGCTCCGGCCGCGCGGCACGTCACGGCGGCGCCCGCCACGAGCGCCGCCCGCAGGACGGGCGCCGCCCCGGCCCCGTCGCCGACCGTGACGGGCGCCGCCGAGCAGCCCGGCAGCCTCGCGATGACCGGCTCGGGCGGCTTCACCCGGGCGGCCTTCCTGACCGGCGGCAGCACCCTGATCGCGGCCGGGCTGCTGCTGGCGGTGGCCCGCCGCCGCATCGCCCGCGCGGCGGACTGAGGGGGGCGGCGCCGCACGGGCTCGGCTCCCGTGGAGCCGCCGGTGGAAGGCTCAGCTGCAACAGAGCTGCCGGTGGAAGGCTCAGCCCCCGTAGAGCTGCCGGTAGGAGGGGAAGTCGCCGCCCGGGCCGGTGACGGGCTCGGCCGCCAGCAGGGCCTTGCGGATGGCGCGGGCCAGGGTGTCGGCGCCCGCGGCGAAGATCGCGTCGAGGGCGCCCGCGGCGAGGTGGACGCCGAAGGCCGGATCGGCGGTGGGCTCGCCGGGCGGGAGGAGCGGGCGGTCGCCGGTGGCCATGGCGAAGACGGCGTCGCCGTCGGAGAGCAGGTGGACCGGGCGGATGGCGCGGGCCAGCCCGTCGTGGGCGGTGCCGGCGAGCTTCTGGGCCTGGGAGCGGGAGAGGTCCGCGTCGGTGGCGACGACCGCGAGCGTGGTGTTCACCGGACCTGCCACCCGTTCGGCGTAGCGCGCGGCCGCGGCGCCGAGGCGGTCGCGCGCCCGTTCCCGTACGTCCTGCGGCAGGGGCGTGCCGCCCGGGGCCGCGGCCCAGAGCAGGCCGGTGGCGGGGTCGACGGCGGAGCCCGCCGCATTGACGACCGCGAGGGCCGCCACGGTGACGCCCGAGGGCAGGACGGTGCTCGCGGTGCCGGTGCCGCCCTTGAGGCCGCCGACGACCGCCCCCGTTCCGGCACCGGCGGCGCCCTGCGGCACGGGGGCGCCCTGCGGGGACGCCGCTGCGGCCGCGGCGGCGGCGCGGCCCATGGCGGCGTCCGGGCGGGCGTACCAGTCGCCGCCGCGCCCGAGGTCGAAGAGCGAGGCCGCGGGCACGACCGGCACCACGCGTCCGGGTCCGCCGACCGGGAAGCCGCGGCCCTGCTCCTCCAGCCAGAGCGCGACGCCCGAGGCGGCATCGAGGCCGAAGGCGCTGCCCCCGGACAGGACGACGGCCTCGATCCGCGGGACGATGTTGCGCGGGTCGAGCGCGTCGGTCTCCCGCGTGCAGGGGCCGCCGCCGCGCGTGTCGACGGCGGTCACGGCGCCGCCGGGCGGGGCCAGGACGACGGTGACGCCGGTGAGCCAGCCGTCGCCGGTGCGCTGCGCGTGGCCGACCCGCAGCCCGGCCACGTCGGTGAGCGCGTCGGCCGCGCCGGGTGCTGTGCGCTCCTCCATCGGGCTTCCTCCTCCGTGCGGGGCGGGCGTCAGGTCTCGACGTCCGGTCCGGCGCCCTCGGACCGCGCGCCCGGGACGCCGTGCGCGTCCAGCGCGGCCAGGAAGGCGCCGGCGTCCGCGGGCGTGACGAGCGCCCGCACCCGGCGTCCGGTGTCCAGCAGGACGCCCTCGCTCTTGCGCATCCGGCCCGGGTCGAGGCTCGCCCACACCGTCCAGCTGGCGGTGCCCCAGATCCGGAGCTGCCCGGTCATCGGGCCGAGCCGGACCCGCTTGGCCGCGGCGAGCGAGCCGTAGGGGATCTTCTTGGTGCCCCAGGGGAAGTAGTAGCCGCGGATGCGTATCGCGTCGTCGGTGCAGTGGATCCAGGTGTCCCGGTAGGTCGCGGTCATGGCTCCAGTCTCCCCCCGGGCGCGGGTCCGCAGAAGACTCCGCCCCCGGAGGAGTCGCGTCCGGTGCTGGTCAGTGGCCCGAGGTGGCCTTCAGGCCGACGACGGAGACGATCAGCAGCGCGACGAAGAAGATCCGCGCGGCGCTCGTGGGCTCGCCCAGCAGCAGCATTCCGGCGACGGCGGCACCGGCCGCGCCGATGCCGACCCAGACGCCGTAGGCGGTGCCGATGGGCAGTGTGCGGGCCGCCTGCGCGAGCAGCACCATGCTGGCGGCGATGCCCGCGCCGGTGGCCACGCTGGGCCACAGCCGGGTGAAGCCGTCGGTGTATTTCATACCGACCGACCAGACGACTTCGAGCAGGCCTGCGACGACAAGTAGGACCCATGCCATGACGGCACCTCCGTGATCGGGGATCTACAGGGGTGCGCCGTCTTTGCAGGGTCCCGGTACGACGCGCTCGTCGGGTTCCCCCAAGAGTAGCAAATACCGTCATTACGGTCAGGCCCACGAAGGGGGCGCGGATCCGGTCGCTCGCGGGCAAGCCCTCTCCAGAGATCCGATGTCAGCCGACTCCTTCGCCAAGGAAGGCCATTGTGAGCCGCGTTGACCGCGGAATCATCCGAACTCTGCACTGCCGTACGGGTGTCGACGCGGTCCCCACGGGGAATGAGCGAGCCGAATCCCCCACACCACAGGAGGCTCCTGTGCAAGGTCATGTGCGCCCTGTGCGACGCACCGCGGTCCTGGCGACCGCCGCTCTGGCCGCCGGACTGTTCCTGACGGCCCTTCCCGCGCGTGCGACCGCCGCCACCCCGGCCGCACCCTCCCCCCACTCCCCCGCCGCCGCGCCGCGGGCGGCCGCCGACGGCTGGACCGGCAGCTGGTCGGTCTCGCCGCAGAGCGGCGGGCCCTCGTACGACCACCAGACGCTGCGGCAGATCGTGCACACCAGCATCGGCGGCAGCGCCGCGCGGCTGCGTATCTCCAACGCCTTCGGCTCGGCGCCGCTGACCGTGTCGGACGTGCACGTCGCCCGGCGCACGTCCGGCTCCTCGGTGGACACCGGTACCGACCGGACGGTCACCTTCGGCGGCGCGACGACGGTGACGGTGCCCGCGGGCGGCACGGCGGTCAGCGACACGGTCGGCTTCACCGTGCCCGCGCTGTCCGACGTCGCCGTCAGCCTCTACCTGCCGCAGCCCACCGGCTCGGCGACCTACCACCAGCAGGGCACCGCGACCAACTACACCGCGAGCGGCGACGTCAGCGGCTCCGGTGGCATCAACGTGTCCTCCACCAGTGGCAGTTACTCCTTCCTCACCAACCTCGACGTGCAGAACCCGGCCGCGCAGGGCGCGGTGGCGACGCTGGGCGCCTCGATCACCGACGGGGTCGCGTCGGCGCAGGACTCCAACCGCCGCTGGCCCAACGACCTCGCGGTGCGGCTCGCCGCGAGCGGCCGTACGGTCGGCGTGCTCAACCAGGGCATCAGCGGCAACAAGCTGCTCAGCGACGGCGCCGGGCAGAGCGCGCTGGCCCGCTTCGACCGGGACGTCGTCGGGCAGCCCGGGGTGCGCTGGGTGGTCTTCTCCGACGACCCGATCAACGACCTGGGCGCGGGCAACCGCCCGAGCGGCGACCAGCTCGTCGCCGGGCTCCAGCAGCTGATCACCCGCGCGCACCAGGCGGGCATCTCCTTCCTGTGCTCGACGCTCACGCCCTTCCAGGGCTCGGGCGGCTGGACGCAGCAGGGTGAGGACGCCCGGGCGCAGATCAACGCCTTCGTCCGCGGCGCGGGCAGCGGCTGCGACGGCGTCGTGGACCAGGACACCGCGACCCACGACCCCGCCAACCCGGCCCGCTACCTGCCCGCCTACGACGCGGGCGACCATCTGCACCCGAACGAGGCCGGGTTGCAGGCCATCGCCAACGCGGTGGACCTGTCGCTCTTCGGTCCCGCCGGGCAGCCCGGCGGCAACTGGATCGCGCTGCGGTCGCACGCCAACGGCAAGTACGTGACGGCGCCGAACGGCGGCGCCTCGCCGCTGATCGCCGCGGGCACCTCGGCGGGCACCGCCGAGCAGTTCGACCAGGTCAACCTGGGCGGCGGGCACATCGCGCTGCGCGCGCACGCCAACGGCAGGCTCGTGACGGCGGAGAACGCGGGCGCGGCCTCGCTGATCGCCAACCGCGACGCGGCCGGCGCGTGGGAGACCTTCACCCTGCTCCACAACCCGGACGGCAGCGTCACCCTGCGGGCCGAGGTCAACGGCCGGTACGTGACGGCCGAGGCCGCGGGCGCGCAGCCGCTCATCGCCAACCGCGACGCCATCGGCCCGTGGGAGGAGTTCGACCTGGTCATGCCGTGACCGTCCGCGGCGCCCCCGCCGTGACCGGCAGTACCAGCCGGGAGGGGCAGGCGGCGTCGCGGAAGACGGTACGGGCGCCGGGCGGGCCGGCGACGTCCCAGCGCGGGTGGCTGCTCGCCGCGACGTGCAGCCGCACCCGGTGGCCCCGGCGGAAGACGTGCGCCGTCGACCACAGGTCGACGTCCAGCTCACGCGCCCCGTGCCCGCCCTCGGGGCGCACCCGCAGCACACCGTCGGTGAGGACGCGCGAGGTGCCGTCGGGCGCGACGTCGCACAGCCGCACCACCCAGTCGGCGGGCCCCGCCTCCGCGGCCGCGAAGAGCGTCGCCCGGACCCGGCCGGCCACTTCCAGCGGCGCGGCGAGCGGCCCGCCGGTGTGCACCAGTACGTCCCGGCGGGCCTCGACCTCCCGCTGGTCGGCCGGGCCGGCCGGATACCCCGCGGTGAGCAGCAGCGGGCCGCCCCGGGTCGGGACCGGGTCGGCGGGGTCGTGCCGGAAGGACGCGCCCGGCTCCCCCGCGTCCGGCGCCCCGGCCGTCAGCCCGCCCCCCGCGCGCAGATACAGGGCCGTCGGCACGGCGGGCGGCGGCCACGCGTCCAGCCGGCGCCACTCGTCGGCGCCCATGAAGAAGACCAGGGCGGCCGCGCGGCCCTCCTCGGATGCGACTGTGCTCGGGCGCGCCAGGACCGACGCGAGCCACTCCAGGGTGCGCTCGCGCAGCGACGGGCCGCCCGCGAGCGCCGCTTCCCCGGCCGCGGGGCCGAAGTCGCGGGCGGGGAAGCGGCCGGTGCGGTCGTCGTGGGTCCAGGGGCCGACGACGAGGGCGGCGGTCACGCCCGCCGCGCGGGCCGCGAGGTGGTTGTCGAGGCTGCCCTGCAGGAAGGCGTCGTACCACCCGGCGACGGTGAGGGTCGGCACCGCGAGCCCGGTGTGGTCGGCGGGCACGCACGGCAGCGGCGGGCCGCCGGGCCGCGCGGGCAGCGGGAGGGAGCGCAGCACCGTGGGCTCCCACCCGCCCGCCGCGAGACCGTCCCGGGCGCGGTCCAGCTCCCGCAGGGCGCGGGCGCGTTCCACGGGGTCGGCGGCATGGCGGCGGCTCAGCACCTCTTGGCCGAGGCCGAGCGTCCACTGGGCGAGCAGCCCGCGCTCGGCGGCCCCGCCGCGTGCGACGAGCCCGTCGCGGGGGTCGGCCCAGGTGAACTCCGGTACGGCGGCGGCCAGTTCCGGCGGCCCGGCGGCGATCGCGGCCCACTGGGTGTGCCCGAGGTAGCTCGGCCCGTACATCGCCACGCGCTCGTCGGACCCCGGCAGCCGCGCCGCCCAGCGCACGGTGTCGTGGCCGTCCTCCCGCTCGTGGACCAGCGGCTCCCACACCCCGCCGGAGTCGCCGCGCCCCCGCACGTCCTGCACGACCACGAGGAAGCCGCGCCGCAGCGCCGCGGCCGGGTCGAGCCGGGCGAGCACGCCGGGGTCGCGCCGGCCGTAGGGAGTCCGCGCCAGCAGCACGGGCCACGGCCCCCCGCCGCGCGGCCGCCGGACGTCGGCGCACAGCACGGTCCCGTCCCGCATGACGGCCCGCACGGTCTCGGGTTCCCCGGGCATGGTCGCTCTCCTTCACGAGGTGGGTCCCCGCCGCGATGTCACGGCGGGGACGGGGTGGCAGAGAAGCGGCTGCGGGGCGCGGCTGACGATCAGGCGGCCTGACGATCGGCCCCGCCCGACCGTCAGCCGCCCTGACGATCGCCGCGGCTCGACCATCCGGCAGCCGGACGGTCAGGCGGCCTGACGATCCGCCCCGCCCGACCGTCCGACCGTCCGACCGCCGCACGGTCAGGCCCCCGCACGGTCAGCCCGCCCGACCGTCAGCCCGCCTGACGATCCGCCCGCTGGAGGCAGTCTCAGCTGATCGTCAGGTCGTCTACGTACCCGCGGTATCCGCCGCCCGTGCTGCCCGGGTGGTCGTAGCCGATCAGGATGCGGGCGATCTGCTTGCCGGAGCTGTGGGCCGCGAGGTCGACCGTCACGTGGTTCCAGGTGTCGGGAGTCAGGTGGCCGCACTGCTGGGCGGGGTGGGCGCGGGTGCCGTTCTGGTCGGTCGCGCCGGAGTCGCGCAGGGTGCTGCCGTCGGTGAAGACGAGGTCGACGGCGACGCATTCGCTCTCCGCCGATCCCGCGGGCACCCACGGGGTGGTGGCGTGGGACTGCGGGTAGATCCAGTAGCCGAGGGTCTTCGCGGTGCCGACGGCCAGGGGCGAGCCGGCGAGGTCGAAGACCTTCAGGTAGGCGTGCGGTGAACTCCCCGCCGCGGAACCGGAGTACATCAGCGCGGAGCCGCCCGTGCGGGAGGTCTCACCGGTGCGCACACCCGCCTGCGGGCCCGGGGAGTCACCGTTGATGCCGGTCACACCGGTCGCGTTGCCGCCCGCGGTGTCGACGGTGTCGGTCCAGCTCGGCTGCGCCTGGCCCGGCTCGAAGCCGGAGGCGAAGCTGCTGCTCGTGCCGCCGCTGCCGCCGGACGACGCGAGCGGCTGGGCGAGTTCGGCCTGGACGGTGGCGTACGAGGTGCCGGGCGGCGCCAGCGTGACGGTCTCGCCCGCCGTGGTGGCCAGCGTGATCCTCGTGCCGCTGACCGTCCCGGCGCCCGCGCCGTTGCGGTAGACCTGGACGGCGGAGCCGGGCCAGGGGTTGGTGAAGGTCAGGCCGCCGCCCTTCTGGCTGACCGCCCGCACGTACTGCACCGCGTTGCCCGACCGGCTGCTGGAGACGAGGAAGCCGCCGTCCGCGAGCAGGTCGCCGAATTTGGCGTCGGTGCCCGCGGGCCAGTCGGGGAAGACCTTCACGTCGTGCTGGAAGGACTGGAGCAGCATCTCGTCCAGGCCGGAGGTGGTGACGTTGAGGTTCTCGATGCCGCCGCCGCTGTGGTGGATGCCGAGGTTGGGGTAGCTGTTGGCGGTCGCCTCGGTGTGCAGGTGGGACAGCAGGGTGGCCGGGTCGTAGCCGACGCGCGCGGCGGCGGCGTAGAAGGTGGCGGGGGCGTTGCCGCCGTGCCAGGCGCTGGTGAGCTGGCCGACGGTGTTGCGCGCGGTCTGCAGGAGCGCGGGGGCGCTGTCCAGGCCGACCTGGCCACCGGGGTAGACGGCCTGGATGTCGATGTCGTTGCCGTCGTTGACGAAGGCCGCGCCGGTGGAGGTCTCGCGGAAGACGGTCTGGCCGTTCTGCGTCATGGTCGGCAGCGGCGCGAGGTGCGCGTCGATGTCGCTCCAGGTGGCGCGGGTGCCCGAGTCCTGGTTGAGCGCGGTGGAGATGTCGACGAGGCCCTGCATGAGCAGGTGCACCAGGCCGAGCGACAGGATGCTGTTGGTCTGCGGGTAGGCGTTGTCCTCCTGCGGCGCGTCGTTCTCGATGGTGTACGTGCCGGCGGAGTCCTTGCTGAGGTAGTGCTGCCAGAACAGGCCGACCTGCTTGAGGAAGGGGTAGACGGTGGCGGCGTACGCCGTGTCGCGGGTCTGCTCGTAGCGCATGACCATGTCGCTGGCGAGGTTGACGGCGTTGGACTTCTGGTTGTGCAGGTTCATGTCCGCGCTGGTGGCGTTCGGCGAGATGCCCACCGGATACAGGACGCCCTGGAAGCCGTTCTGCGCGGCGAGTTGCTGCCCGCGGCTCATCCAGTCCAGGACGGGCTTGTCGTACGCGGCCATCTGGTCGATGTGGTTGGTGGTCAGGGCGGCGTAGAAGGGCGCCTGGTAGTTGTAGTTGGTGTGGTAGTCGCCGTTCCAGTTCATGTTCCCGGTGATCCAGTTGCCCCACAGGCCCGGCGCGTACTTGCCGGGGCGTGACACGCACCCGAGCAGGTACAGCGAGCCGTACCAGCTCTTCTCGACGGCCTTGTCGGGGATCTGGACGTACGACTGCGACCAGTACGACTGCCACCAGGCGCGGTGGGCGGCCTGGTGGCTGTCCACGTCGCCCTGGGTGAGGCTGCCCACGAGGGCGTCGGCGGCGGCCTGGTAGCCGCCGGAGTCGGCGCTGGACTGGATGCCGGCGACCAGGGTGGAGGAGGTGCCGGGCTGGAGGGTCAGGGTGAGGGTGCTGCCGGAGATGCTCTGGCTCTGGCCGATGGTGCGGGCGGCGATCCGGGCGCGCGGGTCGCCGCTGCCGCCGGTGTCGGCGACGACGTCGGCGTCGAGGTCGTTGCCGGTCCTGGCGACGGCGGGGGCGCCGCCGGAGCCGTTCTGCAGGGTGACGGTGATCTGCTGGGTGCTGCCGCCGGTGAGGGCGAAGGACGTGACGAGGATGTTCCGGTTGGCGTCCACCCAACTGGTGGTCCGCAGCGTCTGGCCGTTCTTGGTGTACGTGCCGCGGACCTCGGCGTGGGCGATGTCCTGGACGACGTCGTAGCTCGCCCCGGCCAGGCCGCCGGCCTTGACCACGACGCGGCCGAGGGGCTTGATGGCGTGGCTGGTGGCGGACCAGAAGTCGTTCTTGCCGAGGTAGAAGGTCTGGTTGTCGATACCGCCGCCGATCGCGACGCCGACGTCGCCGTTGCCCAGCTCGGGGGCGTCGACGGTGCCGCCGCCGGTCAGCTGGGTGGGCGGGGAGGTCCATTCGCCCTGGTAGTGGGACACGGTGTCCATGCCCTGGGCCGCGGTGACCGAGTCGGCCGCGGCGGGCGGGGCCAGCGCGGCGGTCAGCATGGCGCCGACCAGGGCCGCTGCTGCCACGGCGCCCGTCGCACGGAGGGCGGGCCGGGTGAGCCTCATGAGCTGCTGCCTTTCTGGTGGGGGGATGCCGCCGTCGCGGCGCCCGCCGGCCGGTCGCCGTCGCCGGATCGCACCGGTGCCGTGTCCGAGGGCCGCCCACCCGACAAGACATCGGATGACTGGCGATCGAAGAGGCAGCGAGAGCCACGAGGGGCGACAGCGTACTGACAGCGTTGTCACACCCGCGGGGCGGCGCGGTTCCGGCGGCAGCCGGGGCCGAACGGTCGAAGCAGGGACGCGCATCGTGGGGGACCTACGAGCGATGAGGCGGGGAAAGCGGCTGCGAGCCGGGTCCCCCGGGCGCTCACCGGGGCGCCCCCGAGAGGAAACAGGGGCGCTTCCGAGAGAACGTTATCGTCGGATGTCTTGGACGTTTATAGAGGCGGTCCCGCGGCTTGTAAAGGGCCCGCGCCGCACGGCCGCACCCCGCAGCGCCGCCCGCCCACGCGTTCCGGCGGGCGGCCCTGTCACGGCGCGGTCAGGGCGCGATCTCCCCCGAACCCCTCGTGACCAGCGACGTCGTGACGATCACGGTGCGCACCGGCCGGGCCGGCTCGGCCAGCCGCGCCCGGAAGAGCTCGATCGCCGTCCGCCCGATCTCCCGCTCGCCCTGCGCCACCACGGTCAGTCCGGGCCGCAGCAGGTCGGCGAGCCCGAAGTCGTCGAAGCCGACGAGCGCGGTGCTGCCGTAGTCCGGGCCCAGCGCGCGGATGACGGCGACCGAGGTGGAGAAGTTGCCGGTCACCAGGGCGGTCACCGGCTCGGGGCCGCGGCGCAGGCTGTCCAGCGCCGCGCCGATGCGCTCCTCCTCGATCGGGCCGGGGTGCACCAGCCCGTCGGCCGGCAGGCCGGCCGCGCGCAGGCACTGGCGGAAGGCCGCGGCGCGCTCGTGGCCGGTGTAGATGCGCTCGTCGTCGCCGATGTAGCCGATCCGCCGGTGGCCCTGGGCGGCCAGGTGGGCGAAGGCCTGCCGGATGCCGCCGCGGTTGTCCGACAGCACGGTGTCGACCTCCACACCGGTGGCCGGGCGGTCGAACGCCACCACCGCGAGGCCGGAGTCGATCTCCGGCTGGAGGTACTGGTGGGCGTCGGCGATGGGCTCGATGACGATGCCGTCCATCCGGCGGCCGACCATCGAGGTCACGGCCTCGCGCTCGCGCTCCGGGTCGTCCTCGGTGGACATCGCGACGACGGTGAGCCCGGCCTCGCGGGCGGTCTCGTCGACCGCGCGCAGCACCGGGTGGGCGTCGGCGATGTGCCGGACCGCGGCGCCGAGGGTGCCGGTGCGGCCGCTGCGCAGCTGCCGGGCGCGTACGTCGGGGCGGTAGCCGAGGTGCTCGATGGCGCCCCTGATGCGCGCGGCCAGCTCGTCGCCGACCGTCGCGTCGCCGTTGACCACCCGGGAGACGGTGCGCAGCGCGACCCCCGCCTCGCGGGCCACGTCGACCATCGTCGGCCTGCGGGTCCTGCCGGGCCGCGCGGCCCCGCCGGGCCCGGCACCGGGCTTGTCACCGCGCTCGCCGCCGGACCTGCCGGTGTCACCTCGACCGGGCACCTTCGCTTCCCTTCGCCGGACTGCCGTGAACGGCCCCCGCGGCGGCCCGAGACCGGTCCGTGATCGCGAGGGGGCTTGACTTGCTGTCGCGGAACCTTACTGTACTCGACGAGATAACGTTATCCCGGTCGCAGGCACGAGCCGCCTGATCCGCGACCGCGGGCTCCCGGGATCTCCCCGACACCCTCACCGAAAGGGACGGCCATGTACCGACGTGCCGCTTTCAGACGCTGCGCCGCCACCGCCGGCGCCGCCGGCCTGCTGCTCCTCGCCGCCTGTTCCAACTCCGCTTCCAGCGGCGGCAGTTCGGCAGGCGGCAAGACGCTGACGTACCTCACCTTCAACACCCCCTCGCTCACCCCGGCGTTCTGGAAGGACTCCATAGCGCGGGCCGAGAAGCAGGCGCCCGGGGTGACGGTCAAGCAGGTCGTGGCGCCGAGCACGGACCGGGATTCGTACGCCAAGCAGCTGCAGGCGTCCGGGCAGTTCCCCGACCTACTCCAGTCGATCACGCCCTCGCAGTACACCGAGGCCGGGCTGCTCACGCCCTACGACCAGTCCTGGATCGACGCCAACTTCCTGCTGCCGCAGGGCAACGCGATCAAGGGCAAGGTCTACATCCCGCCGACCAACTCGCAGATCATCCCGCTGGTCTTCTACAACAAGTCGCTCTTCACGAAGGCCGGGGTGCAGCCGCCCACCACCTGGGCGCAGTTCCTCCAGGTCAACGACAAGCTCAAGGCCGCCGGCATCACCCCGATGGAACTCGGCGGCAACGACCCGTTCGCCGCCGCGATGCCGCTGACCGGCGCGATCTCCGCCGATGTGCTCGGCAGGAACCCGCAGTGGATCCAGCAGCGCTACGCGGGCAAGGTGAAGTTCACCGACGCCGACGTGGTCGCGGCCGCGGGGAAGATGCGCACCCTCGTCGAGAAGGGCTACTTCGAGGACGGCGCGCTCAACGTCAGCTACGCCGACTCGATCAAGAACTTCAACGCCGGCAAGGCCGCGATGTACCCGATGGGCAGCTGGTACCTCGGCTCGATCCCCAAGGACAGCTGGGACAACATCGGCGTCTTCCCGTGGCCGACGGACGACGGCAAGGTCGTCGTGCCCTTCGCGGTCGGCGGCTCGATGGCCGTCAGCGCCAAGGCCAAGGACGTCAAGGCAGCCACCGCCTTCGCGCAGTCCTGGTCGCTGGACCCGGACAACCTCAAGGCCCTGATCGAGGGCGACGGCGCCTACCCGATGCTCAAGAACAAGACGCTGGGGGACTACGGCGCCACCGTCTCCCCCGCCTTCACCAGCTCCTACGCCTACGTGACGGCGACCAACACCAAGGTGAGCGCGATCGGCTGGGCGACCAGCGACGACGCCCTGCCCGGCACCCTCAACAACGACTTCTACGCGGCAGCGCAGGCGCTGTTCAACAGCTCCGACGTCGAGGGCCAGATGTCCAAGCTGGACAAGTCCTGGGACACCGCGACCAAGTGAACGCGCGCACCACGAAAGGACACCTCCGGTGAAGCCGCTCTCCCGCTGGTTTCGCGACACCTCGCAGGATCTCGGGCTGCGGCTGATCGCCGCGCTCGGCCTGCTGCTCTACCTGGTCTTCATCGTCGTGCCGGTCCTGATGAGCCTGCGCAGCAGCTTCACCGACGAGAACCCGCTCAAGGCGGGCAGCAGCTGGATCGGCCTGGCCAACTACTCCGAGATGCTGCACGACGACCAGCTGCGCAGCAGCGTCGCCTTCACGCTGCTGCTGGCCCTCGGGGTCACGGTGGTCTCCAACGTGCTCGGGCTGGCCTTCGCACTGCTGCTGGACCGCAGCACGCTCGGCTACCGGGTGCTGCGGACGATCGCCTTCCTGCCCCAGGTGGTCTCCGGGGTCATCGTCGGCTTCGTGTGGAAGACGATCCTCACCCAGGACGGGCTGCTCAACAGCGTGCTGAAGAGCCTGCACGTGGTGCACGACCCGGTGGACTGGCTGGGCAAGCCGCATCTGGCACAGTTCTCGGTGGGCGTGGTGGTCGCCTGGGTGCTGTCCGGCTTCACCACCGTGGTCTACCTGGCGGCGCTGCAGAACATCCCGCGCGAGCTGTACGACGCGGGGGCGATCGACGGCGCGGGCACCGTCCAGCAGTTCCGGATGATCACCTGGCGGATGGTGGCCCCGGCGACGACGATCAGCGTCACCATCTCGCTGATCACCGTGCTGAAGCTCTACGACGTCATCCAGGTGCTCACCTCCGGCGGGCCGGCCAACGCCACCCAGTCCACCGCGCAGTACATCGTCAAGATGGCCTTCACGAACGACCGGTTCGGCTACGCCTCGTCCATCGCGATGTTCCTGCTCGCCCTGTCCGCGGTGATCGCGCTGTCCGTCACCGGAATCCTGCGCCGCAGGGAGGTCGACCTGTGACCGTCCAGACCCCGTCCGTCCACCGTCCGGCCGCGCGCCGTCCGGTGCGCCCCCGCCGCGCCACCCGTCCCCGCCCCGCGCCGCGGGAGAAGGGCCGGCGCGGGCTGCTGAGCCCGCTGCGGCTGGTGATCGCGCTGGCCGTGGTGCTGGTGTTCGTCAGCCCGATCTACCTCACGGTGGTCAACGCGTTCAAGAAGGAGGACGACATCGTCTCCTCCCCCGCCGCGCCGCCCGTCCACCCGACGCTCGGCAACCTGTCGACGGCCCTCCAGCGCCCCGACCACCTGCTGCAACTGGGCCTGCGCAACTCGCTGGTCGTCGTGGTGTGCTCGGTCCTGCTGCTGATCCCGCTGGGCTCGGCCTTCAGCTTCTACGTCTCGCGCCGCCGCACGAGGCTGCGCGCGCTGGTGCTCGCCGTGCTCGCCGCCGGGCTGATGATCCCGCCGCAGGTGGTGCTGCTGCCGACGATCCGCATCCTGGACTTCCTCGGCCTGGACCACTCCTATCCGGGCCTGATCCTGTCCAACCTGGGCGGCGGCTACTTCTCCTTCGCCGTCTTCGTCTACGTCGGCTTCATGCGGGCGGTGCCCGACGAGGTCGTCGAGGCGGCGCGGCTGGACGGCGCCGGGGGCCTGCGCATCTGGTGGACGATCATCATGCCGCTGGTGCGGCCGGCCACCGCCACCGTGGCCATCTTCCTCTCGCTGTGGATCTGGAACGACTTCCTCAACCCGCAGTTCATCCTCGGCCCGTTGCAGGGCCAGACCATCACCACCGGTCTCTATCTCTCCGTGGGGCAGTTCCAGATGGATTACGGACAACTCTTCGGCATCATGTTCCTGGCCGGGGTGATCCCGGTCGCCGGCTACCTGGCGATGCAGAAGCAGTTCATCGCCGGTCTGACCTCGGGGTCGGTCAAGTGAGCGCGCCCGCCGCGGAGCGGCGGCAGGACGCCCGGCCCGCCGGTCCGCCCGAGGGCGTGCCGGAGCTGGACGAACTGGCCGGCGACTGGCTGCCGGCCGACGCGCTCGCGCATCTGCCGACGCTGCGCAACCAGTGGGGCCAGGGCCATGTGAACCGGGACCTGACATCGTTGTCGTGGCTCGCCTTCACGCCGTACAGCGGGGGTTACCACACCGGCGTGCTGCGGGTCGACGGCTGCCCGCTGCCCGCCGCGCGGATGCGCTGGTCCCCGTGGGGCGTGCAGCGCACCGCGGAGCACGGGCCGCTCACCGTGCACACCGAGGTGCGCATGGGCTACGAGCGCAGCCGGCTGATGTGGCGCGTCACGCTGCACAACGGCTCGGACCGGCAGGCCGCCGCGACCGTCGCGCAGGAGCTGCTGGCGATGGTCGCGCACCACGAGACGGACTGGGGCTGGCTCTACGGCACCCCGTGGAATTCCGGCCACCACCACGACTTCTACGCCACCGAGCGGCTGCGCGACGAGGTGACGGCGGAGCGCCCGCGCCAGGTGCAGACACTGCCGCACGGCGAGCGCTGGATACGGCTCGGCTCGCCGCGGATCCCGGGCATCCAGCGCGACGAGGACTCCGCGCCGATGCTGCTGGAGTCGGAGCTGCCCGACCACTCCACCCCCGACTCCGGCCGGGTCAGGGCGCCCGGCGCGCCCTGCCTGCTGCGCGCCCTGCGGGTGCTGCGGGCGGACGGCACGGCCGAACCGGTGGGCGACCCGGCGGCGGCGTACACCGTGCGGGCCGGAACGGACCTGCGGGTCGGCACCGCGGAGCTGGCAGCGGGCGACACGCTGGGCTTTGAAGTGCGGGTCGACCAGGAGGGGGTGTCCGGGGTGGTCGCCACCCACGGCAACCACCCGGATTCGGCCCAGCTCTCGCTGGACGGCGGCCGCCCGGCGCTGCGGATCGGCGGCGAGTACGCGGTCGCCGCCGAGCCGCTGCCGCTCGGCGGCTGGCACCGGCTCGCGGTGCGGATCGGCGGGGAAGGAGCCGAGCTGGTCGTGGACGGAGCGGTCGCCGCGCGCACCGCGCCCTGGTGGGGCGGGCAGCGCTGGACGGCCGCCGCGTCGGGCGGCGTGCTGCGGGTCGCCGACTCCCGCAGCACGGCCCGCTGCGCGTACGCCTTCGCCACCGCGCCCGACGCGCTCGACGCGGAGGGCGCGCGGGGGCTGGCCCGCTGGGACGTGGTGCTGGCGCCCGGCGAGACCCGGGAGCTGGGCTTCGTCCTGGAGATCGGCGCGGGCCAGGACGTGGTGGACGCGGCCGCGACCGCCGCCGCGGGCTCCTTCGCGGCGGCCTTCGACGAGGTCGCGGCGCGCTGGCGGAACACCTGGCGGCAGGCGTTCGCGCCGGGCGGCACGGAATTCTCCGGCTACCTCCCGGCGCTCGTCACCGGCGACGCGGAGCTGGCGCGCACGTACTACCTGGGCGTGCTGCTGGCGGTCTACCTGCGCAACACCCGGGTGTCGCGCACCGGTCCGGTCTTCCTCACCGGCGGCCCGCGGCTCGGCCCGACGACGACGTACTTCTGGGACCAGTCGGAATTCGCCCGCACCGCCGCGCTGCTGGAGCCGCACGGGATGCGGGCCTGGATCCTGGCCGCGCTCGCCCGGCCGTACGACCACTGCCACTCCTTCGACACCTACAACCTGCTGCCGGTCGGCAACCACTACGCGGCCAACGACCACGCCCTCTTCCGCACGGTGACCGCGTACGTGACGGTGACCGGCGACACCGGGCTGCTGCGCGAGAGCGCGGGCGGCAGCAGCGTGCTGGACCACCTGCGGGCCATGGCCTACCGGCCGCGGGCGCGCCGGGCGGCGTTCGGGGGCGGGGTGCTGGTGGACCTCGGCCGGGACGCCTGGGAGCTGCTGGAGTGCGTGCCCAACTACCGGGACGCGGTGGTGTCGTTCAACGCCGGTTACGCCGGGATGCTGCGCACGCTCGCGGCGCTGCTCGAACTGCTCGGCGAGGACAGCGCCGAGGCGGCCGCCGCGCGGGCGGACGGCGACGCGCTGGCCCGTGCGGTGCTGGGGCAGTACGCGGGCGGCGGGCGGTGGCGGATCGCCCGCCCCGACGGCTCCGACACCATCGGGCACGTCCTGGACTTCGCGCTGGTGGCCGCCGACATGGCCGGGGACCTGACGGACGCACAGCGCGCAGAGCTGGTCGACTTCGCCGCGACCCGGCTGGTCGACGGCGACTGGATGCGGGCGCTGGACCCGCGGGACCCGGTCGCGCCGCTGTCCGACCGCCCCGACCACGGGGCCGCGGGCGCCTTCGCCGCCTGGCCGGGCGCGACCGCGTACGGCCTGTGCCGGCTCGGCCGCCGCGACCTCGCGGCGGGCGTGCTGCGCCGCGCCCACCGGGCGACGTCCGGCGGGCTGTGGGGGCAGGCCATGGAGGTGACCGCGGACGGCACCTACCGGGTCGCCGAACGCGGGGTGTCCAACCGGGAGTCGGTGGCCGCGGTCGCCGTGACCGAGGCGGTGATCGCCGGACTGTTCGGCATCGAGGCCGACCTCGCCTCGCTCACCGGCCCGCCCGCGGGCGCGACCGCCGGGGAGTTCGGCGAACTGCGCGGCGTACGGGCGGTCGGCTTCGACCTGGAAGCCGCACCCCCGGCGAGCTGACCCTTGCCGGAGGCGGCGCCCGGCCCCGGGCTCCGCCGAGGCGGGGGCCGGCCGCCGCTGCCGGGGCCCTCCCCCGTCACCTCCGGGTACCCGGCCCCCCGGCCGGGTGCCCTCATGATCTGCGCGGGTGGTCTGCGGTGCACCGGCCGGCCGCGCAGGCCGCGGGCCGTACGCGGTGGGCCGTCGCACCGTTGCCCGGTGCGCGCGGGCCGCCGCCCGGCGCGCGGGGCCGCCCGGCCTCCCGTGGGCGCGCTGCCGAGGTCGGCTCGGGGCGCGCGCCGGCGGGGCCGCCGGGCGGCGCCTCGGGGCCGGGGAGGACCGCCGCCCACGCGGGGGGCGGCTCCCGGCGCGGCGGGAAGCACGGCGCCGTCGCAGGCGACCCCCGATCGCCGAAGGCTCCCCGGCGCGGGCGGGAAGCACGGCGCCGTCGCAGGCGACCCCCGATCGCCGAAGGCTCCCCGGCGCGGGCGGGAAGCGCGGAAGCGCACGCCCGCGCGGGTCGGGAAGGCTAGCCTTGTCGCGAAAGCCTGATCTGTGACGGTCGGTTACCGGGGAGCGGCTCATGAGGAGATACGGCGCGGGCTTAGCAGCGCTGGGACTGGCGGCGGCGTCCCTGACCGGGCTCGCCGCGGGCGGACGGGCGAGCGCGCTGACGCCGCCGGTGGCGATGACCGCGGACGACCTGCCGACCTGGCAGACCAACGGCGTGGTGTGGTCGCTGGCCCAGGCGGACGGCGTGGTCTTCGCGGGAGGCACCTTCTCCTCGGTACGGCCGCCGGGCGCGGCGGCGGGCACGGGCGAGCAGCAGGCGCTGAACTTCCAGGCGTTCGACGCCGCGACGGGCGCCCCGACCTCCTGCCACCCGTCCTTCACCGTCGGCAGCGGCACCGCCACGGTGCGGGCGCTCGCGGTGTCGCCGGACGGCAGGACGCTGTACGTCGGCGGTACGTTCGGCTCCGCGGACGGCGTCGCGGTGAGCAACCTGGCGGCGGTCGACATCGCCAGCTGCACCGTACGCACCGACTTCAAGGTCCCGGTGTCCGCGCAGGTGCGGACCATCCTGGCGACGGGCGACACCGTCTACTTCGGGGGCAACTTCACCTCGGCCGGCGGCCAGGCCCGGCAGCACTTCGCGGCGGTGGGCACCACCGGCGCCCTGCGCCCCTTCGCGCCCGCGGCCGACCAGGCGGGCAAGGCCCTGCTGCTGACGCCGGACGGCTCCCGGGTGGTGCTCGGCGGCGACTTCGACACCGTCAACGGCGCCGACTCGCACGCGCTGGCGGTGGTGGACGCCACCACCGGGGCGAACGTCCGGACGTACCCGGGCTTCATCGGCCCGACCTCGACCGTGCAGGACCTGGCGTCCGACGCGACCGGCTTCTACACCGCCAACGAGGGCACGGGCGGCTTCGACGGCCGTATCGCCGTCGACTGGGCGACGCTGAACGAGCGCTGGCGCGACACGTGCCTGGGGGCGACCCAGGCGGTGCAGGTCTACCACGGCGTCCTCTACAGCGCCTCGCACGCCCACGACTGCTCCAGCATGGGGCAGTTCCCGCAGATGAACGACCGGCAGCACCTGCTGGCGGAGTCGGTCGGCAACCCCCGCCCGCTGCTCGGCTGGTTCCCGGACACCGACGACGGCCCGGCCGGGACCGAGCAGATCGGCCCGCGGGCCATGACGACCGCGAGCAAGGGCGGCACCGACTACCTGTGGGTGGGCGGCGAGTTCACCCGTATCGCCAGCAACGGCAACCGGCTGCAGCAGGGCCTGGTCCGCTTCCCGAACACCCCCGACACCCGCAGCCCCACCGTGCCGCAGCAGCCGACCGCGGTCGCCGCCCCCAACGGGGTGCGCCTGACCTGGCAGGACTCGCTCGACCTGGACGACACCGCGCTGACCTACACCGTCTACCGCAACGGGGTCAAGATCGCCGTCCTCGGCGCCTCCTCCACCTTCTGGAACCAGGGCCGGTCGGCACTCGCCGACACCACCGCGCAGCCGGGCACCACGTACAGCTACCAGATCACCGCGTCCGACGCGGCGGGCAACACCAGCGCGAAGTCGGCCGCGGTGAGCGTGACCACCTCCGGCACCCCGACGGCCACCACCGTGACCGTCCCGGCGGACGCCGACAGCTACACCAACGCCGCCGCGACCGCCGCCAACTACGGCGGCGACCAGCAGCTGGCGGTCCGCGGCAGCTCCGCCTACCGGACGTACCTGCACTTCACACTGCCCGCGGCGCCGTCCGGGATGACGCTGAAGAGCGCGTCGCTCACCGTGCGCACCAGCTCCGACGCGCTCGCCAACTCCGCGGACACGCTCGGCGTGCAGCATGTCGCGGGGGCGTGGACCGAGACGGGCGTGACATGGGCGAACCAGCCCGCGCCGGACGCCGGTTCGCTGGGCACCCTGCCCGCACCCACCGCGCTGCAGACCGACTACACCGCCCCGCTCACCGCCTCCGCGCTGAGCCCCGCGCTCGGCGGCGGCTACAGCCTGGCGCTGACGTCGGCAGGTACGGACTCGGCGTGGTTCTGGTCCCGCGAGGCGCCCGGCACGGCGGGCCACCCGCAGCTGACGCTGACCTTCGCGAAGTCCTGAGGCCGGGCAGCCCCGCCCGCCCGCAGCTGATCCCTCGACAGCTGCCGTCCGGCGGGGCGTCCCGCGCCCTTCCCGGCCGCGGCGCGGGGAGGTGGCGAAACGGTGGAACACGATGTAACGCCGGAGCGCCCGGACGGGAGGTCTTCCAGCACACCGCTCGGCCCCTCCCCCTGTCAATACGCTTGCAGGCGCCGCTAGTCTGCTGCGTATGAAACAGAGTGGTGTAACGCGTGGCTAGGCAGCCGGGCTCCCGGGCGACGGTCCGGGCCATCGCGGCCGAGGCGGGCGTGTCGATCGCGACCGTCTCACGGGTGATGAACGGCCACGCCTCCGTCGCACCCGACACCCGCGAGGCGGTGCGCCGGGCGGCGGCCCGGCTGGGCGCGCACGCACCTGCCCGGCGCGGGGCCGCGGACGGCGCGATCTACGTGCGCTGCCCTTACGTGCTCAGCGACTACTTCGGGGTGATCGTCTCCTCGATCGCCGAGACGCTGGAGCTGTACGGGCGGCGCCTGGTGCTCAGCGCGGGCGACGCGGCCCGCGACCGCGAGGTGCTGGGCGGGCTGCCGCAGGACCCGGCGATCGCGGGCGCGGTGCTCATCGTGCCGCCCGAGCCGGAGCGGGACCTCGCGGCGCTGCGCGCCGCCGACTTCCCCTTCGTCGTCGTCGATCCGCGCACCCCGCTGCCGCAGGACATCGCGTCGGTCTCCGCCGCCAACCTCACGGCGGCGCGCGCCGTCACCGCCCATCTGGTGCAGCTCGGCCACCGGCGGATCGGGGTGATCGGCGGCCCCGGCGACTGGCTCGCGAGCCGCTCCCGGCTCGCCGGGCACACCTCGGCGCTCGCCGACACGGGGGTGCTGCCCGCCCCCGAGCTGCTGCGCAGCATCGAGCCGACCGCGGACTGGGGCTACACCGCGGCCTGCGAGCTGCTCGACCTGCCCGAGCGCCCGACCGCGCTGGTCGCCTTCAACGACAAGGCGGCGGTCGGCGCGCTGCGCGCGGCGTACGAGCGGCGGCTGCGGGTGCCCGAGGACCTGTCGATCACCGGCTTCGACGACATCGACCTGAGCCGCAGCACCGTGCCGCGGCTGACGACCGTCCGCCAGCCGCTGGAGGAGATGGGCCGGATGGCCGTGTCGCTGCTCATGCGGCTGCTGGACCGGCACACCGTGGACGCGCTGCACGTCGAGCTGGCCACCCAGCTGGTGCTGCGCGGCTCGACCGGTCCGGCGCCGGACCCCGGCGCACGATGACTTTCCCCCAGCGGGCTGGTCTGTATTCCTGAGGGCCGCGTCCGCCCCCTTCCCCCTTCCGACCGTGCCGCTCGCGACGGCACGCGTTCCGGGGGACGGCGGGGACGGCGCCGCCCGCAGGTGCCCGCGGCGCTCTGCCCGGGCCGGACCGGAGGTCGTCTCTTCCCATGGCAACAACACCGACAACCACGACAACACCGCCTTCGCCGACGGCTCCACCGGCGGGGGAACCGGCCGCGCGGACGGCCTGGACGCTGGTCCTCGCCTCACTGGGGGCCTTTCTGACCTCGCTCGACGTGGTGGTGGTCGCCACCGCGCTGCCCACGCTGCGCGCCGACCTGCACGCGAGCCTGGCCGAGACGGAGTGGACGCTCAACGGCTACAACCTGGCCTTCGCCTGCCTGATGCTCACCGGCGCGGCGCTCGGCGACCGCTTCGGACGGCGCCGGACGTACGCGCTGGGCGTCGCCCTCTTCACACTGGCGTCGATCGCCTGCGCGAGCTCCGGCTCGGCGGCGGCGCTGATCGCCGCCCGGGTGGTGCAGGGCGCGGGCGCCGCGGTGGTGCTGCCGCTCACGCTCACCCTGATCAGCCACGCCTTCCCGGCCGAGAAACGGGGCGCGGCGATCGGCGTGTGGGGCGCCGTCACGGGTCTCGGGGTCGCCCTGGGGCCGGTGCTCGGCGGGGTCGTCATCCAGGACATCTCCTGGCAGTGGATCTTCTGGATCAATGTGCCGGTCGGCCTCGCGGTCGCGGTGCTGGCCATGGTGGTGCTGGAGGAGAGCCGCGGCAACCGCCCGCAGCTGGACCCGGCGGGCGTGGCGCTGGTCAGCGCCGGGCTGCTGGCCCTGGTGTGGGCGCCGGTGCGGGCGCCCTCGGTGGGCTGGGGCTCGGCGGAGGTCGTGGCCGCGCTCGCGGCGGGTGCGGTGCTGCTGGCCGGCTTCCTCGGCCGCCAGCGCAGCGCGCGCTTCCCGATGCTGCCGCTGGGCTACTTCCGGATGCGCGGCTTCTCGGTGGCCAACGGGACCGTCTTCTTCATGACCTTCTCGCTCATCGGGTCGCTCTTCATGATCACCCAGATGTTCCAACTGGGCCTCGGCTACAACCCCTTGCAGACGGGGCTGCGCATCCTGGTGTGGACGGCGATGCCGATGCTCGTCGCACCGCTCGCGGGCGCGCTGTCCGAACGGCTCGGCAACCGGCCCTTCATGGTGCTCGGCATGCTCCTCCAGGCGGCGGGCCTGCTGTGGCTGGCCCTGGTCGCGGACGCCGGCACCGGGTACGGCAGCGTGGTCGGTCCGCTGGTCGTGGCGGGCATCGGGATCTCGATGGTCTTCCCGACGGTGGCGAACGCGGTGGTCGGCGCGGTGCCGGCCGAGGACGCCGCCGTGGCGGCGGGCACCAACAACACCGTGCGGGAGGCGGGCGGTGTCTTCGGCGTGGCCGTGCTGGTGGCGGTCTTCGCCGCCAACGGGGGTTACGGGTCGGTGGGTTCGTTCATGTCCGGCTTCCGCGCCGCCGAGATCGTCGCCGCCGCGGCGGCCGCGCTCGGCGCGGCCGTCGCGCTGCTGGCGCCGGGCAAGCGGGAGGAGGACGCCACGCGGGCGCGGCGTCCCGAAGCGGCGGAGGCCACGGTCTGACCTGCCCGCCGCGAGGCGGAGGAGATCGCCGCAGGACCCGGGAGGGGTCCTGCGGCGGTCTCCTCGGCTGCGCGTCCGGCCGTACGCAACACACCCGCGCCGTACGGGCGTCAGGCCGCGGGGTCCGGTGGGACGCGGTCCGGCGGGCGGCCGAGGAAGGCGACGAGCCGGTCCCCCGCGCACGCGTGCGGCGGTACGGGCACGGGCGCCGCGAAGAGCGCGGGGCGGGTGCCCGCGTCGGCCACCTGCGGGGCGCGGCGCAGGATGGCCAGTGCCAGCGGCGCCGGGATGGGGCGGGCGCGCCCGCAGGCCTGGGCGACGTCCCAGCCGTGCACGGCCACTTCGAGCGCGCCGACCAGCGCCACCGTCTCGCCGGGTATCGGCATCCCGCCGACCGCGACGGGCGCGCAGGACGGGCCGGGCCGGGCCGCCCAGCACCGCCAGCTCTCCAGCAGCTCGCCCGCGCCGTCGCGTACGGCGGCAACCGGGTCCGCGGGCGGCGGACCGCCGGGACCGGCGGGCAGCAGCGCGACTCCCCCGCGGTCGGAGGCCTCCCGCAGCGCCGCCATCGACTCGTGCAGATGCCACAGCAGGCGTTCCAGATCCCAGCCCGCGCAGGGCGTCGGCCCCCGCAGCCGGGCGGGCGTGACGGCCTCGACGCTGCCGAGCCCGTATCCGACGGCCTCCTCCAGCAGCAGCACCGCCCGGCCGCGCTCGGTCAGCGCAGCCATGACACCTCCGGCGCCGTGCCCGGGGCGAGGGCCCCGGGCAGGCCGAGGAGCGGGAAGAGCGCGGGGTCGCGGAAGACGACGGCGCGGGCGATTTGCCGCTCGCGCAGCGTCAGGACGCTGACGGCGTGCGGGTGGAAGAGGCCGTCTGCGCCGCGCCAGTAGAGCGCGAGGGCGGGTTGGCCGTCGTTGACGGTCAGGCCGCGCGACCGCTGGTCGGGCAGGACGGGGAAGACCTGCCGCCGGAGGAATTCGAGCGCGACCGAGCGGTCGGCGAACCAGACGGGCTCGGGCGGCATCTCCAGCCGTACATCGTCGCGCAGCAGCCGGGCGAGGGTGTCGGCGTCGGCGTCCTGGAAGGCGCGGGCGAAGGTCTCGACGAGGGCGCGCCCGTCGGCGTCGAGGGCGTCGTGGACGTCGTCCTCGTGCGGCGCCGCGCGCTCCAGCCGCTCCCTGGCCCGCTGGAGGGCGCTGTTGACGGCGGCGGTGCTGGTGCCGAGCAGCTCGGCGACCTCGGCGGCGCGCCAGGCCAGCACGTCCCGCAGGATGAGCACCGCCCGCTGCCGCGGCGGGAGTTCCTGCAGCGCGACGATCAACGCCAGCCGTACGCTGCCGCGTTCGGCGACGACGGCCGCGGGGTCCGGCGGCGGGTCGGCCATCGGCTGCACCCACTCGATGCCGCCCGCGGGCGGCCCCGTCACCACGTCCGGGTCGTCGCTCGGCGCGCCGAGCCCGGCGGGCACGACCCGGCGGCTGCGGTGCTGCAGCGCGGTCAGGCAGGCGCTGGTGGCGATGCGGTAGAGCCAGAAGCGCAGCGAGGAGCGGCCCTCGAAGCCGTGCTGGCCGCGCCAGGCGCGCAGCAGCGTCTCCTGGACCAGGTCCTCCGCGTCGTGCACCGAGCCCAGCATCCGGTAGCAGTGCGCCATCAGCTCCGGGCGGTAGGCGGCGGCCCGCTCCAGGAAGTCGTCGCCGTCGTCGGGCGCGGTGTGCGCGGTGGTGGTGTGACCGCTCAGGGTGTTCACGTGACCTCTCCGGGTGCTCGGGGACCGGCGTCCACCAGTACAGACAGCGCCCGGCCCGCAAAGTCATCGCACCCGGGGCGCCCCGCGGTGTGCGGGGCGCCCTGAGGTGCCGAGGTCAGTCCGCGAGCGGGGTGAGGCCGTCCGCGGAGAGCCCGTACGCGAGCGCGTCCGTCCGCTGCCCGCGGGCCAGTTCGAGCACCGCGGCGCCCGCCGCCTGCGGTGTCAGCAGCGGGCCCATGCGGTCGACGAAGGCCTCGGTGGTGATGCCCTCGTACGCCGCGTAGGCGGCAGCCGCCCCGACGCCGAGGTCGGTGGTCGGGGCGAGGGAGGGCAGCAGGGCGGTGAAGCGGATGCCCAGTCCGTGGCGCCGGGACTGGCCGTCGGCGTAGGCGGCCACGAAGCGGACGGCGGCCTTGGCGCCCGCGTAGCCGCCGCTGAGCGGCGATCCGCGCAGGGCGGCGCCGCTGGAGAAGGCCACCACGGTGCTGCCGGGCGGCAGCGGCTGCCGCAGCGCGGCGCGCGACCAGCCGAAGACGTGCCGTACGTCGGTGTCCCAGGCGGCGGAGAAGGTCTCCCAGGTGTGGTCCTGGAGCGGCAGCATCGCGGGGGTCGCGCCCGCGGCGAGCACCACCGTGCGCGGGGCGTGCCGGGCGAGCAGGTCCGCTGCCAGGCCGGGGTCGGTGGCGTCGCCGGGCACGGGCACGAAGGCGTCGCCGAGGTCGGCGCGTGCCTTCTCCAGCGCCTCCCGGTCGCGGGCCAGGCCCAGGACCCGGGCGCCGGCCCGGATGAGTTCGGCGGCGACGCCTCGGCCGAAGCCGCGGCCGGCGCCGGTGACGACGGCGGTGCTTCCCGCGAGTTCGCTGACGGGCATGGTGTCTCCCTCGGTGCGTTGTCCTCGTCCGGGGCCCCGCGGTCCTCGCGGGGCCTCACGGATAAGGACAACGGCGCACGGGAGAAATCGTCGGCCCGTACGGGAGCCGGGCTCAGTCCTCCGTCAGCTCGACGTGCTGCGGGTAGAAGGCGACGTGCCCGGCGATCGGGCCGACCGCGGGGAAGGGCTCGGTGTACGTCCACACCGCGTCGGGCACCGTGCCGTCCGCGGTGACCAGCGCGTAGTAGGAGGCGTCGCCCTTGTACGGG
Source organism: Streptomyces sp. NPDC021020 (assembly GCF_044333285.1). Lineage (NCBI taxonomy): Bacteria > Bacillati > Actinomycetota > Actinomycetes > Kitasatosporales > Streptomycetaceae > Streptomyces > Streptomyces sp. NPDC021020. The sequence continues at coordinate 424,381 of NZ_JBIRQQ010000007.1, forward strand.
CAGTACGTGCTCTTGTCACCGGGCACCAGCGCGCCCGGCTCGACGTCCTCCAGCGGGATGTACTGGACCGGCGGGTACGTCCCCTCCCGGAGGGTCAGTGCCCGCGTGGTGTCGGCGACGACCTTCCCGGCGGCCCGTACGGTGACGCGGGCCGGGTTGGGCTCGACGGTGATGGGGTGGTCCGGACCGGGCGTCTTCACGGTGCGCTCCACGGGGTCCTCCCTGAGGTCGGCAGCGGCAATTGCGACCGTAGGCAGATCGTCCGGGCACGGTCAAGCACCCCCCGGCGCGGTGCCGAGCCGGCGCCGCACCGCCAGCAGGTATTCCTTGCGGTCCCGCGGGTCGGGGCCGGTGCGGCGGCGCACCGGGATCTCGCCGGTGACGGGGGCGTAGTGGCCGAAGGCCGTCTCCAGCACCCCTTCGCCGCCGGTCAGGGTGGGCAGCTGTCGCTCCAGGGCGTGCACGGCGGCGGCCGGGATGTCGCCCTCCAGCACATGGCGGCGGCGGCCGGCCGCCGCCGGACCGCGGGGCACCGCCCGCAGCTTCGCGAGCGCGGGCAGCACCGCGCCCAGCGCGTCGGCGGGCAGCTCCAGCCGGAAGCGGTGCACGGGCTCGTGCACCCGGGTGCCGGCCTGCCGCAGCGCGGCCGCCAGCACCAGCGGGGTGAGGTTCCGGAAGTCTCCGGAGGTGCTGGACATGCTCTTGTCGAAGACCGCGTGCGCGTGGCTCTGCCGGGCGCTGTAACCCGAGTGGGTCATCGTCACCGTGCAGTCGGCGACCTGCCAGCCGTACAGGCCCTGGGTGAGCGTGGCGTGCACGGTCTCCTCGACGGCGGTGAAGAACGCGTAGGGCAGCGAGCCGAGTTCGACCTCGCGGCGGAAGGCGACGCCGCTGCCGGGCGGCGCCGGGTCGACGCGCAGGCCGACGGTGGCCAGGAAGGGGTTGGCGTCCTTCTTGTTGAACTCCACCGCCGCGCCGCTGCCGGTGACCCGCTCGATGTGCAGGGTGGTCGTCGGCTCGAAGACCACGTCCACGCCGTAGTCGGCGGCCAGGGTCGCCTGGATGACCTCCTTCTGCACCTCGCCGTAGAGAGACACCGCGATCTCCCCGCGGTCCTCGTCGCGCCGCAGCGCGATGAGCGGGTCCTGCTCGGCGAGCCGGCCCAGCGCGGTGTGCAAGGCCGCGCGGTCGGCGGTGCGGCGGGCGGCGACGACGGTCTCCAGGGTGGGCGGTGCGAAGTGCCGGGCGGGCGCCGCCGCCGGGTCGGGGACCCCGATGGTGTCGCCGATCCGCACCGCGCCGAGGCCCCACACCCGGGCGATGCGCCCGGCGGACACGCTCGCCGCCGGGGTGTCGGTGCCGTCGGCGAAGACGCTGAGCGCGGTGACCCGGCCCTCCCCCGCCGCCGCCCCGGCGCGGTGCAGCGGCGGCCGGTCGCGCACGCGCAGGGTGCCCGCGCCGATCCGTACGTACGCCACGCGCTCCCCCGCGGCGCCGCGCTGCACGGCGAAGACGGTGCCGGACAGCGGCGCGTCCGGGTCGCCGCCCGCGCCGGGCAGCAGCCGGGCGATGCCGTCGGCGAGCGCGGCCACCCCGGCGCCGGTCACGGCGGACCCGGCGTACACCGGGTGCACCGCGGCCCGCGCGGTCTGCGCGGCGAGCGCGGGGCGCAGCCGCCCGTACGGCAGCCCGGCGCCGCCGTCCTCGGCCCAGGCGGCGAGCAGCGCGTCGTCGTGGCCCGCGAGCACCTCGGTGAGCCGCGCGGTGAAGGCGGCGTCCCCGGGCGCGTACGGGACCGCGGCGGCCTGCGCCGTGCCCTGCCGCAGGGCGGCGGTCATCGGCACGACGTCCGGGGTGAGGCGGTCGGCGACGGCGGCCACCGTGCGGTCGAGGTCGGCGCCGGAGCGGTCGAGCTTGTTGACGAAGACCAGCGTCGGGATGCGCAGCCGGCGCAGGGTGCGCATCAGCACGGTGGTCTGCGCCTGGACGCCCTCCACCGCGGAGACCACGAGGACGGCCCCGTCCAGGACGCCGAGCACCCGCTCGACCTCGGCGATGAAGTCGGGGTGGCCGGGGGTGTCGATGAGGTTGACGGTGGTGCCGCCGAGCGGGAAGGAGACGACGGCGGACCTGATGGTGATGCCGCGCTGCCGCTCCAGCGCGAGGGTGTCGGTGCGGGTGGTCCCGCGGTCGACGCTGCCGGCGGTGTCGATGACACCGGCCTCGTACAGCAGCCGTTCGGTGAGGCTGGTCTTACCTGCGTCGACGTGCGCCAGGATGCCGAGATTGAGTGAAGCCACGGGCTGTCATGTCCTCAGGAGGTGAAGGGATTCCTGTCGGGGCGGGCATGACGGGACCGCGCATTGCTCAGGGCTCCTTCGTCGGCGATGAGGACCCGACGACTACACCAGAGCGCCCCCGCGGGCGGCAACCGGATACCCGGCGGCCGCGGCGCGAGGGCGCTCGGATGCGGTCGGCGCGCGGCCCTACCGGCGGGAGACCTTGCGGTTGGCGCGCAGCCATTCGCGGTTCATCGACGCGATGGACGTCAGCGGGATGCCCTTGGGGCACGCGGTCGCGCACTCGCCGGTCAGGGTGCAGCCGCCGAAGCCCTCGGCGTCCATCTGCGCGACCATGTCCAGCACCCGGGTCTCGCGCTCGGGCGCGCCCTGTGGCAGGACGTTCAGGTGGTTGATCTTCGCCGAGGTGAAGAGCATCGCGGAGCCGTTGGGGCAGGCGGCCACGCACGCGCCGCAGCCGATGCACTCGGCGTGCTCGAAGGCGGTGTCCGCGGCGGCCTTGGGCACGGGGGTGGCGTGGGCCTCGGGGGCGGAGCCGGTGGGGGCGGTGACGTAGCCGCCGGACTGGATGATCCGGTCGAAGGACGAGCGGTCGACGACGAGGTCGCGCACCACCGGGAAGGCGGCCGCGCGCCAGGGCTCGATGTCGATGGTGTCGCCGTCCCGGAAGGACCGCATGTGCAGCTGGCAGGTGGTGGTGCGCTCGGGGCCGTGCGCGTCGCCGTTGATGACCAGGCTGCACGCGCCGCAGATGCCCTCGCGGCAGTCGTGGTCGAAGGCGACGGGCTCCTCGCCCTCGACGGTGAGCCGCTCGTTGAGGGTGTCGAGCATCTCCAGGAAGGACATGTCGGACGAGATGCCGTCCACCTCGTAGGTGGTCATGCCGCCGGGTGCGGCCGCGTCGTGCTGGCGCCAGATGCGCAGGGTGAGCCTCATGCGTAGCTCCGCTGGGTGGGGTGGACGTGGTCGAAGACCAGGTCTTCGCGGTGCAGGACGGGGGCGTCGCCGGTGCCGGTGAACTCCCAGGCGGCGGCGTAGGAGAACTCCTCGTCCCGGCGGGCGGCCTCGCCGTCGGGGGTCTGCGACTCCTCGCGGAAGTGGCCGCCGCAGGACTCGGCGCGGTGCAGCGCGTCGAGGCACATCAGCTCGGCCAGCTCCAGGTAGTCGACGACGCGGTTGGCCCGCTCCAGCGACTGGTTGAACTCGGCTTCGGTGCCGGGCACCTTGATGCGGCGCCAGAACTCCTCGCGGATCTGCGGGATGCGGTCGAGCGCCTTGCGCAGTCCCTCCTCGGTGCGCGCCATGCCGCAGAACTCCCACATCAGCTCGCCGAGTTCGCGGTGGAAGGAGTCGGCGGTGCGGTCGCCGCCGACGCTCACCAGGCGGTGCAGCCGGTCGGCGGTCGCGGTGAGCACCGCGGCCACCTCGGGGTGGTCGGCGCCGGGCGTGTCGTGGCCGGGGTGCCGGGCGAGGTAGTCGTTGAGGGTTGCGGGCAGCACGAAGTAGCCGTCGGCCAGGCCCTGCATGAGGGCGGAGGCGCCGAGCCGGTTGGCGCCGTGGTCGGAGAAGTTGGCCTCGCCGATCGCGAACAGGCCGGGGATCGTGGTCTGGAGGTCGTAGTCGACCCACAGCCCGCCCATCGTGTAGTGCACGGCCGGGTAGATCCGCATCGGGACCTCGTACGGGTTCTCCGCGGTGATCCGCTCGTACATCTCGAAGAGGTTGCCGTACTTCGCCTCGACGGCCTTGCGGCCCAGCCGGGCGACGGCGTCGGCGAAGTCGAGGTAGACGCCCTGGCCGCCGGGGCCGACACCGCGGCCCTCGTCGCAGACGTTCTTGGCGGCGCGCGAGGCGATGTCGCGCGGCACCAGGTTGCCGAAGGAGGGGTAGATGCGCTCCAGGTAGTAGTCGCGCTCGTCCTCGGGGATCTCGGCGGCCGGGCGGGTGTCGCCCTGGGCCTTGGGCACCCAGATGCGGCCGTCGTTGCGCAGCGACTCGCTCATCAGGGTGAGCTTGGACTGGTGGTCGCCGGTGCGCGGGATGCAGGTGGGGTGGATCTGGGTGAAGCAGGGGTTGGCGAAGTACGCGCCGCGGCGGTGGGCCCGCCAGATCGCGGTGGCGTTGGAGTTCATGGCGTTGGTCGACAGGTAGAAGACGTTGCCGTAGCCGCCGCTGGCGAGCACGACCGCGTCCGCGAAGTAGGGCGTGATCTCGCCGGTGACCAGGTCGCGGGCGACGATGCCGCGGGCCCGGCCGTCGACGACGAGCAGGTCCAGCATCTCGGTGCGCGGGTGCAGCTCGACGTTGCCGGCCGCGATCTGCCGGGAGAGCGCCTGGTAGGCGCCGAGCAGCAGCTGCTGTCCGGTCTGGCCGCGGGCGTAGAAGGTGCGGGAGACCTGGACGCCGCCGAAGGAGCGGGTGTCGAGCAGGCCGCCGTACTCGCGGGCGAAGGGGACGCCCTGGGCGACGCACTGGTCGATGATCTCCACCGAGATCTGCGCCAGCCGGCGGACGTTGGACTCCCGGGAGCGGAAGTCGCCGCCCTTGACGGTGTCGTAGAACAGCCGGTGGATGGAGTCGCCGTCGTTGCGGTAGTTCTTCGCGGCGTTGATGCCGCCCTGCGCGGCGATCGAGTGGGCCCGGCGCGGGGAGTCCTGGTAGCAGAACTGGACGACGTGGTAGCCCTGTTCGGCGAGGGTGGCGCCCGCGGAGCCGCCGGCCAGGCCGGTGCCCACGACGATGACGGTGTGCCCGCGGCGGTTGGCGGGGTTGACCAGCTTGGCGGTGAAGCGGCGGGTGTCCCAGCGCTCCTCGATCGGGCCGTCGGGCGCCTTGGTGTCGGCGACGGGCTCGCCGGTGGTGTAGTCGGCGTATGCGGTGGGGTTGCTCATGTCGGATCCCTCAGCTCACGAGGCCGGTCATGACGCCGACCGGCACGGCGATGAAGCCTGCCGTCAGCAGCAGGGCGAGGACGTTCGCGGTGCCCTTGAGCACCCGGTCGCGGGTGGCGCTGCCCGCGCCGAGGGTCTGAGCGGCGCTCCAGAAGCCGTGCCGGACGTGCAGGCCGAGCGCGAGCATCGCCGCGATGTAGAAGACGTTGTTCCACCAGTCGTGGAAGGCGGCCACCACGTTGTGGTACGGGTGGCCGGGCACGAAGCCGCGCTGCACGGTTCCGGTGGTGAGGTCCAGGATGTGCCACACGATGAAGAGCGCGAGGATCACGCCGCCCCAGCGCATGGTGCGGGTCGCGTAGCTGGAGCGGGCCTTGCGGTGGACGTAGCCGACCGGGCGCGAACGGATGTCGCGGCGGCTGAGCTGGTAGGCGCACACGCCGTGCGCGACCACGGCGACGACGAGGCCGGCCCGGACGATCCACAGCGCCCACTCGTAGTGGAAGAAGGGCTCGCCGAGGGTGCGCAGCCAGTGCGCGTAGCCGTCGAAGGTGCCGGGACCGAAGAAGATCTTCAGATTGCCGTACATATGGACGACCAGGTAGAGCAGCATCACCACGCCGCTCACCGCCATGACCGCCTTCTTGCCGACGGAGGAGTCCCAGACCGTGCGGACCGCCGAGGGGCGCCGGTCCGGCCGCGTTGCCAATGCCATGGACACGACGCTACGGCCGCGGATGTCCAGTGGTCCAAGACATGATCGGGCTGGAGTCGATAGGCCCTGGCTATGGAGGGCTACGCTTGCGGTGTGCAGTTCCAGCAGCTCGCGTACTTCGTGGCCGTCGCGGACACCCGGCATTTCACCCGGGCCGCGCAGGCCCTGCACGTCTCCCAGCCGTCGCTGTCGCAGCAGATCAGGGCGCTGGAGAAGGAGCTGGGCGCGGCCCTCTTCAGCCGGGCCCGCGGCAACATCGCGCTCACCGACGCCGGTGAGACGCTGCTGCCGCTGGCCCGGCGGATCCTCGCCGACGCCGACACCGCGCGGCACGAGGTGCTGGAGCTGGTGCAGCTGCGCCGCGGCCGGGTGCGGCTCGGCGCGACCCCGAGCCTGGCCACCGGGCTGCTGCCGGACGTGCTGCGGGCCTTCCACGACCGGCACCCCGGCATCCGGCTGCTGGTCGAGGAGGGCGGCTCGCACGACCTGGTGCGGCATCTGGCCCGCGGCGCGCTGGACCTCGCCCTCGTGGTGCTGCCGCTGCCCAGCCCGTCGCCCGCGCTGACCACGGTGGAGCTCTTCCAGGAGGACCTGGTGGTGGTCTCCTCCGCGGCGGACCCGCCGCCCGCGGAGCCGGCCGCCGGGCCGCTGCGGATCGCCGATCTGGAGGGCCGCCCGATGGTGATGTTCCGGCACGGCTACGACCTGCGCGACCTCACCCTCGCGGCCTGCCGGGCGGCGGGCTTCGAGCCGTACCTGACGGTCGAGGGCGGCGAGATGGACGCGGTGCTGGGCTTCGTACGGGCGGGGCTCGGCATCGGCGTCGTCCCCGCGACCGTCGCCGCCCGGGCCGGGAGCGACCTGCGCGTCACCCCGCTGGCCCGCCCGGGGCTGCGGCGCACGGTGGCCCTGGCCCACCGCAGCGACGTCGCCCCGCCGCGGGCCGCCCGCGTCCTGCAGGACGTGCTGCTGACCGCGGCCCGCCGGGCGGTGGCCTCGCCGGGCCTGCACCCGGGCCGGTCCTGAGCCGGGGCGGGTGCGGGCCCGGGGTGCGTACTAACCGTCCGTCCGCAGCCGCGGCAGCAGCAGCGCCACCAGCAGCGCGGCGAAGGCGAAACCGGCGCCGATGAGGAAGGCCTCGTGGAAGCCGCTCGCCCGGGCCGCCCGCAGGCCGCTCGCGGACGGGCCCGACACCGCGTGGCCGATACGGGTGAAGGCCGCGGTGGACACGACCGCCACGCCGACCGCGCCGCCCGCCTCCTGGCTGGTGGTGATCAGCCCGGCGGCCACCCCCGACTCGCGCCCGTCCACCCCGAAGGCCGCGGCGATCTGCAGCGGCACGAAGGACATCCCGAGCCCCACGCCGACCAGCAGGAAGGGTGGCAGCACCCGGCCGGCGTACCCGGCGTCCACGGGCAGAGCGGCGAGCAGCAGCAGCCCGGCCGTGGCCAGGGCGAGGCCCGCGGCGAGCACCGCCCTGGCCGGGAGCCTGGTGACCAGGCCGGAGGCGACGCCCGCCCCCACGATCACGGCGACGGCCAGCGGGACGTAGGCCAGTCCGGTCCTGAGCGCGTCGTAGCCCAGCACCTGCTGCATGAACAGGCTCGCGAAGAAGAACAGCGTCCCCATCGCCCCGAGCATCAGCATCGCGCCGATGTTGGCGGTGCGCAGTGCGCGCAGCCGGAAGATGCGCATCGGCAGCAGCGGCGCCGCGGTGCGGAGTTCGACGGCGACGAAAGCAGCGAGCAGCAGCGCCGCGCCGGCCAGGCCGCCGACGGTGCGCACGGTGGCCCAGCCCGCCGTGACGGCCTGGTCGAGGGTGAAGATGAGCAGCAGCAGTCCCGCCGTCAGGCTCGCCGCGCCCGCGGCGTCGAAGCGGCGCGGCCCGTCGTGCTCCACGCGGCTCTCGGGCAGCACCCGCGGTGCCAGGAGGAGGGCGGCGAGCGCGACGGGCACGTTGATGAAGAAGATCCACCGCCAGCCGGGGCCCTGGGTGAGCAGGCCGCCGAGCAGCACCCCGACGACGGAGGCGACACCGGCGAGCGCGCCCCAGATGCCGAGCGCCTTGTTGCGCTCGGCGCCCTCGGGGAAGGTCGTGGTCAGCGCGGACAGCGCGGCGGGCGCCGTCAGCGCGGCGCCCAGGCCCTGGACGGCGCGGGCGGCGATCAGCACGCCGGGCTCGTGCGCGAGCCCGGCGGCGAGCGAGGCGGCGCCGAAGAGCGCCATGCCGGCCCGCAGCAGGCGGCGCCGGCCGAGCATGTCGGCGAGCCGCCCGCCGAGCAGCAGGAAGCCGCCGAGGACGGTGCCGTAGGCGGTCACGACGAGCTGCAGGTCGCCGTCGGCCATGCCGAGGCCGTGCTGGAGGGAGGGCAGGGCGACGTTCACGATCGTGACGTCGAGGTAGACCATCGACTGCACCACGCAGAGGAAGGCCAGGACCAGGCCGGGGCGCACGACGGCCGGGAGTTGCGGTGCGGAGCCGCGCCGGGCGGCGGTGAGTGACATGGCCGGGACGCTAGCAACGCGGATATAGTAGGTACCTAGAGGATAGTGACTCCGGTCCTCCCGTCCGAGTCCGGAAAGGCGAAGCAGCCATGCCCGAGATGATGTCCCCGCCCGCCGGCGCACGTCCCGCGCGGGGCGCCGCCGCGGGGGTCCAGGCGGAGCCGTGCCCGATCGGGCCGGTCGTGGACCTGGTGTTCAGCCGCTGGACGACGCCGATCCTGTGGGCGCTCAACGAGTTCGGGCGGCAGCGCTTCGTGGAGCTGGAGCGCCGGATCGGCACGATCACCCCGAAGGTGCTCACCCAGCGGCTGCGCCAGATGGAGCGCGACGGCCTGGTGGTGCGCACGTACCACCCGGAGGTGCCCCCCCGGGTGGAGTACGAGATCAGCGAGCTGGGGATGAGCCTCGCCCCGCTCTTCCACCACCTCACCGAGTGGTGGCGCGAGCACGCCGGCGACGTGGCCACGGCCCGTACCGGCTACGACGACCACGGCGCTCCGATGCCCTGACGGCGCCGGACCGGGCGGCACAGGTCAGTCCCGGTGGCCGCCCCCGGCGAGAGCCGCGTCGATACGGGCGCGGTGCTCGGCCTCCCAGGCGTCGAGGTCCTGGGCGGCCTCCTTGGCGAGCTTCGTGCGGGCCGCCGCCAGCACCTCGGCCGCCCGCCCCGCCGGGACGACGGCGACGCCCTCCTCGTCGGCCACAACGATGTCACCGGCGTGCACCCGGACGCCGCCGCAGTCGACCGGCTCGCCCAGCGGCAGCACCGCGGACTTCACGCCGGGGCAGGGCACGATGCCGCGGGCGAGCACCGGGAAGCCCATCTCCCGGATCTCGGCCAGGTCGCGGATCACCCCGTCGATGACGAAACCCGCGATGCCGCGGCGCTGCGCGACGGCGCAGACGTTGCCGCCCGCGACCGCGTAGTCGGTGTCCCCGGCCGCCATGACGACCACCGAACCCGCCGGGGCCCGGTGGATCGCGGCGTGCAGCATGAGGTTGTCGCCGGGCGGGCAGCGCACGGTGAAGGCGGGACCCGCGATCCGCGGGGCCGGCCCCCACAGCGGACGCAGCCCGTGGTCCATCACCTGGCCGCGTCCGAGGACGTCGGCGAGGGTCGTCGGGGAGATCTCCCGGAAGTCGTGCGCGTCGCCCATGAGCGGCCTTTCCGTGCGGGGCGCTCCCGGCCGGGAGCGCCCCTGGCACGTTACCCGGCGGTCAGCCGGTCGCGAGGGCGGGGTCGCTGACGCCCGGCAGGCCGTTCTCGACGTGCCCGGCGAGGCGGCGCAGGAAGGCCTGGTCGTGGTCGGCGGTCACCGTCAGGTCGTACCAGCGCCTGCTGCGGGCCAGGTCGACCGTGTGGGTCTCGCGGTGGCCGGGGCGCAGGGTGCAGGCGGCGTGGTGGCCGTCGTAGGAGTTGCGGACGGTCAGCCGGACGTCGGTGCGGCCGTTGTTGACGAGGGTCAGCTCGACCCGGCCGGTCGCGGCCTGGTGCCGGGCGGTCACCTCGGGCCCGGCGTGCGCGGTGGAGCCGCGGAAGGCGCGCAGGAATCCGGCCGGGCCGTACGCGGTCACGTCGTAGCCGCCGTCGCGGTCCGCGGTCTCCCACCGGCCGCTGACGGTCCGGCCGGCCGCCGCGGTGTACGTCCGCGGGGCGTCCTCTCCCGCGGCGGTGACGTGGAAGCACGCGCCCGCGCCCGCTCCGGCGAAGAAGGTGAGGGTCAGCGCGCCCTTGTCCGGGGACACCGAGGCGTCCACCAGCGGGGCGTACGGCAGCGGGCGGGTCGGGCGGCTGCCGGGCTCCTGCACGGGCAGCTTCTGGTGGGCCGGCGGTACGGGCACGTAGCTGTCGTGCCGGTCGCCGTCCTGCGGGCGGTAGCCGTCGGTGGCGGGCAGCGGGGCGGGCCGCTCGCGGGCGAGGGAGAAGTCGAAGGCCGAGGTCAGGTCGCCGCAGACGGCGCGGCGCCACGGTGAGATCTGCGGCTCGTGCACCCCGAAGCGGCGCTCCATGAAGCGCACCAGCGAGGTGTGGTCGAAGACCTCGGAGCACACGTAGCCGCCGGTGCTCCACGGGGAGACGACCGTCATCGGCACCCGCTGCCCGAGCCCGTAGGGCCCCGCGGCATAGGTGCCGTTGCCCGGGAAGACCTCCAGGTCGGTGCTGACGGTGGAGGCGCCGCGGCCGGCCGCGGGCGGGGCGAACGGCGGCACCACGTGGTCGAAGTAGCCGTCGTTCTCGTCGTAGGTGAGGAACAGCGCGGTCCTGCTCCACACCTCGGGGTCGGCGGTGAGCGCGTCCAGCACCTGCGAGATGTACCAGGCGCCGTAGTTGGCGGGCCAGTTGGGGTGCTCGGAGAAGGCCTCGGGGGCGGCGATCCAGGAGATCTGCGGCAGCCGCCCGGCGGTGACGTCGGCGCGCAGCACGTCGAAGAACCCGTCGCCGGCCGCGGCGTTCGTGCCGGTGCGGGCCTTGTCGTAGAGCGGGTCGCCGGGCTGGGCGTTGCGGTAGTTGTCGAAGTACAGCAGCGAGTTGTCGCCGTAGTTGCCGCGGTAGGCGTCCTGGATCCAGCCCCAGGAGTGCGCGGCGTCCAGGCCGTCGCCGATGTCCTGGTAGACCTTCCAGGAGATCCCGGCCCGCTCCAGCCGCTCGGGGTAGGTCGTCCACGAGTAGCCCAGCTCGGAGTTGTCGACGACCGGGCCCGCGCCCTTGCCGTCGTTGCCCGTCCAGCCGGACCACATGTAGTAGCGGTTCGGGTCGGTGCCGCCGATGAAGGAGCAGTGGTAGGCGTCGCAGACGGTGAAGGCGTCGGCGAGCGCGTAGTGGAAGGGGATGTCCTCGCGGGTCAGGTACGCCATCGTGGCTGCGGACTTGGCGGGGACCCAGCGGTCGTAGCGGCCGTCGTGGACGGCCGCGTGGCTGCCGGTCCACTCGTGGTTGAGGCCCTCGATGAACTGCATGCCGAGGTCACCGGCGTCCGGGTGGTAGGGCAGCACCTCGTTGCCCGCCCCGTCGGGCTGGTGGAAGACCGGCTTGCCGTTGCCCAGCAGCACCGGGCGCGGGTCGCCGAAGCCGCGTACCCCGCGCATCGTGCCGAAGTAGTGGTCGAAGGACCGGTTCTCCTGCATCAGGACGACGATGTGCTCGATGTCCTTGATGGTGCCGGTGCGGCGCCGGGCCGGGATCGCGGCGGCGCGGGCGATGCTGCCGGACAGGGCGCTGAAGCCGGCGGTGGCGCCGGCGATCTGCAGGAACCGCCGCCGGGTGGGTTCGGCCATGGGTCGGAACACCTCTTAGCTCGTCGAGGGTGCGGGAGTCCGGGGATACGGAGGGAAGGCGGTCCCACAGCAGCGACCCCGGGCGAATCGCCCGTGTCGGCCGTGTGACTTACCGCGGTACGCGTCGCGAACAGCCGCCCGCGGTACGGCGGAAGCGCAGGGGCCGGGCGGCGGCCGGCGGCGCGGACCCGCGGCGGCGGTCCGCGGTGCGGCGCGGCCGGCTGCTTCCGCCCCGCGGTGGACAGCCGGTGTTCAACTGGGCGTCGCCGGAGGGCGCGAGTCTTCACGCGATCCCAGCCCATGCACCAAGGAGCAATGATGGTCGCACAGATGGAGACCCCGGAGCCGTCCGCGTCCGGTGACCGCCTCAGCCGGCGCACCGCGGTCGGCCTGCTGGGCAGCGCGGGGGTGGGCGCGGTCGCCGTGCCGCTGCTGGGCGCGGGCACCGCGGCGGCCGCCCCGGCCGGCGCGCCCGCCTTCCACCCCGCACCCGACGCGGGCGGCGCCTCCCCGGTGCTGGGCCTGCACCTGACGTTCGGCAAGGACCCGTCCAGCCAGATGGCGGTGTCCTGGATCACCGACGGCCCGGTCAAGCGCCCCCGGGTGCTCTACGGCACCCTGGAGCACGGCCTGGGCTCCGGCGCGGCGGCGCGGACCCGCACCTACACCGACGGCAAGTCCGGCCGCACGGTGTACGTCCACCACGTGCTGCTCGGCGGGCTGCGCCCCGGCACCGACTACTACTACCTCGCCTCGCACGACGGCGGCACCCCGGACAGCGGCACCTTCCGCACCGCGCCGCGCGGCCGTCAACCGCTCACCTTCACCAGCTTCGGCGACCAGTCCGCCCCGCAGGTGACCTGGGCGGCGGACGGCACGGTGGCGCTGGACGCCAACTCGACGCCCGCCACGATGGACATCGTCGCCGGCGTCGAGCAGGTCGCGCCGCTCTTCCACCTGCTCAACGGCGACCTGTGCTACGCCAACCTGGACGTGGACCGGGTGCGCACCTGGAACAACTTCTTCGCCAACAACGCGCGTTCGGCCCGCTTCCGGCCGTGGATGCCCGCCGCGGGCAACCACGAGATCGAGTCCGGCAACGGCCCGCTGGGACTGGGCGCCTACCAGGCGTACTTCGAACTGCCCTCGACCGAGACGGACGACGAACTCGCGGGCCTGTGGTACGCCTTCACGGCCGGATCGGTGCGGGTCATCGTGCTGCAGAACGACGACGTGGCCCTCCAGGACGGCGGCGACAACTATGTGCACGGCTACTCCGGCGGGCGCCAACTGGCCTTCCTGGAGCGGGAGCTGAAGGCCGCGCGGCGGAGCAAGGACGTCGACTGGATCGTCGTGGCGATGCACCAGGTGATGATCAGCTCCTCGGACGCCAACGGCGCGGACCTCGGCCTGCGGGCGGCGTACGGGCCGCTGTTCGACCGCTACCAGGTCGACCTCGTCGTGTGCGGCCACGAGCACAACTACGAGCGCTCGCTCGCGGTGCGCGGCGTGGTGAGCGGCAGCGAGACGCTGACCCCGAACCCGGCGTCGACCCGCACCGACGACATCGACACGAGCCTCGGCACCGTCCACATGGTGCTGGGCGGCGGCGGTGTCTCGGGCACCACCAACCAGTCGTTCTTCAAGGACGGCACGGCCAAGGTGATCACCGCGGTGGCCGACAGCCGCCCCTCGGGCGGCGGCAAGCGCGCCGCGACGTACGTCAAGGAGCAGGCGGTCTGGACGGGCGTGCGCGACGTCGAGCACCCGTACGGCTTCGCGGCCTTCACGGTCGACCCGGGACGCTTCCCCGGTGACACGACCCGGCTGCACGTCACGTACTACAACGTGAACAAGCCGCACGGCCAGCTGTCGGTCTTCGAGCAGTTCACGCTGCACCGCAGGCGCTCGGACGGCCGCGGCTGACACCCGGCCGGCGAGCGGAGGGCGGCCCGCGGGACTCCGCAGGCCGCTTTCCGCACCCTCCGTCGCGGCGACCGGGGGTCACCGGCCGTGCGCGGAGTGCCCGCCCGTCCCGCCCAGTGGCGCCGGGCGGGACCGCCGCGTGGCGCGGAAGGCGAAGGTGCGCAACCCTTGACGTACGGGTGTGGCATCTTGCCCGAGGTTCGGGCGGAGGGAGAGTCCGACATGGCCGGCGAAACGCGCACCGGCGGGCAGCGGACCGACCGGGATCCGATCGTGCGGCGCATCGCGGAGCGCCGTGCCCAACTGGGCCTGAGCGAGAGCGCTCTGTCCACCCGGGCGGCGATGTCCCCCCGGTATCTGCAGCACCTGCTGGACTCCGGCCCGGATTTCGACCCGGGCGGTCTGGTACGGGTGGCCGCGGCGCTCGACCTCACCTACCAGGAGCTCATGGAGGGCCGCCGCGACCCGCCGCCCGGGCAGCCGGAGGCGGCGCCGCGCCCGGTGCTCGCCCACCTCAGCACCGACGAGTGCTGGGACCGGCTGGGCACGCACGGCGTCGGCCGCATCGCGGTGCCGGTGCAGCCGGGGCCCGCGGTGCTGCCGGTGAACTACCTGGTGGACGGGGGCACGGTGGTCTACCGCACGGCGTCCGGCGGGCCCGCGGCGCCCGCGCCCGGCGAGGGCGTGTCCTTCCAGGTCGACCAGATCGACGACCACCTCAGCCGCGGCTGGAGCGTCCTGCTCACCGGCACCGCCGAGCACGTCGACGACCCCGCGCAGACCGAGGTGCTGGCCTCCCGCGCCCAGGAGCCGTGGGCGGGCGGCGACCGCCCGCTGTGGATACGGGTGCGGCCCAAGAGCGTCACCGGCCGCCGTATCGACACCGAGTGACCGGACCCCGGTAGCCGCGGCGCGGCCCCGTACCGACCCACGACCGACTGCCGGCGGTTCCCGCGCCGGGCGAGCCGAAGGGACCGCGGCATGGAGGACGGCTGGGCCTGGCGCTACGCGGGCTACGACCCGGAGCGCGAGCAGCTGCGCGAGGCGCTGTGCACGCTCGGGAACGGCTACTTCGCGACCCGCGGCGCGGCGGCCGAGTCCCCGGCGGGCGGCGCGCACTACCCGGGCACGTACGCGGCCGGCTGCTACAACCGGCTGACGTCGCAGGTCGCGGGGCGCGAGGTCGACAACGAGGACATGGTCAACCTGCCGAACTGGCTGCCCCTGCGGGTGCGCCCGGCGGGCGGCTCCTGGTTCGGCCCCGACGACTGCGAGGTGCTCGACCACGAGGTCGTCCTCGACCTGCGCCGGGGCACGCTGGAACGCCGGATGCGGCTGCGGGACGGCGCGGGGCGCATCCTCGCCACGACCGAGACCCGCCTGGTGCACATGGGCGACCCGCATCTCGCCGCGCAGCGGCTGGTGGTCACCGCGGAGGGCTGGAGCGGCGAGCTGGAGATCGAGGCGGGGCTCGACGGCGACGTCACCAACAGCGGCGTCGCCCGCTACCGCGACCTCGACGGCCGCCATCTGACCGGCCACCGCACGGGCGCGCGGGGCCAGGACACCGGCTGGCTGACCTGCCGCACGTCCAGCTCCGGCATCGAGGTGGCGCTGGCCGCCCGCGTCCGCGCGACCGGCGCGGACGTGCGCGCGCAGCCGCCCGTGCCGGGCGGGCGCGGGGTGCTGCGGCGGCTGACCGCGGCGGTGGGCGGCACCCGGGAGGTGACCGTCGAGAAGGTTCTCGCGCTGCACACCTCACGGGACCCGGCGATCCACGACCCGCTGAACGCCGCGCTGGAGCGGGCGGCGCGCGCGGGAGACGTCGCGGTGCTGCTCGCGGAGCACACCACCGCGTGGGCGCGGCTGTGGGAGCGGGCCAGGATCCAGGTGCCCAACGCCGTGGGCGGGGTGCTGCGGCTGCACCTCTTCCACGTCCTCCAGACGCTGTCGCCGCACACCGCGGACCTCGACGTGGGGGTGCCGGCCCGCGGGCTGCACGGCGAGGCCTACCGCGGGCACGTCTTCTGGGACGAGCTGTTCGTGCTGCCCTTCCTCAACCTGCATCTGCCCGAGGTGTCGCGGGGGCTGCTGATGTACCGGCACCGGCGGCTGGACGCGGCCTGCCGGGCGGCGCGGGCGGAGGGGCGGCAGGGCGCGATGTACCCGTGGCAGAGCGGCAGCGACGGCCACGAGGAGACCCAGCGGCTGCACCTCAACCCGCGCTCGGGCCGCTGGCTGCCGGACCACACGCATCTGCAGCACCATGTCGGCTCGGCGGTCGCGTACAACGTCTGGCAGTACTGCCTGGCCAGCGGCGACACCGCCTTCCTGCACGGCGAGGGCGCCGAGATGCTGCTGCAGGTCGCCCGCTTCTGGGCGGGCACCGCGGTGTGGGACCCGGGGTACGAGCGCTACCGCATCCGCTCGGTGGTGGGCCCCGACGAATACCACACCGCCTACCCGGGGGCGGACCGCCCGGGGCTGGACGACAACGCGTACACCAACGTCACGGCCGCGTGGGTGCTGGCCCGCGCACTGGAGCTGGTGGACGCGATGCCCGCGCCGCGCCGCGACGAGCTGTTCGAGCGGCTGGGGATCGGCGCGGACGAGCCGGAGCGCTGGCAGGACGTCTCGCGGCGGCTGCGGGTGCCCTTCCACGCGGGCGTGATCAGCCAGTTCGACGGCTTCGGCGAGCTGGACGAGCTGGACTGGGACGGCTACCGCGCGCGCTACGGCGACATCCGCCGGCTCGACCGGATCCTGGAGGCGGAGGGCGACAGCGTCAACCGCTACCAGGCGTCCAAGCAGGCCGACGTGCTGATGCTCGGCTACCTCTTCCCGCCCGCGGAGCTGACCGCGCTCTTCGCCCGGCTCGGGCACACCCTGGACGACGAGCTGTGGGCGCGGACGGTGACCCACTACCTGGCGCGTACCAGCCACGGCTCGACGCTCAGCGGCCTGGTGCACGGCTGGGTGCTGGCCCGGCTGCGCCGCGAGGGCGCCTGGGCGCACGTGCGGGAGGCGCTGCTCGGTGACGTCGCCGACCTCCAGGGCGGCACCACCGGCGAGGGCATCCACCTGGGTGCCATGGCCGGGACGCTGGATCTGGTGCAGCGCGGGCTGACCGGCCTCCAGCCGCGGGGCGACTGCCTGCGGCTGGACCCGGTGCCGCTGCCGCAGCTGTCGCGCTTCTCGCTGTCGCTGCGCTACCGGGAGCACTGGGGCGTCGACCTGGCGCTGCACGGCGGCCGGCTGCGGGTCGGGGTGCCCGACTCCGGCCAGGACCCGATCGCGGTGGCGGTCGACGGGCGCTCCTACGAGGTCGCACCGGGCCGCGAGGTCACGGTGGAGCTGCCGCGCTGAGGGCGCCGCCGGTCAGGTGCGCAGCGTCAGCTCCTCGTGCCGGGGCTCGCCGAGCACGACCTTGAGGGCGCCGGTGTCGGCGGCGCCGGCGAAGACCTGGTACGCCTCCTCCATCCGCCCGAGCTCGAAGGTGTGGCTGACCAGGACGGACGCCGGGAGCCTGCCGTCCACCAGCATGCGCAGCAGGTCGGGGGTGGAGTAGGTGTCGACCAGGCCGGTGGTCAGGGTCAGGTTCCTGATCCACAGGTCCTCCAGGTGCAGCGTGACCGGCCTGCCGTGCACGCCGACGTTCGCCAGGTGGCCGCCGGGGCGGACCATGCGGGCGCACAGCTCGAAGCTGTCCGGGCGGCCGACCGCCTCGACCACCACGTCCGCGCCGAGGCCGCCGGTGAGGTCGGCGACCAGCTGCTCGCTCTCGGCGACGCCGGCGATCGCGTCGGCGCCGACCCGCTTGGCCGCGTCCAGCCGCCCCGGCGCGAGGTCGACGGCGATGGTGCGGGCGGGCGAGAACAGCTGGGCGGTGGCGATCGCGGCGAGCCCCACCGGCCCGGCGCCGACGACCACGACGGTGTCGCCGGGCCGCACCCGGCCGTTGAGGACGCCCACCTCGTAGCCGGTGGGGAAGATGTCGGCGAGCAGCACGGCCTGCGCGGCGTCCACCGCGGCGGGCAGCGGGTGCAGCCCGAAGTCCGCGAAGGGCACCCGTACGTACTCGGCCTGCGTGCCGTCGACGAGGTGGCCGAGGATCCAGCCGCCCCCGCCCAGGCACTGCCCGTACGCGGCCTGCCGGCAGTAGCGGCAGCGCCCGCAGCCGGTGACGCACGACACCAGCACCCGGTCGCCGGGGCGGACCCCGTGGACCGCGGCGCCGGTCTCGACGACCTCGCCGACCGCCTCGTGGCCCAGCACCGTGCCCGGCCGCACGTCCGGCACGTCGCCGCCCAGGATGTGCAGGTCGGTGCCGCAGATGGTGGTGGCCTCGACCCGCACGATGGCGTCACCCGCGTCCTGGAGCACGGGGTCCGGCACATCCTCCCAGCCGGACCGGCCGGGACCGTGGAAGACCATGGCCTTCATGGGGATCATCTCCTCGCAACCCGCGGACGCCCCCTGGCTCCATGGTGGCCGCAGCCGCCCCGTCACGCATGTGGCGCGGCCGCGCGCCGGGCGGGTCAGCGGCGGCGGGCCAGCACCAGCCGGGCGCGGGGGCTGCCGTCGGGGCGGCGGCCGAGGGCGGTCAGCGGGGTGAGGGTGACGTCGAAACCGGCCGCGGTGAGGTCGGCGCGGACGGCCGGGAGCGGGAAGGTGCGGTAGTACATCACGAAGGGCGGGCGGCGCACCGCGTTGCGTACCCGCATGGCGGCGTCGAAGCCCGCGAAGGCCCAGTACCAGGGCGACCGCAGCGGCGGGGGCGCGCCCACGGGGAAGGCGAACAGCCCGCCGGGGCGCAGCGCGCGGTGGACCTGTGCGAAGAGCCCGGGCCGCTCGGCGGGCAGGAAGTGGCCGAAGGCGCCGAAGCTGACGGCCAGGTCGAAGGCTCGCGCGAAGGGCAGGGCGCGCGCGTCGGCCCGTACCCACGTGCGTCGCGGGCCCTCCGCGGGGGCGGCCCGGGCGCGGGCGAGCATCCCGGCGCTGAAGTCGACGCCGGTGATCCGGGTACGGCACAGCGGCGCGAGCACCCGCGTCCCGGCGCCCGTGCCGCAGCACAGGTCGAGACCCGCGTCGAAGGGGCCGAGCGGGGCGAGCGCGGCGGTGGTGGCGTCCAGGAAGAGGTCGGGGGTGCGGAAGGGGGTGGCGTCGAAGGCGGGGGCGAGCAGGTCGTAGCCGCGCTCGACGGACGACAGCGCCTGGACCGCCAGCTCGCGCAGGGTGGGCCCCTCGGGTGAGAACACCCGGCCAAGGATAGGCGGGCCGCCTGCCCCCCGCGGGGTGCTCATCTGCCGCGGCGGCGCTCCCGGGCGGCGTAACTGCGCAGCGCCCGCAGGAAGTCGACCTCGCGGAAGGCCGGCCAGTGGGCGTCGCAGAAGTACAGCTCGGCGTACGCGGCCTGCCACAGCAGGAAGTTGGACATCCGCTGCTCGCCGCTGGTCCTGATCACCAGGTCGGGGTCGGGGTGGCCGGCGGTCCACAGGTGGCGGGCGATGTCGGCCGGTTCGAAGGCGGCGGCGGCATCGGCCAGCGAGCGGCCCTCCTCGGCGTGCTCGGTGAGCAGTTCGCGCACCGCGTCGACGACCTCCTGGCGGCCGCCGTAGCCGATCGCGAGGGTGACGTGGTTCCCGGTGGTGACCTCCCGCCCGGCGTCCACGGCCTCCTTGAGCGCGTGCGCGGTACGGTCGGGCAGCACCGACAGGTCGCCGGCGACGTGGAGCCGCCAGCGGGCGCCGGGGCGGGCGAGCCGCTCGGTGACGACCTGGGTGATCAGGTCCATGAGGAAGCCGACCTCGGCCTCGCCGCGGCGGGCCAGGTTCTCGGTGGAGCAGACGAAGACGGTGACATGGCGGATGCCCAGCGACTCGCACCAGGCCAGGACGTCGTCCACGTGCTCGGCCCCGGCGCGGTGGCCGAGGCTGGGGCCGGCCAGCCCGGCCTTGCGGGCCCAGCGGCGGTTGCCGTCCATGATCAGCCCGATGTGCCGGGGCAGCGCGCCGCCGCGGAGCCTCCGGCGCAGCCGGCGGACGTAGAGGGCGTATACGGGTGTCGTGATCCGCACGGCGGTCTCCCCTTCCCTGGCGCCCCTGAGGTCCCGAGGCGCTCCCTGGGCTCTCCCCTTGCTTTCCTGACCGAAGACTAGGGTGAGCGGGCCGATCTAGGGGCTGCGACCGGCAGCGGCACCCCGTAAGGGGGAGCGCGAGGGCGGGAAAGTGCTCTCCTCGACCCCGGTGCCCGGGTCCGCGGGGGGTGGGGTGGAAGCCGCAGCCCGGTGGCGGCGTGCGCGGGCGGGCGAGCGTATTCCCGGTATCGATGTGCGCTTTCCCTCATCGTCATGAAACGGAACCGTCATTCCTGATGGCTTATCCTGTATTCCGGAATGATCGTTCCGCTTCACTTCTGAAGGAGTTCCATGGCGTCCGAGACCCGGCGCACGCACCACCAGGTCACGTTCGCGGTCCTTGCGGCGGGTGTGACGGCGTATTCGCTGCTCCAGTCCCTGGTCACGCCGGTGCTGCCGACGATCCAGGAAGACCTGCACACCAACCAGAACACCGTGACGTGGGTCCTGACCGCCTATCTGCTGTCGGCCTCGATATTCACGCCGATCATGGGCCGCATAGGCGACATGATCGGCAAGGAGCGGGTCTTCGTCGCGACCCTCGGCGCGCTGGCCGCCGGGTCGCTGCTCGCCGCGCTGGCGACCAACGTCCAGGTGATGATCATCGCCCGGGCGATCCAGGGCATCGGCGGCGGTGTGCTGCCGCTCGCCTTCGGCATCATCAGGGACGAATTCCCGCGCGAGAAGCTCAACGGCGCGGTCGGCATGATCGCCTCGCTGCTGGCGGTCGGCGGCGGGCTCGGCATCGTGCTGGCCGGCCCGATCGTCAACGCCCTGGACTACCACTGGCTGTTCTGGCTGCCGATGATCCTCACGCTGGCCTCGGCGGTGGCGGCCTTCTTCTTCGTCCCCGAGTCGCCGGTGCGCACCCCGGGCCGGATCAGCTGGACACCCGCGGTGCTGCTGTCGGCCTGGCTGGTGGCACTGCTGGTCGCCCTGAGCGAGGCCCCGACGTGGGGCTGGGCCTCGGGCAAGGTCATCGGCCTGCTCGTGGCGGCCGTGGTGCTCGCGGTCGGCTGGGTGCTCGTCGAGAACCGCGCGGCCACCCCGCTGATCGACATGAAGATGATGGCCCGCCCGGCGGTGTGGACCAACAACCTGGTGGCGCTGCTGGTCGGCGTCGGCATGTACGCGGTCTTCGCCTTCCTGCCGGAATTCGTGCAGACCCCGAAGTCCACCGGCTACGGCTTCGGCGCGAGCATCACGCAGTCCGGCCTGATCCTGGTGCCGATGTCGGTGATGATGTTCCTGGTCGGCCTGGGCAGCAACAACCTGTCCAACCGGATCGGCGGCAAGAAGGTCGTCTTCATCGGCTCGCTCATCGGCACCCTGTCGATGGCGCTGCTGGCCTTCGCGCACACCAGCACCTGGGAGCTGTACGTGGCGACCGGCATCATGGGCGCGGGCTTCGGCCTCACCTTCGCGGCCATGTCCAGCCTGATCGTCAGCGCGGTCCCGCCCGCGCAGACCGGTGTCGCCAGCGGCATGAACGCCAACATCCGCACCATCGGCGGCTCCATCGGCGCCGCGCTGATGGCCAGCGTCGTCACCGCGAGCCCGGCCGCCGACGGCCTGCCGCGCGAAGCCGGCTACACCAACGGCTTCGCGATGCTCGGCGGGGCGCTGCTCATCGCGGCGGTCGCCGCGCTGCTCATCCCGGTCACGCGGCGCACCACCCGGATCGACTTCGCCGACGAGCCGCAGCACCCGGAGTTGGCGATGGTCCCCGGGGGTACGGTCGTGGGTGACAAGCCCGAATGAACCGGGGCGGCCCGCGGGAGTGAGTGAGCGACGATGACAGGTCATGCGCGCACCAGGGACCGGGCGCCCGAACAGGCGGCGCCCCACCCGCGGACGCCGTCCGCGCCGCCCGCCCCGGACGCCCGCGCTGCGGAGGACCGCGGCGCGGACGGGCCGGAGGGCCAGCCCGCCCGGCCCATGCGGCGAGACGCCGTACGCAACCACCAGCTGGTGGTCGAGGCGGCGCGCGACGTCTTCTCGGAGTTCGGCACCGACGCCAGCATGGAGCTCATCGCCTCCCGCGCCGGGGTCGGCGTCGGCACGGTCTACCGGCGCTTCCCCAACAAGGAGGCGCTGGTCGACGAGATCGCCGGGCTGATGCTCAAGGAGCTGACCGAGGTCGCGCGGCGCTCGCTCGCACTGCCCGACGGGGCGGGCCTGGAGGCCTTCCTGCGGGTCATCGGCCGCTCGCTGAGCGAGCACCGCGGCTACGCCGACAAGCTCGTCGGCCACAAGGCCTCCTGCGTGGAGCTGCTGCGCGACCGGATCACCGAGCTGCTCGTCCAGGCGCAGCAGTCGGGCCGGGTCGCGGCGGGCGTCGAGCTGGGTGACGTGATGGCGCTGATCTGGGGCCTGCGCGGGATCGTCGAGACCGGCGGCTCGGTCGTGCCGGACGCCTGGCGGCGGCATCTGGACATCCAGCTCGCGGGCCTGCGCTCGGTGGCCGTCCCGCAGGACAGCCCACCCGCCGCCACCCGCGAGCAGCTGCGCCGGATCGGCACGGCGACGGCCGCCGCCCGCCACGGCGCGGGACACCACCAGCGCGGCTGAGCGGACCGCCCGGGTACGGGGCGCGGGCACGGGCCCGGA
The DNA here is from genome assembly GCF_044333285.1 of Streptomyces sp. NPDC021020. NCBI lineage: Bacteria > Bacillati > Actinomycetota > Actinomycetes > Kitasatosporales > Streptomycetaceae > Streptomyces > Streptomyces sp. NPDC021020. The sequence goes on from NZ_JBIRQQ010000007.1 coordinate 446,740, forward strand.
CCGTACGGCCGGTGCGCCCCGCGCGCCCGGAGCGCGCATCCCGGCGTACCGGGGCACGCCGTGCATGTGGCCGCGCCCCGCGCGCCCCGGAGACCCGCACACGAGAGCGGCACGCCGGGAACGGCGTGCCGTGACGTGCAGGCGGGGCGGTCGGCCCGCACGGAGGTGCGGCTCGGTCGGCCCCGCACGGGGTGCAGGGCTGTCGGCCCCGCACGGGCTCCGCGGACCGGCCGACCCCCGCACCGGGGTGCGGTGCGTCAGCCCCGCGCGCCCCGGAGACCCGCACACGAGAGCGGCACGCCGGGAACGGCGTGCCGCGATGTGTCGGCGGAGCGGTCGACCCCGCACCGAGGTGCGGGACGGCCGGCCCCGCACGGGCCCCGCACGGCGATCAGCCCCGACGGAGGGGGCGCGGGGCGTCAGCCCTGCGCGAGGATGCAGGGCGGTTGGCCCCGCACGGGCTCCGCGGAGCGATCGACCCCCGCACAGGGGCGCGGGGCGTCAGCCCTGGCGGGCCTTCGCTCGCGGGTCCTTGCGGTTGATCACGTAGACCTTGCCGCGGCGGCGGACGATCTGGGCGCCCGGCCGGTTCTTCAGCGAGCGCAGCGAATTGCGTACCTTCATTTTCCGGCCTTTCTCCTCGTATGCCGGCCAGCCGGTCATACTTTGTCGTGCACGCACCACAACGGCGGCAGCCCGGCGTTCATTCCGCACGGCGCCGCGCGCACGGAGGGCACGGCATGAGCCAGGATTCCGCGGCCGGGGACGACGACTTCTCCCCCGGTTACTCCAGCCCCGACTTCTCCAGTCCGGACTTCTCCGGCCCGGACGACACGATCGGCGATTTCAAGGTGCCCGACTTCACCGTCCCGCCCTTCGAGGGCCCGGACTACGAGGCCGAGGACGCCGACGACCTCGTCCCCGAGGAGGCCGGGTTCTCCCGGCCGGGCTATTCCAGCCCCGACTTCAGCTCGCCGGACGACACCGGCACCGACCGGGAGGACTGACCCTCAGCCGCGCCGCGGCGGCTCCTGCTCCAGGGCCGCCGCCGCGGCGCGGACGACCGCGGCGGTGAGCGCGGCCAGCGGCGGCGAGTCGAGCTTCCACTGCTGCCAGTAGAGGGGTACGTCCACCGGCCGCTCCGGCGCGAGGGCGGTCAGCGCTCCCGCGGCCACGTACGGCGCGGCCTGCCCGTCCGGGATCGCGCCCCAGCCGAGCCCGGCGGCGACCGCGGCGGCGAAGGACTCCGACGCGGGCACGTACGTCCGCGGCTGGCCCGAGGTGCGGCGGCCGGGCGCGAGATCCCGCAGGAAGGCGTCCTGGATGTCGTCCTTGCGGTCGAAGACGATCATGGGCGCGGCGGGCAGCTCCTCCGCCAGCGGGCCGCCGGCGAGATACCGGGCGGCGAAGGCCGGGGCGGCGTACGCGCGGTAGGTCATCCGGCCGAGCGGGCGCACCGAGCAGCCCTGCACGGGCTCCGGCGACGACGTGACCGCGGCCATCACCCTGCCCTGGCGCAGCAGCAGCGCGGTGTGGTCCTGGTCGTCGCGGTGCAGGTCGAAGCAGATGTCCGCGGTGGCGGCGGCCTCGGCGAGCGCGGGCAGGAACCAGGTGGCGAGCGAGTCGGAGTTGACCGCTACCGACAGCGTCGCGGGCCCGGTCGCGCCGGCCAGCCCCAGCTCCGCGCCCGCGTCCTGCTCCAGCCGGGCGAGCTGCCGCCCGAAGCGCACGACGACCTCGCCGGACGCGGTGGGCCGCACCGGCTTGGAGCGCAGCAGCAGCACCCGCCCGGTGCGCTGCTCCAGCGCCTTGACGCGCTGGCTGACCGCGGAGGGCGTGACGTGCAGCCGCTCCGCGGCCGCCTCGAAGGTGCCCTCGTCGACGGCAGCGAGCAGGGTGCGTACCTGGTCCAGCGGAAGTCCGTCTGTCATCACATTCGCTAATCTTACCTAAGAAACCTGAGCTGGACTGTTGCAGTCCGGCTTCCTACTCTCGGAACATGACCACCGCACTGCTCGCCGCCCTGGCCGGCCTCGGCACCGGCCTGTCGCTCATCGTGGCGATCGGCGCACAGAACGCGTTCGTGCTGCGGCAGGGGATACGGCGCCAGCACGTCGCCGCGGTGGTGGCGATCTGCGCGCTGTCCGACGCCGTCCTGATCTCGGCGGGCATCGGCGGCGTCGGATCCGTGCTCCGCGCCTGGCCGTCCGCGATCACCGCGATCGGCCTGCTCGGCGGCGCCTTCCTCGTCTCGTACGGGCTGCTGGCCGCCCGCCGCGCGGTGCGCCCGCAGGCGGCGCTGACGGCGGCGGACGGCGGTGGCGGCTCGCTGCGGACGGCGGTGCTCACGTGCCTGGCGATGACCTGGCTGAATCCGCACGTCTACCTCGACACCCTGCTGCTGCTCGGCTCGGTCGCCAACGGCTACGGCCACTCGCGGTGGGGCTTCGGGGCGGGCGCGGTCACCGGCAGCGTGGTGTGGTTCACCGGTCTGGGCTTCGGCGCCCGGCTGCTGGAGCGGCCCTTCTCCCGCCCCGGCTCGTGGCGGGCGCTGGACGCGGCCATAGCGTGCACGATGATCACTCTGGGCGTGCTGATGGCGGTACGGGCCTGACCCGTACCGCCCCCGGCGCGGGCGTCAGGCGGCGTCCGGACGCGGCTCGCCGTTGCCCCGGATCGGCCGGAAGCCGATGACGGCGGCGTCGTCGCGCCGGTCGGCCGCGGACGCCAGCAGCCGGGCGCACAGCGCGGTCAGCGACAGCCCCTCGGTGCGCGACCGTGCCGCCTCCCCGGCCAGCGCCGCCATGCCCTCGCTGATGTCGGTGCCCGGCACCTCGATCAGGCCGTCGGTGTAGAGCAGCAGGGTGTCCCCGGCCGCCAGGTCCTGGTGCCAGGTCCTGCGGGCCATGGACGGCGACACGCACAGCGGCAGGTCCGGCCCCGCCCCCTCCAGGAAGCGCGGCGGGCCCGCGGCCGGGAGCAGCAGCGGTGGGGGGTGCCCGGCGTTGGACCAGGCCGCCTGCCAGCCGCCGGCCCCGCGCGGTACGAGGTGCGTGTGCACCGCGGTGACCAGCGGCGCGATGCCCAGCCCCTCCACGACCCGGTCGAGCCGGGCCAGGCTCTCGGCCGGGGTGCCGGGGTGCGCCGGGTCGTAGGCGATGACCCGCAGCATGCTGCGCAGCTGGCTCATCGCGGTGGCGGCGTCCAGGTCGTGCCCCGCGATGTCGCCGATCGTGAGGGTGACCGAGCCGTCGGGCAGCAGCAGCGAGTCGTACCAGTCGCCGCCGATCTCGGCCGTGGTGCTCGCCGGCTGGTAGTGCGCGGCGAGCTCCGCGCCCGGCACCCGGGGGGTGGGCGTGAGCAGCGAGCGCTGGAGGGTCAGCGCGGTGTGCCGGGTGCGCTGCAGCTCCATGGCCTGCCGCAGCGGGTCGCGCACCTCGTGCAGGACCTCGCCGAGCAGCTGGAGGTCGGCGGGGCCGGGCGGCGGGCTGTCGGCGCAGCCCACGGCGGCGGCGAAGGCGGCGACGGCCGCGTCGATCACGATCGGGACCAGGGCGACGCTGGTGGCCCGCGCCTCGCGCAGCCACTGCGCGGACATCTCCGCCAGCGCCCCGGCCGGCGGCTCGCCCGGGGGGAAGGTCAGCAGCCGCGGACGGCGGGTCTCCACGACCTCGCGGGCGACCGGGCCGAGCGGCCGCGGCTCCCCGCCCAGCGGCGGGGTCGCGGGCAGCCCGTCCCGCGCGGTGGCGGCCACCCGGGAGGCGGACGGGCCGCCGCCGGGGGCCTCCTGGCCCATGCCGTGGCCGGGCAGCAGGAAGACGGTGCAGGCGTCGGCCAGCTCGGGCACCACCGCGGCGGTGACGGCGGCGAAGGCCTGCGGCACGTCGGCGGCGGCCGTCACCGTCGCCACCCGGGCCAGCAGCCGCTCGCGCAGCCGGTTGCGCCACTGGTCCTCGACGTCCGCGGTGGTGCCGATCCACTCGACGGCGACGTTGCCGCGCACGATCGGCACCGCGCGCGACTGCACGTGCCGGTACGTGCCGGAGGCGGTGCGCATCCGGAAGGTGCACACGAACATCGACGGGGTGTCGGCGGCGGCCTCCCGCCAGGTGTGCACCAGCCGGTTGCGGTCGTGCGGGTGGACCGTGGCCAGCCACTGCTGGTCGATCACCGGGCGCCACGGCACCCCGGTGAACTCCTCGAAGCCGCCCACCAGCTCGGAGATCTCGCCGCTGGGCTGCATCAGCCAGACGATCTGGCTGACCGCGGACATCAGCGCCTCGTAGCGCTGGAGCGCCTGGTGGCGCTGCTCGGAGAGCTGCTCGGCGCGCACGGCCGCCGCGACCTGCGCGCTGGTGTCGATCGCCACCGCGAGCACGCCGGGGCCGTGCCGGGAGACCACCGGCGAGCAGCTGTAGACGAAGTGCTGGGCGCCGGGCGAGCCGGGGGCGCTGCCGTCGGTGGTGCGCGGCGAGGTGACCTGGCGGGCGACGCCGTCGCGTCGGACGTCGTCCAGCATCTCCACGAACCGCGCCGCGGCGGGCTCGCCGAAGGCCTCGCGGGCCGGGGCGCCGAGCGGACGCGGACCGAAGAGCCGGTGGAAGGCGGCGTTGTAGTAGACGAGCACGTGCTCGGCGCCGGCGGTGATGGCCACGGGCACGATGGCGTTGTCGAACACTTCCGGTTCGAGTTCGGGCACGCCCGTGTCCTGGCCGCTGCGGCTCATCCTCCGATCATCCCGCGGAGCGGCCCACGGGGCGCGCCGAGCCAGCCCCAGCCGGGTTCCGGCCCGCCCCCGGGAGAGCGCTCCCCGGACCCCGGCCCGCGGGAACGCGGCGCGGGCGGCCCGCGCACGCCCGGGACGGTAGGCCCCCGGCCCGCGTGGGCGGCACGGACGCAGTGGGAGAGCGCTCCCCCGGCCCCGCGGCGTCCGCCATCAGCCGTCGCGGGGTCAGGCCGAGGCGCGCAGGACCAGGCGGGTCGGGGTGATGATCGGCGCGGCGGCGGCGCCGTCCGGGCCGTCCTGGAGTTCCAGGGTGCGCAGCAGCAGCTGGGCCATGAGGCGGCCCATCTCCTCGATGTCCTGCCGGACGGTGGTCAGCGGCGGGTCGGTCCACTCGGCGACCGAGACCATGTCGTCGAAGCCGACCACCGCGACGTCCCCCGGCACCCGCAGCCCGCGGGCCCGCAGCACCCGCAGCGCGCCCGAGGCCATGACGTCGGAGGCGGCGAAGACGCCATCGAGGTCGGGAGAGCGCTCCAGCAGCTGCTCCATCGCGCGGGCGCCGCCCTCGGGCGTGAAGTCGCCCTCGGCGATCAGCGCGGCCCCGCCGTCGGGGGCCACGTCGCGGAAGCCGTCGAGGCGGTCGACGGAGGCGGGCTGGTCGAGCGGCCCGGCTATGTGCCCGATACGCCGCCGGCCGATCTCCAGCAGCCGCCGCACCGCGTCCCGCGCGCCGCCGCGGTTGTCGCAGTCGACGTAGAGGGTGCGGCGCCGCGCGTCGGGGTCGGGCCAGGTGGGGCGCCCGCCGATCACGGTGGGCACGCCCGCCTTGCGGGCGATCGCGGGCAGCGAGTCGTCGGCGTGCAGCGAGAAGATCAGCGCGCCGTCCACGTGCCCGCCGGTCAGATACCGGCCGACCCGCTCGCGGTCGGCGGCGCCCCCGGTCAGCAGCAGCAACAGCTGGTTGTCGTGGGCGGACAGCTCACGGCTGATGCCGCGCACCTGCTGGGCGAAGAACGGGTCGGTGAAGAACCGCGACTCCGGCTCGGCGACCACCACCGCGATGGCCCCGTTGCGCCGGGTCACCAGGGTCCGGGCGGCCTGGTTGGGCACGTACCCCAGCTCCTCGACCGCGGCCCGGACCCGCTCCACGAGCGGGCTGCGCACCCCCGCTCCCCCGTTGACCACCCGGGAGACCGTGGCCCGCGACACCCCGGCCCGGGCCGCGACGGCTTCCAGCGTGGGGCGGGCGGCTGCGGGCGGCTCGGACAACGGGGGGACTCCTTCGCGCGGCAGGCGGCGGGGCTGCGGGGGGATCGGGGGCCGGGACGGGGGGGAACGGGTCGGCGGGGGGACGGCAGGGGCACAGCGTATCGGGTCGTGAACCCCCGTGAGAGCGCTCTCCCAAGAGTCGTCCGGCCGCCCGCGCATGACCTCCCGCGGACCGGGCAGCCGCCCGGAAGAGGACACCGGCCGGGCCCCCGGCCGTCGCCGCCGGACACCACCGGCCCCGGGACCGGCACGAACGGGCCCGAACCGGTCCGGCACGTACAGGGACGCCAGGAACGCGGGGGGAGCAAGGGACCGTATCCATGACGCACATCCCCAACCTCACGCTCAACAACGGCACCTCGATCCCCCAACTCGGCTTCGGGGTCTTCCAGATCCCGCCCGACGACACCCGGCAAGCGGTGCTCACCGCCTTGGAGAGCGGTTACCGGCACATCGACACCGCCGAGATGTACGGCAACGAGAAGGAGGTCGGCCACGCCGTCCGGGAGTCCGGACTCGCGCGCGGCGACGTCTTCGTCACCAGCAAGCTCAACAACGGCTACCACGCCCACGACGCCGCGCTGACGGCTTTCGACCGCTCGCTGGACGACCTCGGCTTCGGCTACCTCGACCTCTTCCTCATCCACTGGCCGCTGCCCGGGATCGGCGACTTCACCGAGACCTGGCACGCGCTGGAGGAGATCTACGCCTCGGGCCGCGCCAAGGCGATCGGGGTGTCCAACTTCAACCCGCACCATCTGGAGCGGCTGGCCCAGACCTCCTCCACCATCCCGGCGGTCAACCAGATCGAGATCCACCCCTATCTGGCCCAGGACGACGTCCGCGCCTACGACACCGCCCACGGCATCGCGACCGAGGCGTGGTCGCCCATCGCCCAGGGCAAGGTGCTGGACGACCCGGTGATCACCGCGATCGCCGGGCGGCTGGAGCGCACGCCCGCGCAGGTCACCCTGCGCTGGCACATCCAGCGCGGCGACATCGTCTTCCCCAAGTCGGTGACCCCGGCCCGGGTGGCGGAGAACTTCCGGATCTTCGACTTCAACCTGACCCCGGACGACATGGCGGCGATCACCGCCCTGGACCGCGGCGAGCGCACCGGTCCCGACCCGGACACCTTCAACTGGGTGCCCGACGACTGACGCCCCGCCACCTCGCACGGGGGACCCGCCCGCCGCAGGAGCGTTCAGGCTCCGGCGGGCGGTGGTCCGCCCGAGCCGCGGATCACGAACCGGGTCAGCAGCACGACCGAGCGCGGCGCGGAGCGGTCCCCGGCGATGCGGGAGAAGAGCAGGTTGGCCGCGGTGCCGCCGAGGGCGACCGGGTCCTGGCTGACGACGGTCAGCGGCGGGGTCAGCCGCTCGGCGAGCGGCAGGTCGTCGAAGCCGACCAGGGCGAGCGGTGCCGGGTCGCCGAGGGCGTCCAGGACCCCGAGGGTGATCACGTCGTTGCTGGTGAAGACGGCGGTCGGCGGGTCGGGAAGGGTGCGCAGCGCGGCGAGCGCGGCGCGGGCCTGCGGCTGCGAGCGCAGCTCGTGCCGGACGAGGGCGGGGTCCTCGGGTATGCCGTGGGCGGCGAGCGCGTCCCGGTAGCCGGCGTGCCGCTCGGCCTGGGTCCAGATGTCGTAGCGGTCGCCGAGGTAGGCGATGCGGGTGTGGCCGTGGCCGAGCAGATGGGTGACGGCGCGTCCGGCGGCGGCCCGGTTGTCGACGGTGACGGTGTCGACGGCGAGCCCCCTGGCGGGCCGGTCGACGCACACCACCTGGGTGCCGCCGTCCATCGGGCGTTTGAGGTAGGCGTGGCTGCCGCTGGTGGGGACGAGGATCAGGCCGTCCACCTGGCGGGCGGTGAAGGCGGCGATCACCTCGCGCTCGCGCTGCGGCTCGTCGTTGGTGCTGCCGACCAGGACGACGTGGCCGCGGCGGTGGGCCTCGTCCTCGACCGAGCGGGCCATCAGGGCGTAGAAGGGGTTGGCGAGGTCGTCGACGACCAGGCCGATGGTGGAGGTGCCGAGGTTCTTCTGGCGCAGGCTGCGGGCGTTGTCGTTGCGCTGGTAGCCGAGCCTGCGCACCGCCTGGCCGACGCGGGCCGCGGTCTCGGGGGCGACGCCGGGCGCGCCGGACACCACCCGGGAGACGGTCATGGGGCTCACGCCGGCCGCGCGGGCGACGTCCTTCATCGTCGGGCGGTTCACGGCCCTCCTCGTCGCTGTGCCGGCCGGCTGGTGCGTCGATGATGGCAGGGCGCCCGCCGCGGGCCGTGGCCGGGCCCGCCAGGACTCCGGCCACCGCGCGACGCCGCCCGTTCCCGGCGGCCCGGCCCCGCGCGGGCCGCCGGTGCGGAGCCGGCGTCAGCAGGCCGCCTGGTAGTAGTACTTCTTGATGTCGGGCTGGTCCATGTTGGCCTTGGTGATGGCGACCATGTCCGTGCCGATGTGCGCGGTGACCTGCTTCTTGTCGATCGCGGCGAGCGCCTGGTCGACGCCCTGCCGGCCGATGGCGCCGGGGTCCTGGGCGACCAGCACGTCGAGGGTGCCGTTGGTCAGCGAGGTGATCTCGTCGGGCTCCGCGTCGAAGGCGGCGACCTTGACCTTGCCCTGCTTGCCGGCCGCCTGGAGGCCGGTGGAGATGCCCTGGGCGGTGTTGGTGTTGCCGGCGAAGACCCCGCCGAGGTCGGGGTGCGCGGCGAGGGTGGACTGGATCTGGGAGGCGGCGGTGGCGGGCAGGTCGTTGTCGTAGAGCACCGGGAGCAGGGTGATGCCGGGGTGGTTCTGCTTCATCTCGTCGGTGAAGCCCTTGATACGGGCGTCGGTGGTGGACACCCCGGGCTTGACGCTGATGACGATCGCCGAGCCCTTGTCGCCCATGAGCTGGGCGAGCGCCTTGGCGGCGGTGCGGCCGCCCGCCTCGTTGTCGGACGAGATGCGCGAGACGCCGACGGAGGAGTCGCTGACGTCGGTGTCGACCAGGACGACCTTGGTGCCGGCGCCCTGCATCTGCTGGAGCGCGGGGGTGAGGGCGGCGGTGTCGACCGGGGAGATCAGCAGGCCGTCGGGGTGCTTCGCGGCGACCGAGTCGATGATCGGGCGCTGCACGGACACGTCCCACTGCGCGGAGCCGTTGACGGTGAGTTTGACGCCGCGCTTCTTGGCCTCCTGCTGGGCCGCGCAGGCCATGGTGATGTAGAAGGGGTCGCTCTTGACGCCGGTGATGAGGTCGAGGGAGTGCGAGCCGGACCCGCCGCCGGAGCCGCCGCCGCAGGCTGCGGTGGTGGCGGCGGTCAGGGCGAGCACGGCGCAGCAGCCGGCGATCCGGACGGTTCTTCTGGACTGGCGGAAGGACTGGCGCATGGCGGGCGGCCTTTCGTGGGTACGAGGGTGGGCCTTGCGGAGGAGCGCGCGGGGCGCGGGCGGTGCGGGTACGGCGGGCGCGCGGCAGCGGCGCGCGGGTCAGCGGCGGTCGGTGCCGCGGCGGCGGAGCTGGTCGACGTACACGGCGGCGACGAGGACGACGCCGATGGCGACGTCCTGCCAGTACTGCTGGACGCCCATGATGATCAGCCCGGTGCTGAGCACCGCGGGGATGAAGACGCCGATGACGGTGCCGAGCACGGAGCCGCGGCCGCCGAAGAGGCTGGCGCCGCCCAGCACGACGGCGGTGATGACCTTGAGGTTGTCGGTGGAGTGCCCGGCGATGGAGGTGCTGCCGAAGTAGGCCAGCCACATCACGCTGCCCAGGCCGGACAGCAGTCCGACCAGGGCGTAGACCTTGACCAGGTGCGCGTCGACGTCGATGCCGACGCGCCGGGCGGATTCCGGGTTGGAGCCGATGGCGTAGGTGTAGCGGCCGAAGCGGGTGAAGGCCAGGACGAGGCCGAAGACGAGGGTGGTGGCGAAGGCGATGACGACGAGCCACGGGATCTGGCCGAAGAGCTTGCCGAAGCCGATGCTGCGCTGGAGCTTGCCGGAGACGGCGCCGGCCGGGTCCTGGCCGCCGGTGATGATCTGGGCGACGCCGAGGGCGGCGCCGAAGCCGCCGAGCGTGACGATGAGCGGCGGGACCTTCGCCTTGGCGACCAGCCACCCTTGCAGCGCGCCCCAGACCAGGCCGGTGACGAGCGCGATGAGGGTGCTGACGGCGATGGTCCCCCAGCCGGCGTTCGCGCCGCCGTGGTGGATCGTGTATTCGGCGGACAGCACGGCGGAGAGCACGAGCACCGAGCCGACGGACAGGTCGATGCCGGCGACGATGACGACGTAGGTCATGCCGACGCCGAGCACCAGGTAGATGGCGGCGTTGGTGGCGATCTGGGTGATGTCGTAGCGGGTCAGGAAGGTGCTGGGCCGGGCGGCGGTGAAGAAGGCCACGAGCAGCGCGAGCACGCCGAAGGTCCAGGACTCGTTGGCGCGGGCGAGCCGCCGCAGCCACGGGGGCACGGCGGGGCGGCGGCGCGCGGGCTGCCGCTGCTCGTCCTTGGGCTGCCCGTCCTTGGGCTGGGCGGGGGCCTGGGCGGTCACCGGGGGCCGTCCTCTCCGCGGTCGGCGGCGGGGCCGCCGCCGGCCGTGTCCAGGGCGCCGGTCATGGCGCCGACGAGGTCCTCCACGCTGGTCCCGGCGGCGGCGAAGCGGGTGACCCGGCGGCCGAGCCGCAGCACCTCGATCCGGTCGGCGACGGACAGCACTTCGGGCATGTTGTGGCTGATCAGCACGACGCAGATGCCGCGGTCGCGGACCCGCCGGACAGTGTCGAGGACGCGGCCGCGCTGGACGACGCCGAGGGCCGCGGTCGGCTCGTCCATGAAGATGATCCGGTGCGCGAAGGCCACCGCGCGGGCGACGGCCACCGACTGCCGCTGCCCGCCGGACAGGGTCGCGACGGGGGCGCCGACGTCCTTGAGGTCGACGCCGAGCTCGGCGAAGGCCTTGACCGCGGAGCGGCGCATGGCCGCGCTGTCGAGGACCTTGAGACGGCCGAGGAGGCCGCCGCGGTAGATCTCCCGGCCGAGGTGGAGATTGGCGGCCGCGTCGAGGTCGGGGGCGAGCGCGAGGTCCTGGTAGACGGTCTCGATGCCGTGCCGGCGGGCGTCCAGCGGGCTCTCCATCCGTACCGGGCGGCCCTCGACGAGGATCTCGCCGCTGTCCGGGGTGACGGCCCCCGACAGGGCCTTGACCAGACTGCTCTTCCCGGCGCCGTTGTCGCCGATGAGGGCGACGACCTCGCCGGGGTAGGCGGTGAAGTCGGCCTCGTCGAGCGCGGTGACATGACCGAATCTCTTGGTCAACCGGCGTGCTTCCAGGAGCGGTTCTGCCATCGACGGTTCCTCCGGCGTCGTGGTGCACGGTGCTTGGTAACGTTCGCAAGCGTGCCGGGGATTCTGCGATCGTGATCATGTCATGTCAAGACATCGCGCACGGACCGGAGTTGCCCGTCCCGCTTCGGCGGCCGAATCAGATCCGGGGCCCCGCGCCGGGTATTGACATGCACTCAGCAGAGCCGCAAGATGCACACCGGCTTGGTAACGTTCACATCGACGGCGCCCCGCGACCCAGTTCGTCGCGGCCGCGGGCCGCCCCGCGTGTCGGACGTCCCGCTCGTCCCTGAGCCCCCCACAGTGCCCGAGAGGCTGCCGGGCCGTGCGTCATCACGGCCGGCCGCCGCCACGAGAAGGTGGTCCTTCGTGCTCCCTCCCGTGTTCCGCAGCAGAACCGCGGGCGCCGCCGGCGCCCTGTTACTCGCCGTCCTCGGCATCGGCGGCCTCACCGCCGCACCGGCCGCCCAGGCGGCGACCGACTACACCGGCTACGTCGACCCGTTCGTGGGCACCGACGACAGCAACGCCCCCAACCCGGTCGGCGGCGGCGCCGGCGGCAGCACCTACCCGGGCGCGGTGGCGCCGTTCGGCGGCGTGCAGTTCAGCCCGGACACCCCCACCGCGTCGCCGTCCGGCTACCGCTACTCCGACACCTCCGTGGAGGACTTCAGCCTCACCCACTTCGACGGAGCGGGCTGCCCCAACAACGAGGACCTGCCGCTGATGCCGTTCACCGGCTCGGTCGGCACCTCCCCGGGCAGCAACTGGACGAGCTACGCGTCCGGGTACACCAAGGCCAACGAGTCGGCCTCCCCCGGCTACTACAAGAACCGGCTCGACAAGTACGCCACCGGCGTGGAGCTGACCGCCACCACCCGCACCGGCATGGCCCGGCTGACGTACCCCTCGACGACCGGCGCGGGCCTGCTGATCAACACCAGCCGCAGCGCGACCGGCAATCGCAGCGGATCGGTGAGGATCAGCGGCTCCGAGCTGACCGGCAGCATCACCGCGGGCGGTTTCTGCGGCTCGTCGAAGACCTACCAGATCTACTTCGACATCCGCTTCGACCGCGCCCCGAGCGGCTACGGCACCTGGAACGGCGGTACGGTCTCCGCCGGTTCGACGTCCACGTCCGGAACGAACACCGGCGCGTACGTCACCTTCGACACCACCGGCAGCCAGACCGTGCAGGCCAAGATCGGCCTGAGCTACGTGAGCGTGGCCAACGCCCAGGCCGACCTCACCGCCGAGAACAACGGCTGGAACTTCGACGCCACCAGGAGCGCCACCTCGGCCGCCTGGAATTCGATGCTCGGCCGCGCCCAGGTCAGCGGCGGCTCGACCGAGAACCTCAAGAAGTTCTACACGGCGCTCTACCACGTCTTCCAGAGCCCCAACATCTCCAGCGACGTCAACGGCGACTACCGCGGCTTCGACGGGGCGGTCCACAACTCCTCCCGCCCGGTCTACCAGAACTACTCCGGCTGGGACATCTACCGCTCGTGGGCGGCGCTCATCGCGCTCATCGCGCCGACCGAGGCCTCGGACATCGCCAACTCGATGGTGCTGGACGGCCAGCAGGGCGGCCTGCTGCCCAAGTGGTCGCAGCAGACCAACGAGGACTTCGTGATGACCGGCGACCCCGGCCCGATCGTGGTCAGCAGCATGTACGCGTTCGGCGCGCGGAACTTCGACACCTCGGCCGCGCTCACGCTGATGGAGAAGGCCTCCAACGGCGGCACCGCGCAGGGCTCGCCGATCCGCGGCAACCAGGGCCCGTACACCAGCCAGCACTACCTGTCCGAGCCCTCGGACTCGCTCGAGTACAGCGCGTCGGACTTCGCGGTCGCGCAGTTCGCCAAGGCGCTGGGCAACACCTCCAGCTACAGCACCCACATGACCCGCGCCCAGTGGTGGCGCAACACCTTCGGCCCGGACTCCGGCTACATCCAGACGCGCAACTCCGACGGCAGCTGGTCCTGGCCGCTGCAGCCGGCCAGCCAGTCCAACTTCACCGAGGGCAACGCGGCGCAGTACACCTGGATGGTGCCGTACGACTACGCCGACCTGATCAACGCGATGGGCGGCCCGGCGACCGCGGCGCAGCGCCTGGACCACCACTTCACGCAGGTCAACGCGGGCCAGAGCCTGCCGTACTACTACATCGGCAACGAGCCCGAGCACGGCGTGCCGTGGGCGTACGACTTCGCGCGCGACCCGGCGGGCGCGGCGGACGCGGTGCGCAAGGTCATGACCGAGTCCTTCACGACCGGCGCGGGCGGCCTGCCCGGCAACGACGACCTCGGCGCCACCTCGGCGTGGTACGTCTGGGCGGCGCTCGGCATGTACCCGGTCACGCCCGGCGCGGACACCCTGGCCGTCAACGGCCCGCAGTTCCCCTCCGTGGTGGTCAAGCGGGCCGCGGGCGACATCACCGTCAACTCCTCCGGCACCGGCGGCTACGTCCAGGGCCTGAAGGTCAACGGCGCGGCCACCACGCACAACTGGCTGCGCTACCCGGACGTGTCCGGCGGCGCGACGCTCGACTACACCATGGGCGGCAGCCCGAGCACGACCTGGGGCACCGGCGCGGGTGACGTCCCGCCCTCCTTCCAGGACGGCGCGACCCCGCTCCCGGCGGCCCCGGACACCGGCCCCGACCTGGCCCTGGGCAAGACGGCCACCGGGTCCACCCCGTGTTCGAGCACGGAGACCGCGGCCAAGGCGGTCGACGGCTCGCTGAAGAACAACAGCAAGTGGTGCTCCAAGGACGCCAACCCCACGCTGACCGTGGACCTCGGGTCGGCGCAGACCGTGGGCTCCTTCGCGGTCGAGCACGCGGGCCTCGGCGGCGAGGACACCTCGTGGAACACCGCCGCCTTCCAGATCCTGACCAGCACCGACAACAGCACCTGGTCGCTCGCGGCGAACGTCACCGGCTCGCGGGCCAGCCGCACCTTCCACGCCATCGCACCGCGGCAGGCCCGCTACGTGCGGCTCGCGATCTCGGCGCCCACCAACACCGGCGGCGACACGGCGGCGCGGATCTACGAATTCCAGGTGTTCGGCAAGTCCGGCGGCGCGGCGGCCCCGCACGCCATCACCGGGCTGGCCGGCAAGTGCGTGGACGTCGCCAACTCCGGCACCGCCAACGGCACCCACGTCCAGCTCTACGACTGCAACGGCACCGACGCGCAGTCCTGGACGGTGGGCACCGACGGCACGGTCCGCTCCCTCGGCAAGTGCCTGGACGACGCGAGCAGCGGCACCGCCGACGGCACCCTGGTGCAGCTGTGGGAGTGCAACGGCAGCAACGCCCAGAAGTGGACGGTCAGCGGCACCCAGCTGGTCAACGCGGCGGCGAACAAGTGCCTGGACGTCCCGGGCTCGAACTCCGCCAACGGCACCCAGCTGGACGTGTGGACGTGCAACGGCGGCGCCAACCAGCAGTGGTCGGTGAGCTGACGGCCCGCTGAGGGGCGGGGGCGCGACCGCGCCCCCGCTCCGGACGCGTCACCCCACCCGCTGCCCCTTCCCGAGCGCGATGACCCCGGCCGCGGACACCGTGTAGAGCTCGCGGTCGCGGTCGGGGTTCACACCGATCACGGCGCCCGGCGGCACGTCGACGTTCTTGTCAAGCACCGCCCCGCGCACGATCGCGCCGCGGCCGACCCGCACCGCGTCGTGCAGCACCGAGCCCTGCACCACCGCGCCCGCGTCCACGACGACGCCGGGCGACAGCACCGAGCGGGTGACCTGGCCGCGGATGACGCAGCCGGGGCTGATGACCGACTCCCCCACGATGCCGCCCGCGGCGATCTTCGCGGGCGCCAGCTGGCCGGGGTGGGTGTAGATGGGCCACTTGCGGTTGTCCAGGTTGAAGGCCGGCTGGTCGGAGATGAGGTCCATATGGGCGTCGTAGTAGGCGTCCAGGGTGCCGACGTCGCGCCAGTAGCCGTGGTCGCGGGGGGTCTCGCCGGGCACGTGGTTGGTGTCGAAGTCGTAGACCTGCGCCACACCGGCCGCGGTCAGCCGGGGCAGGATGCTGCCGCCCATGTCGTGCACCGACTGCGGGTCCTCGGCGTCCGCGTGCAGCGCGTCGACGAGCGTCTTGGTGGTGAAGAGGTAGTTGCCCATCGAGGCGAAGACCCGGTCCGGGTCGCCGGGCAGGCCGGGCGGGTCGGCGGGCTTCTCCAGGAAGCGCTCCACCGCGATCCCGTCCGCGGCGGGTGTGATGACCCCGAAGGACGACGCGTCGGCGCGCGGCACCCGGATGCCGGCGACGGTGACGCCGGCGCCGTGCTCCAGGTGCTGGGCGAGCATCTGCCGCGGGTCCATGCGGTAGACGTGGTCGGCGCCGAAGACGGCGATGTAGTCGGGCTGCTCGTCGTACACCAGGTTGAGCGACTGCAGGATCGCGTCGGCGCTGCCCAGGTACCAGCGCGGGCCGAGCCGCTGCTGCGCGGGCACCGGCGTCACGTAGTTGCCCAGCAGGCTGGACATCCGCCAGGTGGTGGTCACATGGCGGTCCAGCGAGTGCGACTTGTACTGCGTCAGCACGCAGATCCGCATGACCTCGCCGTTGACGAGGTTGGACAGCACGAAGTCCACCAGGCGGTACGTACCGCCGAAGGTCACCGCCGGCTTGGCGCGGTCGGCGGTCAGCGGCATCAGCCGCTTCCCGGCGCCGCCCGCCAGCACTATGCCGAGCACCGAAGGTCCACCGCGCATCGCGTCCCCCTTGGGTCGTCTTCCGCCCCGCCGCATCGCCTGGCGCTACGCGGCGTCCAGCACCTGCCCGTACAGCTCCGCGGTCCGGCGGGCGACGGTGTCCCAGCCGAACTCCCCGACCGCGCGTTCGCGGCCCGCCGCGCCGAGCGCGGCCGCCCGCGCGGGGTCGGCGGTCAGCTCGCCGAGCGCGGCCGCGAGGCCTGCCTCGAACTCCTCGGGATGCTGCTCGTCGTAGGGCACCAGCAGCCCGGTGGCGCCGTGCTCGACGACCTCCGGGATACCGCCGACGGCCGAGGCGACCACGGCGGTGCCGCACGCCATCGCCTCCAGGTTGACGATGCCCAGCGGCTCGTAGACGGACGGGCACGCGAAGACCGCGGCGTGGCTGAGCAGCTGCACCACCGCCGGGCGCGGCAGCATCGCCGGGATCCAGTGCACCCCGTCGCGCACCGCGTTCAGCTCGTCGAACAGCGCGCGGAACTCCCGGTCGAGCGCGGGCGTGTCGGGCGCGCCGGCGCACAGCACGAGCTGCACCGCGGGATCCAGCGCGCGGGCGGCGCGCAGCAGGTGCGGTACGCCCTTCTGCCGGGTGATGCGGCCGACGAAGAGCACGTACGGCCGCGCCGGGTCGATGCCGATGCGGCGCAGGACGTCGGTGCGCTCGTCGGGGCGGTAGGCGCCGGTGTCGATGCCGTTGCGGATGACGTGGACGCGGTCGGGCCCGAGCGCGGGGTAGCAGGACAGGATGTCGCGGCGCATCCCGTCGGACACCGCGACCACCGCGTCCGCGGACTCCATCGCGGTGCGCTCCGCCCAGCTCGACAGGGCGTAGCCGCCGCCGAGCTGCTCGGCCTTCCACGGCCGCAGCGGCTCCAGCGAGTGCGCGGTGACGACGTGCGGCACACCGTGCAGCAGCTTGCCGAGGTGCCCGGCGAGCCCGGCGTACCAGGTGTGCGAGTGCAGCAGGTCGCGGCCCTGGAGGCCGGCGGCCATGGCCAGGTCGATACCGAAGGTGCGCAGCGCGTCGTTGGCGCCGTCCAGCGACGCGGGGGCGCGGTGCCTGACCACGCCGGCGTCCCGGTCGCCTTCGACCGCATCGCCCCAGCAGTGCACCTCGACGTCGACCAGCGTGCGCAACTGACTGGCGAGGAACTCCACGTGCACCCCGGCACCGCCGTAGACCTCCGGCGGATACTCCCGGGTCAGCAGCCCGACCTTCACCGGTGCCTCCCGCTCCGACACTCCCGGGCCGCGGGGCCGCGCAGTGCGGCGGCCCCGCGGCCCCTTCCGTGCCCTGTCCCTTCCCCGATCCGGGCCCCGCTACCGCGGCAGGGCGTTCCGGTGTGGCGGGCGGCGGCGGGTACGGGTTTCGGCCATGCCTTCACGGCCTGTCCGGAGTCCGGCATGTGAACCGGTTCGCAAGGTGTCACCCAGGGCGGTGACAGGTGATGGGGTGTCAGGCCACGGCAGCGACTGCTGTGATGTGCGGTTCGACCGTCCGTGCGCACCGGTCGCGTTGTGCGACCGCACCGGTGCGTGGGCTAAGCACACAACGCCCGCACACACGTACAGTTCGCCGGATCTGGTCCGCACCAGGGCTCGCCGGATTGACGCTTTATGGACGGCTGCAACCCCCGTAGCACGGGCACACGTAGGAGAGACAGGACGTGACGACCGACACCACACCGACCGCACCCCTACCGCTGCGCGCCGGCAGCCGGTTGGCACTGGCACTGGCGAGGGAAGAGATGATGCAGGAATACCACCGGTGGGAGACGGACCCGGCGACCGTCGTCGGTTTCGGGGCCCGCTGGCCGGTGTCCTGGGAGGTCTTCCAGGCGCGCTTCCACTCCGCCCACACGTCGGCTCACTACCAGCTCTTCGAACTCCTCCACACGCGGAGCGCGACACCGGTCGGCACAGCCGCGCTCAGCGTCGACCAGTCCGTCAACAACGCAGAATTCATCCTGGTGATCGCCCCGGAGCAGCGCGGCCGGGGATACGCGGCCGAGGCCACCGCCCTGACCCTGGAGTGGGCGTTCGCCATCGCGTCGCTGGACTCGGTGTGGCTCCAGGTGCCCGCCCCCCACACCCCCGCGGTGAACGCCTACGTGAAGGCGGGATTCCGGGCCGCCGGACGGCTGCGCAACGCCGCCCTGTGGCACGGCAGGCGGGTGGACAAGCTGCTGTTCGACTGTGTGCCCGACGACCTCGCGGAGAAGAGGTGACCACCTTGTCCTGCCCCGACGTGAACTGCCGCAAGGGCGGCTGCACAACCGACCCGGGCCGCGGCCGGCCCGCCGGCAGCGGCGGCGCCGAGCGCTGACCCGCGCCGGACCGCGGCAGCGGCCGCGCAGATCCTGCTCACCCGGCCTTTCCGGGAATCCCGGCTGTTCCGGTCTTTCCTGCCGTACTGGCACGATCGGGGCGGCCGGCCCTCTCCGACGGCGCCGCGCCTGGCGGAGGCGTCCGGCCGTCCCACCCCGCCCTACCTGCGTCAACCGGTTGAGCAGGGGCTTCTGTACAGGCCGATCAGGACGTACCGTGTGGGTGATCGACCCGCTGCCCAGCAAGAAGGACGTCCCATGGCCCTGTTCGACCTGCCGCTCGACCAGCTCCGCGAACGGCGCAGCAGTTCCGTCGAACCCGCGGACTTCGACCAGTTCTGGGCCGACACCCTCGGCCAGGCGCGGCAGCACGACCTGGCGGCCGTCTTCGAACCGGTGCAGACCGGGCTGACCACCGTCGACACCTACGACGTGACCTTCGCCGGCTTCGGCGGCCACCCGGTCAAGGGCTGGTTCACGCTGCCCGCCGGCACCACGGAACCGCTGCCGGTGATCGTGGAGTTCATCGGCTACGGCGGCGGGCGCGGCCGGGCGCACAGCCATCTGCTGTGGGCCTCGGCCGGCTACGCGCACTTCGTGATGGACACCCGCGGCCAGGGCGGCGGCTGGTCGGTCGGCGACACCGAGGACCCGGTCGGCAGCGCCCCGGCCACCCCCGGCTTCCTGACCCGCGGCATCGAGGACCCCTACGACTTCTACTACCGCCGGGTCTTCACCGACGCGGTGCGCGCCGTCGAGGCCGCCCGCTCCCACCCGCTGGCCGACGCCTCCCGTACGGTCGCGGCCGGGGTGAGCCAGGGCGGCGGCATCACCGCGGCGGTCGGCGGCCTGGTGCCGGACCTCGCGGCGGTCATGCCCGACGTGCCCTTCCTGTGCGACTTCCCGCGCGCGATCACGGTCACCGACGAGCTGCCCTACCGGGAGGTCGGCCGGTATCTGTCGGTGCACCGCACCCGCCGGGCCAAGGCGCTGGAGACCCTGGCGTACTTCGACGGGGTGCACTTCGCCGCCCGCGGCCGGGCGCCCGCGCTCTTCTCGACCGCGCTGGAGGACGAGGTCTGCCCGCCCTCCACCGTCTTCGCGGCCTTCAACGCCTACGCGGGCCGGGACAAGCAGATCGAGGTCTACGACTTCAACGGCCACGAGGGCGGCGGCGCCGACCAGCAGGCCGTGCAACTGAGTTGGCTCCCCGAGCGCTTGGCCGACCCCAAGCCGGAGTAGCGGCCGAAAAAGATTGCATGCTCCGCCGTTTCCGGGGCAGGTGGTACGCCATCAGTCGTACGAATGGGGCGATGAAGTGACCGCATACCTGGAACAGACCCGAAGCACGGACACGACGGCGACGGCGACGAAGGCGCCGCAGCAGGACGTACGGTGGCCGCAAGGATCCCAGGCGGCCACCGGAGGGCTGCCCTTTGTCGACGATCCCTCGGCGATGGCCCCGCAGGACGCGCGGGTCCTGTCCAAGCTGTTCTTCGACCGCCTCCAGGAGATGGAGGAGGGCACGCCGGAGTACGCGTACGCGCGCAACACCCTGATCGAGATGAACCTCTCGCTGGTGTACTTCGCCGCCGCGCGCTACCGCAACCGCCCGGCCACCGACCACGAGGAGATCGTCCAGGTCGGCACGATCGGCCTGATCAAGGCGATCGACCGCTTCGACCTCTCCCGGGAGACGGAGTTCACCACCTTCGCGGTGCCCTACATCGTCGGGGAGATGAAGCGCTTCTTCCGCGACACCAGCTGGGCCGTGCACGTACCGCGGCGGCTGCAGGAACTGCGGGTGGAGCTGAGCAAGGCCAAGGAGGCGCTGGCGCTGCGGCTGGACCGCGACCCGACCGTCGGGGAGCTGGCCGAGCACCTGGACCTGTCGGAGCACGAGGTCATCGAGGGTCTGGTGGCCGCCAACGGCTACACCGCGGGCTCCATCGACACCCCCTACTCCGACACCGACACCTCCTCCGACAGCGAGGGCCGCACCCTCGGCGAGACCTTCGGCGAGTGCGATCCGGCGCTCGACCTCTTCGAGGACTTCCACGCGCTGGCCCCGCTCATCGAGCAGCTGCCGGAGCGCAGCAGGCTGCTGCTGCAACTGCGCTTCGGCCAGGAGCTGACGCAGGCGGAGATCGGCGAGCGGCTGGGCTGCTCGCAGATGCACGTCTCCCGGCTGCTCAGCCGCACGATCGCCCGGCTGCGGGCCGGGCTGCTCGCCCAGGACTAGGCCGGGGATCCAGCACCCCGGCCCAGGCCTCCTTCCGGCCGCCGGTCCGCGCCTCAGGCGCGGCCGGCGGCCGGGGTCGTTCCGGAGGAGGAGGACGACGTCTGGGACAGCGGGGTGGCGATGTCCTCCAGCGACCGGCGCTCGGCCTTGACCGCCAGGAAGGCCGCGACCAGACCGGCCGCGCACATCAGCGAGGCGCCGATGACGAACGCGGTGACGGTGTCGGAGACCACGCCCGACTTCGTCAGGTCGGCGAAGACCAGCGGGCCGCTGATACCGCCCGCCGCGGTGCCGATCGCGTAGAAGAAGGCGATCGCCATCGCCCGGGTCTCCATCGGGAAGATCTCGGAGACCGTCAGATACGCGCTGCTCGCACCCGCCGAGGCGAAGAACAGCACCACGCACCAGCACGCCGTCATCGTCGTGGCGTTCAGCGAGCCGCGGTCGAAGAGCCAGGCGGTGCCGAACAGCAGCACGCCGGACAGCAGGTACGTCGACGAGATCATGACGCGCCGCCCGACGGTGTCGAAGAGGTGGCCGAGCAGCAGCGGGCCCAGGAAGTTGCCCGCCGCGATCACCGCGAAGTAGTAGCCGGTGTCGCCCGTCCCCACGCCGAAGAAGGTGGTCAGGATGTTGCCGAAGCCGAAGGTGATGGCGTTGTAGAGGAAGGCCTGGCCGACGAAGAGCGACAGGCTGAGCACCGCGCGCCGCGGATAGCGGGTGAAGACGGTCCGGGCGATGATGCCGAAGCCGATGCTCGCCCGCTGGTGGATGGTGATCCGCCCGGCCGCCTTCGGCAGCTTCTCGTGCTTCTCCCCCTCGATCTCCTTCTCGACGTCCGCGACCAGCCCGTTCGCCTCGTCGCCGTGGCCGTGGATGAACTGCCAGCGCGGGCTCTCCGGCACATGGCGGCGCACCAGCATGATCACCAGGCCGAGGACGACGCCGAGCGCGAAGGTCAGCCGCCAGCCGACGTCCTTGGGGAAGATGCTGGTGTTGAGCATGACGATGGACAGCAGCGAGCCGCCGATCGCACCCAGCCAGTAGCTGCCGTTGATGATGAGGTCGACCCGGCCGCGGAAGCGGGAGGGGATCAGCTCGTCGATCGCGGAGTTGATCGCCGCGTACTCGCCGCCGATGCCGAAGCCGGTCAGGAAGCGGAAGGTGAAGAACCACCAGGGCTGGAAGGACAGCGCGGTCATCGCGGTGGCGCTCAGATACACCGCGAGCGTGATCATGAAGAGCTTCTTGCGGCCGAAGCGGTCGGTCAGCCAGCCGAAGAACAGCGCGCCCGAGCACGCGCCCGCGACGTACAGCGCCGCGGCGATACCGGTGATCTGGGACGCCGTCACCGACAGGCCGCTGCCGGGCTCGGCGATCCGGCCCGCGATGTTGCCGACAGTGGTGACCTCCAGACCGTCCAGGATCCAGACGGTGCCGAGCCCGATCACGATCATCCAGTGCCAGCGCGACCACGGCAGCCGGTCGAGCCGCGCGGGCACGTCCGTGGTGACGGTGTCACCGGACTCCCCGCCGCCGCCGGGCACCGGCGTGTCCGCCTTCCCCGGCTCCCTGCCGCGCTCCTCGCCGGACGCCGCTGCGTCCGCAGATCCGGCCGCCGATCCGGGCATGAAGATCACCTCCGCCTCGCAAGTCTCACACCGGGCGGCGTTCCCGGCGCGGCCGCCACGCCCGGCGGGGAGCACCCCGTGGGGGTGATCCGCCACCGCCGCGCGCGGTGTGGTTGCGCCGGCGCCGCCCTGGTGGGTACGTCTGTCCCGTACGCCGTCCGCCACGCCCAGGAGGCCCGCCCGCCGTGCACCCGCTGCTCCGCGAAGCCCGCGACACACTCGTCCCGCGCCCCGCGGGACCGCACGGCCCGCTGCCGCCGCTGCTGCTCGCGCTCACCCTGGTCACGGGGCTGGTGGACGCCTTCAGCTATCTCGTCCTCGGCCATGTCTTCGTGGCGAACATGACCGGCAACGTCGTCTTCCTGGGTTTCGCGCTCGCCGGCGCGAGCGGCTTCTCGCTCACCGCCTCGCTGCTCGCGCTCGCCGCCTTCGCCGCCGGGGCGCTGCTGGGCGGGCGGCTGGCCCGCGCGCTGCCGGCGCACCGCGGGCGGCTGCTGCTCGCCGTCTGCGCCGCGCAGACCGCCCTGGTGCTGGCGGCGTGGGCGGTCGCGGCCGCCGCGGACCTGCCCGCGCGCGGGGGTGTGCGGGCGGCGCTGATCGTGCTGCTGGGCCTCGCGATGGGCGGGCAGAACGCGGTGGTGCGGCGGCTGGCCGTACCGGACCTGACGACCACCGTCCTGACGATGACGATCACCGGCATGGCCGCGGACGGCCGCCTCGCGGGCGGCCCGGACGCCAAGGCCGGCAGCCGGCTGCTGTCGGCGGCGGCGATGTTCGCGGGCGCGCTGGCCGGCGCCGCCCTCGTCGGGCACTCCGGGCAGGCGCTGCCGCTCCCGGTGGCCGCGGCCGTCCTCGCCGCGGTCAGCGCCGCGCTCCTGCCCTCCCGGCGCACCGCCGGGGGCTGGACGGCCTCCTGAAAAAAGACCGGCCGGATCCGGCGCGGGATGTACATCCGGGGGGTTGCCGATCGTCGTGAGGGTGACCGGGCACCATGGAGCACGGTCGCGAACCGCGGACGAGGAGATGTGCCATGAAGTACCTGCTGCTGATCTGCCAGGAGACCGCCGAGGGCTTTCCGGGGGCGACGCCCGAGGAGCTGGACGCCGAGCCGTGGGTCGAGGAGATGACGCGGCGCGGGGTGCGGCTGGACGGCAACCGGACCCGGTCCTCGGAGGACGCCACGACCGTACGGGTCAGGAACGGCTCCCGGCTCGTCACCGACGGGCCCTACGCCGAGACGAAGGAGCAGATGGCGGGCTTCGACATCATCGAGTGCGCCGACCTGGACGAGGCCATCGCGGTCGCGGCCGAGCACCCGGTGGCGAAGTTCGGCATGGTCGAGGTCCGGCCGTTCTGGACGGACTGAGGCCGGCGTGCGCGACGCGGTGAAGGAGGCCGTCGCCGCGGCCTGGTCCCAGGAGTGGGGCCGGGTCGTGGCGGCGGTGATCGGGCAGACCGGCGACTGGGACCTCGCGGAGGAGTGCGCGCAGGACGCGTTCGAGCGCGCGCTGGAGCGCTGGCCGCGCGACGGGGTGCCGCGCAGTCCGGGCGCCTGGCTGACCACCACCGCCCGCAACCGGGCGCTGGACCTGCTGCGCCGGGCCGCCAACGAGAGCGTCAAGCTGCGTCAGGCGGCCCGGCTCGAACCCGGGCCGCCGGACGCCGGATCCGAGGCGCTCGACGGGGACGACGGGCTGCCCGACGACCGGCTGCGGCTGGTCTTCACCTGCTGCCACCCCGCGCTGCCGCTGCCCGCGCAGGTCGCGCTCACCCTGCGGACCCTGACCGGGCTCACCACCGCGGAGATCGCCCGCGCGTTCCTGGTGCCCGAGGGCACGATGGCGCAGCGGCTGACCCGCGCCAAGAACAAGATCAGGAACGCCGGGATCCCCTTCCGGGTGCCCCCGCCGGAGCTGCTGCCCGAGCGCACCGAGGCGGTGCTGGCCATCCTCTACCTGCTCTTCAACGCCGGTTACGCGCCCGGGGCCGCGGGTCCCGACCAGCAGCGCGTCACCGCGGAGGCGATCCGGCTCGCCCGGCTGCTCGCCGGGCTGCTGCCCGGGGAGCCGGAGGCGGCGGGGCTGCTGGCGCTGATGCTGCTGCACGACGCCCGGGCGGCCGCCAGGACCGACGCCGCCGGGGATCTGGTGCCGCTGGAGGAGCAGGACCGCTCGCGCTGGGACCGGCAGCGCATCGCCGAGGGCACCGCCGTCCTGGAGGCGGCCCTCGGCCACCGGCGGCCCGGCCCTTACCAGGTGCAGGCCGCGATCGCCGCGTGCCACGCGGAGGCGGAGAAGCCGCAGGCCACGGACTGGGCGCAGATCGCCGGGCTGTACGGGGAGCTGGCCCGGATGGCGCCGGGGCCGGTCGTCGAGCTCAACCGGGCGGTGGCCGTCGCCATGGCGCAGGGCCCGGCGGCCGGGCTGGCCCTGGCGGACGCCCTCGACGCGTCCGGCGCACTCGCGGGCTACCACCTGCTCCCCGCGACCCGCGCGGACCTCCTGCGCCGCCTGGACCGCCCGGCGGAGGCAGCCGCCGCCTACCGCGCGGCCCTGGATCTGGCCCCGACGGAGGCGGAGCGCCGCTTCCTGGCCCGCCGCCTGGCGTCGCTGGGGTGACGGGGCCCCTGCGCGGCCGCCCGCCCGGCGCCCCGGGCTGCCCCGTGCGGTGATCTCCGCGGTCTTCCGCGCGTCGTGGCCGGCGGCGCAGTTCCCCGCGCCCCTGGCAGACGCTCACCCGGCGCGGCCGGTGCGGCGCCCCGCAGGGGCGCGGGGAACGGCGCGATCAGCCACGACGGTGGGACGATCGCAAAGACCATCGCACAAAGCACCCCGTGGCGCTCCCACGCCCCCGGCGGAGCCCACCGCGGCGAGCGGGGGAGCGCTCGCCGCGGAGGAGTTGTCGGGCCTACGGGCAACTCAGGTGCAGGCCACCCCGTTGAGGGCGAAGCCCGTGGGGGCCGCGTTGCTCGCGGAGTAGGTGGCCGTGAAGCCCGGGTCGACCGTGCCGCCCGCCGGGAGCGAGGGCGCCCAGGACGGGTTGGTCACCGTGACCTTCTGGCCGGACTGCGTGAAGGTGCCGCTCCAGCCGCTGCCGACCTGCTGGTCGCCGCCGAAGGTGAAGGTCAGCGTCCAGCCGTTCAGCGCGGCCGAGCCGGTGTTGGTGACCAGCACGTCCGCCTGGAGGCCGCCGGACCAGGAGTTGGTCACCTTGTAGACGGCCGTGCAGGCCGCGCCCGTACCGCCGCCCGGCGGGGTGCCGGTCGTGGTGGTCGTGACCGTCACCGAGGGGGAGGCCGCCGAGGCGTTCCCCGCGGTGTCGACGGCCTTGACCGTGAAGGTGTACGGCGTGCCCGGCGTCAGGCCGGTGACGGTGTAGCTCGTCGCCGTGGTGGTGGCGAGCAGCGTGGACCCGGAGTAGACCTGGTAACCGGCCAGCGGCAGGCTCCCGGGGGTGGCGGCGGGCCAGGTCAGGGTGACCGACGAGCCGGCGACCGCGGAGGCGGTGGGCTTGCCGGGCGCGCCCGGCGGGGTGGTGGCCGGCGGGGTCCCGCCGTCGCCGCTGGGCGCGGTGCCCCACACGGCGGTGGAGCCGTCGTAGAGCACCATGTCGTTCACGGTGACCGGGGTGGAGCCGGGCGTGGTGGAGACGCCCTGGTAGGACCAGTCCTTGGTGGGGTCGTGCGCCCCGGGGAAGCTCAGCCGGAACTGCACCTCACGGTGGAAGGCCGACTGCCCGGCGGGCGCGATGTCCTGGCCCTCGCAGCTGACCGTCACGTAGTAGACGCTGCCGGAGAACTGCGTCGGCCCGGTCGGCGCCGAGCACTGGTTGTACGCCGAGGACAGGGTGACCTGCGAGGGGCTGGTGCCCGGGTCGAGGGTGAAGTAGTAGCGGAAGCTGCCGTGCGTGAGGTGCCGGGCGGGCCAGCCGGACTTGTTGACCACCTGCACCTTCAGCTCGTAGAAGTTCGTGCCGGACGCGTTGACCGCGGCCTGGAGGAATTCCTCGGGCCCGTCCGGGGTCTCCTTGGGCGGGAAGTTCGCCAGCGGGCTGCCGCCGTACTCGTCGGTGAGAGCGGCCAGCGCGCCGGAGAAGCCCGCGTTGTAGTCCAGCGCGCCTTCCGTCTCGCCGTAGTTGGAGCGCTCGTCGGAGAAGCCGTCGTCCGCCGAGCCGGGGCCGCCGACCAGCAGGCCGTAGTCGAGGTGCCGGGTGGCGGCCGGTTCGGTCATGGACTGCGACCAGGAGCCGTGCGCGGCCCTGCTGTGCGGGTTCTGCGGCCACTTGGTGTTCTTGCCGGAGTTGGTGAAGCCGATCTCGTAGCTCTCCTTCAGCGGGTTGTCGCCGAGGACGTAGTCGATCTGCCGGGCGCCGAAGTCGTGGTAGGTCTGCGCCTTGACTGCGTCCCTGCCCTGCGCGGTGAGCCAGTCGGAGAACTGCAGCGCGGCAAAGGCGGTGTTGGACGAGTAGCGCAGCGAGCCCCAGGTGTCGAGGAAGGCCTCACCACCCGGCGAGTAGCTCACCTTCTGGCCGTTCACGCCGGTGGTCCACCAGTCGAGCCAGCGCTCGGCGTCGTCGATGTACGTCTGCTTGCCGGTGAGTTCGGCGAGCAGCACGTAGTCGCCGTAGGACTTGTCGTCCCACGCGAGCGTCCAGTTGTACTCGGGCGTGGTGGTCTGGTTCATCTTGGGCAGCTGCGCGTAGTACGTCTCCGCCTTCGTCAGGTACGTGCTGTCGCCGGTGGCGCGGTAGAGCCACAGCGCGCCCCAGACCAGCTCGTCCCAGTAGCCGCTCCAGGAGTTGTAGTAGCCCTGGGCGGCGGTGATGCACTTGTCGTACGTGCCGCGGTAGGTGTCGGCGAAGGTGTAGAGCTGCTTGGCGTTGGCCAGCAGGGTGGCCGAGTAGGCGGCGTCGCTCTGCTTGAAGACCATGGACGAGGACGCGAGGGCCGCCGCGGCCTCGCCCGCGAGGTCGGAGCCGGGGCAGGAGGCGTCGATCTTGAACGAGGGGCGCGGCGAGGGGTTGGCCTCGGGCGGGCCCCAGAAGGAGTGGTCGCTGCCGCCGTCGCCCACCTGTCCGTAGAGGACGTTGGCCGACGGGTGCGCCTTGAGCAGCCAGTCGTCGCCCCAGCGCAGGTTGCGCAGCAGGTAGGTGTCCTGGCCGCTCTTGGCGTAGCCGGACGCCTCGTCGATGCCGCCCCAGCCGAGCATGGTCATCGAGAAGGCCATCGGGAAGCCGAACTTCACTTCGTCGCCGGCGTCGTGGTAGCCGCCGGTCAGGTCCAGGCCGGCGTCGGCGCCGTCGGTGAGGTCGGAGTCGCCGCGCCAGGTGACGCGGTTGTCCGCGGGGAGCTTGCCGGAGCGCTGCGACTCGTAGAAGAGCATCGAGTCCTGGAGCGCCTCGGCGTAGTTGTAGCTCCCCGCGGCGGCGGGTGCGGCGGCCGGAGCGGCGGCGTGGGCCGCGGGGGCTCCGGCGGTGGCCGCCATGGTGAGCGGCAGCAGCGCGGCCGCGGCGGTGACCGCCGCGGTACGGGCGCGGCGGGCGGCGCTTCGCAGGGAGAGGGGTTTGCCGGTTCTGCGGGGCACGCGGGTTCTGGGCACGCGTCCTCCTGGGAGGGCATGGTCGTGGTGGGGGGAACGCGCCCGGGGGCGGGTGTGCGGCCGACCGGGAGTCGTCAGCCGCCCACCCGCCCATGGGAGCGCTCCCACATGCTGGCCCCGCAGCTCGCGCACCGTCAAGAAGTGTGCGTACGGCGGCGCAGGGGATGCGGGAAGCGGAAGGGCGGGGCAGGATGATCAACTCACGAGGGTTTTTCTTCCCGCCGCCCGGGAGGACGGGTGTCCCGGGCGGCGGGAGGAGCGGAAGAAGCAGCAGCCGCAGCCGTCCGGCCCCGCCGGACGACGACCGATGAGGTGTGAGGTCCCGCCGTGCGCCAGCCGACCCCCAGCCCCGCCGCCCCGCGCGCCCGCCGCGCGCCCGGAACCCGCGGCGGGCACCGTCCGCCACGCCGTCCCGGGCTGCGCGGCACCGGACTCGTCCTGGGCCTGATCGCCACCGCCACCACCGGGCTGGCCGCGTGCGGCGACGGCTCCGGCTCGTCCGGAAGCAGCTCGACGACCACGGCGACGACCTCCTCCCCCGCCTCGGCCACCCCGACGACCACCACCCCGGCGCCCACCACCACCTCGGCGTCGCCGTCGAAGACCGCCGCGCCGCCGCCCGCCACCGGCAAGCCCGCGAGCTGCGTCGACAAGGCGGTCGCCGGGATGAGCCGGACACAGCAGGTCGGCCAGCTCTTCATGACCTCCGTCACCAGCACCGGCATGACCTCCGCGCAGTCGAGCGCGATCACCGCGGGCCGCGTCGGCTCGGTCTTCCTGATGGGGCACACCAATTCCGGCACCGCGGCCGTCAAGCGGGTCACCGACCAGGTGCGCAAGCTCGCGCCCTCGGTCAAGGGCGCCAAGGTCGGCATGCTGATCTCCACCGACCAGGAGGGCGGCCAGGTCCAGGTGCTGAACGGCCCCGGCTTCAGCAGCATCCCGACCGCCGTCGACCAGGGCAAGCTCCCGGCGGCCACCTTGCAGAAGGACGCCGAGAAATGGTCGAAGGAGCTGAAGTCGGCGGGCGTCACGATGAACCTCGCGCCCGTCGCCGACACCGTGCCGCCCGACCTGACCAATGTCAACGCGCCCATCGGCAAGCTCCAGCGCGAGTACGGCACCAACCCCTCGGCGGTCGCCACCCACAGCACCGCCTTCCTGCGCGGCACCCTGGACGCGGGACTGCTCGCCAGCCCCAAGCACTTCCCGGGCCTCGGCCGGGTCACCGGCAACACCGACTTCACCCTCGGCGTCACCGACGACGTCACCACCCGCAACGACGCCTACCTCCAGCCCTTCCGCAGCGCGATCTCAGCGGGCGCGCCCTTCGTGATGGTGTCCTCGGCGATCTACTCCAAGATCGACCCCCACAACCAGGCGGCCTTCTCCTCCACGGTGATCCGCGGCATGCTGCGCGACTCGCTGGGCTTCAAGGGCGCGGTCATCTCCGACGACCTCGGCCAGGCCACCGCCGTCAGCGACCGCACGCCGGCCGAGCGCGCGGTGGACTTCCTCAAGGCGGGCGGCAACCTGCTGCTGACCGTCAAGGCCTCCGACATCGCGCCGATGACCTCGGCGGTGCTCGCGCAGATGCCCAAGGACAAGGCGCTCTCCAACGCGGTGTCGGACAGCGTGCGGCGGGTGCTGGCGGCCAAGCAGAAGGTGGGCCTGCTCAGCTGCGGCTAGCTCAGCTGCGGCTGGAGCGCGTGCCGAAGGCCGCGGCCGCCGCGCGCAGGGCCGCCGCGGTGAAGGCCGCGGCGAGCGGCGCCGGCTCCCCCGCCGGGCGGGCCAGCGCCACCCGGTCCTCGGGC
The DNA here is from genome assembly GCF_044333285.1 of Streptomyces sp. NPDC021020. NCBI lineage: Bacteria > Bacillati > Actinomycetota > Actinomycetes > Kitasatosporales > Streptomycetaceae > Streptomyces > Streptomyces sp. NPDC021020. Next base: position 476,408 of record NZ_JBIRQQ010000007.1, read on the forward strand.
AGGTCGGTGACCGGGCGGTAGACGACGTCGGGGCGGCGGTGGAGCAGGGCCGTGGAACGCGGCAGGTACGTCAGCCCGCGGCCCGCCGCCACGTACTCCAGCTTCTCCTCGACCGTGCGCACCGCCGGGGGCTGCCGCGGGCCGGACGCCTCGGCGTTGGTGCACAGGTGCAGGATCTCGGTCTGCGCCGCGCACTGCGCGGCCGTCAGCTCCCCGCTCGCGGCCAGCGGATGCCCCGCCGGGAGCGCCGCCATCCGCGGCTCGCCGTAGAGCGGGGTCAGCTCCAGCCCGGGCTCGACGACCGGCAGCCGGACGTACGCCACGTCGACGCGCCCGTCCAGCACGGCCGCGGCCTGGTCGTCCCAGTCGACGCGGCGCACCTCCACGGCGACGTCCCCGTGCGCGGCGCCGAAGTCGCGTACCGCCTCGGTCACCCGGATGCCGCTGCGGAAGCCCACCACCAGCCGCCCGGCCCCGTGCGCCGCCCGCCCGGCCCGGCGGCGGGCCGCGTCCGCGGCGGCGAGCAGCGGCCGCGCGTCGTCGAGCAGCCGCTCGCCCGCGGCGGTGAGCCGCACCCGGTGGCTGTCGCGGACGAACAGCTCGGCGCCCAGCTCCCGCTCCAGCGCGCGGATCTGCCGGCTGAGCGCGGGCTGCGCGATGAGCAGGTCCTCGGCGGCGCGGCCGAAGTGCAGCCGCTCGGCCACGGCCACGAAGTAGCGCACCTTGCGCAGGTCGAGATCCACGGGCCCCCGCCTCTCCCCCGTCCGCGCTCTGCCCGCGGCGATGCCCCGAGGGTATCGCCGCGGGCGGAACGGGTCTTGGACCGGGCGGCGGCGCCGCCCGCAGACTCGGAGGCGTCACGCAGGCCCGTACCAGGGGGAGTCGCCGTCATGGAGCAGGAAGCCGTCATGCAGCAGGATGCGGCCGTACGGCAGGAAACGGCCGCCGGTCAGGGGGCGGTGGTCCGCGGGTCCGTCGCCGTCGCCGTACCGGGGGCGGCGCGGCCGATGGCCGTGTACGTCGCCCGGCCCGCCGGGAAGGGGCCGTGGCCCGCGGTGGTCGTGGGCTTCGAGATGTTCGGGGTGACGCCGTACATCCGCCGGGTGGCCGACCGGCTCGCCGGTCTCGGTCTGCTCGCCGTCGTGCCCGACTTCTACCACCGCACCGCCCCGGGCCACTCCGGCACCGCCGACGCCGAGGGGCGGGCCCGCGGCCTGGAGCTGATCGGCCGGCTCACCCGGGAGGAGGTGGGCGCGGACCTGGAGGCGGTGCTCGACCGTCTGGAGCGGCGCCCGGACACCCGGGGGCTCCCGTCGATGGCCGGCTTCAGCCTCGGCGGGCACCTGGCGTGGTTCGCGGCGACGCGGGTCCCGCTCGCGGCCGTCGCCGCGGTCTACCCGGGCTGGCTGGACACCCCCGGCACCGCGCTGAGCCGCCCGGAGGCGCTGCTCGGCCTCACCCCGCGGATCGCCGACCGGGGTGGTTGCCGCGTGCTCTACCTGGCCGGCGCCGACGACCACGTGGCCACGCCCGAGCAGACCGCGCGGGTCCGCGAGCGCCTCGCCTCGGCGGGCGTGCCGCACGAGGTCGTCGTCTACCCCGGCACCCCGCACGGCTTTCTCGCCGACGAGCGCGACACCTACCGCCCGGCGGCGGCCGAGGACGCGTGGCGCCGGATCGCGGCCTTCCTGGCCCCGCGGGCCTGACAGCCGCTCAGCTCAGCGGGCGTAGACGGCGACGAAGTCGCGGGTGGCCCGGGTGTAGTAGCGGTCCGGGGGGTCCTCGAAGTCGAGGATGTTGCTGGGCTTCGGGTTCGAGGGGGTGCGGGTGCCGTCGTAGGACATGAAGGAGGGCCAGGCGCGGTTCATGTCGAGGGGCATCGCGCGGACCGCGCCGGCGCGCTGCATCAGTTCGGCGAGGGTCCGGGCGGAGAGGGCCTGGCCGACGACCATGACGATGTCGCCCTCGGCGGTGACGCCGACGCCGGAGCGGGGGACGAACATCCGGCTCTGGTCGCTGACGCCCCACTTGGAGTCGTTGCCGATGTCCGGGACGACACGGCCGTCGTCGACCATCAGCTCCAGGCACTGGCGCACGCCCACGACCTCGGGGGTCATCGTCACGTCGCGGCCCCAGACGCCGATGCGCATCGAGCCGTCGCGGTAGAAGACCTCGGAGGCGGCCCCGTCGCGCAGCTCGCCCGCGGTGCGGCCGTCGAGGTAGAAGCCGCCGCGGGAGCCGCCGTCGGTGATGCGGAAGCCGCCGTTCCAGGTGGCGACCAGGCCGGTGCGCTGCCCCTCGGGGACGGTGGGCGGCACGTCGAAGGTGCCGCCGGGCTCGCGGAAGCCGGGGTGCAGCTGGAAGCGGCTGTGCTTGCCGCTGATCCAGGCGACCGCCGCCTCGTACGAGGTGTGGTCGCCGTCCGGGCGGACGTAGGTGCCCTGCACGATCGGCTCGCCGTGGGCGGTGGCGAGGGTGCGGTAGACGCCCTCGCCGGGGAGGGCGGGGCTGACCGGCGGGTGCAGCGGGGCGTGCAGCGGGACGAGGGGCTGGGAGGGGAGGTGCGCGGGCGTGGGCACGGCCGGCTGGGTGGCCTGCATCCGGGCCAGCGCGTCGGCGGGCAGGTCGCCGCCGACCTTGGGCGGGTGCAGCTTGTACTGCACGTCCTCCAGCTTGTCGACGACGAAGCCGAGTTCGTGGTCGCGCGCCCATTCGGCGAGCCGGGCGGTGGTGCTGTCCTTGCCGGGGTAGGTGAGGGCCTGGCCGACGGACCAGCCGAGCCAGCCGGTGCAGACCAGGCAGGTTCCGGTCAGGCCGCGGGTGACGAGCCTGCGGCGGCGCAGCTGCTCGGGCGTCAGGTCGCGCCGGTGCTTCCACGGCAGCAGCCGCCGGCGCCGGCGGGGCGGCGGCTCCGCGGACCCGGGGGCCGGCCCTCCGCTGTCGCCCGGTTCGCCCGGGTCCTCCGTCCGCGGCTCGGTGGTCTGCCGGCTCATCCGCTCCCGTCCTCCGTCCGCGTCGCCCCCGTGCGGTGACCTCGCGCCCGAGATCTCGCGTCCCAGATCCTCCGTTCATCTGACTTTCCTGCCGTTACAGTGACCAATCGCCCACGGCGCGACAAGCACCCGACCGGCGGTACGGCCGACCGGCACCGTAGGGTGCCATCGGCGACGAAGGAGGGGGCCACATGGCGGCCGCGCACACGGTGACGGACGAGGCGGTGGACGGGCTGCTGGCCCGCGCCGGGATCGGGGCCGGGCAGGTCGTCTCGCGCGACCGGATACCCGGCGGCTCGTACAACGCGCTCTTCTCGGTCGGCCTGGCCGGCGGGGACCGGCTGGTGCTGAAGGTGCCGCCGCCGGAGGGCACCCCGCGGCTGCGCTACGAGGCGGAACTGCTGCGCGGTGAAGCGCTGTTCTACGAGCACGCCGCCGCGGTCGGCGTCCCCGCGCCGCGGGTGGTGCACACCGAGTGGCGCGAGGGCGCGGGCGCCCCGCCCTTCCTGGTGATGACCCACTCCCCCGGCGTGGCGTGGAACGGCGTCGCCGACGCGATGGCGCCCGGCGAGCACGAGCGGCTGCTGGGCGAGCTGGGCCGCCTGGTGGGCCGGCTGCACACGGTGCACGGCGACGCCGGCTTCGGCTACCCCGCGCAGGGCTTCGCCCCGCTCGCCGCCGACTGGCCGGCCGCCTTCGCGGCGATGACGGACGCGCTGCTGGCCGACGCCGACACGTACGGCCCGTGGCTGCCGCGCCCGGCCGCGGAGATCCGCGCGGTGCTCGCCGGCGGCGCGGCGGCGCTGGCCGAGGTGACGCGGCCGGTGCTGGTGCACTTCGACCTGTGGTCGGGCAATGTGCTGCTGGACGGTGAGCCGGGGGCGCGTACGGTTGCCGCGCTGATCGACGGGGAGCGGATGTTCTGGGGCGACCCGCTCGCGGACTTCCCGTCGCTGTCGCTGTTCTTCGGCCACCTGGAGGACGATCCCGCCTTCCTCGCCGGCTACGGCGCGGCGGGCGGGCGTACCTCCTTCGACACGGCCGCACGCGTGCGGCTCGCGCTCTACCGGTGCTACCTCTACCTGATCATGCTGGTGGAGGTGGTGCCCCGCGGCACCGGCGGCGAGCACCTGGCGTGGGTGCGGGAATTCGCCGGCCCCCGGCTGTCGGCGGCGCTCGACGCGGTCGCGGCGGGGAGCTGAGCCGGCCGGTGCGGGGTGCGGGGCAACCGCCCCGTACCCCGCGCCTCCGGCGGCCGGACCCGTGTCAGGGCAGCTCGGCGACCATGGCGGCGTACGACAGGCCCGAGCCGTAGCCCAGCAGCAGGGCGGTGTCGCCGGAGACGGCCGCGCCCGAGGCGAGCAGGGCGTCCATGGCCAGCGGGATGGACGCGCCCGAGGTGTTGCCGGTGGTGACGATGTCCTTGGCGACGGCGACCCGGGCGGGCAGGCCGATGGAGCGGGTCATGGCGTCGATGATGCGCTCGTTGGCCTGGTGCGGGACGAACGCGTCCAGGTCGTCCACGGTCAGCCCGGCCGCCTCCAGCCCGCGCACCGCGACCTTGGACACCTCGTACACCGCCCAGCGGAAGACCCGCTGGCCCTCCTGGCGCAGGGCGGGGAAAGGCTGCTGCGGGTCGGTGCGCAGCGCGTCCCACGGCACGCTCTGGGTGATCGCGTCGGCCTGCGAGCCGTCCGCGCCCCACACCACCGGGCCGATCCCGGGGGTGTCGGACGGGCCGACGACGCACGCCCCGGCGCCGTCGCCGAAGATGAACGCGGTCGAGCGGTCGGTCAGGTCGAGGATGTCGGTCATCCGTTCGACGCCGACGACCAGCACATGGCCGCCGCGCGAGCGCACCGCGTCCGAGGCGAGCGCGAGGCCGTGCACGAATCCGGCGCAGCCCGCCGAGATGTCGAAGCCGGCCGCGCCCACCGCACCGATCCGGTGGCCGATCTCGGTGGCGATCGCGGGCGTCTGCTTCAGGTGCGTGAAGGTCGCCGCGATCACCAGGCCGATGTCGGCGGGGGTGATGCCGGCCGCCGCGACGGCCTTGCTCGCGGCCTGCTCGGCCATGACGCCGAGGGTCTCGTCCGGTCCGGCCCAGCGGCGGGTGACGATGCCGGTCCTGGAGCGGATCCACTCGTCGGTCGAGTCGATGTGCGCGCACACCTCGTCGTTGCCGACGACCCGGCGCGGGCGGTAGGAGCCGACTCCGAGGATCCGGGCGTGCCGCGCACCGGCGGACTCCGCGATCTCAGCTTTCATGTGAGCCTTTCAGGCCGGTGGGCCGGTACGGATCGGATCACGGTACCGGGGGTGTGGTCTGCGCGGTCCCGGCGCCCGCCGCCGGCCGCCGGCCGCCGCACCCTATTCTATGGCGCGCGTAGATCGCGGGGACGAAGCCCGGCCACCCGTCCCGGCGCCCGCCATGTCCGCTGCCGGGACGCCCGGTTCGCGCCGCCGGAGGCGGCCGGGGCCGGGCACCTCGCGGGAGGGCCGCCAGGGGCCCGCCAGGGGGCGTACGGCGGCTGTGGGGCACAGCGGCGGCAATGCCAACCGAAGCGAACATGTTTCAACACGCAGGGGACATCACGGTCCGGCAACGCATCAGGAATTAGGCGTTGACGGCCATCTGCATGTGGCGTAGAACTACCCTGCAGTTGCGATGGCGTTTCATCTTGGTGACTTCTGTTGGAAACGGCTCGGGCCCACGGACCCGTGAGAGCCTCCGCTCCGTCAGCATTTCGCCTTCAGCTCTCCCACAAGTCCCCTATAAGCGCCCACACACACATGGAGGCACCATGTCGGACGTCGAGACGTCGGGTACCGATGCGGGCAGCAGCCCGTCCCCGACCCGGAGGAACCTGCTCAGGGGCGCGGCCGGCGCCGCGGGGCTCGCGGCTGTGTCCGGCGGGCTGCTGACGGCGTGCAGCAGCTCCGACTCCTCTGACGACAGCAGCAAGAGCGGCGACTCCGGCAAGCCGGTCGCGGGCAGCACCGTCACCTTCGGGTCGAACTACTCCGACCCGGCCGCCAAGACCGCGTTCGCCGCCCTCACGGCCGGGGCCACGGCGTCCTCGCAGGTGAAGGTGAAGATCAACACGGTCGACCACAACACCTTCCAGCAGAACATCACCAGCTACCTGCAGGGCACCCCGGACGACCTGTTCACCTGGTTCGCCGGCTACCGCATGCAGTACTTCGCCGCGCAGAACCTCGCACAGCCGATCGACGACGTCTGGGACAAGATCGGCGGCAACTTCAGCGACTCCGCCAAGCAGCTGTCCACCGGCCTGGACGGCAAGAAGTACCTGGTGCCGCTCTACAACTACCCCTGGGTGGTCTTCTACAACAAGAGCGAGTTCACCAAGCGCGGCTACGCCGTCCCGACCACGTGGGACGAGTACATCGCGCTCGCCAAGAAGATGAAGACGGACGGCCTGGTGCCGATCGCCTTCGGCGACAAGGACGGCTGGCCCGCGCTGGGGACGTTCGACATCCTCAACATGCGCATCAACGGCTACGACTACCACATCAAGCTGATGAAGCACGAGATCCCGTGGACCGACGCGGGCGTCGCCACCGTCTTCCAGCACTGGGCCGAGCTGATGCCCTACCTGCAGACCGGCGCCAACGGCCGGATCTGGCAGGACGCGGCCAAGACGCTGGAGACCAAGCAGGCCGGCATGATGTTCCAGGGCACCAACCAGGTCGCCGCGCAGTACGTGACCGACAAGGCGAACCTGGACGACCTGGACTTCTTCACCTTCCCCTCGGTGAACCCCAAGTGGGGCCAGGACTACATGGACGCCCCCACCGACGGCTTCATGCTCAGCAAGAAGGCCAAGAACCCCGAGGCCGCCAAGGCGATCCTGGAGTACATCGGCACCGGCCCGGCCGAGGCCGCGTACCTCAAGACCGACCAGTGGGACGTCGGCCTGGCCAACGGCCTCCAGGTGCCGACGTACAACGCGATCCAGAAGAAGTCGGTCGAGGTGATCGGCAAGTGCAAGTCGGTCGCCCAGTTCATGGACCGCGACTCCGACCCGGCCATGGCGAACGCGATGATCTCCATCATCCAGAAGTTCATCGACGACCCGAGCACGGGCAACATCGCCAAGCTGCAGAAGAGCGCCGAGGCTCAGGCGAAGTCGATCTACACCTCATGACCGAGACGTCCGCTGCGGACACCGCGGCAGCGGTGCGGGACGGGGCCGCCGCCGCCCCGTCCCCGCGCCGCCGCCGCGGCGGCGTCCGCAAACTCACCCGGCGCGACCGCGTGGTGGTCGCGCTGCTGCTGGGGATCCCGCTGCTGCTGGACCTGGCCTTCGTGTGGTTCCCGGCGATCGGCACCGTGCTGCTGTCGTTCACCAAGTGGAACGGCGTGGGCAGCCTGCACAGCGAGACCTGCAAGCCCAACGTGCCGTCGATCCTCAACAACGGCTGCTGGTACGGCATCCAGAACTACCACCAGGCCACCTCGATCTACCCGGAGTTCTGGCCCGCGGTCCGCCACAACCTCATCTGGCTGGCGGTCTTCGTGCTCATCGCGACCCCGCTGGGCATGCTCTTCGCCGTGGTCATCGACCGCGGCATCAAGGGCAGCCGGATGTACCAGAGCATCCTGTTCCTGCCGGTGATGCTGTCGCTCGCGCTGGTCGGCATCATCTGGGAGTTCGTCTACTCGCAGAACTTCGGCCTGATCAACACCGTCATCGGGCGCAACGGCAACGACAACGCCATCGACTGGCTCGGCAATCCGCACCTCAATCTGTGGGCGGTGCTGGTCGAGGCGACCTGGCGGCAGGCCGGCTATGTGATGGTGCTCTACCTGGCAGGGCTCAAGGCCGTCGACCCGACGCTGCGCGAAGCCGCGCGGATGGACGGCGCCAACGCCTGGCAGACCTTCTGGCGGGTGGTCTTCCCGGTGATGAAGCCGATCAACATCGTCGTGATGGTGGTCACGGTCATCGAGTCGCTGCGCGCCTTCGACCTGGTCTACATCACCAACAAGGGCATCAACGGCCTGGAACTGCTGTCGGTGCTGGTCACCTCGAACATCGTCGGCGAGACCCAGCGGGTCGGCTTCGGCTCCGCGCTGGGTGTCGTGCTGCTGGTCATCTCGCTGGTCCCGATCTCGGTGTTCCTCTACCAGACGTTCCGCCGGGAGGAAGCACCATGACGACCGAAGCCCTCACCCGGCCGGCCAAGGCGGCACGCCCGTCCGCGCCCGGCCGCCGGAGGACCCGGCCGTGGGGCCAGGCGGCCTCGCAGGTCTTCCTCATCGTGTCCTGCGTGCTGTGGCTGCTGCCGATCGCGTTCGCGCTGTACGTGGCGGTCCGGCCGTACTCCGACACCCGCAAGTACGGCTATGTCTCGATGCCGCACCATCTGACGTTCAAGAACTTCAGTGACGCGTGGACCCAGTCGGACATGCTGCACTTCTTCTGGAACTCGGTGCTGATCACCGTCCCCTCGGTGATCATCGTGCTGGCCCTGGCGTCCGGCGTGGCCTTCGTGCTGAGCAAGATCAACGTCAAGGTCAACATCGCGCTGCTGATCCTGTTCACGGCGGGCAACCTGCTGCCGCAGCAGGTCATCATCACCCCGCTGTACCGGATGTACCTGAAGATCACCCTGCCGCACTTCCTGAGCGACAGCGGCCTGATGTACAACTCGATCTTCGGTCTGGTCGCCATCAACGTGGCCTTCCAGCTGGGCTTCTGCGTCTTCGTGCTGAGCAACTACATGCGCGCGGTGCCGGACGAGATGTACGAGGCCGCGCTGGTGGACGGCGCCTCGCTGTGGACGCGCTTCTGGCGGCTCACGCTGCCGCTGTGCCGCCCGGCGCTCGCGGCGCTGGCGACCCTGCTGACCACCTGGATCTACAACGACTTCTTCTGGGCGATCACCCTGATGTCGTCGGGCGACAAGCGGCCGGTGACCTCGGCGCTGGCCAACCTCCAGGGGCAGTTCGTCAGCAACCAGAACATGATCGCGGCGGCGGCGCTCATCGCCGCCGTGCCGACCCTGGTCGTATACATCTGCCTCCAGAAGCAGTTCATCGCCGGCCTGTCGCTGGGTTCCAGCAAGGGCTGACGGCTGCTGCCCCGCGTGCGCGGGTGCCCGTCCGGACGGACGGGCACCCGCGCACGCGGCATTGACAGGGTGTTGGGCCCCTTCCATAGTGTGGGAGCGCTCCCATACGGCATCCGGATGCCACCCGGCGTGCGGATGCCCTACGGCGAGCAGCAACTCCCCCCACATGTCCAGGAGGTCCCCCCGTGCGCGCATCCTCGCGTCGGTTACTCGTCAGACCGTGGCTGTGGCCGGTGGCCGCGGTCGCGCTGCTGCTGCCCGCCCTGGTGGCGCTGCCCGCCGCCCACGGCGCCGCGGCCGGCTGCTCGATGACGTACACCGTCAACGAATGGGCCGGCGGCTTCACCGCGCAGGTCTCGATCACCAACCTCGGCCCGGCCGTGAACGGCTGGACCGCGAACTGGAGCTACCAGGGCGACCAGCACATCACCTCGGGCTGGAACGCCACCGTCTCCCAGAGCGGCGCGGCCGTCACCGCGAAGGACGCCGGTTACAACGCGTCCGTCCCGACCAACGGCCACGCCGACTTCGGGGTGCAGGGCACCTGGAGCTCGGCCGACCCGTCGCCGACGGTGATCACCTTCAACGGCACCGCGTGCACGGCAGACGGCACGCCGCCGACCCAGCCGCCCACCACTCCCCCGACGACGCCCCCCACCACCCCGCCGACCACTCCGCCCACGACACCTCCGACCACTCCCCCGACGACCCCGCCCACCACGCCGCCGACCACCGCTCCGCCGGCCGGCTGCTCGGGCGCGGTGATCTGCTCGGGCTTCGAGGACCAGACCGGCAGCACGCCGTCCGGCCAGTGGACGACCGCGGCGCCGGACTGCTCGGGCAGCGGCACCGCGACCGTCGACACCTCCGTCGCGCACAGCGGCAGCCGCTCGATCCGGGTGGACGGCCACGCCGGCTACTGCAACCACATGTTCGTCGCCAGCACCCAGGACCTGTCCTCGGTGGGCCCGACGGTGTACGTGCGGATGTGGGTGCGGCACACCACCGCGCTGCCGGCCGCGCACGTGGCCTTCGTGTCGATGCCCGACTCCTCGCAGTCCGGCAAGGCGCTGCGGATCGGCGGCCAGAACGGCGCCCTGCAGTGGAACCGCGAGACGGACGACGCGACGCTGCCCGCCCAGAGCCCGGCGGGCGTGGCGCTCAGCGCCCCGCTGCCGACCGGCAGCTGGCAGTGCCTGCGGTTCGCCATCGGCACCACGTCGCCGAACCTGGAGACGTGGCTGAACGACCAGGACGTGGCGGGTCTGCGGGTGGACGGCGTGCCGACCGCGGACATCGACCAGCAGTGGCTCTCGCGCACCACGCCGCCGCGGCCGACCGCGCTGCGCTTCGGCTGGGAGAGCTACGGCACCGGTGACGACACGCTGTGGTTCGACGACGTCGCCGTGGGCACCTCGCCGATCGGCTGCTGACACCGTCCGCGCGAAAGCGTGGGAGGCCGGCCCGCCCCCGTAACGGGTCGGCCTCCCACGCCTCTTCCCCGGGCGAGCCCCCGTACGGGTCCGCCCGGGGGGCCACGGCTCCCGGGTGACGCGGGGAAGGGGTCAGGAGCCGTCGGGTGTGTCCGGCAGCCGCTCCCGGATGGCGTCCATCACCGAGGAGTCGGTCAGCGTCGTCACGTCACCGAGCTCGCGGTTCTCCGCGATGTCCCGGAGCAGCCGGCGCATGATCTTGCCGGAGCGGGTCTTGGGCAGTTCGGCGACGACCAGGATCTGCCGCGGCCGGGCGATCGGCCCGATCTCCCGGCCGACGTGGGCCCGCAGTTCGGCCGCCGGGTCCTGCGCCGCGCCCTGCTCGGCGTCGCCGCGCAGGATCACGAAGGCGACGATGCCCTGCCCGGTCGTCGCGTCGGCCGCGCCGACGACGGCGGCCTCGGCGACCAGCGGGTGCGACACCAGGGCCGACTCGACCTCGGTGGTGGAGATGCGGTGCCCCGAGACGTTCATGACGTCGTCGACCCGGCCGAGCAGCCAGATGTCGCCGTCGTCGTCCTTCTTGGCGCCGTCCCCGGCGAAGTAGCGGCCCGGGAAGCGGGACCAGTACGTGTCGACGTAGCGCTGCTCGTCGCCCCAGATGGTGCGCAGCATCGACGGCCACGGGCGGGTGAGCACCAGGTAGCCGCCCGAGCCGTTGGGCACCGGCTCGCCCTGGTCGTCCACGACCTCCGCGGACACGCCGGGCAGCGCGCGCAGCGCCGAGCCGGGCTTGCAGGTGCTCGCGCCGGGCAGCGGGCTGATCATGTGGGCGCCGGTCTCGGTCTGCCACCAGGTGTCGACGACCGGGGTGCGGTCGCCGCCGATGGCCCTGCGGTACCAGACCCACGCCTCGGGGTTGATGGGCTCGCCGACCGAGCCGAGCAGCCGCAGCGACGTGAGGTCGTAGCCCGCCGGGATCGCGTCGCCCCACTTCATGAACGTGCGGATCGCGGTGGGGGCGCAGTAGAGGATCGTCACCTTGTACTTCTGCACGATCTCCCACCAGCGGCCCTGGTGCGGGGAGTCGGGGGTGCCCTCGTAGAGGACGGACGTCGTGGCGTTGGCGAGCGGGCCGTAGACGATGTACGAGTGCCCGGTCACCCAGCCGATGTCGGCGGCCGTCCAGTAGACGTCCCGCTCCGGCTTGATGTCGAAGACCGCCCAGTGCGACCAGGCGACCTGGGTGAGGTAGCCGCCGGTGGTGTGCAGGATGCCCTTGGGGCGGGCGGTGGTGCCCGAGGTGTACATGATGTAGAGCGGGTGCTCGCTGTCGAACGCCTCGGGGGTGTGCTCGGCGCTCGCGGCGTCGACCAGGTCGTGCCACCACGCGTCGCGGCCCTCGGTCCAGCCGACGTCCTGGCCGGTGCGCCGGACGACCAGCACGCTGTGCACGTCGGGGCACTGCTCCAGCGCCTCGTCCACGGCGGGCTTGAGCGCGGAGGCGGCGCCCTTGCGGTAGCCGCCGTCGGCGGTGATCACCACATGGGCGTCGCAGTCCAGGATGCGGCTGGCCAGCGCCTCGGCCGAGAAGCCGCCGAAGACCACCGTGTGCGGGGCGCCGATACGGGCGCAGGCCAGCATCGCGACGACGGTCTCGGGGATCATCGGCATGTAGATCGCGACCCGGTCGCCGGCCCGTACACCGAGCGACAGCAGCGCGTTGGCGGCGCGGCAGACCTCGTCCTTCAGGCCGGCGTAGGTCAGGGTGCGGGTGTCGCCGGGCTCGCCCTCCCAGTGGAAGGCGACGCGGTCGCCGAGGCCGGCCGCCACGTGCCGGTCCAGGCAGTTCTCGGCGACGTTGAGCCGGCCGCCGGTGAACCAGCGGGCGAAGGGCGCCCGGCTCCAGTCCAGCACCTGCGTCCAGGGCTCGGCCCAGTCCAGCCGGGCGGCCTGCTCGGCCCAGAAGGCCTCGTCGTCCGCGGCGGCCGCGTCGTAGGCCTCGGCCGTGACGTTCGCGTGCTCCGCCAGGGCGGCCGGCGGCGGGAACCGCCGGTCCTCCCTGAGCAGGTTCGACAGTGTCTCGTCGGACATCAGTGAGCGCCCTCGACCGGGCCGCCCTGCGTGGTGTCCGCCGCCGCGAACAGCGGCAGCACCCCGCGCTTCCAGGTGCTGTTGGTGACCACGGCGAAGGACGCGTACCAGGCGAGGACCGCGGTGACCAGGCCGAGCCAGCCGCCGACCTTGGTGATGCCGGTCGACTCCTCGAACTCCGCGACGGTCAGCAGGACGAAGGTCACCGACAGGGCGACGAAGACGGCCAGCAGCGCGCCGTTGGTGCGCAGCGCGGCCACGGTCATGTAGACGGTGAATATCGCCCAGATGAGGAGGAAGAGCCCGGTCGCCTGGTGCGCGGTGTCGGCGGGCAGCCCGCCCGCGACGAACTTCGCGTACCCGGCGTACGACAGCCAGAAGGCGCCGTAGGAGCAGAAGGCGGTCGCCCCGAAGGTGTTGCCCTTGCGGAATTCCCACATGCCCGCCAGCAGCTGGACCAGCCCGCCGTAGAAGAGCGCGAGCGGCAGCACGACGGCTTCCAGGCTCGCGTCGATCAGGTGGGCGTTGAAGGAGCTCAGGACGAATGTGGTGGCGGCGAAGCCGGCCAGACCGAGCGGGCCGGGGTCGGCGATCGTGGGCGCGGGCGCAGAAGTGCTCATCCGCGGTTCCCTCCTCATCGAGGTACAGCAGGGCGGTAAGGGAATTGACCGTTTCGGGTCGCGGCACACCGTAGGTCCGCGGACAACGGGCGGGGAGGCTACGGTCGGTGACATTCGCCCAGCGGTGCGCCCGGCACGACGGGCGGTACGCCCGGTGCGACCAGCGGTCGGCGAGCGGTCGGTGAACGGTCGGCCCGGTGCGCCGGGCGGTACGGCGGCGGGCCCGGCGGTACGGCGGCGGGTGGCCTCAGGCGCGCTCGGCGGCCGACGCGCGGGGGCCGGGCAGCGGTGCCGGGCCGGAACCGACCTCCTCGGGCAGGTGCATCCGCAGCATCACCCGGTCCACCGCGGCCGGTGAGAGGCGGTGCCGGGTCAGCAGCGACACCGTGACCATGACGGCGAAGGCGACCGGCACCGTCCAGGCCGCGGGCTGCTCCAGCAGCGCGGCGCTCCAGCCGCTGCCCGGCCCCCGGACGCTGGTGAGCACCACCGCGACGGCGGCCAGCCCGCCCCCGGCGACGAGCCCGAGCAGCGCCCCGCGGTCGGTCAGCCCGCGCCACCAGATGCCCAGCACCAGCAGCGGGCAGAAGGACGACGCGGCCACCGCGAAGGCCAGCCCGATCGCGTCGGCGACCGGCAGCCCGTCGGTCGCGGTGGCCATCACCAGCGGTGGCACCCCCGCGACCAGCGAGGCCCAGCGGAAGCCGCGCTTGGAGCCGTGCAGCAGGTCCTGCGACACCACGCCGGCCACCGACACGGTCAGGCCCGAGGCGGTGGACACGAAGGCGGCGAAGGCGCCCGCGGTGGCGAGCGCGGCCAGCAGCCGGCCGCCCTCCCCGGCCTGCGTGAGCTGCGGCAGCACCAGCACGGCGGTGTCGGTCTGCCCGGTGAGCAGCAGTTGCGGCGCCAGCACCCGGCCGAGCGCCCCGTAGACGGTCGGCAGCAGGTAGAAGGCGCTGAGCAGGACGAGCACCAGCAGGGTGGTCCGGCGGGCGGCCCGGCCGTCGGGGTTGGTGTAGAAGCGGACCAGGACGTGCGGCAGGCCCATGGTGCCGAGCAGGGTGGCGAGCAGGATCGAGTAGAGCGCGTACAGCGGGTGGGACCTGCCCCCCGCGCCGGACAGCGGGTTGGCCCAGCTCGCGCCGGTGGCGGGGGTGAGCCCGTGGCGGTGCGGGACGGGCGCGCCGCCCGGGAAGGTCAGCGCGGTGCCGCCGGACGCGGTGTGCTCGCCCTTGCCGAGCGTCACGGTGCCGGGGGCCGCGGGCCCGGCGGCGTACGTCCTGCCGTCGAGGGTGCCGGAGACGCGTACCGTCACCGGTGTGGTGACGTCGAAGCGCACCGCGTCCTGGAGGCGTACGACGGTGGCGCCGTGGAAGCGCGGGACGTCGGGGCCGGTCAGGGCGGGGGCGCCGGCCGAGCGCCAGGCCAGCACCAGGAAGACGACGGGCACGGCGATAGCGGTGAGCTTCAGCCAGAACTGGAAGCCCTGCACGAGCGTGACCGAGCGCATGCCGCCCGCCGCCGCGACCCCGACCACCACCACGGCGACGACGAGCGCCCCCGTCCAGCGCGGCGCGCCCGTCACCGTCTCCAGTGTCAGGCCCGCCCCCTGCAGCTGCGGCACCAGATACAGCCACGCGATGACCGCGACCAGCACCGCGGCCACCCGGCGCACCGCGACCGAGCCGAGGCGCTCCTCGGCGAAGTCCGGCAGGGTGTACGCGCCCGAGCGCCGCAGCGGCGCGGCGACCAGCAGGAGCAGCACCAGATACCCGGCGGTGTAGCCGACCGGGTAGGCCAGCATGTCCACGCCGTAGGCCATGACGAGCCCGGCGACGCCCAGGAAGGAGGCCGCCGAGAGGTACTCGCCGCCGATCGCCGCGGCGTTCCACAGCGGGGAGACCTCGCGGGAGGCGACGTAGAAGTCCGAGGTGGCGCGCGACAGCCGCAGGCCGTAGATGCCGAAGGCGGCGGTGGCGACCAGTACGACGGCGAGGGCGGCCAGGCCCAGGCCCGGGTTCACCGGGCGGCGCGCGGCGGTTCGTACGGCGGCTCCGTGCCGTCCGTGCCGTCCCGGTCGTCCGGTCGCCGCTCGGGCGCGGGCCGGGGCTCCGCGGGGTCCGGGCCGCCCAGCAGGTCGGTGAAGTCCCGCTCCACGCGCTCGGCGTGCCGGACGTGGAAGGCGGCCGCACCCACCAGCAGCGGGTAGGCCACGACGCCCAGCAGCAGCCAGGGCAGCCGGATCCCGAGGACGGTCGCCGTGCGCAGTCCGGGCAGCAGCGCGAAGGCGGCCGGCAGCCCGCCGAGCACCGCGCCGAGCACGGCCAGCACGCCGAGGGCGAGCCGCAGCTGGTTGCGCACCAGGGAGCGCACGTAGACCTGGCCGAGCTGCGGCTGTGCGTGCAGGTCGGCGGCGCGGGCGCGGGCGGAGTAGCCGCCGGCGCGGTGCCGGCGCGGCGCGGAGACGGCGACCCGGCGCGCCGCCTGGGGCGCCTCGCCCTGCCCGCCGGTCATACGGTGTCCGGTCCGGGCGCGGGCGCCCAGCGCACCAGCACGTCCCGCAGCTGGCGGGTGTGGCGGCGGCTGACGGGCAGTTCGGTGCCCGCGACGCGTACGGTCCAGTGCCCGGCGTCCGAGCGCAGCTCCTCGACGTGCCGCAGCGAGACGAGGAAGCTGCGGTGGATGCGCAGGAATCCGTGCGGCTCCCAGCGTTCGGCGAGCACCGCGAGCGGCACCCGGACCAGCGGTGCGCGGCCCGCGGTGTGCAGCCGGACGTAGTCGCCCTGGGCCTCGACATAGGCGACGTCGTCGCGGGAGACGAAGCGCGTGACCCCGCCGAGGTCGACGGGTATGCGCTCGGGGCCGGGGGCGCGGCGCTCGGCGGTCCGCTCCTCGCGGGGCTCGTCGCGCGGCTCCGCGGGCGCGTCCAGCAGCGCGGCGACCCGCCGCACCGCCTCGGCGAGGCGCTCGCCGCCGACGGGTTTGAGGAGGTAGTCGCAGGCCTTGAGGGCGAAGGCGTCGACGGCGAAGTCCTCGTAGGCGGTGACGAAGACGACCGCGGGCGGGTGGGCGAAGCGGCCGAGCACCCGGACCAGGTCGAGACCGTCCAGGCCGGGCATGCGGATGTCGCAGAAGACCGCGTCGACGGGCTCGGCCTCCAGCAGCCGCAGGGCCGCGGCGCTGCTGTCGGCGGCCAGCACCCGGCCGACCCGGTGGTCCCCGCGCAGCAGGTAGCTGAGGTCGTCCAGGGCGGGCGGCTCGTCGTCCACGGCGAGGATCCGCAGGGGTCTCATGAGGCGTGCACTCCGTTCCGGTACTTCGGCACCCGGACGTTGACCTTGGTCCCGGCGCCCGGCGCGGTCTCCACGACGAGCCCGTAGTCGTCGCCGAAGACCGCGCGCAGCCGTTCGTCGACGTTGCCCAGGCCCAGCGAGTCGCCCTCCGCCTCGCCCGCGAGCTGGAGCCGTACCTCCTCGGGGTCCATGCCCACGCCGTCGTCCTCCACGCTGATCCGGCACTCCGCGCCGGCGTCCTCGGCCCTGATGGTGATGAGCCCCGGGGTCGCCTTGGGGCCCAGGCCGTGCCGTACCGCGTTCTCCACGATGGGCTGGAGGCACAGGAAGGGCACCGCGACGGGCAGGACCTCGGGGGCGATCAGCAGGTCGACCCGCAGCCGGGCGCCGAAACGCGCGCGTTCCAGCCGCAGATACCGGTCCACCGACCGCAGCTCCTCGGCGAGGGTACTGAACTCGCCGTGCTTGCGCAGGCTGTAGCGCGTCAGCTCGGCGAACTCCAGCAGCAGCTCGCGGGCGCGGGCCGGGTCGGTGCGCACGAAGGACGCGATGGCGGTGAGCGAGTTGTAGACGAAGTGCGGGGATATCTGGGCGCGCAGCGCGCGCAGTTCCGCCTCGACCATACGGGTGCGGGAGCGGTCGAGCTCGGCCAGTTCCAGCTGGGCGATGACCCAGTGCGCGACCTCGCCCGCGGCCCGTACCAGCCCGGCGGACACCTGGCGGGCGTAGACGGTGAGCGCGCCGACCACCAGGCCGTCGACGACGAGCGGCACCACGACGGCGGAGCGCACCGGGCAGTCCAGGTCGGCGCAGTCGATCGCGCCGACCGGCACCAGCCAGGGGCGGCCGGCCTCCATCGCGTCCGCGGTGTGGGCGACGGCCTGCGCCGCGTGCCGGCGCCCGGCGCCGTCCCACGCCAGCAGCTCGCCGTCGGCGACCACGGCGAGCGCCGGGGTCGCCAGCAGCGCCCGCAGATGGCGCGCGGCCTTGCGGGCCGACTCGGGGTTGAGCCCGTCGCGCAGCAGCGGGGCGGCGAGCGAGGCCTCGTGCAGTGCGGCGAAGGCGGCGCGCTCCACCGGGGTGCCGAACGTGCGGCGCCCGCGGACCAGCCAGAACAGCGCGGCGGCCGCGCCGGTGATCACCAGCGTGACGGATACCCAGGTGATCGCCGACGTCATGAGCGGAATTATCGGCCCGGAGCGCGATCACGTCACGGGTGCGGTCGGGGCGGATTCGGTGCGCTTCTCGCGCTCCCCGTGCGCGCCCCCGCGTCCCCCGACGCCGGGCGCCGGGCCCCCGCGTGCTGCGGGGACCCGGCGCTTTCACCGGCAGCGCCGTCGGTCAGGGGAAGTTGACGACGTTGACGGGCGTGGTGTTCGTCGGGGTGACGGCGCCGGTGTCGTTGATGACATGGCTGATGGTGCCGACATTGCCCAGCGACACGGTGAGCACCGAGTGGAAGCGCACGCCGGAGGTGTTGGGCACCTCGAAGGCGTGGTAGTTGTTCACCGCGGGGTTGACGTTGAAGTAGCAGTAGCTGCCCAGGCCCCAGGCCTCGTGGCTGGTGACGTTGTCGGCCACCTTGTAGGCCGCGTAGCCGTTGCGGCCGTTGTTGGTCCAGGCTGCCTGGTTCGGCGGGTCGTACGGGTTCTCGTTCTGGAAGAAGATCGTGCGGCCGCCGTTGCCGTTCCAGATCACCTCGTACTTCTGGTAGTGCTCCACGAACAGGCCGGTCGCCAGCACGTTGTCGCCGTTGACGATCAGGCCGGTGTCGGCGGTGTTGGTGCCCCAGCCGACCGTGCCGGCGTTGCCGTGGTCGGCGCGCCAGGCCCAGATGTGGTCGATGAGCGTGTTGTCGCTGTTGACGACGAGCGAGGTGGTGGCCTTGCCCGCGCGCTCACCGCCGATCCGGAAGAAGACGTCCTGGATGCTGGTCGGGTCGCTCGCGTGGCTCGCGGCCGAGCCGGACGGGCCGATCGTCAGCAGCGCCTGCGAGTTGGTGGTGCCGGCGTCAAAGAGCAGGCCCTTGAGCCGGACCCCGTTGACGTCGGCGACCTGCATGGCGTTGACGCCGTTGTCGGGGACGAAGGTCGGGTAGCCGATGCCGAGCACCACGGTGTCCGCCCGGTTCACCTGGAGCGTCTGGTTCAGGTGGTAGACGCCCGGGGTGACGAACAGGTTGCAGCCGGCCGCCAGGGCGCTGTTGATGGTCGCGGCGGTGTCACCGGCCTTGACCACGTAGAACTGGCTCATCGGCAGCGAGCTGCCGGGGGTCGAGCCGTTCGCCCAGCTCGCGCCGGACGCGTTCTGCCGCAGCGAGGGCAGGAAGACGCGGTACTTGCCGCTGCCGTCGATGTAGAGGTAGGGCACGTCGCGCGAGACGGGCGTGGTGCCGAGCGTGGTCTCCGGCGGGTTGGGGAAGGTGTTGCCGGGCGCGCCGGTCACCCCGGAGAAGACCATGTTCCAGACGCCGCCGTCCCAGCTGCCCAGGTTGCTGTCGCGGGTGTACCACTGCTGCTGGGAGATGGACGCGGTCTGGCCGCTGACCTTGGTGTCGGCGATGTAGCCGCCGCTGGCCCAGCCGTAACTGGCCGGGTAGAGGGCGAGGTTGCCGTGCACGTCGATCCGGCGGAAGGGCGCGGCCTGTGCGACGGCCCAGCGGTTGGTGCCGCTGGAGGGGTTGATCGCCAGGTTCTCCGCGCTGCGCCAGAAGTTCTGGGTGGCGTTGCCCGCGTCGGAGGCGTTGAAGGCGTCGACGGTGACGTCGCCGTTGATGGTGACCTGGTCGGGGTTCTGGCCCAGGCCCGCGACGGAGGTGTAGAAGCCGACGTTGTCCTCGACGTTGTAGGTGCCCGGCTTGAACAGGTCGGCGACCCGGTTCTCGCTGAACTGCGCGGTGTTGGTGTCCTTCATCTGGTTGAACTGCGCGTCCAGCTGCGCCTGGATGGCGGCGTTGCCCATCGAGGGGTCGAAGACGTGCACGTTGGGCCCGAAGTTCGGGGTGTCGGACTGGCCGGTGCAGTTGCCCGCCGGCGGTGTCGTCCCACCGGTGCTGCCGCCGGTCGTGCCCGTGCTCGTACCGGTGCTCGTGCCCGTGCTGGTGCCGGTGCTCGTACCGGTGCTGGTGCCCGTGCTCGTCCCCGTGCTGGTGGCGCCCCCGCTGCCCTGGGTGTACGTGAACTGCGGGGAGTCGTACTGCGGGCCGTTCTTGGTGTACGTGAACGAGTACGTCAGGACGGTGCCGGCGGAGATCGGCGAGACGGTGTACGTCCAGCTGCTGCCGGAGGCGGCCATCTGCACGTTCTGCTGGCCGGCGGTGCCGACCTGGTAGTGGATGATCACGTAACTCGCGGGCGAGGTCGGGGTGAAGGTGACCTTCGCCTGCGTGGAGGTGGGTTCGGACACGCTCTGGGTGTAGTCGGAGGCCGCCGAGGCGCTTCCGGCGGTGCCGATCAGGCCCAGCAGCCCGGCGAGGGCGAGGACCAGCGCGGCCAGCAGCGCCACAGGGCGCCGGTAGGAGGGCGGCCGGGGCCGGTCCGGTCGGAGGGTTCTGCGCATGGTGGGGTCCTTTCCCTGGCTTCGTGAAGTGAACGCCAGGTCAGCGCGGGTGTGGGGGTTGAATCGCGCTCAGCACTGCGCATTTCAGGCCATGGCGCGGCCACGGCCCTTGGATTCAGCTGGTTGAAAACGCTCTCAGTCTGCGGATAGGGGAACCCCTGAATCCGTAAGGCAGTGTCAAGGGGGCCATGGCATGCCGTCAAGAAGAAGAGCGGGATTCACGCGCTGAACGCGTGAATCCCGCTCGGGTGGTGCGGTGGTGGGGCGCCGCTGCGCCGCTGCGGTGGTGGCTACTTGATGCCGGCCGCGCCGCACGCGGCGGCCGCGTCACCGGTGCAGATCTGCGCGGCGGTGTAGGTGCCGTCGGCGAGCACGGTGTCCTTGATGTTCGCCTTGGTCACCGAGACCGCGTCGAGCAGCTTGGCGGGCACGATGTCGCCGGAGCCGCTCTTCTTGGTGGTGTCGGCCACCGACTTGAAGTCCTTGCCCTGGAGCAGGTCCACCGCGATCTCGGCGGTCGCGAAGGCCTCCGGCTTGGCGGCCTTGTAGACGGTGGAGGTCTGGGCGCCCGTCAGGATCCGCTGGATCGCCGCGAGGTCGGCGTCCTGGCCGGTCAGCGGGACGTTGATGTCCTTGGCGTGCAGAGCGGTCGCGATACCGCCGGCCATCGTGTCGTTGGCGGAGTAGACGCCCTTGATGTTGTCCTTGCCGACCGAGCTGATCGCCGCGGTCACCTTCTGGTTGGCGACATCGCCCTTCCACAGGCCGGACTGCTCGTAGGCGATCGTCACCTTGCCGTCCAGGATCTTGTGCGCGCCCTGCTTGAACTCCGCCGCGTTGGGGTCGGCGTCGTCGCCGTTGATCATCACGATCTTGGACTTCGGGGTGGCGTTGGCGCCCATCGCGTCCAGCAGCGCCTGGCCCTGGAGCTCGCCGACCTTCTCGTTGTCGTAGGAGACGTAGGCCGACACCGGGCCCTGCGCGAGACGGTCGTACGCGACGACCTTGATGCCCTTGTCCACCGCCGCCTGGACCGAGGACTTGATGCCGATGTAGTCCTGCGCGTCCAGGATCAGCACCTTGACGCCCTTGGCGACCATCGCGCTGACCTGCTGCGCCTGCTTGGCCGGGTCGCCGCCCGCGTTCGCGTACTCCACGTTGCAGTCGGAGCACAGCTCGTGGATCTTCTGCTCGATGAGCGGCTTGTCGAACTTCTCGTAGCGGGCCGTAACCGTGTCCGGGAGCAGCAGGCCGATGGACTTCTTGCCGCTGTCGCTGCTGCTGCTGGCGCTGCTGTCCTTGTTGTCGGACTTCTTGTCGTCACCGGCCTTGCCGCACGCGCCCATGGCGAGGGCCAGCGCGGCCACTGCGGTTCCGACGACAAATCGACGGGCTGTCGTGTTCATTGCGGCAGTGCCTCCCCTGATAAGGCCGCCACGACGCGGCCCGCGTGCCGCGAAGTCAACTCGGCACCCCGGCCGCGCGTCAAGAAGTAAATCATCGGAGGGATAACGCACCGAGACCCCGTCACCCCGGCTCGGTGACCGACCGGCCGGGGTGACGGGGTCTTGCGGACAGATGTCCGAACGGGCCGGCAATCAGCCCAGCGAGGCGATGGCCTGGTTGAACGTCGCCGACGGGCGCATCACGGCGGCCGCCTTGGCGGGGTCCGGCTGGTAGTAGCCGCCGATGTCCGCGGGCTTGCCCTGGACAGCGATCAATTCGGTAACGATGGTCTCCTCGTGCTCGGCGAGCGTCTTCGCGAGCCCCTCGAAGGCCGCCGCGAGGGCCGCGTCGTCGGACTGCGACGCCAGCTCCTGCGCCCAGTACAGGGCGAGGTAGAAGTGGCTGCCGCGGTTGTCGATACCGCCGAGGCGGCGGCTCGGCGACTTGTCCTCGTTGAGGAAGGTGCCGGTGGCGCGGTCCAGGGTGTCGGCGAGGACCTGCGCCCGCGCGTTGCCGGTGGCGTTCGCCAGGTGCTCGAAGCTCGCGGCGAGCGCGAAGAACTCGCCGAGGCTGTCCCAGCGCAGGTAGTCCTCCTTGACCAGCTGCTGGACGTGCTTGGGCGCGGAGCCGCCGGCGCCGGTCTCGAACAGGCCGCCGCCGTTGATCAGCGGGACGACCGAGAGCATCTTGGCGCTGGTGCCCAGCTCCAGGATCGGGAAGAGGTCGGTCAGGTAGTCGCGCAGCACGTTGCCGGTCACCGAGATGGTGTCCTCGCCGCGGCGGATCCGCTCCAGCGAGTACGCGGTGGCGGCCTGCGGCGTCATGATCTCGATCGTGAGGCCGTCGGTGTCGTGCTCGGGCAGGTACGCGCGGACCTTGGCGATCAGGTTGGCGTCGTGCGCGCGGTCCTCGTCGAGCCAGAAGACCGCCGGGACGCCGGTGGCGCGGGCCCGGGTGACGGCGAGCTTGACCCAGTCGCGGATCGGCACGTCCTTGGTCTGGCACATCCGGAAGATGTCGCCGGCGCTGACGACCTGCTCCAGGACCGCCTCGCCGCTGCCGTCCAGGACCCGGACGGTGCCGGTGACCGGGATCTCGAAGGTCTTGTCGTGGCTGCCGTACTCCTCGGCGGCCTGGGCCATCAGGCCGACGTTCGGCACCGAGCCGATGGTGGCCGGGTCCAGGGCGCCGTGCGCGCGGCAGTCGTCGATGACGGTCTGGTAGACACCGGAGTAGCTGCTGTCCGGGATGACCGCGAGGGTGTCGGCCTCGTTGCCGTCCGGGCCCCACATGTGGCCGGAGGTGCGGATCATGGCCGGCATCGAGGCGTCCACGATGACGTCGCTGGGCACGTGCAGGTTGGTGATGCCGCGGTCGGAGTCGACCATGGCCAGCCGCGGGCCCTCGGCCAGTTCGGCCTCGAAGGACGCCCTGACCTGGTCGCCCTCGGGCAGCGACTCCAGGCCCTTGAGGATGCCGCCGAGGCCGTCGTTGGGGGTGAGCCCGGCGGAGGCGAGCACGGCGCCGTACTCCGCGAAGGTCTTCGGGAAGAAGGCGCGCACGACGTGGCCGAAGATGATCGGGTCGGAGACCTTCATCATGGTGGCCTTCAGGTGCACCGAGAACAGCACGCCCTCGGCCTTGGCGCGGGCCACCTGGGCGGCCAGGAACTCGCGCAGCGCGGCGACCCGCATCACGGAGGCGTCGACGACCTCGCCGGCCAGCACCGGCACCGACTCGCGCAGCACGGTGGTGCTGCCGTCGTCGCCGGCCAGCTCGATGCGCAGGGCGCCGTCGGCGGCGATCACCGCGGACTTCTCGGTGCTGCGGAAGTCGTCGGCGGCCATGGTCGCCACGTTCGTCTTCGACTCCGGCGTCCAGGCGCCCATGCGGTGCGGGTGGGCCTTGGCGTAGTTCTTGACCGAGGCGGGCGCGCGGCGGTCGGAGTTGCCCTCGCGCAGCACCGGGTTGACGGCGCTGCCCTTGATCTTGTCGTACCGGGCGCGGATGTCGCGCTCCTCGTCCGACTTGGCGTCGTCCGGGTAGTCGGGCAGCGCGTAGCCCTGCTGCTGGAGCTCGGCCACGGCGGCCTTGAGCTGCGGGATGGACGCCGAGATGTTCGGCAGCTTGATGATGTTCGCACCCGGCGTACCGGCCAGCCGGCCCAGCTCCGCGAGCGCGTCGTCGATCCGCTGCCCCTCCTGGAGGTACTCCGGGAAGGCGGCGATGATCCGGCCCGCCAGCGAGATGTCACGGCTCTCGACCGTGACGCCGGCCGTCGAGGCGTAGGCCTCGACCACCGGCAGGAACGAATACGTCGCCAGGGCAGGCGCCTCGTCGGTGTGCGTATAGATGATGGTCGAGTCAGCCACCGGTTACTCCGCTCCAGTTTCCAGCACTACGTTGCCGGCATCGAGAACATTGCTTGATATCAAGATATCCCGTTCCCGTCGGGAGCACGACGAGGGGGCGCGCCTGCCGCGGCGCGCCCCCTCGTCCGCCATCGCCACCCGGCCGCGCTCCGACCGGACGGGCTAATCCGGCGCGCCCCCGTACCGCGCCCGTGTTTCGGTGGATTCCTCACGCACCGCAGCGGTGCGCTCACTCGACAGCGACCACAGCCTGCCCCGGGGGCAGGCGGGAAGCGGTAGCCATGGCGTCACGTGCACGGGGCTCGGGACTGGTCGGCGAGCTGGCGGCGGAGTTCGCCGGGACGATGATCCTGCTGCTGATCGGCGCCGGGGTGGTCGCCCAGGTGGTCGCGGGCGGCGAACTCACCGCCCCCAAGGGGGGCCTCGGCGGGCACGACGCGATCGCCTGGGCCTGGGGCCTGGGCGTGACGCTCGGTGTGTACGTGGCCGCCCGGCTCAGCGGCGCGCACCTCAACCCCGCGGTGACGGTGACGCTCGCGGCCTTCAAGGGCTTCCCGTGGCGCAAGGTGCTGCCGTACGCGCTGGCGCAGACCGCGGGTGCCTTCGTCGCGGCGCTGATCGTGCGCTGGAACTACAGCGAGATCCTCGGGCACGCCGACCCCGGGCACACCTTCAAGACGCAGATCGTCTTCTCCACGCTGCCCGGCAACGGCTCGGTGAGCCCCGGGGTGCACGAGTGGGGCGCCTTCCGCGACCAGGTGATCGGCACCGCGATCCTGCTGATCCTGATCCTGGCCGTCACCGACGTGCTCAACACCCCGCCGGGCGCCAACCTCGGCGCCTTCATCATCGGCCTGATCGTGGTGGCGATCGGCATGGCCTACGGCGCCAACGCGGGCTACGCCATCAACCCCGCCCGTGACCTCGGCCCCCGGCTGGCCAGCTTCATCACCGGCTACCACACCGCCTGGCGGGACCAATGGGGCAATCTCTACTGGTGGGTGCCGATCGCCGGCCCGCTGGTCGGCGGGGTGCTGGGCGGGGCGATCTACAAGATCTTCGTGGGGCGGTTCCTGCCCACCGCCGAGCCCGAGCCGCCGGGCCGGGTGCCGGCGTCGGAGTCCTGACGCGGCGGGGCGGAGCTGTCGCGGACCACCAGGGACGTCGACAGCTCCACCCGCAGCACGTCGGGGGTGCGGCCCTGGACGAGCTGCAGCAGCATGTCGGCGGCGGCCGCGCCCATCTCGGCGAGCGGCTGCCGCACCGTCGTCAGCGGCGGCGGCGACCAGCGGGCCTGCGGGAGGTCGTCGAAGCCGACCACGCTCAGGTCGTCGGGCACCCGCAGGGCCCGCTGCCGGGCGGCCTCGTAGACGCCCAGCGCCATCTGGTCGCTGGAGGCGAAGACCGCGGTGGGCGGGCGCGGCGCGGCGAGCAGCGCGGCGCCGAGGGTGAAGCCCGACTCGTGCGAGAAGTCCCCCTCCCGCACCAGGTCGTCGTCGACCTCGGCGCCCGCGGACTCCAGGGCGGCGCGGTAGCCGTCCAGCCGGGCGCGGCTGCACAGCAGGGCGGGCGGCCCGGTGATGATGCCGATCCGGCGGTGGCCGAGGCCCAGCAGGTGCAGCACCGCGCTGCGGCCGCCGGCCCAGTTGGTGGCGCCGATGGTCGGGATGTCGAAGGTCGGCACGCCCGCCGGGTCGATCACCACGAGCGGCATGCCCAGCCGCCGCAGCTCGGCGTTCAGCTGCGGCGCCGGCTGCGAGGTGACCAGGATCGCGCCGTCGGAGTTGCGCGAGCGCACCCCGACCAGCCACTGCTGCATGGAGGCGGCGTGGTGGTGCACGGCGGAGACCACCGCGCCGACGCCCGCGGCGTGCGCGACCTTCTCCACGCCGCGCAGGATCTCGACCGCCCAGGGGCTGTCGAGGTCGTTGAAGACCAGGTCGATGAGGTTGGCGCGGCTCGTCCCGCTGCCGGCGCGGCGCCGGTAGCCGTGCTCGGCCAGCAGGTCCTCGATCCGGCGCCGGGTGGCCGCGGCGACGTCGCTGCGCCCGTTGAGCACCCGGGAGACCGTGGGCAGGGACACCCCGGCCTCGCGGGCGATGTCGGCGATCGTGACCCGGCCCGCGCTGTCTGCCGCCACCGGTGCCTCCTGTCGCAGGTGGGGTCCCAGCATAGGCAACGGCCCGGGCCCGCAGCACGGGTGCGCGGCGGGCGCCGCCCGCGCCGCGCCCACGGGCCCGCGAGTACGGGCCAGTTGCGGCGGGAGGGTTGACGGGACCGGCCCCCGCTTCTAACGTCACGCTGAAACTTCCGAAAGCATTTCGCAAGTTTCGACGCTCCGGGGCGTCCCACCACGACCTCCGCGCGGGCACCTTCCCGCTCGCCGCGGCGGGCACGGCGGCGCTCTCGTGGTCAGCGCCGATGACCACGAGAGCGTTGACCGGGTCTCCGGCGACCCGGCCGCGGATCTGGCGCGGCCCGCGGTGTGCGCCCGAAAAGTTTCGGCCAGCGAAGGACACGCATCACCCATGACCCTCACGGCGACCAACCCGGTCCTCCCCGGCTGCTTCCCCGACCCGTCGGTGATCCGTGTCGGGCAGGACTACTACCTGGCCAGTTCGTCCTTCGCGTACTACCCCGCGATCCCGCTGCACCACAGCCGGGACCTCGTCCACTGGCGGCCGATCGGCCACGCGATCGACCGCGGGGACCAGATCGACCTGGGCGGCATCCGGGCGAGCGGCGGCATCTACGCGCCGACGCTGCGGTACGCCGGCGGCCGCTTCCACCTGGTCTGCACGGTCGTCGACGGGCGCGGCGCCTCCGGCAACTTCCTGATCAGCGCCGACGACCCGGCCGGCGACTGGTCCGACCCGGTGTGGCTGCCCGAGGCACCCGGCTTTGACCCCTCGCTCTTCTTCGACGGCGACGGCTCGGCCCATCTGCTCGGCACCCGCGAGATCCCCGGCACCGGCGGCCGCACCGAGATCTGGCTGCGCGGCCTGGACCTGGAGGCCGGCAAGCTCACCGGCCCCGAGCACGTGCTCTTCCGCGGCGCGCTGGTCGACGCCCGCTGGGCCGAGGGCCCGCACCTCTACCAGGTCGACGGCTGGTACGTGCTGCTGCTCGCGGAGGGCGGCACCGAGCACGAGCACGCCGTGACGGTGGCCCGCAGCCGCGAGCTGACCGGCCCGTACGAGAACCACCCCGGCAACCCGGTGCTGACCCACCGCCACCTGGGCCGCTCCTACCCGGTGTCCGGGGTGGGCCACGCCGACCTGGTCCGGACCCCGGCGGGCGACTGGTACGCGCTGGCGCTCGCCTCCCGCGTCTACGGCGGCCCGCACTCCAACCTGGGCCGCGAGACCTTCCTGGCCCGCGTGGAGTGGGAGCACGGCTGGCCGGTGTTCAACCCCGGCGAGGGGCGGCTCACCGACCACGTCGAGGTCGCGCTGCCCGCGCACCCCTGGCCCGTGCCGGACACCACCGACCACTTCGACGCCGGCACGCTCGACACCTCCGTCTGGAACCTGCTGCGCGGACCCGCCACCGACGCGTACAGCCTCACCGAGCGGCCCGGCCACCTGCGGCTGCGGCTGCTCCCGCAGACCCTCGCCGAGCGCAGCACCCCCGCCTTCGCCGGGCGCCGCCAGCAGCACATCGACTGCGCCGCCGAGACCGAGCTGGACTTCACGCCGGGTGCGCCCGGCGAGGCCGCGGGGATCGCGGTGCTCCAGAACGACACCCACCACATCACGCTGCTGGTCACGACCGCCGAGGACGGCGGCGCCGTGGTCCGGCTGACCGCGCACGACGCCGGTACGAGCACCGTGCGCGGCGAACTCCCCGTCGGCCCCGGCCCGCTGCGGCTGGGCCTGCGCACCCGCGGCCAGGCCTACACCTTCTCCGTGGCCCAGGCCCCCGACGGCCGCCGCGACGTCGGCACCGTGGACGGCCGCTTCCTCAGCAGCCAGGTCGCGGGCGGCTTCACCGGCGTCTACCTCGGCCCGTACGCGACCGGCCCCGCGGGCGGCGCGAACCACGCCGACTACGACTGGTTCCGCTACGGCCCCGCGGCCGAGTAGGGCCCCATGGACCCCGCCGCCGGTGCGGGGAGGGAGAGCCGTACGCCCGGCGCGTGGGCCGGGCGTACGGCGCCACGGCCGGGGACGCCTTGAGGGGGGCGTCCCCGGCCCCGGACGCGCCGCCCGCGCCCGTACGGCATGCCGGCCGGGCGGCGGCGCGGCGCCCGACGGGCCTGGGCCCCGCGGCCCGCGCGGCGCTCCGGCGGCCTCAGGACAGCCGGTTGACCGCGGAGGCGAACAGCGCCGGGCAGCGGGCGGCGGCCGGGACGATACGGCGGGCCGACCAGGGGTGGTCGCGCAGCCACAGCAGGGAACCGGTCAGCAGCCGGTAGTCGCGTGTGACGCGGCGCCATGCCGCGTCGTAGTCCTGCGGGCGGTCCGCCAGGACGCAGCGGACCAACTGCTCGGCCGAGGCCAGCGCCACCGCGACGCCCTCGCCGGTCAGCGCGTCGACGTAGCCCGCCGCGTCGCCCACCAGCAGCACCCGGCCCGCGCGCCTGGCGCGCACCCGCTGCCGCATCGGACCGGCGCCGCGGGCGGCGGTCGCGGCCTGCGCGGGCAGCCGCTCCAGCAGCCGCGGGAAGGCGGCGAGTTGCGCGGCGAACGGGCCGCGGCCGGCGGTCAGCACGGCGACGCCCACAAGACCGGGCGCGACCGGCGTGACGTACGCCTCGGCGCGCGCCGACCAGTGCACCTCGACGACGTCGCTCCACGGCGCCACCGCGAAGTGCCGCCGCAGCCCGTAGCGGGCGGGCCGCTCCCCCGCCGCGGCCGGGCCCGCGTCGGTGCCGAGCCGCAGCGCCCGCCGCAGCGGCGAGTGCAGGCCGTCGGCCGCGGCCAGGTAGCGGGCGGTGATGCCGGCGGCGGTGACACCGCGGGCGTCCTGCCGCACGCCGTCGACCCGCAGCGGCAGAATCCGCACGCCGAGTCCCGCCGCGGCCTGCGCGAGCGCGGCGTGCAGCGCGGTGCGCCGCACCCCGCGGCCGGGCGCGCCGCGGAAGCGGGCCTCCGCGCGGTGGCGCCCGTCGAGGTACGCGATGCCGTGCAGCGGGACCCCCGGGACATCCACGCCCAGCGCGGCCAGCCGCCGTACCGCCGAGGGCATCAGGCCCTCCCCGCACGCCTTGTCCACCGGCCCCGGCCGCGGCTCGGCGACCACCACCTCCAGGCCCGCGCGGGCGGCGTGGATCGCGGTGGCCAGACCCGCCGGACCGCCGCCCGCCACCAGCAGGTCGATCACGCGGGCGCCGCCGTCGCGAGCGCGGCGTTCTCGCACCGCAGCCGCACCGCGAGCAGCGCGGTGTTCGCGAGGCCGAAGCACAGCGCCGTCAACCACGCCCCGTGCACCAGCGGCAGCGCCGCTCCCTCCACCACCACGGCCAGGTAGTTGGGGTGCCGCAGCACGCGGTACGGCCCGCGGTCCACCAGCGGCAGGCCGGGGACGACGATCACCCGGGTGTTCCAGCGCGGCCCCAGCGTCCCGACGCACCACCAGCGCAGCACCTGCGCGGCGAGGGCGAGCCCCAGCATCGGCCAGCCCAGCGCGGGGACGAACGGCCGCCCCAGGGCCTGGACCTCGGCCAGGCAGCCGACCAGCAGCCCGGTGTGCAGCAGCACCATCACCGGGTAGTGCCCCGCGCCGTACTCCGTACCGCCGCGCGCGAGGCTCCAGCGCGCGCCGCGGCGCGCCGCGGCCAGTTCGAGCAGCCGCTCGGCGGCCACCAGCAGCACCAGCAGGGTGTACCAGGACATCGGCGGCCTACCAGCGCAGCAGGACGGTCTCGGAACAGAAGCCCGGCCCCATCGCCATCACCAGCCCCGGGCTGCCGGGCAGCGGCCGCTCCCCCGCGAGCACGTCGCGCAGGATGTGCAGCACCGACGCCGACGAGAGGTTGCCGACCTCGGCGAGCGAGCGCCAGGACGCCTCCAGCGCGCGGGCCGGCAGGTCCAGCGACTCGCGCACCGCCTCCAGCACCCGCGGGCCGCCCGGATGGCACACCCAGCCGGTCACGTCCCGCGGCTTCAGCCCGTGCCCGGCGAGGAAGTCCTCGACCTCCGGCCCGACGTGACGGCGCACCAGCCGGGGCAGCTCGCCGCCCAGCACGATACGGAAGCCGCCCGCGCCGATGTCCCAGCCGAGCAGGCCCTCGGTGTCCGGGTAGAGCCGGCTGCGGGCCGCCACCACCTCGGGCCCGGCCGCCGCCCGCTCCCGCCCCACCGCCACGACCGCGGCGGCGCCGTCCCCGAACAGCGAACCGGCCACCGCGTTCGCCGCGGAGGTGTCGTCGCGCTGGAGCGTCAGCGAGCACAGCTCCACCGACAGCAGGACGGCCACCGCGCGCGGGCTCGCCTGCAGGTAGTCGTGCAGCCGCGCGAGGCCCGCGGCCCCGCCCGCGCAGCCCAGCCCGAACAGCGGCAGCCGCTTCACGTCCGGCCGCAGCCCGAGCCGCCCCGCGAGCCGCGCCTCGACGGACGGGGCGGCCACGCCCGTGACCGAGGTGGAGATGACCAGATCCACCTCGTCCGGCGCGATGTCCGCCGCCTCCAGCGCGCCGCGCACCGCCTCGCCGCCCAGCACCTGGGCCTGCTCGATGAAGCGGTCGTTGGCCTCGCCGAAGCTCGTGAGCTGCGCGTAGCTTTCGAGGGGGAGCGCGAGGTGCCGGGTCCGCACGCCGGACGCGGCGTGCATCCGCGCGAGGACGTCCCGTCCGGGCGTACGGGAGGGCTCCGGCGTCCGCGCCGCCGGGCTCGGCGTCATGCTCGCGAGCGCTTCCGTGATCTCGTACTGCTCGTACCGGTACGGCGGAAGCACTGCGTGGACGGCGCCGATTCGGGTCATTTGCTCAGCATACGTACGATTTGCGCTCATATGCCCCGCAGGCGTGGCGTGTCGTCCCGGGAGGCGGGAGGCGGTACGGGCTTCTCCGCGGCCCCTTTCGCCACGGGGTGCCTCGGGAGGTGCGATTCGCGACGTTGCGGTGAGTGGGGGGCTGAGCGCGCAGTTCCCCGCGCCCCTTTCGCCGCGAGGTGCCGCGCAAAATACTTCTCGCGACCTTCCCGCCGTGTTGGTTGCTCGCGCGGTTCTCCCCCGAGGCTTCGCCGGGAGGTGCCCCCCATGCGCCCCTGATTCGGCCACCTGCGCCGCATGCGCCAGCCTCCCCCACCCGTCCCGCGAGGGGTGCGCGGCGTGGGGGCGGCGGGTCGGCGGGGTGGCAGGGCATCGTGGCGGGAATGGGCGTGAGCGGTGTGGTGAGGGCGAGTCATCCGGAGGCGTGCGGCGTGGTCACCGCGCTGGTGGCCGCGCTCGCGGCGGTGTCCGGCGCCAGCGCCGCGCATTGCGTGCTGCTCGGCGCCGCCGTGCTGAGCGGCCAGCTCTCCGTCGGCTGGTGCAACGACGCCGTGGACGCCCCGCGGGACACCGCGGCCGCCCGCCGCGACAAACCGCTCGCCGCGGGCGCGGCGGGCCGCGGGGTGATCGCCGCGGCCGCGGGCTGCGCGCTCGCCGCGTGCGTCCCGCTCTCCCTCACCGTGGGGCGCCTCGCCGGGGCCGCCCACCTGGCGGGTGTGGCGGCGGCATGGGCGTACAACCTCGGGGTGAAGCGCACGGCGGCCTCGTGGCTGCCCTACGCGCTGGCTTTCGGGCTGCTCCCGGCGTTCGTGACGCTGGGCCTGCCGGGCCACCCGTGGCCGCCCGCGTGGGCGCTCGCGGCGGGCGCGCTGCTCGGCGTGGGCGCGCACGTCACGAACGTGCTGCCGGACATCGACGCGGACCTGGCCGCGGGCGTGCGCGGCCTGCCGCAGCGGCTGGGCCGGCGGCGCTGCCGGGTGCTGGGCCCGCTGCCGCTGCTGGCCGCCTCGGCGGTGCTGGTGTTCGGACCGCCGGGACCGGCGGGGCCCGCGGGCTGGGCGGCGCTCACGCTGACCGGCACTCTGGCGGCGGCGACCACGGCCACGCCGGCGGGCCCGGCGGAAGCGAGCCGTCTGCCCTTCCTGACGACGCTCGTCCTCGCCGTCACCGCCGTGGCCCTGCTCGTGCTGCACGGCGGCTCGCTCGGCCCGCGCTGACGGTTCAGCGCACCGACCTGCGGTGCCGCCGGGCGCGCAGCGCCAGCAGGTCGAGCGGGATCAGCACGAGGCAGGCCGCGACGGCCACCAGCTGCGCCACCGCGGCGACCCACTTCTCCGTGTACCAGACCGGCTCGTACATGTCCGGCACCGGGCCGAGCTTCCCGACGTCCACGTAGCGGTAGACCATGATGAGCGCGAAGCCGCCCGCTGCGACGAGCCAGCCGAAGACGGCGGAGGGCAGCCGCCGCCAGACCAGCACGAGCAGCGCGGCCAGCGCGGAGATCGCCGCCTCGATGCGGAAGAGGTCGCCCTGGCTGAAGGTGGCCTTCACCGCGTCGTACTGCGGGGCGAGGTCGGCGTGGACGTACGCGTCGACCGCGAGGCCGGCGGCCGCGAGCACGCGTGCGGTCCACTCCAGCACCAGCTTCGCCATCGCGGTTCCCTCGCCTCGTCGTGCGGCCGCCTCCCGGTCAGGTTGCGTCCTGCGGGCGTCCGCCGCGCGTCGCGGGCGGCCGCACGGGGGACGGAGCGGTGCCGGGAACACGCCGGCGGCCGCGCCCGCCGGAGACCCGGGGGCGCGGCCGCCGCGGCGTCAGAGGCTGCCGTACGACTGCAGGACGTACGCGCACTGGGTGTAGATGTAGCCGCTCTGGAAGGTGCGGCTGTCGGCGACCGGCGTCGTGTCGTCGCTGTCGTCGAGCGGCTTCTGCATGATGTACGAGGTGCCGACGGGCACGTGCAGGGTGTGCTTGGCGTAGTGCGCCTTGCTGTCCTTGCAGGCCAGGCTCTGCGCGAGGGAGTCGCTCATGTACGCGCTGCACCCGCTGCACCCCTTGAGGGTGAAGCTGCCGGTGGTCTTGCCCGTGTAGAGGATCTCGATCGGGTCGGGGCTGTCGTTGGTGAAGGTCACGCTGATGGAGCCGCCGCTGCCGGTGCCGGGCATCTTCTTGCCCGCCGCGGGGATCTTGGTGGCTATCTCCGCGGCTATGGCGATCCGCTGCGCGGAGGCGTGGTTCTTGTCCTTCGGGTATTTGCTCTTGAAGTCGTTCAGCGTCTCCAGCGCGTCGTCGAAGCTGCCGTCCTTGTACTGCGACACGCCGCAGTTGTACATGCCCGTCTCGGTGTAGGCGTTCGCCTTGCGGACGTCGGCGTCGAGCGTGCCGGCGATACCGGCCTTGTCACCGGGCAGTTCGCCGGCGTCGGAGCCGAGGGTGTCCAGCTTGTCGAGGGCCGGGCAGGGGTCGCTGCCGGTGACGAGCTTGCCGGTGCTGTCGATCTCCGCGCGCAGCGCCGGCTCGACCTTCGCGGCCTGCGGCGAGTGGGGGAAGGTGGTGAGCAGCGTGCCGAGCTTGCCGCTCTCGCTCGCGGCGCCGTCGGTGTAGGACATCAGCTCGGTCCAGCCGCACTCGTACAGCGAGGTCGCGAGCTTGTCGTCCGGCGTGGTCGCGAGCGAGCCGACCGCGTCGGCGTCGATGTGCTGCGGGACCGTCGTCCGCAGGTAGGTGAGCGGGTCGATCGCGTCGCAGTACTTCTTCTGGTCGTACGCCCCGCCGACTGCGGTGTAGAAGGTCTTCATCCGGTCCGGCACCTTCTTGCCGGCCTTGGAGTCCGCGTGCTTGGTGTGCAGGTCGTTGTACGTGCCGAGGGCGGAGTCGAAGTCGCTCTTGGCGGACGCGAACGGCTTGGCCTTGGCCGCCTGGACGAGCTTGTCGGCCTTGTCGAGCCGGTCCAGCAGCTGCTGCTGGACCGCGTCGTCCTTGGCGCCCTTGTAGTAGACGGCCGCGCCGGCCGGCACCGCGAGCAGCACCAGGCCCATCAGCAGCGCGAGCGGCGCCTGCGGCGGGAAGGACAGCCGGGTGCGCAGTCCGCGCAGGGCGCCGTGCGCGGCGGTCAGCGCGAGGAAGACCAGGTACGTCACGAGCATGCCGCCGGACACGCCGTCGGGGTCGGCGGGCAGCGCGGTGAACAGGAAGATGCCGGTGCCGATCAGCGCCACGACCAGGGCGAGCCAGCGGCGGGTCACCAGGTAGCCCAGGCCGAGGCCGCTGAGGTTGAGCAGGCCCACGGCCACGGCGCGCAGCGGATCCGCGGGCGCGGGCGGGACGGGCGGGGCGGGAGGCGGCGGCGGGGGTCCGAAGGGCGGCGGGCCGAAGGACGGCGGGCCGAACGACGGCGGCCCCGGAGGCGGCGGGGGCGGAGGCGGGCCGAACGCACCGCCGCCGGGCCGGCCGCCGCTCTCCCCGTACCCGCCGCCGTTGTCGCCCTGCTGGCCCCAGCTCATGGCAAAACCCCCCGGAATCCGGTCCCCACCCATGGAAAGTACGCGCGTACCGACACTGCCGAGCGCGTGAGGGCCCATTTATATCTGATGCCGAGGACAGCGCGCCGGTTCCCCCCGAACGGGTGAAGATGCGGGGGCGCCGGGGCGGGCGCAGGCTGGACGGGTGACAGCCGGGGGGCGGCGGCGCGCGCCGCGCCCTCCCGGGACCTCCCGACGCCGGGGAGCGAGCATGGGCGAGACCGAGGTGCTGGTGGTGGGCGCGGGCCCGGTCGGGCTGACGGCGGCGCTGGAGCTGCGCCGCCGGGGCGTCGCCTGCCGCGTCGTCGACCGGCGCACCGAACCGCAGCCGTACGCCAGAGCCGTCGGGGTGCTGCCGCGCACCTTCGAGGTGTGGGAC
Organism: Streptomyces sp. NPDC021020; assembly: GCF_044333285.1. NCBI lineage: Bacteria > Bacillati > Actinomycetota > Actinomycetes > Kitasatosporales > Streptomycetaceae > Streptomyces > Streptomyces sp. NPDC021020. The sequence goes on from NZ_JBIRQQ010000007.1 coordinate 511,150, forward strand.
GCGATGGGCCTGGTGCGCGACGCCCTGGAGGCGGCCGTGCCGCTGTACGGCCAGTTGGTCTTCGTCGACGGCCGCCCGGGTCCACGGGTCGAGCTGCAGCTGCCGCCGGACGTCCCGTACGGCTTCGCGGCGCTGCCGCAGGACGCCACCGAGCGGCTGCTGACCCGGCATCTGGAGGCCTACGGCGGCCGCGTCGAGCGCGGCACCGAACTGCTCGGCCTCGAACAGGACGGCGACGGGGTGCGCGCCCGGCTCGGTGCGCCCGGCGGCGCCGAGACCGTACGGGCCCGCTATCTCGTCGGCTGCGACGGGGCGCACAGCCGCACCCGGCAGGAGCTGGGGATCGCCTTCGAGGGGGACGCCTTCCCCGAGGAGTACATGCTCGGCGATGTCGAGGTCGACTGGGACCTGCCGCCCGGCTACGCGGTCCGCTCGCTGCACCACGACGCCGCGGGCGAGGTCGACGACCTGCTGGTGTGCGTGCCGCTGCCCGGGCGGGGCCGCTACCGGATGTCGATGCGGGTGCCCGGCGAGCTGGCGGCGGGGCCGCCGGAAGGGGCTTCGGCGGAGGTCGCGCACGGCCTGGAGGCCGGGCGGGCGCCGGAGCTGCGGCACATCCAGGACGTGCTCGACCGGCTCTCGCCGCGGGAGGTGACCGCGCGGCGGCTGCGCTGGTCGTCCGTCTTCCGCATCAGCCACCGGCTCGCCGAACGCTACGGCGCCGGGCGGGTGCTGCTCGCCGGGGACGCCGCGCACATCCACCCGCCGACGGGCTCGCAGGGCATGAACACCGGCATCCAGGACGCGTACAACCTCGCCTGGAAGCTCGCCCTCGCCGTGCAGGGCGCCGCCGCGGACGGGCTGCTCGGCAGCTACGACGCGGAGCGGCGGCCGGTCGGCGCGGAAGTGGTGGGGCGGACGGTCCTGCACGCCCGGCAGGGCGGCACGGAGGCGGACGTGCTGCGCGAGGCGCAGCTCCTCGTCTCCTACGCCGGCAGCCCCCTCGTCGGCCCCGCCGGCGAGGGCGAGGGGCCCCGGCCCGGCGACCGGGCCCCCGACTGCCACGGGCTGACGGGCGACATCGCGGCCTACCCGGTACGGCTCTTCGACCTGCTGCGCAGCCCGCACCACACGCTGCTGCTGTACGCCGACGACGATTCCCCCGTGCGGGAGCTGCGGGCCTGCGCGACGGCCGCGCGGAGCGCCGCGCACGGGCGGCTCAACGTCTTCGCGGTCCTCGCGCCGGGCGCGGAGGGCGACGGGCTCGGGGTGCCGCGCGTCCACGACCGCGACAAGGCCTTCCGCCGGGCCTACCGGGCGGCGCCGCCCGAGGCCTTCGTGATCCGCCCCGACGGCCACCTCTCGGCCCGCCTGCCCGCCCCCACCCCGTCCGCCCTCACCGCCCACCTCCACAAGACCTTGCGGGCTGCTGCGTAGGCGACGCGCGGGGCGGTCACCGGGCCGGGGCGCCGAAGCGGGCGAGGTAGTGCCAGACCTTCTTCAGTGCCTGCGGGTCGTGGTCGCTGGAGTGCTCGGCGGCGCCGATGACATGGGGGTCGAGGACGCCGTCGACGGCGATCCGGGCGGCCAGGTCGACGTACTCCTGGCCCCGGTAGCCGGAGCGGCCGCGCAGGTCGGCGGTGGCGAGCCGGAAGCCGGCGTGCCATTCCACGGGGCAGCCCAGGCGCAGCGCGGCGGCCTCGACCGGCGTGCCGCGGTAGCAGGGGTCGAGGACCAGGGCCTCCACGTGGCGGTCGGGGCGGACGGGGCCGTGGACCTGCGCCTCGACGTAGTCGTCCAGGTCGTCCTGGCGGTCGGCGAGGGCCAGTTCGACCAGCCGCATACGCGCCGCCACGCCGAAGTCCGCGGGCTCGTGGAAGCTGTCGGGGTAGCAGAAGGTGGTCCGCGCCAGCGGCCCGGCGGTCAGCCGGAAGTGGGCGGAGCCGAACCGCGGGGCGCCGCCGGCCGGCTTGCGGCGGAAGTTCAGCGCGCCGTAGACGGGCCGCTCGTGGGCGGGCGCGTCGTCGTACGCCCCGGCGAAGATCCGGCTCTCCCAGCGCCACCGGTCGCCGCCGGGGCGGGCGGTCAGCCCGCCGTTGCTCGTGCCCGTCACGAACTGCGAGCGGTAGACGCCGTCCTCGGCCATCGCGTCCAGGATCGGCCTGCCGCGCACCAGGCGGTCCGGGTGGAAGTTGAGGGTCACCCGCAGCGCCGGGTCCAGCGGAGGCCCGGACGCCAGCCCGGCGATGTGGCCGAGCGCCCTTTCCTGCGGGGTGCGGGAGGTCGCGGAGGTCATCGGCACAGTGTTCCGCCCGGTGGGCGGCGGGCGCACGCGGATTGCCCGCGGGACAGCCCTCAGCGCGGGGCCCCGCCGGACGGGCGGCGGCGGAGAAGGAGGCGGCGGGGGCGCGGGACGGGCGGGGGCTCCTCGGCGGCGTGGTGGCGCTTGGCGCGCAGGACGGCGGCCTGGACGCGCAGGCGTTCCGGGTCGAAGCCCGGCGGGGCGTCCGCGCCGCCCACGAGCGAGGCGAGCAGCGCTTCCTGGGCCGCGCCCAGGGCGGCCCGCTCGGCCGCGGTCATACGGGGCACCCGCGCGCGACGGCGGCGCGGATCGCGGCGAGCTCGCCCGCGATCTCCGCGTCCGTCGGATAGGCGCCGTCGCGTTCGAGGAGGACGCCGGGCAGCCGGGCCCGGCCCGCGAGGTCGGCGAGCAGGTCGAGCACGGGCGCGGGCACCGGGTGGGTGTGGGTGTCGTGCCACACCCCGTCGCGTTCGACGCCCCCGGCGACGTGGACGTACCCGAGGCGCTCCAGCGGCAGCTCCCGCAGGACCTGGTGCGGGTCGATGCCGAGGTTGACCCGCGCGGTGTGCAGGTTGGCGACGTCCACGAGCAGCAGCGCGCCCGTGCGGCCGGCGATCTCGGCGAGGAACTGCCCCTCCGTCAGCTCCTCGCCGGGCCAGGCGAGCAGCGGTGCGATGTTCTCCAGCGCCAGCGGTACGGGCAGCTGGTCCTGGGCGATCCTGACGTTCTCGGCGACGACGGCGACGGTGTCCCACGTCCGGGGCACCGGGATCAGGTGCCCGGCCTCCCACTGCCCCGCCCGGGTGAAGGCGATGTGCTCGCTGACCAGTGGCGCGTCCAGCGCTTCCGCGCACGCGGCCAGGTGCGCGAGCCGCGCGGGGTCGGGGCGCTCCGCGCCGCCCAGCGACAGCGAGACGCCGTGCGGCACCACCGGGACCCCGCGTTCCCGCAGCACCGCCAGGGACGGGAAGAGCCGCCGCGGGTCGATGCCCTCCGCGATGGCCTCGACGAAGTCGACGCCGGGCAGGCGCTCGACGGTCAGGTCGATGGGGCGGCGCCAGCCGATGCCGTAGCCCAGCTCGGGCGCGGCCGCGGGCGTCATCCGCCGCACCCGCCGCAGCCGCCCCCGCACCCACCGCCGCCGCAGCCGCCGCCCCCGCTGTCGCCGCCGCCCGAGTCCGTGCCGCAGCCCGCGCCGCCACCGCTCGCGGAGGAGGTGCTCAGTCCGCCGAAGAGCGCTTCGCGCAGGTCGCCGTCCATGACCGCGCCCGCGCCGATCAGCGCGACCCCCATCACCGCCGCCGGCGCGAGCGGGTTGCCGCCGCCGAACACCGCGGGGGCTCCCGCGTGCGCGGGGGCCGCGCCGCGGGCCTGCTCCAGCATCCGCTCGGCCGCGGGGGTGCGGCGCGGTGTGGAGCCGCCGACCATCAGCAGGACCATCGCGCTGACCGCCAGCTCGGCCAGCAGCAGGCCCACCGGGTGGTGCCGGTGCACGCCGTAGCCGAGCCGGGCCGTCCCGGCGCAGAAGACGGCGAGCATCGGGGCGAGTTCGGCGACGGCGGACGAGGCGCGCTGGTTCGGCGTCAGCAGCAGCCCGCGCGCGGTGGCGTGGGCGACGACCTGGTCGACCGCGGCGCCGTGCGCGACCCGGTCCCGGACCGTTGTGAGGGTGGCACCGTGGGTGCCGCTCACGGCGTGGACGACCTCCCCGGCCACCCTGTCGGCGGGTGCGGGGGCGCCGCAGGACGTGATCCGGTGGTCGCGGCCGACGCGCAGCCGGCCCTCGGCGACGAGGGCGTGGACGGCGGTGTCCACCACACGCGTGCGGCCGCCGCTCAGCACGGCGACGGTGTAGGGGTCGGCCGGCACCCAGCCGGTGCCCGGGGCCGCGGCGAGCTTCTTGCGCCGGTTCGCGCGGATGAGGGCGGTGCCGATGCCGGCGAGAACGAATGCCGCCGCGTAGGCGGCGAGGAACGCGGGTCCGCTCATGCCTGTCACCTCCACCCGGGGTGACGCCCCCTCAAGTCCGCCCGGTTCCCACCGGGCTGGGGGCCTTTACGCCCCGGTCGGGGTCACCGCAAGGTCACCGTCAGGGTCGCGCCGTACGTGTGGCGGGTCGTCACTCGCAGCGTCGTGCCGCCCGCTTCCCGGTGGGTGGTGATCGCCGGGGAGGGGGTGGCGGGGCGCAGGGGGCGGCCGGCGAGGTGGAGGGTCAGCGAGTCGCGCGCGGTGGTGGGGTCGGCGACGGCCACCTCCACCGTCCCGTCGCGCGCCTCGCGCACGAGGACGCACGCCGGTCCGTCGACGGTGAGGCGCCCGGCGCGGTGCCGCCCGGGCGTGAAGGTGTTGACGCCGAGCAGGCCGAGCCCGGCGTGCCGTACGGCCTGGACGGCGGTGGTGTTGGCTAGCACCGAGACGGGCCCGGCGGCGGTGTACGCCCGCAGCCGCGACTCGCTCGCGCCGGGGAGGATCGCGTACGCGAACGCCGTGTGCGGGGCGCCGGCGGCCTGGTGGAAGGTCAGGGTGAAGACCTGCTTGGTGACGGCCGTGTTGGGGTTGCTCAGCCGTACGGTGCGGCGGCTGCGGGTGACGGTGTCGAGCGCGGCCGTGGCGTCCGGCAGGTGCGGGCCGAGGAGGGCGTAGCCGACCGCCGTGCCCTGGGTGGCGTCGGCGTACCGCAGCCAGGACAGCGGCGCCGTGCCGGGGCCGGTGACGGGGGCGCCGTGCCGGGTGCGGCCGGTGAGGGTGACGGCGGCGGAGGCCCCGGCGATGCGCGCGTCGGCGGTCGTGGTGACGGCACGCCCGGCGGAGTCGCCGACGCCCGCGGCGAGCACCACGATCTCGTCGTCCAGCATGAACCACGACCTGGTCGCGTCGGCGGCGCGGTAGGCGGTGAAGTCGGCCGGGAGCAGGCCCGCTTGCGCGGCGGTCCAGGCGGCGTCGGGCGCGTAGACCATGGCGGCGCTGCCGTACGGGCCGAGGGCGGCGCCGCCGGAGTGCGCGTTGGTGCCGCGCGGGAAGTAGACGTAGGCGTTCTGCGACTCCGAGGAGGAGGTGAAGCCCGCGGCGGGGTTGTCGTACCACTGCGTCCCGTACAGCTCGGGGACGCTGAGCCGGGTCTCGTCGGGGGCGGTGACTCCGGCGAGCCGGTCGGGCGGCACGGTGGTGAAGTAGTCGACGCCGAAGCTCTGCGTCTGGTCCTGCCCGGCGAGGTAGAGGTAGTGGGCGCCGGCGCCCTGGTGCCAGGGCAGCAGGTTCTCGCCGCTCATGTACTCGTAGCCGCTGATGCGCGCGGAGCTGCGGGCCAGCACGAAGGTCCAGCCGGGGCGGCGGTGGACGCTGCGGTCCATGGCGGGGTAGGCGCTGTGCAGGGCCGCGGGGTTGATGTCGCGCGCGGGGACGGCGGGGTCGGCGAGGATCGCGGCGTACGCGGCGACGCTGACCGGGGAGACGAATGCGGCCGGGTCGGGCGCCGCCCGGGTGACCTGGTGCAGGTACTTGGCGTACGAGGCGAGCGCGGCGGAGTGCCCGGCGGTGGCGTGGCCGGACAGGTCGGTGACGGCCTCGACGACGGGGGCGGCGTCGGCGTATCCGGTGCCGGTCCGGGAGACGGCGCGGCCCTTGACGGCCTCGGTCATCCAGCCCTCGACGATCAGCGGCGCGAAGCTGTCGGCGACCCAGCCGGCGGCGATGTCGGCGAGGCCGCCGCCGTCCGGCGCGTAGCCCGTGCTGTCGAGGAGTTTGACGGTCTGCGCGACGCGGGTGAGCAGCCCGGTGCCGTAGGAGCCGGTGTAGGCGACGGAGGAGTGCTGGAGGAAGGAGCCGTCGGCGTAGAAGCCGTCGGTGACACCGTGCCGGAGCGCGTACGGGTCGACGGTGGCGTAGACGGTGAGCTGGTCGGTGACGGCCTTGGTGATGCGGGCGGCGTCGCCGAGCGCCGCGCCCTGCAGGATGCGGTTGGTGGTGATGTCGGCGAGGTTGGCGCCGGTGTGGAAGCGCGAGTCGAGGTCGACGTCGCCGTCCTTGCCGTTGCGCAGGTACGCGTCCATGGCCGCGACGTAGGTGGCGGTGAGGTCGGGCGCGGTGGCGGCGAGGGTGTCGCCGAGCAGCACGAGGGTGCGGCCGGCGTAGGTGGAGATGCCGATCTCCCAGGTGAACCAGTTGCCGTAGTAGCCGGCCGACTGGTCGCCGTAGTAGTGGTCGTAGAGCCAGGTCAGGCCGTCGACGACGCGCTGCTGCACGGCGGTGTCGGCGAGCAGCGCGGAGCCGGGGGCGCGGGTGGCGACCGCGATCTCGTACAGGTACTGGAAGGAGGTGCTCAGGTGCGGGTCGCTGGTGCCGAGGTCCAGGCCGTGGAAGAGCTCGCCGCTGCCCGCGGCGTCCATCGCGGCGAGGTGGGAGGTGGCGGCGGACTGGATGGCGGCGAGCTTGCCGGCGACCTCGGGGCGGGCGTTGGAGTCCGCGGTGCCGCAGAAGACGGCGGTGGCGTTGGCGACGACGCGGGCGGCGTCGTCCGGGTCGGCGGCGTGCGCGGCGGGTATCCGCCCGGCGAGGGCCAGCAGGGCCCCGGCGGGGAGCGTCGAGAGCAGGGTACGGCGGGACATCTGCACGGCGGACGCTCCAGCGGTCGGCGGACAGCGGCGGCGCCGCGGCGGGCCGGGCGCCTGACGCATTCAAGCAACCTTGGCCCCCGCTGTCACGGGGTGCGACACGCGTCCCGCCGGTACGCACGCACGCGTCGGCTCCGCGCCCGCCCGTCCGGCGCACCCGCCCACCCGGCCCGCCCGGACGTTCACGGCACCACGATCACCGGCCAGCGGCGGGTCCTGACCAGGCGGACGCCCGGGGAGCCGAACAGCCGGTGCCGCAGGCCGCGGGAGGTGCCGATGACGACGGTGTCGGCGCGCAGGTCGTCGGCGGTCGCCGCCAGGCCCGTCGCGACGCTCGCCGACCGCAGCAGGTGGAATTCCCAGCGGGGTGCGGGCAGTCCGGGGGCGGACCCGAGCCCGCGGGCGATGCGGTCGCGCAACTGCGCGGCGAGCGCGACGTCGTCGGTGGCGAGCATCCACGCGACGCCGCCGAACATCGCGGCTGCGTGCTGCGGCAGCACGTGGACGAGCACCAGCAGCGCGTCCTGCCGGCGGGCGAGGCCGACGGCGTAGGCGACGGCGCGCCAGGAGGAGTCGGAGTCGTCCACACCGACGACGACCACCCGGCCGCCGCCCCGCGGGGCGGCGGCCCGATCGGATCCCACGGCCTCGCGCCGTGCCCGCTGCTACGCGGCCGGCCCGTCCGTGCCGTCCGCCGCGGCGGTCGCCTCGTCGGCGCCGGCCGGCGGCTCCTCCTCGCGCCGCTCGAAGGCCGCCCCGGTGGTGCGCAGCGGCACTTCCTTGAGCATCGTGGACAGCAGCATCGCCAGCACCAGGACACCGCCGCAGACCAGGAAGGCGAGGTTCATGGCGTCGGTGAAGCCGACCTTGAAGGGGTGGCCGAGCACCGGGTCGAAGTGGCTCAGGAACGACGTGTCGTTGAGGCTGTCCGAGCCGCCGCCGGTGAGCGTCTTGAGCTGCTCCGGGTGCGCGGCCGCGGCCTGCTGGAATTCCTGCGTGCCGCGGGCGGCGGCGAAGGCGGAGCTGATCTTGCCGGGCACGACGGAGTAGACGATGGACAGGAAGACGGCGACGCCGAGCGTGCCGCCCATCTGCCGGAAGAACGTCGTCGACGACGTCGCCACACCGATGTCCTGCGGCGGGACGGCGTTCTGCATGGCCAGCACGATGGTCTGGAAGTTCAGGCCGAGACCGGCGCCGATCAGGAACATCGCCGCGTCCGCGTACAGCAGGCTGCTGTCGGCGTCGATCTGCCAGAGCATCAGCATGCCGGCGACGAGCAGGGCGCAGCCGATGACCGGGAAGATCTTGTAGCGCCCGGTGCGCGAGGTGATGATGCCGGAGACCGCCGAGAAGACCATGATGCCCAGCACCAGCGGGAGCATCAGCAGGCCGGCCTTGGTGGGCGAGTTGCCCTTGACCAGCTGGAGGTAGAACGGGATGAGGGTGATGCCGCCGAACATCCCGATGCCGATGATCGCGGACTGGGCGGAGCCCAGCGCGAAGACGCCGTTGCGGAAGAGCCGCAGCGGCAGCAGCGCCTCGTCGCCCGCCCGGCGTTCGGCGAGGAGGAAGCAGACGATGCCGACGACGCCGACGATGTAGCAGCCGAGCGAGCGGCCGCTGCCCCAGCCCCACTCGCGGCCCTGCTCGGCGACGATCAGCAGCGGCACCAGGGCGACGACGAGCGCCGTGGCGCCGAACGAGTCGACCTTGTGCGGGCGCTTGTCCTGCTTGAGGTGCAGCACCTTGGCGACGACGACGAGCGCGGCGATCCCGATGGGCACGTTGACCAGGAAGATCCACCGCCAGCCGTCGATGCCGAGCAGCGAGTCCTGGCCGGCGAGCGAGCCGCCGATGACCGGTCCGAGCACGCTGGAGGTGCCGAAGACCGCCATGAAGTAGCCCTGGTACTTGGCGCGTTCGCGCGGCGGGATGATGTCGCCGATGATCGCGAAGGCCAGCGAGAACAGGCCGCCGGCGCCGATGCCCTGGAAGGCGCGGAAGGCGGCGAGCATGTACATCGACGTCGAGAGCATGCACAGCGCGGAGCCGACGATGAAGACGGATATCGCGAAGAGGAAGAAGGGCTTGCGGCCGTACTGGTCGGACAGCTTGCCGTAGAGCGGGGTGGCGATGGTCGAGGTGATGAGGAAGGCGGTCGTCACCCAGGCCTGTGCGGTCAGTCCGTCGAGGCTCTCGCCGATCTTGTAGATGGCGGTGGAGACCACGGTCTGGTCGAGTGCGGCGAGGAACATCGCCAGCAGCAGGCCCGACAGGATGATCATGATCTGCCGGTGCGAGTAGCCTGTCGGCGGTGCGGCTGTACCGGTCTGCGCGGCATCTGCTTGGGCGCTCATAGGGTCTCTCTCTCCAGATCCTGCTTGCCCTGGGCAACGATACTGCCGTGCGACCGAACCTTCGAACGGGCGGGCGTCAATACCCGTTATGCAGCCGGTTGTTGCGCATGATGCCGGTTATGATCAGCCTGACGTACTCCGCCGCCTTCATCACGTTCTTCTCGGTGATCGGGCCGCCCAAGGTCCTGCTCGCCTTCGCGGGGCTCGCCCAGCACCATCCGCGGCGGGATCTGCGCGTCATCGCGCTGGTGTCGTCGGCGGGCGCGGTGCTGATCGGCGTGGCGACCGGCCTGTCCTCGCCCTGGCTGCTGGAGCTGTTCCACATCTCGACGCCCGCGCTGGCGCTGGCCGGCGGGGTCATCTTCTTCCTCTACGCGGTCGGCCTGGTGCTCGGGATGCACACCGGGGCCGAGGCGCCGGGCGACGACGGGCCCGACCTGACCAGCGGAATGCGGCAGTTGCTGATGCCGTACGTGGTCAGCCCGCTGGCGATGACCGGCCTGCTGATCGAGACCGCCGAGCGCACCGACTGGGGCTGGCGCGGCACGGTGGTCGCGGCCTTCGTCACCGTCATCGCGGTGGACCTGGCGTGCGTGCTGCTGCTCGGGCCGCTGCTCCAGCGCACGCACCACACCGTCGTCGAGCTGGTGGCCCGGCTGCTGGGGCTGCTGCTCGCGGCCGTCGGCGTCGACCTCGTCCTGGACGGTCTGCTGGACCTGGGCGTCAGCGCGCTGGGGCACCGCTCCTGACGGGCCGCCGAACCGCGGCCGCCCACCGTACGGGAGCCGCGCCCCAGGGCCGGGGCATCTTAAGCCCGCCGCCCGCATGTACCGCAGGAAAATGCCAGAACTCCCCGGAACGAGCGGCACTGTGCGTAACGTACTCGTCACCGCCGGACAGGCGGTCGCGCGGCAGCGTGCGGCGAGGGGAGTCGTGTGTCCGGGATCGACGAGTGCCTGCTGCGGGCGATGGCGCTGCCGGGGGCGCGCGGCGCCGCCCTGGTGGAGTGGATCAGCGGGCTGGCGCTCGGGGTGATCGGCGAGGCCGCGGCCGGCGACCACGAGACCGTCGCGGCCGAGACCGCCGACTACGCCCGCGCCACCGCGGAGCACCCGGTCTTCACCGCGGGCCACACCGGTCCCGGCCCCGCCGCCGAGGAGGCGGTGGTGCTCACCCGCAGCGGCTACCACCTGATCCGCTTCCTCGAAGCCCCGTACGAGGGCGGGGTGTTCCTCTACGTCTGGCTGGACCGGGCGCAGGCGAACCTGGCCCTGGCCCTGCGCAGGATGCGGGAACTGGCCGAGGAGCTGGTCGTGGCATGACGGCCCGCGGTGCGGGCGGCGGCGGTACGGGCGGCCCGGCGGCGCACTCCCCCATGCTCGCCCGGCTCGCCGGGGAGCGCGCGACCGGCGTGCTGTTACGCGACACCGGCGCGCTCTACCTCGACCGGGGCGCGGTGGTGCACGCCGAGAGCCCGGCGGCGCCCGGTATCGAGGTACTGCTCACCGCCGGCGGCCGGATCGGCCCGGAGGCCTGGCAAGAGGCGGTGGCCGAGGCGGGCGCGGAGTGCGCGGTGGGGCGGCGGCTCGTGGAGCGCGGCCGGATCGCGGCGGGCGAGCTGGAGATCGGCCGGCTCGGCGCGCTGCACGACGCGGCCTGGTTCGTCCTCGCCCCGGCCGCGGGCCCGACCCGCTTCCGGCACGGGGTACGGCACTGGTTCGGCTCGCCCGGCGGCGGGGTGCCGGTGGCGGCGGTGGAGGGCGAGGTGTCGCGGCGGCGCCGGCTGCTGGAGCGGCTGTGGCCGCACCCGGAACTGGACACGGCGCCCGTGACGCCCGCGCCCGCGGCCCGCGCGGCGGGTGCCCGCCCGCCGTACCTGCCGCGCGGCCAGGCCGCGGTGCTGGGCCTCGCGGACGGGGTGCGGACCCCGTCGGCGATCGCGGCGCTGCTGGGGCGGCCCGCCTTCCACGCGCTGGTGGACGTCCGCCGGCTGGCCGCGCTGGGCCTGGTGGAGACCCCGCCCGCGGGGAGCGGGCAGCCCGGCCGGGCGCCGGCCTGGGTGCAGAGCATCGGCGACACCCCGGACGCGGCGCTGCTGCGCCGGCTGCTGGTCGCCCTGGAGCGGTTGTGAAGGGGGCGCGGCGGTGAAGCGCGTGCTGCAGCGGCGTGCCCTGCGTGCCGAGAGGAGAAAGTCGATGGCCCACGAAGCCGCGATACGCACCGAGTTGGAGGGCCTGCGGGCACGGTTGCCGGACGTGACCGGCGCGGTCGCCGCGACCGCCGACGGTCTGCTGCTCGCCGCCGACCCGCCCGGCCTGCCGGCCGAGGGCTTCGCGGCGCTGAGCGCCGCCGCCCTCGGCGTGGGGCTGCGGCTGACCGACGCGGCGGGCCAGGAGTCCTTCCGCGAGCTGCTGATCCGCAGCGGCGACGGCTGCGTCGCGCTCTACCCGGCCGGGCGCGACGCCGTCCTGCTGGTCCTGGCCGGGCCGCACACCAACGTCGGCCGGCTGCACCTGGAGTCGCGCCGCAGCGGCGCCCGGGTGGCCGCGCTGCTGGACGGCTCCACCGCGCGGCCCGAGCGTACGGCGGCGCTGCCCGCCGGCGGCGGCGCGCCGTGACCGGCGAGCAGCGGCCGCGGGCGGCGCGCGGCGGCCGGGCCGCCCGGCCGCGCGCCCGGGAGGGCCGCGAGGCGGCCGGAGCGGCAGCGCCGCCCAAGACCCCTCATCCACCGCAAGCACCTGACACACCGTCGAAGGGAAGCAGGAAGATCATGGCCAACACCGAAACCGCCCTCAAGGACGCGATGACCTCGATCGAGGGCGTCATAGGCGTGGCGCTCGTCGACTACACCAGCGGCATGGCGCTGGGCACGATCGGCGGGAGCAAGGACCTCGACCTCACCGTGGCCGCGGCGGGCAACACCGACGTGGTCCGCGCCAAGGCCCGCACCATGGAGATGCTCGGCCTCAAGGACGAGATCGAGGACATCCTCATCACGCTGGGCTCGCAGTACCACCTGATCCGGCTGCTGCACGGCCGCGGCAAGTCCGGGCTCTTCCTCTACCTGGCGCTGGACCGCGGCCGGGCGAATCTGGCGATGGCCCGGCACCAGCTCAAGTCCATCGAGAACGACCTGGAGGTGTGAGCCAGGCCGCTCCCCCGTCTTCCCCCGCCCCGCCGGGCGCGCCGTTGGTCGCTTCGGGTGACCTGCGGCCGCAGCGCCCGGCGGCGGCGGGCCAGGCGTGGTGTGCTGGGGCCGACAGCGCGGCAGCGGCCGCGGCGACCGGCGGCGCGGGGGGAGCGGACGTGGACGTGGACGACGCACCGGACCCGGGAGCGGGCCGGGACACGGAGCCGGGTACGGGACCGCAGGCGGGTCCCGGCGGCGGGCGGCTGTGCCTGGTGACGGGGGCGACCGGCTACATCGGCGGGCGGCTGGTCCCCCAGCTGCTGGCCGCCGGCTACCGGGTGCGCTGCCTGGCCCGTACACCGGTCAAGCTGCGCGACCAGCCGTGGGCGGACCGCGCCGAGGTGGTCGCCGGGGACGTGACGGACGAGGCGTCGGTGGCGGCCGCGGCGGAGGGCGCCGACGTCGCGTACTACCTCGTGCACTCGCTCGGCAGCGGGCGGGACTTCGAGGCGACCGACCGCCGGGCGGCCCGGATCTTCGGCGAGCGGGCGCGGGCGGCCGGGGTGCGGCGCATCGTCTACCTCGGCGGGCTCACCCCGCACGGGGTGCCGCGCCGCGAGCTGTCACCGCATCTGCGCTCGCGCGCGGAGGTCGGCGAGGTGCTGCTGGCCTCGGGGGTGCCGACGACCGTGCTGCGGGCGGCGGTCATCATCGGGTCGGGCTCGGCGTCGTTCGAGATGCTGCGCTACCTCACCGAGCGGCTGCCGGTGATGGTCACGCCGAGCTGGGTGCGCACCCGGGTCCAGCCGGTGGCCGTACGGGACGTGCTGCGGCTGCTCGTCGGCAGCGCGGCGATGCCCGCGGACGTCAGCCGGGCCTTCGACGTGGGCGGCCCCGACGTGCTCACCTACCGGGATCTGATGCGCCGTTACGCCGCTGTCGCGGGGCTCCCCAAGCGGCTGATCGTCCCGGTGCCGGTGCTCACCCCGCGGCTGTCCAGCCTGTGGATCGGCCTGGTCACCCCCGTCCCGGCGGGAGTGGCCCGGCCGCTGGCGGAGTCGCTGCGGCACGAGGTGGTCTGCCACGAGCACGACATCGAGGCGTACGTCCCCGACCCGCCGGGCGGCCCGGTCGGGGTGGACCGCGCCCTCACCCTGGCGCTGCGCCGGGTGCGGGAGGCGCAGGTCGACACCCGCTGGTCGTCGGCGGCCGTCCCGGGCGCCCCCAGCGACCCGCTGCCGACGGACCCGGACTGGGCGGGCGGCAGTCTCTACACCGACCGGCGGCAGGCGGTCGTCGACGCGAGCCCGCAGGCGCTGTGGCGGGTGATCGAGGGCATCGGCGGCGAGCACGGCTGGTATTCGCTCGGCGTGGCGTGGGTGGTGCGCGGGCTGGTCGACCGGCTCTTCGGCGGGGTCGGGCTGCGGCGCGGGCGGCGGGACGCGCACCGGCTGCGGGTCGGCGACTCGCTGGACTTCTGGCGGGTCGAGGAGATCGAGCGCGGGCGGCTGCTGCGGTTGCGGGCCGAGATGCGGCTGCCGGGTCTGGCGTGGCTGGAGATGTGCGTCGACCGGGATTCCGAGGGGCGCACCCGCTACCGGCAGCGGGCGGTCTTCCTGCCGCGCGGGCTGCTGGGCCACGCGTACTGGTGGGGGGTCGCGCCCTTCCACGCCGCCGTCTTCGGCGGCATGGCCCGCAACATCGCACGGGCGGCGGCGCGTTCGGCCGAGCAGGAGAAGACGGGAGGCGCGGGCGGATGAGGCGCGCGGTGGTGCTCTTCACGGGTGATCTGCGGCTGCACGACCATCCGCCGCTGCGGGCGGCGCTGGCGGCGGCCGACGAGGTGGTGCCGCTGTTCGTGCGGGACCCGGCGGTGGCGCGGGCCGGTTTCGCGGCCCCGCACCGGACGGCCTTCCTCGCCGGGTGCCTGGCCGACCTCGACGGTGGGCTGCGCGAGCGGGGCGGGCGGCTGGTGGTGCGCGAGGGCGACCCGGCGGAGCAGGTGTGCGCGGTGGCCGCCGAGTGCGACGCGGCCGAGGTCCATCTCGCGGCGGCGGACAGCGGTTTCGGGCAGCGCCGCGAGGACCGGCTGCGGCGGGCGCTGACGGCGGCGGGGCGGCGGCTGCACGTGCACGACACGGTCGTCACGGCGGTGCCGCCGGGCGCGCTGACCCCGCAGAGTTCGGACCACTTCGCGGTGTTCACGCCGTACTTCCGGCACTGGTCCGGCTACCGGCTGCGGGACACGCTGCCCGCGCCGCGCCGGGTGCGGGTGCCGGACGAGGTGGGCTCGGCGGCGCTGCCGAAGGTGCCCGCGGGTCCCGCGGAGGGCGGCGAGGGGGCGGCCCGGCGGCGGCTGACGGCATGGCTGCGCGGCGGCCTGACGGGGTACGCGACGGGGCAGGACGACCTGGCGGGCGACCGCACCTCGCGGCTGTCGCCGCATCTGCACTTCGGGACGCTGTCGGCGGTCGAGACGGTGCACCGGGCGCGGGCGGCGGGCGGTCCGGGCGCGGAGGCGTTCGTGCGGCAGCTGTGCTGGCGGGACTTCAACCGGCAGCTGCTCGCGGTCCGCCCGCAGGTGTCGGCGGCCGACTACCGCACCCGGCACGACCGCTGGCGTACCGGCCGGGCGGCGGAGGCGGACGCGCAGGCCTGGCGGGAGGGCCGGACCGGCTACCCGGTGGTGGACGCGGGGATGCGCCAGCTGCGCGCGGAGGGCTGGATGCACAACCGGGCGCGGCTGCTGGTGGCGAGCTTCCTGACCAAGACGCTGTACATCGACTGGCGGGTGGGCGCGGAGCACTTCCTGGAGCTGCTGGTGGACGGCGATGTGGCCAACAACCAGCTCAACTGGCAGTGGGTCGCGGGCACCGGCACGGACTCCCGGCCGAACCGGGTCCTCAACCCGCTGCTGCAGGCGCGCCGTTACGACCCGGACGGCGGTTACGTCCGCCGCTGGGTGCCGGAACTGGCCGCGGTGGAGGGGCCCGCGGTGCACGAGCCCTGGAAACTTCCGGCGGCCGACCGCAAGGGGTATCCGGAGCCGCTGATCGAGCTGCCCGACGGTCTGGCGCGCTTCCGGCAGGCCCGCGGCCTGGACTGAGCGGCACGGCGGGACGTAACGGCGCGGGGCGCCGGCGGAACGGGGTGTGTCCGGGATATTGACCGGCCGGGAAGCAGGCCTTAGGTTGCGTCCGCAAGTTGCGTGATCGATTCCGAAACATTCGGAGTGCCGACCCGCCGAGCACTGCCGTTCCGCCTGCCCGAAGGACCCCCATGAGGAGAATGACCCGCGCCGTCGCACTCGGCGCGGTCGCCGCGGTCGCGGCGGGCGTGCTGGCCGTCGTCGTCCCGCACCTGGTGTCCGGCACGTCCGGCTCGGGCGAGGACGCACCGCCGGCGGTGACCGCGGCCGGTCCGCCGCTGCGCGTGTCGGCGCAGCAGGCCGGCATCCGCGTCGGCACGGCCGTCGACTCCGACGCGCTGGCGCACGAGGCGCCGTACGCGGCGAAGGTCGGCAGCGAGTTCTCCTCGGTCACCCCGGAGAACGTGATGAAGTGGGAAGCCGTCGAGCCGTCCCGCGGCCGTTACGACTACACGCAGGCCGACGCCCTGGTGGCGTACGCCGAGGCGCACGGCCAGCTGGTCCGCGGTCACGCGCTGGTCTGGTACCAGCAGCTGCCGCTCTGGCTGACGGCGCAGGACTTCGGCGCGGACGAGCTGCGGCAGATCCTGCACGACCACATCACCAGCGAGGTCACGCACTTCAAGGGCCGGATCTGGCAGTGGGACGTCGTCAACGAGGCCTTCGCCGACGACGGCTCGTACCGCACCGACATGTGGCTGCAGAAGCTCGGCCCCGGCTACATCGAGGACGCCTTCACCTGGGCCCACGAGGCGGACCCGAAGGCCGTGCTCTTCATCAACGACTACGGCACCGAGAGCGCGGGGCCCAAGAGCGACGCGCTGTACGACCTGGTCGCCAGGCTCCGCAAGAAGGGCGTCCCCGTCCAGGGCGTCGGCTTCCAGGGCCACCTCGACACGCGCTACCCCGCGCCGCGCGACCTCGCCGCCACCATGGGGCGCTTCGACGCGCTCGGCGTGCAGACCGCGATCACCGAGGCCGACGTGCGCATCCCGCTGCCCGCCGACAGCGGCGAGCGGGAGGCGCAGGCGCAGGCGTACCAGGTGCTGCTGGACGGCTGCCTGCGCACCCCGCACTGCACCGGTTTCACGGTGTGGGGCTTCACCGACAAGCACTCCTGGGTGCCCGACTCCTTCCGGGGCGAGGGCGAGGCGGCGATCCTCGACGAGGACTACCGGCCGAAGGGCGCCTACGCCGCCCTCGCCCAGGACCTGCGGCAGGCCCGCCGCTGACCCCGCTCCCCGCCAGGACCGGGCCGGCGGCTCGGACCGGTCCTGGCGGGGTCACCACCGTCCCGGGTAGTCCGGACGGCGCAGCGCCGGGACCGCCCGGTTGCGGGCCCCGCGGGCTCGGCCTTGACTCGTCGTGACATCCGGTGGCGGCGAGAGGAGAAGCGCCATGCTGTCGGCGCGCAGCCTTTTCACGGAGATCCTCGACAACGACGACTCCTTCCGGCTCTTCTGCTCCATCGCGGCGAGCGGGGAGTCGCAGGGCGGCTGGGAGAACGGCCGGATCGCGGCCCTGGTGCCGCCCGCGCTCGCGGAGCTGGCCCCGAAGATCGCCCGGCACGGCGCGGACGAGGAGAAGCACGGCCGGATCTTCAACGGCCTGCTGCACGGCCGCCACCTGGAACCGGCTCCGGTGCCCGCGGACACCGACTACACGATGCTGCTGGAGCGGTCCGGGATCGGCCTCGCACACTCCCGGCTGAAGGCCGACGAGCCGCTGAGCGAGCAGGACATCGTCACCTATCTGGCGCACAGCCGGGTGACCGAGCAGCGCGCCTCGGAGCAGATGGCGCTGCTGGTCAAGCTGTTCGGCACGCATCCGGAGATCGGCCGCGCGGTGCGCCAGATCGCCCGCGACGAGGACAACCACCTCGCCTACTGCCACGAGGAGCTGCTCCGGCTGACCGCGGCCGGCCACGGGCGGCTGATCCAGCGCACCCTGCGCGAGTGCGCCGCCGCCGAGATCGCGATCTACCGGGACGTCAGCGTCGCGGTGATGACGCACATGGGCGAGATCCTGCGCTGGTCCGCGGCGAAGTCGGCGCTGCTGCGGGCGGGCATCCACGCGGTGTACAGCTACGAGCGGCTGGTCGGCCGGCGCCGGATGACGAGCCTGGCCATGCCCGAGCCGCGGCTGCGCAACGCGCTGGGCGGCGGGCCGGTCGCCGCCGAGGCGACGACCTGAGGACCGCCCGGCCCCGTACCGCCCGGCGTACCGTCAGCGGCTGCGCACCAGCTCGCGGACGGCGTCGGCGAGCGGCCCCGGCTGGTCCAGCGGCAGCAGGGTGCAGCTGTCGGGGACGACGACCAGCCGGGCCCGCGGGATCTGCGCCGCGAGCCGGCGGCCGTGCTCGGGCGGCATGACCCGGTCGCCCTCGGCCCACACCACCAGCGCGGGCCGGTCGAGGCCGGGCAGCGCGGCGGCGGCGCGCTCCAGGGCGTGCCGGTCGGCGGCGATGCCGCGCAGCACCCGGACCGCGTCCCGCCGCACACCGGCGTCGGCCAGCAGGGCGCGCATCCAGCGGGCGGTGGCGGCGTCGCCGCGCTTGGTGAGCTGCCCGAACGCGACGGGCAGCCGGCGCATCGGGCGCAGCCGCATCTGCTGCATGAACAGCCCGAACAGGGCGGGCGGCAGCTTGCCGGTGAGGACCACGGTCCGGCCGGTCAGTCCCGGCGGGAAGTTGTCGTAGGCGTCGCAGGAGGCGAGGACCACCGCGCCGACCCGTTCCATCGCGGCGGCGGCGCCCGCGTCCTGCTCGGCGGCCTGCGCGACGAGCAGCTGGACCAGCGCTCCCCCGGTGTCGTTGCCGACCAGCGTGACGTCGCGCAGGTCGAGGCGTTCCAGGAACTCGCCCACGAGCCGGGCCAGTCCGGCGGGTGACAGGTCGGCGCCGTCGCGCGCGGGGCGGGTGTGGGCGCCCATCGGCAGGGTCGGTACGAGGACCCGGTGGCCGTCGCGCAGCCGCGCTGCCACCTCGTCCCACAGCGTGCCGTCCATCAGCAGGCCGTGCAGCAGCACGACCGCGGGGCCCGTACCGCCGGTGTCGCGGTAGTCGACCGGACCCGCGGACAGCTCGACGGTGCGGGTGGTCGGGAAGGTCTCGGTGGTCATCGGCATCGGGCTCCTCGCGGCGGTGCGGTCGGCACATGCTTCCAGCCTCGTATACATCGTAAACTATACACCGTACACAATGCATCTGACGCGCCGACGGTTTCCAAACTGGTGCCGTCCCCGCTCTTGCCCTCACCTACGGCGCTCATTAGTTTGTTCGCTGAACTGACGAACAAACACTTTGTGCCTGTTTCGGCACGGACAGTTCCTCTCCTGCGCACACTTCCCCCTTCCCTAGGTGGCGATGTGAGTTCTCCTCTGCTCCGAATGCGGGGAATCACCAAACAGTTTCCCGGCGCCAAGGCGCTGGACGGTGTCGATCTGGAGGTACGGGCCGGTGAGGTGCACTGCCTGCTCGGCCAGAACGGCGCCGGGAAGTCGACCCTCATCAAGGTGCTGGCCGGCGCGCACCAGCCGGACGGCGGCGATCTGGCCTGGGACGGAGAGCCCGTCACGCTGCCCAGCCCGACCGCCGCCATGCGGCACGGCATCGCGACCATCTACCAGGAACTCGACCTGGTCCACGGCCTGTCGGTGGCCGACAACATCTTCCTGGGCCACGAGCGGGCCCACTTCGGCGTCACCCGCCGCGGCGAGACCGCGGGCGCGGCCCGCGAACTGCTGCGCTCGCTCGGCCACCCGGAGATCTCCCCCGGCACCGAGGTCGGCAGCCTGTCGCCCGCGCAGCAGCAGATCGTCAGCATGGCGCGGGCGCTGTCGCACGACACCCGGCTGATCGTGATGGACGAGCCGTCGGCGGTGCTCACCCAGGACGAGGTCGGCAACCTCTTCCGGGTCATCGGCGACCTGACGGCCAGGGGCGTCGCCGTCCTCTACATCTCGCACCGGATGGGCGAGATCCGCACCATCGGCCACCGGGTGACCGTCCTCAAGGACGGCCGCACGGTCGCCGCCGGGCTGCCGGCGAGCACCCCGACCGCCCGGCTGGTGGCGCTGATGACCGGCCGGGAGGCGTCGTACGCCTTCCCCGAACGGCCCGCGGCCGAGGATCCGCGGCAGCGCACCGAACTGCTGCGGGTCGAGCACCTGACACTGCCGGGCAGCTTCGAGGACGTCAGCTTCACCGTGCACGCCGGCGAGATCGTCGGGCTGGTGGGGCTGGTCGGCTCGGGCCGTTCGGAGATCCTGCACGCGGTGTACGGCGCGTCCCGCCCGTCGTCCGGCACGGTCCGGGTGGACGGCGCGGTACTGCCGCCGGGCCGGGTGACCGCGGCGGTACGGGCGGGGGTGGGGCTCGCCCCCGAGGAGCGCAAGGGCCAGGCGCTCTTCCTGCACGACAGCGTCGTACGCAACGTCAGCGTCTCCTCGCTGGGGCGCTTCGCGCGCTTCGGCTGGGTGGACCGGCGCCGGGAGCGCGCGGCGGCCGCCGAGCGGGTGGCCGCCCTCGACCTGCGGCCGGCCGACCCCTCCCGCGCGGTCGGCACGCTGTCCGGCGGCAACCAGCAGAAGGCGGTGCTGGCCCGCTGGCTGCTGCGCGGCTGCCGGGTGCTGCTGCTCGACGAGCCGACCCGCGGGGTGGACGTCGGCGCCCGGGCCGAGCTGTACGCGCTGGTGCGCGAACTGGCGGACTCCGGGGTCGCGGTGCTGTTCGTGTCCAGCGAGGTCCCGGAGGTGCTCGGGCTCGCCGACCGGGCGCTCGTACTGCGCGAGGGCCGGATCGTCCACGAGGCCCCGGCCGCCTCGCTCAAGGAATCCCATGTACTCGACCTCGTGATGGAGGAGAGCCGCACATGAGCGACCAGACCACCCCGAGACCCGCGAAGGACGCGCCGCCGCCGTCCGGGTCCGGCGCCGCAGCGACCGGCACGCCGTCGCCGGTCGAGCCCGCACCGGGGAAGCCCGCCACGGACGCGGCCGCCGGGGGCGCGGCGCGGTGGGCGCGGCTGATGCCGCTGAGCCAGATGCACAGCCTCGGCCTCGTGGTGGTGCTGCTGCTGCTCGGCGTGGTCGGCACCACGACCTCCGGGACCTTCCTGACCAGCAACAACATCCTCAACATCCTCACCAGCGCGGCCGTCATCGGGGTCATCACGGTGGGCCAGACGTTCGTCATCATCGGCGGCGGCATCGACCTGTCGGTGGGTGCGATCGTGGCCGTGGCGTCGGTGTGGTGCACCACGGTGGCCACCCAGTCGCACGGGCTGGCCGGGATGCTCTTCACCGCGGTCGTCGTCGGCGCGGCGGTCGGGCTGCTCAACGGCTTCCTGATCGCGTACGGCAAGATCGTCGCCTTCATCACCACGCTGGCGATGATGGCCTCGGCCCGCGGTGTCGCCGAGCGGATCTCCGACCGGCAGTCGCAGGTGGTGACGGTCGACTCCTTCAACCGGATCGCGACGGACAAGTTCCTGGGCGTCCCGCTGCTGGTGTACCTGATGGCCGCGATCGTGGTCGCCGGCTGGCTGCTGCTGAACCGTACGACGTTCGGCCGCCGCACCTTCGCCGTCGGCGGCAACCCGGAGGCCGCCCGGCTCGCCGGGATCGCGGTACGCCGCCACACCATGCTGCTCTACCTGCTGTCCGGGGTGTGCTGCGGTGTCGCGGCGGTCATGCTCACCGCCCGTACCACCAGCGGCGCGAGCAACCTCGGCAACCTCTACGAGCTGGACTCGATCGCCGCGGTGATCATCGGCGGCACCCTGCTGGCCGGCGGGCGCGGCTCGCTCGTCGGGTCGATCCTCGGCGTCCTGGTCTTCACCACGATCACCAACATCTTCGTGCTGAACAACCTCACGACGGACACCCAGGAGATCGCCAAGGGGCTGATCATCATCGGCGCCGTGCTGCTGCAGCGCACCCGCGCCGGCCGCGCCGCCCCGGCCACCTGACGTCCCGTCCGCTCCGCCCCCGAAGCCCCACCCCCGCTCTCCCCCACCCTCCGACCTTCCCGACGAAGGGACCACCCGCATGAAAGAGACCGGATCCGCCGCGATGGGCCGCAGAAGCATGCTGCTCGGCGCGGGCGCGCTGGGCAGCGGTCTGCTGCTGTCGGCGTGCACCAGCAACGCGAGCAACGACGACGCCGAGGCCAACGTCAAGGCGACGGACGCGGCCTCCTCCGGCACCCCGGGCAAGCACGTCACGATCGGCTTCTCCGCACCCGCCGCCGACCACGGCTGGATGGCGGCGATCACCAAGAACGCCAAGGCGCAGGCCGGGCAGTACTCGGACGTCAGCTTCCAGGCGGCCGAGGGCACCAACGACGTCAACGCGCAGATCAGCGCCGTCCAGACGCTCATCGACAAGAAGGTCGACGTCCTGGTGGTCCTGCCCTTCGACGGCAAGGCCCTCACCGCGATCGGCGGCCAGGCGATGGACGCAGGGATACCGGTGGTCAACCTGGACCGGGTCTTCGACAACTCGCTCTCCTACCGCACCTGGATCGGCGGCGACAACTACGGCATGGGCGTCAACGCGGGCCAGTACATCGCGAAGACGCTGAAGGCCAAGGGCGTGAGCAAGCCGGTGATCGCCGAGATCGCCGGTATCGACAACCTGGACCTCACCAAGCAGCGCAGCCAGGGCTTCAAGGACGCGCTCGCCAAGGCGGGCTTCTCGGTCGGCATCCGGCAGGCCGCGCAGTTCACCGCGGACAGCGGCCAGCAGGTCATGAGCAACGTGCTCCAGGCCCGCTCGAAGATCGACGCGGTCTGGAACCACGACGACGACCAGGGCATCGGCGTGGAGGCGGCCATCAAGCAGGCCGGACGCAGCGAGTTCTTCATGGTCGGCGGCGCCGGGTCCAAGCACGCCATGCAGCAGATCAAGGCGGACAGCGGGGTGCTGAAGGCCACCGTCGTCTACCCGTCGAGCATGTCGGCGTCGGCGGTGACGCTCGCCCGGCTGATCGGGCAGAGCAAGGGCATCGGCGACCTGGTGGAGCAGGAGGTGCCGACCTTCATCACGCTCTTCTCGGCGACGGTGACCAAGGACAACGTCGACCAGTACCTGCCGACGTCCTTCACCTGACCTGCCGGGAAGCGCACAAGTGCCCCGGGCCGTCGCGGCCCGGGGCACTTCGCCATGCGGTGGGGGTCACACGGTGGCGAGGTCGAACTCCTCCCACGGGCCGATCGCCGCCCGGTTGGCGATCAGCGGCTGCGCCCCGGCGTTCTCCGCCGTCACGTACTTGCCGTTGACGCCCGCCTTGAGGCTGACGCTGCCGTCGGAGTTGTGCACGAGCTGGAAGGTCTCCCAGGAGCCGGCCGTCGCCCGGTTGGCGATGAGCGACTGCGCCCCGGCGTTCTCCGCCGTCACGTATTGGCTGTTGGCGTGGGCGCGCAGCGCGATGTTGCCGCCGCCGAGGTCGATCTCGTCGAAGGTCTCCCAGGGGCCCACGGTGTCGCGGTTGGCGATCAGCGGCGAGGCGCCGGCGTCGTCGGCGGTCACGTACTTGCCGTTGGCGTGCGCCTTGAGGCTGATGCCGCCGGTACCGCTGCCGGGGGTGCCGGGGGTGCCGACCCCGGCGCCGGTGTACACCATCCAGTTGACGTTCATCAGCGCGCCGGGCCCGGTCCTGCCCGACGGGTTGCGGGCGACGTAGTAGACCTTGCCGCTGCCGGTGGGCACGTTGCTGAGGTTGGCGGTGACGTCGGTGTACGTCTGCCAGGCCCCGGTGCTGGGGACGGTGGCGGTGCCGAGCAGCGGGCCGTTCGCGGCGTTCCAGCGGACCTCGATCCGGCCGCCGGAATTCGCCGAGGCGGCCCGGAAGGTCACCGCGGTGGTGTTGTCCAGCGCGATGGGCGACTCGGTCCAGTAGTCGCCGTCCTCGATGAAGCCGATGTCCTGGCCGCCGCCCGCGCTGTCGGCGCCGTTCTCGACCGTGACACCCGGGGTGTCGGTGCCCTGGCCGTCGCTCGCCCGGCCGGTGTCGGTGAAGAACTCCGCCTGCTTGTGCTTGGGCTGAAGGGTGATCTGGGCGCGCCCGGTGAGCGGGGCCGCGCCGCCGGAGCCGCCCTTGTCGGTGTAGCTGGCCTCGATGACGTAGAAGACGTTGTCGCCGTCGCTGTGGCCGTTGGACAGCGTCGTGGTCACCGTCGCGCTGCACCCGGTGTACTGGTCGAGCGGGTGGCCGTGGGTGTCGTGGCCGAGGATGGCCTGGATCTTGACCTGGTTGCAGTCGACCGTGCCGTCCTCGGGATCGGTGACCGTGACCGAGAAGCTGACCTTGTCGCCCCAGTCGAACAGGCCTCCGTCGGGCGGCGAGTGGATGGTGAGCGTGGGCGCGGTGTTGCCGGCCGTGATGGCGACGCTCGATGTCGCGGACTTGCCCGCGCTGTTGGTGACGGTCAGCACGGCGGTGTAGTTGCCGACCGCGTTGTAGGTGTGGCTGGGGTTGGCGGTGGTGGAGGTGGAGCCGTCGCCGAAGTCCCACTTGTAGGTGAGGCTGCCGCCGGCCGGGTCGCTGGAACCGCTGCTGGAGAAGTTCACCGCGAGCGGGGCCGGACCGCTGGTCCTGTTCGCGGCCGCCTTGGCGACCGGCAGGGCGCCGCCGTTGAGGTAGTCGATGCGGTAGATGCCGGCGTCGGCGTTGTTGCCGCCGTAGCCGGTGCCCCACTCGACCATGTAGAGGGCGCCGTCAGGACCGAACTTCATGTCCATCGGCTTCTTGAACGACACCGAGGGCAGGAACGGCTGCATGTCGTCGATGCCCGTGCTGTCCGACTTCACATGGAAGGTGTAGACCTTGCTGGTGTTCCACTCGGAGAAGATCGCCTGCCCGTCCATGGCCTGCGGCCACTTGCGGTCCGAGCTGAGGTTGGCGTCGTAGCGGTAGACCGGGCCGGCCATCGGGGCGCCGCCGCTGAGCAGCGGGAAGTTGTTCGGGTCGGCGCTGTAGTGGTACCAGACCGTCGCCGGGGTGGCCGGCGGCAGCTTGGTCAGACCGGTGTTGTTCGGCGAGTCGTTGGTCGGGCCGCCGGCGCAGTCGAAGGGCTGGCCGGAGGTCTTGGTCGCGAAGTTGTAGTCGATGTAGGGGGTGTTGTTGCCGATGCAGTACGGCCAGCCCGCGTTGACCGGCTTGCTCAGCAGATCCCACTCGACGGTGTTCTGCGGTCCGCGCGCGGAGTTGGCCGCGCCTGCGTCCGGGCCGTAGTTGCCGACCACGGCGTTGCCGGTCTTCGGGTCCAGGGCGAGCCGGAAGGGGTTGCGGTAGCCCATCGCGTAGATCTCGGGCCGCGTCTTGGCGGTGCCGGGCGGGAAGAGGTTGCCGGACGGGATGGTGTACGTGCCGTTGGCCTCGGGGTGGATGCGCAGCACCTTGCCGGACAGGCTGTTGGTGTTGCCGGCGGTGCGCTGCGCGTCCCAGGCGGCGCGGCCGGACTGCTCGTCGATCGGGGCGTAGCCGTCCGAGGCGAAGGGGTTGGTGTTGTCGCCGACGGAGAGCCACAGGTTGCCGTTCTTGTGGTCCATCGCCATGCCGGCGCCGTGGTGGCAGCACTCGGCGCGCTGCACCGGGAGTTCCAGCAGCACCTTCTCGCTGGACAGGTCCATCGTGGACCCGTTGACGGTGAAGCGGCTGAGCCGGTCCACGCTCGCCGCGGCGGGCGAGTAGTAGAGGTAGATCCAGTGGTTGGTGGCGAAGGCCGGGTCGAGGGCCATCGCCAGCAGGCCGCTCTCGTTCGCCGTGAAGACGTCGAGGTGCCCGGCGGTCACCGTGGTGCCGCCGGTGTTGATGATCCGGACGTCGCCGAGCATGTCGATGAAGAAGACCCGGCCGTCACTGGCGATGTCCAACTGGAGCGGGTTTCCGCCCGAGTTGTTCAGCAGCACCTTCTGGAAGCTGCTGTCCGGGACGCCGGCGACGGCCGGTTTCACGGCGGCGGGGTGCGCGGCCGCGGCGTTCGCCGGGGCGGTGGTGAGCACCGCGAGGGCGGGCAGCGCGAGCAGCGCCACCAGCAGGGCCAGCCAGCCGCGCAGGCGGCGGCGCACCCCGGGGCGCTTATGTGGTCGTACGGGCAACACGTGGGTCTCCTCGGTGAGGGGGATGGTCATGTGCGGACGATTCGGGTCGCCGCGATCATGGTCATGACACTCCACTACGGCCGCGGATGGCGGTGCGGCCGTGGCGGAGAGGTGCTCCGCGGTACGCGGTCCGGGCGCATGCGGAGGTGTGGCGTACGCCGTACGGGGGCGTACGCGGCAAAGGGGGTGGTGCGGGGGTGCGGCCTCAGCGGGTGGTGAGGTCGAACTCCTCCCACGGGCCGATCGCGGTCCGGTTGGCGATCAGCGGCGCCGCGCCGGCGTTCTCGGCCGTGACGTACTTGCCGTTGGCCGCGGCCTTGAGGCTGATGCTGCCGTCGCCGTTGTGGACCAGCTGGAAGGTCTCCCACTGCGCCACCGCGCCGCGGTTGGCGATGAGCGACTGCGCCCCGGCGTTCTCCGCCGTCACGTACTGGCTGTCGGTGTGGGCGCGCAGCGCGACGTTGCCGCCGCCGAGGTCGATCTCGTCGAACGTCTCGTGGGTGCCGACCGTGGAGCTGCTCGCGATGAGCGGCGCGGTGGCGCTGGGCGCCGTCACGTACTTGCCGTTGGCGTGCGCCTTGAGGCTGACGCCGTGTTCGGCGGGCGGCGGGGTGGAGTCCACCGAGCAGTCGGCGGGCACCACGCCGGCGGCGGTCCGGATACCGCCGAGCAGCAGCTGCAGGAACTCCGGTTCGGCGTAGCTCTCGGCGGTGTGGCCCATGCCGGTGTACCAGGCGCGGCCGCCGTCGTAGTCGTGGCACCAGGTGGTGGGGTGGTCGTCGCCCATCGTCGAGCCGGTGTAGGTGCTGTCGTCGACCGATGCCAGGACGTGCACCTGGGAGCGGGGGTTGGTCTGGAAGTCGTACCACTCGTCGGTGTGGGTGTACGCGTTCGGCAGCCCCTGGGTGGAGGGGTGGACGTGGTCCTCGACGTGGACGGTGGCGGCCTGGATGGCGGGGTGCTGCTTGAAGTAGGCGCCGACCAGGCTCCCGTACCAGGCCCAGGAGTAGCCGCTGTCGGAGGCCGCGTGGACGCCCACGTAGCCGCCGCCGTTCTCGATGTAGCGCTGGAAGGCGTCCTTCTCGGCCTGTGTCGTGACCGGGTCGCCGGTCGCGGACAGGAAGACGACGGCGGCGTACTGCGCGAGGTTGGCGTCGGTGAAGACCGAGTCGTCCTCGGTGGCGTCGACCGTGAAGTTGTTCTGCTGCCCGAGCTGCTGGATGGCGGCGATGCCGGCCGGGATGGAGTCGTGGCGGAAGCCGGTGGTCTTGGAGAAGACCAGGATCTTGAACGGTGCCGCCGCGGCGGAGTGCGCGGCGGGCGCCCGGTCGGTCGCGGCGCCCGCCGAGGGGGCGACGGCGGTCAGGACGGCCGCCGCGGTCAGGCTCAGGGCGGCGGCAAGGGCAAGGCGGGTGCGTGGGCGGGGGGTGCGCATGGCGGCTCCTCGTGGAACGCACGTGCTGCGGGATGGGGGGATGTACCGCAGGGGACGACGGACCGCGCCGGGGCGCGGCGGAGCACGTCTGCTCGCACCGGGCAGCGACGGGTCCGTCTCACGGTAGGGCGGCATCACCTCGGGGAAAATGCGCCACCAAGGGATGCTTCCAGCCTGCCTGCGGCCCGCTGATCAGCGCAAACCACAAGCAGGGTGATGGATTGGTTCGTTGGGTCAAAAAACTAATTGCCCGACAGCGGAGCGTCAAGGGTTGTCGCAGACATGCCCGCAAGGCTCCGGGAACGCGGGGCGGAGGGCCGGGGGGCGCGCCGCTTCCGCCGCCACCGGGGCGCGGGCGGGCGGGGATTGACGGGCCGTCAGGCCTCCGGGCTGGTCAGGTCGATGTACGCCGACGGGTCGCGCAGGATCGCCTGCACCCCCGCGCCCGCCGCGCCGCGTACCGCCGCCTCGGTGCCGAGCCCGGAGACCTGGAGCCGGTCCGAGCGCCAGCGGCCCGAGGTGACCCGCTCGTGCAACTGCACCTGGAGGCTGGGCACCAGCCAGGGCGCGAGCGTGGCGTAGATCCCGCCGATCACCACCTCCGGCGGGTCCAGCAGATTCACCGCGCCGGACAGCGCGACGCCGAGCGCCCGCCCGGCCACCGCCAGCGCCCTGACCGCGGCCTCGTCCCCGTCGGCGGCCAGCGCCGCGAGCCGGTCCACCGGCGCGTGCGTCTCCGCCGGGGCGTCCCGCAGGGCCTGCCGGCGGGCGCCGCCCGCGCGGGTCCCGGCCGCGGGCGCGGCCGGGACCGAGCCGAGCCGGGTCGCGCTCGCGGTGTCCAGCTCCGCGGCCTCCAGCAGCGCGTCCTGGCCCGCGTACCGCTCCAGGCAGCCGCGCGCGCCGCAGCCGCACTCGGGCCCGTCCGGAATCACCGTGACGTGGCCCAGCTCACCCGCGAACCCGCCGCCGCGGAACAGCGTGCCGTCCACCATCAGCCCGGCGCCGATGCCGATCTCGCCGGACACGTACAGGAAGCTCGCCCCGGCGCCCGCCGGGCGCTCCTGGAATTCCCCGATCGCGGCGAGGTTGGCCTCGTTGTCCACCGCGACCGCCGGCCGCTGCCGGCCGAGGCCGCGGCCGAGCAGCTCGGCGGCGGGGACGTGCCGCCAGTCCAGGTTGGGCGCGTGCAGCACCTTGTCGTCGTGGACCAGGCCCGGCACCCCGAGCGTGACCTGGACCGGCGCCAGCCCGGCGCGGCGGGCCGCCGCGATGGCCCGCGCGGCGAGCCGGCCCGCCGCGTGCAGCGTCTCCTCGGCGTCCCGGCCGCGGTTGTCGGCGCGTTCGGTGAGCCGCACCCGGGGCGCGCCGGTGAGGTCGGCGACGCAGACCGCGGTGTAGTCGACGTTGACCTCGACGCCGACACCGGCCGCGCCCTGCGGGTTGAGGGCGAGCGCGCCGCCCGGCCGGCCGACGCGGCCCTGGTTCTCCGGCACGTGCTCGACCACCAGGCCCGCCAGCCGCAGCTCCTCCACGAGGGAGGACACGGTTGCCTTGGTCAGCCCCACCCTGGCCGCGACGGTGGCCCGCGAGGCGCTCTCACTGGCCGCGACCTGACGGAGCACCAGCGCCAGGTTGTGCCGGCGCATGCTCTGCTTGCTCGCCGGCTGCCCGCCGCCGTTCATCACACTGCGACCTTTCTCCGCGAGCGCGGACCGCGACGGGTCCGGCCCCGGAAACCTCTTAGGCCCATTAATTGATTCAATAAACTAATAGTTGCTTCGCAGCAGGTCAACGACCCACAGGACATGCACAGGAAGCGACAGCCGTCTCCCCGGAGCCTACGGCGGCGGGTGCGGCGGGTGACCGCGCCCCGCTCACGATGATCGTTGCGGATGCCGGGAACGCACCTTACGCGGCGACTTCCGCGGTACGCATCCCGGCCCCCGGCAGCCGCCGCGGACCCACCCCCAGAGTCGCCCGACCGGCCCTGGCCCGTGGTGCGTTCAACGGATTCTTGACCGCCTCTTGCCGCGCGGGGAAGCGGTGATTAGTTTATTTGCTGAACTGACGAACCGCTACGCCGGCGTCGAGGGCGCGGGCGGCACGGCCGGACCGCAGGGGCCCGGCGGGCGCCCGTCCCTCCCCGCTCCGCCGGCGCGTCCCGGCTGCGTACGGCGCCGTGCATGCCGCTGTGCGCGGCGCCCCCGCACCCCGCCCCCCGCACCCCGCACGTACCGTCCCCGCACCGGCTCCGTACGCGCACCTCCCGCGGCGCCCGCCGATCCGCCCGCCGCGGCCCGCTCCCCCGCAACTCCAGGCACCACTCGGCCCCGCCAGTCCTGCCCGGCACGCCCGCGGCAGGCACGACCCGGAGGTGAAGGCATGGGATCCGCCACCGCACACGGCAGCCGGCTGGGGGTGTGGATCGTCGGCGCGCGCGGTTCGGTCGCCACCACGGCCGTCGTCGGCGCCGCCGCGCTCGCCGCCGGGCTCGTGCCGCCGACCGGCTGCGTCACCGAACTCCCCGACTTCCGCGGGGCGGGCCTCACGCCCTTCTCCGGCCTGGTGTTCGGCGGCAGCGACGTCACCGGCGTCCCGCTGGCCAAGCGCGCCGAGCAGCTCGTCGCGGCCGGGGTGCTCCCCGCGGACCTGCCCGCCGCGGTCGGGCCCGCGCTCGCCGCCGCCGAGCGGGAACTCCGGCCCGGCGTCGCCGCCGCGGCCGGCCGGCAGGCGCCGCAGGCCACCGCGCTCGCCCGGCAGCTCACCGACTTCCGCGAGCGGCACGGGCTGGAGCACGTCGTCGTGGTCAACCTCTCCTCGACCGCGCCGCAGCCCGCCCCGCACCCCGCCTTCGCCGACCTCGCCGCGCTGCGCACCGCCCTGGCCGGGCCCGAGCCCGTCCTGCCGCCGCACGCGCTGTACGCGTACGCGGCCCTCGGCGCGGGCTGCGGCTACGTCGACTTCACACCCTCCGGCGCGATGCGGCTGCCCGCGCTCGACCAGCTCGCCGCGGCGGCCGGTGTCCCTTACACGGGCAACGACGGCAAGACCGGCGAGACGCTGGTACGCAGCGCGCTCGCCCCGATGTTCGCGCACCGCGCCCTGCGGGTCCGCGCGTGGTCCGGTACGAACCTGCTCGGCGGCGGCGACGGGGCGACCCTCGCGGACCCCGCGGCGGCGGCGAGCAAGAACGCGTCCAAGGGGCGCAGCCTCGCCGAACTCCTCCCCGACCCGGTCGAGGGCGAGGTGCACATCGACGAGGTGCCCGCGCTCGGCGACTGGAAGACCGCGTGGGACCACATCGCCTTCGACGGCTTCCTCGGCGTCCGGATGACGATGCAGTTCACCTGGCAGGGGTGCGATTCGGCGCTGGCCGCGCCGCTGGTCCTGGACCTCGTGCGGCTCCTCGGCCTCGCGATGACCCGCGGCGCGGTGGGGCCGCAGCCGCAGTTCGCCTTCTTCTTCAAGGACCCGCTGGCCGCGGACGAGCACCGGCTCGTCCCGCAGTTCGAGCGGCTCCTCGCATGGGCGAGTCGCGCGCCCTCGGCGCGGTGAGCTGCCCCGGGTGCGCTCCGGGCTGCCACGTGCGGTGGGTTCCGCGACCTTGCGGTGGTGGGGCTTCGCGCTGTGCCCCGCGCCGCTGCGCCACGGGCTGCCTCTTGCGGCACGGTCGCGACGTTGCGGTGGTTGGGGGGGCTGCTCGCGCAGTTCCCCGCGCCCCTTTCGCCCCGCCCTGCTGCCGCGGGCCGTCCCGCGACCTCCGGCCGGTGGGAGGTTGCTCGCGCAGTTCCCCGCGCCCCTGGGGTGCCCTCTGCGGTGGCCGCAAGGCTCGGGGGGTCCATCTGCGCGGGAGGGTGGGCGTTTTCAGGGGCGTGTGGGGGCACCTCCCGGGCGGGGCTTGGGGGAGAACGGAGCGACAAGCCCCCGCCGGGGGAAGGTCGCCAAACGCACCGCATCACGCAGGACGAAGCGAACCCGGCGGAGGGACGAGGCATGAGCAGGCTCAGGGGCTACGCGGAGCTCGTGCGGGCGCCCGCCGCGCTGACCGTGCCCGGGGACGTGGTCGCGGGCGGGGCCGCGGCGGGGTGGCCGTACGGGGGGCGCAGTGCCGGGCTCGGCGGTGCGTCCGTGCTGCTCTACTGGGCCGGCATGGCCCTCAACGACTTCGCGGACCGCGAGGTCGACGCCGTGGAGCGGCCCCGGCGCCCGATCCCGGCGGGCCGGGTGACCCCGGCGGAAGCGCTGGCCGCCGCCGCGGCGCTCACCGCGGCGGGCCTCGCGGCGGCGCGGGCGTCCGGCGGACGCCCCGCGCTCCGCTCGGCAGCGGCGCTCGCCGCGGTGGTGTGGGCGTACGACCTGGCGCTCAAGGACACCGCGCTGGGCGCTCCCGCGATGGCCGCGGCCCGCGGCCTGGACGTACTGCTCGCGGCGGGCCCGGCGGGCCGCCGGGCGGCGGCGCCCGCGGCCGCGGCGGTCGCCGCCCACACGTGCGTCGTCATGGCGCTGAGCCGCCGTGAGACGCAGGGCTCCTCCCCCGCCCTGCCGGAGGCCACGCTCGCCGCGACGGCGGCCTTGGCGGCGGGCGTGGCCGCTGCCCCGGGGGCGCCGGCGCGGGACAGGGCCGCGGCAGCCGCCCTGCTCGCGGTGTACGTCCGTACGTTCGGCGGCGCGCAGTTCGACGCGATCCGCAAGCCCGACGCCCGCCGGCTGCAGCGGGCGGTCGGCGCGGGCATCCTCGGCGCGATCCCGCTGCAGGCGGCGCTGGCCGCCCGCGCGGGCGCGACCCGGGCCGCGCTGCCGCTGCTCGCGGCGCTCCCGCCGGCCCGCCGGCTCTCCCGGAAGGTCTCACCGACATGACACCACCCGCAAGGCTGCGTTTCGGCTACGGCACCAACGGCTTCGCCAACCACCGCCTCGACGACGCCCTCGACGTGATCGCGGGGCTGGGCTACGAGGGCGTCGCCCTGACGCTGGACCACGCGCACCTCGACCCGTACGCGCCCGACCTGCCCGCGCGGCTGGCGGCCGTGCGCCGCCGGCTGGACGCGCTGGGGCTCGCGGTCGTGGTGGAGACCGGCGCCCGCTACCTGCTCGACCCCTGGCACAAGCACTCCCCCACGCTGCTGCACGAGGACGGCCGGGAGGTCCGGGTGGACTTCCTGGAGCGGGCGATCCGGATCGGCGCCGGACTGGGGGCGGAGGCCGTGTCGTTCTGGAGCGGGGTGCTGCCGGAGGGCACCGCGCCGGAGCACGGCTGGGAGCTGCTGGCCGAGGGCTGCGCGCGGCTCGCGGCGACGGCGGCCCGCGAGGGCGTGCAGCTGGGCTTCGAGCCGGAGCCGGGCATGCTCGTCGAGGATCTCGCGGGCTACCGGCGGCTGCGCGACACCCTGGGCTCCCCCGCGTCCTTCCGGCTGACCCTGGACATCGGGCACTGCCGCTGCCTGGAGCCGCTGCCGGTCGCGGAGTGCGTGCGCGAGGCGGCCGCGGACCTGGTGAACGTGCAGATCGACGACATGCGGCGGGGGGTGCACGAGCACCTCGAATTCGGCACGGGCGAGATCGACTTCACGCCCGTGCTCGCGGCGCTGGAAAGCTCCGGCTACCGCGGCCTGGTCGCGGTCGAGTTGCCGCGGCACAGCCACAGCGCCCCGCAGACGGCCCGCCGTTCGCTGGCCTTCCTGCGCGAGCACGCGCGCCCCGCGCCCGTCCCGCCGGCGCGGGCGGTGGACGCCGAACTCTCCCCGGCGGCACGGGAATGGCTGGCGGCTGCGCTGGCCCGGGCCGCCGCCGACCCTGCCGCGCTGCTCGCCGACTTCCCCGCGGCGGGGCGGGCGTGCGGGCGCAGGCCCCTGGGCGCGCCGGGCTGGGAGGGCTGGACGGTGGACGAGGCCGTCCGCACCGTGCTGCTGGCGGGCGCGCCCGCGCCCGTGGTCGGCGATCTCTACGCCCGCGGCGACCGGGCCGAACGCCGGGCGGTGCTGCGGGCGTTGCCGTATCTGGAGCGGGCGGACGGCGCCGCGGCGCCGCTGCTGGGGGACGCGCTGCGGACGAACGACACCGCGCTGGTGGCCGCCGCGCTGGGCCCGGCCGCGGCCGTGCTGGACGACGCGACCTGGCGGCAGGGCGTGCTGAAGTGCGTCTTCCTGGGTGTCCCGCTCGCCTCCGTGGCCGCCCTCGATGCCCGCGCGGACGCCGAACTCGCCCGCATGCTGCTGGACTTCGCGCACGAGCGGGTCGCGGCGGGGCGGGAGGTGCCCGCCGACGTCCTGCCGCTGCTGCGCCGCCACCCGGCGCTGCTGGCCGCCTCCCCGATCCACGCCGAGGCGGATTCGCCGGAGCCCCGCAGGGCCGAGGCGGCCCGCCGGGTGCTCGCCGCCCTGCGCTGACCCGCCGCATCCCCCGCTCCGCCCCCCCACCGGCAGCCCCGACCGAGGAGCACCCCATGCGTATCTTCGACCCGCACATCCACATGACCTCCCGCACCACCGACGACTACCGGGCGATGCACGCGGCGGGCGTACGGGCCCTGGTGGAGCCGGCGTTCTGGCTCGGCCAGCCGCGCACCTCGCCGGGCAGCTTCACGGACTACTTCGACGGCCTGCTGGGCTGGGAGCCCTACCGCGCGGCGCAGTTCGGGATCCGGCACCACTGCGCGATCGGCCTCAACCCGAAGGAGGCCAACGACCCGCGGTGCGCTCCCGTGCTGGAGCTGCTGCCGCGCTACCTCGCCAAGGACGGGGTGGTAGCGGTCGGGGAGACCGGCTTCGACTCGGTGACCGCCGCCGAGGAGAAGGCCTTCACCGCCCAGTTGGCGCTCGCCGTGGAGCACGGCCTGCCGGCGCTGGTGCACACCCCGCACCGCGACAAGGCCGCGGGCACGGCCCGCTCGCTGGACGTGGTCCGGGAGTCGGGCATCGCGGTCGAGCGCGTCGTGGTCGACCACCTCAACGAGCTGACGGTACGCCAGGTGCTGGACTCCGGCTGCTGGGCGGGCTTCTCGATCTACCCCGACACCAAGATGGAGCCGGACCGGATGGTCGCGATCCTGCGCGAGTACGGCACCGAACGGATCCTGGTCAACTCCGCGGCGGACTGGGGCCATTCGGATCCCCTGCGCACCCGCGCGACCGGCGAGGCGATGCTCGCCGCGGGCTTCTCCGCGGCGGACGTCGACCAGGTGCTGTGGCGCAATCCGGTGGCCTTCTACGGGGCGAGCGGCCGCCTCAACGTGACGGAGGCGGCCCACGGCCACGGCGATCTGTTCGAAGGCAACTCCATCCAGCGCGGCGCCCGTTGAGCGAGGAGGACCCGATGCGACTGCTGCACCCGGACGGCACCGCCGTCCATCTCGGTTACTGCACCAACGTCCACCCGGCGGAGGACCTGGCCGGGATCCTCGGCCAGTTGGACCGCTTCGCGGTGCCGGTCCGCGAGCGGCTGGGCTCCGACCGGCTCGGCCTCGGCCTGTGGCTGGCCCACGACGTGGCGCGCGAACTCGCCGCCGACCGCGCCGCGGTGGCCCGGCTGCGCGCCGAACTGGCCGCCCGGGGGCTGGAGGTGGTGACCCTCAACGGCTTCCCCTACCGGGGATTCCACGCCCCGGTGGTCAAGGGCGCGGTCTACCACCCGGACTGGACGACGGCCGACCGGCTCGCGTACACCCTCGACCTCGCCGACGTGCTGTCGGTGCTGCTGCCCGACGACGTGCCGCACGGCAGCATCTCCACGCTGCCGCTGGCCTGGCGGGAGCCGTGGGACGGCGCCCGCCGGGCGGCGGCCGGGGAGCGGATCCGCGCGCTGGAGGCGGGGCTCGCCGAGCGGGCGGTACGCGACGGGCGCCCGGTGCGGGTCGGCTTCGAGCCCGAACCGGGCTGCGCCGTCGAGACGGTGGAGCAGGTGGAGGCCGAACTCGCCGGTTTCGCGGGCGGTCTGCTCGGGCTGTGCCTGGACGTGTGCCATCTGGCGGTGGCGTTCGAGGACCCGGCCGACGTGCTCGCCCGGCTCGCGGACGCGGGCCTGCCGGTCGTCAAGGTGCAGGCGTCGTGCGCCCTCCAGGCCGCCGACCCGGCCGACCCTGCCGTACGCGAGGCGCTGGCCGGCTTCTGCGAGCCGCGCTTCCTGCACCAGACCCGCGAACGCGCCTCCTCCGGCGCGGTGTCGACCGCCGACGACCTCGGCGAGGCGCTGGCCGGGCCGGGCGCGCTGCCGGGCGGGGCGCCCTGGCGGGTGCATTTCCACGTCCCCCTGCACGCGCCGCCGCAGCCCCCGCTGACCGGCACCTCGGACGTACTGGAGCGCACCCTCGGGCTGCTGCTGGGCGGCGAGGCGGCGCTCGCCGACCACATCGAGGTCGAGACGTACACCTGGTCGGTGCTGCCCGCGGCGCAGCGTCCGGACGGGGACGCGGCGCTCGCCGCCGGGATCGCCGCCGAAGTGGCGTGGGCCGCAGGCACGTTGACCGGACTCGGGCTGAAGGAGGCGGCGGCGTGAGCCGGCGGCGCGGCCGGACGGTCGTGCTGGACGTCGTGGGACTCACCCCACGGCTGCTGCCGCACATGCCCGCGCTGCGGGCGGTGGCGGAGCAGGGCTTCAGCGCCGAAGTGGCCACCGTCTTCCCGGCGTTGACCTGCCCGGTGCAGTCCAGCATGCTCACCGGGCTGATGCCGGACGGGCACGGGATCGTCGGCAACGGCTGGTATTTCCGCGACGCCGGGGAGATCTTCCACTGGCGGCAGTCCAACAGCCTGGTCGGGGGCGACAAGCTGTGGGCCGCGGGCCGCCGCGCCGACCCCGGCTACACGGTCGGCAACATCTGCTGGTGGTACGCGATGGGCATGGACGTCGCGGCGACCGTCACCCCGCGCCCGGTCTACCACTACGACGGGCGCAAGTCCGAGGACTGCTACGCCCATCCGCAGGCCCTGCACGACGAGCTGACCGAAAAGCTGGGCCGCTTCCCGCTGTTCAGCTACTGGGGCCCGCGCGCCGGCATCGCCTCCACCCGCTGGATCGTGGCCGCCGCGGAACACGTCCTGGACACCCGCGCCCCCGACACGCTGCTGGTCTACGTCCCGCACCTGGACTACGAGGTGCAGCGGCACGGCCCCGACGGCCCGGAGGCGGCGGCCGCGGCCCGCGCGGTGGACGCCGAACTCGCGCCGCTGCTCGCCCGGTTGCGGGCCGACGGCAGCACGGTGGTGGCGCTCAGCGAGTACGGGATCACCGCCGCCCGCCGCCCGGTCGACGTGAACCGGGCACTGCGCCGCGCGGGGCTGCTGAACGTCCACGTCCAGCAGGGCATGGAATACCTGGACCCGTGGACCTCGCGGGCCTTCGCCGTCGCCGACCACCAGGTGGCGCACCTGTACGTCCGCGACCCGGCCGACCTGCCGAGGGTGCGCGACCTCGTCGGGCAACTGCCCGGCGTGGACGAGGTGTTCGACCGCGACGGGCAGGCGGCCCTGCGGATCGGCCACGAGCGGGCGGGCGACCTGGTCGCGGTGGCCGAGCCGGACGCGTGGTTCACGTACTACTACTGGCTCGACGACGACCTCGCGCCGGACTTCGCCACCGGCGTGGAGATCTTCCGCAAGGCCGGCTACGACCCGGCCGAACTCTTCCTGGACCCCACCGACCCGACGGTCAAGGTGCGGGCGGCGATGTCGGTCGCCAAGCTCAAGCTGGGCATCCGCACCTCGCTCCAGGTCGTCGGTCTGGACCCGTCGTGCGTGCGCGGCAGCCACGGCCGGCTGCCCGACGACCCGCGGGACGGCCCGCTGCTGCTGTGCTCCGACCCCGCGTACGGCAAGGACCGCTACCACGCGACGGAGGTGAAGGACCTGCTGCTGCGCCTCGCCGGGCTCGGCGGCTGACCCCTCCCCGGGGGCGTCACCCCTGCGCGAGCAGGGCGTCCGCGGCGTGCAGCACCTTGCCGAGCGCGGCCGTCAACTGCTCGCGCTCGGCGGCCCCGAGACCGGCGGTGACCTGCTGCTCCAGCCGCAGTCGCTCGGCCTCCACGGGCTCGCGCAGCGCCCGTCCCGCGTCGGTGAGCCACAGCCGCACCAGCCGGTTGTCGCGGTCGTCGCGGCGCCGCTCCAGCAGCCCCGAGGCCGTCATGCGGTCGGCCATCTTGACCACCGTGGGCGTCGTGACGTGCAGCTTGGCCGCGACCTCGCCGGGCGTCCGGCCGTCCTGCTCCCACAGCGCGGCGAGCAGGTGGTGCTGCCCGTAGTGCAGGCCGAGGCGGCGCATGCCCTGGTCGGCGAGGGCGCGCAGCGCCTTGGTCGTCCGGCTGTGCAGGTCCAGGAATTCGGGCATCGCGTCGGGTCCCACTCCCCCCGCGGGCGGGGCGCCGGCGGCCGCACGCGAGATCAATTGACGGCTAATCATTAACCGGCTAGCGTTCCGTTCCGTCAGGTCATTAGACGGCAAACGACCTTGGGAACAGCCATGCTACTCGTCACCGGAGCCACCGGGAACATCGGACGCGAGCTGGTCCGGCAGCTCGACGCGGCAGGGGACGCCCCGCGCGTCCTGGTCCGCGACGCGGGCCGGGCGGCCGGCCTGCCCGCCCGCGCCGAACGCGTCGTCGGCGACTTCACCGACCCGCCCGGCCTCGCCGCGGCCTTCGCGGGCGTCGAGCGGGCCTTCCTGCTCACCCCCGGCATCTCCACCGCGACCACCGCGAACGCGGTCGCCGCCGCCCGGGCGGCGGGCGTACGGCACCTGGTGCTGCTGTCGTCCACCAACGTGCTCGGCGACCCGATGCCCGCGATGGGCCGCTGGCACCACGCCCGCGAGGAGATCGTCCGCAGGTCCGGCATACCGGCGACCATCCTGCGCCCGGTCGGCTTCATGACCAACGCGCTGGACTGGCTGCCCACGATCCGCGCGGGCCGCTACGTCCTGGACCCCGTCGGCCCGGGCCGGATGACGCTCATCGACCCGGCGGACATCGCCGCGGTGGCCGCGCACGTCCTCACCACGGACGGCCACGCGGGCCGGGCGTACGCGCTCACCGGCGCCGAACCGCTCACCGTCGCCGAGCAGGCCGCCATGCTGTCGGCGGCGGCGGGCACCACCCTCACCACGCGGCCGGTCGCCACACCCGAGGAGGCGGTCGCCGCCCGCTTCCCGAACGGCGCGCCGCCCGCCCTCGCCGAGGCGATCGTCGAGGGCTTCCGGCTCATGCGGGCCGACACCGAGGGCTTCCGCACGGACACCGTCGAGCGACTGCTGGGCCGGCCGCCCGCCGGTTTCGCCGACTGGTGCGCCCGGCACTCCGACGTCTTCCGCGCGGCGGCGGCCGAGGCGCCCGGGGTGGTCGGAGCGGAGGACGCCGGGGGCTCAGGCGGCGAGTGACGCCGCGTCACCCATCACCACGACCGGGTGCAGCGCCGGGTCGAGGGTCGCGAGCAGCTGCTTCATGTGCGCCTCCGAGACGCTCACGCAACCGTGCGTGGGGCCGCCGTGGTCGACGTGGAACCAGATGCCGCCGCCCCTGGCCGCACCCAGCGGCCGCGTCCAGTCCAGCGGCGTCGTCCCGGGCTTGCGGTTGTAGTCGATCGCCACGACGTAGTCGAAGGACCCGGCGAGCGGCTCGCCCTCGAAGCCGCGCCCGCCGATGTGGAAGCCGCCGGAATGGTGGTAGGGCAGCTTGCTGCCGGGGTCGGCGCGCAGCCCGCCGGCGTCGGAGAGGGTGAAGACGCCGATCGGCGAGCGCAGGTCGCCGCCGTGGTGGTCGGCGGTCCAGCCGTCCTTGGCGTTGTGCGCGGGCCATGCGGCACCCGGCTGCCAGCCGTCGGCGGTCCAGCTGTAGACCACGACCGTGGCCTGCGAGGAATCGATTCCGCGACCGGCGACCACGACCAGCTGGCGGCTCTGCCGGGGTATGCGCGCGAGGGTGTCGGGGCCGATCCCGGCGGGCATCCGCGGCGCCGGCGACGCCGTCGTCGGCGCCGGGGCCGGCACGGTCCGGACGGCACCCGGCGGGGTGCCGCCGGACGTCGCCGCGTGGTCCTGCGCGCCGGACCCGACGGCGGTGCCGCAGCCGGCGAGCGCGGTGAGCACGACCGCGCCCAGACCGGACAGCAGGACGCGCGGGGAGGGGGAAACCATGGGGGTGAAATCCTTCGGTACGTAAGTATGTGCGAACAACGGGGTGTTGCGGGCGCCTACCCGCTGCGCGCCGCCGCAGTCGGCGACGCCGCGACGCGCGCCCTGCCCCGCGCGGGCGGGCGCGCCCCGCCCCGGGTGACCGCCGCCGTACGTGAATCACTGGCCATACCTCTAGCAACCATCCGGCCCCACCAGCGGGTTGCCCCCGAAGCCGCACGAATCCGCGCCCGCGTGAAGCGCCCCCCAGCCGGGCCGTGCGCCGAACACCGGTCCGCCGCCGCACCCGAAAGCCGGAATACGCGCCGCCCGCAGGTCCGCACGCGGCCGCTCGCACCGGACGCGCGTCCACGGGCGGGCCCTGACGTCAGGAGGTCACAGCGACCAGAGGCCCTTCGCCGTTGTCGTCACACCGCCCGCCAGGGCGAGGGTGAGGATCACCACGCGGGCCCAGCGTTCCGGGACGCGGTCGGCCAGGGTGCGGCCGGCGAAAGTGCCGACCGCCATGCCGGCGGCGGCCAGCGCCCATACCGGGGCGGCCAGTTGGGGCAGGCTGCCCTTGGCGGCCAGCGAGAAGGCGTTGACCACGACCCCGTAGAACTGCGCGTTGGGCACGAACTCCGCGACCGACCACTCGGCGTTGACCGCGTAGAGCGACACCGCGGGGCCGCCCACACCGGCGGAGGCGTTCATGAAGCCGCTCGCCGCGCCCGCGGTGAGCGCTCCCCCGCGGCCGCGCAGCGCGGGCACCCGCACCCCGCAGGCGATCACCGCGACGGCCAGCACGACCACCAGGCCCATCCCGGTGAGCAGGCTCGGCTCGGGCACATGGCCGAGCGCCCACGCCCCGGCCGGTACGGTGCAGGCCGCGGCGGCGACGAGCGGCAGCATCGCGCCCAGCCGCACCCGGCGCCAGGTGTCGATCAGGCCCACCGCGCTGATCACCAGCGACGCGCAGTTGGACAGGCCCACCCCCTCCGCCGGCCCCACCAGCAGCACCAGGGAGGGGACCGCGACCAGCGCGAACCCCATGCCGGACATGCGCTGCACGGTGGATCCGGCGAGGACTATGCCGGCCAGCGCGAGCGCGTCGGCGGGACCGTTCACGCCGTGCCGCCGCGGCGGACCAGCGCGGCCCGGGCCACCGCCGCGTAACCGGCCAGGCCCACGGCGGCGCCCGCGCCGCCGCCGAAGGCCACGGCCGGGATCAGGTCGAAGACGGTCGCGTCGCGCAGCGGCGGCCCGTCCCAGCCGGCCAGCCGCGTCGCGACGCCCACCGCCGCGGCCGCGCCGATCAGTACGGTCGCCGCCGCCTTCGTCCGGCGGGACAGCCGCATCCGCCGCGCTCCCCGGGCGGGCGCGGGAGCGGGCGTTCGAGAGGGAGCGGCAGCGGCGCCCCGCAGGGTGCGGGCGCCGTACCAGCCGATCGCGCCGAGGCCCAGCACGGACGTGGAGAACTGGAGGTCGTAGTAGAGGGGATGCCCCAGCACGGTGCGGTCCAGCACCGGCAGCAGGCGGACGCCCACCCGGCCGCCGTGCGTGAAGGCGTCCCAGGCCACGTGGGTGGCCGCGCCCGCCGCGGCGGACAGCGCGAACCAGCCCGCGCCCGCGGCACCGCGGCTGCGTCCGGTGGGGGCGGTGAGCGCGTCGGCGGCGTCGGCCCAGCGGGCGGGCAGCAGCGCGAGCAGCGGCTCGCGCAGCAGCCAGTGCCACCCGGCGGCCAGCAGCGCGGCGATCGCCACGTCCGCGGTGGGGATGCCGAGCGGGCTGTGGGTGAATTCCCCGTAGCCGAAGGTGCCGTGCACCAGCGACTCGGTGAAGTACGGCACGTCCGGCGCGAGCGACCCGGCGACGAGCGCCGAGGCCACCAGCGGGCCGCGGGGCCGGCCGCCGGGCAGCAGCGGGAGCACGGCGGCGGGGTGGCTCAGTGTGAACGGCACCCCGCCATTCTGCCCCCCGCCCGCGCCCGCCGCCCGGGCGGCCCGGGCGGGGGTGTCCCCGTCCGGGCCGCCGGTGCCGGAGTGGCGTCAGGGCGTGTAGACCTGCGGCCGCGGCGGGGTCGGCATGCCGTTGCCGAGGAAGAAGCTGGGGTGCGGGGGCTGGTTGTAGGCCGTGTTCTGCCACGCGAGGGCGGTGCGGTACTGCGTGTCGTGCAGCAGCGTGGTGATCCGCAGGTCGGTCGGGGTCGGGGTCGAGTAGATCCGCAGCGCCCGGTTGTCGGTCGTGGGCCAGACGACCTCCTCGCGCCAGTCGCCGAGCAGGTCGCCGGACAGGGCCGGGGTGGCCTTGGTGCCGTTGTTCGAGTGGACGCCGGACGCGGTCAGCAGCCGGGTGTCGGAGCTGGTGCCGTACTTGTCGATGTGGGTGCCGTCGAGCAGTTCGCGCACCGGGTCGCCGTCCCACCAGGCGAGGAAGTTCGTGGAGCCCGGCTTGCGGCCGATGTTCTGGCCCTTGGCGCTGAACAGTCCGCTGACACCGGAGGACCAGGACTCGGCGCCGGCGCTGCCGGCGTAGATGTCGTCGGAGACCCCGCGGCCGTTGTCGCAGCCGCAACTGGGGTTGGACCACAGGATCTGGCCGGTCTTCGCGTCGGCGAACCAGGCGGCGAGCTTGGAGGTGTCCTCGTCGACCTTGAAGACCTCCAGGCCGGGGTGGCTCGGGTCGAGGTCGCCGACGTGCAGGGCGTCGCCGTGGCCCTGGCCGGTGTTCCACAGCTTCGCGCCGTTGTCGTCGATCGCCATGGCGCCGTACTCGATCTCGTCCTTGCCGTCCCCGTCGAGGTCGGCGGTGGCGAGCTGGTGGTCGCCCTGGCCGGCGTAGGAGCTGTTGCCGGAGTCGTTGCTGTCGAACTTCCAGCGCTCGGTGAGCTTGCCGTCCCGCCAGTCCCACGCGGCGATCACCGTGCGGGTGTAGTAGCCGCGGGCCATGATGATCGACGGGCGCTTGCCGTCGAGGTAGGCGGTGCCGGCCAGGAAGCGGTCGACGCGGTTGCCGTACGAATCCCCCCAGGAGGAGACGGTGCCGCGCGGCGGGTCGTAGTTCACG
Source organism: Streptomyces sp. NPDC021020 (assembly GCF_044333285.1). Taxonomy (NCBI): domain Bacteria; kingdom Bacillati; phylum Actinomycetota; class Actinomycetes; order Kitasatosporales; family Streptomycetaceae; genus Streptomyces; species Streptomyces sp. NPDC021020. The sequence continues at coordinate 553,398 of NZ_JBIRQQ010000007.1, forward strand.
GTCTGCATGGCCGCGCCGCTCTGCCCGTTGAAGACCGTCAGGTACTCGGGGCCCGACAGGACGTAGCCGGAGGAGTTGCGGTAGTCGGCGCCGGAGCTGCCGATGACCTTGCCGGCGCCGTCGACCGTGCCGTCGGCGGTCTTCATGACGACCTCGGCCTTGCCGTCGCCGTCGTAGTCGTAGACCTGGAACTGCGTGTAGTGCGCGCCCGAGCGGATGTTGCGGCCGAGGTCGATGCGCCACAGCCGGGTGCCGTCGAGGGTGATGCCGTCCATGATGGTGTCGCCGGTGTAGCCGGACTGCGAGTTGTCCTTGGCGTTGGTCGGATACCACTTGAGGACCAGGTCGAGCCGGCCGTCGCCGTCGAGGTCGCCGACCGAGGCGTCGTTGGCCTCGTAGGTGTAGGCGACGCCGTCGGGGGTGGTGCCGCCGGCCGGCGGGGAGATCGGCACGTCGTGGTAGCCGTTGGCGAAGGACAGCGAGGCGGGCGACGCCGCCTGCTCGGCGCCGTTGACCACCGCGCGCACGGTGTACGACGCGCTCGCCGACGCGCCGCTGTCGAGGTAGTCCGTCGCGCCGGTCAGCGGTGCGGAGTTGACCTTGGTGCCGTCGCGGTAGACGTTGAAGGCGACGCCGTCCGGGTCGGTGCCGAGCCAGCGCCAGGACACCAGGTTGGCGGAGCCGCTGCGGACCGAGACGACCCCGCGGTCCAGCTTCTCGACCTGGCGGCCCTGCCCGGTGGCGGGCGGGCTCGTCGGGGGCGTGGTGGGGGGTGTCGTCGGGACGGTGGTGGGGGGCGTGGTGGGCGAGGTGGTGCCCGTGCAGGCCACGCCGTTCAGGGCGAAGTCGGTGGGCGTGGTGGCGGTGGCCGAGCCGGTGAGCGCGCCGTTGAAGCCGAAGGAGGCGGTGCCTCCGGAGGGGACGGTTCCGTTGTAGTCGACGTTGGTCGCGGTCACCTTGGCGGCGCCGAGCGTCACGTTCGCGCTCCACGCCTGGCTGACGGTCTGGCCGGTGCCGAACGTCCAGGTGAGGGACCAGGACGTGACGGCGTCGCCGAGGTTGTGGATCGTCACGGACGCGCCGAAGCCGCCCTGCCAGGAGTTGGTGACGGAGTAGTCGACGCCGCATCCGGCCGTGGCCGCGGCGGCGCCGGGCGGCGCGTGCACGGCCCAGGCGGCACCGGCCGCGACGAGCGCGCCCGCGGTGGTCGCCGCCCAGACGCGGCGGCGGTGCGGATGTGGCTGAGGGGTGGTCATGGATCCTCCTTGTCGCGTGGGGGGAAGGAGCGTGACCCGCAGCCATAGTGGGAGCGCTCCCACACCCGGGTCAACGGGCGCGCCCGTATTCCTCCCGCGTCCCCGGGGAACGGCGATCCGGACCGGCGGACGGCGCCTGCGGGGCGGCGCGCCCGCGCCGCCCCGTGACGCGGGCCGGGGTTTCGCGACCCGGCGTGCGCGGCAGAGGGCCGGGGGGCGGGGCCTGGAGCCGGCGCCCGCAGCCCGGGGCGGGGCCGTGGGCCTGGGGCCGTGGGCCCAGGCCCGGAGCCCGTGGGGCCGGGGCCCACACCCCCCGCGCCGCACCGCCGCGACCACGACTCCCGCCGCCCCGAGCCCACAGCTCGCGGTCGGCAGCCCGCGACCCAGGGCCCCCCGCCTGGCGACCCGCGCAGCACGCCCGTGCCCGGGCCCCCGCCCGGGCCGTGGGCCCAGGCCCGACCCGCGCGGCACGCCCGTGCCCCGGCCCCCGCGCCACCCCCGCGGGTCAGGCCTCCGGCGGGGCCGCCTCGCGTAGGGTGCCGGCGGCCAGGTGGAGGCGGCGGGTGATGCCGATCGCGGCGAGGAAGTGCTCGTCGTGGCTGACGACCACGAAGGCGCCCTGGTAGGCCGTCAGTGCCGACTCCAGGCGGGCCACCCCGCCGAGGTCGAGGTTGTTGGTCGGCTCGTCGAGCAGCAGCAGTTGCGGCGCGGGCTCGGCGTACAGCACGCAGACCAGCGTCGCGCGCAGCAGCTCGCCGCCGGACATCGCGCCGACCGGCAGCTCGGTGGCGCGCGGCCCGCGGAAGAGGAAGCGGGCCAGCAGGTTCAGCCGCTCGGCCACCGGCATACCGGGGGCGTAACCGGCCAGGTTGGCGGCGACGGACTGCTCCGGGTCCAGCAGGTCCAGCCGCTGCGAGAGGTACGCCGAGCGGCCCGCGGCCCGGGTCACCCGGCCGGCGTCGGGCTCCAGGTCACCGCTCAGCAGCCGCAGCAGCGTGGACTTGCCCGCGCCGTTCGCGCCGGTCAGCGCGATCCGCTCGGGGCCGCGGACGACCAGGTCGGCGCCCTCCCCGGCGAAGACCTCGCGCTGCCCGAGACGGATCCGCAGGCCCTCGCCGGTGAAGACCGTGCGGCCGGCGGGCACCCGGGTGGCGGGCAGGTCCAGCACGATCTGGTCGTCGTCGCGCACCGCGCGCCCCGCCTCGTCCGCCCGGGCCCGCGCGTCGCCGAGCCGGGCGGCGTGCGTGCCGCCCGCCTTTCCCGCGGATTCCTGGGCGCGGCGCTTGAGCCCGCCGGCGACGATCTTCGGCAGCCCGGCGTTCGCGATGTTGCGGGCGGCGTTGTTCGCCCGCCGCTCGGCGCGCTCGCGGGCCTGCTGCATCTCCCGTTTCTCCCGTTTGACGTCGGCCTCGGCGGCCCGCAGGTTCTTCAGGGCGACGTCCTGCTCGGCGGCCACGGCCTCCTGGTAGGCGGTGAAGTCGCCGCCGTACGTACGGATCACGCCGTCGTCGAGCTCGGCGATGCGGTCCATCCGGTCGAGCAGCGCGCGGTCGTGGCTGACCAGCAGCAGGCAGCCGGTCCACTCCTCGACGACGGTGTGCAGCCGCTGCCGGGCCTCGCCGTCCAGGTTGTTGGTCGGCTCGTCGAGCAGCAGCACGTCGGGCCTGCCGAGCAGTTGCGCGGCCAGCCCCAGGGCGATGGTCTGGCCGCCGCTGAGGGTGCGCAGCCGCCGGTCGAGTGCGACGTCGCCGAGGCCGAGCCGCTCCAGCTGGGCGCGGCTGCGGTCCTCCACGTCCCAGTCGTCGCCGATGACGGCGTAGTGGCGCTCGTCGGTGTCGCCGGACTCGATGGCGTCCAGCGCCGCGATAACCGGAGCGACCCCGAGGACGTCGGCGACGCGGAGGTCCCCGCTGAGCGGCAGCGTCTGCGGCAGGTAGCCGAGCACGCCGCCGACGGTGACGGTGCCGCCGGTGGGCTGCAGATCCCCGGCGATCAGCCGGAGCAGGGTGGATTTGCCCGCGCCGTTGGGGGCGACGAGCCCGGTGCGGCCGGGGCCGACGGTGAAGGACAGGTCCTGGAGGACCGGGATGTCCCCGGGCCAGCTGAAGGACAGGTGGGAGCAGATGATCTGGGCGTCGGACATGACAAGACCTCGGGTACGGCAGGGCAGGGAGCGCGCGCGCTCACCGGCGGGCGTTCAGGGACGACGAAGCGGCCCCCGGCGGTGCACCTCGTGCGCCGCCCGGTGGCCCGGGGCTCCGGACTCACCCGGAGATGTCGTCGTCACCCGCCACGCGTGGCCTCTCTCGTCCCGGACCTGCGGGCCCGGACCTGGTCTTCCTGCTCCACCGACTGTACCAAGGCCCTTCCCGGTCCGGGGGCGGGCGCGCGGTCAGCCCCGCGGCCGCGCCCGGGCGACGACGCGGAACACCGGCACGGCCGGGGCCGCGGCGGCGAAGGCGTCGGCGGTGGGCTCGTCGACCAGGCCGTTGCGCAGGAAGGCGCCGACGCCCATCGGGTTCTGCGCCGGGAATTCCCGCAGCACGACGCCGCGCTCGCCCACCGGCACCTCGACGAGGTCGACCTCGCGGGTCTCGCGGCCGCGGGTGAGCGTGCCGCGGCCGGCCGCGCGGGCGTTCTTCACCCAGTCCGCGTGCGGGTAGGCCTGGCAGATGTAGGTGGCCCCGTGGATGGTCACCGGGGCGACCGGGGTGGTGCGCGGGATGCCCGTCCTGCGGCCGGGAAGGGTCAGCAGCTGCATCGGCCCGAAGGGCAGCCCGACGCGGTGGAAGAGGACGACCACCCGGTTGCGCACCCGGTCCCTCGTGCTGATCGCGCTGTGCGTCGTCATGGCAGGCATCCTGCCATGGCCCGGATCTGACACAATGTCACGTATGCGCGGCCGTGCCGTCAGTCGCCGTGCATGCCCGCCATGTCGTACGGGTCGGTGACGCCCTCGTAGGCCAGCGTCAGGGACATGCCCTGCGAGGCGTGCACCAGGTTGTGGCAGTGGACCATCCACAGGCCCGGGTTGTCGGCGGTGAAGGCGACCTTCCACACCTCGCCCGGTTTGACGTCGAAGGTGTCCATGGTCAGCGGGCTGCCGGTCACGGGGTCGCCGTTCCGGGACAGGATACGGACCGAGTGGCCGTGCAGATGCCAGGGATGGGTGGCCAGGCTGCGGTTGACCACGGTCATCTCCACCCGGTCGCCCTTGCGCACCACGAGGGTCGGCACGTCGGGGAAGGCGTGGCCGTTGACCGTCCAGTCGCGGCCCTTGACCGGCCCGGACAGCGACAGGCCGCGGTCCAGGACGAGGGTGAAGCGGCGGTCGAAGGGGCCCGCGTCGGTGGCCGGGCGGGCGGCGGGGCGGCCGTAGGAGAGCAGGTCGAGTGCGGGCCAGGACGCGGTGTCCGGCGCCGCCGCGGCCTTGCCGCCGCCGGGGAGCAGGCGCAGGCCGTGCGCCCGGTCGTCGTCGACCAGCAGCGCGACGGAGCCGGACGGCATGGTCAGCCGCAGGTCGTAGCGGCCGCCCGCGGCGAGGCTGAGCGCGGTGTCCCGCAGGGTGCCGGGGCCGTCGAGGGCGTTGCCGTCCACCGCGGCGAGGGTGAAGGGCGCGCCGGCCAGGGTGAAGCGGTGGGTGACGTTGTCGGTGTTGATCAGCCGCAGCAGGACCGGCCTGCCGGGCGCGACCTGCCGGGTGTCGAGGGTGTCGCGGTCGCCGACGGCGGTCACACCGTCGAAGGTGTGCACGGGCACCGGGATGTCGGCCGCGCCGGTCGCGGCCTGCGCTCCCGCGGGCCGCGGCGTCACGACGAGCGAGCCGAACAGCCCTTTCTGCACGCCCTGGTTGGAGTCCTGGTGGGTGTGGTACCAGTACGTGCCCGCCTGGGCGGCGAGGAAGCGGTAGGTGAGGCTGTGCCCGGGGGTGACGGCGTCCTGGGTGAGGCCGACGGCGCCGTCCTCGGCGGACGGTACGTCGTAGCCGTGCCAGTGGATCGACACCCCCGCGGAGATGTCGACGTTGTGCAGGGTGACCTCGACCAGGTCGCCCTGGACGGCGGTGATCGGCGGGCCGGGCACGGTGCCGTCGAAGGTCCACGCGGCGACCTTGCGGCCGGAGGCCAGGGTGACGGTCGCCTTGCGGGCCTGGAGGCTGTAGCGGCGCACGGTGCCGCCGGGGTCGGGGGCGGACGGGCCGGTGAGGGTGGCCACCGAGACGCCCTTGGCGGGCGGGTAGGCGATCGCGGGTCCGCCGCCGGCGTCGGTCGCCGGGGTGCCTGCGAAGGTGGTCAGCGCGCCCGCCACCCCGACCACGAAGGCCACTCCCCCGGCGCCGAGCACGACACCGCGCGGCCGCCCGTCCAGCACCCACCAGGCGGCCAGCGCGAGCAGCGCCACGAGCGCGACGGTGACCAGTGCGACGGCCACGGTGACCGGGTAGCCGATCAGCAGCGTCACGACCAGGCCCGCGAGGGCGGCGATCCCGGCGGCGAAGAGCGGTACGGCCACCGGCGCGGTGTCGCCCTCCAGCGGACCGCGGGCCAGCGCCGGCCGGAGCAGCCGCCGGGTGGCGACGACCGCGGCGGCCGCTGCGGTGACGGCTTGCAGCGGCAGTTCGAGCAGCGCCTTCTCCTGGACGAACCACCAGCCCCCGCCGGTGCCGAGCAGGACGACGAGCACCACGCGTATCGCGGTCAGCAGCAGGCCGAGGCCGGTGAGGGCGGCGGCGATCAGCGCCTTGCGGGAGACGGCGGTGGCGCCCGCCGCGAGCCAGGCCGCCGCGGTGAGCGCGACGGCGAGCAGGTCGAGGGTGATCAGGTCAGCAGTCACGGGCGGTGTCCTCGTCGTCCCTGTCTCGCGTCCGGTGGATGAACGTGTGCAGGCCGCACCGCGCCGGGGGACGCAAGCGCACGGCTCCGCCCGCACCGTCCCCGCCGACAGCCCGATAAATCTAACATGCTGTCAAAGCACGCCACCCTGGCCCCCGGGATCCCGGAGACGGGCCGCCCGCGCCCGCGCGGATATCCTGACGGCCATGCACGACGACCCGGGGACCCGCGGCGGCGAGGCGGGACGGCGCCGCCGCTCCGACGCCGAGCGGAGCATCGCCGCCATCCTCGACGCCGCACTCGCGTGCGTCCCGCTCGACGGGAACGTCAACATGTCGGCCATCGCCCGCACCGCGGGGGTGAGCCGGGTGACGCTCTACACGCACTTCCCCACCCGCGAGGCGCTCGTCGACGCGGCGCTGGAGCGCGCCTTCACGCAGACCCTGGAGGCGATCGCGCTGCTGCCGCTGGACGACGGCCCGCCGCGCGAGGTGCTCGGGCAGCTGATCGGCTCCTCCTGGCAGGTGCTGGAACGGCACCGCAACCTCTACCGGGTGGCCTCCTCCACGCTGCCGCCGGAGCAGCTGCGCGGCTACGCCGAGTCGGTGCTCGGCACGATAGGGCGGCTGGTGCGGCGCGGCCGGGATTCCGGCGACTTCCGCACCGACCTGCCGGCCGACTGGCTGGTCGCGACCGTCTACACGCTGATGCACCTGGCCGCCGAGGAGGTCGCCGAGGGCCGTCTGGAGCCCGCCGCGGCCGGCGATCTGGCGAGCCGGACGATCCTCTCGCTGATGACCGCCGGCGCCACGCCGTAGCCCCGCGCGCGGCGTGCGGCCGCACGCTGCACGGATTCCGGGACAACCCCTAAGTCCCCCTGGAGGCCGGGTGATGCGGGGCCGATCTCGCTACCCTTGGTGCGCAGACCGACTCAGCCGGTGTCGTTCCGTCACGGCCGGATTCCGGCATGCCCGCATTCCGAAAGGACGCCCGTCATGCGCAAGGTCTTCCTCGTCCTGTGTGTCCTGCTGCTCGTGGCGATAGGCGTGCAGTTCTACCTCGCCGGCGTCGCCGTCTTCACCAAGCCGCAGACGGACAGCACCTTCGACGCGCACAAGGTGAACGGGGAGATGATCATCCTGCCGCTGGCCGTGGTCGCCACCGTCGTCGGCGCCGTGGCCAAGGTGCCCCGCAAGCTGATCGGCACCACCTTCCTGATCGCGCTGCTGGTGCCCGTGCAGGTCCTCATCAACACCATCGGCGGCCGGGACGACGACAGGAGCAGCACGGCCGGAACCGTCATCATGGGCTTCCACGTGATCAACGGCCTGATCATCCTGATGGTCGCCCGCGCCGCGTTCGACGGCGCCCGCGCCCTGATGAGGTCCGGCGCCGACCGGCAGCCCGCCGCCACGCCCGCGGCCCCGGGCGCCGGCTCCGACTCGGCCGCCGACCCGGTCGGCTGACACCCGCGCCGCTCGCGGCGCCCCCCGTCCGGTGGCCGTCTCCTCGCCTGTCAGAGGAGACGGCCACTGCTGCGTTCCCGGCCGCGGCTCCGATCCCAACTGCCCCGAACGCTCGTCGAATTGGCGTGCCTTCAGTACGGTGAACACGCCCGGCCCGGGGTTCTTCCGGTCGGATATCATGACCGGATCACCGAGTTGCACAGAACAACCGCCTCTACGGCGCCCCTCGCCGTGGCGGCGGCGCGCCGATCAGGGGTTGTCCCTCGCAACCCCACGGAGGTGGTAATGCACGCCGAACCGCACCACGTGCTGGAAATGGCGATGGACGGCCTGTTCAGGCAACGTGGTGTGCTGGACCCGTCGCGGGCCGTGCCGGGGCTCGGGGCTTCGCTGTCGGAAGCCCTGGCGCTCGGTTACCTGTCCGCCGGACCGTGCGTGCAGCACGAACTCGGCTCGTACCTGAGCCTGGAGAAGAGCACCGTGAGCCGGCTGGTGGCCGGCATGACGGACAAGGGCTGGGTCGAGCGCGCCCGCGACCCCAGCAACCGGCGCTTCCAGAAGGTGGTGCTGACCGCCGCGGGCCGCCAGGTCGCCGTCCGGATCGCCGAGGCGACGCGGCTGCGGCACGAGCGCTGGCTCGCCGCGCTGTCCGCGGAGGAGCAGCGGGCCCTGGCCGTCGGGCTGCCCGCGCTGCTGCGGGCCATGTCCACCGAGTGCGGGGCCGGGCAGGACGCCGGCTGAGGCCCGCGCCTGCGGGTGCCGCGGTCAGGTGGGGGGCGCGGGGGCCGGCGAGGAGGTGAGCGGGATACCGCGTACGAGCTGGACCATGACCACGACGACCCCCGCCGTCACGCACTGGTCGCTGAGGTTGAAGATGCCGCCGTGCCCGACCTGGATGAAGTCCAGCACCGCCCCGCGCCCGAAGGCCGGGGTGCGGAAGAGCCGGTCGGCGAGGTTGCCGCCCGCGCCGGCGAAGACCAGCCCGAGCCCGACCGCCCAGCCGGTGGAGCGTATCTCCGGCGCCTTGCGGGCGATGAAGGCCAGCACGCAGATCGCCAGCACGGTGAAGACGAGCGTGGCGCGCGGCGCGAAGGAGCCGGCGGCCCCGGAATTGCGGTAGGCCGTGAAGGTGACCAGCCCGCCGAGTACGTGGCTGGGCTGGTGGCCCTCCACCAGTTCGGCCGCGACCGCCTTGGTGGACTGGTCGACGGCGAGCCCGGCCGCCGCCGTGATCCACAGCGCGCGCTGCGCCACACCCCATCCCGGCATCGGCAACCTCCCGCGTCCTCGTCGCACCGTCCACGAGCCTACGCCCGCGGCCCGCCGCCTCCCACAGCCGTCCCGGCCGCCGCGCCCTGACCGGCGTCTTTCCGAACATTGCCCCGAACGGCCCTGCTGCCCGGCCCCGCGGGCGGGAAGGCTGGACCCGGACGACTCCCCCGCCGCCTGGAGGCCAGCATGCCCGACGCATCCGAACCCGCGACGCCCCCGACGCATCCCGGCCCTGACCTGCCCGACGACGAGCTGCGGGCCCTGGACGCCCACTGGCGGGCCGCGAACTACCTCGCGGTCGGCCAGATCTACCTCATGGACAACCCGCTGCTCACCGAGCCGCTGCGCCCCGAGCACATCAAGCCGCGGCTGCTGGGCCACTGGGGCACCTCCCCCGGGCTGAACCTGGTGCACACCCATCTCAACCGGGTCGTCCGCGCCCGCGGTCTGGACGCGATCTGCGTGTGGGGCCCCGGCCACGGCGGGCCCGCGGTGCTGGCGAACTCCTGGCTGGAGGGCAGCTACACCGAGACCTACCCGGACGTCACACGGGACGCCGCGGGCATGGGCCGGCTCTTCAAGCAGTTCTCCTTCCCCGGCGGCGTGCCCTCGCACGTCGCACCCGAGACCCCTGGCTCCATCCACGAGGGCGGCGAGCTGGGCTACTCGCTCAGCCACGCGTACGGCGCCGCGCTGGACAACCCGGATCTGCTGGTCGCGTGCGTGATCGGCGACGGCGAGGCCGAGACCGGGCCGCTCGCGGCGTCCTGGCACAGCAACAAGTTCCTCGACCCGGTCCACGACGGCGCGGTGCTGCCGATCCTGCACCTGAACGGCTACAAGATCGCCAACCCCACCGTACTGGCCCGCCTCCCGCGCCCCGAGCTGGACGAGCTGCTGCGCGGCTACGGCCACGAGCCGCTCCACGTCAGCGGCGACGACCCCGCCGAGGTGCACCGCGCGATGGCCGCGGCGATGGACACCGCGCTGGACCGTATCGCCGCCTTCCAGGACGCCGCCCGCAGCGGCGGCTCCACCGAGCGCCCGCGCTGGCCGGTCATCGTGCTGCGCACGCCGAAGGGCTGGACCGGGCCCGCCGAGGTCGACGGGGAGCCGGTCGAGAACACCTGGCGCGCCCACCAGGTGCCGCTGGCCGGAGTCCGCGACAACCCCGGGCACCTGCGGCAGCTGGAGGAGTGGCTGCGCTCGTACCGCCCGGCCGAGCTGTTCGACGAGGACGGCCGCCCGCGCCCGCAGGTGCTGGCCTGCGTGCCGGCCGGCGAGCGGCGGCTCGGCGCCAACCCGCACGCCAACGGCGGGCTGCTGCTGCGCGACCTGCCGCTGCCGCCGCTGGACCGCTTCGCGGTGCCCGTCGACACCCCCGGCGGCTCGCAGCACGAGCCCACCCGGGTGCTCGGCGAGCTGCTGGACTTCGTCATGGCCGAGACGGCCGGCCGCCGCGACTTCCGGCTCGTCGGGCCCGACGAGACCGCGTCCAACCGGCTGCAGGCGGTCTACCAGTCGACCGGCAAGGCCTGGCAGGCCGAGGTCCTGGCCGTCGACGAGGACCTGGACCGGCACGGCCGGGTCATGGAGATCCTCTCCGAGCACACCTGCCAGGGCTGGCTGGAGGGCTACCTGCTGACCGGCCGGCACGGCCTTTTCTCCTGCTACGAGGCCTTCGTGCACATCGTCGACTCGATGGTCAACCAGCACATCAAGTGGCTGCGCACCACCCGCGCGCTGCCCTGGCGCCGCCCGATCGCCTCGCTCAACTACCTGCTCACCTCGCATGTGTGGCGGCAGGACCACAACGGCTTCTCGCACCAGGACCCCGGGTTCATCGACCACGTCCTCAACAAGGCGCCCGAGGTCGTCCGGGTCTACCTGCCGCCGGACACCAACACCCTGCTGTCGGTCGCCGACCACGTCCTCGCCTCGCGCGACTACGTCAACGTGGTGGTCGCGGGCAAGCAGCCGTCCTTCGACTGGCTGCCGATGGACGCCGCGATCGCGCACTGCGCACGCGGCGCGGGCCTGTGGGAGTGGGCCGGCAGCGAGGACGTACGGCGCGGTCCCGACGTGGTGCTGGCCTGCGCGGGCGACGTCCCCACCCTGGAGGTGCTGGCCGCGGCCCAGCTGCTCCGGCACCACCTGCCGCAGCTGGCCGTACGGGTCGTCAACGTCGTGGACCTCGCGCGGCTGCTGCCCAAGGAGGAGCACCCGCACGGGATGTCGGACGCGGAGTGGGACGCGCTCCTCACCCCGGACAAGCCGGTGATCTTCGCGTACCACGGCTATCCGTGGCTGATCCACCGGCTCGCCTACCGCCGCCGCGGCCACGACCACCTGCACGTGCGCGGCTACAAGGAGATCGGCACCACGACCACGCCCTTCGACATGGTGCTGCGCAACGACCTGGACCGCTACCGCCTGGTCATGGACGTCATCGACCGAGTCCCGGGCCTCGCGGTCACCGCGGCGGGCGTCCGGCAGCACATGGAGGAGGTCCGGCTGCGCCACCACGCGTACATCCGCGAGCACGGCGTGGACCTGCCGGAGGTCGCGGAGTGGCGCTGGCAGGGCTGAACGCCCCCTGGTGCGGGCGCCGTCCCGTCAGCGCGGGACGCGGGCCCGGCCGGCGGGGGTGCCGGGCGCCGCGGCGAGGTCCGCGAGCAGGGTCAGGGCCGAGGCCAGCCCGCCGGGGTCGCCGAGGGCGTCGAGCAGCCGGGCGTGGTCGGCGGCGACCGCCGCGGCCGCCCGCTGGTGCAGCGCGCGGCCGCGCGGGGCCAGGTGCAGCAGCACCCGGCGGCGGTCGCCGGGGTCGGCGCGGCGGTGGACCAGGGTGTCGGCGACCATCCGGTCGACCAGCTTGGTCAGGCTCGGCGCGGGCATCAGCGCGTAGTCGGCGATCTCCGACATGGGCAGCCCGCCGGCCCCGGCGACCGCGCTGAGCACCCGCCACTGCTCGACCGAGCAGCCCTCGGCCGCCAGCAGCTCCGACTGCCGCGCCACGACGAGTCGTTCGGCGCGGCTGAGGACGAGCGCGAGGTCGCGTCCGGGCTGGCGCGGCGGCTGCGAGGGCATGTTTGCCGGTGTCCTTTCCCGGGGCTACTGTTCGGCCACATTAGGAGGTCTCCGCAAGGGTGCCGGGACCGGGTCCGACATTCCCCGCCGTCCGCCGCGCCGCAGCGCCGCCCACGTGCCCTCGCCCCTTCCGGAGGTGGCCGCATGCTCCCGTCGGCCCGCAGCCCCCGCACCGCGCCGCCGGGCGGGCCCGCCTCCCATGGCGCCGACCGGCCGCTGACGGTGGCCCTGGTGGTGCCGCTGCACGGCCCGGGCGGCATCCTCGGTCCGTCCTGCGAGCTGGCCGCGCAGCTCGCCGCGGAGGAGCTGAACGCCGCGGGCGGGGTGGCGGGCCGGCCGGTGCGGCTGCTCCCGGTGGACGGGGCGGGGCCGCCGCGGCAGGTGGCCGCCGAGGTCGAGGCGCTGGTGCGGCTGGGGGCGGTCGACGCGGTGGTCGGCTGGCACATCTCGGCGGTGCGCCGGGAGCTGGCCCCGCGGGTCGCGCACCTGGTGCCGTACATCTACACCGCGCAGTACGAGGGCGGCGAGCGGACCCCGGGCGTCTTCCTGACCGGCGAGACGGACCGCCGCCAGCTGGGTCCCGCGATGCGGATGCTCGCGGAGGCGACGGGGGTACGGCGCTGGTTCACGGTCGGCAACGACTACGTGTGGCCGCGTGTCACGGCGGCCGCGGCCCGGCGGTACGCGCGGGAGTGCGGCGGGCGCACGGTCGGCGAGGCGCTGCTGCCGCTGGGCACCGACGGCTTCGGCCCGGTGCTGCGGCAGATCGAGCGCGCGGAGGCGGACGCGGTGCTGATGCTGCTGGTGGGCGCGGACGCGGCCGGCTTCAACCGGGCGTTCGCCGCCCGCGGGCTGCCGGCCCGCTGCCAGCGGCTCAGCACCCACATGGACGAGAACATCCTGCTGGCCAGCGGCGCCGACGGCACCGCCGGCCTGTGGGCGGCGGCGGGCTACTTCGCGTCGCTGGCCACCGCGCAGTCGCTGGACTTCGCCGGGCGGCTGGCCGGCCGCTTCGGGCCGGACGCCCCGGTGGTGGGCAGCCTCGGCGAGTCCTGCTACGAGGGCCTGCGGCTGCTGGGCGCGCTGGCGGGGCCGGCGGGCGGCTGCGACGTCCGGGCGATGCACGCGGTGCGGCAGTCGGTCGGGTACGAGGGCCCGCGCGGCGCCCTGCGGCTGCGCGGCAGCCATCTGGACCAGCCCGTCTACCTCGCCCGGGCGGACGCCTTCGACTTCGCCGTCCTCGCCCAACTGTGACCACGCTCCTCCCCGCCGGAGCCGCCAACGGCCGTGCACGGCACGGGCATTGACAGTACCCCGGGCATTGACAGTACCTTCCGCAGGAAATATTTTCTGGGGGAAGCATCTGCCTGCGGCGCCCGCACCCTCGACGGCACACCGCCCGCCCGCAACAGCGGGCCAGCCGCACCGCGGCGGGCCGCCTTCCAGGGCCCGCGTCCCCGGGCGCGCGGCGGAATTGTGCACGCAATTCCGCGCGCCAGGCAAACCCATTCCCCTTTTCTCGACGTTCTTTCTACGCGCGTCACACCAATTCCCTTCCGGTCGCCCTTCTTAAAGAGCCGGACATCGCCGGGAAACACGCGAGCGGGACTCTTCCAACGCCACCGGGGCCTCGTTCCCGGGCGGCGGAACCACGACCCGCGGACGTAAAAAAGGGGAGTTCTCGTGACGGACACGGTCGACACCTCCGCGCCCCCCGGCGGCGCCACCGGCACCAGGACCCGCCGGTACAGCAACTGGGCGCGGAACACCACGTTGGAGGACTACTCGCTGCGCTACGCACCGAAGTCCTTCCGCCGCTGGACCCCTTACGTGGTGGCCACCACGGCGCTCGGCGGCATCGCCTACCTCGCCGACTTCGCGATCGGCGGCTCCATCGCGATCTCGCACGGATTCGGCAGCGCACTGCTGGCGATTCTCGCCGCCGCGGTCACCATCTTCCTCACCGGAATTCCGATCTCGTACTACTCCGCCCGCTACTGAACTTGAATGCGTGATGTCGGTCAGCCGTCCATGATCAGGCCGGTGCCGGCGAGGCAGCTGTTGACCAGGTCGGGGTGGTGCTGGATCTG
>NZ_JBIRQQ010000008.1:0-183958 GCF_044333285.1 Streptomyces sp. NPDC021020
TGGGTTGATAGGCCGGATGTGGAAGCCCTGTAAGGGGTGGAGCTGACCGGTACTAATAGGCCGAGGGCTTGTCCTCAGTTGCTCGCGTCCACTGTTTGGTTCCCGGGTTGCGAACAGTCGCACCGGTGAACATGCAAGAACACCTAACTGAAGAGTGTGCTTGTTCGCTTGGACTCTGTCGCAGTCCTGCCGTCATGGCGGGGCTGACCCGATAGCGTTTCGGTGGTCATAGCGTTAGGGAAACGCCCGGTTACATTCCGAACCCGGAAGCTAAGCCTTTCAGCGCCGATGGTACTGCAGGGGGGACCCTGTGGGAGAGTAGGACACCGCCGAACAATCTTTCCAGACCCCTGGTCCTGGCCTACGTGCTAGGACCAGGGGTCTTTTGCATGCACTCACGCAGCGCGGTGTCCCCGTGGATACGGGAGACTTGTACTACAGCAGCACGATTCGAGGAGTCACGTCGATGTCCAACTCGCCTGAAGACCGGCCCGAGCGTCCCGAACGCCGGGACTCGCGCCCGAACGGCGGTGGCGACCGTGGGGGTTACCGCAGCGGCGGCCCGCGGCGGGACGGTGACCGCCCGAGCGGCGGCGGCTACCGCCGCGACGACCGTCGTGACGACCGCCCGCGCTCCGACGACCGACGTGACGACCGCAGGGACGACCGTCCCCGTGGGCCGCGTCGTGACGGTGACCGTCCCGGTGGTGGCGGTGGTTTCCGTCGTGACGACCGGCCGCGTTCGGACCGTCCGTACGGTGGCGGCAGCGGTGGCGGGTTCCGCCGCGATGACCGCAGGGACGACCGCCCGCGTGATGACCGGCCGCGCTACGACCGTCCCCGTGACGACCGGCCTCGTGACGATCGCCCGCGCTACGACCGACCGCGGGATGACCGTCCCCGTGACGACCGCCCGCGTTTTGACGACCGCAGGGACGACCGTCCCCGTGGGCCGCGTCGTGACGGTGACCGTCCCGGTGGCGGTGGTGGTTTCCGTCGTGACGACCGGCCGCGTTCGGACCGTCCGTACGGTGGCGGCAGCGGCGGCGGGTTCCGCCGTGACGACCGCAGGGACGACCGCCCGCGGGACGACCGTCCCCGCGATGACCGGCCGCGCTACGACCGCCCTCGTGACGACCGCCCGCGTTTTGACGACCGCAGGGACGACCGTCCCCGTGGGCCGCGCCGTGACGGTGACCGTCCCGGTGGTGGCGGTGGCTTCCGCCGTGACGACCGTCCCCGCGATGACCGGCCGCGCTACGACCGTCCCCGTGACGACCGCCCGAGGTACGAAGGCTCGCGGGACGACCGTCCGCGCCACGACGGCCCGCGCGAGGACCGTCCCCGCTACGACCGGCCCAGGGACGACCGTCCCCGTGGCCCGCGCCGGGAGGACGACCGCGGCGGCTTCCGCCGTGACGACCGTCCCCGTGACGACCGTCCGCGCTATGACCGCGACCGCGACCGCGACCGCGGCCGGGACGACCGGCCCCGTGACCGTGACGACCGTCCGCGCGGACCGCGCCGGGAGGGCGGCGGCGACCGCGACCGCGGCGGGTACGGCGGCCGGCGTCCCTTCGTGGAGGGGCGCGGGCGGTTCGAGAACCGCGGCGGCGGCCGGGACGACCGCCGGGAGGACCGCGAGCCGGTGCGCCGGCTGCCGATCCCGGACGAGGTCACCGGGAACGAGATCGACCCGAGCGTGCGCCAGGAGCTGATGAGCCTGCCCAAGACGCTCGCCGACGACGTCGCCCGCAACCTGGTCATGGTGGCCCGGCTGCTGGACGAGGACGCCGAGCAGGCCTACGCGTACTCGCGGGTCGCGCTGCGCCTGGCGTCGCGCGTCGCGGCCGTACGGGAGGCGGCGGGCTTCGCGTCGTACGCCAGCGAGCGGTACGCCGAGGCGCTGGCCGAATTCCGCGCGACGCGGCGGATGACCGGCACGGTCGACCTGTGGCCGGTCATGGCGGACTGCGAGCGCGGGCTCGGGCGCCCCGAGCGGGCGTTGGAGATGGCCGGTGCGCCCGAGGTGCACAAGCTCGACAAGGCCGGCCAGGTCGAGATGCGGCTCGTCGCCGCGGGTGCCCGGCAGGACATGGGGCAGGCCGAGGCGGCCGTCGTCACGCTGCAGAGCTCGGAGCTGGCGTCGCACGCGGTGCACCCGTGGACGGCGCGGCTGCGCTACGCCTACGCCGACGCGCTGCTGGCCGTCGGCCGGGAGCACGAGGCGCGCGACTGGTTCGCGAAGGCGGCGGAGGCCGACCACAGCGGCACCACGGACGCGTCCGACCGTCTCGCGCAGCTCGACGGCGTCGAGTTCGTCGACGCCTTCGACGGCTCGGACGCAGAGGACGCGACCGACGCGACCGAGGCAACGGAGCCGGAGGCCGCCGAGTCCGAGGACCGCTTCGCGGACGTCGACGACGCGGACGACGCCGGTACGGCCGATGACGCGGTCAGCGACGAGGACGACGAGGACGAGGTTGACGACGACCACGACGACGTGACCGGCGACGACGACGGCAAGGCGCCCGCAGAAGCGCCCACCGCGCCCACCGCCGCCCCCGCCGAGGACGACGACCTCACCGACGAGGCCGAGCCCTCCTCCTTCCTGGACTCGCCCTTCCGCGCGCCCGCGCCGGGCAGCGACCAGGACTGATAGGCAGCACCTCCGGAGGGAGGGGCGGCGGGCTCCGGCCCGCGGCCCCTCCCTCCCCTCATTCCCGGCCTGCGGTCATTCCAGGTCCAGACTGCGCATGACGAGCCCGCTCGCAGGTTTCGGGCCGAAGGACGTGGACTTGCGCGGCATCATCACGCCCTGCCGGGCCAGGTCCATGACGACGCTCTCCCGTACCGGGTGCATGAGCACGGCCGTGCCCGCGTGGCGGCGGGCCTGCTGCACGGCGGCCTCCGCGGTGTGCAGGTAGCCGATGCGGTCGGGGGAGTCGGGGATCTGCCAGATGTGGTCGAGCAGCGCGGAGTGCAGCACGGTGGCGTCCAGCCGGCGCCACGCCTCGGGCCGGTCGGCGGGCACCCAGCGGTCCAGCCGCGCCAGGTCCGGCCGGTCGAGCAGGTGGAAGCCCGCCTCCCCCGACAGCAGGAAGGCGGTGCCGTCCGCGGCGGCCCCGGCCAGGGCGTCGAGCGCGGCGCCCAGGTCGTGCCCCGGCAGCGGGCGGACACGGAAGTACGGCCGCGCGGCGTCCAGCGCCCGGGCCACCGGCAGGTGGTGCAGGACGCGGTGGATGGCGCGGACCCGCAGCGGGTGGCGGGCGGTGTCGACGAGCAGCACGAGGCCGTAATCCCACGCGGTGCCCGCAGGGTGGTCCGCCTGGAGCCTGCGGTAGGTGGCCCAGCGGTGGTGGCCGTCGGCGATGAGGGCCTGGCGGCGGGCGAGGTCGGCGTGGACCGCCGCGTGCTCGGCGGGGTCGGTGAGCGCCCACAGGCGGTGCCGGACGCCGTCCTCGGTCGTCGTCGCGAGCAGCGGCTCGCGCGCGTCCGCGGTGGTGTCGACGAGGGACGCGGTCGCGTCGCCGTCGCGGTAGGCGAGCAGCAGGGGCTCCAGATTGGCGCCGGTCGCGCGCATGAGGGCGGCGCGGTCGGCGACCGGGCCCGGCATGACGTCCTCGTGCGGCAGCACCACACCCGCCTCCGGCGGGGAGAGCCGCAGGGCGCCGATGACGCCGCGCTGAAGGTGGTCGCCGTCGCGCTGCTCGTAGACGTACAGCGCGGGCCGCGGGTCCGCGGCGAGGACGCCCGCCGCGCGCCAGGCGGCCAGCGTCCGGGCGGCCTGGCGGTGCTGCTCCGCGGGCGTCTCCGCGTCCGGCAGGATGAGCCGGACGACGTTGTACGGGTCGGCCGTCTCCAGGTGCCGCTGCCCGTCGGGGCGCACGACCACGTCGTACGGCGGCGAGGTGACCGCGGCGAGGCTGCCGACACGGGCGGCGGCGTACCGCAGACCACGGAAGGGAGCCAGGTCGAGGCCCCGCGCAGGAGGGGGACCGGGGTGGGGTCCGTCGTCGGGTCCGGGGTGGGTCATCAGCGCATGCTACGTCCGCGACCGGCATGGGGGATGATCGTCGAGGACAACGACACGACCTGCACGGCCGGAGCGGCCGGACGACGAGGAGCGAGCCTCAGCCATGACTGACCGGACCAGTCCGAGCGGCAGCGCGCAGCCGCTCGACACCGCGTACGACACGGCGCTGCTCGACCTCGACGGGGTCGTCTACAAGGGCGGCGACGCCATCGATCACGCCGTCGAATCCCTCACGGCCGCCCGCAAGGACGGGATGCGGCTCGCGTACGTCACCAACAACGCCGCCCGCACGCCCGCGGCCGTCGCCGAGCACCTCACCCACCTCGGCGTGCCCGCCGCCGCGGAGGACGTCATCACCTCCGCGCAGGCGGTCGCCCGGCTCATCGCCGACGAGGTGCCCGCCGGCTCCAAGGTCCTCGCGGTCGGCGGCGAGGGACTTTTCGCCGCGCTCCGCGAACGCGGCCTGGAACCCGTCGAGTCCGCTGCCGACGACCCAGCCGCGGCCGTCCAGGGATACGGGCCCGAGCTGCGCTGGTCGCAGCTCGCGGAGATGGCGTTCGCGGTGAACGCCGGGGTGCCGTGGTTCGCGTCCAACACCGACCTCACCATTCCCAGCGCGCGGGGGATCGCGCCCGGGAACGGCGCGGCCGTCGAGGTCGTACGGATCGCCACGGGCGGCAGCCCGCGGGTCGCCGGGAAGCCGCTGCCGCCGATGCACCGGGAGACGGTGATCAGGACGGGGGCGAAGCGGCCGCTCGTGGTCGGGGACCGGCTCGACACGGATATCGAGGGGGCGTATGCGGGAGGGGTCGACTCCCTCCTCGTCCTGACCGGGGTCACCACGGCGGCGGCTCTTCTCGCCGCGGAGCCGCGGCATCGGCCGACGTACGTCGCCCGGGACCTGCGGGGGCTGCTCGCCCCGCACCCCGAGGTCACGTGGTCCTCCGAGCAGGCGCGTTGCGGGGCGTGGGCCGTGGCGCCCTCCCGCTCCGGCCTTTCCCTCACCGGTGAGGGCGACCCCCTCGACGGCCTCCGCGCCCTCTGCGCCGCCGCCTGGACCCGTCCGGACCTGGACCCTTCCGCAGCGCTGGACGCGCTGGGCCTCTAGCGTTTTCCCGCGCCTGGCGGCGCGGGGTGTTTCCCACCCCCAGCCACCCGTGCAGATGAGGGGCGTGTGCACGCCTTCCTGTGGGGGTGCACCGCCGTCGGGGGCTACCCGCAGTCCCTCACACATCCACCCCCACCGGCAGGCAGCCGCCAACGCTCCCGGGAGGGGGACGGTGCGGGGTGCCCCCGCAGGAATGCGCACGCAAGACCCGCCACCTACCCCCATGACGTCAGACGCGCATTCCGAGGAGGTGCCCCGTGCCGGCACCCGACCCCACGGCCGCACGCAACGCGCGATGCCCCGCCGGGTAACAACAGGGGCGCGAGGAACTGCGCGAGCAACCCACCACCGGCGGACGATCGCGCAACACACCGCACCCCCCACCCCGAAGCGCAGCCCCCTACGTCGACTCCTCCAGGAGCGCGTCCTCCGTCGTGCCCGCGCGCCAGTAACCCGTGAAGCGGACGGCGGGGCGGGGGAAGGCGCGGGGGCCCACGAGGTGGCGGCGGACCTCGCGGACGAGGGAGGCTTCGCCCGCGAGCCACGCGTAGGGCCGCCCGGCGGGGAGCGTGGCGGCCGCGACGGCCTCGGCAAGGGACGCGGGCCGGGTCAGCCAGCTGACCTCGGCCTCGCACTTCGTCGGGAGCTCCACCCGGTCAGCAGGATCGCCCACCGAGATCCACGCCTTCACCGGCGTACCCGCCGGCAGCCACTCCAGGATGCCGGCCACCGCCGGCACCGCGGTCTCGTCCGCGCACAGCAGCACCCAGTCCGTCCCCTCCGGCGGCCGGAAGTCGACCCCGCCGTTGTCGGTGACGACGGGGGCGAGGAGCGCGAGCCGGTCGCCGGGGGCGGCGGCGGAGGCCCAGCGGGACGCGGGACCGAGGTCGCCGTGGAGGGCGAAGTCGATGTCCAGCTCGTCGGGGTCGCGCCGCACGTCGCGGACGGTGTATGTGCGCATGATGCCGCGCACCGCGGGGTCGAGGGCGCGCCAGCGCGCGTACCAGTCGGTGTCGAGGACGTCGGGCAGGACGGGCGCGTCCTGCCCCGCCTGCGGCAGGAAGAGCTTGAGCCGCTGGTCGCGCCCGCCGCTGACGACGGCCCCGAGGCCGCCGACCCCCCCGAGGCCGGCGCCGCCGGCAACCGCGCCGAACACGACCCGCACCAGCGACCGCGACAGCCGCTCGGTGCGCAGCACCTGGACGTCGAAGAAGCGATATGTCGGCTCGGCCATGGCGTCAGCTCACCTTCTTCGCGCCGGTGACGGTCTTGGTCAGGGCCTCCAGCTGATCCGCGCACTTCGCGTAGGAGAAGATCGGCTCGCTGGGCCAGGGGAAGATCTGCCCGGCCTTGACGGCGGGCATCTGCTGCCAGGTGGGGCGCCCGGTGAGGTCCTTGGGCTGGAGGGTCGCCGAGCGGCTGTCGAGCATGAGGACGTCGGCCTTGTACTTGTCGGCGTTCTCCCAGCTGAGCGTCTCGAAGAAGCCGCCTTCGACCTTGTCCGGGACGATGAAGTCCACCCCGAGGCTCTTGTAGTACGTCAGGTCGGCCGCCGAGGAGGGCGTGGAGACGTAGAAGGAGTCGGCGCTCGCCGAGCAGGCCATGACGGTGATGCCGCCGGCGGCCTTCGCGGCGGCCCGCAGATCGGCCGAGGCGGTCTCGAAGCGGGTCTTGGCGGCGGCGTTGACGGCGGAGCCGAGGTCCGCGCCGAGGGCGGTGGCGAGTTCGGCGTAGCGCTGGAGCGGGGTGGTGAGCGGGACACCGGCGACATTGACGGCGACGCTGGGCGCGAGGGCGAGGATCTTGGCG
The DNA here is from genome assembly GCF_044333285.1 of Streptomyces sp. NPDC021020. NCBI lineage: Bacteria > Bacillati > Actinomycetota > Actinomycetes > Kitasatosporales > Streptomycetaceae > Streptomyces > Streptomyces sp. NPDC021020. The sequence goes on from NZ_JBIRQQ010000008.1 coordinate 6,954, forward strand.
CTGCTCTGCTCGGGCACGTACCAGAGGGTTTTGGCGTCGTAGGTGTGGCTGACGAGCAGGCCGGGGCCGAGGGCGGCGTACTTCTCGATGTTGAACTCGCCCCAGACGTTGCCGATGACGGTGACCTTCGTGACGTCGAGGTCGCCGGCCTGCGGGTCGGGGGAGCCGTCCTTGCGAGTGGTGGGGCCGAAGACGCCGGCGCACTCGACGCCGTAGTCGTGCAGGGCCGCGGCGGAACCGACGTACGCCACCAGGTTCTTCGGCGCCTTGCCGAGCGAGACGGCCTTCTTGCGGTCGTCGGTGAAGCTGAAGGGCCCGGACGCCCCGGCGCCCGCCGACGCCGAGCCGGAGCCCGAGCCCGAACCGGAGCCGGAATCCGCGCCGGAACCTGAACCGGAGTCGGAACCGCCGCAGGCGGCCAGCAGCGCGCCGGCGCCCAGCGCACCACCGGCGGCGAGCACACCGCGGCGGGACATTCCGGACGTACGGGAAGGGGTACGGGGCGAGGTCATGGGAGGGTGCCGCTCTGCTCGGAAGTACGTTAGCGAGGTTAGGCTAACCTAAGCTCCGTGTTGGTTGACCAGGACTCCCCACCCCGCGCCCCCGCCGCCCCCGCCACGGGCCCCAGCGCCCGATCGCAGGTCACCCGTGGTGCCGGGCTGCTCGCGGCCCTCGCGGTGCTGCTCGCCGTCGCCGCGGCGAGCATCGCGGTCGGCGCCAAGGACATCCCGCTCGACCAGGTCTGGCACGGCCTCTTCCACTACGCCGGCACCGACGACGACGTGGTCGTCCGCAAACTCCGGCTGCCGCGTACGGTGCTGGGCCTCATGGTGGGCGCGGCCCTCGGCGTCGCCGGCGCCGCGATGCAGGCCCTCACCCGCAACCCGCTCGCCGACCCCGGCCTGCTCGGCGTCAACGCGGGCGCGGCCGCGGCGGTCGTCACCGGCATCAGCTTCTTCGGCGTCACCTCGCCGAGCGGGTACGTGTGGTTCGCGCTCGCCGGCGCCGCCGCCGTGTCCGTGCTGGTCTACGCGATCGGCGGCAGCCGCTCCGCGACCCCGGTACGGCTCGCGCTCGCCGGAACGGCGGTGACCGCGCTGCTGCAGGGCTGGAGCAGCGCCGTCCAGCTCACCGACAGCGTCGCGCTGGACCGTATGCGGTTCTGGCAGGTCGGCTCGCTGGCCTCCGCCGACATGGCGACCGTGCGGCGTATCGCGCCCTTCCTCGCCGTCGGCGCGGTGCTGGCCTTCGCCGCCGCCCGCCCGCTCAACGCGATCGCGCTCGGCGACGACACCGCGCGCGCCCTCGGCGCCCGGCTCACCGGCACCCGGGTCGCCGTGATGGCGGCGATCACCCTGCTGTGCGGGGCGGCCACCGCGGCCTGCGGGCCCATCGTCTTCGTCGGCCTGATGGTCCCGCACATGGTGCGCGGCATCACCGGACCCGACATGCGCTGGACGCTGCCCTACGCGGCCGTCCTGTCACCCGTGCTGCTGCTGGGCTCGGACGTGCTGGGGCGGCTGCTGACACGGCCCGCCGAACTCCAGGTCGGCATCGTCACCGCGGTCGTCGGCGGCCCGGTCTTCATCGCGCTGGTCCGGCGCCACCGGACGGCCGAGCTGTGAGCCGCGAGCGGGCCGGGGACCGTACCCTCCGCCACGTCCGCACCCCGCGCGGCGGGCTGTCGCTGCGCGTCGACCGGCGCGCCGCGCTCGCGGGGGCGGGCCTGCTGGCCGTCGCGCTCGGCGCCGCGGTCGTGCTGGTCGGCACCGGCGACTACGCCGTCGCGCCCGCCGACGTCCTGCGCACGCTGGTCGGGCACGGCACCGCGGGCCAGGACTTCGTGGTGCGCCAACTGCGGCTGCCGCGCGTGCTGGTGGCGCTGCTGGTGGGCGCGGCGCTCGGCATGGCGGGCGCCGCCTTCCAGAGCGTGTCGCGCAACCCGCTGGGCAGCCCCGACGTCATCGGCTTCGGCCAGGGCTCGGCGGCGGGCGCGCTGCTGGTGATCGTGCTGGCGCACGGCTCGTCCCTGGAGGTCTCCGCGGGCGCGATCGCCGGCGGGCTGCTCACCGGCCTCGCCGTCTACGCGCTCGCCTGGCAGCGCGGGATGCACGGCTACCGGCTGGTGCTCGTCGGCATCGGCGGCTCCGCGATCCTCGCCGCCGTCAACAGCTACCTGCTGGTGAAGGCGGACTTCGTGGACGTCGCCCGGGCCGTCATCTGGATCAGCGGCTCCCTCGACGGGCGCGGCTGGGAGCAGGTGTGGCCGCTGCTGGGCTGCTGCGCCGTCCTGATGCCGGTGCTGCTCGCGCAGGGCCCCGCGCTGCGGATCACCGAGATGGGCGACGACGCGGCCCGCGCGCTGGGCGTCCGCGTCGAGCGGGTGCGGCTGACCGCCGTGCTCTGCGCGGTGCTGCTCACCGCCGCCGCGACCGCCGCCGCCGGGCCCATCGCCTTCGTCGCGCTCACCGCGCCCCAGCTCGCCCGCCGGATCACCCGCACGCCGGGCGTCGGCCTGCTGCCGTCGGCGCTCATGGGCGCCGCGCTGCTGGTGCTCGCCGACCTCGCGGCGCAGCGCGCGTTCGGCTCCGGCCAGGTGCCGGTCGGCGTCGCCACCGGGGTGCTCGGCGGCGGCTACCTGCTGTGGCTGCTCGTCGAGGAGCGCCGGGCGGGCCGGATATGACCCCCGCCGCCCACCGGTCGCGGACCGGACCGCGTACGTACCCACCGCCGCGCGGCGCACGCACCGAACACCACCGAACGACCGCTCCGGGAGCAGCAGTATGACCAGTCGCCATGCCGACACATCGACGGGCAGCACCGGGGAGCCGCGGCTGCGGGCCGACGCGGTGACGCTCCGGTACGACCGGCGGGTCGTCACCGAAGGGCTCAGTGTCGACATACCCGACCGCTCCTTCACCGTCGTGGTCGGCCCCAACGCGTGCGGCAAGTCGACATTGCTGCGTGCGCTCGCCCGGCTGCTCAGGCCTGCCGAGGGCAGGGTGCTGCTGGACGGGCGGGCGATCGGCGGCCTGCCCGCCAAGTCCGTGGCCCGTACCCTCGGGCTGCTGCCGCAGACCTCGGTGGCGCCCGACGGCATCACCGTCGCCTCGCTCGTGGCCCGCGGCCGCTACCCGCACCAGGGGCTGCTGCGGCAGTGGTCGGCCGAGGACGAGCGGATCGTCGCGGAGTCCATGGCCGCCACCGGTGTCGGCGCGCTCGCCGGGCGCCGGGTCGACGAACTGTCCGGCGGGCAGCGGCAGCGGGTGTGGATCGCGATGGCCCTGGCCCAGGAGACACCGCTGCTGCTGCTCGACGAGCCCACCACCTACCTCGACATCCAGCACCAGATCGACGTCCTCGACCTGTGCGCGCGACTGCACGAGGAGGGCGGGCGCACGCTCGTCGCCGTCCTGCACGACCTCAACCAGGCCGCCCGCTACGCCACCCACCTGATCGCGATGCGCGACGGGCGGATCGAGGCGCAGGGGCCGCCCGCCGAGGTCATCACCGCCGAGCTGGTCGAGCGGGTCTTCGGGGTGCCGTGCCGGGTCATCGAGGATCCGGAGAGCGGGACCCCGCTGGTGATCCCCGCGGCCCGCCGCCGCAAGGGCGCCGCCGTCACAGCAGCGAGCGCAGCCGCAGCACGTCCCGCAGCGACGCCTGCACCCTGACCCGGCCGCTGCCCCACGCCTTCGCGAAGCCCAGCTCGCCGCCGACCATCGCGACCAGGTCGTCCCCGGTCATCGTCAGCCGGATCTGGGCCTTGTCGGCAGGGACGCCCGGCACGGCGGTCACATCGGTGATCGTGCCGTCCGCCAGCCGCCCGGTGAAGGTCGTGTCCAGGTCGGTGATCCGGCAGCTCAGCGAGCGGTCCAGGGCGGTGGCCGAGCGGAGGTCGCCCTCGGCCTCCGCCATCTTCCGCGCCAGCTGGTCGAGTGCGGTGCGGCACTCATCGAGGGTGGCCATCGGAGCGGTCTCTCCCGGTCGCGGTTACGTCGCCACGACCGTACCGCAGGGCACCGTCGGCGGGCCGACGCGACCGGAGGCGGTAGCGTCTTGACCACGGGGGTCCGCGCGCGGGCCGCCGGCCGGACGATGTGTCAACGGGCGAGGCGAGGAGTGAGAGCGATGCGGGACGCGCTGCGTACCTGTCTGCAGATCGCGGGCGGCCTGACCGAGGCCACCCGCCGCCGTGCGGTCGACGCGGCCAGGGACATGCTGGACCAGACCGGCATCGACGTGGACGCCGTGCAGCGGCGGATCAACTCGGCCATCCCGGCGGAGGTGCAGACGCTCGCCGACGAGCTGATGGCCGCCGGTCGCGCCAACCGCGACCTGCTGCTCGGGATCGTCCGGGAGGAAGTCGACAAGACGATGAGCCGGGTCGGCCGGCTCGCCGACGAGGTCACGAAGGTCGGCGTCGTGCTGGAGACGCTCGAACGCCGGATCCGCAACCTGGAGTCGGACGCACCGGAGGAGGAGCGGCCGCCCGCCGCCGCGAAGCCCGCGCCGTCCGCGCGGCCCAAGCCCGCGCCCGCGCCGCCGGTGGAGCACGTGCCCGTCACGACCGAGCCGCCCGCGCCGGCGAAGAAGGCGGCGCCCGCGGCCCGCAAGTCCGCCGCCGCCAAGCGGGCCACCACCGCCAAGTCGGCCGCCGCCCACCAGACGACGGCTCCCACGAAGGCCGCGGCGAAGAAGTCCGCGGCCCGCGCCTCGGCCGCCGCGGGCAGGAAGGCCGCCGCCACCCCGAGGACGACGGCGAACCCGCGCCGCACGACCGCGGCCACCGCGCAGGACGCCGCGGCGCAGACCCCGGCGCCCGCGGCGAAGAAGAGCGCGGCGAAGAAGGCGCCCCCGGCGAAGAAGGCGGCCCCGGCCAAGAAGGCGGCCGCGAAGAAGGCCGCCGCCCCGGCCTCCGGCGGCGCGGCGCCCGCGAAGAAGGCCGCGGCCGGGAAGACCGCGGCGAAGAAGGCTCCCGCGGCGAAGAAGACGGCGCCCCCGGCCCCCGCGAAGACGCCCCCCGCCTCGGACTTCTCCGGCGCCACGCCCGCCAACGAGGCCGCGGCCAAGAAGACGGCCGCCAAGAAGGCCGCCGCGAAGAAAACCGCGGCCGAACGGCCCGCCGCCGCGAAGAAGACCGCCCCCGCCAAGAAGTCCGCGCCCTCCGCCGGATCCGGCGATGAGTGAGCCCGCCGCCGAGCCGGGCCCGTACGCGGGACGCGCCGCCTACGCCGGGTCGCCCGCGGACGTGCCGGGCGTCGTCCCCGGGCAGGGCGCCGGGCCAGGCGTGTACGCCGGGCGGGGCGGTCACGGCGAGCCCCCGGCGGATCTGCCGGTCGGTGTGCCGGGGCAGGGCGTCGAGTCCGCCCCGTACGCGGGACGCGCCGCCCACGCCGAGCCGCCCGCCGATCTGCCCGGCGTCGTCACGGAGCAGGAGCCCGGGGGCGTGCCCGAGCAGCGTGCCGCCGGCGACGAGCCTGCCGCGTACGCCGAGGACGTCCCCGCGCGGCCCGAGCCGCTGGGGGTGGTCGTCCCGGCGACCGGGAACGCCGACGTGGACGCGGCGCTCGCCCGGCTCGCGGACGCCGACGAAATCCCCACGCACTCCCACATCGAGGTGTACGAGGATGTGCACCACGGGCTGCGCGACGCGCTCGCGGCGCTGGACGAGAACAGGAGCTGAACCGTACGTGGCAGTGGCACGACGCCGCCTCGACGCCGAACTGGTGCGGCGCAAACTCGCGCGCTCGCGCGAGCACGCCGGCCAGCTGATCGCCGCGGGCCGGGTGACGGTGGGTGGCGCCACCGCGACCAAGCCCGCCACGCAGGTGGAGACCTCGGCCGCGCTGGTGGTCGCCGAGAGCGGGGACGACCCGGACTACGTCTCGCGCGGCGGCCACAAGCTGGCCGGCGCGCTCGCCGCCTTCCAGCCCCGCGGGCTGGCCGTCGCCGGCCGCCGGGCGCTGGACGCGGGCGCGTCCACCGGCGGCTTCACCGACGTCCTGCTGCGGGCGGGTGCCGCGCAGGTCGTCGCCGTCGACGTCGGCTACGGGCAGCTCGCGTGGTCCCTGCAGAGCGATCCGCGGGTCGTGGTGAAGGACCGCACCAATGTGCGGGAGCTGACGCTCGACCACATCGACGGCGAGCCCGTCGACCTGGTCGTCGGCGACCTGTCCTTCATCCCGCTCGGCCTGGTGCTGCCCGCCCTCGTACGCTGCGCCGCGCCCGGCGCCGACCTGGTGCTGATGGTCAAGCCGCAGTTCGAGGTGGGCCGCGAGCGGCTGGGCAGCGGGGGAGTGGTGCGCAGCCCGCAGCTGCGCGCCGAGACCGTGCGCACGGTGGCCGGGCAGGCGGCCGGACTCGGGCTCGGCGTGCTCGGCGTCACCGCAAGTCCTTTGCCAGGGCCCTCGGGGAACGTGGAGTATTTCCTGTGGCTGCGCGCCGGCGCCCCCGCGCTGGATCCGGCCGATGTCGACCGTGCCGTGGCGGAGGGGCCGAACCGGTGACCATCGTGAGCGAGACGCAGAACCGTACCGTCTTCCTGCTGACCCACACCGGCAGAGCGGCCGCGATCCGCAGCGCCGAGCGGGTCGTGCAGGCCCTGCTGCGCTGCGGGATCGGCGTGCGGCTGCTCGCCGAGGAGGCCGTGGACCTGCCGCTGCCCGAGGCGGTGGAACTGGTCGCGGTGGCCGGTCCCGAGGCCGTCGAGGGCTGCGAGCTGATCGTCGTGCTGGGCGGGGACGGGACGCTGCTGCGCGGCGCCGAGTTCTCGCGCGCCTCGGGGGTGCCGCTGCTCGGCGTCAACCTCGGGCGGGTCGGCTTCCTCGCCGAGGCAGAGCGGGACGACCTGGACAAGGTCGTGGACCGCGTCGTCACCCGCGACTACGAGGTCGAGGAGCGCATGACCCTCGACGTGCTGGTGCGCAACGACGGCTCGGTTGTGCACACCGACTGGGCGCTCAACGAGGCGTCGGTGGAGAAGGCGTCCCGCGAGCGGCTGCTGGAGGTCGTCACCGAGGTCGACGGCCGGCCCGTCTCCCGCTTCGGCGGCGACGGCGTGGTCTGCGCGACCCCGACCGGCTCCACCGCCTACGCCTTCTCGGCCGGCGGGCCCGTGGTGTGGCCCGAGGTCGAGGCGCTGCTCATGGTGCCGATCAGCGCCCACGCGCTCTTCGCCAAGCCGCTCGTCACCTCCCCGCGGTCCGTGCTGGCGGTCGAGGTGCAGCCCGAGACGCCCAACGGCGTGCTGTGGTGCGACGGGCGGCGCACCGTCGAACTGCCCGCGGGCGCCCGCGTCGAGGTCCGGCGCGGTGCCGTGCCGGTGCGGCTGGCACGGCTGCACCACGCGTCCTTCACCGACCGGCTGGTGGCCAAGTTCGCGCTGCCCGTCGCGGGCTGGCGCGGCGCCCCGTCGTAGCCGGCGGGGAGCCGACCGACCGGCGGGCGTCGCGCCGGGCACGGAAAACCTCGTATGGTCGTATCCGTGTTGGAGGAAATGCGGATCCGGTCGCTGGGTGTCATCGAGGACGCCGTGGTGGAACTCTCACCCGGCTTCACCGCGGTGACCGGCGAGACCGGTGCGGGCAAGACCATGGTCGTCACGAGCCTCGGCCTGCTCCTCGGCGGCCGGGCCGACCCCGCCCTCGTGCGGATCGGCGCGGGCTCCGCGGTCGTCGAGGGCCGCGTGACGATGAAGCCGGGCGACCGCGCGGCCGTACGCGCCGCCGAAGCCGGGGCGGAACTCGACGACGGCGCGCTGCTCATCAGCCGCACGGTGTCCGCGGAGGGCCGCTCGCGCGCGCACCTCGGCGGGCGCAGCGTACCCGTGGGGGTGCTCGGCGACCTCGCCGACGACCTGGTGGCCGTCCACGGCCAGACCGACCAGCAGGGCCTGCTGCGGCCCGCGCGGCAGCGCGAGGCGCTCGACCGCTACGCCGGTGCCGCGCTCGGCGCGGCGCTGGAGAAGTACGGGGCCGCCTACCGGCGGCTGCGGGAGACCGCTGCGGAGCTGACCGAACTGACCACCCGGGCCAGGGAACGCGCCCAGGAGGCGGATCTGCTGCGCTTCGGCGTCGAGGAGATCTCCGCCGCCGAGCCGCAGCCCGGCGAGGACGCCGAACTCGCCGCCGAGGCCGAGCGGCTCGGGCACGCCGAGGCGCTCGCCTCCGCCGCGACCCTCGCGCACGCCGCGCTCGCCGGCAACCCCGAGGACCCCGAGAGCGTCGAGGCCGGCAGCCTCGTCGCGGGCGCGCAGCGCGCGCTCGACGCCGTCGCCGCGCACGACCCGGCCCTCGCCGGGCTCGCCGGGCGACTCGGCGAGCTGGGCATCCTGCTCGCCGACGTGGCCGGCGAACTCGCCGGTTACGCCGACAACCTGGACGCCGACCCGCTGCGGCTCGCCGCCGTCGAGGAGCGCCGCTCCGTCCTCGCGCACCTCGTCCGCAAGTACGGCACCGACATCGACGAGGTCCTCGCGTGGGCCGGGCAGAGCGCCGCCCGGCTCGCCGAACTCGACGGCGACGACGACCGCATCGCCGAACTCACCGCCGAGCGCGATGCGCTGCGGGCCGAGCTGGGCGCGCTCGGCCAGCACCTCACCGACCTGCGCACCGAGGCCGCGGAGCGGTTCGCCACCGACGTCACCGCCGAACTGGCGTCGCTGGCGATGCCGCACGCGCGCGTCAGCTTCGCCCTCCGGCAGAACGAGGTGCCCGCCGCCGAGGCGGAGTCCGGCATCGAGATCGGCGGCCGGGCCGTCGCCTACGGGCCCACCGGGGCGGACGAGGTCGAGCTGCTGCTCGCCCCGCACCCCGGCAGCCCCGCGCGGCCCATCGCCAAGGGCGCGTCCGGCGGTGAACTCTCCCGCGTCATGCTCGCCGTCGAGGTCGTCTTCGCCGGGTCCGACCCCGTCCCGACGTACCTCTTCGACGAGGTCGACGCGGGGGTCGGCGGGGCCGCGGCGGTCGAGGTCGGCCGCCGCCTCGCGCGCCTGGCGCGGACGGCGCAGGTCGTGGTCGTCACCCACCTTCCGCAGGTCGCCGCGTTCGCCGACCGGCAGCTTCTGGTCGAGAAGACGAACGACGGTTCCGTCACGCGGTCGGGTGTCACCGCGCTCGACGGCGAGGCCCGCGTCCGTGAGCTGTCCCGCATGCTCGCGGGCCAATCCGATTCCGAATTGGCCCGAGCGCACGCCGAGGAGCTCCTGGCTGCCGCCCGCACCTCCCTCTGACCCTCCCCCGGCGGGGGCTGCGGCTGCCCTTGCGCAGGGCGGTGCTTATCAGGGGCGCGGGGAACTGCGCGAGCAACCCACCACCGGCCGGTGGTCCGGACACGACAGCAACTGCCCCTTCGGGTCGGTGACTACCCGCGCCCCCGGTGGGGGCTGGCCGCGCAGTTCCCCGCGCCCCTGCGGGGCGCCCCGCGCGGCCCCTGCGGGGGCAAGGGGCGTCACCCGTACGGGTGGTTCGGGGGGTCGGGGGACCCGGGGAAAGGGGCCCGCGCAAGGGCCTGCTCTTGCGGGGGCTGGCATGCTGGATGCCGTCGTCCAGATCTCAAGGAGCGGTAGGCCGCGTGACTCGCACCTCGGAGCCCTTCGCCGGGCAGCTGCACGCCGTGCACGTGCTGGGCACGGCGGCGGGTGCAGGCGCCGGCGCGCACGTCAGCTCGCTCGTGGGCGGGCTGGTCGCGCGCGGGGTCGAGGTCACGGTGTGCGGGCCGGCGGGCGCGGAGGCCGACTACGGGTTCGGCCGGACGGGCGCGCGGTTCGTGCCCGTCGACCTGGGCGTGCGCCGGTCGCGCGCGGACGCCCCGGTGGTCGCGGCGCTGCGCGCCGCCTTCCACGGCGCGGGCGTGGTGCACGCGCACGGCCTGTGGGCGGGCTTCCTCGCCGCGCTCGCGCTCGGCGGGCGGCGCGTCCCGCTGGTCCTGACGTGGCACGGCGGCGCCCCGGCGGAGGGCGGCCGCGGGGTGGTGCTGCGCTGGCTGGAGCGCCGGGCGCTGCGTACGGCCACCGTCGTGCTCGGTGTGTCCTCGGAGCTGGTGGACCGCGCCCGCGCGCTCGGCGCGAAGGACGCGCGCTTCGCGCCCGCCGCGGTGCCGCGCCCGGCGGGCCGGCCGCCGCTCCCGCCCGAGGAGGGGGAGCGGCTGCGGCAGAAGACCCGCGCCGACCACGGCGCCGTGGACCGCCCGCTGCTGCTCTCCGTCGGCATGCTGGAGCCGCAGCAGGGCCACGACCTGCTGCTGGACGCCGCCGGGCTGTGGGCGGGGCAGGATCCGGCGCCGCTGGTGGCCATCGCGGGCGAGGGCGGCCGGCGCGCGGAGCTGGAGCGGCGGATCGAGGCCGAGCGGCTGCCGGTCGTGCTGCTCGGCGCCCGCGACGACGTCCCCGACCTGCTGGCCGCCGCCGACCTGGTGGTGCTGCCCAGCCGCTGGGAGGCCCGCCCGCTGATGGCGCAGGAGGCGCTGCACGCCGGGGTGCCGCTGGTGGCGACCGACGTGGGCGGGACGCGCGAGCTGGTCGGCGACGCGGCCGTCCTCGTGCCGTACGGCGACCCGCTCGGCCTGGCCCGCGCGGTCGCCGATCTGATGGCCGACCCCGCCCGCCGTACCGCCCTGTCCGTGGCGGGCCGCGCGCAGGCGGCGACCTGGCCCTCCGAGGACGACACGGTGGCCCAGGTGCTCAGCGTCTACGACGAGCTGACCCAGCGGGCGTGAGCCGCCGGGCCCGCCGTAAGCGGTTCCGCACCGCGCGTAGAGGCGGCGCGGACCGGCTCAGGCGCGGAAGGCGCCGACCGCGGTGAGCCGCAGCGCGGTGTCGATGAGCGGCACATGGCTGAAGGCCTGCGGGAAGTTGCCGACCTGGCGCTGGCGGCGCGGATCCCACTCCTCGGCGAGCAGCCCCAGGTCGTTGCGCAGCGACAGCAGCTTCTCGAACAGCCGCCGCGCCTCCTCGACCCGGCCGATCATCGCGAGGTCGTCGGCGAGCCAGAAGGAGCACGCGAGGAAGGCGCCCTCGTCGCCGGGCAGGCCGTCGAGGTTGTCGTCGCCGCTGGTGTCGGTGCTGGAGGTGGGGTAACGCAGCACGAAGCCGTCGGAGGTGGACAGCTCGCGCTGGATCGCCTCGATGGTGCCGATGACCCGCTTGTCGTCCGGCGGCAGGAAGCCCATCTGCGGGATGAGCAGCAGCGAGGCGTCCAGCTCCTTGGAGCCGTAGGACTGCGTGAAGGTGTTGCGCTCCTTGTCGTACCCCTTCTCGCACACGTCGTAGTGGATCTCGTCACGCAGGTCCTTGAGCCGCTCCAGCGGCCCGTCGACCTCGCCGGACTCGATGAGCTTGACGGTGCGGTCGACCGCGACCCAGGCCATGACCTTGGAGTGCACGAAGTGCCGGCGCGGGCCGCGCACCTCCCAGATGCCCTCGTCGGGCTCGTTCCAGTGCTTCTCCAGGTAGCGGATGAGCTTGAGCTGGAGCACACTCGCGTAGTCGTTGCGGGCCAGGCCCGTCATGTGGCCCAGGTGCAGCGCCTCGGTGACCTCGCCGTAGACGTCCAGCTGGAGCTGGTGCGCGGCGCCGTTGCCGATCCGGACCGGGGTGGAGCTCTCGTAGCCCGGCAGCCAGTGCAGCTCGTTCTCGCCGAGCTCGCGCTCGCCCGCGATGCCGTACATGATCTGCAGATTCTCCGGGTCGCCGGCGACCGCGCGCAGCAGCCACTCGCGCCAGGCCTGCGCCTCCTCGCGGTAGCCGGTGCGCAGCAGCGAGGACAGGGTGATCGCGGCGTCCCGCAGCCAGGTGAAGCGGTAGTCCCAGTTGCGCACCCCGCCGATGTCCTCGGGCAGCGAGGTCGTGGGGGCGGCCACGATCCCGCCGGTGGGGCCGTACGTGAGCGCCTTGAGCGTGATGAGCGACCGGACCACCGCCTCGCGGTAGGGCCCGGTGTACGTACACTGCGCGACCCACTCGCGCCAGAAGTCCTCGGTCGCGGTGAGCGAGCCCTCCGGGTCCGGCAGCGCGGGCTGCGGCTTGTGGGAGGGCTCCCAGCTCACGGCGAAGGCGACGCGGTCGCCGGGCCCGACGGAGAATTCCGAGTACGTCGTCAGGTCCTTGCCGTACGTGTCGACCTCGGCGTCGTACCAGACCGAGTCGGGCCCGGCCACCGCCACCGTGCGGTCGCCGACCTTGTGCACCCACGGCACCACCTGGCCGTACGCGAAGCGCATACGCAGCGCCGAGGACATCGGGACGCGGCCGCTGACGCCCTCCACGATCCGGATCACCTGCGGGGCGCCGTCGCGCGGCGGCATGAAGTCGATCACCCGGACCGTGCCGCGCGGGGTGTCCCACTCGGACTCCAGTACGAGCGAGTCGCCGCGGTAGCGGCGGCGTGTCGCGGGCGGCGGCGGGGTGCCGTGGTGGGCGGGGCCCAACCGCCAGAAACCGTGCTCGTCGGTGCCCAGCAGCCCGGCGAAGACGGCCGGGGAGTCGAAGCGCGGCAGGCACAGCCAGTCGACCGTGCCGTCGCGGCAGACCAGTGCGGCGGTCTGCATGTCTCCGATGAGTGCGTAATCCTCGATACGCCCGGCCACGTGCTTCTCCAGTCGAAACGACACCGCCGCCCCACGGACGGGGGCGGTCTTGCGGTCTGGGGATATTCGACGAGCTCTTGATCCGGGAGCGGGCGGGATGATGCCGTGCCGGCCGGCTCGCACAGGTGCGTCCCCGCAGAATACGTCGTCGCGGGGTGCCGGTGTGCGTCTCCGGCGATCTTCGCTGGGCCGCACGGGTGCAGTAGGGGGCGCACTTCGGCATATGCGCAGGCGAACGGCCACATGGCCGGGGTGTGGCGGTTGTGTGGCCGAGGTGTGCCGGTGGTCCGGCCGAACCCCGGCGGTGGTCTGGCCGGGGGGCAACGGTGGTCCGTCACGGATCGTATACGGTCCGTCGGCCCCGGCGGAGGCTGTCCGGCGGGGCAACGGTGGCCCGTGCGGAGGCCGCCCCGGGACCACTTTCAGGGGCAATGGTGACCCGCCGGGGTGCCGCGCACCGTCGCTGCCCTGCACCGCTGATACCCTGGTAGCCCGTGGGCCGGTGGGCTGAACCACTGAACCGCCCGACGGCGCTCCGCGAGCGAGCACCGTCCCGACCTCACCTCGCGACCACGGGAGCCCCCTTTGGCTATTGCGCCGAAATCCACGATGACCAAGCACATCTTCGTCACCGGCGGTGTGGCCTCCTCGCTCGGCAAGGGGCTCACGGCGTCGAGTCTCGGCGCACTGCTGAAGGCGCGGGGCCTGCGGGTCACGATGCAGAAGCTCGACCCGTACCTGAACGTCGACCCCGGCACCATGAACCCGTTCCAGCACGGTGAGGTCTTCGTCACCGACGACGGCGCCGAGACCGACCTCGACATCGGCCACTACGAGCGCTTCCTCGACGTCAACCTCGCCGGCTCGGCCAACGTCACGACCGGCCAGGTCTACTCCACCGTGATCGCCAAGGAGCGGCGCGGCGAGTACCTGGGCGACACCGTCCAGGTCATTCCGCACATCACCAACGAGATCAAGTCCCGCATCCGGCGCATGGCCACCGACGACGTCGACGTGGTGATCACCGAGGTCGGCGGCACCGTCGGCGACATCGAGTCGCTGCCCTTCCTGGAGTCCGTGCGCCAGGTCCGGCACGAGGTCGGCCGCGACAACGTCTTCGTCGTACACATCTCGCTGCTGCCCTACATCGGCCCGTCCGGCGAGCTGAAGACCAAGCCCACCCAGCACTCGGTGGCCGCGCTGCGCAACATCGGCATCCAGCCCGACGCGATCGTGCTGCGCGCCGACCGCGAGGTGCCGACCGCGATCAAGCGCAAGGTCTCGCTCATGTGCGACGTCGACGAGGACGCGGTGGTGGCCGCGATCGACGCGCCCTCCATCTACGACATCCCCAAGGTGCTGCACACCGAGGGCCTGGACGCGTACGTCGTGCGCCGCCTGGACCTGCCCTTCCGCGACGTCGACTGGACGCAGTGGGACGACCTGCTGCGCCGCGTCCACGAGCCCGCGCACGAGGTCACGGTCGCGCTCGTCGGCAAGTACATCGACCTGCCCGACGCCTACCTGTCGGTGACCGAGGCGCTGCGGGCCGGCGGCTTCGCCAACAACGCCAAGGTCCACATCAAGTGGGTGCTGTCCGACACCTGCAAGAGCCCGGCGGGCGCCGCCGAGCAGCTGCGCGACGCCGACGCGATCTGCGTGCCCGGCGGCTTCGGCGAGCGCGGCATCGAGGGCAAGGTCGCCGCGATCACCTACGCGCGGGAGAACCGCATCCCGCTGCTCGGCCTGTGCCTGGGCCTGCAGTGCGTCGTCATCGAGGCGGCCCGCAACCTGGTCGGCATCGCCGAGGCCAACTCCACCGAGTTCGACCCGGCCACCGCTCACCCGGTCATCTCCACCATGGCCGAGCAGCTCGACATCGTCGGCGGCAAGGGCGACCTGGGCGGCACCATGCGCCTGGGCACCTACCCCGCCAAGCTCGCCGAGGGCTCCATCGTCCGCGAGGTCTACGGCGACCAGCCGTACGTCGAGGAGCGCCACCGGCACCGCTACGAGGTCAACAACGCCTACCGCGCCGACCTGGAGAAGACCGCCGGCATCCTCTTCTCCGGCACCTCCCCGGACAACAAGCTCGTCGAGTACGTCGAATACCCGCGCGACGTGCACCCCTACCTGGTGGCGACCCAGGCGCACCCCGAGCTGAAGTCCCGCCCGACCCGGCCGCACCCGCTCTTCGCGGGCCTGGTCAAGGCGGCGGTCGCCCGCAAGGCCGGCTGACCGGCCGGATCCCCCCGCGTCACATTCCCCCTTCCCGGAAGGCGCAGCATGCTCAAGGACACCCCGGAGGAGTGGCAGGTCACGGCCACCGCCACGCCCTTCACCGGAGCGAAGACCAGCGTCCGCAGCGACCGGGTCGTCATGCCGGACGGCAGCACGGCGACCCGCGACTACCAGGTCCACCCCGGTTCGGTGGCCGTCCTCGCCCTCGACGACGACAACCGGGTGCTGGTACTGCGCCAGTACCGGCACCCGGTACGCCACCGCCTCTGGGAGATCCCGGCCGGCCTGCTCGACGTCCCCGGCGAGAACCCGCTCCACGCGGCGCAGCGCGAGCTGTACGAGGAGGCGCACGTCAAGGCGGAGGAGTGGCACGTGCTCGCCGACGTCTACACGACGCCGGGCGGCTGCGACGAGGCCGTGCGCATCTTCCTCGCCCGCGGCGTCTCCGAGGCGGAGGGTGACCGCTTCGCGGTCTCCGAGGAGGAGGCGGACATGGAGCTCGCGCGCGTCCCGCTGCCGGAGCTGCTGGCCGGCGTGCTCGCCGGGGAGCTGCACAACAACTGCCTCGTGGTCGGCGTCCTCGCGGCGCAGGCCGCGCTTTCCGCTGCCGCGGGTGTGTCCGGGCTCCGCCCCGCCGACGCGCCGTGGCCGGCCCGCCCCTTCGAGAGCTGACCGCTGCGCGGGGCTTTTCGGGGGCTGCGGCTGCGCGCCGCGGAGGCTGCGCATGCCGCGCCGGGCACCATCAGGGGCGCGGGGAACTGCGCGAGCAACCACCCACGTGGCGCGGGTAGTCACCGGCCCGGAGGGGCAGTTGCTGTCGTTTCCGGACCACCGGCCGGTGGGTGGTTGCTCGCGCAGTTCCCCGCGCCCCTGAAAACGCTTGCCCGGCGTGGCGGGGCGTGCCCTCCTGGGCGGGGGAAGGCCTGACACGGGGCCCCCGGCGTCAACTACGCTCACGCCAAAGCTCACCCGCAGGGTAAGGAGTGGCCAGCGTGGACGACGGCACCCTCCCGCGGGGGCGCGGGAACGCGCAGGTCACCCCCCTTCCCCCGCCCCCGGCGGGCTTCTGCGGCCGCAAGCGCGAACTCGCGGAGCTGGCGGGGGAGATCGGCCGCCCGGGGCTCGGCGGCGAGCGCCCGGACGCGCCCCGCGTCCTGCTCGTCGCGGGCCGCCCCGGCACCGGCCGCACCGCGCTCGCGCAGCGGCTGGCCGAGCAGGTCGCCGACCGCTACCCCGACGGGCAGTGGTTCGTGCGGCTGACGGGCCCGGCGGGCGTACCCGTGCCCGCCGAGGAGGCGGCCCGCGGGCTGCTGCGGGCGCTGGACGCGCCCGAGGGCGCGGACCTGCGGGCGGCGACCGCGGGGCGGCGGCTGCTGCTCGTGCTGGACGACGTCGCGTCCGCGGACCAGCTCACCGCGCTGCTGCCGGCGAGCGCGGGGAGCCTGGTCGTGGCCACGTCGGGCGGGCCGCTGCCAGGGGTGCCCGACGTACGCCCGTGCACCCTGGGCGGCCTGGACACCCCCGCCGCGGTCGAACTGCTGGCGCGGGCGATCGGCGAGACCCGGGTGACATGCGACCCCCGCGGCGCGGAGTCGCTCGTGCACGTACTGGCCGGCCACCCCACCGCCCTGCGCCTGACAGCGGCCTGGCTGGCCGCCCGCCCCGGCGTGTCGGTCGCCGACGCGGCGCTGCGGCTGCGCGACATCCCCCCGACCCCGCCGACCCTGCCCGAGCGGGAGGCTCCCGGCATTTCGCCAGGCACCGGTGGTTCGCGCGGCGCGGCCGGGCGGGGGGCGTCCGCCGCCCCGCTTGCGCAGCCCGCGCCCGGGGCAGTCCGGCGAGGCGCACCCGCGGCCGGGCGGGGGACACCTGCCGCCCTGCCCGAGCGGGGGGCGTCCGCCCTCCCGGGCGCGCAGACCGCGGCCGGAGCGGCCGGGCGAGGGGCACCCTCCGCGCCCGGCGCGGCTTCCCCGTCCGAGCGGGAGGCTCCCGGCATTTCGCCAGGCACCGGTGGTTCGCGCGGCGCGGCCGGGCCGGGGGCGTCCGCCGTCCCGGGCGCGCAGCCCGTGCCCGGGGCGGCCGGGCGGGGGGTGCCCGCCGTCCCGGGCGCGCAGAACGCGGCAGGCGTCAGCGGGGGTGCGGTCGCGCCCGGGGAGCTCGTGCGGGCGTTTCGGATGGTGTACGAGGGGTTGCCGGGGGGTGCGGGGCGGATGTTGCGGCTGCTGGTGCTGGCTCCCGCGGGGGTGGTGGACGCGCAGGGGGCGTCCGCGCTCGCCGGGTGTCCGGTGGAGGCCGCGCAGGGGGCGCTGGAGGACTTCGTACGGGGTGGGCTGCTCGCGGGCGGGGCGCAGCGGTACGCGGTGCCGGGGTGCCTGGAGGGGCTGCTCGGCGCGCTGCTGGCGGCGCGTGAGACGCCCGCGGACGTCACGCTGGCGCGGGCCCGGATGCTGGAGCGGACCGTACGGCTGCTGCTGTCGTGCCGGGCGGCGCTCGCGGGGGAGCCGCTGGACGAGGCGGTGCCCCGCGCGCAGCGCTTCGACTCGGCCCCCGCCGCCGCCGGCTGGCTGGAGGCGCGGCTCCCGGCGCTGCTCGCGGCGTCGCGCGCGGCCGTCGCGGACGGCGAGCTGGACACGCTGGCCCGCCGCCTGGTCGCCGCGCTGGTGCGGGCGCTCGCCGCCTTCCCCGGCGGCGACGCGATGGCCGCCGAGCGCTACGAGCTGCACACGCTCGTGCTGGGCGTCGCCGAGCGGCGCGGGCTGCGCCGGGAGGAGGCGGCCGCGCTCATCAACCTCGGCGACCTGGACGCCCGCGCGGGCCGTACCGACCGCGCGCTCGACCGCTACCGGATCGCCCTGGACGCCGCCCGCGCCGCCGACGACCGGCAGGCCGAGGGCCGGGTCCTGGAGTCGCTCGGCGGCACGTACCTGGAACGGCGCGACCCGGGCCGCGCGCTGGACTGGTACGGCCGCGCCCTCTCGCTGCGCCAGGGCACCGGCGAGCAGGCCGACCAGGCGCGGCTGCGCGGCAGGATCGCCGTCCTGCTGGCGCACGGCGGCCGTTTCGGGCCCGCGCTGCGCGAGTGGCGCAAGGCGGCCGGGCTGCACAAGCGGCTCGGCGACCTGACGGGGCAGGCCCGCGCGCTCGCGGAGGCGGCGCGGGTGCAGGAGGCCGCGGGGCGCCCGGAGGACGCGATGCGCAGCTGCCGGGACGCCCTCTACTGGGCCCGGCAGGCGGGCGACCGGCGGCTGGAGGCGGCGCTGCTGCTGCGGCTGGCGGATCTGCTGGACCGGCTGGGCGACCCGGAGGGCGCCCGGCTCCAGCGGGAGAGCGTCCAGCGGATGTCCGAGCGGGCGTCGGCCGCCGCCGCGCCCGGCACCGCCGCCGTACCGGGGCCCTCCGCCGCGCCCGGTCCGGAGAGCGCCCCGGCCCCGGACACCGCCCCGGATGCCGCCTCGGACACCGCCCCGGACGCCGCGCGGCCGTGATCCGGACGCAACTCCGGGGTCACGAAGTGACGGGATCATGAGACGTCGCGCCCGTCTCTGATCAGGCGCGACCCGTCGCCAGCCTACGAAAATGCCAATACCGCTCAGAAAATCAACCACTTTGTAAGGCTGGACAGCAGCTCCTCCTTCACTAGACTGGGCCATGCCGCGCACAACGCGGTCAGGTCCGACGTGTCGTGCCAACCTGCACCATGTCAGGACAATCTCACCCAACCACCCCTGGGCAACCCTGAGCGCAAGGACCGTGATCGACGTGAAGGTGGGCATCCCCCGCGAGGTCAAGAACAACGAGTTCCGCGTGGCCATCACCCCGGCCGGCGTGCACGAGCTGGTGCGAGGCGGGCACCGGGTCGTCGTCGAGGAGGGCGCGGGCGCGGGCTCGTCCATCCCGGACGAGGAGTTCGCGGCGGCCGGCGCGGCCGTTCTCCGTACCGCCGACGAGGTGTGGGCCGAAGCCGATCTGCTGCTCAAGGTCAAGGAGCCGGTCGCCGAGGAGTACCACCGGCTGCGCAAGGACCAGACGCTCTTCACCTACCTGCACCTCGCGGCCTCCCGGGCGTGCACGGACGCGCTGCTGGAGTCCGGCACCACCGCGATCGCGTACGAGACGGTCGAGACGCCCGACCGCCGGCTGCCGCTGCTGGCCCCGATGTCCGAGGTGGCCGGGCGGCTCGCCCCGCAGGTCGGCGCCTACCACCTGATGCGCTCGGCGGGGGGCCGCGGTGTGCTGCCCGGCGGGGTGCCCGGCGTGCAGTCCGGCCGCGCGGTCGTCATCGGCGCGGGCGTGTCCGGCTGGCACGCCACCACGATCGCGCTGGGCCTGGGCTTCCACGTCACGCTGCTCGACAAGGACGTGAACAAGCTGCGCGAGGCCGACAAGGTGTTCGGCAACCGCGTGCAGACCGTCGCGTCCAACGCGCTCGCGCTCGAACAGGCCGTGCTGGAGGCCGACCTGGTGGTCGGCGCCGTCCTGATCCCGGGCGCCAAGGCCCCCAAGCTCGTGACCAACGAGCTGGTGTCGCGGATGAAGCAGGGATCCGTCCTTGTCGACATCGCGATCGACCAGGGCGGCTGCTTCGAGGACTCGCGCCCCACCACGCACGCCGAACCGACCTTCACCGTCCACGACTCGGTCTTCTACTGCGTCGCCAACATGCCCGGCGCGGTGCCCAACACCTCGACGTACGCGCTGACCAACGCCACGCTGCCGTACATCCTGGAGATCGCCGGCCGCGGCTGGCAGGAGGCGCTGCGCCGCGACCCGGCCCTCGCGCTGGGTCTCAACACCCATGAGGGGCAGGTCGTTTACGGTCCGGTGGCCGACGCGCACGGACTCGAACCGGTCGAACTGCGCACACTGCTGGGCTGACCGGGACATCCGCCGGCGCCACGGCGGCCCCGAAGTGCCAACTGTGCACCTACGGCCGGGTCTTGCACGCGCGAGACCCGGCCGTTCGTGTCGTTACGCCCTTGACAGAGGGGTGTTCGGTTGCCGACACATCGTGCCGTGTCCGGCGGATTGTGTTGCTGTGAACCACCGACACGCCATAGAGTCGCGAAACGTCGGCTGTAGTCACGCTGACCTGTTGAGAAGTTTCCTGGTCCCCAAGGAGGTAAGACGACTTGTGAATGAGTCGACATTTGCTCCCGGGAGTGGCCAACCAGCAATGACCGTCGGCTCCGTCGCCGTGCACACCTTCGAGTCACGCAGAGCCGAACCCGCCGACCCACAAAGCGCGTACGCCATGGGCCCTTACGACGACAACGACGACCTGCAAGACGGTCAGTTCTACGACCCCGACGCCGAATACGAGCCCGACCCCGAGTACGCCGCGACGCTCGCGCCCGACGCCGCCCGCCAGCGCCGCGAGCGCGTCGGGCCGACCGGCCGCCCGCTGCCGTACTTCCCGATCCCCAACCCGCTCACCGACCACGGTCCGGCGAAGATCGTCGCGATGTGCAACCAGAAGGGCGGGGTCGGCAAGACCACCTCGACCATCAACCTGGGTGCCGCGCTCGCCGAGTACGGCCGCCGGGTGCTGCTCGTCGACTTCGACCCGCAGGGCGCGCTGTCCGTCGGGCTCGGGGTCAACCCGATGGAACTCGACATCACGGTCTACAACCTGCTGATGGAGCGCGGGCTCGCGGCCGACGAGGTGCTGCTGAAGACCGCGGTGCCCGGCATGGACCTGCTGCCGAGCAACATCGACCTGTCCGCCGCCGAGGTGCAGCTGGTCAGCGAGGTCGCCCGCGAGTCGGCGCTCGCGCGCGCCCTCAAGCCGCTGCTGCCCGACTACGACTACATCGTGATCGACTGCCAGCCCTCGCTCGGCCTGCTCACGGTCAACGCGCTCACCGCGGCGCACTCCGTGATCGTCCCGCTGGAGTGCGAGTTCTTCGCGCTGCGCGG
Organism: Streptomyces sp. NPDC021020; assembly: GCF_044333285.1. Classification (NCBI taxonomy): domain Bacteria; kingdom Bacillati; phylum Actinomycetota; class Actinomycetes; order Kitasatosporales; family Streptomycetaceae; genus Streptomyces; species Streptomyces sp. NPDC021020. Next base: position 27,696 of record NZ_JBIRQQ010000008.1, read on the forward strand.
TGTCGCGCTGCTCACCGAGACGATCGAGAAGGTCCGCGAGCGGCTCAACCCCGAGCTGGAGCTCGACGGCATCCTCGCCACCATGTACGACTCGCGGACCGTGCACAGCCGCGAGGTGCTCGCGCGGGTCGTCGAGGCCTTCGACGACCACGTCTTCCACACCGTCATCGGCCGCACCGTGCGTTTCCCCGAGACCACCGTCGCGGGCGAGCCCATCACCACCTACGCCTCCAACTCCGTCGGCGCCGCCGCCTATCGCCAACTCGCCAGGGAGGTGCTCGCCCGGTGCCACGCCGAGTGACCCTGCCGGGCGCCGACGAGCTGTTCCGGACCACCGGGGGTGCGGCGCTCCAGGCCCCGCAGCCCCGGCAGCAGCCGCAGCAGCAGCACTCCGGGGGCGAGGCGCAGGGCGACACCCGGCAGCGTCCGGCCCAGGAGCAGGCGGGCGGGACGGCCGGCGGCGAGCAGGACACGGCCGGCGAGGAGCGGGGCGGCAGCGAGCCCCGCGACGCCGGCCACGGGCAGGGCCGCGACCGCGACGACAGGGACCGGCAGGACCGCAACGGCCCAGGCGCCGCCGAGCACGGCGGGCGGGACGTCCCGGTCGGCCGCCGCCCGCAGGTCGGCCCGAGCGGCACCGTCAACGGCACCGCACCCGCGGCCCCGCCGCAGGTGCCCGCCCAGCCCGGTGGCCCCGGCGGCTCCGCCGGCCAGCACCCGGCGCCGCCCGCCGCACAGCAGGGGCCCGCGGCTTCCGCCGCCCGCCGCAAGGCACCGCGGCAGAACCGCCGCCCCAGCGGGCGCGAGCGGCACGACGAGAAGATCACCGTCTACGTGTCCGCCGAGGAACTGATGGACCTGGAGCACGCCCGGCTGGTGCTGCGCGGCGAGCACGGCCTGGCCATCGACCGCGGCCGGATCGTCCGCGAGGCCGTCGCCGTGGTGCTCGCGGACCTGGAGTCACGCGGCGACGCCAGCATCCTCGTACGGCGGCTGCGCGGGCGCTGAGCCGCGCCGCGGCCGCTCCGGGGGGAGGTAACCTGCCGATTCCCGCCCCCGCACACTGGACCTCGATGCCGACCTCCCCGACCGACCCCGCCGACCGACCCCGCCGCCGCCTCGGCCGCGGCGTCCCGACGCACGCGGAAACGCCGTCCCCGGCGGAGGACGTACGGGCGGACGTACCGCCGGACACGGTGGAGGCAGCGGAGCCGGCGGACGTACCGAGGCCCGTGGACGTACCGCCGCCGGTGGACGCGACACCAGGCGCGGCGGCCGGGGAAGCGCCGGACGGGCCCGCGGACGGCGGGGACGGCTCCGGTGACGGCGGCGACGGCTCCGGGGACGGGGAAGAGGCCGACGACGGGCGCTTCACCGTACGGCTGCACAATTTCGAGGGGCCCTTCGACCTGCTGCTCCAGCTGATCGCCAAGCACAAGATGGACGTCACCGAGGTCGCGCTGTCGAAGGTCACCAACGAGTTCATGGCGCACCTCCACGGCATGGGCCCGGACTGGGATCTCGACCAGACCACCGAATTCCTGGTCGTCGCCGCCACGCTGCTGGACCTCAAGGCCGCCCGGCTGCTGCCCGCCGCCGAGGTCGAGGACGAGGCCGACCTCGCGCTGCTGGAGGCCCGCGACCTGCTCTTCGCACGGCTGCTCCAATACCGCGCCTACAAGCAGATCGCCGCGATCTTCGCCGAGCGCCTGGAGCACGAGGCGCTGCGCCGCCCGCGTACGGTCGGCCTGGAGCCGCAGCACGCCGAGCTGCTGCCCGAGGTCGTGCTCAGCATCGGCCCCGAGCGCTTCGCGCAGCTCGCCGTCAAGGCCATGCAGCCCAAGCCGCGGCCGCAGGTCTACGTCGACCACATCCACGCCCCGCTGGTCAGCGTGCGCGAGCAGGCCGAGCACGTGATCGCGCTGCTGCGCGAGCGCGGCAGCGCCAGCTTCGGCGAGCTGACCGCGGACGCCCCCGACACGCTCACCGTCGTGGCCCGCTTCCTGGCGCTGCTGGAGCTCTACCGGGAGAAGGCCGTCGGGCTCGACCAGGAGGAGGCGCTGGGCGCCCTCCAGGTCCACTGGACGGGCGGCGAGCAGGCGCCGGACGCCCCGCTGGTGACCGACGAGTTCGACCAGGAGGCCGGGCCGGGGAAGCAGGGGAGGCCCGGGAAGCAGAGCAGGCAGGGCGAGGGGGCCGCCGCCGGGAGCGCGGCGGCCGGGAACGGAGCACAGGGATGACCGAGGTGACGGATCTCACCGCGGGGCTGGAGGTGCCCGAGCAGCAGCCCGCACCCGCCGGGCTGCTCTCCGCGGCCACCGCCGGGCTGGAGCTGAAGCCCGCGCTCGAAGCCGTCCTCATGGTGGTGGACGAGCCCGCGACCGAGGAGCAGCTCGCGAAGGTCCTGGACCGGCCGCGGCGGGCGATCGGCAGGGCGCTGCGCGAGCTGTCCGACGACTACACGCGCGAGGGCAGGGGCTTCGACCTGCGGCTGATCGCCGGCGGCTGGCGTTTCTACACCCGCCCGGACTTCGCGCCCGCGGTGGAGAAGTTCGTCCTGGACGGCCAGCACGCCCGGCTCACGCAGGCCGCCCTGGAGACGCTCGCGGTCGTCGCCTACCGGCAGCCGGTCAGCCGCTCGCGGGTCTCGGCGGTGCGCGGCGTCAACTGCGACGGGGTCATGCGCACCCTGCTGCAGCGCGGGCTGGTCGTCGAAGGTGGGACGGAACCCGAGACAGGTGCGATCCTGTACAGGACGACGAACTACTTCCTGGAACGCATGGGCCTGCGCAGCCTCGACGAGCTGCCCGAGCTCGCCCCGTTCCTGCCGGAGGCGGACGCGGTCGAGGCGGAGTCCCAGGAGGGGCTGCCGTCGTTCGATCCTGACGCGCCGGACGAACCCTCGACACTTGCGAAGACGGACGACTGATGCGAAGCAGCGACAGGAACAGCGGCGCCGACCGGACCCCCAGGAGCGGAGGGGGCGCCCCCCGGCGGGGCACCGGCACGGGCGGCCGGGGCGGCAGCGGCAGCTCCGACCGCCGCGGCGACGCGCCCCGCCGTGGTGACGCCCCCCGCCGTGGTGACGCCCCCCGGCGCGGTGAGGGCGGCGGCCGCGACGAGGCCCCGCGCCGCGGCGACGGCGGCCCGCAGCGCCCGCGCAAGCCGCGTCCCGAGGAGCGCCGCTACGACGTCGGCGACACCGGCCAGTCCGGCGCGAACAAGCCCGGCGGCATGCCCCGCACCAAGCCCGGCGGCCCCGGCCCGGCCGGCAACCGCGGCCGCGGGCGCGGCAGCGTCCCGGCCCGCCCCCGCGAGCTGGACGCGCAGATCGAGGAGCGCAACCGGGAGCGGCACAGCAAGCCCAAGCTCAACCTGCCCAAGACCTTCCCCGGCGCCGAGCAGGAGGGCGAGCGGCTGCAGAAGGTGCTGGCCAGGGCGGGCATGGGCTCGCGGCGGGCGTGCGAGGAGCTCATCGAGCAGCACCGCGTCGAGGTCAACGGCCGGATCGTCACCGAGCAGGGCCTGCGCGTCGACCCCGAGCACGACGAGGTCAAGGTCGACGGCCTGACCGTCGCGACCCAGTCGTACCTGTTCTTCGCGCTCAACAAGCCCGCGGGCGTCGTCTCCACCATGGAGGACCCGGACGGGCGGCAGTGCCTCGGCGACTACGTCACCAACCGGGAGACCCGGCTCTTCCACGTCGGCCGGCTCGACACCGAGACCGAGGGCCTGATCCTGCTCACCAACCACGGCGAGCTGGCCCACCGGCTGACGCACCCGCGCTACGGCGTGCAGAAGACCTACCTCGCCGCGATCCAGGGCCCGCTGCCCCGCGACCTGGGCAAGCAGCTCAAGAGCGGCATCGAGCTGGAGGACGGCTGGGCGCGCGCCGACCACTTCCGCATCGTGCAGAACACCGGCAAGAACTACCTGGTCGAGGTCACCCTGCACGAGGGCCGCAAGCACATCGTGCGGCGCATGCTCGCCGAGGCCGGCTTCCCCGTCGACAAGCTCGTGCGCACCAGCTTCGGCCCGATCCCGCTGGGCGACCAGAAGTCCGGCTGGCTGCGCCGGCTGACCAACACCGAGGTCGGCATGCTCATGCGCGAGGTCGACCTCTAGAGCGCGGGTGCCGGGTCCGGCGCGTCCTCCGCGGAGGCGCGCCGGACCCGTACCAGGAAGTCCTCCACCCGCGCCCGGTCCGGCTCGGCGGGCAGCGGGGTACGGGCCGCGGCGGCGTCCACCTCCTCGTGCAGCGTCCGCATCCGGGCGCGCACCTCTTCCCAGCCGACCTCGCCGCGGCGCACCGCGAGCAGCTCCTCGCGGTCGTCGCCGACGTCGACCGTCAAGGTGCCCGTACGCAGCAGGTCGCGGCAGGTGATCAGCAGCCGCAGCAGGTGCATCGCGTGCTTCCAGCGCGGCGCGCCCTCCCGCCGGATGTCCGCCTCCACCTTGCCGAGCTGCTGCTCGGCGTAGCCGCGGAAGGACGCCTCCACCTGGCGGGAGAGGAACGCGTCGCGCAGCTCCAGCAGCTCCCGGCCGGTCGCGTCGGCGTGCTCCACCAGCGGCGAGTGCAGGCACTCCAGCAGGTTGGGGTTGGCGCGCAGCGCGAGCGAGCAGAAGCGCTCGATCTCCCAGGAGAACTCCTCCTCACGCGGCCCGGTGACATGCGTCGGCGGCTTGTCCAGCCGCCAGAAGAGCGGCGTCGGCGCCACGAAGACCCCGCGCCGGTCGGTGTCGCTGCCGTCCGTCGCGAGCCCGAACGCGCGCGAGCCCATGACACACGCGTAGACCGTGTGCTCCCGGACCAGGTCGTGCCCCAGCGATTCGCGCATGGGGGCGATTATCGCGACCGCGTCGGCATTCTGCCGGGGAATTCCTGCTTCGGACGGTGAGCGGGTGGTCGACGGGGAGTACGGGACCGCTGGGGCCGCCTTCGGCCGGCCGCGCGTCTCGCAGTGCGGTCCCGGGTCTCGCGGCGGGCCCGCGCTGGCTACGCTGGACGCCCAGGTTCCCCCGCCCCCGTACCCCCAGGACACCCCCACGTGAGAACCGCACTGGTCATCGGCGCAGGGCTCATCGGCACGTCCGCCGCGCTCGCCCTCAGCGCCCGCGGCGTCGACGTCCGGCTCAGCGACCACGACGAATCCACCGCCCGCACCGCGGCGGCGCTCGGCGCGGGGAGCCTGTACGAGGCGGCGGCGGGCGCGCCCGTGCCCGTCGACCTGGTGATCGTCGCCGTGCCGCCCGCGCACGTCCCGGCCGCCCTCCGCGACGCGATGGCCCGTGGGCTGGGCCGCGGCTACCTCGACGTCGCCAGCGTCAAGGGCGGCCCGCGCCGCGACCTGGAATCCCTCGGCGGCGACCTCACCCGCTACATCGGCACCCACCCGATGGCGGGCCGGGAGCGCTCCGGTCCGCTCGCGGCCACCGCGGACCTCTTCGACGGCCGCCCCTGGATCCTCACCCCGACACCGGACACCGACACCGAGGTGCTCAACCTCGCGCTGGAGCTGGTCGCGCTGTGCGGGGCCGTCCCCGTCGTCATGGACGCCGACGCGCACGACCGCGCCGTGGCGCTCGTCTCGCACACCCCGCAGCTCGTCTCCAGCATGGTCGCCGCCCGGCTCCAGCACGCCGAGGACAGCACGGTGCGGCTGTGCGGGCAGGGCATCCTCGACGTCACCCGTATCGCCGGTTCCGAACCCGCGATGTGGATGGACATCCTCGCCGCCAACCCCGGCCCCGTCGCCGACGTCCTCGCCGACATCGCGACGGACCTCGGAGCGACCGTCGAGTCCCTGCGGGCGCTGCAGAGCGCCGACGAGGACAAGCGGCGCGGGGGCGCGGAGGGCGTCGCGGACATACTGCGGCGCGGCAACGCGGGCCGCAGCAGGGTCCCCGGCAAGCACGGGACGGCGCCGGCGGCGTACGAGGTGGTGGCCGTCCTCATCGGGGACCAGCCCGGCGAGCTGGCCCGCCTGTTCGCCGACGCCGGCGCGGCGGGGGTCAACATCGAGGACGTGCGGATCGAGCACAGCACCGGCCAGCAGGCGGGCCTCGCCCAGCTCTTCGTCGAGCCCCGCTCGGCCCCCGTCCTCAGCGCGGCCCTGCGCGACCGCGCCTGGTCCCTGCGGGTCTGAGCCCCGGGGCGTCGGAGGGGGCGCCGGGAGGCCGGTAACCTTGGGGGAATGGCCCGGCGGCGAGCCGGTTGGCACGACAAGGGAAAGGCCCACCGTGGAGAACCCGGTGATCGTCGCGATCGACGGCCCGTCCGGCACAGGCAAGTCCAGCACGTCCAAGGCGGTCGCCGTCCGGCTGGGGCTGAGCTACCTCGACACCGGCGCGCAGTACCGGGCCATCACCTGGTGGATGCTGGCGAACGGCGTGGACGTCGCCGACCCCGCCGCGATCGCGGACGCGAGCGGCAAGCCCGTCATCGTGTCCGGCTCCGACCCGCTCGACCCGCGGATCACCGTCGACGGCGTGGACGCCTCCGGCCCGATCCGCTCGCAGGAGGTCACCGCCGCGGTGAGCGCGGTCAGCGCGGTGCCCGAGGTGCGCACCCGCATGGTCGAGCTCCAGCGGGCCGCCGCGGCGGCGGCCCCGGCCGGCATCGTGGTCGAGGGCCGCGACATCGGCACCACCGTGCTGCCCGACGCCACGGCGAAGATCTACCTGACCGCCTCCGCGGAGGTCCGCGCGGCCCGCCGCAGCGGCGAGCTGAAGGGCGCGGTGAGCGTCGCCGCGACGCAGGAGGCCCTGGTCAAGCGGGACGCCGCCGACTCCGGCCGGAAGACCTCCCCGCTGGCGAAGGCCGCGGACGCGATAGAGGTCGACACCTCGGAGCTGACCCTGGACGAGGTCGTCGACCGGGTCGTCGCCCTGGTGGGGGAGAAGAAGGCGACCGCGAGGTGACGACCGCACCGCCCAGTCCGCGCGGCGCCGCCGTCGCCCGCGGCATCGGCATCGGCCTGATGAACGGCCTGTGGCGCCCCCGCGTGCTCGGCGCCTGGCGCGTCCCCGCGCAGGGCCCGGTCATCCTGGCCGGCAACCACGCGCACAACGTCGACGGCCCGATGCTCATCGGCACCAGCCCGCGCCCCCTGCACTTCCTGGTGAAGAAGGAGGCCTTCGTCGGGCCGCTGGACCCGTTCCTGCGGGCCATCGGCCAGATCGAGGTCGACCGTACGGGTGCCGACCGCGCCGCGATCACCAACGCCCTGAAGGTGCTGGAGAACGGCGGTGTGCTGGGCATCTTCCCCGAGGGCACGCGCGGCACGGGCGGCGACTTCGCCCAGCTGCGCGCCGGGCTCGCCTATTTCGCCGTACGCTCGGGAGCGCCGGTCGTTCCGGTCGCTGTGCTCGGCAGCGCCCGCAAGGGCCGGCTGGTGCCGCAGCTCCCGCCGCTGCGCAGCCGTATCGACGTCGTGTACGGGGAGCCGTTCACAGCCGTCACGGAGGGCGGGCGGCGCACCCGGGCCGCGATGGACGCCGCGACCTCCTACATCCAGGAGCGGCTGACCGCGCACATGGCCGAGGCCCGGCGGGCCACCGGCCGCTGAACCACCGCCGCCGCACCGCGGCCGGCCCCCCGGGGCCGGACGGTGCCGCGCGCACCACTGTTGACCGACGGAGAGACCGATGGACCAGCACGACCAGCACGGCGACACCGGCGCGCTCGGCGACGCCGAGTACGCCGAGTTCATGGAACTCGCCGCCGAGGAGGGCTTCGACCTGGAGGACGTCGCCGACGACGTCGCGGCGGCGGGTCACGGCCCGCTGCCGGTGCTCGCCGTCGTCGGCCGGCCGAACGTCGGCAAGTCGACCCTGGTCAACCGGATCATCGGCCGCCGCGAAGCGGTCGTCGAGGACCGTCCGGGCGTCACCCGCGACCGTGTGACGTACGAGGCGCACTGGAACGGCCGCCGCTTCAAGATCGTCGACACCGGCGGCTGGGAGCAGGACGTGCTCGGCATCGACGCCTCGGTGGCCGCACAGGCGGAGTTCGCGATCGAGGCGGCCGACGCGGTCGTCTTCGTCGTGGACGCCACGGTCGGCGCGACCGACACCGACGAGGCCGTCGTCAAGCTGCTGCGCCGCGCGGGCAAGCCCGTCGTGCTCGCCGCCAACAAGGTCGACGGCCCCTCCGGCGAGGCCGACGCGGCCACACTGTGGAACCTCGGCCTCGGCGAGCCCTTCCCGGTCTCCTCGCTGCACGGCCGCGGCACCGGCGACCTGCTCGACGCCATCCTGGAGGCGCTTCCCGAGGCCCCCGAGATGACGTTCGGGACCACGGTCGGCGGCCCGCGGCGCATCGCGCTCATCGGCCGTCCCAATGTCGGCAAGTCGTCGATGCTCAACAAGATCGCCGGCGAGGAGCGGGTGGTCGTCAACGAGATGGCCGGCACCACCCGCGACCCGGTCGACGAGCTGATCGAGCTCGGCGGCAAGACCTGGAAATTCATCGACACCGCGGGCATCCGGCGGCGCGTCCACCTCACCGAGGGCGCCGACTACTACGCGAGCCTGCGCACCGCCGCCGCCCTGGAGAAGGCCGAGGTCGCGGTCATCCTCGTCGATGTCGCCGAGACGCTCGCCGAGCAGGACATGCGCATCATCTCGATGGCCGTCGAGGCGGGCCGCGCGGTCGTCATCGCCTACAACAAGTGGGATCTGCTGGACGAGGAGCGCCGCTTCTACCTGGAGCGGGAGATCGAGCGCGACCTCGTCCAGGTGCAGTGGGCGCCGCGGGTCAACGTCTCCGCCCGCACCGGACGGCACGTCGAGAAGCTCGTCCCGGCGATCGAGACCGCGCTCGCCGGCTGGGAGACCCGGGTGCCCACCGGCAGGCTCAACGCCTTCCTCGGCGAGCTCGTGGCCGCCCACCCGCACCCGATCCGCGGCGGGAAGCAGCCCCGCATCCTCTTCGGCACCCAGGCCGGGACCAGGCCGCCGCGCTTCGTGCTCTTCGCCTCCGGCTTCCTGGAGGCGGGCTACCGGCGCTTCATCGAGCGCCGGCTGCGCGAGGAGTTCGGCTTCGAGGGCACACCCATCCAGGTCTCCGTGCGCGTCCGCGAGAAGCGCGGCCGCAAGAAGTGACCGGACCGCCCGGGGGCCCCGCCCCCGGGCGGCGCCGTCTCACAGGTCGTGCAGCCGGTTGTCGCCCTGCCCCGGCGGCAGCGCGGCTGGACCGTTCCCCCGGTGCCGCCCCGGCGCGGCGGGCGGCACCTGCGGCTGCCACATCCCGAAGCCGTTGAACTGCAGCGACTCCTCGCCCGTCCGGTCCCCGGGCAGCGTACGGAAGAGCCGCCGGTATTCGCGGTAGAGCGCGTCGTAGATCGGTGTGGCAGAACCACCGCTCACGTCGGCGTCCTGCGCTCTGCGCATGGGCGGGATGTAGCGCTGGAACGGGGACCGGGAGGAACCGTCGAAGATCTGCACGTACCGCCCAACGACCCGGCTTCCCCGCGGGATGCGGGCCGCCCGGCTGAACTTTCCGCGGGGCGGTACGCCTCCGCGCCGCACGGGGCGGGCGTTTCGCGCCGGCGGCGCCCCTGGAAAACGCCCACCCCGCGCGGCGCGGCAGCGGCGGTCAGGTTCCGGACAGCGGCATCGCGGCGGACACCAGCTGGCCCCTGGCGCACGCGCGGTCGAGCGCCTCGCGCAGGAGGTCCTCCCGGGGCTGCCGCCCGACCGACCCGGCGGGACCGGCGTAGACGAACACCGCGTTCGTGCGGTGCACGGCGGCCCGCCAGCCGTCGCTGACCTGGAGCGGCTGGTGCGCCTGCCACCACGCGGCGGCGGGCGCGCCGCCCACCGGGGGCTGGAGCACGGCGTGCAGCCTGCCCATGGCCAGCAGCACCGACCAGCCCCCGAGCGGGGACGGCGGCGCCGAGAGGTCGAGCTGCGGCATGAAGCCCTGCTCGATGAGCAGCGGCAGGAAGTCGTCGCCGCCCCCGGTCGCGCCGGCCCGGGCGACGGGCCCGGTCGGCTCGATCACCAGCGCGGGGTGCAGCGCGTCCTCGACGATGATCAGCCCGCAGGTGATGCCGAGCACGGCCTGCCGCGGTACGGCCTCCGGCGCGGGCGCCGGGGCGGGTACGTGCGCGGGCCGTACCGGCGAGTGAAACGGTACGGCAGGTGCGGGCGGCGCGGGCTCCTCGCCGGCGATGCTGCGGACCGCGCCCTGCAGCTGCTCCTCGGCGACCGGGACGACCTGCGACGGGATGCAGGCGGCGTGGGCGAAGGCGAGCACCGCGGTCTCTTCGCCGACGAAGAGCACCGTGCTGGTCCGCTCCTGCGTGCTGTCCCCGGGGGTGCGGCAGGACGAGCAGTCGTACGTGCCCGGGGCGTTCTCGCCGGCGAGGAGGCGCCTGGTCTCCTCCTCGCCGATCTCGGCTCGTACCTCGTCGCTCACGTCGAGCAGGGGCGCCACGGGAGTCTCCTTGGTCCGTTCGGCCGGGCCTGCCCCGGCGCACTGTGACAACGGACGGTCTGCGCGCGGAGTCACGGTTTGCGCTCCCGTCGCTTGCGACCCGCACGCCGGACTGGGCCGAACGGGTGCGCCGGAGCGCGGGACGGGGCGCGGCTCCCTCAGGAGCGGGGGAACGCGTGCTTAGCGTGGGCCGATGAGCGAGAAATCGTCTTATCGTCATGTGTCGAGGTGCCAACGCGCCGCCGCTGTCGCCGGTTTCGGCGCCGTGGCCGTCCTGCCGCTGGCCGCCCAGCCCGCGGCGGCCGCGCAGGCGCCCTTCCCCGCGCGTCCGACGGCCGCGCTCGGCGGCGTCCCGGCGGCCGGGCTCCCGGCGATCGGCTTCCCGGCCGGCGCCCCGCGGACCGGTGTCCCGGCGGCCGCGGGCGTACCCGGCCTGCCGTCCGGCGTCCCGGAGGCGCCGCCGCGCGCCCGCTCCGTCTGGGACGACCTCGCTCAGTGCGAGAGCAGCGGCGACTGGCACATCAACACCGGCAACAGCTTCTACGGCGGACTCCAGTTCTGGCAGCCGACCTGGGAGGCGTTCGGCGGCCTGAAATACGCCGCGCGGGCCGACCTGGCCACCCGCGCGCAGCAGATCGCGATCGCCGAAGCAGTGCTGCGGGAGCAGGGCTGGGGTGCCTGGCCGGTGTGCTCCAAGCGGCTCGGGCTCAGCGGCAGGGCGGCCTCGGTGCACGCCGTCGAGTCCGGCGAGACGCTGGCCGGCATCGCGCGTGCCGAGGGTCTTCCGGGCGGCTGGCAGAAGCTCTGGACGCTGAACAAGAAGGCCGTCGGCGCCGACCCCGACAAGCTGATGCCCGGCACTCTCCTCAGCCTGAAGTGAATTGCGCGGCGCGTGCCGGAGGCCGCGCGGAATGCCGGGCGGGCCGCCCGTTCTCCGCCCGCCTCCGGCCCGCCGCCTGAATCCCGGTTGAACTCCGGCCGAACACCCGGTGCCGCCGGGATCCGGGGCCCGGCCGCCCGCCGCGCCCCGGGCCCGGGGGCCCGCGGCGCGACGGAATTCCGCCGCCCGATACCCCGCCACCGCCTCGCCCGGACCGGGCGAGCGGCCCGGAAGGCGCCGTCCTCCGGGGAGTTGGCGGGTGTCCGAATGGCAATCCGTCCCGCTATAGCGGCCGCCCGTGAGTGGCGGGCATTGCAGCGAGTTGTGTGTAAATCGTGTGCACAGGAATTTCCGGCCCACTGTTATTCACCCAGGCGCAATGTCCGCGATGCACGATCCGTGACGCGAGCACGGCAGCTCCTCGCGGGGCAGGGCGGCGCCAGGAGCGGCGGCGGCCTACGGTGGCAGGCATGGCCCCCGCATCGCACCCCGAAGACCCCCGTCCCGAAGACCCGCGCTCCGAAGGCCCCGGCCGCGAGGAGCCCCGTTCCGAAGACCCCCGCCCCGGCGGGCCGTCCGCGCGGAGCACTCCCGCGCAGCCCTTCCCCGGCGGCATCCCCGCCGACGACCTGGACGCCTATGTCGGCCTGCCGCAGCGCGAGGCCGAGCAGCGGGCGTACGAGCGCGGCTGGCGGCCCGTCCGCAGCCTGCCGCGGGACGCGGTCGTGACCATGGAGTACGTCGCCGGGCGGCTCAACTTCACGCTCGACGGCGGCCGCGTCGCCCGCTGCTGGACCGGCTGAGGCCCCCGGGCCCCGGGCCCTTGCACGGGTGCGGGCCGGGTGCCGTACCGCCGTGGCGGCGGGGCACCCGGCCCGGAGCCGGTCGAAGGGGGTGGAGGGGCGGCGAGAGGGCCGCGGGGGGTCAGCCGGCGATGCCGCGGCCGCGGGCCTGCTGGTGGACCAGCGGGCCCGCCGAGCGCGGGTGCTCGCTCTGCTGCGGGCGGCGGCTGCCGGCGGGGGTCGTCGTGGTGCGCTCGTGCCGCCCGGCCGTCTGCCGGGCCGCGGTCGCACGGGCCGCGGTGTGCGGGCCCTTCGCCGTGACCGGCTGGCGCGGCGCGGACGTGCCGTCCGGGCCGTCGTCGTCGCCGTCCGCGCGGGCCAGCGCCCCGGCCGGGACCGCGGTCAGCGACCGGGCCGTACGGCGGCTCCCGCGGTGGAACAGCCGCGCCCAGCCGGCGGTCAGATGGGCCTCGGCCGAGGCCATCGCCGGTTCGAACCAGGGCAGCGCCAGCAGGATGAGGAGCCCGGCCGCCCAGCCGAGCAGCACGTCGCTCACCCAGTGCGTGCCGAGGTAGACCGTCGTCGCGCCCACGCCGAGCGCCAGCAGGGCGCTCGCGATCGAGCCCCAGCGCCGCGCGCGCGGTGTGGTGCCCAGATACGCCAGAACGCCCCAGGTCACCACCGCGTTGGCGGTGTGACCCGAGGGAAATATGTCGCCGCCGGCGAACATCTCGGCCGATCCGACGCTCGTCGCGTAATGCGGGCCGAGCCGTCCGAGGCCGTACTTCACGGCCCCCACGGTGATGTTCAGCAGCAGCAGGGAGGTGCCCAGGACCAGCAGCGGATACAGCGTCCGGCGGCGCCACGCCCGCCAGCTCAGCCACGCGAGCACCATCACGGCCGTGGGGCCGCGCTGGCCGAGGACCACGAAGTAGTCCAGGAAGGCGTGGATCTGCGGCCACTGCTTGTAGGGACGCCACAGCATGACCTGCCAGTCGAGCGTCACCAGCTTGGACGTGGTGAGGACACCCACGACGATGGCCACGTAGACGGCCAGCGTCGCACCGAACAGCCATACGCGTGTTCGACTCATCCGGCCGAGGGCCCGACGTGTCGGGCGCTCCGCGGCGCGGTGGAGCCTGTCATCGGTACGCACCCAATTGACGTTACAGCGTGTGACGGCATGGGTCGGCCGATAGGGCTGCTTTGTAATGACGATGTGATGTGGACTGCGTCTCACCACCCCTTTGGAGGACGGGGTTTCGGCGGAATGCGGTCCGCGCGGGCGGTTAACCCAGGGGTGGTGATACTCACATGAGCGTCTTCTTATTTATCGCTTATTTCCCTCACCTTTCTCCCTGGTTTCCCGTCCGCTGAGCGGACGCCGGTGACCGGCGGTGCCCGCCCCCGCGGCCTGCCACGACTGCCCCTGCACCCCGCCGCGGCCGCCCCCGCACCCCGCCGCGACCGGCCGCGCCGCCCTCGCCGGGCCCTGGACGCGGGCGAGACTGGTCCGTAACGTCGGCGTGGCCGTCGTTACCACTGCTAGTTTTCCGGCCGGAGGTCCCTGCCATGCCGCCCGCTTCCGCCCTGCCGCCGTTCGACCCCTACGACCCGCTGGGCCTGGACGACCTGCTGAGCGACGAGGACCGCGCGGTCCGCGACACCGTACGGGCCTGGGCCGCCGACCGTGTGCTGCCGCACATCGCCGGCTGGTACGAGCGCGGCGAGCTGCCCGGCATCCGCGACCTCGCGCGCGAGCTGGGTGCGATCGGGGCGCTCGGCATGCAGCTCACCGGCTACGGCTGCGCGGGGGCCAGTGCGGTGCAGTACGGGCTGGCCTGCCTGGAGCTGGAGGCGGCCGACTCCGGCATCCGCTCGCTGGTGTCGGTGCAGGGCTCGCTCGCCATGTACGCGATCCACCGCTTCGGCTCCGAGGAGCACAAGCAGGAGTGGCTGCCGCGGATGGCCGCGGGCGAGGTCATCGGCTGCTTCGGCCTCACCGAGCCCGACCACGGCTCGGACCCGTCCGCGATGCGCACCCGGGCCCGCCGGGACGGCACCGACTGGGTGCTCGACGGCCGCAAGATGTGGATCACCAACGGGTCGGTCGCCGGGGTCGCCGTCGTGTGGGCGCAGACCGAGGACGGGGTGCGCGGCTTCGTGGTGCCGGCCGGCACCCCCGGCTTCAGCGCTCCGGAGATCCACCACAAGTGGAGCCTGCGCGCGTCCGTCACCAGCGAGCTGGTCCTGGACGGCGTCCGGCTGCCCGGCTCCGCGGTCCTCCCGGAGGTCACCGGGCTGCGCGGCCCGCTCAGCTGCCTCAGCCACGCCCGCTACGGCATTGTGTGGGGGTCGATGGGCGCCGCCCGCGCCAGCTTCGAGGCGGCGCTGCGCTACGCCCGCGAGCGCGAGCAGTTCGGCCGCCCGATCGGCGGCTTCCAGCTCACCCAGGCCAAGCTCGCCGACATGGCCGTCGAGCTCCACAAGGGCATCCTGCTGGCCCACCACCTGGGCCGCCGGATGGACGCCGGGCGGCTGCGCCCCGAGCAGATCAGCTTCGGCAAGCTCACCAACGTCCGCGAGGCGATCGAGATCTGCCGCACGGCCCGGACCGTCCTCGGCGCCAACGGCATCTCGCTGGAATACCCCGTCATGCGGCACGCCACCAACCTGGAGTCGGTGCTCACCTACGAGGGCACGGTCGAGATGCACCAGCTCGTGCTGGGCAAGGCCCTCACCGGATTCGACGCCTTCCGCGGCTGACGGCCGCCCCACCTGTCCACCGCCGCGTGTCTCCATGTGGACATGCGGCAGGACGCGGTGCAGCCGCCGCGGCTGCCGCGGGCCGGCGGGGCGGACGCGCCCGGCCGGGTGCGCGGACCGACGCTCGGGGCCCGTGCTCGGGCCGGCGTCCGGGTCCGGGCGCACGGCAGGACTCCCACCGGACGCGCGCCGCGCGGTCCGGTGAGAGCCCTGCTCAGCTCTGGTTGAAGAAGCCGTCGCCGCCGCGGCGGTCGTCGGCGTTGAGCACCGAGTAGTCGGCGGGGGTCAGCAGGAAGACCCGGTTGGCGACCCGCTCGATGGAGCCGCGCAGGCCGAAGGTGAGGCCCGCGGCGAAGTCGACGACGCGCTTGGCGTCACCGGACTCCATGGCCGTGAGGTTGACGATCACCGGGACGCCCTCCCGGAAGAGCTCGCCGATGCCGCGCGCGTCCCGGAAGCCGTCAGGGGTGACGGTGGCGATCCGCCGGCCCTGTTCCAGCGCGGCCTCGTTGGCGATCCGCACCCGCGGATCGGTCACCCAGCTGTCGACACGCTGGGACTGGGGGCCCTCGCCGTAGTCGGCGTACTCCTCGTCGTAGTAACCCTCGCCGCCGTTGTCGTCGACGAGGCCCAGCCAGGCACTCGCCCGTCGAACCGATCCCATGGACGCCTCCTCTCTCGCACGCGGTCAGTACCGTCCGTCCGCAGGTCCTATCGTCGTTCATGATGTGGATAGTCCGCCAAGCGGATAGCCGCCACTCGGGCGAGTTGTGACGGTACTGGCACACACGATAGTGGCGTACCGTCAGGCTGCCGGAGGTGTAGGGAAGGTGACGATCCGATGGGAACGCATTTCACGTCCGGGTGAAGCGTGCGGCCGTACGGCCCCGCACGGGGCTGACCGGCCAGGACGCCGGCACCGTCGCTGACGGGGCGCCGGCGGCGGCGCGGCCCGGATCCGGGCGGACCACCATGATGCATTCTCAGCCGATGTTCCGACAGGCGTTAACATGACCAGCGCTCACTTCAACCGAGCTTGAGCGAGCGCGAACCGAGTTTGCCTGTGACCCGCGGGAATTGCGGGGCACGCGGGGTCAGCGGGGGGAATGCATGTTCGGCATCATCAGGCCGTGCCGCCACCGAATGTCCGAGGGAATGGCCGCCTCGTGGGTCGCCCACCTGTGCGGGCTGTGCCTGGCGCTGCGGGACGGCCACGGCCAGGTGGCGCGAATAGCCACCAACTACGACGGTCTGATCATCTCCGTCCTCGTCGAGGCGCAGACGGCCGCCGACGGCGGGCAGCAGCGCCGTACCGCGGGACCGTGCCCGCTGCGCGGGATGCGCACCGCCCCGGTCGCCACCGGCGAGGGCGCCCGGCTCGCGGCCGCGGTGTCGCTGGTGCTGGCGTCGGCGAAGATGCGCGACCACGTCGAGGACCGGGACGGCGCCTACGCGCGGCGCCCGGTCGCCGCCGCGGCCCGCGGGGTCGCCCGCCGCTGGGACCGGGCCGGCGCCCGTACCGGCGAGGACCTGGGCTTCGACACGGCGGTGCTGGTCGACGCGATCGGCCGGCAGGGCGCGATCGAGGCCGCGGTCGGCCCCGGCACCCCGCTGCTCGCCGTCACCGAACCCACCGAGACGGCGACCGCCGCGGCCTTCGCCCACACCGCCGTCCTGGCCGGGCGCCCCGGCAACAAGGCGCCGCTGGAGGAGGCCGGACGGCTCTTCGGACGGCTCGCCCACCTGCTGGACGCCGTCGAGGACCTCGCCGAGGACACCCGCACCGGCGCCTGGAACCCGCTCACCGCGACCGGTACCGGCCTCGCCGAGGCCCGCCGGCTGTGCGACGACGCGCTGCACGGCATCAGGCTCGCGCTGCGCGACACCGACTTCGCGGACTCCGCCTCCGGGCGGCTCACGCATGTGCTGCTCGTCCACGAGCTGGGACGGTCCGTGGACCGGGTGTTCGGCGGCGGCAGCTGCGCCCACCCCGCGCACCGCGAGGCGCAGGCGGCGGACGGCGCGGCGACCGGGATCGCCGTGCACGACAGCGGCATCCAGGCCGGCGGCTTCCAGCCCGGTGGCGTCCAGGCCAGTGGCAACCCCTTCGGCCCGAATCCGTACGCGCCGAACCCGCCGGGCAGCCCGGCCGATCCGGGCCAGAGCCCCTACGCCCCGGGCGGTCCCGGCATTCCGGGCGGCTTCCCGCCGCCGCCCGGGCCCCCGCGCCGCCGCGGGCTGCTGGCCGGGTGCCTGGTCTTCACCGGGCTCTTCTGCACCTGCCAGATGTGCTGCGCGACGCACGAGAACCCGTGGAGCCGCGAGCGCAAGGAGCCGTGGTGCGACGACTGCGACTGCGACGGCTGTGACGGGTGCTGCGATTGCTGCAACTGCTGTAACGGCTGCGATGGCTGTGACGGTTGCGACTGCGGGTGCGACTGCTGACAGCGGCCGCCCGCGGGTTCACGCGAGGGGCGGGCGGCGTCTGCGGTGGTGTCGCGTCCCGCGGGATTGCCCGAGGGAGGGGCGGGAGTGGGGCGAGACCGGCTGTGTGAAGGCGGGTGATCCGTCGAGGCGGGTCAGCGACCGCAACACGAGGCCGACCACACTCGACACAGGTCGATGTGGCCGCGGGTGACGAGCCGGCAGCTGCGCATGGCCACAGTGCAGCAGCCGCCACCGCGATCCGTCAACGTGCCGAGACGCCGTGTCCACAAGCTGGACATGCTTGACAGCGGGTCACTTCGGCGGCTTAGCCTCGTGTCAAGCCCTGGTGGCCCAGTCGCGTTGAGGGACGCGACGGCTCTGTGTGAAGGCACCCGCCCGTGCCTCTTCCGCGTGTCGACGGAGCCTTCGCATGCCTGCCCACACCTCGCTTCCCTCCTTCCGCCCCCTGCCTTCCGGTCGCTCCGGGCCCTCCGCCTCCGCGCTGCGCCCGCCGCCCGCCGCCCCCTTCGTCCGCGGCCGCACCCTGCACCTGGCCGCCGCGATAGGCGGCGGCCCGCCGCAGGAGGCCGCGTACTACCGGGAGCTGGCCCGGCTCGCCGAGGCCGGCGGGCTGGATTTCGTGACCCTCGGTCCCGGAGCGGCCGGCGGCGGGCTGCTGGACGCCGTCGCGCTGCTCGCCGGGGTCGCGCCCGCGACCGACCGGATAGGCGTGGTGCCCGCGGTCCTCGCGTCCGGCGCCGAGGCCGCCGACCCGCTGGTCATCGCCCCCGCGCTGGCCGCCCTGGACTGGGTCAGCCGCGGCCGGGCGGGCTGGGCGGTCGAGATCCCGGCCGCGCCCGCCCCGCGGGTCAGGGGGCGTACGCGGCCGCCGCGGCCCGAGGCGCTCTGGCGGGCGGCCGGCGACACCGCCGAGGCCGTCCGGCGGATGTACGGCGCCCCCGGCGGGCCGCTGCCGCCGCGGGCCGCGCCCGTCACCGTGCTCGACGCCACCGAACCCGCCGCCCGCCGGACCGCCGCGCGGCACGCCGACCTGGCCTTCGTCCGCGCCGTGGGCCCCGAGGACGCCGGGCGGGCCAGGGCCGAGGTGCGAGCGCTCGCCGCCGAGGCCGGGCGCGGCCCGGAACCGCTGCCGGTGCTCGCCGACCTCGCGGTGGACCTCTGCGGCGGCGAGCGCGGCCCGGAGCCCGGCGCCGAGATCGCGCTCGCGGCGGACGCGTCGGGCGGTGTGCTCTTCCGCGGCGGCCCGGTCGACCTCGCCGACCTGATCGCCGACTGGCAGCGGCAGGGCGCGGTCGACGGCTTCCACGTCCGCCCGGTGGAACCCCGCCGTGACCTGGAGCGCTTCGTCAACGGCACCGCCGCGCTGCTCCAGCACCGCGGGCTCTTCCGCTCCTTCCACCCCGGTTCGACGCTCCGCGAGCACCTGGGCCTGCACCGGGCGGGGAATGGGCCGGGCGCCGCCCCGCTGCCCGCCCCCGTGGGCCGGGCCCGTACCGGGGCGGGGTCGTGACCGGGCGTCAGTCCGGCGGGGTACGGCCGCTGCACCTGGCCGTGCTGCTGCCCGCGGGGGGCGGCAGCGGGGCCGGGGAGCCGCCGGACTTCGCCGAGTGCGCCGCGCTCGCCGGGGCCGCCGAGCGCGCGCTGTTCGACTTCGTGCTGCTCGACGGCAGCGGCGGTCCCGAGCCGGTCACGGTGCTGCACGCGCTGGCCGCGCTGACCGAGCGGATCGGGCTGGCCGTGGCCTTCCCGGCGGGGGCCGCGGGCCGGGCGCCGTACGACCTGGCCCGCCGGATCGCCGTACTCGACCGGCTCAGCGGCGGGCGCGCGGGCGGCCCGCCGGGCCGGTCCGGCGAGATCGCCGGGCCCCAGGGGCGGCCGGTGGCAGTGGACTTCGGCGGCACCCCCGAGGTGCTGCTCACCGGCCGGACGCCCGGCGTGCGGCGCCGCGGGCGGCGGGTACGGGTCCTCTCCCGGCTCGACCTCGCCGGCTCCGTGCCCGCCGCGCCGGATCTCGCGGAGCGGCTGCACGCGCAGGTGCAGAGCGCCGCGACGGACGGCTTCGTGCTGGCCCCCGACCCGGCGGCGGGCGGCGCGGGCCTGGACGCCTTCGTGGAGCAGGTGGTGCCGCTGCTGCGCGAGCGCGGGTCGCTGCGCACCGCGTACACGGGCACGACGCTGCGCGAACACCTGGGGCTGCCGCGGCCGGCGGGGTGAGCGGCGCGGAGGCGGGGCGGGCGCGGGGCGCGGTGCCGGATGCGGGGTGCGGGTGCCGGGGGAGTGCGTAGGGCGTGCGGGGGCGCGCGCCTGGGGTCCTTGGCAACTCCTGGTGCGCCGGGCGCGTTTGGGACCGCCGGGGTGCATGCGTTACGGGGAGGTTTCCGGGGCGAAGGCCCTCTTGTGTGTTCCCTGTGGGCCCTGAATACTCCCATGAGTGCCCGTCAGGCTGAGAGCGCGCCCGCTCATCCGTGCGCACTTGACAGTACATCGACAAAAATGACGGGTGCTGACCAGCACCGACAAGAGCCACCTCCATCCCCACAGGAGGATCGAGTGAAGTCCACCCGACGCATACAACTCCTTGCCGTCACGAGCGGCATGCTCGCCGCGACCGCCTTCGCCGTCCCGTCCGCCGGCGCTCTCACCCCTGCCGCCGGCGCCGCGAAGGCGTCCCCCGGGGCGGCCGCATCGCTGGCCGCCACCCTCGGTGCCGAGCGCACCGCCGGGTCGTACTACGACAGCGCGACCGGGACCTCGGTCGTCAACGTCACCAGCACGTCCGCGGCCGACGCCGTACGCTCCGCCGGCGCGACCCCGCGCCTGGTCGCCCACAGCTCCGCCCAGCTGGCGAAGGCCGCGAACGCGGCCGAGGCCGCCGATGTCGCGGGCACCTCCTGGGCGGTCGACCCGCGCACCGACACCCTCCAGGTCAACGCCGACAGCCGGGTCACCGACGCCCAGCTCTCCGCGCTCGTCAAGGCCACCGCGGGCTACGGCGACGCCGTCCGCGTCAACCGCGTGGCGGGCAGCTTCAGCAAGCTGCTCTCCGGCGGCGACCCGATCCTGACCACGCAGTGGCGCTGCTCGGTCGGCTTCAACGTCCGCAGCGGCAGCACGTACTACTTCCTCACCGCGGGCCACTGCACCGAGGGCTACCCCGACTACTACACCAGCTCGAGCACGTACATCGGCCCGACCGTCGGGACGAGCTTCCCCGGCAACGACTACGGCATCGTCCGCTACGACAGCTCCGTCGCGCACGA
The DNA here is from genome assembly GCF_044333285.1 of Streptomyces sp. NPDC021020. Classification (NCBI taxonomy): domain Bacteria; kingdom Bacillati; phylum Actinomycetota; class Actinomycetes; order Kitasatosporales; family Streptomycetaceae; genus Streptomyces; species Streptomyces sp. NPDC021020. The sequence goes on from NZ_JBIRQQ010000008.1 coordinate 48,273, forward strand.
CGGCACCGTCGGCAGCCAGGACATCACCAGCGCCGCGAACGCCTACGTCGGCGAGCACGTCACGCGCCGCGGCTCCACCACCGGCGTCCACAGCGGCACCGTCCAGGCGCTGAACGCCACCGTCAACTACGGCAACGGCGAGATCGTCTCGGGCCTGATCCAGACCAACGTCTGCGCCGAACCGGGCGACAGCGGCGGCTCCCTCTACGACGGCACCAAGGCCATCGGCCTGACGTCGGGCGGCAGCGGCAACTGCTCCTCGGGCGGCACGACCTTCTTCCAGCCGGTCACCGAGGCGCTCAGCGCGTACGGCGTCAGCGTCTACTGACGGTCCGCCGGCGGCGCCCCGCGCGCCACCAGTCGCGCCCCCGCTGTTTCCCTGGGCAGCGGGGGCGTACCGCTGCCCGTACGCGGAGCGGGCCGGCGGGGCTGTCGGCGGGCGCTGGCACACTGGCGGCATGCTGGAAACCTCCGCGCGGCTGCTGCGCCTGCTGTCGCTGCTCCAGTCCCGCCGCGAGTGGAGCGGGCCCGAGCTGGCGCAGCGGCTCGACGTGACCGCGCGGACCGTCCGGCGGGACGTCGAGCGGCTGCGGGCGCTCGGCTACCCCGTGCACGCCGCCCCCGGTACGGCCGGCGGCTACCGGCTGGGCGCCGGGGCCGCGCTGCCGCCGCTGCTGCTGGACGACGAGGAGGCGGTCGTCGTCGCGCTGAGCCTGCGCACCGCCGCGCGGGCGAGCGTCGAGGGCATCGAGGAGACCTCGCAGCGCGCGCTCGCCAAGCTCGAACAGGTCCTGCCGTCCCGGCTGCGGCACCGCGTCCAGGCGATGCAGGCCGTCACCGTGCAGCCGCCGGGCCCCGGTCCGAACGTCGCCCAGGACGTGCTGACCACGCTCGGCGCCGCCTGCCGCGACCACGAGCAGCTGCGCTTCGACTACCGCGACCACGGCGGCAGCACCACCCGCCGCAGCGTCGAGCCCTACCGCCTGGTGCACCACTGGCGGCGCTGGTATCTGCTGGCCTACGACGTCGAGCGCGGCGACTGGCGCACCTTCCGGGCCGACCGCATCGAGCCCAGGACACCCACCGGCCCGCGCTTCACCCCGCGCGAGCTGCCCGAGGACGCCGCGTCGTACGTCGCCAAGGGCGTCACCCAGCGCGTCTACCGCTACCAGGCGCGCATCGTGCTGCACGTCGCCCCGGGCTTCCTGGAGTCCAACGGCTGGACGGGCTTCGGCACGGTCACCGCGCTGGACGACGGGACGTGCGAGCTGCGCACCGGCTCCGAGACGCTGGAGGCGCTCGCGATGTACGTCGGCATGCTGGGGGTCGAGTTCGAGGTGATCGAGCCGCCGGAACTGAGCGTACGGCTGCGGGAGGTGGCGGACCGGCTGGTCCGGGCCGCCGACGCGTCCCAGGAGCGGGCGGCGGCGGACGCGCCCTAGAGGTCGGGCCCCTGCCCCTGCCTCTGTTCCGGCCCCTGTTCCGGTTCCGGTTCCGCCAGCGGGAGGACCATCGCCGTCACGCCGATCCCGACCGTGCCCGGCGCGTGCGGGGCCTGTGCCGCGTCGTGCAGCTCCTCGAAGAGCGCGGCGAGCCGGTGCCGGAAGCCCGTCCAGACCTCGGGCGCGACCCACAGCTCCGCGTCCGTGGTCACCCCCTCGGCGCCCGGTGCGCGCCGGCCCGCGCGCTCGCGCAGGTTGTGCGCCATGGCCTCGGCGATCAGCCGGACGCCCTCGTGGCGCTGGTCGGACAGCGGGGAGCCGTGCACCGCCCGGTAGCGGCGCTCCCGCCCGCCGCGCTTCTCGCGCACCTCGGCCAGCTCGACCAGCCCGACCGCGTCCAGCCGCCGCAGGTGCTGGCTGGCGAGCGCGTGCGAGATGCCCAGCTCGCGGGACAGCTCGGCCGCGGACAGCGGGACGTTCCAGACCAGCGAGACGATGCGCAGCCGTACGGGGTGGGCGAGGGCGCGGAGCAGGGGGTCCGTGGTGCTCATACGCCCATTGAACCGCTTCCGCTTCCGGGGGCGGGGTGCGGTCGGCGACTCCCAAGCATTAGGTTGGGGGTCATGTCCGTACGGGAGGTGCTGCGCGACCGCGGCGCGGCGACGTATCTGGGTGGGGTCCTGGTCTCCGGGTTCGGCGACTCGGCGATGATGCTGGTCGCCGGGGTGTGGGTGAAGACGCTCACCGGCTCCAGCAGCCTGGCCGCCGCGGTGAACGCGTGCCTGTGGGCGCCGACCCTCTTCGGGCCGCTGCTCGGCACCGCCGCCGACCGCTTCCGCAGGCGCCCGCTGCTGGTCGCGGTGAACGCCGTGCTGGCCGTGCTGCTGCCCGCGCTGCTCGCCGTGCGCGCGGGCGGGGACGTGTGGCTGCTGCTGGTGGTGCTCACCGCGGTCGGCGTCGGGTCGGTGCTGTGCGACGCCGCCCAGGCGGGCCTGGTGGTCAGCGCCGTCCCGGCCGAGCTGCGCGGCGATTTCAACGGCCTGCGGATGACCGTCAACGAGGGCATGAAGCTGCTCGCCCCGCTGGCCGGCGCGGGCCTGTTCGTCCGCTGGGGCGGCGGCGCGGTCGCGGCGCTGGACGCCGTCACCTTCGCGCTGGCCGCGCTCGCCTTCGCCGCCCTGCGGGTGCGCGAGCAGCCGCCCGTCCCGCCCGCCGGGTCCTGGCGCGAGCAGACCGCGGCGGGCGTACGGGCGCTGCGCGGCAATCCGCTGCTGGTACGGCTGGTGGGCGCGGGCGGGGCGGCCCTGCTGCTGTCCGGGGTCAGCAGCGCCGCGACCTACGCGCTGGTCGACGACGGGCTGCACCGCCCGCCCGCCTTCGTCGGCGTGATCTACGCGGTGCAGGGCGCGGGCTCGGTGGTGGCCGGGATCGCCGCGGGCGCCGTCATGCGCCGGATGCCGGAGCGGGTCTTCGCCGCCGCCGGGCTGCTGCTGTTCAGTGCGGGCGTCGGGATGCGGGTGGTGCCGTCGCTGCCGACCGTGTTCTGCGGGGCGGTGGCGATCGGGATCGGGCTGCCGTGGGTGGTCGTCGCGGCCTTCACCGCCGTCCAGCAGCACACCGAGCCCGCGCTCGTCGGCCGGGTGGCCGCCGCCGCGGGCACCGTGGTCTTCGGGCCCACCGCGCTCGCCACCGGGCTGGGCGCGGGGCTCGTCGCGCTCGCCGACTACCGGATCCAGCTCGCCGGGTCCGCGGCGGCCGGCGCGCTCACGGCGTGGCTCCTGCTGCTGCGCCGCCCGCGCCCCGCCGGCCGTGACGGAAATCTCCCGGCGCCCCGCGGCCGGGACACCGGCGCCAAGTCGCCCACCCCGCCCGGGAGATGACGTACGAGGTCCGGATCCGGCCGCCCCTTCCGGCGGCCGGATCCGCTGCTGCGCCCTGCTTCGGCTCGCTGACCTGGGGCAACCGCGATACGCTAATCGAACGAACGTACGAGAAACGTTCGGACGACTGGCCGAAATGGGGTGGGGCAGTGGAGGTGCGACATGGCGGGCTTCGCGCATCTGCATGTCGCATCCGGTTACTCCGAGCGCTACGGCGCCGCGCACCCCGAGCAGCTCGCCGCGCGGGCGGCCGAGCGCGGCATGGGCGCCCTCGCGCTGACCGACCGGGACACCGTGACGGGCGCGGTGCGCTTCGCGCGGGCGTGCGCCGAGCACGGCGTCCGGCCGGTCTTCGGCATCGACCTCGCCGTCGCGGCCCTCGCCCCGCCGCCGCCGGGAGCGCGCCCCGGAGCGCGCCCCGGACCGGCGGCCGGAGCCCGGCGCACCCCGGTGCGCGGCGGTGCGCACGTCGTCGAACCGCCATTGCGCTTCACGCTGCTCGCCCGCGACCGCGAGGGCTGGGCGCGGCTGTGCCGGATCACCTCGGCGGCGCACGCGGGCACCGCGTCCGGCGCGGCGCCCGTGGAGGTCCCGTGGGAGGCGCTGCGCGAGCACGGCGGCGCCGGGCTGACCGTGCTGCTCGGGCCGACGTCGGAGCCCGTGCGCGCGCTGGCCGCGGGCCGCGAGGACGTCGCGGTGGCGCTGCTGCGGCCCTGGTGGGAGGTCTTCGGCGAGGGCCTGCGCCTTGAGGCGGTCGTGCACGGCCGGCCCGGCACCGGTCCCGGCTCGCTGCGGCTGGCCGCCCGTACCCTCGCGCTCGCCGACCGCACCCGTACGCCCGCGGTGCTCACCAACGCCGTCCGCTACGCCGACCCCGCCCAGCACCGGCTCGCCGACGTCCTGGACGCCGCCCGGCTGCTGCGGCCCGTCGACCGGCGGCGCCTGGACGGCGGGGAGCGCTGGCTCAAGGACGAGCCGGAGATGGCCCGGATCGCGCAGCGGATCGCCGAATGCGCGGGCAGCGGCCCGCGCCGGGCCGGGCGGCTGCTCGCCGACACCGCCGCGGCCGCGGCCGCCTGCCGCCTCGACCCGCAGGCGGACCTCGGCCTCGGCACCCGGCACTTCCCCGAGCCCGAGGTCGTCGGCGCCGCCCGGGGCGGGGCGCGCGACGAACTGCGGCGGCGCTGCGCCGCGGGCCTGGAGCGGCGCGGCCTGGACCGGGAACCGGCGGTGCGGGAGCGGCTGGAGAGCGAGCTGGGCATCATCGGCGAGCTGGGCTACGACGCGTACTTCCTGGCCGTCGGGCAGGTCGTCGCCGACATCCGCGAGCTGGGCATCCGGGTCGCCGCCCGCGGCTCGGGCGCCGGGTCGATGGTCTGCCACGCCCTCGGCATCGCCACCGCCAACCCGCTCGACCACCACCTGCTGTTCGAGCGCTTCCTCAGCGAGCGCCGCCGCAATCTGCCCGACATCGACATCGACGTGGAATCGGCGCGGCGGCTGGAGGCGTACGACGCGGTCTTCCGCCGCTTCGGCCACGAGCGGGTCGCGGTCACCGCGATGCCCGAGACCTACCGGGCCCGCCGGGCGCTGCGCGACACCGGGCTCGCGCTCGGCATCCCGCCGCACGACGTGGACCGCATCGCCAAGAGCTTCCCGCACCTGCGGGCGGCCGACATCACCGGCGCGCTGGCCGAACTCCCCGAACTGCGCGCCCTCGCCGCCGAGGCGCCGCGCTACGGGCCGCTGTGGGAGCTGGCCGAGGGGCTGGACTCCCTCGTCCACGGCATGGCCATGCACCCGTGCGGGGTGATCATCAGCGACGCGACGCTGCTGGACCGGCTGCCGGTGCAGCCCACCCCGCAGGGCGACTACCCGATGGCGATGGCGGCGAAGGAGGAGGTCGAGGCGCTGGGCAACATCAAGCTCGACGTGCTGGCGGTGCGGATGCAGTCGGCGATGGCGCACGCCGTCGCCGAGATCGAGCGCGCCACCGGCGACCGGATCGACCTGGACGACCCGCGGCAGGTCCCGCTGGACGACGTCTTCGCCTTCAAGCTCATCCAGGCCAGCAACACCATCGGGATGTTCCAGCTGGAGTCGCCCGGCCAGCAGGACCTGCTCTCCCGGCTCCAGCCCCGGGACGTCCAGGACGTCATCGCCGACATCAGCCTCTTCCGCCCCGGCCCCGTCCAGGGCGGCATGCCCGAGCGCTACATCGCCGCCCGGCACGGCGGCGACCCGCACTACGCCCACGAGGCCCTGGAGCCCGTGCTCGCCGACACCTACGGCGTGACGATCTGGCACGAGCAGGTCATCGAGACGCTGCACGTCATGACCGGCTGCGACCGGGACCGGGCGGAGGTGGGCCGGCGGCTGCTCGGCGACAAGGAGCAGCTGCCGCTGATCAGGGAGTGGTTCCACCGGGCCGCCGCCGCCCGCGGTTTCTCCGCCGCGGTCCGCGACGAGGTGTGGGCCACCGTCGAGGCCTTCGGCGCGTACGGCTTCTGCCGCGCGCACGCCGTGGCCTTCGCCGTGCCCGCGCTCCAGTCCGCGTGGCTCAAGGCGCACTACCCGGCCTTCCTGCTCGCGGGCCTGCTGGAGCACGACCCCGGCATGTGGCCCAAGCGCGTCATCGTCGCCGACGCCCGCCGGGGCGGGGTGCCCGTGCTGCCCGTCGACGTCAACCGCTCCCGGGCCGGGCACGTCGTGGAGCGGGCCGAGGGGGAGCGCTGGGGTGTGCGGCTCGCGCTGGCCGGGGTCCGCGGGATCACCGCGGAGGAGTGCGGGCGGATCGCCGCGGGCAGCCCGTACGCCTCGCTGTCGGACTTCTGGCAGCGCGGCCGCCCCAGCCGCCCGGTCGCCGAGCGGCTCGCCGAGATCGGCGCGCTCGACGTGCTGCACGACGGCCGGCTCACCCGGCGCGACCTGCTGCTCCAGATCGCCGAGCTGCACCGGCAGTCCCGCGTCCGCACCGCGGGCGAGGGCCAGCTGCCGCTGGACACCGGCGCGATCGGCGGCTCCGAACCCAGCGGGGTGCCCGAGCTGACCGGCCGGGAGGCCCTCGGCGCGGAGCTGGACGCCCTCGGCATCGACGTCTCCCGGCATCTGATGGAGCACCACCACCGGCTGCTGCGGGAGATCGGCGCGACCGACGCCGCCCACCTCGCCGCCCTCCCCGCCGGCCGCCAGGTCCTGGTCGCCGGGGTGCGCGCCGCGACCCAGACCCCGCCGATCGCCAGCGGCAAGCGCATCATCTTCGTGACCCTGGAGGACGGTTCAGGGCTGGTGGACCTGGCCTTCTTCGAGGACTCCCACGAGGCCTGCGCGCACACCGTCTTCCACTCCGGGCTGCTGCTGGTGCGCGGTACGGTCCAGGTCCGCGGCACCCGCCGCACGGTCGTCGGCACCATGGCCTGGGATCTGGAGAAGGTCGCCGCCACCCGGCGCGACGACGGGCCCGAGGCGGCGCTCGCCCTCCTGGGCGCGCAGGACCCCCACCCGACTCCGGCGCAGCCCCCCGGCCGCACCCTCGCCGACGGTACGGCCGGCGCCCGCCTCCACCCCTACGCCGACCTCCAGCCCCCCGGCACCCGCACTGCCGACCTGCGCCGCCTCGGCCACCGCAGCTCGGGAAGCGCGGGATGACGCGCACACCCCGCCGTGAGGGCGCCCTCACGGCGGCGTTCACGGGCGCCCGCCCGGAGGTGCGTCCCGGGCTTCGCCCGGAGGGCTGCCCGGGCGCGGAGGCCGTCGCGCCGCTGCCGCCGCGGCCCGCGGGGCGGCCGGATCCCTTTGCGCCGGCCGCCGCCGGTGGGGTCCCTGCAGGCCCGCAGGCCGCTCCCGCCCTGGCCGCTCCCGGCCGTACGGACCCGGCCGCCCCCGGCGGTACGGTGCCGGCCGTACCGGGCGGGGGGCGGACGCGGCACATTGCGCATCTGCGGCTGCACGGCACGCTCGACGACGGGCGCTACGCCGCCGTGCTGGCCCTGCTCGGGGACATCACCCCGCACGTCCAGGCCTTTCCGCCCGACGCCGTGCAGCTCGATCTGACCTCGGCGCTGCGCTACTTCGGGCAGGATCCCTACGAGCTGCTCCAGATGGCCCGGATGCGGCTCATGGCGATGTACGGCATCGCGAGCAGCGCCGGTCTCGCGGGCAACCGGATGCTCGCCGCGATGGCGGCGGCGTCGGAGCCGCGGCAGGCCACGCAGATCCCGCGCGACCAGGACGCCACGGAGCGCTGGCTGCGCCCCCGCCCGCTGACCGCGCTGCCCGGCGTCGGGCAGGCCACGGCCGCCGCCCTCGGCCGCTACGGTCTGCATACCGTCGGCCAGGTCGCCGACCTGCCCCCGGCGACCCTCCAGCGGATCCTGGGCGCGGGCCCCGCCCGGCTGCTGGCCGAGCGCGCCCGCGGCCGCGACCCCCGCCCGGTCACGCCCCAGGCCCCCGCGGCCCAGCTGGCCGCCGACCTCCGCTACGAGCGGGACTGCCTGGATCCCGCCCGGCACCACCAGGGCGTCCTCGGCCTCGCCGAGCAGCTCGGCCGCCGGCTGCGGGCCGGGCGCCAGGTCACCGGCGGCCTCACCCTCACCGTCCGCTACGCCGACCGCAGTTCCACCACCCGGACCCGCGCCCTGCCCGAACCCACCGACCACTCGCCCGACCTGGCGGCCGCGGCCCTCGGCATCCTCGCCTCGCTGGGCCTGCAGCGCGCCCGGGTACGCTCCCTCGCCCTGCGCGCCGACCGGCTCGCCCCGCGCGAGGCCGCCCACCGCCAGCTCAGCATGGACCCCGCCGAGGACCGCGCCCGCGCCCTGGAGGCGGCCGCCGACCGCGCCCGCCACCGCTTCGGCCCCACCGCCGTCCTCCCGGCCACACTCGCGGGCCCGGAGCCGCCGGGCACCTGAGACGGCGCCGCCGGCGTGACGTGCCGACCACCTCCTTCGCGACGTGCGGGACACGGAACGGAGGCGGCAGCAGTGAGCCGTGCGAGTACGTCGGACGCGCCACGTTCGTGCCGGGCATCGCCGGCGCCGCGGAGTGTTCTGCGGCCGATGCCGGAGAGCCGGCGGTGAGCGCCCCGCGAGAACCGCCGGGCCGGAGCGTGGTGCTCCGGCCCGGCGTCCTCCTCGCCGACGGTTGTGCTTCCGCGGCTAGCTGTGCGTGTTGAGTACGTTGGTACGGGCGAGCGACCAGGAACCGGCCGTGCTCGCCCACCCCTGCGGCTGGCTGAGGAACACCCCGGGACGGGTGGCCGAGCCGGTCAGGACGGACGTGTAGACGCCTCCGCTGCCGTCGTCGTTCAGGGCGGCGAGGTCGTCGATTCCGTCGCCGTTGAAGTCACCCGCGACGCTCTGGTTCGGTACGTCCTCGGAGGCCACGGCATCCGAGACCGGTTCGCCGAAGGTCCCGGACCCGTCGGACGCCGAGGTGAAGGTGAACAACTGCACACCCCTGACCAGACCTCTCAGGACGACGTCGTCCTTGCCGTCGCCGTTGAAGTCGCCGGCCTGCACCACGATGGAGTCGAACGGTCCGAACCGCAGGAGCTGGTGCTCTCCCCCGTTCGCACCTGACCAGCCGTTCTTCGGCGCCTGGAAGGCGCCCGTCGGTGTCGCGGCGAAGTTCCACAGCGTCACATGGCTGTCGTCGTAGTTGTAGAGCACGGTGATGTCGTCACGGCCGTCGCCGTTGAAGTCGCCCGTGACGAACTTGCCGCCGGTGATCCACCAGTTGCCCGCCGGCGACGTCCAGGCCAGGAAAGGGGCGTTGAAGCCGCCCTGCACGTTCGCGGTGAAGGTCCACAGGCTGTCGTGGCCGTCGGGGTAGTCGTACCAGGCGGCGAGGTCGTCGCGGCCGTCGCCGTTGAAGTCGCCGGACTGGAAGTGGGAGCGGGTGTAGTCCCATTTGCCCGGGACCGCGGTCCAGGAGGGCGTGGCCGCCCCGAACTTCCCCGCTCCGTCGCCCAGCAGCGTGAACAGTTTCACCGAGCCGTCGTCGTATCCGTAGAGGGCCGACACGTCCCCGATGCCGTCGCCGTTGAAGTCACCGGTGGTGTAGCGCGCCCCCGGCGCCCACCAGTTGCCGGCCGGCAGGCTCACCCCGGTGACCGGGGCCGAGAGTTTCACCTGCGATGCCGAGGTGGCGGACGCGAAGGTGTGCACCGCGTCGTGGCCGTCGGCGTAGTCGTACCAGTCGGCGACGTCACTGAGTCCGTCGCCGTTGTAGTCGTGGCGCGCGGCACTTCCGCTGCTCCACAGGGACTGGCCCTTGACGTTGTAGACCACCAGGTTTCCGCGGTCCTGGAGCAGTGCGTAGCCGCCGGGCTGCGGGGTGTTCGAGGTCCACAGCGTGGTGCTGCCGTCGGCCGCGCAGACGACGAGGTTGCCGTCGGCCTGCATGCGCGCGGTCGCGCCGGGGTTGCCGCCGGTGTGTGTGGACCAGACGCTGGTGCCGCTGTTGTTGGTGATGACCAGATTGCCGTCGCTCTGCATGGTGAGCTTGGCCGAGCGGGAGGTGAAGCTCGCACCGGTGGACAGGCTCGTGCCGGCCGGGACGCGTGTGCCGCCGACGACGCCGTCGATGCTGAACTGGGTCCCGTACGCGCTGAGAGCGCCGCCGGTGTAGGTGCCGAACCAGCCGACCATGGTGTTGTCGGCCTTGCGCGCCCAGAGGTCGGGCTTGCCGTCCCCGTTGAGGTCGCCCGCGCCGAGGACCGCGTAGCTCGCCGTCAGGCCGCCTCCGACCTTCACCCGTTGGGCCGGGTCGCCCCACGTGGCGGGGTCGACGACGCCCGGCTGCTCGCCGGTCCTGCCCAGGGAGCGGAAGAGGCCGCCGGTCGTGGTGTCGCGCAGCAGCAGGTCGGGCAGGCCGTCGCCGTTGAGGTCACCGGGCGCGACGACGGTGAAGTGGTTCCAGTCGCTGCCGCCGACGAGCACCGGGTCGCCGTGCACGTCCAGGCGCTTGCTGCCCCGGTCACCGTAGTACGCGTAGAGCAGCGTGCCTTCCTTGACCAGCAGGTCGGGGGCTCCGTCGCCGTTGATGTCACCGGGCGCGACGATCTGGTCGGCGTCGTGCCAGTGGTCGTCGGCCGTGGTGCACCCGTCGGGGTTGTCGTCGGTCGGTTCGCTGATCGCCGGGCAGGCGACGTCGAGGCGCTGCTTGCCGCCGTCGACGCCGGACACCGTGGCGATGCCGGATCCGTTGTTCGGGTACTCCCACAGCTCCTTGCCGCTGCCGCTCGACGACGGTTCGAGGGTGACGAGGTCGTTGTAGCCGTCCTGGCCCCAGTCGCCGCGCGAGGCGGTCTGGGTGTCCTCGAACGTCTGGCCCCCGTTGGTGGCGGCGGAGAAGCGTCCGTTGCCCTGGCCCGCGTAGGTCAGGAGGGTTCCGTTGGAGTCGACGTTCCAGATGTCGTCGTTGCCGTCCCCGTTGACGTCGGCCGGGTTGTCCCGAACACCGGAGCCGGCCGCGTAGTACACATAGGTGGCGGTGTCCGATCGGTTGCCGGCCGCGTCGATGCTGAACGCGTAGACGAAGTGCGGGCCGTAGCCCGGGGGCGTGATCCGCACGGTGGCCGAGGCCCCGGGCGCCACGTTCGTGTACTGCACCTCGGGGTCGTAGTCGGTGTACCAGCCGTACTGGGCGGCGTCGGCCACACCGTTGGCGGAGAGGGTGAAACCGGCGGTCTGGCGGGCCTTGCCCGTGTCGGGGGGCCAGCCCGCGTCGCCCGGCGGGAACACGGTGGAGTTGATCACCGGGGGATGGGCGGGACGGGTGCGGTCGACAGAGAAGGCGCAGACCTGTGACCAGCCCGAGGCCGCGTTCATCGCGTCGGTCGCGTTCACCTTCCACGTGTAGCTGCCGGTGGGCAGGTCGGCGTCGGGCACGACGAGCGTGACGACGCGGCCGTTGAGTGCGGGGACGGTCTGGTTGACGACCGCGGTGCCGGAGCCCGCGGGGAACACCTGGAAGCGCGCGGTCAGGTTCCCCGCGTCCGCGTCCTTGACGGTGGCGTGCAGGCTGACGGTGGTGTTGCCGATCAGGCCACCGGCCGAGCAACTGGTCTTGGGGTTGGTCCCCAGCGCGCTCGGCGGGTCGGGGACGTGGTTGTAGGTCGTCTCCAGGACGGCCGTCTTGGGATCGAACTTCTTCCAGCCGAAGGTGTCGGACTCGTTGGACGCGTACATGCCCAGCGTGATGCTGGAGTTGGAGTGCGCCGCGGCCGCCTTGACCGTCGGCGTGACGTTGAACTCCAGGTTCCCGCCCGGGCAGGCCGAGCTCCAGCCCTTGGCGTCGTCGACGGTCGAGACCGGAACGGAGCCGATCTTGGCCGGCTGGTGGTTCCAGGTGGTCTTGCTGGAGATGGGGCCGGTCTGCCAGAGCTCGACGGGCCGGTCCTGGCACGACCAGGACCACGTGTTCTTGATCCGGAACGTCGAGGAGATGATCCCCGCGCCCTTGATGTTGGAGATGTCCATCTGGAAGAACGAGCGGGACAAACCGTACGTCTCGTTCTCGTAGCCGACGCGCGCCACCTCGTTGGCGTTCCAGTACGAGGTGGAGGGGTACTTCCTGTACACCCGGGTCCAGTTCTGCCGCTTGCCCCACGCGAAGGAGGGGTCGATGTAGACCGGGTACCGGGTGTCGGCGCCGGTCAGCAGCGACTGGTCCGGGGTGATCGACAGGGTGTCGCCGTTCACGGCGGTCGCCATCTGGGCGTCCTGCGCGCCGGGCGGCGGCTCGAACGGGTCGTCGGCCGGGGCGTCCGCTGCGTCTGCCGGCTGCGCGGTGGCCGCGGCGCGGGACGCGGTGGAGGAGGCCGCGGACGCCGGGGGGTCCTCGCTGGTCTGCGTGGTCGAGTCCCACATCAGCGGGGTGGGGCTGGTGAAGACGGTCTGACCGGCGGGGTCGCTGGCGGTGACGCTGCCCGTGTCGGGATCGGTGGCCACCGACAGGCCCACCGTGCTCATCGTGTAGCGGAGGGTCGCGAGCCGCGGGTTGTCGGCGGCCTGCGCCGTCTTCACCACGATGAGCTGCGAGAAGCCCTCGACCTCCGCCTTGAGCTGGAGATCGACCCCGGGCAGCACGTCGGCGTAGGTCGCCACGTTCCCGTCCAGGGTGGGAGAGGGCAGGGGGTCGGGCCAGGACAGGGTGAGGGTGCGGCCGTCCTTGATGCCGGTCAGCAGGGGGCCGCTGCCGCCGCCGGAGAAGCGGACGGCGACGGTGGAGGCCCTGGGGACCACGGTGCCGTCAGTGTCGGTCACCAGTGTCGGGTCCGTCGGCACCCACGCACCGGAGCGGAACACCCGTACCGGCGAGCCGTAACGCCGGATCGAGAACGAACCGTCCGGATTGGCCCACTCGTCCGAAGGTTCGGTGCGGGCCGACACCACCTCGGCCGGCTGGCCGCTCGCCTGTGCCTGCTGCAGAGCCTTGTCCTCGTCCGACAGCGAACCGTCGCCGGCGGGGTCGTCCGTCGCGGAGAGCGCGGTCTGCCGCCCGACGGTGGCACTGCCGGTGCCCGCTTCCGCCGCCTGCGGCAGGAAGGCGGCGATACCTGTTGTTAGTACAACGGTCACCGCGACATTTCTTGTGTGCCATTTCGGTGAATGCCGACGGCGTCGAAATCGGAACATGTAATTCCTTTTATTTGTGGATGGGCAACCGCTGTCGGACTCTATAGCCAGGTCCTCGCGCGCGGTGGCTTTCGGTCGGGCGGAGATGTGCGCAGAGATATCCACGTCCTTTGTGTCTGGCGGAACCGGTGACCCCGCTGTTAATGTCTGGCCGTCATTCGCCAACGACTTTCAGGGGTGGGGTGTCGGCGTGGGCCGGTTCGGGTTGCGCGTGATGACGGTGTCAGCGGTCCTGGGGGTCGCGGCGGGGCTTCTTTCCCCCGTGGCGACGGCCGAGAAAGCCGTCGGCCTGTCGTTGCCGAAGGTGCACCAGCCGGTGACGGTTCCGGTCGCACCGGTCGCCTTCGGGGGGTCGGCGAAGCGGCCGAACGCGGCAGCGGTGCACGGGAAGGCCCCTGCGGCCCGATGGCCCGCGGCGGGGCAGGCCGACGCCTCGCCCGCGCGCGCACCTGTGCGCGCCGGCACGCTGCCGGTCCGGGTGGCCGACCCGTCCGGAGCCCTGCGTACCGGCCAGTCGTTGGCCGCCAAGGTCCGGGTGGCCGTGGCCGACCGTGCCACGGCGCAACGGGCCGGCGTCGACGGCTTGCTGCTGTCAGTCAATCGCAGCGACGGCTCCGGGCGGTCCGCCCCGCTCGACGTCGACGTCGACTACGCGGACTTCAAAGACGCGTACGGCGGTGACTGGGCGGCCCGGCTGCACCTCGCACAGCTGCCCGCGTGCGCGCTGACAACGCCCGACGAGCCCGGATGCCAGGTGCGCACCCCGGTCCCGACCACCAACGACACCACCGCGGCCACCCTTTCCGCGCAGGTGACCGCCACCGCCGGTCCCACCGTCCTGGCAGCCGAAGCCGGCGCGTCGGGTTCCTCGGGGACGTACGCCGCCACGTCGCTCAACTCCTCGGGTACCTGGAGCGCGGGCGGCTCGACCGGTGCCTTCAACTGGTCCTACCCGATGGCGGCACCGGCCGTGCCGGGCGGGCTGCAACCGGATGTGTCCTTCGGCTACAGCTCCCAGGCGGTCGACGGCCGGACGTCCGCCAGCAACAACCAGCCGTCATGGATCGGTGACGGCTGGTCGTACGAGCCGGGGTTCGTCGAGCGCAGCTACAAGCCCTGCGACGACGACCAGGACGGCGGCACCAACACCACCAAGGTGGGTGACGAGTGCTGGTACAACGACAACGCCACCTTGTCGCTGGGAGGGAAGTCCACCGAGCTCGTCCACGACGCCAGCCGCGGCTGGCATCCGGCCGACGACTCGGGCGAGAAGGTCGAGAAGCTCGACGGGGCGGTCAACGGGGACGACAACGGCGAGTACTGGAAGATCACTACCACCGACGGCACCCAGTACTACTTCGGTCTCAACCGCCTCCCGGGGTGGACCGGCTCCACGACCCCGGAGACCGACTCCGCGTGGACCGTGCCCGTCTTCGGCAACCAGTCGGGCGAGCCGTGCTACGACGCCTCCTTCGCGTCGGCCTGGTGCCAGCAGGCCTGGCGCTGGCAGCTGGACTACGTGGTCGACGTCCACGGCGACGCCATGGCGTACTACTGGAACAAGGAGACCAACCGGTACGGCCGCGACGTGAGCAGCACGACCGGCGACGCGACGCCGACCTCGTACACGCGCGGCGGCTACCTCGACCACATCGACTACGGGCTGCGCAAGGACGCCGTCTACTCCGGCAAGGCCATGGGCAAGGTGCTCTTCGCCACGGACGAGCGCTGCCTGTCCGGCTGCGGCACCTTCGACGCCGACCACGCCGCGAACTGGCCGGACACGCCGGTCGACCAGTACTGCAAGGACGGCGCGACGGAGTGCAAGGACCAGTACGCCCCGACCTTCTGGTCCCGGCGCAGGCTGACCCAGGTCACGACCCAGGTCCTGACCGGTGGCGCGTACAAGGACGTCGACTCCTGGAAGCTCAGCCAGGGCTTCCCGCCGGCCGGCGACGGCATCTCCACCCCGATGTGGCTGAACTCGATCACCCGCACCGGACACGACCTCGCGGGCGGCAGCCTGTCGCTGCCTGCGGTGACCTTCGCCGGTGAGCAGCACGCCAACCGGGTCGACAAGACCGGTGACGGCCTCGCGCCCTTCGTCCGGCTGCGCATGTCCGAGATCACCACCGAGACCGGCGGCACCATCGGCGTGTACTACGACGACCCCGGCTGCACCGCCGCCCACCTGCCACCCGCCGACGCCACGAACACCACTGCCTGCTACCCCGTGAAATGGGAGGACGGGGACAACACCAAGACCGACTGGTTCAACACCTACCCCGTCGAGCGGGTGGTGGAGGGCGACAACCTCGCCGACACCCCGGACAAGGTCACCTCCTACGCCTACCTCCAGGGGGCCGCGTGGGGGAAGTCGACCGACGAACTCACCAAGGCGGCCGACCGCACGTACTCCGTTTCCCGCGGCTACGGACTCGTGCAGACACGTACCGGTGCGGGCTCCGACCCGCGCACGCTCAGCGAGGCGCGGTACTTCCGCGGCATCGACGGCGCGGCCGTCAAGGACTCCACCGGCGCCGCGGTCACCGACCGCGAGCAGTTCGCGGGCATGGAGCGCGAGATCGTGACCTACGATGGTGACGACACCTCGAAGCCCGTGACCGCCACCGCCTACACCCCGTGGCGGTCCGCGCCTACCGCGGTCCGCGCCCGCTCCGACCTGCCCGACCTCGTGGCCTACCACACCGGCCCCGCCGACCAGCAGAACCGCACCACCGTGACCGGCGGCACCCGCACCACCGCCACCCACACGACCTACGACGCGTACGGGATGGTCAGCACGGTCTCGTCCACCGGCGACACCCAGAAGACCGGCGACGAGACCTGCGCGACGACCACCTACGCCCGCAACACCGACCTGTGGCTGCTCGACAAGCCCGCCGAGACCGAGAACGTCGACAGGCCCTGCGGAACCGACGCCACCCTTCCCGACGACATCCTGGGCCACACCCGCACCTACTACGACGGCGCCACCTCGCTCACCGCGGCGCCCACCAAGGGCGACGTCACCAAGGTCGAGCAGATCAACGGCACCGGAACCGGCTACGACCAGGTGTCCGCTTCCCCGGCCGACGGGTTCGACATCTACGGGCGCGCCCTGCAGAGCGCCGACGCCTACGGCAAGGTCACCACGACCACGTACACACCGGCCACAGGCGAGACCGCCACCCTCAGCGTGGTGACCAACCCGCTGAAGCAGACGACGACGACCGTGGTCGACCCGGTGAACGGCCAGGTGCGGAGCACCACCGACGCCAACAACCGTGTCACCAGCACCACGTACGACGCCCTCGGCCGAGCGACGCAGCGGTGGACGCCCGCCCACACCCAGGCCGACTTTCCGGACCGCCCCAGCTACACGTACGCCTACACCGTCCGCAACGACGGTCCCGTGGTCGTGACGACGCAGACCCTCAACTACCAGAACGTCTACCGGCCCGGCTACGCCTTCTACGACGGGATGCTGCGCGCCTACCAGACGCAGGCGCCGTCGCCCGACGGCTCCGGACGGCTCGTCACCGAGACGCTCTACGACACCCGTGGGACGGCCTGGCGCGGCTCGGGCACCTACTACGCCGACGGCGCGGCGGAGCCCGTACCGGTCACCGGCGAAGAACTCCACTACCCCGCTTCGACGGACACCGTCTACGACGGGGCGGGGCGAGTCGTCAAGGTCGTCAACAAGAAGTTCGGCGACCCGGTCGAGACGACCACCACCTCGTACACCGGAGACACCATCACCGTCGTACCGCCGGCCGGCGGCACCGCGGTGACGACAGTCGTCGACGCGCTCGGGCGTGCGACCGCGGTGGAGGAGTACACCGACACCGCACGTACCAGGACGCAGACCACGACCTCCACGTACGACGCCCACGGACGCCTGACGCAGGTCCAGGACCCGACAGGTGCGAAGTGGACGTACAGCTTCGACGTCCGTGGGCGCAAGACCGGCGAGGACGACCCAGACAAGGGCCACACCACGACGGCCTACGACCAGGGCGACCGCATCACCGACGTCACGGACCCGCGTGGGTACACGCTGCACAGCGACTACGACAGCCTGGGACGCCAGACGAAGCTCACGTCCACCTACCAGGGCGCCACCACCACGCTCTCCGAGTGGACGTACGACACGGCGACAGGCGGCATCGGGCAGCCGGCCAAGTCCGTCCAGTACGTCGGCGGGCAGCCGTACACCAGCGAGGTCACGTCCTACACCAGTCTGTACGCACCGGCGGTCTCCCAGGTGACCGTACCCGGCACCGGCGGGCTCGCCGGCACCTACAAGTGGACGACGGCCTACTACCCGACCGGGCAGGTGAAGTGGATTCGGCAGCCGGCGCTGGGCGGCCTCCCGCAGGAGGACGTCACCCCGCTGTACACGGCGAACGAGGCGCTCCCCGTGACGCTCAGCGCCGGATCGGACGCCCTCGTGTCCAACACCGTCTACGACCACTACGGGCGCATCACCCGTGAGGAGCTCGGGGCCTTCGGGCAGAGGGTCTACAACTCCTATGAGTACGACGAACACACCGGTGCGCTGACCGACCAGATCACCGACCGGGACACCGCGTCCCAGCGGGTCGACGCCACCCACTACACGCACGACCCGGCGGGCAACGTCACCTCGATCACCGACACCACGGGTCAGGACGCGGCCGCCGTCACCGACACCCAGTGCTTCGTTCTGGACGCCCTGCGCCGTGTCACCGACGCCTGGACGCCTGGCACCGGCGGCGCGTGCGCCGGCGGCCCCTCGGCCGCCACCGTGGGCGGCCCCGACGCGTACTGGACGTCCTACAGCTACGACGCCTCCGGCGACCGCACGTCCGAGACCCAGCACGCGACGGCGTCCGGACCCGCCGTCGACACCGTTCGCACCTACGCGGCCCCGGCCGCCGGCACCCATCAGCTGTCACGGGTGACGCAGACAGGGACCGCTCCGCACATCGACAGCTACACCTACGACGCGGCCGGCAACACCGAGACCCGCACGTCGGACGGCGGCTCCCCACAGTCACTCGACTGGAACGCGCAGGGGCACCTCGCCTCCGTCACACAGGGCGCCACCACACTCGCCTCGTACACCTACGACGCCGGCGGCAACCGCCTGACCGGCACCGACTCCTCCGGGACCACTCTCTACCTGCCCGACGGCAACGAACTGCTCCTCAAGCCGGACAGCACCCTCGTCGGCACCCGCTACTACGACTTCAACGGCACGACCGTCGCCATGCGGAGCGGCGGGAAACTCACGTACCTGATCGCCGACGCCCACGGCACCGCGACCACCCAGATCGACGCCGCCACCCAGGCCGTCACCCGCCGCAGGACCACCATCTTCGGTGCCCCGAGGGGTGCCTCCGCTCCCGGCTGGCAGGGGACGAAGGGCTTCGTCGGCGGCACCACCGACGCCGCGACGGGACTCACGCACCTGGGCGCCCGTGAGTACGACCCCGCCACCGGCCGCTTCGTCTCCGTGGATCCGCTGCTGGACTTCACCGACTCGCAGCAGATCAACGGCTACGCCTACGCCGACAACAACCCCACGAGCATGAGCGACCCCACCGGGCAGATCCCGGACGACTGCTTCCGGCTGGCCAGTTGCCATCTCACCAGCTCCGGCTGGGTGGGTGAGACAACCGCGCAGGCGAAGCGGGACCAGGCGGAGAACGAGGCGCACAAGAAATGGGTGAAGGCATGGGCCCCGCCGACCAAGGACTCCCAGGACCTGAGCGCGGACCTTTTCAAGTACATGAGGAATTCCCCGCTGGGGGACAGCTACTGGGACACCCCGGACGGTGCCACCGGTAAGCCCCACAGCGTCTGCTTCGGTCGCACCGCCTGCAACAAGGCGTACGTGTACCTCCTGGAGAATCCGGACGACATCGTGGGGGCCAAGGACATAGCGGCCACCTACTGTCTCGTCCACTATGCCGAGTGCACACGTGACGCCCGCAATTTCGAAGCCTCGCGAAAAACGATGGGCGAGGCCGCACTCCTCTTTGCGGGCGGTGAGGGTGCCGCGGTCGCGGACGGCGTCGGAACCGCGGAAAAGGACTTCGCCAGCGCGCTGGAGAAGGTCATCGGGGACGACGACGCCATAGGCCAGTGCAGTTTCGATCCGGATACCCGGATTCTCCTCAAGGACGGCAGGACCAAGCCGATCGAGGACGTGCGGGTCGGCGACGAGGTCGAATCGGCGAACCCGGAGAACGGGAAGCACCGCGGCGCCCGTCAGGTCACGGCGACCTTCGTCCATCTCGACTCCGACCTGGTCGACGTGGTCGTCCTGAACGGTGACGGCACGACCGCCACTCTCCACACCACGAACAACCACCCGTTCTGGGACGACAGCGCCCACGCCTGGACCCGGGCAGGGGCCCTGCCGCAGGGCCACCATCTGGTCACGGACACGAACGCGTCCGTGACGGTGGCCGCGATCCGGCACCTCCCGAGTCCCGCCCAGGACATGTACAACTTCACTGTCGAGGGGCTGCACACGTATTACGTGCTGGCGGGCGGGACGGCGGTTCTCGTGCACAACACGGGGGCCATGTGCTTCACCGCGGGCAATCCGCGTGTCCGTCCGATGGATGCCGAGCAGAAGGGGGACATCGTGGTCGACGACGACGGATTCGTGCACCCTCCGTCCGCCGGGGACCTGCAGGCGGTGCACGTACGGGGGTTGTCGGTCTTCGATACGATCGCGCACATGGAGGACGCCGGGCTGACCGGTCGTCCGATGGTGACGGAGGGACCCCTCCCCGACGGCCTTGCCATGATCGCGGACGACGAGGACGCAGGTGGAAGCATGCCGACGGGACATTCCACCATCTACCCCACGCGGAGCATGCCGTTCGAGGAATTCGAGAACCTGATCAACAGTATGGAATGGGAGCGGGGCGGCCCGAACATGAAAAGGAAGAAGTAGCGTGCCTGCGGACGACCGGACGACCGATCAGGACCTGTGGGCGGCGGTCGTCGCGGCGGAACAGCAGGCTGCCGCGGCTCGCGCCGCCTTCCACCGGAACGCCGGGTCCCGTCGGCAGGTGCTGGCGGCAGGCCTGCGGGGGCACTCGGCCTGGGAGCGGGGCGCGGCTCTCTCGTGCCTCGAAGCCCAGCCGGACGACGTTCCGGAGCTGCTCGACCAGCTGGTCGGCCTCGCCCTGCTGCCCGGATGGGCGGGCCGGGCCAGGCGGGTGATCGACCGGGGGCGTCGCGAAGCCGTGCTGCCGGCCGTCCGGCACATCGTCGACACGCTCCTGCCCACCGCGGAGGCGGACCACTACCGCAGGCTGGCCGAACTGCTCGACCACCTCGCGGACCGGCCCGCGCTCCACGCACTGGTCGAGAGGGCCGCGGCGAGCGACGACGAGGAGACCCGGGAGGTGGCCGTGGACTTCGCGTCCTGAAAGGCCCGGCCCCGGGCGGGGCTGTGCCAGGATCCCCGGTATGACGCTGGAGATCACCATCGACGCGGCCTCGGCCGTACCGCCGTACGAGCAGTTGCGCGGGCAGATCGCGGACGAGGCGCGGGCCGGGAGGCTGCCCGTGGGGTACAAGCTGCCCACCGTGCGGGGGCTGGCCGAGCAGTCGGGGCTGGCGGCCAACACGGTCGCGAAGGCCTACCGGGCGCTGGAGGCCGACGGGGTGATCGAGACCCGGGGCCGGCACGGCACCTACGTGGCCGCCGCCGACGCCCGGGCCCGCGAGGTCGCCGCCGCGGCCGCCGGGTACGTCGACCGGGCCCGCCGCCTCGGCCTGGACCGCGCGGCCTCGCTCGCCGCCGTCGAGGAGGCGCTGCGCGCGGCGTACGGGGACGCCGGGGAGTGACCCGCCGCGGGGGACCGCTACAGGTAGAGCCCGTCGGCGGCCTGCGGGGCGGGGCGCAGGGCCGGGTTGGCGCCGCGGCGCAGTGCGTAGAGCTCGGCGAGCGTCGCGCCCTCGCGGCCGATGCCCTCGGAGGTGCCGAGCCAGCCGGTCGCCTCCTCGCGGGTGAGGGGGCCGACCTCGATACGGGCCAGGCAGCGGCCGGGGCGGACGACCGCGGGGTGCAGGCGCTCCAGGTCCTCGTTGGTGGTGATGCCCACCAGGACGTTGCGGCCCTGGCCGAGCAGCCCGTCGGTGAGGTTGAGCAGCCGGGAGAGGGCCTGGCCCGCGGCGTGCTTGGCCTGGCCGCGGATCAGCTCGTCGCAGTCCTCCAGCAGCAGCAGGCGCCAGCGGCCGCCGGACGCGCCCTCGTCCTCGCCGATCGCGATGTCCATCAGGTAGCCGATGTCGTTGAAGAGCCGCTCGGGGTCCAGCACGCAGTCGACCTGGCACCACTCCCGCCACGAGCGGGCCAGCGTGCGCAGCGCCGACGTCTTGCCCGTGCCGGGCGGGCCGTGGAGCAGCAGCAGCCGGCCGGTGATGTCGTCGACGCCGAGCTTCATCAGCCCGTCCATCGCCTCGGCGACCTTCGCGGTGTAGTTGCCGCGCAGCTCCTCCCACGGCGCGGCGGTGATCTGCCGGGCCGTGCGGTGCGGGCCGCGGCGCTGCGAGACGTACCAGAAGCCCATGGTGACGCTCTCCGGCTCCGGCTCCGGCGTGTCCTCCGCGCCTTCCACGGCCGAGCCGAGCACCTTCTCGGCCAGCTCGTCGGTCACGGCGGTCACCGTGACGTCGGCGCCGCGGCTCCAGCGCGAGACCAGGACCGTCCAGCCGTCCCCCTCGGCGAGCGTGGCGCTGCGGTCCTTGGCGCGGGCCTGCCGCAGCACGGTGGCGTCCGGGGGCAGCAGGGTGCGGCCGGGCTTGACGCTGTCCAGCGCGGCGCCGCGCGCGAAGGGCTGCTCACCGGCGGCGAAGCGGCCCACGAAGAGGGCGTCGACCACGTCGGAGAGCGAGTCGCCGTCGTCGAGGCCCATCTGGAGGGGGAGAGCGCGGTGCGGTGCGGTCGGACCCGTTGCCGGGCCCGCGGCCGGGTCGGCGTCCGGTCCGGACTCCGCTGCCGATGCTGCTGGAGTGGTGGGCGGCACGTGCCTCCTCGGCTCGCCGGATGTCACGGACATGAGGCCATGATCCGTCAGAACCACCCGATCGGCCCAGCGCTTTTCGGATCCTTGCGGCGGGCCCCGGGGACCCTCCCGGCGGGCCGCACGGGCACCCCCGACCGGCGGGTACCGTGGTGGGCGACGGTGCGGGACGCTGTCGAGGGAGCGTCAACACCCTTGAAGCGGTGGTGAATCGGGCATCATGGTCGGACGGGGGATGCACGGGTGACGCGGCGGGGCGATAGGGTTTAGCCTGCCCGGGCCGGGAGCCCTCATCAGGGTGGGGAGAGTCATGGAACAGATAGCGATGCGCAGCAGGCCGAGAGTGCCTGCCATCAATGCGGGAACGGGCGCGTCCAGCGCTCGGCTCGACCGGCATCTGTCGATACTGGCCGGCCCCGCCGTACCCCAGCGCGAGGCCGAGGAGGCGACCGTGCTCATGCGCGAGCTGACCTCGCGTCCGGTGAGCCACGCCACGGCCAGCCGCAGCGCCCGGGTCTCGCTCTTCGCCCCGCTGCGCCGGCTGCGCAGGTCGCTGTTCGGCAACCGCCGCTGACCGCCTCCGGCTGCCGCTGAGCAGCCGCTGCCGCGTACGGTGCCGGTCCTCGGACGCGGCGGCCGGGCGTCGGCGTGCCCTTCTCTCCCCCTTGCCTGCGTCCAGCCGCGCCCGCCTCTCCCCGCGGGCCGACCGGCGCCCCGGGCCGCACTCTCCCCGCCCGCCCGGTGCGCTCACACCAGTGCGAACTGCCCGTCAGGACCCTCTTCCCGGTGGTCGAGCACGGACGCGGGGCGGCGCCTCGCCGCCGGCACCGGCAGCACCCCCGTGTCCCGCAGCTCCGCCGCGCCCACCCCGCCCCGGCCCTGCTCCCTCTCCTGACCCTGCCCCGGCCCCGGCTGCGGGGTCAGACGGCGGGCCAGCTCCCGGCGTTCGGCGTCCAGCTCGGCGAGCAGCGTCAGCACGCTGACCGTCTCCAGCAGCTCCGAGGTGCTGGACCTGGTCCACGGCGGCGGGCGCAGCGCCTCCAGCGAGCCGGGCGGGCCCGGCGCCGTACGCCGCTCCCACCACGCCTCCAGGACCCGCACCCCGCCGGCCGTGCGCTGCCACGCGGCGGGGGAGACGGGCGAGACGCGGCCCGCGCCGATCCGCAGCTCGCGCTGCTCCGGGTCGTACTCCAGCTCGCCGGGCCCGGGGGCCGCGGGCAGCGGCGCGCGGACGTAGGGGCGGCTGCCGCCGGGCAGCCGGGGCCCTCCGGGGTCGCGGCCCGCCGCCGGGTCCGCGAAGCGGGCGCCGCGGGTGTGCAGCCACACCAGCCGCTCGCCCAGCGCGACGCCGGCCCGCCACTGCTCGGGACCCGCCGCGAAGGGCACACGGCAGCCCTCGGGCGCGGCGTACCCGGCGGCCGCCACCCAGGCCAGCACGTCGTACGCGCTGACCCCGGCCCCGTACGCCGCGGACAGCGCCTCCAGCAGACCCGGCGCGAGATTCGGGTCCCGGCCGCCCGGCTGCCGGAACAGCGGGCGGATCCGGCCCGGGCGGCCCGCCGGGGAGCGGCCGTCGGGCAGCAGCGCGGCGAACGTCACCGGCGGCTCCTCCGCCTCGGGCACGAACGCCTGCTCCACCGCGAAGACCTGATGCCCGTCCAGCACCCGCCACAGCTCCGGCCGGGCGGCGTCCACCAGCCGGTGATCCGGTATCAGCCACTGCCGGTCGTAGGCCCCGTGCGCGATCGGCACCGGCTCGGGGCACGGCCCCTCCTCGCGCGCCAGCGCCGTGGTGGCCGTGCGGTGCCCCGGCAACTGCCCGACCCTGCTGTGCAGCCCGCGCGCCCGGCTGGGGTGCAGCAGCGCCTCCCGCTCCTCCTCGCCCGCCGCGGTGAACAGCGCCCAGCGTGCCCGCAGCGTCGCCGCGTCCGGAGCCACGGGCCAGCCGCGGCCGATGCGCAGCGGCGCCACGGACCAGGGCATCAGGTCGTGCAGCAGAGGCGCGTTGTCGCTCACCGCACGCATGCTACTGACGCCGCTCAGCGCGCCTCCATCGTCACGGTGAAGGAGAAGCGGTCTCCCCGGTAGTGGATCCGCACCACGTCCACAGCCTGCCCCGACTCGTCGTAGGTGACTCCCGTGTAGTGCAGGATCGGGCTGAGCAGGGGCACCTGCAGCAGCCGGGCCGTCTCCGGATCGGCCAGCCGCGCCTCCACCGTGTCGGTGATCCGGCTGATCCGCACCCCCAGCACGTCCTTGAGCACCTTGGTCATCGGCCAGCGCTCCAGATCGGCCAGGTCGATCCTCGCGGCGGTCTCCGGGCGGAGGAAGTTCTCCGCCCAGTTGGTCGGCTCGCCCTGCTCGTCGCAGCGCAGCCGGCGGAAGGCCACCGCCTCGTCCAGCCCGGGGAAGTGCTCGCGCACCCCGGGCGGCAGCGACGCCGGGCCGTGCTGGAAGACCGCGGTGCGCCCCCCGGACTGCTGCGCCACGATCGCGTCGACCGAGCCGAGCAGCCGCACCGGGGCGCCGCGCAGCGCCGTCGGCTCGATGAACGTGCCCCGCTTGCGGTGCCGGGAGATCAGGCCCTCGTCCTCCAGTTCCTTGAGCGCCTGCCGCATGGTGAGCACGCTCACCCCGTAGTGCCCGGCGAGGGCGTCCTCGGTTGGCAGCCGCAGCGGGTCGTCCTGGTGGCGGCCCAGTATCGACGCGCGCAGCGACTGCGAGACCTGGTACCACAGCGGCAGCTTGCGGTTCAGGACCAGGGAATCCGGGGCGAAGGGAGAGGCGGAGGGGGGAGAGGCGGAGGAGGTCACAGCCGGAAGTTTCTCTCAAGGCCCTCCCACACCGCGTCGTAGTCCGGCTGCCGGTGACCGGCGGACAGGGCGAACTCGGTGGGCACGACCGGCCAGCGCGTCTCGAACATGAACGCCAGCCCGTCGTCCACCCGCTGCGGTATCAACTCGGCGGTGCTGGCCCGGTCGAAGGTGGTCCGGTCGGGGCCGTGCGCGGACATCATGTTGTGCAGCGAGGCGCCGCCGGGCACGAAGCCCTCCGCCTTGGCGTCGTAGGCGCCCTCGATCAGGCCCATGAACTCCGACATCACGTTGCGGTGGAAGTACGGCGGGCGGAAGGTGTCCTCGCCGACCAGCCAGCGCGGTGCGAAGACCACGAAATCCGCACCGGCCAGGCCCGGGGTGTCGGAGGGCGACGTCAGCACCGTGAAGATCGACGGATCCGGGTGGTCGTAGCTGATCGACCCCAGCACGTTGAAGCGGCGCAGGTCGTACAGGTACGGCACATGGCTGCCGTGCCAGGCCACCACGTCGAGCGGCGAGTGGTCGTAGCGCGCCGACCACAGATTGCCGCCGAACTTGTTGACGACGTCCGTTTCCTCGTCCCCGTCCTCGTACGCAGCGACGGGGGCGAGGAAATCCCGCGCGTTGGCGAGCCCGTTGGCGCCGATCGGGCCCAGCTCGGGCAGTTGGAAGGGGCGGCCGTAGTTCTCGCACACATAGCCGCGGGCGGTGCCGTCCGGCACGTCGACCGCGAAGCGGACACCGCGCGGGATCAGCGCGACCTGGCCCGGCTCGGCCCGCAGCCGGCCGAACTCCGTCCGCAGCAGCAGCGCGCCCTGCTGCGGCACGATCAGGAACTCGCCGTCCGCGCTGGAGAACACCCGCCCGGCCATCGCGCGGTTGGCGCCGTACCAGTGGATGCCGATCCCCTCGCGGCGCAGCACATCGCCGTTGCCACCCACCGTGACCAGGCCCTGCACGAAGTCGGCCGGCTCCTCGGGCAGCGGCAGCGGCCCCCAGCGCAGCCGGTTGGGATCGGGCTCCACGTCCTGGAACGGGCCGCTGCGCAGCGCGCCGTTCGGCACCCGGTGGAAGGGGGGATGCGCGGCGGAGGGGCGGATCCGGTAGAGCCAGCTGCGCCGGTTGTGCGCGCGCGGCTCGGTGAAGGCGGTGCCGCTCAGCTGCTCCGCGTACAGCCCGAAGGGCGCGCGCTGCGGTGCGTTCCGCCCCACCGGGAGGGCGCCGGGCACCGCCTCGCTGCTGTGCTCGTTGCCGAAGCCCGGCGAGTAGTCGAGCCCCTTGCCCGCCCCGTCGCCGCCGAGGTCTTCCCTGCCGAAGTCGTCCATGATGCGCTCCCCGCTCGCGTTGCCGTCGTGATTCCTATGCTGAACCATAGGAATCACGACGGCAACCCTCGCCCGGGCGCCCTGTGGACAACTCCGGACGACCCCCGTGCGCCCGGATCGCACCCCGCCGGCCGGTCCGGCCCCGGCCGTCAGGCCGGTGCCGCACCGACCCGGCCCCGGGCCTCCGGGACGGCCGCGCCCAGCTCCCGCAGCACCGCCGCCGCGATCACCGCGTGGCCGCGGGCCGAGGCGTGGACGAGGTCGGCGCTGTAGAGGGCGCGGTCGCCGGCCGCCGGGTGGCCGTACATCTCGACCACCAGCGCCCCGTGGCGCTTCGCGGCCCGGCGCACGATGTCGCCCAGCACCGCGAGGCCGTCCTCCAGCGGGCCGCCGCGCAGCTCGGGCACGGCGGCGGTCACGTTCAGCAGGGAGAAGGTGAAGACGGTGGTGCCCGGGACGGCGAGGCTGCCGAAGAGCAGGTCCATCTCGGCGGCGACCGCGTCGGGGGAGAAGCCCGGCAGCAGCAGGTCGTTGCCGCCGCAGACCACGGCCACCAGGTCGGGCGCGAAGGCGGCGGCCCGCTCGGTCTGCCCCGCGCGCACCTGGGCGGTCGTCAGCCCGCGGACCCCGAGGTTCAGATACTCCAGGCCGGGCGCGGCGGCGTGCAGCGCCTCCGCGGTGCGATCGGCCCAGGACGCCGTGCGGTAGCCCGGGAGCGGATCGCCCAGGCCCTCGGCGAGGCTGTCGCCCAGCACCGCGAAGCGCCGCCAGGGCGCCCCGCGCAGCAGCGCGCCGCTCTCGCCCTCGGCGAGGCAGTGCGGGTCGGTGGCCTCGGTGGGGCGGCCGCCCGCGCCGGAGGATCCGGCGTCGGGGTCGTGCGTGCGGTCCACGTCAGGACTCCTTCGGCAGGGTGCGGGTCATGGCCAGGCCCACCACGGCGGCGCCCGCGGCCAGCAGCGCGCAGACCAGGAAGACGTCGCGGTAGGCCTGCGGCCCGGCGATCCCGTGCGCGGCGATCACCGACGCGGTGGCGGCGACGCCGAGCGACCCGCCGAGCTGCCGGGCCGTCGTCGTCATGCCCACCCCGGAGGCGAACTGCTGCGGCGGCAGGGACCGGGCCGCCGCCGTCGACAGCGCGGTCAGGGCGCCGCCGAAGGCCGCGCCGCCGACCAGGCCCATCGGCAGCCACAGGGACAGGAAGTGCGCGTCGGCGCCCAGGCCCAGATACATCCAGACGCCGACCGCGGTGAACGCCGCCATGGAGACCGCGACCACCGCGGGCAACTGGTGCGGTTTGGCCCGCTTGCCGACCGCGACGGCGGCGACCGCCGAGGTCAGGGCTCCGGGGGTGACGGCGAATCCGGCCTTGAGTACCGAGTAGTGCCACACCGTGGTGAGGAACAGCGGGCTGCTGAGCAGCCAGGCGAAGAGCGCCGCCCCGGTGAAGGCCGCGGCGGCCGACGACACCGCGAAGGTCGGGTTGCGGAAGAGCGAGATCTCGACGGCGGGCACCCGGTGGCGTGCGGACCGCAGCAGCGCGAGCGCGATCAGGGCCGCGCCGCCCGCGACGCTCGCCACGGTGGCGGCCTCGCCCCAGCCCCAGTCGCTGCCCTTGGTCAGCCCCAGCACCAGCAGCGCGATGCCCGCGGTGACGGCGGTCGTGCCGACCGGGTCGGGCAGCTGCCGCTGGGCGCCGGTCCGCTCCGGCAGGCCGCGCAGGCCCGC
Organism: Streptomyces sp. NPDC021020; assembly: GCF_044333285.1. Taxonomy (NCBI): domain Bacteria; kingdom Bacillati; phylum Actinomycetota; class Actinomycetes; order Kitasatosporales; family Streptomycetaceae; genus Streptomyces; species Streptomyces sp. NPDC021020. Next base: position 76,140 of record NZ_JBIRQQ010000008.1, read on the forward strand.
CAGGACGAGGGCGGCGCCGACGGGGACGTTGATCAGGAAGACCGCGCGCCAGCCGAAGGCGTCGACCAGGACGCCGCCGAGCGCGGGACCCGCCGCCGTGGCCATGGAACCGGCCGCTCCCCAGGCGCCTATGGCCGCGGGAAGGCGCTGCGGCGGGGTCGTGGCGAGCAGCAGTCCGAGCGCCGCCGGGATCATGCCCGCCGCTGTGGCGCCCTGCAGGGCGCGGGCGGTGATCAGCAGCGGCAGGTTCTGCGCGACGGCGCACAGCGCGGAGGTGAGCGTGAAGCCGGTGAGCGAGGCCAGGAAGAGCTTCTTGCGGCCGAAGGCGTCGGCGATACGCCCGGCCGGGGTCAGCAGCGCCGCGAAGAGCACGGCGTAGCTGCTGACCACCCACGACAGGTCGGAGACCTTGTCCGCGGGGAAGCTCTTGGCCAGGTCGGGAAAGGCGACGTTGACGACGGTGGTGTCGAGGAACGCGATGAAGGTCGCCCCCGCGCTGAGCAGCAGCACGGTGCCGGGCTTCGCCGGGGAGCCGCCGTCCGGGCCGGGGGACGGGCCGGCGGACGGGCCGGCGGATGCGGCGGTGGACGTGGCGGGGGACGGGCCGGCGGATGCGGCGGTGGGGGCGGAGGGATTTGAGGGACCGGCGGGAGGAGACATGGCCTTCCTTAGCCTCGGCAAAGAAACATACTTGCGGTACGGAACATACATACCGTAGGTATGTGACTGTCAAGCGGTGCTGTTGGCTAGGGTGGGGACACGGATCGCACACGGGCGGGGGCGGCGCCGCGCCGAAAGACGCGGCAAGGCGGGCAGGACAGGAGGACGGCCGTGACGGCAGCGCGTACGGCGACCGGGCACAGCGCGGGGCAGCCGCGGGTGCGCCCGACGCAGCAGGAGCGCTCGGACGCGACGGTCGAGGACCTGCTGGCCGCCGCCCGCGCCCTCTTCGCGACCGCCGGGTACGCCGCCACTTCCCTGGACGCGGTCTGCGAGCGCGCCGGGGTGACCAAAGGCGCGCTCTACCACCACTTCTCCGGCAAGAAGCAGCTCTTCGCGGCCGTCTACGCCCGCGAGCAGGAACGCCTCAACGAGCGGATCACCGCCGCCTACCGCACCGTCACCGACCCGTGGGGGGCCGTCCTCGAAGGCTGCCGCGCCTACCTGGAGGCCTCGCTCGACCCCGGTGTGCAGCGCATCACGCTCCTCGACGCGCCCGGCGCCCTCGGCTGGGAGGCGATGCGCGAACTCGACGACAACTGCCGCGAGCTGACCCGCAGGGGAGTCGCCCGCGCCATCCGCAAGGGCGCCCTGCCCGACCGCCCGGCCGACCCGCTGACCTCGCTGCTCTACGGCGGCCTGAGCGAGAGCGCGATGGCCATCGCCCGCGCCGGCGACCCGCAGGCCGCGCTGGACGACGCGCTCACCGACCTGCGCCGGCTCTTCGACGCCCTCGCCGCCGGGAGCTGACCGGATGGCGGGCGACGGCGGCCAACCGGGCGCGGACAGCGGCCTGCTGCGCCGCACGCCCGTCCAGCAGCGCAGCACCGAGCGGCTGGAGCGCATCCTCGACGCCTGCGCGCGGCTGCTCGACGAGGGCGGCTACGAACGGCTCAGCACCAGGGCCGTCGCCGCCCGCGCCGGGGTGCCGATCGGCTCGGTCTACCGCTTCTTCGCCGACAAGCGCGCGATGGCCGACGCCCTCGCGCACCGCAACCTCGACGAATTCCTGGCCAGGACCGCCGCCCGGCTCGACGCCCCCGGCGCCGCGAGCGGCTGGCGCTCCGCCGTCGAGGTGCTGGTGGACGAGTACACCGCCATGAAGCGCACCGCCCCCGGCTTCGCGCTGCTGGACTTCGGGGTGCCCGGCGAGACCAACCACGACCTCGCCGAGCGGATCCCCGCGCTGCTCGGCGACCGCCTCACCACCGACCCCGCCGACCCGCGGCTGCGCATGGCGCTGACGGTCGCCGTCGAGGCCGCGGACGCCGCGCTGCAACTGGCCTTCCGCACCGACCCGGCGGGCGATCCGCGGCTCGTCGCCGAGACCAAGGCGCTGCTGCTCGCCTACCTCGCGACGGTCCTGGACTGACCGCGCGAGCGACGGACCCGGCCGCGGCCGCGTACGCCGGGCCGCACACGGCCGTACCGGCGCCGGTACGCATCTACCGGGCCGCCCAACGGCCGGAATACGCCCCGAGGCGGCGGCCCACGGCGGTGCGGTGCGGGCGCACGCCCCCGGGCGCGCGGGCGCGCCGGGCAGGACCGGGCCCGGCGGGCCCTGGCACCGTAAAACTATCGGCGCTAGTTTGGGTGTCGGACGCAAGCACTCGGAAGGCGGCAGGTGGAGCATGGCTGACGGCGCGCGGACGGACGGCAAGGCGGAAGAGGCAGGCACGGGCCGCCCGGCGGAGGACGCCGCCGCGGCGGCGCGGGCCGCGAGCGGCGGGAAGGTCTACCCCGGGCGGGAGGCGCTGTTCGTCGCCGGGGAATGGCGGCCCGCCGCCGGTGCGGGACTGATCGAGGTGCTCGACCCGACCACCGAGCAGGTCGTCGGCCGGGTCCCGGCAGGTGACGCGCAGGACGTGGACGCCGCCGTACGGGCCGCCCGCGGCGCGCTGCCCGGCTGGGCCGCCACCGCGCCCGCCGCACGCGCGGCCGTTCTCGCCGCCGCCCGCGACCTGCTGGCCGCGCGCCGGGAGGAGGTCGCCGCGACCGTCTCCGCCGAGCTCGGCGCGCCGCCCGCCTTCGCCGCCGCCGTGCACGCCGACCTGCCCACCGCCGTGCTGGCCGGATACGCCGAGCTGGCCGCCGCGCACCCCTTCGAGGAGCGCATCGGCAATTCCCGGGTGCTGCACGAGCCGGTCGGCGTCGTGGGCGCGATCACCCCGTGGAATTACCCGCTGCACCAGATCGTCGCCAAGGTCGCCCCCGCGCTCGCCGCGGGCTGCACGGTGGTGCTCAAGCCCGCCGAGGACACCCCGCTCGTGGCGCAGCTCTTCGCGGAGATCCTGGCCGCGGCAGGGCTGCCCGCCGGGGTGTTCAACCTGGTCACGGGCCTCGGCCCGGTCGCAGGAGCGGCGCTCGCCGAGCATCCGGACGTCGACCTGGTCTCCTTCACCGGCTCCACCGCGGTCGGGCGGCGGATCGGCGCCGCGGCCGGATCGGCCGTCAAGCGCGTCGCGCTCGAACTCGGCGGGAAGTCCGCCAACGTCATCCTGCCCGGCGCCGACCTGGCCAGGGCCGTCAACGTCGGCCTGGCCAACGTCTTCGCCAACTCCGGCCAGACGTGCAGCGCCTGGACGCGCATGCTGGTCGACGCCGAGCGCTACGACGAGGCCGTGGCGATCGCCGCGGCCGCCACCGCCAAGTACGTGCCGGGCGAGCGCCTCGGCCCCGTCGTCAACGCCAGGCAGCGCGAGCGCGTCCGCGGCTACATCCGGCGCGGCATCGAGGAGGGCGCCCGGGTCGTGGCGGGCGGCCCCGACGCGCCGGACGGCCTGGAGCGCGGCTACTACGTCCGGCCCACCGTCTTCGCGGATGTCGCGCCGGACATGGCGATCGCGCAGGAGGAGATCTTCGGCCCGGTCGTCGTCCTGATCCGCTACGAGGACGAGGAGGACGCGCTGCGCATCGCCAACGGCACGGTCTACGGTCTCGCCGGAGCCGTGTGGGGCGCGGACGAGGACACCGCCGTCGCCTTCGCCCGCCGCATGGACACCGGCCAGGTCGACATCAACGGCGGCCGGTTCAACCCGCAGGCCCCCTTCGGCGGCTACAAGCAGTCCGGGGTGGGCCGCGAACTGGGTCCGCACGGTCTGGCCGAATACCTCCAGACCAAGTCGCTCCAGTTCTGACGCTCGGCCGCCCGCGCAAGGCCCCGCCACCCGTGCGCACCGATGTGACGTCACATCGACAGATCGACAAGACGTCACCGCGCGGGAGCGGCCAAGGCCTCGCACCGCCCCCGCACCAGTAGGCTCACCCGTCCGCCCCGCCGTACCGATCAGGAGACAGCCGTGGTCCGCGCCGCCGTCCTGCCCGCCGTCAACGCACCGCTGGTCGTCACCGACATCGAGCTGCCCGACCCCGGGCCCGGCCAGGTCCGGGTGCGGCTCGCGGCCGCGGGCGTCTGCCACTCCGACCTGTCGCTGTCCAACGGCACGCTGCGCCAGCCCGTCCCCGCGGTGCTCGGCCACGAGGGCGCCGGGACGGTCGTCGCCGTCGGCGAGGGCGTCGGCCATGTCGCCCCCGGCGACCCGGTGGTGCTCAACTGGGCGCCCGCCTGCGGCCACTGCCACTTCTGCGGGCTCGGCGAGCCGTGGCTGTGCGCCAACGCGGGTGCGGCGGCCGCGCAGCCGTACGCCACGCTCGCCGCCGACGGCACCCCGCTCCACCCGGGCCTGGGCACCGCCGTCTTCGCCGAGGAGACCGTGGTGTCCGCGGGCGCCGTGCTGCCGCTGCCGCCGGGCGTGCCGCTCACGGACGCCGCGCTGCTCGGCTGCGCGGTGCTGACCGGCTACGGCGCCGTGCACCACGCGGCGGCCGTCCGCGAGGGCGAGTCGGTCGCCGTCCACGGCATCGGCGGCGTCGGGCTCGCGGTCGTCCAGGCCGCGCGGATCGCGGGCGCCGGACGGATCGTCGCCGTCGACGTGGCGCCCGGCAAGGAGGAGCTGGCGCGCGCGGCGGGCGCGACCGACTTCCTCGTCGCCGGTGAGGACACCGCCCGCGCCGTCCGCGCTCTGACCGGCGGCTACGGCGCCGACGTCGCCGTCGAGTGCGCGGGCCGCGCGGAGACGATCCGCGCCGCCTGGTCCTGCACGCGGCGCGGCGGGCGGACGACGGTGGTCGGCATCGGCGGCCAGGACCAGAAGGTCACCTTCAGCGCGCTGGAACTCTTCTACTTCGGGCGGACGCTGGCGGGCTGCGTGTACGGCAACTGCGACCCGGCCGTCGATCTGCCCGTCCTGGCCGAGCATGTGCGCGAGGGCCGCTTCGACCTGTCCGGCATGGTCACCGACCGGATCGGCCTGGACGGCATCCCGGCGGCGTTCGAGGCGATGACGGCAGGCCGCGGCGGCCGGGCCCTCGTCGTCTTCTGAGCCCCCGCCGGGCCCGTATCCGTACCGCTCGCCACCGTCAGGCCGCCGGCCCCGTATCCGTACCGCCCGGCCGCGTCACAGCGCCGGGTCCACCATCGCCAGCCACGGCTCGTGCGCGCCGCCGAACGGGCCCGCGCACCGCGCCACGGCGTCCATCAGCCACTCCGCGGAGGCCTGCGCGGAGGCGATGACGTCGGGCGGGTAGCCGTACCGCACCTGGTGCTCGGCGAATTCGTCCTCGTCGACGAGGATCGGCGCCGCCGCGTCGCGCTTGCGCAGCACGTCGAGGTCGAGGTCGACCATCGTCACCTCGTCGCGCGAGGGCCACTGCGGCGGCGTGGTGATGTCGCAGTAGATCTCGGTGCTGCGCGGCGCCGCGTTGAAGACCGCCGTCCACCACGCGTCGCGCGGGAAGAGCAGGACGTGGGCCTCGGCTATCGTCACGTCCGGGTCGTGCCCCTTGCGCATCACGCCGTTCGGCGGCAGCCCGAGCCACACGCCGTGCTCGTCCTCACCGAGCCGGTGCATCCGCAGGTTCCAGTGCAGAGTGCCGTCGTATTTGTGGTAATTGACCTGGACGAGGCCGTGCGCGCTCGGTGCTGCTGAATCCGGAGTCGACATGGCGCCATCCTGTCAGCCGCCGTCCACCGCCCGGCCGTCTTCGGACATTCCGTCCCCGCCGCCCACCTCGGCCGCGTACCGGAGGGCGAGGCCGTCGATGAGCGCCCGCAGCCCCGTGTCGAAGGCGCCCTCGTCGACCCGCTCGCGGTGCTGTGCGAGCAGGTGGGCCTGGCCGAGGTGCGGGTAGTCGGCCGGGTCGTACGCGGCCTCGTCGCCGACGAAGCCGCCCGCGAAGGAGCCGAGGGCGGAGCCCGTCACGAAGTAGCGCATCGCGGCGCCGATCCTGGTGGCCTGGGCGGGCGGCCAGCCCGCCGCCACCATGCCGCCGAAGACGGCGTCGGCCATCCGCAGGCCCGCGGGGCGCAGCCCGGGGCCGACCGCCAGGAAGGGCACGATGTTGGGGTGCGCGCTGAGCGCCGCGCGGTAGGAGCGGCCCCACGCCAGCAGCGCCTGCCGCCAGCCGGACCCGGCGAGCGCCCCCGCCGTGCCGCCGCCGTCGAACATCGACACGTCGACCTGCCCGACGACGGTGTCGGCGACGGCGTCGAGGATCGCCTCCTTGGTGGCGAAGTGGTTGTAGAGCGAGGGGCCGCTCACGCCCAGCTCCGCCGCGAGCCGCCGGGTGGACAGCGCGGCCAGGCCCTCGGCGTCGACGAGCGCGAGCGCGGTCGTGACGATGCGGTCGCGGCTCAGCAGAGGCTTGCGGGGGCGGGCCATGCGGCACATAGTAGGGGCTGCCGACAGAAAACTAGCGATGGTAGTTTCCGCGGCCACCGGACCGCGCGCCCGGGGCGGGGAAGGGCATCGCGCCGCAGGGGAAGGCGGAAGGGACATGGCCGTGACGTTCGGGCTGTCCGCCGAGCAGGCCGACATGAAGGCGCTGGCCAGGGATTTCGCCGAGCGGGAGATCGTCCCGTACGCGGCCGCGTGGGACCGCGCCGAGGCCGTGGACCGGGCGATCGTCAAGAAACTCGGCGCGGTCGGCTTCCTGGGCCTGACCATCGGGGAGGAGTACGGCGGCTCGGGCGCCGACCACCTGGCGTACTGCCTGGTCACCGAGGAGCTGGGGCGCGCGGACTCGTCCGTGCGCGGCATCGTGTCGGTCTCCCTCGGCCTGGTCGCCAAGTCCGTCGCGCAGTGGGGGAGCCAGGCGCAGAAGCGCCACTGGCTGCCCCGGCTCACCTCGGGCGACGCGATCGGCTGCTTCGGACTCACCGAACCCGGCACCGGCTCCGATGCGGCGAACCTGACCACCCGCGCGGTCCGGGACGGCGACGGCTACGTCATCACCGGCGGCAAGACCTTCATCACCAACGGCACCTGGGCCGACGTCGTCCTGCTCTTCGCCCGCACCGGCACCGCCGCCGACGGCCACCGCGGGGTCAGCGCCTTCCTCGTCCCGGCCGACGCCCCCGGCCTGACCCGGCGGGAGATCCACGGCAAGCTCGGGCTGCGCGGCCAGGCCACGGCCGAGATCACCCTCGACGCCGTCCGCGTCCCCGCCGACGCGCTGCTCGGCCCCGAGGGCAAGGGCTTCTCGGTGGCGATGTCGGCGCTGGCCAAGGGCCGGATGTCGGTCGCGGCGGGCTGCGTCGGCATCGCCCAGGCGTGCCTGGACGCCGCGGTCGGCTACGCGGGGGAGCGCGAGCAGTTCGGCGCACCGATCGCGGGGCGCCAGCTCGTCCAGGAGCTGCTGGCCGACATCGCCGTGGACGTGGCCGCGGCCCGCCTGCTGACCTGGCAGGTCGCCGACCTCATCGACCGCGGGCAGCCCTTCGCGACCGAGTCGTCCGTCGCCAAGCTGCACGCGAGCGAGGCGGCGGTGCGCTGCGCGAACAACGCGCTCCAGGTCTTCGGCGGCTACGGCTACATCGACGAATACCCGGTGGGCAAGCTGCTGCGGGACGCCCGCGTCATGACGCTGTACGAGGGCACGAGCCAGATCCACAAGCTGCTGATAGGTCGCTCCCTCACCGGGGTGTCCGCGTTCTGAGACCTCCTGCTGCCGCTAAGCGCTTGCTCACCCGCCCGGGTAAGGTGTGACCCTGACAACCGCGCGGCCGGCTCTCCCGGCCGTGTCAACGGGTCCGAGGAGCGTGCGAGCGATGAGTGCGGAGGCGGCGACCGGCGAGGCGTGGGAGGACGTCACCCCCGACGCCGCCAGGCGGCTGGTGATCGCCGCGGTGGAGGCGTTCGCCGAGCGCGGCTACCACGCCACGACCACCAGGGACATCGCGGGGCGGGCCGGGATGAGCCCCGCGGCGCTCTACATCCACTACAAGACCAAGGAAGAGCTGCTCTACCAGATCAGCAAGGTGGGCCATCTGCGCTCGCTGGCGATGCTGGGCGAGGCACGCGACAGCGGCGGCACCGCCGCCGACCGGCTCGGGTCGGCCGTGAGCGCCTTCGTGCGCTGGCACGCCGAGCACCACACCACCGGGCGGGTCGTGCAGTACGAGCTCGGCGCGCTCGCCGAGGACCACTACGCCGAGATCGTCGTGCTGCGGCGGCAGAGCGAGGACGCGATCCGTACGATCATCGCCGACGGGGTGGCCGCCGGGGAGTTCGACGTGCCCGAGGTGCCGGGCACCACGCTGGCCGTGCTGTCGCTGTGCATCGACGTGGCCCGCTGGTTCAACCCCGCAGGGCGCCGTACGCCCGACGAGGTCGGCGCGCTGTACGCCGACCTCGTGCTGCGGATGGTGGGGGCGGACGGCGGGGAGTGACCGGCGGGCGCCGGGCGGCTCACAGGTAGAAGCGCGCCACCGTCTCGGCCACGCACACCGGCTTCTCCTCGCCCTCGCGCTCGATCGTCACCCGGGTGACGACCTGGAAGCCGCCCTTCGCCTCCGCCACGTCGGCGATCACCGCTGTGGCGCGCAGCCGCGAGCCGACCGGTACGGGAGCGGGGAAGCGCACCTTGTTGACGCCGTAGTTGACGCCCATCCGCACGCCCTCGACACGGAAGAGCTGCGGCGTCAGCGACGGGATCAGCGACAGCGTCAGGAAGCCGTGCGCGATCGTGCCGCCGAAGGGGCCCTGCGCCGCCCGCTCCGGGTCGACGTGGATCCACTGGTGGTCGCCGGTGGCCTCCGCGAAGGCGTCGACGCGCTTCTGCTCGATCTCCAGCCAGTCCGTCCAGCCGAGCTGTTCACCGACGGCCGCCCGCAGCTCGTCGGGGGAGGCGAAGACGCGGGGCTGCTGGGACATGGGCGGGGCCTCCGGGCGGTGACGGGTTTCGCGGGCCATTGCGCCGGGAAGATCTGGCGGGTTTCCAAGCGCTTGCTCAGCATGGTTCCGGCTCTTCCGGCTGTCAACGCCGCCCGCCGCCCGGCGCGTCCGGCACGGCATGGCGGTCCGGTGGGGCGGGCGCGGCAGGAGCAGGCGCCGTCGTGGGAGCCGTCAGCGCGTCGAGCGCGGGGCGCAGCGCCACGAGCCGGTCGAGCATGCCGAGCTGCGCGGCGATGTCCGGCACGGCCATGCGCAGCACCAGATGCCGGGCCCCCTGCGCGACGTATCGGCCGAGCTTGTCCACGACCGCCTCGGGTGTGCCCGCCGCCAGCGCCTGGATCGCCGCCATCTCCGTAAGCGGCAGCCCGTAGTTGGCCCGCGCGTACGCCTCCAGGGCCGCCTGCCCGCCGTCCGCCGCGTCGGTGAGCAGGACGTTCACGAAGAGGGCGGGGCTGAACGGCGCCGCCCCGCGTCCCGCCTCCGCCGCGGTGGCGCGGATGGCGGTGAGGCCGGCGCCGTAGTCCGCGGGGTCGGGCGGGTAGGGCATCCAGCCGTCGTAGAGGCGTCCGGTACGGGCCAGCGCGGCCTCGGTGGCGCCGCCCAGCCAGACCGGCGGGCCGCCCGGCCGGAAGGCGCGGATGCCGGGCGCGACGTCGTCGAACCGCAGCACCTCGCCGTGGTAGGTGACCGGGCCCTCGCCCGTCCACAGCCGCCGCCACAGCTCCACCGTCTCGTCCAGCCGCCGGAAGCGGCGCGGCCACGGGGTGCCGGCCATCGCGTAGACGGGCCGCCCGAAGCGCCCGGGAAATCCCGCGCCCACCCCCAGCACCAGCCGCCCGCCGGACAGCAGGTCGACGGAGGCGATCGTCTGCGCGGCCTGCACGGGCGTGCGCAGCGCGGGCAGCAGCGCTCCCGTGCCGAGCGTGACGCGCTCCGTCACGGCGGCGAGCGCGGCGAGCGTGCTGAGGGCTTCGAGCCGCGGCGTGAGCAGCGAGTCGGTGACCCACAGCGAGTCGAAGCCGGTCCGCTCGGCCCGTACGCCGAAAGCGACGGCCTCCCGCGGATCCGTTCCGGCCTCCCACTGGGCGGCGGTACTGGGCACGAAGACCCCGAGCCGTACGCGGTCGGTGGTGGCGGAGGTGTCGGGGGCGGTGGTCCGGTCGGCGAGTGCGCGTGTCATACCGCCGATCGTCGGGAGCCGCGGGCATGCGCTCAATTCCCGGCAGGGAATGGCCGGTGCGAGCGGGCCGGGCTAGAAAGGACCCGTGGACGCCTCTCGTAGCACCCTCCCCCCGACGGCCCAGACAGCTCCGACCGCCCCGGCGGCCCGGACGGCTCCGGCGGCCCGGACGCCCGGGGAGCCGCGGCGCCCGCCCCACGGGAGCGCACGGCCCGCGGGGCGCCCCTCCGCGGGCCTGACCTTCTCCGAGGCGCTGCGCGCCAGCCGCACCCGGCGGCGGCTGAGCCAGCTGGAGCTGGCGCTGCGCGCCGGGACCACGCAGCGGCACATCAGCTTCATCGAGAACGGCCGCTCCACGCCCGGCCGCGCGCTCGTCGCCCGCATCGCCGACTCGCTCGCGCTGCCGCTGCGGGAGCGCAACGGGCTGCTGCTGGCGGCCGGTTACGCGCCCGTCCACCCGCAGCGCGACCTCACCGACCCCGCGCTCGCCCCGGCCCTGGAGGCGCTGGACCACATCCTGACCGGCCACCTGCCCTACCCGGCGATCGTCGTCGACCGTTACGGGGACCTGGTCGGCGCGAATTCCGCCTTCGGCGTGATGACGGAGGGCTCGGACCCCGCGCTGCTCGGCCCGCGGGCCAACATCCTGCGGCTGGCGCTGCACCCGGCGGGCATGGCCCCGCGCATCCGCAACTTCCCGCAGTGGGCCCGGCACGTCATCGAGGCGCTGCGCGAGGAGCAGCGGCGCAACCCCGACGACCGGCTCGCGGCGCTGTACGACGAGCTGGCCGGGTACGTGCCCGCGCCCGGTGAGGGCGCCGACGCCGCGCTGGGCTTCACCGTGCCCATGGAGCTGGACTCCGTCGCGCGCGGGCCGCTGCGCCTCATGACGACCGTCGCGGTCTTCGCCACCGCCGCCGACGTCACCATCGCGGAGCTGAAACTGGAGGCCTTCCTGCCGGCCGACCGCGCCACGGCCGACGCCTTGCGGCAGGATTCCTGACACACCCGAGCAGCAACCTGAGCACGAGCACGAGCACGCACCCGAAGACCGAGGAACCGCATGAGCCTGCGCCACCACGAGATCGCCGAATCCCGGCACCGCATCCTCAACCCCGTCACCGAGGAGAAGCTGATGCTGCTCGGTGACATCTGCCGGCTCGGCAAGGGGCAGCGGCAACTCGATCTGGCCTGCGGCAAGGGCGAGATGCTGGTCCGGTGGGCGGAGCGGTACGGCACGACCGGCACCGGCGTCGACCTCAGCGAGGTCTTCCTGACCGCGGCCCGCGAGCGGGCCGCCGAGCTCGGGGTCGCCGACGCCGTGGAGTTCGTCCGCGGCGACGCGGGCGCGTACGACGCGGAACCCGGCGCGTACGACGTCGTGTCGTGCATCGGCGCGACCTGGATCGGCGGCGGCCTGACCGGCACGATCGAGCTGCTGCGCCCGGCGCTGCGGCCCGGCGGCCTGATGCTGATCGGCGAGCCCTACTGGAACGAGCCCGCCCCCGAGGGCGCCCTGGAGGCGAACGGCCTGGAGCCGGACGACTTCGCGTCGCTGGCCGGCACGCTGGACCGCTTCGAGGCGGCGGGCATGGACCTGCTGGAGATGGTGCTCGCCGACGGGGACAGCTGGGACCGCTACGCCGCCGGGCAGTGGTTCGCGATCTCCGACTGGCTGCGCGACCACCCGGCCGACCACCCCGACGCCGACGACATGCGCGCCTTCCTCGCCCACGCCCGCCGCACCCACCTGGAGTGGAACCGCCGGTATCTGGGCTGGGGCGTCTTCGTGCTGCGCGCGGCGGGCTGACGCGGGCCGCCCCGCGGTTCCGCGGCGGCGAGTTGTGGGGAAGTCGAAAAGCTGACGCATGTTCATCTTCCGGGCTGGGTTAACCGGCGGTAACCTCCGCGCACCGGCTTCCGGAAGGAGCAGAAATGCCGCTACGGACCCCACGACGGATCGGCAGAATCGGCGTGCTCAGAACGGCCGCCGCGAGCGCCCTCCTCGCGCTCGCGGCGACCCTCGTGGCCCCCACGTCACCGGCCGCCCACGCCGCCGACACGAACGACTACTGCGCGGGCCAGTGCGCCGACATCCTGCCGCCCGGCGAGAACGGCAACGCCACCCTCGCCGACATCCTCGCCAACAAGGCGCTCGGCACCCGCCCCGCGCACACCGCCGACCAGCTCGGCCCGTACGCCGCGCTCGCCGACGGCTACCCGACCCTCACCGACGCGACGATCACCAAGTTCTTCAACGACGCCTCCTTCGGCGTCCCCGCGGGCCAGGTCGCCTCGGTCAGCAGCCCGCGCTCCGACGTCACCATCACCCGCGACAAGGCCACCGGCGTCCCGCACATCAAGGGCACCACGCGCGAGGGCACCGAATTCGGCGCCGGATACGCGGCCGCGCAGGACCGGCTCTGGCTCATGGACCTCTTCCGGCACGTCGGACGCGGCGAGCTGTCGTCCTTCGCCGGCGGGGCCGCCGCCAACCGCGGCCTGGAGCAGGAGTTCTGGCGCCAGGCCCCGTACACCGAGGCCGACCTCCAGGCGCAGGTCGACTGGCTCGCCAACAACTCCGGCACGCGCGGGCAGCAGGCGCTCGCCGACGCGCAGAACTACGTGAACGGCATCAACGCCTACATCACCGCCTCGAAGAACGGCCGCTACTTCCCCGGCGAATACGTGCTCACCGGCCACGTCGACGCCATCACCAACGCCGGCACCATCGAGCCCTTCCAGCTCACCGACCTGATCGCGCTCGCCTCCGTGGTCGGCGCGCTGTTCGGTACCGGGGGCGGCGGCGAGGTGCAGTCGGCGCTGTCGCTGCTGGCCGCGCAGCAGAAGTACGGCGTCGCGCAGGGCACGGACGTCTGGGAGTCCTTCCGCGAGCGCGACGACCCCGAGGCGACCTCGACGGTCCACGACGGCACCAGCTTCCCGTACGCGGGCAAGCCCGCCACCGCGCAGGGCGAGGCACTGCCCGACCCCGGCTCCGTCACCGCCGAACCGCTCGTCTACGACGCGACCGGCGGCGCCAAGCTCACCACCACCGCGAGCCCGGGAGTGCTGCCCGGCAACCTCTTCTCCACCAAGAAGGGCATGTCCAACGCCCTCCTCGTGAGCGGCGCGCACACCGCGAGCGGCCACCCGGTCGCCGTCTTCGGCCCGCAGACCGGCTACTTCGCGCCACAGCTGCTGATGCTCCAGGAGCTCCAGGGCCCCGGCATCAGCGCCCGCGGCGCCTCCTTCGCGGGCCTGGGCATGTACGTCGAGCTGGGCCGCGGCCAGGACTACGCCTGGAGCGCCACCTCGGCGTCCCAGGACGTCACCGACACCTACGCCGTCGAGCTGTGCCAGGACGCGACGCACTACCTCTTCCACGGCCAGTGCACCGCCATGGAGAAGCTGGAGCGCACCAACTCCTGGAAGCCCACGCTCGCCGACTCCACGGCGGCCGGCTCCTACCGGATGCAGATCTGGCGCACCGCCTACGGCCCGGTCGAATACCGCGCCACGGTGGGCGGCAAGGCCGTCGCCTACACCCAGCTGCGCAGCTCCTACCGCCACGAGGCCGACTCGATCATCGGCTTCCAGGAGCTGAACGACCCGGGGTTCGTCCACGACCCGGCGTCCTTCCAGGCCGCCGCGAAGGACATCAACTACACCTTCAACTGGTTCTACGCCGACTCGCAGCACATCGCGTACTACAACAGCGGCACCAACCCGGTACGGGCCGCCGGCGTCGACCCGTCCTTCCCGGTGTGGGCGCAGGCGGCGTACGACTGGCGCGGCTGGGACCCGGCGGTCAACACCGCCTCCTACACCCCGCCCGCCCAGCACCCGCAGTCCGTCGACCAGGACTACTACATCTCCTGGAACAACAAACAGGCGCCCGGATACACCTCGGCGGGCTTCGGCAACGGCTCGGTGCACCGCGCCGACCTGCTGGAGGACCGCGTCAAGGCGCTCGCCCGGACCGGCGGGGTGACCAGGTCCGCGCTGGCCAAGGCGATGGACGACGCGGCGCTGACCGACCTGCGCGGCGAGGACGTGCTGCCCGACCTGCTCCAGGTCGTCAACAGCGCGCCCGTCACCGACGCGCAGGAGGCCGCGGCCGTGCAGCAGCTGACGGCGTGGCAGGCGGCGGGCACCAAGCGGCACGAGTCCTCGCCGGGCTCGCACGCGTACGCGAACGCGGACGCGATACGGGTCATGGACGCGTGGTGGCCGCTGCTCGTGCAGGGTGAATTCCAGCCGGGGCTCGGCAGCGACCTCTACACGGCGCTCACCGCCGACCTCACGGTCGACGAGTCGCCGTCCGCCGGGCACGGGCCGACGGGCTCGCACGCGGGCAGCTCCTTCCAGTACGGCTGGTGGAGCTATGTCGACAAGGACCTGCGCAAGGTGCTGGGGCAGCCGGTGGCCGGGCCGCTGGCGCAGTCCTACTGCGGCGGCGGGCAGCTCGCGGCCTGCCGCGACATGCTGCTGAGCACGCTCAAGCAGGCCGCCGCGGTGCCGGCCACCACCGTCTACCCGGGCGACGACGGCGGCTGCTCGGCGGGCGACCAGTGGTGCGCGGACTCCATCGTCCAGCGGCCGCTCGGGGGTGTCACCGACGACCGCATCAGCTGGCAGAACCGCCCGACCTACCAGCAGGTCGTGGAATTCCCGGCACACCGCTGAGCAGCCGCCGAGCGGCTGACCAAGCGGCTGATTGAGCGGCGACCGTCCCGCCGCCCGACCCGGCCCTGACCGTGTCGGCGACAGCGGCCCTGCGGGGGGCCGGCCTTCCGAGGTCGGCCCCCTCCGGGCTCACCGCGGGCCTCAGGGGCCGCGGAGGTCTGTGGCACTGCTACGCGACGAGCGCGCCCGCCCGCAGCATCAGGCGGGCCAGATCCGGGTGGCAGATGTCGCTGTGGGCGCCGGACGGGGGGCCGCCGTGGCAGACGGTTGCCGAGGCGTCGACGCTCACGCAGCCCGCAGGCGGGAAGCCCTTGCCGAGGGCCGCGGCCAGGGCCAGCGCGGGAGCGGTCGGCAGGCCGTGGAAGCCGTCGTGGCCCAGCGCGCCCCAGCGGTCGTCGCCCAGCAGGGAGCGGTCGTCGCCGGAGAGCCGGGAGGCCAGCGGGTAGAGGATGCCCAGCGCGGTGTCATGGCGGGAGTGGGCTGCCACGATCGGCCCGTGCACCCGGTGCTGCATCCCGTCGAGCGCGCCGCCGGGGGAGAAGGCGGAGTGCGAGAAGGCCCCCTGGAGCAGGGTGACCGACGCGACGTTGTGCGCCGCGGACGGCAGCCCGGCCAGGGCGAAGGAGACCAGCCGGGCGCCGAAGCTGTGCCCGACCAGATGCACCCTCGTCCAGGGCGCGCGCTCCGCCAGCTGCCCGAGGAAGGGGCCGACGCCCGCCTTGCCGACCTTCCCCGCGCGGCCCTTCATCGCGAAATACGTCGCCTGGCGCAGCAGCTCGTGCGCCCCCGACCAGATCTTCTTGCCCAGCGCGCCGAGCAGCGCCTCCGCGTCGCCCTCCGGGCCCACCGTCGCGGCCACCGCGTCGGCCAGCTCGCCGCATATCGCCTCCGCCTTGCCGGTGAGGAGCGCGGGCAGCGCGGCGCCCGCCCCTTCCTCTCCCGGTCCGGCGAAATCCTGCGCCAGGGCCGCGGATTCCGGCCCCGCTCCGGTCAGTGCGCGCACCAGCCCCGCGAATTCCTCCAGGGCCTCAGGCTCGTCCGGCTGCCGCCGCAGCAGCTCCGCGATCCGGTCGGCCTCCGTGTCGTGGCCGGGCAGTACCCGCTTGAGGGCGGCGATGTCCGCGGCGACCGCGATGTCCCTGGCGGCGCCCGCGTCACCACCGGGCGCGGCGACGGCGGTGCGCGGGAAGTCCGCGATCGGCTCGTCCGAGAAGCGCATGGACGGCCAGTGCACCCCGACATACCCCGGGCGCACGGCCGGGAAGGCGGCCAGCAGCCCGGGGAAGGGCGCGTAGAAGCGGTCGTAGAGGCGGCAGGCGCTGGACAGGTCGTTGTTCCAGCCGTGGGAGAAGAGCACCAGGTCGGTGTGCTCGGCTGCGTGCGCGAGCAGCGCGTCACGCTGCTCCGGGTCGGGATCCCCGTCCGCGTCGAACGTCAGATCCCAGTACGGCTGCACACTTTTCACGGCCATGGCTCCCCCTCGCCTGTCCCAGATCCGGGAAAGATCCGTGATTGTCCGCTCTGCACCCATCATCCCGACCTCGCCCGGCCGCGTCCATCCCTCCGTCGGGTGAAGCCCGGTCAACCCGCCTTGCCGCCGCAGGTCGTGCGCCCGGCCGCCCCTCCCGCCATCCCTTCCGCCACCCTCCAGTCACCCCGCCCCTCCGGCCCTTCCGCTTCAGTGACCGACCGCTTAGTATGCGGACGGGGGAGAGGCCGGACGTCGAGTCGAGGGAGACACGATGGTGGTGGAAGCACTCCGCGGTGCGCGGGTGGTCGTCACGGGCGCGGGCGGCGGCATCGGTGCCGCGCTCGCGCGCGCCTTCGCGGCCGAGGGCGCCCGGGTGGCCGTCAACGACCTCGACGCGGACGCCGCCCGCAAGGTCGCCGACGAGATCGGCGCCGCCGTCGTCGCCGGGGACGCCTCCGGCATCGTGCCCGCCGCCCGTACCGCGCTCGGCGGCGGCATCGACGCCTTCTGCGCCAACGCCGGCGTCGCGACCGGCGGCGGCCCCGAGACCGACGACGCCGCGTGGGAAGCGGCCTGGGACGTCAACGTCATGAGCCATGTCCGCGCCGCCCGCGCCCTGCTGCCCGAGTGGCTGGAGCGCGGCGGCGGGCGCTTCGTGTCGACCGTGTCGGCCGCCGGGCTGCTGACGATGGTCGGCGCCGCGCCGTATTCGGTGACCAAGCACGGCGCCCTGGCCTTCGCCGAGTGGCTCTCGCTCACCTACCGCCACCGCGGCGTCCGGGTCCACGCCGTCTGCCCGCAGGGGGTGCGCACCGCGATGCTGGACGCCGCCGGGCCGGCCGGCGAGCTGGTGCTCGCGCCCACCGCGATCGAGCCGGAGGACGTCGCGCGCGCGGTGCTGGCCGGGATCACCGACGAGCGCTTCCTGATCCTTCCGCACCCCGAGGTCGCCGACTACTACGCCGCGCGCGCCGCGGAACCCGAACGGTGGCTCCGCGGGATGAACCGGCTGCAACGCGACTACGAGGCCGCGGTGGCGGACCGCGCCGGGAAGGAGCAGGACGCATGACCGGATACGCCGACCAGCCGTGGCTGCGGTTCTTCACCGAGGAGCAGCGGCGCGACCAGGACTTCCCGCCGTCCGTGCTGCACGGCTTCCTGGCCCGCGCCGCCGAGCACCCCGAACACCGCGCGCTCGCCTACTTCGACGGCGCCCTGACCTACGGCGAGCTGGACGCCCTCTCCGACGGCCTGGCCCGCCACCTCGCCGACCGCGGCTTCGCCCCCGGCGACCGGCTCGCCGTCCTGCTGCAGAATGTGCCGCAGTTCGTGGTGGCCCTGCTGGCGGCGTGGAAGGCGGGCGGCGCGGCCGTTCCCGTCAACCCGATGTACAAGCGCCACGAGCTGGCGCACATCCTCGGCGACGCGGGCGCCACCGCCCTGGTCTGCTCCGAGCGCGCCTGGGCGGAGTACGTGCGGGAGACGGTCGCGCAGTCGCCCGTGCGCATTGCGCTCACCGCGTGCGAGCGGGATCTCCAGACGCGCGACGACCCGCGCGTGCTCGGCGGGCCGCGGATGCCGGCCGACGACGCCGAGGACGTGCTCGCCGCCGCCCGGGCCGCCACCGGGCCGCGCCCGCAGATACCCCTTCCCGCGGCCGGTGACACCGCCCTGATCAGCTACACCTCGGGTACCAGCGGCCGCCCCAAGGGCGCGCTCAACACCCACGGCAACCTCTCCTTCAACGCCCACCGCCAGGTGCGCGTCCAGGCGCTGCCCGCCGATTCCGCGGTCTTCGCCCTGGCGCCGCTCTTCCACATCACCGGCATGGTGTGCGAGCTGTCCGCGGCACTGGCCGGCGGCCACACCCTGGTGCTGGCCTACCGCTTCGAGCCCGGCGTCGTCCTCGACGCCTTCCGCGAGCACCGCCCCGCCTACACCGTCGGCCCCGCCACGGCCTACATGGCGCTGCTGGCCCGCCCGGACGCCGCCCCCGAGGACTTCGCGTCCTTCCGGCTCATCTCCTCCGGCGGCGCCCCGCTGCCGCCCGCCGTCGTCGAGGCCTTCCGGGCCCGGGCCGGCGGCCTGTACCTGGCCAACGGCTACGGGCTGACCGAGTGCGCCGCCCCCTGCGCGAGC
The DNA here is from genome assembly GCF_044333285.1 of Streptomyces sp. NPDC021020. NCBI lineage: Bacteria > Bacillati > Actinomycetota > Actinomycetes > Kitasatosporales > Streptomycetaceae > Streptomyces > Streptomyces sp. NPDC021020. The sequence continues at coordinate 94,573 of NZ_JBIRQQ010000008.1, forward strand.
GTCCCGCCCGGCTACGAGGCCCCGGTGGACGCCGCGTCCGGCACCCTCGCGGTCGGTGTGCCGGGACCCGGCACCATGGTGCGGATAGTCGACGACGACGGCGCCGAGGTGCCCTTCGGTGAGACGGGCGAGATCGCGGTCAGCGGCCCCATGGTCGTCCCCGGCTACTGGAACCAGCCGGAGGCCTCCCGCACCGCCCTCCCCGGCGGTGAACTGCGCACCGGCGACATCGGCTTCATGGACGCCGAGGGCTGGCTCTACGTCGTCGACCGCAAGAAGGACATGATCAACGCGTCCGGCTTCAAGGTGTGGCCGCGCGAGGTCGAGGACGTCCTCTACACCCACCCCGCGGTGCGCGAGGCCGCGGTCGTCGGCGTCCCCGACCCCTACCGCGGGGAGAGCGTCAAGGCGTATGTGAGCCTGCGTCCCGGCGCAATTGCCGAGCCGTCGGAAATCGTGGCCTATTGCCGCGAGCGGCTGGCCGCGTACAAATACCCCCGCGAGGTGGAGGTGCTGCCGGAGCTGCCCAAGACCGCCACCGGCAAGATCCTCCGCCGAGAGCTGAAGGCCGAGGCCGGATGACGCGATGACGGCCGGATAAGGTCCATAGCGGCCAGGAACGGCTGTTACGGGGAGTACGAGGAAGGGGCAGGCGGATGGCACGCGGGACCACGGGGGAAGGCGGCGGCACGGGGCGCTCCGAGGGCGGCGGCCAGGCCGCGGCGGTGCCCGAGCGGCTGCTCGCCGAGGCGACCCGGCTGTTCGCCGAACGCGGCTACGACCGGACCTCCGTCCAGGAGATCGTCGAGGCCGCGGGCGTCACCAAGGGCGCGCTCTACCACTACTTCGGCTCCAAGGACGACCTGCTGCACGAGATCTACGCCCGTGTGCTGCGGCTCCAGACCGAGCGGCTCGACGCCATCGCCTCCCGCGGCACCCCGGTGCCCGAACGGCTCGCGGAGGCCGCGGCCGACGTCGTCGTCACCAGCATCCAGAACCTGGACGACACCAAGATCTTCTTCCGGTCGATGCACCAGCTCAGCCCGGAGAAGCAGAAAGCGGTAAGGGCCGAGCGCCGCCGCTACCACGAGCGCTTCCGCTCGCTCGTCGAGGAGGGCCAGCGCGACGGCCACTTCCGGCCGGAACTCCGGCCGGACCTGGTCGTCGACTTCTTCTTCGGCTCCGTGCACCACCTCGGCACCTGGTACCACGCGGACGGGCCGCTGTCCGCGCAGCAGGTCGCCGGTGAATTCTCCGACCTGCTGCTGCACTCGGTGCGGCGGTCCTGACCCCGACGGGAGCACCCGCGTGAAGGCATGGCGCGTCCACAGCAACGGCGAACCGCGCGAGGTGCTGCGCCTCGACGAGATCCCCGAGCCCGAGCCCGGCCCCGGCGAGGTGCTGCTGCGGGTACGGGCCGCGGGCGTCAACTTCCCCGACGCGCTGCTGTGCCGCGGCGAATACCAGATCCGCCCGCCGCTGCCCTTCACACCCGGCGTGGAGATGTGCGGCGAGATCGCGGCGCTCGGCCCCGACGTGACGGACCTGACCGAGGGCGACCGCGTCATCAGCACCGCCGCCCTGCCCGGCGGGGCCTTCGCCGAATACGCCGTCGTGCCCGCCGCGGGCGTGCTGCCCGCGCCGGAGGCGCTGGACGACCCGGCCGCCGCGGTGCTGCACATCGGTTACCAGACGGGCTGGTTCGGGCTGCACCGCCGCGCCGCCCTCCGCCCCGGCGAGACCCTGCTCGTGCACGCCGCGGCGGGCGGTGTCGGCAGCGCCGCCGTCCAGCTCGGCAAGGCCGCGGGCGCGTACGTGATCGGCGTCGTCGGCGGTGCGCAGAAGGCGGCGGCCGCCCGCGAGCTGGGCGCCGACCTGGTCGTCGACCGGCACACCGAGGATTTCGTCGCCGCCGTCAAGGACGCCACCGGCGGCCGCGGCGCCGACGTCGTCTATGACCCGGTCGGCGGCGACGCCTACACCCGCTCCACCAAGTGCATCGCCTTCGAGGGCCGCATCGTCGTGGTCGGCTTCGCCGGCGGCACGGTCCAGACCCCCGCCCTCAGCCACGCCCTGGTCAAGAACTACTCGATCCTCGGCCTGCACTGGGGCCTCTACGCCACCCGCGCCCCCGAATCCGTCCGCGCCGCCCACGCCGAGCTGTCCGCCCTGGCAGCGGAAGGCACCATCCGCCCCCTCGTCACCCCCCGTCCGCTGTCCGAAGCCCCGGACGCCGTCCAGGCCGTGGCCGACGGCCGCACGGTGGGCCGGCTGGCGCTGGTGCCCTGACGATCCGGCGCCCCGGAAACCGCCGCGGCGCTCTCCGGGGCTGGTACGGTCGCGGGGTCGGCCACCGCGCGCCGCGGTGGACATGTGGGAGTCCGGCTCCCGGGTGGGTGGGCATGTCCGAGAGGCATGCCCCATGCGGAGTTACGCCGCCCTGCTGCGCACCCCCGAGATCCGCGTCCCCCTCCTCGCCACCGTCCTGGGCGCCCTCCCGCTCGGCATGCTGGGCCTCGCCCTGCTGCTGTACGCCCGCGGCCTGAGCGGGTCGTTCGCCGCCGGAGGCCTCGCGACGGGCGCCTTCGGCCTCGGCAACGCCCTGGGCATCACCGCCCAGGGCCGGCTGATGGACCGCCACGGGCAGGCCCGCGTGATCGTTCCGGCGGGTGTGGCCTGCGCGCTCGGCTCCGTGGCGCTGGTCGCCGCGCCCCCGTCCGCGCACCGCACCGCGTTCACGGTCGCGGCCTGCGCCGGGCTGGGGCTCTGCGTGCCGGCGACGACAGGCGCCATGCGCGCCCTGCTCGCCGCGCTCGTCCCGGACCCCGGAGCGCGCCGCGCCGGGTACGCACTCCTCGCGGTGCTCTTCCAGCTGGCCGTGCTCGGCGGCCCGCTGCTCACCGCGCTGCTGCTGGCCCTTGCGGGGCCCGGGGCCGCGGTCCTGTCCGGCGGCCTGCTGGCCGGCGCGGCCGCGGCGCTCTTCGGCTCCTCGCGCGCCTGCCGCAGCCGCCGCCCGGCCCGGAGCGGACGCCACAGCGGCGCGGGCACGGGCCGCGGGCTCGCCGTCCTGCTGGCGCTCACCGCGGGGACGGGGGTGTCCGGGGGCATGACCGCCGTCGCCGTGCCCGCGGCCGCGCTGGCCACGGGCAGCGCCGCCGCGAGCGGGGCGCTCATGGCCGTGTCCGCGGCAGGCGAGGTCGCCGCGGGCCTCGTCTACGGCGCGCTGCCCGTCCGCTGGACCGCCCCGGCCCGGATCCTGCCCCTGACGCTCGCGGCCGCGGCGGCCGCGGTCGGCCTCGCGGCATGGGCGGCGCCCGTCCTCGTCGCGCTCTTCCCCGCGCTCTTCCTGGTGGGGGCCTGCTCGGGGCCGTCGGCCATCGCCGCCTCGGCGCTGCTGGACACGCTGGCCCCGCGCGCCGCCCTCACCCGGGCGTACACGCTCATGGTCGGCTGCTACCTGGTGGGCGGCGCCGCGGGCAACGCGGTCGGCGGCGCCCTGGTGCAGCGGCTCGACTCCCGGGGCTGCCTCGGCGCCGCCGCGGGATGGCTCGCACTGCTGCTGGTCGCGGCGCTGCGGGGGCGCCGCGAGCTGGGTGCTCAGGAGGTGTAGCGGGCCAGTTCGCGGCGGGCCAGGGAGCGGCGGTGGACCTCGTCGGGGCCGTCGGCCAGGCGGAGGCTGCGGGCGCCGGACCACAGGCGGGCGAGGGGGGAGTCCTGCGAGACGCCGGCGGCGCCGTGGGCCTGGATCGCGCGGTCGACGATGCGCTGGACGGTGGCGGGGGTGGCGATCTTGATGGCCTGGATCTCGGTGTGGGCGCCCTTGTTGCCGACGGTGTCCATCAGCCAGGCCGTCTTGAGCACCAGCAGCCGCAGCTGCTCGATCTCGACGCGCGAGTCGGCGATCCACTCCTGCACCACGCCCTGCGCGGCCAGCGGCTTGCCGAAGGCGACCCGGTCGGCGGCCCGGCGGCACATCAGCTCCAGCGCCCGCTCGGCCATGCCGATCAGCCGCATGCAGTGGTGGATACGGCCCGGCCCCAGGCGGGCCTGGGCGATCGCGAAGCCGCCGCCCTCCTCGCCGATCAGATTCGCGGCGGGCACCCGCACGTCGTGGAAGACGACCTCGGCGTGGCCGCCGTGGTCGGCGTCGTCGTAGCCGAAGAGCCGCATGCCGCGGCGTACTTCCACGCCGGGGGTGTCGCGCGGGACGAGGATCTGGCTCTGCTGGCGGTGCCGTTCGGCGGTCGGGTCCGTCTTGCCCATGACGATGAGAACGGCGCAGTCCGGATTCATCGCCCCGGAGATGTACCACTTGCGGCCGTTGACGACGTAGGTGTCGCCGTCCCGCTCGATGCGGGTCTCGATGTTGGTCGCGTCGGACGAGGCGACGTCCGGCTCGGTCATGGCGAAGGCGGAGCGGATGTCGCCGGACAGCAGTGGCTCCAGCCACTCCTTGCGCTGCTCGGGGGTGCCGAACTCGGCGAGTACCTCCATGTTGCCGGTGTCCGGCGCGGCGCAGTTGAGGGCGGCCGGGGCCAGGAAGGGGCTGCGGCCGGTGATTTCGGCCAGCGGCGCGTATTGCAGGTTGGTCAGGCCCGCGCCCAGCTCACCGGGCAGGAACAGATTCCACAGCCCCTGCCGCCTGGCCTCGGCCTTCAGCTCCGCCACGACCGGCGGCACCGTCCAGTGCTTCTCCGGCCCGGCCTGCTCGTGCTGCGCGGCGAAGACGGCCTCGGCCGGGTACACGTGCTCGTCGAGGAAGGCGCCGAGCTTCGCGCGCAGTTCCTCGGTGCGGGCGTCGAAGGCGAAGTCCATCGTGCTCAGTCCTCCTGATGGGGTGCGTGCGGTGCTTCCGGTGCGCGCGCGGCGGTCGGCGTCGCGGCCCGGGGCAGGCGGTGTACGGTGCGCAGTCCCCGGTCGATGAAGAGCGGGACGACGGCGCCGATGCGGTCGAAACCGGCGCCGAGGGTCTGGCCGAGGGTCCAGCGGTAGTGGATGCCTTCGAGGATCACGGCGAGTTTGAAATACGCGAACGCGGTGTACCAGTCCACGTCCGACACGTCCCGCCCCGAGCGCAGCGCGTACCGCTCCACGATCTCGGCGGCGTCCGGGTGGCCCGGAGCGCCGGAGGCGGTGGGGACGGGGAAGCCGGGGATGTCGTGCTGCTCGCCGTACATCACCAGCAGGCCGAGGTCGGTGAGCGGGTCGCCGAGCGTGGACATCTCCCAGTCCAGGACGGCGGTGAGGCGGTCGTCGGCGTCGAAGAGCACGTTGTCGAGGCGGTAGTCGCCGTGCACGACAGCGGGCGCGGGGGAGGCCGGGAGCGCCCGGCCGAGCGCGGCGTGCAGCTCGTCGATGCCCTCCAGCTCGCGGCTGCGCGAGGCGTCCAGCTGCTTGCCCCAGCGGCGCAACTGCCGGTCGAGGAAGCCCTCGGGCCGTCCGAAGTCCGCCAGGCCCACCGCGCCGGGCTCCACCGCGTGCAGGTCGACGAGGGTGTCGACGAGGGTGAGGGCGAGGGCCCTGGTGCGCTCGGGCCCGAGCGCGGTCAGCTGGTCCTCGGTGCGGTAGGGGGTGCCGGGGACGAAGTTCATGACGTAGAAGGGCGCGCCGACGACCTCGGTGTCCTCGCACAGCAGCACCGTGCCGGGCACCGGGACCGCGGTCGGGGCGAGCGCGCTGATCACCCGGTGCTCGCGGCCCATGTCGTGCGCCGTGGCCAGGACGTGGCCGAGCGGCGGGCGGCGGACGACCCAGGTGCCGGCGCCGTCGGTGACCCGGTAGGTGAGGTTGGAGCGGCCGCCCTGCACCAGCTCGGCCCGCAGCGCGCCGGTCACGAGGCCGGGGCGGTGCTCGTCGAGGTGGCGGCGCAGCCGGTCGAGGTCCAGGCCCCGGGGGTGGTCGGTGTCGGGCGTTCGGGTCATGTGCTGATCGTACCGACTGGTCGGTATGGGGTCCAGTTCCCCGCGAGGACCGGCGCGTGGCCGGTGCGCCGCCCGGGCCCGCGTCCGGCTCGTTCGCCGCGTTGACGACCCGCGCGCGGCCCGCATAAGCTCCGGTCTTATGGGTGAACGTGATTCATATATGCAGACAGTAGGTCCTGCCGGCGCTTCCGGCCCTTCCGCCGCGTTCACGATCGCCGAGGTGCGCCTGACCCCCATCCTCATCGCCGATCCGCCGCTGCTCAACACCCACGGCGTCCACCAGCCCCACACGCCCCGCCTCGTCGTCGAGATCGTCACCGCCGACGGTACGTCCGGCATCGGCGAGACCTACGGCGACACCCGCTATCTGGATCTCGCCGCCCCGCTCGCCGCCGCCCTGCCGGGGCACCGGGTCACCGACCTGAACGGCCTCTTCACACTCGCCGAGCGGGTGTGCGGCGAGGTCACCGGCACCTCCGACTCCGTCGCCGCCGGCGGCCTGCGCGGTGTCCAGACCGCCGACAAGCTGCGGCTCTCGGTCATCTCCGGCTTCGAGGTCGCCTGCCTCGACGCGCTCGGCAAGATCCTCGGCCTGCCCGTCCACGCCCTGCTCGGCGGCAAGGTCCGCGACACCGTCGACTACAGCGCCTACCTCTTCTACAAGCTCGACGGCCACCCGCAGGGCCAGGGCGAGCCCGACGACTGGGGCGCCGCCCTCGACCCGGCCGGCGTCGTCGCCCAGGCCCGCCGCTTCGCCGACACGTACGGCTTCGGCTCCTTCAAGCTCAAGGGCGGCGTCTTCCCGCCCGAGCAGGAGATCGCCGCGATCCGCGCGCTGGCCGAGGCCTTCCCCGGCCGGCCGCTGCGCCTGGACCCCAACGGCGCCTGGTCGGCGCAGACCTCGCTGCACGTCGCCCGCGAACTCGCCGACGTGCTGGAGTACCTGGAGGACCCGGCCGGCAGCACCGCCGAGATGGCCGAGGTCGCGCAGGGCACGGACGTGCCGCTCGCCACCAACATGTGCGTGACGACCTTCCAGGAGATCAAGGAGGCCTTCGCGCGCGACGCCGTCCAGGTGGTGCTGTCCGACCACCACTACTGGGGCGGGCTGCGCAACACCCAGCAGCTCGCCGCCGTCTGCCGCACCTTCGGCGTCGGTCTGTCCATGCACTCCAACACCCACCTGGGCATCAGCCTGGCGGCCATGACGCACGTCGCGGCCACCGTGCCCAACCTCGACTACGCGTGCGACTCGCACTACCCGTGGCAGACCGAGGACGTCATCACCGAGCGCCACGCCTTCACCGGCGGCGCCCTGACCGTCTCCGACCGGCCCGGCCTCGGCGTCGAACTCGACCGCGACGCCCTCAAGACGCTGCACCAGCGGTGGCTCGACGACGACGGCACGATGCGCGACCGCGACGACGTCGCCGCGATGCGCAAGGCCGACCCCGCGTGGCGCGCCCCCAGCGTGCCGCGCTGGTGACGCGGCGGCCGGCGCCGTAAACGATGCCGTAGGGCGTACGCGGGGCAGGGCGCGGGCCGGCCCGGCGGTCTCCCGGGCCCGGGTGCGGGTCAGTACGGCAGTACGCCGGTGCCGGCCCGGCGGTCTCCCGGGCCCGAGCCGCAGGTCAGCGCGGCAGTACGGCCAGTGCCCGTTCGGCGATCTCCCGGGGCCCGCCGTCCAGGGGTACGGCGGCCCCGGGCTCGTCCGCGTCCAGCGGCTCCAGCGCCTCGAACTGCGAGCCGAGCAGCCCCGCGGGCATGAAGTGCTCCGTGCGCGCCGCCAGCCGGGAGCCGATCAGCTCCGGCGTGCCGTCCAGGTGCAGGAAGAAGACCCCGTCCGCGGCGCCCCGCAGCCGGTCCCGGTAGCGGCGGCGCAGCGCCGAGCAGCTCACCACGCCGCCGCGGCCGCCCCGCCCGGCGATCCAGGCGGCTATCGCGTCCAGCCACGGCGCCCGGTCGGCGTCGTCCAGCGGCTGCCCGGCCGCCATCTTGGCGATGTTCCCGGCCGGGTGGAAGTCGTCGGCCTCTGCGTACTCCACGCCCAGCCGCTCCGCGAGCAGCCCCCCGACGGTCGACTTCCCGGAGCCCGAGACCCCCATCACCACGACCACCGTGCGCGCCGCCGGTCCAGCCGTCATCGCCCGTGCCTCCCTCAGCCGCCGATACGCCCGCGGAGCCGTACGGTACGCGCGGCCCCGGCCCCGCGGCGTCCCGCCCGCCGGGCTACCCGTGGATACTACGCACCCGCCCGGCGGGGTTCACCACACCGCCGCGGCGCCGAAGGCGGCGAGGGCGAGCATGCAGGCCGCGACCGCGAGGGCGACGGCGTGCGGGAGGAGCCGCGGGCGGGGGAAGCCCAGCTGCTGGATGCGGTGGTGGGCGAGCCACAGGAAGGCCAGGAAGACCAGGGCGGCGAGGCCGACCGCGAGGGTGACGTAGGCGCCGCCGTGCAGGGCCTGGCGGCCGGCCAGCACCGCGACGACCGCGCAGCTCAGCGTGGTGCGCCGCCACGCCAGGCGGGTGCGCTCCGGCTGGAGCCCGGGGTCGCGGTCGGTCTCGACGGGCAGCCGCCGGGAGGTCATCCGGCCCAGCCCGCGACCACCACACCGACCATGACCAGCGCGATCACCCCGATCAGCACCGCCAGCGCGGCGGGGAAGCGGGAGACCGGCAGGTTGGCGCCGTGCCGCATGGCCCGCTCGCACCGCACCCAGTGGTTGACCGCCCGCAGGGTGCAGGCGACACCCCCGGCGAGCAGGGCGAGGGCGAACGTCACCCGGGCCCAGTGCGTCAGATGGTCGGTGAGGAACTGGTCGATGGCGAAACCGCCGCCGATCAGCGCGAGCGCGGTGCGGATCCAGGCCAGGAAGGTCCGCTCGTTGGCGAGCGAGAAGCGGTAGTCCGGAGTCTCGCCCTCCTCCTGGACCCGGGCCGGCGCGAACCACAGCCGGACCGCGTCACGTCCGCCGTCCAGCCGCTCGAATATGCTCACCCGTCCACACTAAGCGGTGCCGCCCCGGCCCACCCGCGGGCCCTGTCCCCGGCCACCCGCCACCCCGTTCACCTGCGGCGACGCTGCATCGCCGCGTACACCAGCACCACCAGGGCCACGACCAGGACGACGGACACGACGATGACGGCGGTGTGGTCGCCGCCGCCCGAATCCCGGCGGGGCGCGATGTCGGCGAGCAGGACGGTGGCGGTGCTGGTCGTGGTCATACGGTGCCTCCGGCGGCAGCGGTGGTCGGGGTCGTGGTCGTGGTGGCGGGGGCGGCCTTCGGGCCCATGCCCAGGACGAGCATCAGCAGGACCGGGAATTCCAGGTAGGCGTGGTAGCTGGCCAGCGCCGCGTAGACCGAGGTGCCCTGGTCGTAGTCGCTCACGAACAGCGCGGCGAGCGCGGCGCCCGCGCCCAGGCCCAGCGCCCACGCCCGGCGGGCGTTCAGCACCGGCACCCGCCGCTCGAAGGCCGCGGTCGCGTCGGGCGCGTAGCGCGGCATGAACCACACCCACACCAGGTAGTGCATGAGCGCCATGAAGGCGAAGACGGTGATGAAGCGCAGGTCGGCGCCGCTGTGCAGCCACGCGGGAGGGGTGTACGTCGCGGACAGCCGCCGCGTCCAGCCGGAGCCGGAGCCCATCAGCGGGTCGAACGCGCCGGCCAGGATCAGCGCCGGGATCACCAGCACCCAGCCGGCCTGCACCGCGCGGAAGAGCCGGCGGCCGCGGCCCATGCCGCGCGACCACTCCCACAGGAAGACCAGCGGCACCACGTTGTGCAGATGCGTGAGGACGACGAAGTGGTAGGCGGGGAAGCTCAGCGACGCCGTCGTGGACGCCGCGATCACCGCACCGGCGCCCGCCAGCACCCACGGGCGGTGCCGCAGCGCGTGCACGCACGCCACCGCGAGCAGCCCGTACGCCAGCAGGATCTCGCCGTCGCGGGTCGCCGCCGAGGCGGGCAGCACCCGGCACAGCACGATGCCGGTGATCAGCGCGGCCAGCAGCCGCAGGAAGGCGCCGTGCAGCACCTGCTCGAAGCGGCCCGCCATGTAGCGCAGCTCCAGCACGTTGTGCAGGATGCCCAGGCTCGCCAGCCCCACCACCGCCGTGCCCGCGGGCATCCGCAGGGACACGGCCAGGACCGCCACCGTCAGCAGCGCGAAACCGGCGACCGGGCCGCTGCCCACCGCTCCGGCACCGTCGCTGCCGCGGATCCGGCCGCGGACACGCGGACCGCCCGCGGCCACCCCCGCTCCGACCGCACTGGCCATGGCTTCCCTCCCCGTGACACGATCCCGCCGTGTCCTATCCCGCGGCCCTCGCCCTCACCGTGGCGACCGAGGTGCCCGTCTACACGGCCGCGCTGGCCGCCGCGTCCCAGGCCCCGCCCGGGCGTACGGCGGGCGCCGCCGTGATCGTCAACTGTGTGACGCACCCGCTCCTGTGGTGGTTCCTCCGCCATGTGCCGCTTGCCGTCTACTGGCCCGCCTTCGCCGCCGCCGAGGCCGCGGTGGTGCTGGTGGAGGGGTGGCTGACGGCACGTCTGCTGCGGCTGCGCGGCCCCGCGCCGTACGCGGCCTCGACGGCGGCGAACGCGGTGTCGGTGCTCGCGGGCCTGCTGCTGCTCTGAGCGGCAGCCCGCAGGGGGTCATCCCCGCCCGGGATGCTCCGCCCGCCAGTCCTGCAGCCGGTGGTAGGCCTCCAGGCCGTCCGGCACCCACTGCCACTCCGCCAGCCGCCGCGTCAGCTCCTCCTCCGTCAGGAAACCGTGCCAGGCGACCTCCTCGGGCTGCGGCGCCACCGGCAGGTCGCAGCGCACCCGGTAGACGGCGGACCACCAGCTGTGCGCGCCCTCCTCGTAGAGGAAGCGGAAGAGCGGCTCCGGCCGCGGCAGCCCGCTGACCCCCAGCTCCTCCTCGGCCTCGCGGAGCGCCGCCTCGTCGTAGGACTCGCCCGTGCCCAGCACGCCGCCCACGAAAAGGTCGTACAGCGACGGGAAGATCAGCTTCCGCGCGGTGCGCCGGTGGACGAACACCCGTCCGGCGCCGTCGGTCACGAGCACGAACGCCGCGCGGTGGCGCAGGCCGCGGGCGTACGCGTCGGCGCGCCGCGCCCGGCCGACGACCACGTCGTGCTCGTCCACGATGTCGATGACCTCGTCCGCGGAGAGGCCGGCGGCCGCGTCCCCCTGAATGCCTTCGCTCATACGGCGATTCAACCACCCGCTCCCGCGCCCGGACGGGCGCCCCGGTGCATGATCGACGCATGAGCAACCTCGACGTGAAGCCCGCGGCCACCGTCTGCGGCGGCCGCCAGGACGTGTCCGCCGCCCCTGTCCACGAACTGCTCACCGCCCGCACCGTGCCGCTCGGCGAGAGCACGCAGGTGCGCAGGCTGCTGCCGAACCTCGGCCGGCGCATGGTCGGCGCCTGGTGCTTCGTCGACCACTACGGGCCCGACGCTCCCCCTGGGCCTAGCGGCCCGGGAGGTACCCCCATCGCCCAGGAGCCCGGCATGCAGGTGCCGCCGCACCCGCACACCGGCCTGCAGACCGTCAGCTGGCTGCACGAGGGCGAGGTGCTGCACCGCGACAGCCTGGGCAGCAAGCAGACCGTACGGCCGCGCGAGCTGGGCCTGATGACCTCCGGCCGCGGTATCTCGCACTCCGAGGAATCCCCCCGGGAGCACGCGCGCTACCTGCACGGGGCCCAGCTGTGGGTCGCCCTGCCCGGCACCGCCCTGGACATCCCGCCCGCGTTCGAGCACCACCCGGAGCTGCCCACCGTCACGGGCGGCGGCCTGCACGCCACCGTCATCCTCGGCGACCTCGACGGCACCGTCTCGCCCGGCACCACCCACACCCCCCTCGTCGGCGCCGACCTCACCCTCCCCGAGGGCACCCGCGCCCGCCTCCCCCTCCAGCCCGACTTCGAGTACGCGGCCCTCCCGATGTCCGGCTCCACCGACGTCGACGGCGTCCCCCTGACCCCCGGCTCGATGCTCTACCTCGGCGCCGGCCGCACCGAACTCCCCCTCCATGCCACCACCGACAGCTCCCTGATGCTTTTGGGCGGCGAGCCCTTCGCCGAACGCATCGTCATGTTCTGGAACTTCGTCGGCCGGTCAGGTGAGGACATCGTAGAAGCCCGCGAGGCCTGGCGCACCGGCACCCGCTTCGGCGAGGTCCACGGCTACGCGGGCCCCCGCCTTGAGGCCCCGGCGCTCCCGGCGACGCCGCTGAAGGCACGGGGGCGGGTGCGGTGAGCTGGGGTTTTCCGGCTGCCGCCGCGATCCCCGACGCGCTCCGCCGCGGCGGGCACCGCGGCCCCGGGAGGGCACGCCGAAGCCGTGGCGGGGCCGTCGCGGACCCGGTCCGGAGGGCCTTGGCGGTTCCCTTGTGGGACCGGCTGTGACCTGGCATTCCAGGACTGATGCTGACCCGATGCTGAGTTTACTGACGTGTCATCAGATGACTCTGAGCTGCGGATGTGCGCACAAATCTCGTCTTCGGCCGGACCGGCGTCCGGAACGACCATGAGTTCACGCGAACGGGCGAATTTCCGCCTTGGGCGGGCCCTGGCGAGGGGCGTTGGCCGGGTGCCCGGCTCGTCACAACTGGGCGCATCGCCCCGGCGCTGCTCGTGGAGGGTTCGCCAGCGACCACCTCTGACGATGCGGAAGGCGACAGTGGGCGGTCACTTCAGGTGGCCTGGCTGTTCGCCGTCTTCGGCGCGCCGTGCCGGCCGTGGTCGGCGCAGCCGGATCGGTGTTCGGTCCCCTCTGGAGGGAGCTTGCCTGTCCTGAGGTAAGTTCGCGCCATCGTCACGTTTGGACTGCGTGATCGCGGTGAAGTTTCGTGCCGAGCAGAGAGGGCCGACGGCCTGTTGGTTCGGAACCTCAAGTGCACACGCGACACGCGGTTCGCACCGAAGGATAATGTCGGATATTGACCCACTTGACCCCCGCGTGCTCCTGTCAGCAAGACCCCACCGGGCAGGACTACGCTGGTCAAGTACCGTGGCCGTCGCCCTCCGGGTCGACGGAGGATCGCAACCCGTACACCCGGGCCGTCGCCGCGGCGAACAGCACCAGTGGCCGTCGCCCTCCGGGTCGACGGAGGATCGCAACCGCTCCTTCGCCATCAAGGTGCAGCGCAGAGTCCGGGGTGGCCGTCGCCCTCCGGGTCGACGGAGGATCGCAACCGGCTCTGGCGCGTCGACTTCGACCGCGACGTCGAGGGTGGCCGTCGCCCTCCGGGTCGACGGAGGATCGCAACCCCGCGGCCTCGGCGTCCAGGACCCGCGTGGCCTCGTGGCCGTCGCCCTCCGGGTCGACGGAGGATCGCAACGTCGCGCCAGCCGCAGCCGTCGTGGGCCTCGTGGTGTGGCCGTCGCCCTCCGGGTCGACGGAGGATCGCAACTTCGCCCATTTCCACAGGCAGACGATCGCGACGGTGTGGCCGTCGCCCTCCGGGTCGACGGAGGATCGCAACGGTCTCACCGGGGAGCGCTGGCACGCCCCCGCGATCGTGGCCGTCGCCCTCCGGGTCGACGGAGGATCGCAACCGCGGGACCTACCCGCCCACCGACACCGGCTCGTCCGTGGCCGTCGCCCTCCGGGTCGACGGAGGATCGCAACTGCCACCGCAAGTACGACGAGACCGACGCCGTGCAGGTGGCCGTCGCCCTCCGGGTCGACGGAGGATCGCAACATTCGCCCGACTGAGGCCAGGTGTGTCGGTTACCCACGTGGCCGTCGCCCTCCGGGTCGACGGAGGATCGCAACTACCCCGAGGTGGCTGAGCACCTGCGGGCCCTGGAGGTGGCCGTCGCCCTCTGGGTCGACGGAGGATCGCAACCACCCGACCTCCTGCCCGGTCTGATGACCCACGTAGTGGCCGCCGCCCTCCAGGACGGCGGAGGATCGCAACGGGACCAAGACCGTCTCCGCGTACGCCAGGTGACACGTGGCCGCTGGCCCTCCGGGACGGCGGAGGATCGCAACCAGAAGTACTGGATAGTGGAGCAGCACACGGACCGGCGGTGGTCGTCGCTCTCCGGAGCCCGGCGCCGCTGTGATGCGGGGACCAGCAAGAAATTCTCGGTTCTTTGGGGCTGGCGCGTCGTGGCGTCCGCAGGTGCGGTTGACAATCAGTGCTCAGCGGGCGTCATGCCGCCCGCTGAGCACGGCGCCCTGGCCGGTAAATGAAGGTCTTGGCAGGGCGTGGGTAGTCGCGAATGTCACTCCGTGACAGTTTCGATCCTCAGCAACTTGCGAAGAAGCTGCCGCTACTTCCCGCCCTCGAAGACGGTTGCCGCATTTATACACGAAGCTTTGAGGAGAGCGCCTCTCCGTTGGCTATTAATCTTTTCTTATTTTGACGTGCTTCGGTGTCGTCCGGTGAGGAGGGCCTGCGTTTTGCTACTTTCGTTCTGTCAAGGAGTAAGTGCACTTTAGCCACCAATGAGGTGGGCAAGTGAGGGGTCACATGTCCGGTGGGCTGCCGAGGAATCCCTGGATTACTCGGATCATTCGATCAACTGGTAATCTCTGTCTCTCTATTTTTTCGCAAGTTGTAGTCAGATTGATTTTCTGGATTCTGAAGTAAATTCACGTGCTCTTCCGTGGCGTACCGAGGATTCCAAGCGTCCGCCCATGAAGAATTGGAGCCAGGTCGTGCTCTATCGCTCCCTCACAGGACCAAATCCTCCCGGTGCGGTAGCGCGCTCGCGACACCCAGCGTGTGGACGTCCCTGAAACCGTTCGGCGGGAGGCGGTACACGCGGATGTTGTCGGTGTCCGCGTCGATCACGTGGTCCAGCTTGGCCAGGAGTTGGAGGAGATCCTTCTCGTCGGCGACGATCTCGAAGACGGACTTCTGGACGCGTAACCCATAGCCCTCGCAGAGTTTGGCGACCCGTCGCAGTCGGCGGCGACCTTCCGGCGACGTGGTGTCGACGTCGTAGGTCACGAGGAGATCGGTCACTGGGCGGTCCAGGGCAGGTAGCCGGGGAGTTCGCCGCGCAGGTGGCGGGCGAGGATGCGTGCCTGGACGGTGGGGAGGAGTCCTGCGGGGGCCTCGCGGCCGGCAAGTGGGTGTTCCCAGGGCTGGGTCTTCCAGTCCTGCCAGGCTGCGATGACGGCCTTTCGGCCGTCGTCGGTGAGACGCACGGCGCCGCCCGTCACGTTTTCGAAGTGCTCAGAACGCAGCTGTCGGCGGTTGAAGAGGGTGAGGGCGAAGCGGTCGGCGAGGACGGGGCGGAATTCCTCCATCAGGTCGAGTGCGAGGGCGGGCTTACCGGGGCGCAGGCCGTGGAGGAAGCCGATGTACGGGTCGAGGCCAACCTGTTCGGCCGCTCCGTGGACGAGTCCGCGGAGGAGGCCGTACGTGAAGGAGAGCAGGGCGTTGACGGGGTCCGTGGGCGGGCGGCGGTTGCGGTGGGTGAAGGCGGGGATGCCTTCCGCGGGGCGCAGCGCGTCGCGCAGGGCGGCGAAGTAGGCACGGGCCGCGTTGCCCTCGATACCCATGACGATGTCGAGCGACTCTGCCGTCGCCGTGGCCGCGAGGGCGCCTTCGAGCTCGACGATCACCGCGCGCATACGGTCGCGCGGCGCGGCGGTCGCGTCCCGGGCCGCACGCAGGAGGATCCAGCGGCTGTTCCGGATCTTGCCGGCGACGATGTTGCGTGCGATACCGAGCCGTGCCACGGGGTCGTCGTGGAGCTGGTGCTGGGCGTGCCGGAGCAGGACGTTTCCGTGCACGGCGCTGTCCAGCCTGGCGAGGTAGCGGCCTCCCTGGGTCATCCAGGTGACCGGGCGGTTGTCCTGGGCGCAGCGGGTGATCAGCTCGGTGGACAGGTCGACGTGGCCGTACACCACGATGCTCTCGATGCGCTTGAGCGGCAGGATCTTGCGCCCTGCCACGTCGGGTATCCGGACGCGCAGCGAGTCCTGCTCCAGACGCAGCTGCGTGCCCTGGGTCTGGACGTAGAGGGTGTTGAGGAGTTCGGTGGTCACTCGTCGCCGTCCGGAGCGTTGTCGATGCGGTAGAGGTCGGTGAGGGCTCGTTGGAAGCGGTCGGTCGCCGCGAGGACGTCGGGCATGCAGCCGGTCACCATGGAGCAGCGTCGGCAACGGCCATCGGCGAGCGCAGCCGGGAGGGTCTGCCCCGCGAGCAGCGCTCGTACGGCGACGGTCACCTCCAGGACGCGGGCGCGTAGTGGCTCGTCGACAGCGAGCAGATGACGTCGTCGGTCTGCGGCCGAGTAGATCGCGGCTTCGGGGACCGGGCGGTCGAACATTCCCTCCAGGCACATCGCCTGGGCCGCGACCTGGATGTCCGCCGGTCCTCCGGGGATGTAGCGGCCCGATTTGTGTTCGACGGGCAGGATCCGGCCGTCGGCGTGGATCTCCACGGTGTCGCAGACGCCGGTCAGCCCGTGGCCGTCGTGCCACACGGGCAGCGCGTGGAGCGTGCGGACACTGGCCCGACGTTGCGCGCCCGGCGTGTCGACCCGCTGGTGGAGAAGGGTGCCGCGGACGGTTGCCGCGTCATCGGTGAAGGCGTCCTCCAGGAGGATCAGCCCGCACTGCCTGGGGCAGTAGGTGTAGTGCTCCAGGGAGGAGAGGGAGACCTGCACGAGGCCTGCCTCCCCCTGCCCGCCCCGAGCGGTGGTGGCGGTCACGTCACTGGGCGATCGTCCGAAGGGTCGTGAGGGTGACGCCGGCGGGCAGGTCGGCGTCGTGGATCTCGACGGTCCCGTAGTCGGTGAAGGACCGGGCGCCGGCGTCGCCCAGGGGCTTCACGGCGACGAGGTCGAGCAGGGTGTGGGCCGGTGCGCGCCCGAAGGCGTCCTCGTGGGTGAAGACGTAGAGGCCGCGCAGAGCCATGTTGGCGCGGGCGGCGGCCCGGTCGTGGTCGAACATGAGGGTGAAGGCACGCCAGAAGGTGGCCAGGTCTTCACTGTTCACGCCGGTGCGGGCGGCGAGGGGGGCGCTGAAGTGGCCGGCGCCGCGGTACAGGCCGTAGGGCACGATGTGCTTGGAGCCCATCTCCGTCTCCTTCCCCCCTTCCGTCTTCTTGGGGTCGGGGTCGTTCCACGCGTCGACGTCCTCCTGCTTGGTGGGCGTGACACGGGTGATCCCGATGTCGAAGGGCGTGACGGGGTCGATGCTGCGGGAAAACCCGATCTGCACGGGCCCCTGCACCCGGCCCGCCTGCTTGTCCTTCTTGCCGGTCGACATCACGGCCCCGAACATGCGCACGTCGAAGAAGTTCTGGCACATCCAGGCCTGGGCGCTCTTCTTGTCGCGGGCGTTGCCCTGATCGGCCGCGTAGGCGCGCTCGTGCTGGGCGTTGAGGGCGACCCCGGCCTCCACGTAGATCTCGTAGCCGGGCCTCTTCTCGTGCTCGTTGAACATCGCGACGGTGTTGCGGATCTTCCGCTTGATCGCGACGTCGGTGATCAGGCCCTGTCCGGTGATCGGGTCGGTACGGGGCATCCCGCCGTTGTCGGGGTCGCCGTTGGGGTTGCTGTCGAGGCAGTCGACGAGGAAGACGAAGTCGTGCTTGCGGGTGGGGTCGAGGTGCGGTGCGACGCTCACGTCGGTACTCCTTGCGTGGAACGTAAGAGGGCGGATCAGGCGGTGGTCGGCTCGTCGGACGCCTTCCTGGCGTCCTTCTCGGCCTTGCGGGCGCGGCGGGCGGCGAGGTCGTCGGCGCGCTGGTGCTCGTAGCCGATGACGAACCGCGCCTGCTGGCGGGGAGTGAGATGGACGGGCAGATGGTCGATGCCCTGGAAGATCTCCGTCAGCCGGTTCTCCAGGGCGACGCCGGCGCCTTGGTTGTCACGGCGCAGCCGCTTGAGGTGGGCCATCGCGTCGAAGCGCAGGTGGGTGAGAGTCGTCCCCGGGGCGGTGGCGGCCGTACGGAAGTGCTTGTCTCGCAGCGTGGTGTTGAGCTTCGGCAGGGCGGCACGCTGGATGGCCTCCAGGACGGCGAATGCGCGCCCGCAGAGGTACGGGACGTCGGGCTGGTCCGGGTCGAGGGTCGGCATGAGGTGGTCCTCGGGGTAGGCGGAGCGGTTGAGAATCAGGCGCAGCAGCGCGATGCGCGGGGCGTCGACGCGGGCGTCGGCGTGGATGCGCAGCAGCAGGCGGGGCAGTACCCAGGCCGGTAGCGGAGCGCGGTGCAGGGCACTGTGCACGAGGGCGGTCTGCATGCCGTGCGGGGCGGTGTCCTTCACGTAGCGGTCGCCGCTCGCCCGTCCCATGCACAGCGTCAGCTGCCACAGGGGTACGTACTGCGTCTCGCCGGTCCAGCCGTTGTGCACGCCGTGGTCCTCGTACCAGGCTCCCAGGTTGGCCTGGAGCTGCTCCACGGGGAGATCCAGCCACTCGCGGACGACGACGCGCGCGTTGTTGAGGCCGAGGGTGAGGCTGTGGAAGTCGTCGGGGGAGACCAGCTGCCCGGCCACGGGGTCGGGGGCCTTGTGGAGCACGGAGATGGCGTGGCTGATGGCCGCCGGATCGGGCTCGCCGCCGAAGAGCAGGGCCTCCAGGGTGTCCTCGGTGTTCTCGCGCGTCCACCAGACCATGACCCCCTCGCCGGGCATGCGGTGGTGGTGGCCAGGCCGGGACAGGAGATGGTTGAGACCGGCCATGGCCCTGGCGCCGCACCGATCGCAGATCGGCGTGTTGGCGAGCTGCATGACACCGTTGCGGCCCTGGGCCGACGTGTTGATCGAGACCAGCTGCCCCTCGTTCGTCCCTCCCGCGCTAGGGATCGCGCCCTTCTTGACCGGCTCGGGAATCGTGGCGAGCAGAGCGCCGTACTCGCCGCACACCAGGCAGAGGCCGACCTCGCCGCCCTTGCGCTCGCGGGCTACGAGAGCCCACAGCTTCTTTGCCGAGGGCTCCTCGTGGAGGAACTGCGTCCCGACCATCAACGCCACGGTGTCCTTGGCGTCGATGTCCGGGAGGTCCTGCTTGAGTCCTGCGAGGGCGTCCGAGGCGAAGAACCTTCGTACGGCGTCCGCGCGCGCATCCCCGGCCTGGCCCTCGGCCCACCGCAGGACCAACTCCCGATAGGCGGCGTTCCGCCGTTCGGCCTCGGTCGTCTCCTTCTCCGAGGGACCGGCCGTCTTGTCAGCGGTCTTGGGCAGACCGAGGACGAACTCCGCGGTGTCCACCAGCAGGTAGGGCGGCACCTTCGTGCCGGACCGCTGCACATAGGGAACCGGCTGGATCAGTGCCTGGTCCCGCGACTTCGCCGGTACGCGCCTGTCCCGCAGTTCCGCGTCGGCCCCGTCCTCGGCGATGTCCAGGATCCAGTGGATCTGCTTTTCCCGGTAGAACTCGGCCGGCAGCGTCTCGGCAACGTGATCGGCGTACGCGGTGAGCTTCTGCAGCAGCACGCCGTCACCGTCCGGCCCGGGCGGCACGCTGCGAGCCGGACGGCATGGCGACCGCCTCGTCCGGCAGCGGCGCGAGCGGTACCTCCATGACCCCTTCGCTGACCGAAGCACGGAACCAGCGGTAGCGCTCGCCCTGCGGGGTGTAGGCGATGGAGTGCAGCATGAGGCCCAACTCCTGAGTGCAGTCCCGCTGGACCTCGTAGGCCGGGTCGGCGGGACCGAACTGGGCCGTGAATTCCCGGCAGCCGAAGAACGGCTGTGAGAAGCACGCACCGCGCTCCACCCTCTTGCGGAGTTGCTGGCGGTACTTCTCCTCGGGGCTCTCTTCCTGCGAGATGGTCACGACCTGCGCGTGGATCCGGTAGCGGACGTCGCGCAAGGCGACGGTGTTGCGCTGGTCGCGATCCTCGGAGGCGTCGTAGCGGGCCGTGCGGTCCGTACGGAGCTGCGCCACCCGCTGGTCGGAGATGCCCGACTGCACCTCGTTGCGACGGACCTGCATCCACCGGATCGGGGCAAGCACCTCGATCTTGGTGATGGCGTAGTTGAACTGCGGTTTCCAGAAGATCGACTCCAGCAGCCCGGTGGCGGCCGAAGGCGTCATCACGGGGTAGCTGACCCGCTCGACCTTCAGCTCCGGCCTCGTGAAGCAGGCCAGGTCACCCCAGGTCTCGACCACCAGGTCCGGGAAGGCCCAGCCGCCGTTGCCACGCCGTTCACGGCGGGCACTCGGCAAGGACGTACTCACACCATTCCTCCTTGGACTCACACGCCCACGACCGGTTCGCGCCGCGTCCACCCACGGAGTGGGCGACATGCGGTGAGCAGATAGTGTCTCAGAGTAAGCACAACTGGTCGTAAAACATGAGAAGTTGGGAAAAACAATTCAAATCTGGTAGGCGCTGCGGTCTTCCCGACGGCTGGGGTCCAGGCCCCGTTCCACGTCGTAGCTGCCCAGCCACAGCACCAGGTCGCCGACCACCGGCTCCGCGAGCCCCGCCTGCAACGCGTCGTCGACCTCGTTCCGCGGCAGGGAGGCGATGTGGGGCTGGAGCCTGCGAAAGACGCCCGACAGATCCTTGAGGCGCCCGTACGGGTCGCGCAGGGCGGCGACGTCCGCCTCGATCTCCTCCGCGGCGGTGTCCTCCCGGATGACCAGAACGGGTCTCGCGTGCTGGTTGTCAATCATCTGGAAGAGCCTGTCCACCTCGGGGAAGTCGAGCCCGCGGCGGGCGCTCTCGACGTCCTCACCCATCGGCCGGCCGCCGCTCCCGAGATAGGCGTACCGCTTGCCGTAGTAGCTGCGCAGGGAGGCCAGATCGTCCGGCGCTGCGAGGTCGGGACCGAAGTACAGCTCGGTCGCCTGGAGCGCCGACTTGTAGACGCCGTCGTTCGGCTGACTGCCGTCGCTCGGCCGGAAGACGACCACCGTGCCCAGACCGGGCAGCAAGTTCTCGCGGTTGCACCGGCCGGCGGCCTGCTGAAGGGACTCGGCCGGAGCCCACGCCCGATAGACCCGGGGAAAGTCGACATCGACCCCCGCTTCGATCAGCGACGTGGACACCACCCGCACCGGAGTACCGTCCCGGAGATCGGCACGGATCTCCTCGATGACCTCCCGGCGGTGCCCGCCGGTCATCCGCGTCGACAGATGCACCACTTTGCCGCGGACACGCTCCTTGAGCAGGCGGTGCAGGTGAGCCGCGTCCTTGGTGGTGTTCACGATCGAGAGCACCTGCGGC
Source organism: Streptomyces sp. NPDC021020 (assembly GCF_044333285.1). NCBI lineage: Bacteria > Bacillati > Actinomycetota > Actinomycetes > Kitasatosporales > Streptomycetaceae > Streptomyces > Streptomyces sp. NPDC021020. The sequence goes on from NZ_JBIRQQ010000008.1 coordinate 115,660, forward strand.
CCACCGTCTGCGGCGATCTCCTCTGCCACGCTGTCCCAGGTGACATCCTCGCCAAGCCGCCACTCGTACTCGACGCGTCGCAGTTGTTCGAACAACGCCGCGGTGTCGCTGACGACCATGTGCTTCGGTATGCCCTGCATCTCCGGCAGCGACCAGAATTCCGGCTGGGTCGCCGAGGCCAGGACCACGGTCACGCCGAAGTGCTCCACAAGATCTCGCAGGCCGCTGAGGATCGGAATCAGCAGCTGGTCGGGGAGCGCCTGGACCTCGTCGAGGACGATCGCGGAGCCGGCGACGCGGTGGAGCTTCCGCATCGCGGACGGCTTACGCGCGAACAAAGACTCGAAGAGCTGCACTGTGGTCGTCACCACGAAGGGGGCGTCCCAGTTCTCCGCGGTCAGCCGGGCCCACTCGCTGACGTCGTCGTCCTCGTCCAGGTTCACCGAACTGTGGTGTTCCAGGACCACCGGCTTCTCGTTCCCCGTGCGGGGCGGATCGAGGAGGTCCCGGTACACCTTGGCGTTCTGTTCGGTGATGCTGGTGTACGGCACGGCGACGATGACGCGCTGCAGCCCGTGCGCCGCGGCGTGATGCAGGGCGAACCCACCGGCTGCCAGCGTCTTCGCCCCACCGGTGGGAACGTGCAGCACGAACATGCCTGGCTTGCCCTCAGCCGCGGCAACCGCCTCCTGGTAGACGCGTTCGCGCAGACGCGCCACCGGTGTCGTCGCCCGGTCCCGAAGGAACGCCGATCGGCGCTCCTCGAACCGCTTGACCAGGTCGCCCATGTCCACCGGCGCCGCCAGGCGAACCGGGGCTCCAGCGAAGTGGGCCTCCGTGTCGAGGTAGTCCGCATCAACGAGGCAACTGAAGAGTATCCGTACCAGCAGATCCACGCCGAGCCTCAGCCGGTCGGCGCTCAGCCCGGATAACCACTGCGGCAACGGGATTCGCTGGTCCCGCACGATCTCGGGCACCAGCTGGGCCACCGACTGGAAGGCTTCCCGAGCCTGAACCCCTTCCAGGCCGCTTCCCTTGACCTTGGCCAGGGCGGCAGCGAGCGCCTGCAGATCGGGGAGCCCCCCGTGGTGCCCCTCCACAGCGGCCGCGAACGGCCGGCCCACGAACCGGTCCACCAGCTCGGCCCCCGCCCCTTTGTGGGGGACACCGACCGGCTTGCCGTACGGCTCCGCGTGATGGACGAGGCGGTCCTGCCATGCCGTGCAGCCCTTGCCAACGTCGTGCACCAGCGCGAGATACTCCGCCACCTCACCGGCGCCGAACACCGCGCCGAAGCCGCGGGCCAGCGCGGCCGTCCCCCGGAGGTGATCTTCCAGCGAGTGCCTGAGCTGTGACTGTGAACTGCGGCTATGTGCGTATAACTGAGGTTGCATGGTGCCAACTCCGCGAACGACAACAAACCCCTGAACCAGGGACGCCGCACACCCTACGACCCACCACTGACAAAGGCCGCCTGCCAGCCGGGACAGTCCTCGGGTGCTTCGTTGTCACGGCGTCAGAGGGCATCCGCGGCAGTGCCGGAGAGGCGGTAGACGGTGGAGGTGTCGATACCGAGGGCGGTTAGCAGGTCGAGAGCGGCCTTGAGCGGCGGGTTTCCGGCGAGGCGTGCGCCGGCGAGGTGGGAGGGGAGGCGGCCGGTGGCAATCAGTCGTTCCCACTGGGGGCGGTGAGGGGTCGTCGGCTGACGCACATGGCGCTGTTTTAACGCGGGGCGCGTCGCTAAGGTCGAGCAGGTTCCATGGCGGCGGTCACACCGGTGGCCTCGACGGTGGAGTAAGCGCTGCTGAGCCAGCCGTGGACCCCGGAGCGATGGGTTGTCGTCAGATGCGCCGTCCAGCTGCTGCTGCGACCTGATCTACTGTTATCGGCGCCCACGATTTGCCACTGCGGCGAGACAGAGCATCCGGTGATTCGGAACCTCAAGCATGCACGCGACACGCGGGTCGCACCGAAGCCGAATGCCCGTTGTGTGACCAATTGGTCGCCCGGCCCTTCGGCAGAAGCCCGTCAGCAGGGCGAGCTTGTGCTGGTCAAGTACCGTGGCCGCCGCCCTCCGGGACGGCGGAGGATCGCAACTGCTCGTGGCTGGCCCGAGTGAACGGGACCAGGGGTGGCCGCCGCCCTCCGGGACGGCGGAGGATCGCAACCCCTTGAGGTCGGTCTGCGCGGGCTGCGACCAGGCGTGTGGCCGCCGCCCTCCGGGACGGCGGAGGATCGCAACTCCGACACGCGCACCCTGGCGGCCTCCGGCTCCGAGTGGCCGCCGCCCTCCGGGACGGCGGAGGATCGCAACGACGACGTCGTCAACCCCGCGGGCGGGGGCGCGACCGTGGCCGCCGCCTTCCGGGACGGCGGAGGATCGCAACTACTCGCGGACCGTCCGGTACAACCCGTCCGTCTCGTGGCCGCCGCCCTCCGGGACGGCGGAGGATCGCAACGCGCTCATCTCGGACTCGACCTTGGCCTTGGCCGCGTATGGCCGCCGCTCTCCGGCGGCGGCCTATCGCACTGCTGACCGCTGACGGTGAAGGCGCTTCGAATGCGAAGCGTCAGAGCGTCAACCGCGCTCCAGGAGGCCCCACGGGTCGTAAGCGTCGTAGGTGTGCACACCGGGGTGCCCGGCGAATTCGCAGCAGGGCTGTGAGCCGCGTTCCGGCGTGCTGACCGCCTGGCAGTCGGCGCGCACCTCCACCTTCGTCGGGGGAACGTCCGTCCAGCTCGTCCATACGGCCCCACCGTCAGGGACGTCGAGCTGTAGCACGAAGGCGTGGTGCTCACCTCCGACGTGCGTTTGGAGAACGCAACGGAGCGCGACTTCCACGTCCTCCAAACGGGCGTCGGGGTGATCGGCGAGGGAGAGAGCCGAGGTCAGGAGGGTCGGCGGGAGCGTGGTTGCCTGCCCGCAGACGGGGACGCGGCGATGTGTGTCCGAGCTGTGAGGGTGGAGAGATTGCGGCATGTCGGCGGGGAATCCCTTTGCAGATGGTCGTGGGTTATGTGGATGGGCCGCCTCCGCTCCGCGGTGAAGGCGTGCGGAGTTGACGTGCCCTTTCTGTCGGTAGGAGCGAGAGCGGTCACCGCTCGGTGCGGCGGCCGGAGGACGGAACGGGTGCCGGCGCTCGGACATGACGAGCTTTTGGGCCCGAGATCACGAGCGGCGGCGGTGCTTTCCCCTGGGGGGTCCGTGTGCGCCCCCGCCGAGCCAGATGTCATCGAGCCCATCGGTGATATCTCCCGCCATGTGGGTGGCGATGATCTGGTCCGCCAGCACCTGGACGCAGCGACCGCACGCGTAGACGCCGGCCGTGACGCCGTTCACCGAGGCGGGTCCGATCTGCAGCACCCGGGTCGACTCCCGGCTGCACCAAAGCCAGCACCGCCCGGTCCTCCAGGCGTTGCCGTCGTCCTGCTGAGTCACCCGGGCGGCCCGGCTCGCGAGCGGCATCCCGGCGCGGAGAATGAAGATCAGCCTCTTCCTCGGTGGACGGACCACCCGCTTCCTCCGCTGCTCGCCCACCGCGGGCGCGCTCGCCGCACTCACAACGACGCTTCCAGCTCGGCCCACACGGCCTTGCCCTCGTGCAGCAGGTGGACACCCCACTTGCAGGACATCGCCTCGACGAGCAGCAGCCCGCGACCACGCTCCCGCTCCACGTCGAAGGGCCGGGCCTGCGGGCGGGTGCGTTCCGCGTCGATCACGCTGACGCGAATCCGTCGGTCGCTCACGAGTGCAACGCTCACCCGCATGTCGGGCCCCGAAGCGTGGGCGACGGCGTTCGACACCAGCTCCGTCACGATCAGCAGGGCGTCGTCCGCGAGCTGTGCGAGGTCCCACGACGTCAGGGCGTCGGCTACCAGGGTGCGTGCCGCGTGGGCCGACTCCGGGATCCGAGGCATGGATCTGGCGCAGGGCAGCGCACCGTCGTGCGGCGCGTGCTCCGTACTCGTCGGTGACGGCTCGTCCGACACGGTCGTGAGCCGGCATGCGGCAGCCGACTCTTGCTCGCGCCTGGCGACAGTGGGCTCGGCTGTCATGGCGTCTCCAGCGGTAGGAATTGAGGGCCTCAACGGTCCCTCTTCCGCATGTCAATCGTCACGGGCAATGACGACCAGGAAATCTGGACGGACAACGCACCCTGTGACCTGCGAGGACGCCTACCCTTGCGGTGGGTTTTGGACGGCGGTGCACCCCGAAACGTGGACATTTCTCAGGCCGAGCGGCTAACCGAGCGCTACCGTGAAAACACATCACCACGTCTGGGGGATTCTCATGGCCCAGTCTCCGAAGCCCGGTAGCAAGGCCCAGCGCGACAATCTGCGCAGTGAAATGCTTGCGGTCGGTTGTTCGGCATCGGACATCGCGAACGAAATGCGGGCCCGCTGGGGTTTTCGCCCTCGTGAAGCGTGGCGGCACGCGTACGGTCTGAGCTTGCAGGAGGCCGCTGACCGCATCAACGAGGAGGGCGCCACCCGCGGTGATGCCACGGCCGCCGACGCCAGTCTGCTGGGCAAGTGGGAGAAGTGGCCGCTGACCGACCGTCGGCCGTCGCAGGCCGTTCTCGACCTCATGGCCGAGGTGTACGGCTGCGAGGCCGAGCAGCTGCTGGACATCGAGGATCGGCGGGCGATGCCCCGCCCGGAGGCACCCGCCCTGCGGCAGACCGTGCGCGTTCGGGAGACGCCCGACCTGTTCCATACTCCCGACGAGCCTGCGCCGACGCTCGCCGCCGAGGTCCGACAGGCGGCGGAGGAGTCGGTCGCGTGGGCCGCTTGGGCCGAGACCAGCACGATCGGCGACATCGCCTTGGAGCAGATCCAGTCCGACGTTCGCCGCCTCGCCAAGGACTACCTCGGCGGAGACGCCGTCGAGATCTTCACCCGCACTCGGCGCCTGCGCGACACCACCTTCCGGCTGCTGGAGGGGCACACCTCACCGCGGCAAGCGTCGGACCTGTACGTCGCCGCCGGATACCTGTGCGCTCTTCTGGCCTGGATGAGCAGCGATCTGGGCCACCTGGACGACGCCGAGGCCCACGGCCGTACCGCCTGGCTGTGCGGCAAGAAGGCGGAGCACCAGGGCCTGCTCGCCTGGACGGCGAGCACCCGCAGCAAGGTCGCCTTCTGGGACGGACGGCTCAGGGACGCCGTCCAGCACGCCCGCCGCGGAGCCATGTACGCGGCCGGCGGCACTGTCGGAGCGCTGCTGGCCTGCCAGGAAGCGGATGCCTGGTCGAAGTTCGGCGCCGTCGAGGAGACCCAGGAGGCTCTGCGCCGCGCCCAGGCCGCGCGTGACCAGAGCACCGGGGACGACGAGATCGGCGGCCTGTTCTCCTGCAGCACCGGCAGGCAGGAGCAGTACGCCGCGAGCTCCCATCTGCGCATCGCGGCCTACGGCGAAGCCCTGGACGAAGCCGAGTCGGCGCTCACCCACCTCCAGGCCCAGCCGGTACGCGCGTACGGCACCGAGGCGCAGACCTCGATCAGCCGCGCCATGGGGTACGTCGGCGTCGGCCAACCCGACGCCGTGATGGAGGTGCTGCTGCCGGTTCTCCAGCTTCGGCCGGAGCAGCGCTACGGCACGGTCATCGGCCGGATGCGCGACCTGACCGCGCAGATGACGCAGGCGCCGGGTGCACGTGGCGCCGCGAGCGTCCAGGCGCGGGCTGCGCTGCTCGACTGGTGCCAGGACTCGGCGCCGCGGAGGCTCGCCCTCTCGCCAGGTGCCGGTACGAGCTGACAGGATCGACTGTCATGACTCCTCAGGCGATGCGCAACCACTGGTGGTGGCGGCCCGGTTGGGACGTGGGCCGTCGCTTCTACACCTGGCATCTCACCTGGGACGGTCAGCACGACGTCCACCGCTTCGCCGACGGCTACCGTCGGGCAATGTCCGGGCTTCCCGGGCTGGACCTCATCCCCGACCGCTGGCTGCACCTGACGATGCAGGGCGTCGGCTTCACCGACGACGTCCCCGAGGAGACGGCTACGGCGATCGCCGCCGCGGCCCGCCCCCGGCTGGCGGCTCTGCACTCGTTCGGCGTCACGCTCGCGGCTCCGATCGTCGATCCGGAGGCGATCCTCGTTCCCGTGGTCCCGGCAGAGCCCGTCCGCCGGCTCCGGCAGGAACTGCGCTTGGCGATCGCCGAGGTGCTGTCGGAGGTTCCGGAGCCCGCAGACGGCTTCAACCCGCACGTCAGCATTGGGTACAGCCACGCCGAGGGCCCGGCCGCGCCTTACGCCGAGGCGATCGAGGCCGCGGCCATCCCTCCGGCGAAGGCTCTGGTCACCCACGCGGACCTCATCGTGATCCACCGCGACCACCAGATGTACGAGTGGACCACGCTCGCCGAGGTCCCTCTCGGGTAATTTACGAGCTGCTTCGTCAGCGGTGGCCGGACGGGGCGCCAGATGACGTCGGGTCTCGCCGCGCGGGCAGCCCGCGATCGCCAACTGGTTCGTTCGGCGCCAGTCGGGCAGGCGACGAGTCGGAGGGCCGGTTGCTTCGGAACCTCAAGCATGCACGCGACACGCGGGTCGCACCTGGCTTTGTCCACGAGATCGGACAGCACTTCGACGCCGGTTCCGGCGGCGGGAAGCCCACGAGACCGGGGCGGAATGTTCACGAGATTGGACAGCACTACCGAGAGGGCGGCCGGGGCGGGCACTGAGTCCTGGCGTACGTTCGAACCTATGACGCGCACCCTGAGATCCCGGCAGGTGACCCAGTGAGCGGCTGGTGGGCCTACTTGGACGAACGGACCTGCCGTGAGGTCGATGCCGACGTGCTGCGCGACCGCCGACTGTCGGCGGTCAGGTCCGTCTGGGAGGCGCTGCGCCCCCTGGGGGTCGGCCTGCACGAAGCCGAGCGGGTGGTCCACACGCGATACGCGGCTCTCGGCGACCGCGTGCAGCACACGCCGCCCGATCCGCTGGACCTGCCCTCGCTCACAGCCCGGGCGGCAACTCTTCCCGGCCGTGTGGCAGCAGTGGAGGCGCTCTGGGACGGCGATACAGTCCACGACTGGTTCGTGCTCCTGGTCGCGGTCCTGGACGCCCCGGAGGGGGAAGGCCACCTGGCGACCGTCTACCGCCGATCTGACAGCCCTCCGCCAGGCGCTGCTGCCGCCGAGGCCGGCCGGGCGCTGGCCGGCCACCTCCAGGTGCCCTTCCACTTCGCGTCTCCGGACGTCCCGGATGACGACGCCCCGCGCTGGAGGACGATCCAACGGTCGGCGGAAGGGCCGTGACCGGGGGCGTGGACGGAGCGTGGTGACCCAAGGAGGCCGGACGACATGGTGCCTCCCGTTCTCATGAACATGGGCCCAGGTCCGATCCGCCTGCCTCCCGAGATGGTGAACAACTGCTGTCGACAGTCGTGAACAAAGCCACGCACCGAAGCAGAATGTCCGTTGCGTGACCAATTGGCCACCCGGTCCTTCCGTAGAAGCCCGTCGGCAGGGCGAGCTTGTGCTGGTCAAGTACCGTGGCCGCCGCCCTCCGGGACGGCGGAGGATCGCAACCTGGACTGGTGCCGCGAGCGCGCCCGCGCGCCGTAGTGGCCGCCGCCCTCCGGGACGGCGGAGGATCGCAACAAGCTCACCAAGAGCTTCACCGCGCTGGAGGACAACGTGGCCGCCGCCCTCCGGGACGGCGGAGGATCGCAACCTTGGGTGACCCCGTGGAGCGCGGCGCGGGTGTGGGTGGCCGCCGCCCTCCGGGACGGCGGAGGATCGCAACGCGTTCGGCGCCCCGCACCACTCCTACCGGCTGACCGTGGCCGCCGCCCTCCGGGGCGGCGGAGGATCGCAACCTTGACCGGCGGGACGTACCGCTGTCGACGGCATCGTGGCCGCCGCCCTCCGGGGCGGCGGTGGATCGCAACGCCCAGCACACCAGCCGAAACGACGACCCGCAGCTGCACGCAGTGGCCGCCGCACTTCGGGATGGCGGAGGATCGCAACGCTGCCTGGCCCCAGCACTGCGTCACTGGCCTGGAAAGTGGCTGTTGCCCTTCGGAGCAGCGGTGGATTGTGCTGCGCCCCGAACCGAGCCCGAACGCCGTCGGGCACCGTAGTTCGACTCGGCAGCCGGCCGGGTCGCGTCCCACCTCGCCGATCTCAGCGAATGCCGACCCGCTCGGCCAGCCCGACCACCTGCTTGCGGTACGTCGGGCGCACCCGCTTCCGCAGGTCGGTGACCATCTGTATCGCCATCGGGTTGCGGGCGAAGTCTTCCGGCGCCACGGCTGCCAGGTCGCTCAGGTGGACCAGGACTGCGGCGTCCTCGCGTAGCAGGTCCCAGCAGCGGGCGACCTCGAGCTGGAAGGTGAATCGGCGCTCCAGGGGGAGACGTGACGTGTCGATCTGGTCCGCGAGGGCCAGGGCGGCTCGGGAGTTGCCGGCCTCCGTGTCGAGGGAGACGGCGTGGAGCTGGACGTTCGTGGGGCCGAAGACGGTGTGGTGGACGTTGCCGTCGCCGACCGATGCCGCCAGCGGCGTGGCCGACTTGGTGAGCCGCTCACGGGCGGGCCAGTACCGCTTCCGGCGTCCTTCGGCGACCACTGCCACGAGTTGCAGCGCGCCCGCCATGGCCGCGGCCTCGCCTTGCGGATTCGGGCCCAGTTCCTCGGCGGCCAGCAGGGCAACATCCGTTGCTGCCTCCGGCTCGTCGGTGCCGAGAAGAATGTGGCCGAGATTCCACCGGGCCGCCGCGATGCGGATCGGGTCGTCCGCTTCCTCGGCGGCCCGCAGACCGCGGTCGGCCACCATCATCGACAGGTCGGCTCTGCCGGTCCTGCGGCAGTAGGAGCGGAGCATGAAGTACATGTCCGCTGCGCACCGCTGGATTTCCCGTCGCGCGGCGGCGTCCGCGTCCGAGCGATGACGGTGGAGTGCTGCGTTCACGTCCTGGATCAGGCCGGGAAGTGCGTCGGCAGCCGCGGAGAAGCGTTCGGGGTGGGTCTCCCAGGTGCGCCAGACGCGTTCGACGGCGGTGCGCAGGGCCGCCGGCGAGCAGGGTGGACGGCCGGGATCCTCCACGTGGCCGAGGAGGGCGCTGGCGACGCGTCGGTCCGCGCATGCCGCGTCGGCGCGGGGCCGTGGATCGGACGGTTCGCCCAGCAGCACGGCCACGGGGACGCGTAACTCGCGTGCGATGCTCAGCAGGACGGGCAGCGTGGGCGTCTTCTTGCCGCGCTCAATGCGGGAGAGGTAGTCCTCCGAGATCCGGCAGAGGCCGGCGACGACCGCCTGACTTCTGCCCTGCCGCTCGCGATGCTCGCGAATACGCTGGCCGAGAGGGAGATCCGGCTCCATGTGTCGGCTCCCATGGTCGGTCGTTCCGGCGGCAATTGACGAGGAAGGTCGTGGCGTATGGCACGGCGGCAGGTCGTCCTGTGGGACATCGACCATACGCTGGTGGACACCCGAGGTGTGGGAAGGGAGCTGTCCGCTCAGGCGTTCCGTGCGGTCACCGGGCGGGAGATGCTCCGCCAGGCGACGGTGGACGGTATCACCGAAGCGGTCATCTTCCGGGAGACGGCGAAGCTGCACGGGCTGGGAACGGACAGGGCCGACTTCGAGCGGTTCGCGGCGGCGCTGGCGGACGCTCACGCGACCGCGGCGGAGGAGCTGCGGTCCCGGGGCCTGGCCCTTGCCGGGGCGGAAGCCGTTCTGGACAGGCTGGCCGCGGATCCCGGAATCGTCCAGACCGTGGTGACGGGGAACGTCCGGCGCGTCGCCGAGATCAAGCTGGCCACCTTCGGCCTGGACCGCCACATCACCTGGGAGGTCGGCGCATACGGAGAGGACGCCGACGAGCGCGCCGACCTGGTGCGTGCCGCCCTACGAAGGGTCGCGGCGTACCTCGGCCTCCCGGTGGAACCGCGCGACGCCGTGGTCGTCGGCGACACGTCCGCCGATGTGCGGGCCGGACGGGCCGTCGGAGTCCCGGTCATCGCCGTAGCCACCGGCCGTACCTCCGCGGCAGAGCTGCGCGCGGCGGGGGCCGCGTACGTGGTCCCCGATCTCACTGACGACGAGCAGCTCGCGGACATGATCTCGTCCCTCTCGGTGAACGACCCGACCTGAGGTCCGCTCGGGGACCCGGACGGCTGGGCTACCCGGACTCTCGGTCCGGGTAGCCCAGCCGAACCTCTCGTAGCGTCAGCATCTGCCGCGCGAGGGAAGGAGGGGCTGCTGCCCGCGCAGCGAGTCGCCCTGACCTGCTCCCGGGTGCCGCCACCCGGGCCGGACCGTCCGCAGCGACGAGTACGCAGGGCTCACCGGACGTGAGCCGAGCAGCAGCGGACACCTGAAGGCCTCCCGGCCACCGGTGCTCGTTTCACCGGAGAACCCGAGCCCCACCGCGCCAGTTCTTGTTCGCACACGCACAGCACGTACGAGGGAAGGGACTCCTCCTCATGAGCAACACGGCCGTCGAGCCCGACGAGGGAACCCGCTTGCGGAACAGCGTCGTGGACACGCTTCGGGCCGCGGGGTGGATCAGCTCTCCCGAGGTCGAAGCCGTCATGCGTGCCGTCCCCCGTCACGCGTTCGCGCCGGAGGCCACGCTGGAGGAGGCCTACCAGCCGTACACCGCCGTGATCACGAAGACCGACGAGCACGGGATCCAGCTCAGCTCGGTGTCGGCCCCGCAGGTCCAGGCCCTGATGCTGGAACAGGCCCGGATCGGCCGGGGGATGCGGGCGCTGGAGATCGGGTCGGGCGGGCTGAACGCGGCCTATCTGGCCGAACTCGTCGGCCCCGAAGGGCATGTCACCACGGTGGACATCGACCCGAGCGTGACGGAGAAGGCCAGGCGTCTGCTGGACGACCACGGATACGGCCGGGTCACGGTGGTGACGGCCGACGCCGCCGAGCCGATCCCCGGACTCGGGCAGGTCGACGTCGTGCTGGTGACCGCGGGGGCCTGGGACATCCCGCCCGCGTGGACGGACCAGCTCGTTCCCGGCGGGCGGCTGGTGGTGCCGCTGCGGATGCGCGGGCTGACACGGTCCGTCGCCTTCGTCAGCGTGGACGGCCATCTGGAGAGCGAGTCCGCGAAGATCTGCGGCTTCGTCCCGATGCAGGGCGCCACCGCCCACCGGGAGGACCTGCTCCTGGTCGCCGGCACGGCCGAGATCGGGCTGCGCTTCGACGACGGCCTGCCCTCGGAACCGGGCCTGCTCGACAACGCCGTCACCCTCCCCCGCGTCGAGATCTGGACCGGAGTGGCCATCGGCGTCAGCGAACCGCTGGACACCCTGCAGATGCACCTTGCCATCGCGCTGCCCGGCTTCTGCACCATGGCCGTGGACTCGGACCTCGACTCCGGGATCGTCGCCCCTGCCAACAAAGGCTTCTCCCTGGCTGCCGTGGACGGGGCCGGGCGCACCTTCGCCTACCTCACGCACCGCCGTACCGAGGACGGCGGGCACGTCGAGTTCGGCGTCCACGCGCTCGGCCCGGACGCCGCCGCCTTCGCGGAGACCGTTGCCGACCACGTACGCGGCTGGGCCGTCACGCACCGGGGCGGTCCCGGCCCGGTCATCCGGGCCTACTCGGCCGGCACCCCCGACGACCGGATCTCCGGCGACCGGGTCATCGACAAGGTCCACAGCCGGATCTCGCTTTCCTGGCCCGACGCCGAGTAGCCGCCGGCCAGGTCACCGCACCATCCACAACGGAAAGAAGGGCACCACCATGAGCATTTCCGCCCTCGCCGCGGCCCCCGCGCCGACGGCCACGGACGACGAGGACTTCGCCCCGCTCGACGTGCGGGTCGTCCTCGCCACCCATCCGCACGGCAAGCTCCAGTGCTCGACCGGTGACGGCTGCGGCAGCACCTGTTCCAACGGCGCTTCCGCCTGCGCGTCGTCGGTGGACGACCCCGCCTGATCCCCTTGCACAGCCGTTGGGTCGGCCCGACGAGCGGTCGGTCCGGCCCGGCGGCCACCTTCGCAGCCGCACGGGAAGGGAGCAGCCCATGGCCCGATCCGCCCTCCGCTACAGCTGGCAGGGACCCGCGATCCTACGAGCCACCACCATCTCCGGCGTTGCTGACCTAACCGTCACGCTCAACCTGGAGGACGCGGCGGTGGTCCGCCCCTGGATGCGCCGGAGCTGGGAGCAGCCGATCTTCCGGAACGCCCTGCGCATCGCCGCTCCCGGGCTGTCGGACGCGATGCAGGCAGTCCTTGACGGGCACGAGGCGCGACCCCGCCAGGTCCGGCGAGTGGCGCTGTCCGTCGCGTCCTACCTGCTGCGGTGGCAGAACCGTGCCACTCCCTTCGGGCTGTTCGCCGGGACGGCGGCCGTGGCGGTCGGGACCACCGCGGACGCCCATTGGCGCGAGAAGCACCGGGTGCTGATGCGGGCGGACGCCGAGTGGGTCACCGATCTCGTCCTGCGCCTTCAACGGCACCCGGAACTGCTGAGACGGCTGCCCGTCGTGGCCAACAACACCGCGCGCCCGCGCGGTGACCGACTGGTCGCCACGGGACCGTCGGCCGACGCCCGCGCCCACCTCATGGCGCCGATCGAGGTGTCCGTACGTAACTCCCGTGCTGTCACCGCGGCCGTCGAGGCCGCCCGTGAACCGATCGTGTACTCCGACCTGCACGCCCGTCTTCGCGCGGCCTTCCCGCGTGCGGCAGACGAGCGTATCGACGAGCTGCTCACCGGCCTGATCGACCAGCAGATCCTCCTCACCAGCCTGTGGGCGCCGATGACCACGACGGACGCCTTCGGCCACCTGTGCGCCGAGCTGGAGCGGCTGTCCGCGACCGGCATACCCCATGTCCGCGACCTGGTTGCCGAGCTGTACGACATCCGCGACGAGATCGCCGTCCAGCCCTCGACCGTCGCGGCGGACACGGCGCAGCGAGCCACGGCGAAGATGCGCGCCCTCTCCGACGCGACTCCGACGCCCTTGGTGGTCGACACCGCCCTCGACTGCGAGGTGCGCATACCCGCGCGGGTGATGGAGGAGGCGCAGGCGGCGGTCACCGCGCTCTACCGGACCACCCTGCAGCCGTACGGTCACCCGCACTGGCGGGACTACCACCGCCGCTTCCGTGCTCGGTACGGCGTCAGTGCCCGCGTGCCCGTGCTGGAGTTGGTCGCGGACAGTGGCCTCGGCCTTCCGGCCGCATTCCTCGGGGCGGAACGTATCCGGCCGCCCGGTCTCCGTACGGAGCGGGACGAGCTGCTGCTCGCGCTGCTGCAACCCGTACTGAGGGACGGGGCGAGTGAACTGGTCCTCACCGACCAACTGGTCGCCGACCTCGCGGACGCCACCGGCACCGAGCCGCACTTCCTTCCGCGCATCGAGACCGCCTTCGAGATCCACGCCCCCACGGGCGAGGCGGTCACGCGAGGAGCCTTCGCCCTCGTCCTCACCGCCGCTCCGCGGCCGGCCAGCAGCATGGCCGGCAGATTCGCCCACCTCCTGCAACCCGACGAACAGGAGGCGCTGGCAGCCGGTTACCGCACCGACCCCGACGCGCTCACGGTCCAGCTCAGCTTTCCGCCTCGCAAACGGCGCAACGAGAACGTCGTCCGCACGCCACGACTGCTGCCGGACGTCCTCGCCGTGGGCGAGCCCCCGACCGGTGACCATGGAGCGATCCGCCTTGATGACGTGGCCGTCACGGCTGACGCCCGCCACTTCTTCGTCGTCCAGTTGTCGACCGGCCGCCGCCTCGACGTCCGGGTCCTGCACGCTCTTGAGGCCGGAGCCCAGACACCCGCGCTGGCCCGGTTCCTCGCCGAGATCGCGGGTGCGCGTTACGCCGCCTACCGGGGATTCGACTTCGGCGTCGCATCGCACCTACCGTACCTGCCGCGGATCCGCTACCGCCGCACCGTTCTCGCCCCCGCCCGCTGGCTGATCGCGGCCGATGAACTCCCCGGCCAGAGCGTCGCCCAGACGGCGTGGGACGCGGCGTTCGAAGCGTGGCGTACGCGGCTGCGCGTGCCGGACGACGTCAGTCTGGTCGAGCACGACCAACGCCTCCCCGTCAGTCTCGGACATCCGGTGCACCGCCGCCTGCTGCGCTCCGAACTCGACAAGCACCGACGGCTGGAGCTGCGCGAGGCTCCCGGCGCCGACGCCTACGGCTGGATCGGACGCGCGCACGAGATCTGGGTCTCGCTCCGCCGGGCCGACCCCGCCCCGCAGCGGGACGGCTTCACCGTCTCGTCCGCCACATCCGAACCCGCGCCGCTTCACCTTCCGGGAGCGGGAAGCGTGCTGTACGCCCGGCTGCGTGCCCACCCCGCCCGCTACGACGAGATCCTGACCCGTCACCTTCCCGCCCTGCTCGCGGCTTGTGGAGACCTCCTGTCCTCCTGGTGGTTCACCCGGCACCGCGAGACCGCCCGCCCGGACGCCGACCAGTACCTCGACCTCGTGCTCCATTTCATGCCCGGTACGTACGCCGCGGTCGCCGAGGACGTGCACGACTGGGCCGGCGCTCTTCACCGCGGACGCCTCGTGGCCGGCCTGACTTTCACCGACTACCGCCCGCAGACCGGCCGCTTCGGACACGGCCAGGCCATGGAGGCTGCGCAGCGCGTGTTCGCCGCCGATTCCGTTGCTGCGCTCGCGCAGATTTGCCTTGCCGAGCAGGACGGTTCCGTGCACGGGCAGGCGCTTGCCGCGGCTGCCGTCCTGGATCTCGCGGAGCACCTCGCGCCCTCCCCGACGGAGGGGAGGAACTGGGTCGTCGAGCAGTTGCCGCGAGCGACGGGACGCTTGGACCCGCGATTACGGGACGAGGTGCTCGGCCTCTCCTCGCCGGGCGCTGCGGACGTCCTGGCCGGACGTCGCGGGGGAGAGGCGGTTCTCCGAGCGTGGTCGGACCGCGCCGCGGCCCTGACGGCGTACCGGGCCAGCCTGGGCGGCACCGATCCGCTGCGAGCCGCTCGTTCTCTGGCCCACCAACACCACGTCCGGGCGCTCGGCGCCGATCCCGCTGCCGAGGCGGTCACCCTTCGGCTGACCCGTACGGCGGGGCTGTCCCGGCAGAGGACGGCCCGATGAGCGCTCCCGCCATCAGCGCTCTGGACCTACTGCTAGAGACCGCTCACCGTCTGGATCAGCCCGCGCCTGCGGACCATCCCGGGGCGGAGCAGTCCCTCGCCGACGGAGCAGCCGGAACAGCCCTCCTCCACGTGGAGTCCTCGGGTCGCCACGCGCGGCCCTGGCACGCCGCCCACCGCTGGATCACCGCCGCAGCATCCGGTCAGGTCAGCGCCGCGGACACCGCCGGGCTCTTCCTCGGCGCACCTGCTGTCGCCTTCCTCCTCAGCACCGTGCCGCCCGAGTTCGACCACCTCTACGCCCGAGCCCGGCGCACCCTCGACCAGCACGTTCTGGCACTCGCCCATCGACGTACCGACGCCGCCCTCGCCTGTATCCGGCGCGGCGACCTGCCCACCTTCGCCGAGTACGACCTCTTCTACGGCATGACCGGCATAGGCGCGTACCTCCTACGCGTGGACCCCGGTAGCAGCGCGCTCGACCGCGTCCTCCGCTACCTCGTCCTCCTGACGCGCCCCTTGACGTCGGAGGGCCGCGAACTCCCGGGATGGTGGGTCCGGCACGACCCGCAGCGCGGCAACTCCCCGCACTATCCGGGCGGACACGCCAACCTGGGCGCAGCACACGGCATCACCGGCCCGCTGCTCCTGCTCGCCCAGGCGCTGAGGCGAGGCGTCGAGGTCAAGGGGCACCGCGACGCCGTACGCGCCATCTGCGCCCACCTCGACTCCTGGCGCCAGGACAGCGAGGCCGGCCCGTGGTGGCCCGAGCACCTTTCCCGCCGGGACCTCGATCGCGGGGTGCCGCATCGGCACCGCAGTGCCCGCCCCAGCTGGTGTTACGGGACCACCGGCATCGCGCGAGCAGGGCAGCTCGCCGGTATCGCCCTGCATGACGCCGAACTCCAGCGCGCCTACGAGGACGCCCTCTACCGGGCCCTGAGCGATCCCGCCCAACTGGCCAACGTCACCGACGCCGGGCTCTGCCACGGGTGGGCCGGCATTTACCAGACCGCGAGCCGCGCCGCTGCGGACGCGCTCGACGAGCGCTTGTGCGGCTTGCTGCGACCGCTCGGGAACGCGTTCCTCGCCCACGCCCAGCACGGACCCGCCGACCCGGGGCTGCTCAACGGAGCCGCCGGGACGGCGCTCGCCCTGTCCACCCTTGCCACCCAGCAGCCCCCGAGCACCGGATGGGACGCATGTCTCCTGATCGACTGACCCGTCCCGAGCGAGGCCCGAATGCGCGTGCCGGATTCGCGGTCGCGTCCAGAGATCCGCTTGCCGAAAAGCCCTCCGGGGTCGGAGACGAAGGGCAGGCGTCGTGGTGGCACGCGTACCTGCACTTCGCTGACTGGACCGAGGCCGACAGCACCTTCATCGAACACGTTCTGCCGCTCCTGCTCGCCGCGGAGGCAGGGGACGCGATCGACGGCTGGTGGTACACGCGGAAGTATCCCTGCTGGCGGTTGCGCCTCCGGGAGCAGCATCGGTTCGCTGCCTTGCCCTACGTCCGCGCGGGCCTTGACCGCTTGGTCGACGAAGGCCACCTGCACCGCTGGTGGCCGGGGATCTACGAGCCGGAGACGCCCGCGTTCGGCGGCGCCGCGGGCATGTCGGCGGCCCACGGGCTCTTCGTCGCCGACAGCCGTGAGATCCAGCGTCTTTCGCAGCACGGCACTCTCGCGCTCGGCCGCCGAGAGCTGTCCGTCCTGCTCTGCACGATCCTGATGCGCGCCGCCGGACTCGAATGGTACGAGCAGGGCGACGTCTGGCACCGCGTCATCACCGCCGACCACCGCTCCAGCCTCACGGACGTCCCGCCGGAAGTGCTCGACGCCCGCACCGCCGAGATCCGCAGCTTGCTCCTGGCGGACACCGCCGCCCTTCTTACTCACGCCGGCCCCCTGCGCCCGGTGACAGCATGGGCGGCAGCTTTCCGCGACACGGGCCTCTCCCTCGCCCAGTCCGTCCAGCAGGGGACCTTGGAACGTGGCCTGCGCGAGGTGCTCAGCTACCACGTGCTCTTCCACTGGAACCGCCTTGGCCTGTCGCTCCGGGCCCAAAGCGCACTCGCCTGGTCCGCCCGCGCTGCCATCCTCGGCCCGATAGCCTCCTGAGCACGGGCGTCGCGCCGGTATCGCCGAGCAGCGGGGACGGGGGCCAGGCGCTACAGGTGGACTACCCGCCCGTGTCGGTGCGAGACGTCGTTCGATGAGACCCTGGTCCCTCCGAGGCGTCTACGGGTGCGGGGGCCAACAGCTTGCTTCGGAACCTCAAGCATGCACGCGACACGCGGATCGCACCTAAGCAGAATGTTCGGTATCAGTCGAATTGGCCACCCCGCCCTTCCGTAGAAGCCCGCCGGCAGGGCCAGCTTGTGCTGGTCAAGTACCGTGGCTGCCGCCCTCCGGGACGGCAGAGGATCGCAACCGGTACATCTCGTGCTGCCAGAGATCCCTCTGGTAGTGGCTGCCGCCCTCCGGGACGGCAGAGGATCGCAACGTCGGCGTTGCGGCGAACCACGGGCTGCTGCCCGGCGGTGGCTGCCGCCCTCCGGGACGGCAGAGGATCGCAACCTGGAGGTGTGCTGCGCGAACGCCGCGGCGGTGAACGTGGCTGCCGCCCTCCGGGACGGCAGAGGATCGCAACACGTCCATCGTGACGAGCGTCTCGGGGTCGAGCAGGTGGCTGCCGCCCTCCGGGACGGCAGAGGATCGCAACGTCCACTGGGCCACGCTCAGCGCGGACGCCGACGTGTGGCTGCCGCCCTCCGGGACGGCAGAGGATCGCAACAATCTGAGCCTTGAGGTGTACGCGCCCACGGCGCACCGTGGCTGCCGCCCTCCGGGACAGCAGAGGATCGCAACGCCATCAGCTCGGCATAGTGCTGGTCCTGCCAGCGGTGGCTGCCGCCCTCCGGGACGGCGGAGGATCGCAACTACCGCCACGCGGACCTCGCCGTCATTGAGGGCCCGGTGGCTGCCGCCCTCCGGGGCTGCAGAGGATCGCAACACGGCCTACGACGCCGAGACCGCAGAGTCCGTCAGCGGTGGCCGCCGCCTTCCGGGACGGCGGAGGATAGCAACAGGTTGCCGCCGAGCTGCCCGAAGACGCCGTCGGGGTGGCTGCCGTCCTCCGAGGCGGCGGAGGATCGCAACACCGGCACCGCCGACATCACCTACCAGCCGGCCCCCCCCGTGGCCGCCGCCCTTCGGGACGGCGGAGGATCGCAACTTCACCGGCTGGCCGGTGTTGGTGAACCGGCACACGTGTGGCCGTCGCCCTTCGGGGCGGCGGAGATTCGTAACATTCCCCAGGTCTGGACCGCACAGCTCTTCCAGGAGCGCCCGTTGCCTTCGGCCCCTCCTCCAAGGGGGGCGCGAATTCGCCAACCGCGCGACAGCCTGTTGCGCGGCCCTTTATCAGAAAGGGCCAGCGCCACCAAGTCGAGGATTGCGAACACACTGCCCGATCTGGACCCTCCTTCGAGGCAATGCAATTACCGCACCGAGGTGACGATGGCGGCTCAGTTCATGGACGTCAAGGAAACGGCCGAATACCTGAACATGTCCGTGCAGTGGGTGTATCGGGAGGCGCCGCGGGCCGGGCTGGTGCCGTACAAGTTCGGGAGGGGGGTGAATGCGAAAATCCAGTTCAGGATTGCCGATGTCCAGAACTGGGTGAGGCAGCGGCGGATGGTCGGCTGACCATCCGGTTCGGCGTGCGCTGCCACCACGGAGCAGAGGCGGCAGCGCGCGCCGACACAGACCGCCAAGCCCACGTCGAGGATTTTGGCGGCCTTGCTGATGGAGCCCGGCATCAGGTGGCGGTAGATCCGGAAGGTGATGTCGAGGCTTTTGTGGCCCATCCACTCCGCTACGTCGGTGATGGGGATGCCGTGGGAGAGGCAGTTCGAGGCGAAGAAGTGGCGGAAGCCGTAGACCGTCATGCCGTCCGGGATGTCGACCGCCTCGGACCTCTTGATGCGTTGCCACTGGTTGGAGAGGCAGTAGTAGGGGTAGGGCTGCTCGGCGTTCCGGGGGTTGCGGAGGAGGTAGCCGTCCACGGTGCCGTGCGCCTTCGCGTACGACTCGATGGCCTCGCGGGTCCGAGTCGGCAGCGGAACGTCCCGGTATTCGCCCGGCTTGCGGTGCTTGAGGCGGGCGTAGGTGTTGGTGGTCTGGTTGACCTGCTCGTGGACGCGGTAGGTGTCGCTGGCGACGATGTTGTCGAGGTTGACCGCTGCTGCCTCGCCGTTACGGAGACCGCAGCCGCTCATCAGCTCGGCGACGAGGCGGAAGGCGTCGTCGCCCGCTGAGTGGAGGAGGCTCAGCTGGGCGGGGGAGGGGATGACGGTGCGCGCGGGGTCGTACTGCGGGGGCTTGACGCCGTCCAGGGGGTTGTCCTCGTAGAGGCCGAGGCGGTGGGCGTCCAGGAGGATCGCCTTCAGCTTGTCGTAGACGTTGGACTGCGTGGCCAGGCCGACGCCGTTGCGCTCCATGGACTGGATGAAGGTGTCCACGACCTTGTGGTCGAAGCTGCTCATCCGGCGGCTCTCGAAGGCGGGGAGCAGATGGTGCGCGAGGAGGGAGTCGAGGTGCCGGCGTGAGGAGTCCGCCAGGTGACGCTGGCCCGCGCGCCACTCCGCGGTGAAGGTACCGAACGTCATGGCGCCGTACGTGCGGATGCGGTCGGCCCTGCTCTTGCTGTGCGCCTTGGACTTCTTGTCGCGATAGACGTCGGTGAGCCGCTCCATGGCGGCGTCCTGGCTGGTGAAGCTGGACTCCTCGGTCTGCCGTCCGGCGGCGTCGCGGTACCTGATCGTGTAGGCGTGCGGGCACTTCGTCCACCGGGTCGGCGGGTGCTCGCAGGTCTTGAAGAACGTGCCCATCCCGCGGGGCAGGGTTTTGGCGGCCATGGTTCGGCGGCCTCCTCGGCGTCCGTTGCTGGGGTTTTGCTGACCGCCGAGGGTGGATCACGCCTCTGAGCTGCAAGAAAGCCGGATGTGCGTGCTATGTTCTGGAACTTCGTCGGCCGCTCCCACGACGACATCGCCCGATCCGCCGCCGACTGGACCACCGGCACCCGCTTCGGCGAGGTCCACGGCTACGCCGGCCCCCGCCTGGAGGCTCCCGCCCTCCCGGCAACACCGTTGAAGCCGCGGGGGCGGGTGCGCTGAGCTGGGGCTCTTCTGCCACTGGGCCGATCGCCGACGTGCCCCGGCACGGTGGATACCTACCGGCTGGCATGATGTGCTGGCTGCGCTCGCCGTCACGCTGCTCGGCGCCGTCGCCGGATTCGCGCCCTTCCCGTCCCCCACGGCGGCTACCGAGTCATCGGAAGGCACCGGTAATTCAGCCGCGCCCTACAAGCCCCGCGTCGACACGGACACGGGGTGAAACGCCCGCACCGCCCTGCTGTGGGCGCGCGTTCCTGGCCTTCCGCGGTGTGGGGCAGGACCGCCTTCCTCGGCTCGGTCAGCGGGCGGCAGGCCGGATCACGTGGGGCCGCAGGGCCGCAGCAGGCGAGAGGGGGAGTCGATGGTCGACGAGGAAGAACTGCTCCGGGTTCACTACCCGGACCTGGTTCCGGTCGGGGGTCTGGTGGCGGCGATGGCCGAGCGGGCCCGGGCGACCGGCGTGCCGCTGACCGGGGTCGGGCCCGGCGGGCAGCCGTCAGGGGCCCGCACAGCGGCGCTGGAGAGCCCCACCGGCTACTTCGCCGTGTATCTGGACACCGGGGAGCGCGACTTCGTCGTGGTGTTCTGGGACCGGGGCGTCAAAATGGGCGGCGGCGCCACGGCGGATCTGGACGAGGTGGTCAAGGCCGCGTCCGCCTGGCAACAGGGGCTGCCGCTGCGCGAGATGAAGGCGCGTGCCGGGTTCGTGTACTACGACGAGCTGGGCGAGGCGCACGAGGCAGGGGCGGCGCAGGCTGTCGCCGTCAAGTGGCGGATGCTGCGGGATGACCGGGACGCGGACATCGGGGCGCTGGCCCGGGCGGCCGAGCGGGTGCCCGAGGTCGCGAGCCTCTTCCCGTACCTGAGCCACGGGGTGCTGCTGCTCAGCCGCTGCACGGGCTACCCGTACACCCACGACACCCCCTGCGTACGCCCGCCGGTCGGCCGCTCCGGCTTTCAGGTGCTGGCCCCCGACGGCTCCCGGATGTACGCCGAGACGGACACCGCCGAGGAGGCAGTCCGCGCGCTGGCCGCCGCTCTCCCTCCGGACTGTGGTCCGGCCCGCCGCGGTACGGCGTGAGCGGCTCGCTCCGGCGCCGGGCTAGAGGGAGCGGTAGCGGTCCGGGTCGGTGAGTTCGGGGAGGATCCGGCGCATCCACGGGGTGCGGGCGGCGGGGAGCCGGACGAGGGCGTGGCGGAAGGTGTCCCAGTCGATCCGCAGGGGGTGGTTGGGGGGTGGCGGGGGTGGGTCCTCGTCGGTGAGGAGGTGGCGGGTGCGCGATCCGATGCGGTGGTGGGTGGGTTCGGGTGGGGGGAAGGCGAGCCGGTGCCACACGCCGAAGGGCAGGGGCGCGAGGTGCGCGGTACCGGGCGGTGTCCAGGTCTGTCCGGTCCGGGGGTGGGTGGGGACGAGGAGGATGCCGGCGTCGGTGCCGGGCAGGCCGGGGCCTGCCAAGTGGGCGCGGTGTGGCGACGGGCCCGGCCGGAGGAGGGTGTCGAGGGCGCGCTGGAACATCTCGGCGGCCAGGCCGTCGGGGACGGTCACGGGCCGGCCGTGGGAGGCGGCCAGCAGGTGGGCGAGGGCGCAGCCGGCCGCTGCTTCCCAGCGGGGGCTCCAGGACCACTGGCAGTGCGGTCCGGGGCGTGAGCCCCAGCGGATGAGGGGTTCGTACGGGGGCGTGCCCGCGTCCTGGGCCAGCAGCTGGTCCCAGGACGGCGGTTCGGGGTCGTCCCCGTCGACGGCGAGGCGGTGGACGGCGCGGGGATCGAGCCACACCGCCTCCCACTGGGAGCAGTCGTCGATGCGCGTGGCGACGGGCAGGCCGCACGCTTCGCACGTCATGTTGGGGCCGTCGCCCCCGGCGAGTCCGCAGCAGCCGCCGCCGCGCCGGTCGGGGTTCAGGATCGTCGCGCGGACGTCCCCCGGCGCGACGGCCACCGCTCCGGCCGGGCCGTACGACAGGGAGCTGACGGGCGCGTGGATGCCGCGGGCCGCCGCCTCGTCCGGGCCGACCTCTTCCCATGTGCGGTAGGGCGGGCCGTACGGCTCCGGGTCGACGGCGAAGGTGCCCGGTTCCATGAGCACCGGGAGCTGGAGCCCGTTCCCGAAGGACTGGTGGGCGTGGATCGGCAGGGCGACCTGCGAGAGCGGCGCGGTCAGCTCTTCGCCGCATCCCGCGCACAGGAAAACGTACAAGCATCCTCCGTACGGGATATCGGCACATCGTCACATCCCGCGTGGCGCTAGACCAACGGGATATTCGTCCGCCGAGCGGTCGGGGCAATGCCGGCGGTCAAGGGCCGTAGGCCTGAGGCACGGGGCTGCGGGGCTCAGGGCCGCCGCAGCCCACCCGGCCGCTCCCGAGGCGGGAGCGGCCGGGGCCGCCGCGTGGGCGGATCGCGTCAGCGGAGGGCCGGACGGGTGCTCAGCGCACGGCGTGCGCGCCGGGTGCGCGGCCGACGGCTGCGGGGACGGTCGCGTTCGCCGGGCCCGCTGCGGTGGCGCACTGCTTGCCGTTGAGGGTGAAGGTCTGCGGCGCCGGGTTGGCGCCGGTGTAGGAGCCGTTGAAGCCGATGGTGGTGGACGCGCCGGTGGCCAGTGCCGCGTTCCAGCCGGCGTCCTTGACGGTGACCGCGGCGCCGGACTGGGTCCAGGTGCCGTTCCAGCCCTGGGTGACCTTCTGGTTGCCGGCGAAGGAGAAGCCGAGCTGCCAGCCGTTGAGCGGGGCGGCCTTGTTGGTGAGGGTGACGCTGCCGCCGAAGCCGCTTCCCCAGTCGGTCGTGACGGAGTAGGCGACGGTGCAGGTGGCGGCCTGGCCCGCGGCGGTGGTGACGGTCAGCGGGGACGAGGGCGGGGAGCTGCGGCCCGCGGTGTCCTCGGCGACGACCCGGAAGGTGTAGGCGGTGGACGGGCTCAGCCCGGTGATCGTCGTCGTGGTGGTCGCCGCGTCGACGGTCGCGACCGCGGGGGTGGTCGCGGGGTCGCCGGAGTAGACCCGGTAGGACGCCACCGGCGCGGAGCCGGCGGTGGCCGGGGCCCAGGTCAGGGTCACCCGGTCGGAGCCGACCGCGGACGCGGCCGGGGTGCCGGGCGCGGACGGCGGGGTGGCGGTGGTGGAGCCGGCCGGGATGACGTATTCGGTGATCGAGTACGCGGGGAAGGTCGCGCTGAAATTCCCGCCGGACAGCGGCTGGTCGGCCGGGTGCTGGATGGCGGTGGGGTCGTCCTGGCCGTAGCGGTAGACCTGCGCGGCGGCGGGCAGCGTGCTGCCGGAGGTCAGCGAGACCGGGGCGGTCAGGTCGCCGGTGGTCTTGTTGATGACGATGACGGTCGTCGCGTGGTCGCTGCTGCGCTCGGCGGCGTAGACCGCCAGCTGGTCCTGGTCGGCGCTGCCGGAGGTGACGGCGGTGTCGCCGAAGGCACCGCCGGCGCCGTCGTAGTTGCGGAACATCCGGAAGGCGTACGCACCGGGGTCGGTGGCCTTCGGCGGCGACCACAGCGTGGCCAGGTCGAGGCCCTCGCGGCCGAAGATCCCGAGGACGTCCGCCTCGGCCAGGGCGCCGTCGACGTGGTCGAGCGCGCCCCAGTTGTACTCGGATATGGCGACCTTCGTGCCGGGGTAGTTCTGGTCGACCAGTGAGCGCATCCGCGGGATGAACTGGATGGGCTGGTTGATCCAGCTCTCGTCGACGTACGAGGGATCCCACAACTGCCGGGTGGAGCGCAGCCGCAGGGCCTGGGTGGCCGCGTCGTCGGTGCTGCCCAGCGCCACACCCGTCTGCTGCGGGTAGATGTGCTCGTCGAAGTAGTCGAGGATGCGGGTGCCGTGGGCCTGCTGGTAGGCCTGCATCTGCTGGAGGTACCAGGTGGCGAAGGGCACCCCGCCGTGCGCCGCCTGGTCGGGCGGGTTGGACCAGCAGCTGCCGCCCTCCCTGTTGCAGACGTCCTGGTCGAGACCGGAGTAGGTGAGGGAGTTGAAGCCCCAGCCGACCGGGCCGAGGGTCTGCGCACCGGGGTCGGCGGCCTTGACGGCGGCCGCGGTGGCGTAGGTGCTGTCGCGCAGCTCGTCGTCGCTCGCCCCGGTGGGGTGGACGTCCCGGTGGGTCTGGTGCCACAGGTCGGGTTCGTTGTCGAGGTCGTAGAAGCGCACCCCGCCCTGCCCGGCCGCGCCGTACGCGCTGTCGAGGTACTGCACCCAGCCCTTGGTGAAGTCGGCGCCGATGGGGACGCTGGTGTCGGCGGGGTCGTTGCCGGTGACCGGTGTGCCGTCGGTCTTGGTGCCGTTGCCGCAGTCGGGGCGCCACTGGGAGTCGCTGCCCTGCTGAGGGCCGTACGCGGCGATGCTGAAGCCGCAGGAGCTGTCGCGTGCCGCGGGGGTCCAGCCGATCATCGGCACGGTCAGCAGGGTGTCGCTGCCGGTGCGCAGGTTCTGGTCGACGAACTGGTCCGCCTCGGAGCCGTCCGGCAGCGCGGCGGGGTCGTTGTCGGAGGCGACGTTCTCGAAGTACCAGTCGGAGCCGGTGTTGTGGGTGTCGAGCTTGTAGTTGTAGCGCGTGGTGGCGTTGCCGCCCCAGCGGTTCACCGGCAGCCGCAGCTCCTTGGCCAGGGCTTCGTCGGCGAAGTTCATGCCGTAGACGTGGGGGTCGATGGGGTGCTGGCCCGTGGTGGTGTCGACGCTGAGCGCGGGGCCCGCTGCCGCGGCCGCTGCGGAACGCGGCGCGGCCGCCGCGCGGGCGGGACCGGCCGGCACGGTGGCGACCACGGTGAGGACCAGCGCCGCGAGGGCGCTCCTGGATGCCGTACGCATTGTCTCCTTCTCCTGGCGTGGGGGGACCGGCGCGCGTGGGATGGTGCGGCCGGGTGAGCAGGGACTGAAGGGACCGGTTTTTCGCGCCAGAGTATATGGGAGCGCTCCCACAGCGGAAAGGCGTCGGGCGGTGGCGGGTGTCCGCCGTTGGGATGGCGGGGGGAGTCCGGGGCGGGCGGCGCCGGGGCCGTACGGCCGCGGGGGGTGAGGATGGGCGGCGCGCCCGACCGGCACGACCCGCTGACCCCGGCCCGCGAAAGGGGGGCGCACGGTGCGCCTCGTACTGACGTCCGACACGCATGTGCCCGCGCGGGCCCGGCAGCTGCCCGCGGAGCTCCTGGCCGCCGTCGACGAGGCCGATGTCGTCCTCCACGCGGGCGACTGGGTGGACGAGGCCACGCTCGACCTGCTGGCCGCCCGGTCACGCCGGCTGGTGGCGGTCCACGGCAACAACGACGGGCCCGGCCTGCGGGCGCGGCTGCCCGAGGTCGCCCGCGCCGACGTGGGCGGCGTCCGGTTCGCCGTGGTGCACGAGACGGGGGCCGCGCGGGGCCGGGAGGAGCGCTGCGCCCGCCGCTTCCCCGACGCCGACGTGCTGGTCTTCGGCCACAGCCACATCCCGTGGGACACCTCAGCGCCCGGCGGCCCGCGCCTGCTCAACCCCGGCTCCCCGACCGACCGGCGGCGCCAGCCGCACCGCACGTTCATGACCGCGGTGGCGGCGGACGGCGAACTGGCGGAGGTCACCCTCCACCGGCTGTGAGCGCCGGGCGTGCCCCTTCCCCGTACCGCTGTCCCGCCGGGGGCGGGTCACTCCGGCCAGGGGTTGTCGCGGATGAGGCGGACGAAGTCCTTGCGGTGGAAGTCGGGGTCGAAGTGGGCCAGGACGTCGTCGTTCATCGTGCCGAAGGTGGTGTCGGGGCGTGCGGACATGCCGTCGTAGAAGGCCTTGAGGATGCGGTTCTTGAAGTCGGGGCAGGGGTGGGCGGTGACGACCTCGGTGCGCTGCCGGTCGGTGATCTCCGCGAGGTCGAGGCCGAGGACGTCGGTCTCGACGCCGAGGGTCACGACGGCGACCTCGGGGGAGAGGTGGAGGGGGACCTCCGGGGTGGTGTGCAGGGCGATGGCCAGCCAGACGTCGCGGGCCTCGCGTTCGGAGCGGCCGTGGTCGAGGAGGAAGCCGCGGGCGGCCTCGGCGCCGTCGAGCTCGAAGCGGCGGTCGGTGGTGGCGTACGACGGGGTCAGGCCGAGGTCGTGGAAGAGGGCGCCCACGTAGGCGAGTTCGGGGTCGACCTCCAGACCGCGGGTGGCGGCCTTGAGCGAGCCGAAGAAGTAGACGCGGCGCGAGTGGTGGAAGAGCGTCTCGTCGGCGGCCTCCCGGACGAGGGCGGTGGCCTCGCGGACCAGCCGGGTGTCGGGGACGGCGATCCCCGCGATCGTTTCCGTCGGCGACGGCATGAGCGCTCCTCGGTCGGGTGCGGAAGGGACTGCTTCCAGCATTCCCGCAGGCCGGCGCGCGGGCACCGCCCGACCCGCCGGGCACCCCACAGATCCGGACCCCGGCCGTACGCCTCGTCAGCGGGCCCCGCCCGTACCGCCGCCGCTCCGCGCCGTGGCGAAACGGGAGCGGTAGCCGCTCGGCGGGACACCCGGACGGGCCACGAAGACCCGGCGCATCGTCTCCGCGCTCCCGAACCCCCGCGGCCCGCGCCGCCTTCGCCGGGAGCCCGGCGCCCGCCGCACCCGGTAGCCTCCCACCCTCACCGGCTCCCGGCCGCCACCGCGGCGCCGGTGTCCGAGGGCGCGTCCTGCGGTACGGGGCGCGGCTCGGGCAGCCGGGTCAGCAGGGCGACGGCCAGCAGCACGGGGAGCAGCGCGGCCAGCGTGCGGGTCAGTCCGCCCAGCTCCGCGGCCCAGCCCACGGCCGCCGGGCCGAGCAGGACACCCGCGTAGGTGAAGGTGGTGAAGCGGGACACCGCGGTCGCCGCGCTCACCCCGCGCGTCCGGCCGACCGCGCTGAAGGTCAGCGGCAGCAGCACCGACATCCCGGCGCCCATCACCGCGAACCCGGCGACGGCGGGCACCGCCCCGGCGGCCAGCACGGCGACGGCGAGCCCCGCGACGGCGACCAGCCCGCCCGCGCGGAAGACCCGCGGGGCGCCGTACCGGGTGGCCAGCCGGTCGCCGATCACGCGGACGGCGGTCTGCCCGCCCGCGTACGCGGTGACGGCGGTCGCGGCGAGGCCGACCGGGACACCGCGGGCGTCGTGCAGGAAGATCGGCCCCCACCCGAGCGCGGCGCCCTCGCAGACCATCAGGGCCGTGCCGGTCAGACCTAGCGCGACGAAGGCCGCGCTCCAGCGCCCCGCACGGGCGGCGTCCCGCCGGGCCGGGGTCCCCGCCCCGCTCACCCGGTCGGCCGCGGCGGGCAGCAGCAGCCGGCCGAGGACGAGCCCGGCGGCCGCCAGCACCGCCGCCGCGCCCACGAAATGCGCGGTGAGCGTCACCCCGGCCCGGGACAGCCCCGCCGTCGCCAGGGAGGCCACGACCGCGCTGACGCTCCACGCGGCGTGGCAGCCGCTCAGGATCCGCCGGCCGGCCCGCCTCTCGACGGCGACGGCGTGCGCGTTCATTGCGGCGTCCGTCGTACCGTGCACGGCGCCGAGCGCGGTGTTCGCCGCGGCGAGCGCGACGAAGCCGCCCGCCAGGCCGACCAGGGCCAGCAGCAGCGGCATGACGACGAGCGACACGCGCAGCACCGGCCGGCTGCCCACCCGGGCGGCCAGCGGCCCGACGAACTGCATGGCCACGATGGCCGCCACCGCGAACAGCAGCCCCAGCGTCCCCACCTGGCCGTTGCTCAGGTGGTGCGCGCTCTTCAGCGAGGGTTGCCGCGCGATAAACGTCGACAAGGTGAGCCCGTTGAGGAGGAAGACCGCCGTCGCCGGCCATCTCCCGCTCCCGGCTGCCCCTGCCCCCTGCTTGCGCCCTGTCATCCCGCGGCCTCCGTCCCACTGCGCCGACGGCCCCGAAGCCCGGGGCTCCACCTTCGACGAACGGGACGGCCGCGTATCGACAGCTTCCGGCGACCGGGCGACGGGCGGTTTTGGGATTTGCCTGCGGCGGCGCGCGGGTGGCGGCCCGCTCCCCTTCCCCCGGGAGCGGGCCGCCGCCTTCCGGGCGGTCAGCTGTACGTCAGGCCGCTGACGGAGCAGTAGCGGACGAACGGGCCGGGGTACACGTACTCGTCCAGGCAGTAGCCGTTCGCGCTGATGGTGGAGGTGCCCGGGGTGATCGTGTAGCGGTTGCCCTCCCACATCGGGGTCTGCGGGTCGGTCTCGCAGAAGCCGGTGTTGATCGCGAGGGCCGTGGCGCTCGCCGGGATCTGGACGGTGAAGTATTTGACGCCGCCGGACGCGTAGCTCGAACCGTCGGGGTAGTACCAGCCGGAGCCGTTGTCGACGCTCAGCCCGTACGGCAGGCCGTAGGAGCAGCTCAGGGCGAGGTTGAGGGTGCGTGTCGTCTCGGCCGAGGCGGACTGCGGCGCGGCGGCCGCGAGCAGCAGGGCGGCGGCGGTCGCCGACCCGAGCGCCACGAGGCGGGCGGCGGTGCTTCGTGTGGTCATGGGTTACGTCCCTGTCCTTCCGGGCGCCTGGGCGCCCTGGCGAGTGGGGGGTGCGGACGTGCGGGAGGCCGCCCGCGGGCTGCCGTCGCGGCGCGGGGCCTCGACCCGGCGCCGCGGACGGTGGGCTGCCCGCGGACGTGCCGCCCCATCGTGGCCGCGCGGGGGCGCGGCGGCCGCGGGTTCCGTGCACGGGCGAAGAGCGGCGGAGACCGGCGTAATCCGCCGCGGGAGCGCGGGGGCGCGGGGGCGCGGGGGCGCGGGGGCGCGGGAGTCCGGGAGTCCGGGAGTCCGGGGCCGGCGGGGCCGACGGGGCTGCCAGGAGGCGCGGGAAGCCTGAGGAGCGGGGACTCCGCGGGAGCTGTGAAGGCGGGGGCTGCGGGTGGCGGGCGCGCTGCTGGGGGCCTGGTGGTTCCGCGGGAGCCGCGAGGGCGGGGGGCGCTCCGGCCGCGCAGCTGGTGGCTCCGCGGGAGCTGTGAAGGCCGGTGTACGGCTCCCGGCGCCGCCGCCACGGCGGTAGGCTGCCGCCCGGCCACGGCGTTCGGGCTCGTGCCCGCGGCGAACGGGACGGGAGAGGACGTGCAGTGAGGCAGCCCCTGCCGGACCCGGCCGGTCCGGTGGCCGAGGCCGCGGCGGCCGTGCGTACGCCGGACGAACTCGCCGCGCTGTTACGGGACCTGCGTCGCCGCCACGCCCGCGGCCGCCACGACAGCCCGCTGACCTACCGCGAACTGGCCGCGCGCACCGGGTGGTCGCAGACGGCGATCGCCGAATACTTCACCGCCCGCACGCTGCCGCCCACCGACCGGCTCGACGGGCTGCTCGAACTGCTCGGCGCCACACCGGCCGAGCAGCGCGCGCTGGCCACCGCCCGGGACCGCGTCGAGGAGACCGCCCGCCGCGCGCGGGGCCGCGGTGGCGGCGGCCCGCCCGCCGCGGACGGACCGGGCCCGGCGCCGCGCCAACTACCGTCCGCGCCGCGCCTGTTCACCGGCCGTGCCCGCGAACTCGCCCTGCTGGACGCGGCTCTCGACGAACACTCCGGCGGCATCTGCGCGATCGGCGGCATGGGCGGCATCGGCAAGACGTGGCTCGCGCTGCACTGGGCGCACACCCGGCGCGACTGCTTCCCGGACGGCGAACTGCACGCCGACTTACGCGGGTTCGACCCCACGGGGCAGCCCGTGGACCCGGCGGCGGCGGTACGCGCCTTCCTCGCCGCGCTGGGCGTGGCACCGGCCTCCGTCCCGGCCGCGCCGGAGGCGCAACTCGCGCTCTACCGCGGCCTCACCGCCGGGCGGCGGATGCTCGTCCTGCTGGACAACGCGCTCGACACCGCGCAGGCCGCCCCGCTGCTGCCGGGCGGCAGCGGCTGCACGGTGCTGGTCACCAGCCGGCGGCGGCTGACCGGGCTGGTCGCCGCGCACGGCGCGCGGCCCGTGGCCCTCGGCGAGCTGCCCGCGGACGACGCGCGCGAGGTGCTGGCCCGCCGCCTGGGCCGCGCCCGGCTGCACGCGGAGCCCCGCGCGGCCGCCGACCTCGTCGCCTGCTGCGCCGGCCTGCCCCTCGCGCTCGGCGTCGCGGCCGCCTGCGCCGCCACCCACCCCGACCTGCCGCTCGCGGCGCTGGCCGGTGACCTGCGCGACGACGCACGCCGGCTGGACGCCCTCGACGGCGGCGAGCCGCGGGCCGACCTGCGGGCCGTACTGTCGTGGTCCGGCCGGGCCCTCTCCCGGGAGGCCGCCCGCGGCTTCGGGCTGCTGGGCACGGCTCCCGGCCCCGACCTCACCCCCGCCGCGGCCGCCCACCTCCTCGACCTGCCACCCCCGGCCGCCCGCGCGCTGCTGCGCGAACTCGACCACGCCCACCTCGTCCAGCGCCACGCCCCCGAGCGGTACCGCATGCACGACCTCCTCCGCCTGCACGCCACCGAACAGGCCCGCACGCACCACCCCCCACCCGAGCGGCGCGCGGCGATCCGCCGCCTGATCGACTTCCACACCGAAGCGGCCTGCGCGGCGGCGCGCTTACTCGCCCCGCACGAGCCCCCGCTCCCTCCGGGACCCCGCCCTGGCGAGGGCGCGCCCGGGGGACCCGCGCTCGGCGGTTGGGCGGCGGGCGAGGGTTCGTCCGGTGGACCGGCGCCCGGCGGTTGGGCGGCGGGCGGGACCGCGCCCGGCGGTTCTGCGCGTGGGGAGGGGGCGTCCGGCGGGTCCGTGCCTGGCGGCTCCGCGTTCACCGGCGCCTCGCCCGGGGAGGGCGCGCCCGGCGGCTCTGCGCTCGGCGGTCGGTCGGCGGGCGGACCCGCGGCGGGCGAGGGTTTGTCCGGTGGACCGGTGTCCGGCGGCCGTGTGCCTGGCGGGATCGCCCCCGGCCGCCCCGCGGGGGCCGTCTCCGATGGCGGGGCTCTTGACTCCCGGACCCTTGACGGCACCTCGCCCGGCGGCGGCCCCGTGTCCGGTGGCTGTGTGCCCGGCGGGACCGCGCCCGATCAGGACCCGTCTGGCGGCTCTGCGCTCGGCGGTCGGTCGGCGGGCGGACCCGCGGCGGGCGAGGGTTTGTCCGGTGGACCGGCGCTCGGCGGTCGTGTGCCTGGCGGGATCGCCCCTGGCCGCCCCGCGGAGGCCGTCCCTGATGACCGGACCTCCGGCCTCCCGGCCGTTGATGGCTCCGCGCTCAGTGGCCCCGCGTCCGGGGGCTGTGTGCCTGGCGGACTCGCGCCGGGTGAGGGTTCGTCCGGTGGACCGGCGCTCGGCGGCCGTCTGCCTGGCGGGACCGTCCCTGATCGCCCCGCGGAGGCCGTCTCCGGCGATCGGACCTCCGGCTTCCCGGACGTTGACGGCCCCGCGTCGGACCACCCCGCGCCCGGCGGTGAGCCCTGCGAGGTTCCGGAGACGCCGCTCGACCGGGTCTCGGCCATGGCCTGGTTCGACGCGGAGCACGCCAACCTGGTGGCCGCACAGCAGGCGGCTCGCACGTACGGGTGGGACGGGCAGGTGTGCCGGCTCGCGTGGGCGCTCGACCCCTACCACCGCAGCCGCGGGTACTACGCGGAGCAGGCGGCGGCGTGGCGGCTCGCCGCGGAGGCGGCGGAAGCGCTCGGCGTGCCCGCCCTGAGCGCGCGGGCCCATCAGATGCTCGGCGACGCGTGCGCCCTGCTCGGGCGGACCGGCGACGCGCTCCGGCACCTGGACCGGGCGCTGGAGCTGACCGGCGGCGCCGATGACGCGGCCGTCCGGGCCGAGATCCACCACAGCCTCGGCGGGGCCTGGGAGCGGCATGGCGACGACCGTCAGGCGCTGGAGCACGCCCTGCGGGCGCTGGCGATCTTCCGGACGCTGGACGACACCTACCGCCAGGCACGGGCCCTCAACGCCGTCGGATGGCTCCGCACCCGGCTCGGCGACCACGCCGAGGCCCGCGCCGACTGCCTCGCCGCCCTCGCGCTGCTGCGCCGGCACCCCGCCGACCGCCGCCAGCTCGGCGAGTCCAGCACGCTCGACAGTCTCGGCTGCATCGCGCACCGGCGCGGGGAGCACGATCTGGCCGTCGCGTACTACGGTGAGGCGCTGGCCATCTGCCGCGCCCAGGGCCACAGCCACCTCGAAGCCGACGTGCTGCGCCACACCGCCGAGGCGCTGCTCGCCCGGCGGCGCACGGACGAGGCCCGCGAGGCCCTGGCACGTGCCCACGAGCTGCTCACGTCCCAGCACCGGCTGGCCGATGCCGAGCGCGTCGGCCGGGAGCTGGCAGACCTCGCCCGGCCCGCGGACGGCTGACGGCCTGCGGCTTGCTGGTGGCGCAGGGCCCCGGCGCCGGGGGGCGTACCTCGTCCGTCCCCGGACGGTGGGGGGCGGCCCGCGCTCCGGTCGTCGCGGCGGCGCTTCACCGACGTCGGAAGCGTTGGTCGGGCGCGGCACGTGGGGGGCCGATGCCGTACTCGTCGGGCCGGACACGCCCCGCCGCCGGGCGCGTAGTTCCCGGGCGGAGAGCGGCTGACGGCCTGCCGGCGGCGCAGGACCCCCCGGCGCCGGGGGCGCGTACCTCGCCTGTCCCGGACAGGTTGCGGGCGGCCCGCGCTCCGGTCGTCGCGGCGGCGCTTCACCGACGCCGGAAGCGTTGGTTGGGCGCGGTACGCGGGGGGCCGATGCCGTACTCGTCGGGCTGGACCCACCCCACCGCCGCGCGCGCCGGCTG
Organism: Streptomyces sp. NPDC021020; assembly: GCF_044333285.1. Taxonomy (NCBI): domain Bacteria; kingdom Bacillati; phylum Actinomycetota; class Actinomycetes; order Kitasatosporales; family Streptomycetaceae; genus Streptomyces; species Streptomyces sp. NPDC021020. Next base: position 148,534 of record NZ_JBIRQQ010000008.1, read on the forward strand.
CGTTCGGCTCCTCGCGCGGCCCCCGGGGCGCCCCGCCCGGCGGGGAGCAGTGGTCCGCCGGGCCTCACGGCAGGAGGCGCCGCTCCGTAGCCACCGCGACCGCCTCCGCGCGGGTGGCGACGCCGAGTTTGTCGTAGATGCGGCGCAGGTGCGTCTTCACGGTGGTCTCGCCGATGAAGAGGGCGGCGGCGATGTCGCGGTTGGGCAGGCCGCGGGAGAGGTGGGTGAGGATGTCGCGTTCGCGGGGGGTCAGCGACGGGTGGGGGTGGCGCATGTGGGCCATCACGCGGTCCGCGACGGGGGCGGAGAGGGCGGGGCGGCCCTCGGCGGCGGCGCGGAGGGCGGCGAAGAGCTCCTCCGGGCGCTCGGCCTTGAGCAGGTAGCCGGTCGCGCCCGCCTCGATGGCGCGGGTGACGTCGGCGTCGGTGTCGTACGTCGTGAGGACGAGGACGCGCGGGCTGCCGGCCGCAGCGGTGAGCCGGCGGGTGGCGGTGACGCCGTCCATGCCCGGGCCGAGCTGGAGGTCCATCAGCACGACGTCGGGCCGGTGCCTGGCCGCCTGCGCGAGCGCCTCCTCTCCGGTGCCCGCCTCCGCGACGACCTCGATGCCGGGCGCGCTGTCCAGCAGGGCCAGCAGCCCCGCCCGTACCACGGCGTGGTCGTCGCACAGCAGGACCCGGACGGGTGACGGCGGAGTGGTGGTCACCGGGGCTCCTCCAGGGGGATCGCGGCGGTCAGGACGGTGCCCGCGCCTGGCGCGGATTCGACGGTCAGGGTGCCGCCGAGCTGCCGCAGCCGGGCGCGGGCGGCGGGCAGGCCGTGCCCGCGCTCCCCGCCGGGGGCGGCCGGGAGCGCGGCCGGGTCGAAGCCGCGGCCGTCGTCGGCGACGTCCAGCACCACCTGGTCGTCGAGGACGGTGAGGGTCAGTGTGGCGGCTCCGGCGCCCGCGTGCTCGGTCACGTTCGCCAGCGCGCCCTGCGCGATCCGCAGCAGCGCCGACTGCACCCGCTCCGGCGGCGCGGCGCCCGTGTGGTCGTCGATGTGGACGCGCACCGCGAGCCCGCCGCCGCTCTCCCGCTCGGCCAGCTCGCGCAGGGCCGCCGGGAGTCCGCCGCCCGCGGCGAGCCCGGCGGGGGCGAGGTCGCGGACGAAGCGGCGGGCCTCGGCGAGGCTGGTCTCGGCGATCGACGCGGCCGTACGGACATGGCCGCGAGCCTTTCCGGGCTCGGCGTCCCAGACGCGCTCGGCGGCCTGGAGCAGCATCCGCTGGCTGGACAGCCCCTGCGCGAGCGAGTCGTGGATCTCCATCGACAGCCGCTGCCGTTCCGCGAGCGTCCCGGCCCGCCGTTCGGTGGCGGCCAGCTCCCGGCGGGTACGGATCAGGTCGTCGATCAGCGTGCGCTGCCGGGCGTCCTGCCGCTGCATGAGGACGAAGACCGCGGTCGTGAAGGCGACGACCGCGGCCGGGCCGACCAGCAGGTCGAAGTCGAAGCGCGGCGCCAGCGCCAACCGGGCGGCGGTCACCAGCACGGTGAGCAGCGCGACCAGCGCGAAGGCCGCCGCGCCCGGCAGCGTACGCAGCGCCACGTAGACGAGCGGCACCGCGACCCACGCGAAGCTCGGCGCCAGCGTCACCAGCACCGCCCACACCACGACGACCGCTGCCAGCCACAGCAGCCGCGGCACCGGCGGCCAGGGCACCGGTACCCGGGGCAGCGCCCGCAGCAGCCGGCGCCCGCCCGCCGCGTACAGCACGGCGAGCAGCGCGGCCAGCGCGACCACCGGCCACACCCGGGCCTCGCCGCCGTGCCGCTGCACGAACCGCGCCATGGAGGCGGCGAGCAGCACGAAGAAGGTCACGTGCATGACCGCCGCGAGCCGCCGCGCGTCCGCGGCGGCGGGATCGTCGCTCGTGCGCACTGCGCACCGCCTTCCACGCCTCGGGCCGTCGCGCGTCCGGGCTCTCCGAACGGGACGAACACTCCCATGGTGGACGGTCCCGGAGGTGGTCGGGGTCATCCGATCGGACGACCCCGGTGTCCTCCCCGCGGCCCGCCGCAACGGCCCGGGACGACGACGGGGGAGCGGGGCGCACGCGCCCACGATGGATTGCGGAGCGCCGGTCCGGCGGCTCCGCCGAATCCCCCCGACCCCTGGAGCCAAGAGTCATGCAGCAGGTCAAGAAGGTCTCGACGCGTACCCGCGTGCTCACCGCCGGCGCCCTCGCCGCCGTCGTGATCGGGGGCGTCGGCGCCTGGTCCGCGAGCGCGTCCTCGCCGCAGTCCGCGCCCGCCACGGCGCAGAAGGCCACAGCGCAGAAGGCCACGGCGCAGAAGGCGGACGCGCGGCACGGCGCCCTCGTGCAGACCGACCACCTCTCGGTCGCCGCCGCCACGAAGGCCGCGCAGGCGGCCCTGGACGCGGCCGCGAAGGCGCACCAGCACGTCTCCGTCGCGGTCGTCGACCGCGACGGCAACACCCTGGTCACCCTGCGCGGCGACGGCGCGGGACCGCAGTCGTACGAGGCCGCGCAGGAGAAGGCCTTCACCGCCGTGTCGTGGAACGCCCCCACCTCCGAGCTGGCCACCCGCCTCACGCAGGCGCCGACGCTCAAGGACATCCCCGGCACCCTCTTCCTCGCGGGCGGCGCGCCGGTCACCGCCAAGGGCGCCCCGGTCGCGGGCATCGGTGTCGCGGGCGCCCCGTCCGGCACGCAGGACGAGACGTTCGCGCAGGCCGGGGCCGCCGCCCTCGCCCATTGACTGACCACCGCGCCGGGGTCCGGTGGCGTACGGTGCCTCCCGGCGCCCACCGCCACCCCCGGCACACCCGCCCCCGCAAGGAGCAGCCCCCGTATGAACGCCCCCGACAGCGCACTCCTGGACGCCGCGGCGAGCGGTGACACCCGAGCGGTGTGCGCCGCGCTCGACGCGGGCGCCGACGTGGGGGCGCGGGACGCCCACCGGCGCACCCCGCTGCTGCTCGCCGCGCTCGGCGACCACGTCGCGGCCGCCGAGGCACTGGTCGCCGCGGGCGCCGACCCGGACGCGCAGGACGACCGGGACGACAGCCCCTGGCTCGTCACGGGCGTCACCGGCAGCACCGCCATGATGCGTGTGCTGCTCCCGGCCGGGCCGGACCTGACGCTGACCAACCGCTTCGGCGGTGTCTCCCTCATCCCGGCGAGCGAGCGCGGCCACGTGGACTACGTCCGGGCGGTGCTCGCGCAGACGTCGATCGACGTGAACCACGTCAACCGGCTCGGCTGGACGGCGCTGCTGGAGGCCGTCATCCTCGGCGACGGCGGTCCCGCCCACCAGCAGATCGTCGGACTGCTGCTCGACGCGGGCGCCGACCCCGCGATCGCCGACGGCGACGGCGTCACCCCGCTCGCGCACGCCGAGCGGCGCGGCTTCGCGCGGATCGCGGCGCTGATCCGGGCCGCCGGCTGAACTCCCGGCAGGCCCCGGCCCCGGGTCGGTCCGGGGCCGGGGACCTGTCACAGGGCCGGCCGGGCGACGAGTGCCCGCCGGGTGCGCAGGCCGCGGACCGCGGACGAGGCGATCGCGACGAGGGAGCCGCCGACCGCCCAGGCGACGAGCACCCAGATCGCCGTGGCGATGTCGTGGCCGTCGAAGTAGACGGTGTTGCGGACGGCCGTGGTGCCCGCGCCCGGCGGCAGGGCCTGGCCGATCGCGCGCCAGAACGGCGGCAGCAGGGGCCCCGGGTAGACGCCGCCGGAGCTGGGGTTGCCGAGGACGGTGAAGATCAGGATGGTCAGGCCGAGACCGACCGTGCCGGCCAGCGACTGAAGGGCGACACCGGCCGCCGCCGACGCGTAGACGACGAGGGTCCCGATGCCGGCGAGTTCCCAGAAGGCGCCGGGCAGGCAGTTCAGCACGGGGCCCACGATGACCGCGCCCCCGACGCCGGACACGAACGCGTACGGCAGCATCACCAGCAGCCGCACCAGGACGCGGCGCAGGGTGGGGCGCCGGGAACCCGCGGCCATGCTGAGCGCGGAGGACGCGAGGTAGCCGCCGATCGTCCAGCTCAGCACGAGGTAGAAGGACGACAGCCCGCGGAAGTCGCCCGCGGCCGGCGGGCGGATGTCGCGCACGACGACGTCGCGGTGCTGGGCGGTGTTCACGGTCCGTACGACCCTGGTGGCCGCGTCGCTCGCGGAGGAGCCCGCAGCCGAGGCGACCAGGAGGGTGTCGGCCTTCGCGCGCGGGTCGAGGAGGAAGGCCGCGTCCGTACGCCGCTCCAGCAGCCGCTGCCGCGCCTGCGCCTCGCCGCTGACGGCGGTCGCGTGCACGGGCTCGCCGGGCAGCGCGTTCAGCCGCGCGACCGCCGTGCCCAGGGCGGACGGCGGCGCGGCCACCACGACCGGCACCCGGTGCGGCTTGGGCGCGTGGAAGGCGCCCATGTAGGAGAGCGCGAAGCCGAGCTGGAGCAGCAGCACCCCGAGGACGACGAGCGCGGACCGCGGCGTGACCGCGTCCCGCAACTCCCGCACGACCCCACCCAGCCCCCCGACCCCCGCAGCCTCCGGAGTCTCGCCGGGAGCGCCGGACGCGCCCGGTCCGCCTGAGCCCGCGCTTCCGCCCGAGTCCGCGCCTCCGCCGGACCCGCCGCGTCCGCCCTCGCCCGCCGGGCCCCGCGGCTCGTCCGGGTCCGGGCCGGGTCGGTCCGCCTCGTGCGCCACCGTCGCCGCCCTTCCCGCGTACCGCCGCCTCCCGGGCCCACGGCCGGGGTCGTCATATCGTCGGTCCGGTCCAGGGCCGGGCCCCGCGGGCGCGCCCGAGCGGGGGTGCGGCCCAGCCGTTCGGCCCAGCCAGGTCCCGCGGCTACTCCGGCAGCGCCCAGGGCGCCGAGCGCAGGTCGGCGACGGTACGGCGGGCGCGGGCGGCGGCGGGCGGTTCGGCGGGGCGGCCCACCGCGATCATGGTGACGACCTCCCACCCGGGGCCGGGCTGCAGCTCGGCGGTCAGCTTCTCCAGGTCGAAGGCGCGGAACTGGTGCGCCGCCAGGCCCATCGCCTGCGCCTGGAGCGTGAGGTGCGCGACGGACTGCCCCAGGTCGTAGTCCGCGAACTCCGAGTAGAGCAGCCCGCTGTCGCCGACGTAGCGGTGCGCGAGGGTGACGACGAGCAGTCCGGCGTCCACCGCCCAGCGGGCGGAGCTGCGCGCGAGATGCGGCAGGATCCGGGCGTGGTCCGGCTCGCCGGGGCGGGCGGCGACGTAGGCCCACGGCTGCGAGTTGCCCGCCGAGGGCGCCCATCGGGCGGCCTCCAGCAGGAGCGCGACGGCGTCGTCCTCCAGCACACCCGACGGGTCGAACTTCGAGGGGCTGAAGCGGCCGGCGAGCAGCGGGTGGAGGCCGTCGAGCGGCGGGTGATCACGGTTCACGCCGCGTGCAACCCGCCGCCGCGGGGCGGTATTCCGCTACTCGGCGGCGGCGGGCGCCGCAGCCGGGATGGTGGCGGGCCCCCGCGAGCCGGGAGCGCGGCGCGGGGCGAGCCGGCCGGACAGCAGGTAGCCGCCGACCGTCAGGGCGAGCACCACGAGCGTCTCCGCGGTGCCCCACGTCCACGTGGAAAGGCTCACCTCCTTCGCCGGGAGCTTCGGAAGGTCCTTCACGTCCACGGCGGTCGCCGAGTGCTCGGCCACCCCTGCCTGGTAGGCCTGGTTGCGGGCGGAGCCGTGCAGGAAGGGCGCGACGAACAGGACGGTCAGGACCAGGACCGCCTCGGTCGCCACGACGGCCGGGAAGGTGCGCACCAGCAGGACGTGCAGCGGCCGCCGGTCGCCCGCGTCCCGCAGCGCCTCGACGCGCGGGTGCACCACGAACTGGTTGAACGCCCCGAGCAGCAGCAGGGTGCCGAAGATGACGATCTTCACGCCGAGCACCCGCCCGTACATCGTGGACAGCAGCTGGCCCAGGCCGTCCACGTGCTCCCAGTAGAGGAAGAGGCCGGACAGCGCGATGGCGGCCACGCAGCTCGTCGCGGCGGCGGAGAAGCGGCGTATCGCGGGGGAGAAGAAGGCGCCGCGGTCGGCGGGCGCCACGGCGCCCGGCGCGGCGAGGAGCAGCAGGCCCAGCAGTCCGCCGGCCCACACCGCGCCGCCGAGCAGGTGGAGCATCCACATCGCCGTCTCGAAGACGGTACGGGACCAGTCCTGCGGGACGGCGTCGGGGAATTTGGTGGTGCCGAGCGCGACGGCGCCCGCGGCGAGCCCGGCCGCGAGCAGCCACCGGCGGGCCGGACCGGCCGCGTACCTGCGCAGTGCCAGCGGGGCGACGAGCACGGCGCCGGCCAGGACCAGTGTCACTTCGAGGCCGAGCAGGCGGCCGGAGTTGGTGCCGTCGTAGAGGGAGCGCCAGGCGGCGCCGTAGTCGTAGCCGCCGTCGGCGGAAGCGCCGTGGGCCAGGTCGGTGAGCACCGCGGGCACCGCGAGCACGCCGAGGACGGCCGCCGCGCGGGCCAGCCGCGCCGTCACCCCGGCGAGTGTGCGGGAGGAGATCCGGGCGGCGGGGCCCGCGGCCAGCAGCGCGAGGAGGACCAGGCCGACGAACCCCATGAGGGTGGTCCAGGTCGTCCAGCTCACGGCGCTGTCCTCGAACGGGCCGAGCGGGGTGGAGGGGGCTGGCGCGGCCGCGTACGGCAGCGGAGGGGGGAGGGGCATGGCGGGGAACCCTTGGCTCGCGTCGGAAGAAACGGAGCTTAGGTTAGGCTCACCTAACTCGGAGCGGCAACGTGATCCATCCGACCCCCGGGACGTTGAACGCGAGGGCGCCGGGATCCGTACCGGTACGGATCCCGGCGCCCTCGCGCAGGTGGGCGGAGTGCCCGGGGTGCTCGTTTCAGGCGAGGGTCAGGAAGAGCTTCTCCAACTCGGCCTCGGACATGGGCGGCTGGTTCTCGTCCGCCGCGGTCATGCACTGCCGCATGCCACTCGCGATGATCTTGAAGCCCGCCCGGTCCAGTGCGCGCGAGACGGCGGCGAGCTGGGTGACCACGTCCTTGCAGTCCCGCCCCGCCTCGATCATCGCGATGACTCCGGAGAGCTGCCCCTGGGCCCGCCGCAAACGGTTGAGGACCGACTGCACCGCGTCCTCGTCGACCGCCATCCCCATGGCCGCCACTCCTCTCGTCCGGCAACCGTCCAGCGGTCCAGTGTACCCCCGGGGGTATGAATCCCCGGGGCCGCAGAAGGCCGGCGCTCACCCCTGCCGGGCCGCGGCCGTCCGCCGGGCGCGCCGCACCGCCCACAGCGGCACCGCCAGCCAGCACAGCGCGAACCACACCACCAGAGCGCCGGCCAGCCACCCGGCGAGGGCGCCCGGCACCACCAGGCGCAGGACGAGCAGCAGTGAGCAGGTCATCGTGCACAGCAGGAGGAAGAGGCCGAGCACGGTCAGCCGCGAGGCCCAGACCACCGTCTCCGGCTTGAGGTGGTGGCCGGTCAGCAGCCGGTGCATCGCCGCCGGGCCCACCAGCACCCCGGTCGTGGCCGCGCCCAGTACGACCGCGGCCGCGTACAGGTGCCGTTCGGTGCCGGACAGCTCGGCGAAGCGCTGCTGGAAGGCGACGGTGAGCAGGAAGCCGAAGAGGATCTGCACGCCGGTCTGCGCGACCCGCAGCTCCTGGAGCAGGTCCGACCAGCGCCGGTCCGCCCGCTCCTCGGCGGTCTCGTCGCGCCCCGGGGCCGCGGCGTCCGCCGGATCCCCGGGTGGGCGTTCCGTCATCGCGCGTGCTCCTTTCCGCGGGCGGTGCGTCGGGCGCGGTGCCCGCGTGATGAATCTGCCCCGTTCCGCCCGACCCACCGGACCCGCCGCGCCGCTGCTGATCGAAAGTGTCGAATCGTGACCCGCTCGCGCTGCCTCCATGAGTGAACACGTTTGAACACGATGATTGCTTTCCGGCGCCCCGGCCCCCTCCAAGCGCCTCTCGTGCTGTCTCCCACCTGCTGAAATGGCCACTCCTGAAGGAGCATCACGCTTCCGGGTGCCCGGCTCACGGTCTGCGCGCTCCTGGGGGATTGTGTGCGAAAGTCTTGCGCGCCGCTCCGGCTGAAGTTACGTTTCCGCGGCACGCCCCCCGCGCCCCGGCGCGGTCAGCACCGCCCTGTCGCCGAAGGGAATCCCCCTGTGGAACTGTCCCGCCGCACCTTCACCGCTCTGACCGGCAGCACGGCCGCCGCTCTCGCGCTGCCGGTCGCCGCCGCCCACACCGCCGCCGCGGCAGCCCCGGCCACCGCCCCCGCCGGCGTCCTGCCCCGCCCCGCCGCCGACGGCCGGCCGCACACCGTGGGCTTCGACCGCTACTCGCTGCTCGTCGACGGGCAGCGCGTCCCCCTGTGGTCCGGCGAGGTGCACCCCTTCCGGCTGCCCAGCCCCTCCCTCTGGCTCGACGTCCTGCACAAGATGGCCGCCAACGGCTACAACGCCGTGAGCATCTACGCCGCGTGGAATTTCCACTCACCCGCGCCCGGCTCGTACGACTTCACGGGTGTCCGCGACCTCGACCGCTTCCTGGACATGGCCGCGGAAGCGGGCCTGTACGTCATCGCGCGCCCCGGCCCGTACATCAACGCCGAGGTGGACGCGGGCGGTTACCCGGCCTGGCTGACGACGACCCCCGGCCGCGCCCGCACCAGCGACCCCACCTACCTCGCGCACGCCGACGAGTGGCTCACCGCCGTCAACGCCGTGATCGGCCGCCACCTCCACACCAAGGGCCGCGGCACGGTCGTGCTCTACCAGCTGGAGAACGAGTACGCCTCGTACGTCACCAGCGCCACCGGCCAGGACTACATGGCCCACCTCTACGCCAAGGTGCGCGCCGACGGCATCGACGTACCGCTCTTCCACAACGACAAGGGCCGCAACGGCTACTGGGCCCCCGGCGGCTTCGACACCGGCGGCGAGCAGGGCCGCTACCTCTACGCCTTCGACGGCTACCCCTCGCCCAGCGGACTCGCCCCGGACTGGGGCTACTTCGGCACCGGCGGCGCCAAGGGCGGCGCGACCGCGAGCCCCGACACCCCCGGCTTCATGGCCGAGTTCGGCGGCGGCTGGTTCGACCCGTGGGGCGGCGCGGAATTCGGCGGGCTCGGCTACGCGGAATCCCGCAGGACCCGCGACGCCGCCTTCGAGCGGCGCTTCTACCTCACCAACCTCGCCAACGGCATCAAGATCCACAACGTCTACATGACCTTCGGCGGCACCTCCTGGGGCTGGCTCCCCGCCCCCGTCGTCTACACCTCCTACGACTACGGCGCCGCCATCGACGAGGGCCGCAACCAGACCTCCAAGCTGCTGCCGATGCGGCAGATCGGCTCGATGCTCGCCGCCTTCCCCGACCTCGGGCAGCTCGACCGCGCCGACGACGTCACCGCCACCCCCGTCACCGGCGGCGCCCTCCGCGTCTACCACCTGACCAGCCCGGACCGCAGCTCCCACCTGTACTTCCTGCGCAACGACGGCAGCGCCGACGCCACCTGCACCCTGCCCGTGACGACCGCGGCCGGGGAGCTGACCGTGCCCGCCGCGCCCGGCGGGCTGCGCGTCACGGCCAAGGACATGAAGGTCGTCGCCGCCAACCTCTCGCTCGGCCGCCGCGCCCTGCTCTACACCACCGCCCAGCCCATGTGGCGCGCCACCGGCCGCGCCCAGGACCTCGCGCTGCTCACCGGTCGCCCCGGCGATCCCGTCGAGACCGTGCTGCTGTGCCGGACCCGGCCTGCCGTCACCGTCACCGAAGGCACCGCCGAGACCACCTACGACGCCGAGGCCGGCACCCTGCGGGTCAACGCCGTCCTCGACGGGCTCACCCGCGTCCGCGTCGAGGGCGGCGGCAGCGGCACCCCGCTGCTGCTGCTCCTGGCCGACGACACCGCGGCCGCGACCCTGTGGCCGAGCACCACGCCGGCCGGCCCGCTGCTCGTCCGCGGCCCCGCCCTGGTGCGCACCGCCCGCGTCCACGGCGCCGACCTCGACCTGACCGGCGACACCGACGCCCCCGCGCCGCTGGAGGTGTGGGCCCCGGACGGCGTCAAGCACGTCGACTGGAACGGCAGGCGCGCCGGCACCCGCACCACCCGCGACGGCAGCCTCGCCGCCACCGCGCAGCTCCCAGGACCGCGGCCGGTCCGGCTGCCCGCGCTGACCGGCTGGCGCTACGCCGCGGAGAACCCGGAATCCGCGCCCGGCTTCGACGACCGCCGCTGGCGCGTCTGCGACCTCACCGCCTCGCACAGCTCCACCGCGCTGCCCGCGGGCCAGCCCGCCGTGCTCTTCGCCGACGACTACGGCTGCTACTACGGCGACGTCTGGTACCGCGCCCGGGTCGGCGACGCGGCCGACGCCGAGACGCTCTCGCTCACCTACCAGGGCGGCACCCTCGGCCTGCTGATGGCCTGGTGGGACGGCCACCCGCTCGGCACCCACCGGCTGCCCACCCCCGCCAAGGCCCAGGACACCGTCGCGAGCTGGACCGGCACCGCCGACTTCGCGGTGCCCGCCGAGCTGCGCGGCCCGGGCGAGCACACCGTCGCCGTGCTGGTGCGCCCGATGGCCCACGCCGAGGACGGCGGCGCCAACGACGCCTTCAAGGCCGCCCGCGGCCTGCTCGCCGCGACCCTCGACGGCGCCCCGCTGACCTGGCGCATCCAGGGCGCGGCAGGCCTCGACACCGTACGCGGGGTGCTCAACACCGGCGGCCTGTACGGCGAGCGCTCCGGCTGGCACCTGCCCGGCTTCCCCGACGAGCGGTGGACGCGGGTCGCGCTGCCGCACACCGACACCCGCCAGGGCGTCAGCTGGTACCGCACCGACTTCCGCCTCGACGTCGACCCCGGCACGGACGCGTCGATCGGCCTGACCCTGACCGACGACCCGGCCCGCGCCTACCGCGTGCAGATCTTCCTCAACGGCTGGAACCTCGGCCAGTACGCCAACGACGTCGGCCCGCAGCACACCTTCGTGCTGCCGAACGGCGTCCTGCGCACCCGCGGCACCAACAGCCTCGCCCTCGCCGTCCTCGCCGACGGCACCACCCCCGCGGGCCTGCCGCAGCCCGAGCTGACGCTGCTCGGCGCGGTCGCGGGCGGCGTCCCCGTCCAGGACGTCCCCGCCCCCGGCTACCGCGGGCGCTGAACCCCGCGCGGTCCGGCACCCGGCACCTGGTGCCGGACCGCGCGGTCCACCCCGTTCACCCCGCCCACCCGGCGCGCGCGGGCCTCAGCGCGCGGGCTCGATCCTTCCCGCGACCTCGCCGAGGCCCACCGGGACACCGTCCGGGCCCGCGGCCGTCGCCGTGATGACGACCTCGTCGCCGTCCTCCAGGAAGGCCCGCCGGGAGCCGTCCGGCAGCTCCACCGGGCGCGCCCCGCCGTGCGTCAGCTCGATCAGCGCGCCGACCTGCTCCGGCCGCGGCCCGCTGACCGTGCCGGACGCGAAGAGGTCGCCGGGGCGCAGGCTCGCGCCGTTCACCGTCAGGTGCGCCAGCATCTGCGCGTACGTCCAGTACATCGACGCGAAGGGCGGCCGGGAGACGGTGTGGCCGTTCAGCCGCAGCTCCATCGCGATGTCCAGGCCGCACGGCGGCAGCACGCCCGCGTCGTCCAGGTACGGCAGCAGCGGCGTGTCGCGCGGCGGCGGGGCCGTACGGGCGTGGGCCAGCGCCTCCAGCGGCACCACCCACGGGGAGACGGACGTCGCGAAGGACTTCCCGAGGAAGGGGCCCAGCGGCACGTACTCCCACGCCTGGATGTCGCGGGCGGACCAGTCGTTGAGCAGGCACACGCCGAAGACGTGCTCGTCCGCCTCGGCCATCGCCACCCGGCTGCCGCGCGGCGACGCGCCGCCCACCACGAAGCCCAGCTCCACCTCCACGTCCAGCCGCAGCGACGGCCCGTACGACGGCGCCGCCTCGCCCGCGGCCCTGCGCTGCCCGCACGGGCGCAGCACGGGCGAGCCCGACACCACGACGGTGCCCGCGCGGCCGTGGTAGCCGATGGGCAGGTGCTTCCAGTTCGGGGTGAGCGGGTCGGCGGCGTCGGGGCGGAAGATCCGGCCGACGTTCGCGGCGTGGTGCTCGGAGGCGTAGAAGTCGACGTAGTCGGCGACCTCGAAGGGCAGGTGCGGCAGCGCCTGCGCGAGCGGTACCAGCAGCGGCGCGACCACGGCCGTGTGCTCCGGCGCCGTGAGCCACCGCGTGACCGCCGCCCGCACCCGCGTCCACACCGGCCGCCCGGCGGCCAGCAGCGGGTTCAGCACCGGCGCCGACAGCAGCGACACGATCTGGCCCGGGGCGCCCACCGCGCGCGCCGCGGCCCCCGCGTCCAGCACGTGCCCGCCGTAGCGCACCCCGATCCGGGGCGCCGGATCCGCGGCGGTCGAATACACCCCGTAGGGCAGGTTGTGCGGCCCGAACGGATCGTCGAGCGGTACGGACAGCGGGTTCGCGGCGTTCAACGGACCTCCAGCGCGGGGCGGCGGCAACGCCCCGAGGCTACCGCCGGGGAGCCCGCCGCCGGGTTTGGAGCTGCCCGCAGGTCAAACGTAAAGTCGGTCCGATGACCCGGGAGGCGTACCCCGGCGGCACGGGGCCGGCGGAACCGGCGCGGACACGGAGAGCGGCAGCGGCATGACGGCGACCACGCAGGACCTTCACGACCCCGGGCACGAGGAGCCGATCCCGCCCGCCGAGGGCGCCGACGCAGCCGGCATCGACCCGGCCCGTATGGAGATCTGCCTCGCGGTGCTCGCCGAGCTGGACGGGCTGCCCGTCGACCACCCCGACGCGATCGCCGTGCGCCGCGCCACCGCCGGGATCTACCGCACGGTCAAGCAGCGCCGCCGCCAGGAGCGCCGGGCCGCCAAGACCGAGAACGACAAGCGCGTCACCGAGGCCACGGCAACCGGCGCCGCCGACCGCATCGACGACGAGACACTCGGCATCCGGCTCGCCCCCTCGGTCAGCACCGAGGTCGCCGGCATCCTGGAACGCCCCCGGTCCTGCTACGTCTGCAAGACCCGCTACGTCCAGGTCGACGCCTTCTACCACCAGCTCTGCCCGCCGTGCGCCGCCGAGAACCGGGCCCGCCGCGACGCGCGCACCGACCTCACCGGCCGCCGCGCCCTGCTCACCGGCGGGCGCGCCAAGATCGGGATGTACATCGCGCTGCGGCTGCTGCGGGACGGCGCGCACACGACCGTCACCACGCGCTTCCCGCGGGACGCCGTCCGCCGCTTCAAGGCGATGCCGGACAGCGACCAGTGGATACACCGGCTCAAGATCGTCGGCATCGACCTGCGCGACCCGGCCCAGGTCGTCGCGCTCGCCGACTCGGTGGCCGCGGAAGGCCCGCTGGACATCCTCATCAACAACGCCGCCCAGACCGTACGCCGCTCCGCCGCCGCCTACCGCGAGCTCGTCACCGCCGAGTCCGCGCCGCTGCCCCCCGGCGAGCTGCCCGGCACCGAGATCCTCGGCGCCTTCGGCAGCGGCGCGCGCACCGCCGCCGCCCTGCCCGCCCCGCGCGGCGGCCGCGGGCTCACCGCCGCCGACGTCACGGGCCTCGCGCTGGTCAGCGGCTCCGCGTCGCTCGCCCGTATCGAGGCCGGCACCGCGATCGACGCGGGCGGCCTCGTCCCCGACCTCGACCCCACGAACACCTGGGTCCAGACGGTCGGCGAGGTCGACCCGGTGGAGCTGCTGGAGGTCCAGCTCTGCAACATGACCGCGCCCTTCATCCTCGTGAGCCGCCTGCGCCCGGCGATGGCCGCGGCGGCCGCCCGGCGCAAGTACGTCGTCAACGTCTCCGCGATGGAGGGCCAGTTCTCCCGCGGCTACAAGGGCGCCGGCCACCCGCACACCAACATGGCGAAGGCCGCGCTCAACATGCTCACGCGCACCAGCGCCAAGGAGATGCTGGAGACGGACGGCATCCTCATGACCGCCGTCGACACCGGCTGGATCACCGACGAGCGCCCGCACCCGGACAAGATCCGCCTCGCCGCGGAGGGTTTCCACGCCCCCCTGGACCTGGTCGACGGCGCCGCCCGCGTCTACGACCCGATCGTGCGCGGCGAGCTGGGCGAGGACATCTACGGCTGCTTCCTGAAGGACTACGCCCCCGCCGCCTGGTGAGCCGCCCGGTCGTCTAGGCGCCGACCTCGAACTCGTTGCCCTCGGGGTCGGCGCGCTCTCCTGCATGGCCGGGCGGGGCGGCGGCCAGGCGCAGCCGGAGCCGGTTGCGGCCTGTCTTCGGCGCCGCGGGCGGGCCCATCACCAGGGCGGGCCCGGCGCCCGCCGGATCCCGCAGGCACACGCCCCAGTCGCCGCGCCCGGTGACCGCCCAGCCGGTCGCGGCCGACCAGAAGCTCCCTTGCGCCTCCGCGTCGGCGGCGTCCAGGCATATCTGCGCGAGCGCCTCGCCCGGCGTCCCGCGGTGCTCGGGCAGCACGCACATCTCGTTGCCCTCAGGATCGGCCAGCACCTCCCACGGCACCTCGCCCTGCCCGATGTCGGCCCGCACCGCCCCGAGCCCCAGCAGCCGCCGCACCACCGCCTCCTGGCGCCCGCCCCCGGCGAGATCCAGGTGCAGCCGGTTCTTCCCGCGCTTGACCCCCGCCCCGCCCGCGAACCGCAGCTCCACCCCGCCCCCGGGCGGCCGCACCACCCCGCCCGGCCCCGCCGTCCACTCCAGCGCCGCGGCCCAGAACCCCGCGAGCCCTTCCGCGTCCACCGCGTCGACCACGACCGCGACCACGCCGCCGGCCATCGCCACCACCCCCGTGCTCGATCCTCTTCTGCGACGAGCCTAGAAGGAGGGTCAGACAGTCAGCCGGTAGCGGGCCATCATGCAGTCGTCCTCGTGGTCGAGGATGTGGCAGTGCCACACGTAGCCCTGCAGGCTCATGCCGTCCAGGGCGGTGAAGGACGCGTCGGGGTCGAAGCCCAGTTCGGCGGCGTCGGGGAAGCGGACCAGGACGCGGGTGACGGTGGCGGGCGGGCAGGCGACGGTGTCCTTCAGGCCCGTCTCCCAGGGGGACGGGGGCTGGGCGGCGCCGACGAGGTAGGCGTCGGGGGAGGGGCGCCAGGGGGTGCCCGCGGCCGGGCGGGGGTTGGCGCGGACGTACGCCTCGATGTCGAAGCGCTGCCGGTCCAGGACGCGCATGTGCACCAGGTGCAGGTGCATCGGGTGGGCCTGCGGGGAGACGTTGACGAACTCCCACACCTCGGTCGTGCCCTGCCGCGGGGCGGTGACCGGCCCCTGGCCGTACAGCATGTTGTCCATCGTCATCCCGGCCGGCGGGTAGCCGGGGACGCGGGCCGGGGTGAGGGTGACGATCCGGCGCGCGGCGGTGGGCTGCGGCATCGGGGGCAGCGCGGCGGGCAGGCCGGGGCCGCCGCGCAGCCGGTCCGGCGGGGGAGTGCGGAAGCCGGCCACGCCGGTGCCGGTGAAGCGCATGATGTCGGCGGTCGGGGCGACCCCGGTCGCCGCCACCACGTCGGGCGACTCCTGCTGGTCGTTGGTCAGGTCGACGTGCTCGCCCGCCGCGAGCGACCCGAAGTCCACGACCAGGTCCAGGCGTTCGCCGGGGGTGATGCGGACGGACGTGGTGCGGGCCGGGGCGTCCAGCAGCCCGCCGTCCGCGCCGACCACCCAGAACGGCATCCGGTCGGAGAAGAACAGCCGGTAGGCGCGGGCGTTGGACGCGTTGAGCACCCGCAGCCGGTAGAAGCCGCGGGCGACCTCCAGATACGGCGACACGACCCCGTTGACGGTCATCGTGTCCCCGAACATCCCACCCTCCCAGTGCCCCTGCGGCACCGCGCGGGAGGTGCGGAAGACCAGCGAGCCGTCGTCGCCGAAGCGCCGGTCGGCGAGCGTGAGCGGCACCTCGAACTCGCCGTCGGGCAGCCCGAGGGGATTCCCGGCGGCGCCGGTGTCGTACGCGTCGCGCAGCATGTACTGCCCGGCGAGCCCGGCCACCGCGTTGAGCCGGGTGATGCCCATCGCGTGGTCGTGGTACCAGAGGTGGCCCGCCTGCTGGCCGTTCGGGTGGCGGTAGGTCATGCTGCCGCCGGGCCGGAAGGTGTTCTCGGGGTGCCCGTCCGCGTCCGGCGGGGTCACGGCGCCGTGCAGGTGCACGGAGGCGCGCGGCTGCGTGCGGTCGAGTTCGGACGCGCCCTCAAGGGTCGGGTCGACGTCGGCGGCGAAGAGGTGCCCGTCGAAGCCGTTGCTGAAGGTGAGCGAGAGCGGCACGCCGCGCTGCGCCTCGATCGTCGGGCCGAGGTACGGCTGCCCGCCGTACGACCACGTCCGCGCCACGCCCAGGTCGCGGTGGAAGCGGTGCGTCGCGGGGGCCATCGCCAGCGTCCGGTCGCCGGTGAGCACGGGCGGCAGCGGCAGCGCGTCCACGTACGGCGTCAGCTGCGGCGACGCGAAGGTCAGCTGCCGCGCGCCGGGCCGGGGAGTGGGGCCGTGGCCCGCCTCGGCCCCGGCCCCCGCCCCGCTCGCACGGGCGGTCCCTCCCGAGGCGCCGAGCGCCCCGGCAGCGCCGAGTCCGGCGGCGGTGAGCAGCGAGCGACGGGACGGGCCGTTCGGCATGCGGGCTCCTCGGGGGTCGGCGGGGACCGACCATAGGCAGACAAATGACGCATCGTCAACGATATGCCGCCGTGTCCGGCGCGGGGTGGTGCGCCCCGGGGCGTGTCCGGCGCGGGGCGGCTGGTCCGGGGTCGGGACGGCGGTCGCGGCGGCGTGTCCAGGCCCCGGACGGCGGTCGCGGACCCCGGCGGCGTGTCCGGGCTCTGGCGCCGTTCGTGTTCTCCGGCCGCTGTGCGCGGCCCCCGGTGCCGTATCTGGGCCCCGCCGCCGTTCACGTCCTCCCGACGCCGTATCCGAGCCCCGCCGTCGTCCCCGGCCTCCCGTGCCGTTCGCGGCCTCCCGGCGCCGGGCGTGGCGCGGGCCGGGCGGGGCTGCGGGGCGGCGCGGAGAGCGACCCGGGGCCCGGCGGGGGCGTCCGGCGGGATATTTTCGCGGGGCCGACCCGCACGGGCGGCGGAAGAGGAGGTGTGCCATGGCCGGCACCGGCGACCGCCCCCGCCCCGAGGGGAAGACGCTCGCGGTGATCGCCGCGGAGGCGGGCGTGTCGGTGTCCACCGTGTCGAAGGTCCTGCACGACCGCTCGGACGTCGCGGCCCGCACCCGCGCCAGGGTCCAGCGGCTGCTGGCCCAGCACGGCTACCCCGCCCGCAACGGCCCCGCCGCCACCGCGCTGGCGCCCGGCGGGCTCGTCGACTTCGTCGTCAACGAGATCGACGGCGCCTGGGCCGCCGAGCTGATCCGCGGCGCCGAGCAGGCGCTCGACGCGGTGGGCATGGGCCTGGTCGTATCCGCCGCGCACGGCGGCGACGGCGGCAGCCCCGCCCGCCGCTGGCTCGACTCGCTCGCCGCCCGCCGCACCCTGGGCGCGATCCTGGTCGTCCCCGAGATCGACCAGCAGCAGCACCGCGAGCTGCTCCGCCTCGGCATCCCCTTCGCGCTCATCTCCCCGGCCGAGGAGCCGCCGCCCGGCGTGCCGTGGGTCGGCGCCACCAACTGGCCCGGCGGGCTCGCCGCCACACGGCATCTGGTGGGCCTGGGCCACCGCAGGATCGCGGTCATCGGCGGCCCGCCGCAGCGGCTCGCCTCGCGCGCCCGGATCGACGGCTACCGCTCGGCGCTGGAGGAGGCGGGGCTGCCGTACGACCCGGAACTGGTCCGCTACGGCGACTTCACGAACGAGCCCGCCTACCGGCACGCCCTCGACCTGCTGCGGCTGCCGGACCGGCCCACCGCCGTCTTCGCGGGCAGCGACCAGCAGGCGCTCAGCACCTACCGCGCCGCGGCGGCGCTGGGGCTGCGGGTGCCCGACGACGTGAGCGTCGTCGGCTTCGACGACCTGGCCTTCGCCGACTGGGTCACCCCGCGGCTGACCACCGTGCGCACCCCGCTGGCGGACATGGCGGCGCTGGCCGCCGGGATGGTGCTCCAGCTGATCGGCGGCGAGCGCCCTGCCTCCACCCGGGTCGAGGTCGCGAGCGAGCTGGTCGTACGCGAGAGCAGCGGCCCGCCGCCGCCCTGAGGGGGCCGACCCGTACCGGCTACGACCCGTACCGGCTACGGCTGCGACCCGTACCGGCTACGGCTGCGTCGAGGCCATGGAGAAGATCTCCCAGTGGTGCCCGTCCGGGTCGTAGAAGCTGCGGGTGTGCATCGGGCTGGCCTCCTCGGTGGTCTTCGCCGGCCGCGCGCCCGCCGCCAGCGCCGCGTCGCCGATCCGGTCGACGTCGTCGGGCGAGTCCTGCTGCACGGCCACGATCACCTCCGTCACCGATCCGGTGTCCGCGACGGGCCGGCCCGTGAACGACGTGAAGAACGGCTCCGTCAGCAGCATCACCAGGTTGTCGTCGCCGACGGCCATGCACGCGGCGCGCGCGTCGGTGAAGTTCGGGTCGAAGGAGAAGCCGAGGTTCTCGAAGAAGGCCATGGACCTCGGGAGGTCCTGCACGGGGAGGTTGACGAAGATACGGCCGGCCATGGTGTCCGCCTCTGCTCGGGTGCGCTGCGCACGGGTCCGTTGCACAAGGGTGGACCGGACGGCCCGGCGGAACTCATCGGCCGCCCCGGCCCGCCCGGCTCATTCGCCCAGACGGGCCCGCAGCCACACCAGCGCCTCCCGGCCCTGGGCCGCCTGGAAGGCCCGCAGGGTCGGCAGCCCCGGCGGGGCCG
Organism: Streptomyces sp. NPDC021020; assembly: GCF_044333285.1. Lineage (NCBI taxonomy): Bacteria > Bacillati > Actinomycetota > Actinomycetes > Kitasatosporales > Streptomycetaceae > Streptomyces > Streptomyces sp. NPDC021020. The sequence continues at coordinate 167,328 of NZ_JBIRQQ010000008.1, forward strand.
GGCGGCGGGCGTGGCCGAGCAGGAAGCCGGCGAAGGCGGCCACCACGGCCGTGACGGCGTCCGGGTCCGCGCCCGCGCCGACCTCGTGCCGCGCGAAGATCTGCTCCGGCGGCGGGCCGCCCTGCATCCGTACGCTCGGCAGCATCAGCAGCAGGTCGTACCAGGGCGCGGCCAGGCAGGCCCAGGGCCAGTCCACGATCACGACCCGGCCCTGCGGGGTGAGCAGCAGATTGTCGGCCCGCAGGTCGGAGTGCGCGAGGGTGTCGCCCGCCGCGCCCGCGGCCCAGCCGGACTCCAGCTCCGCGAGCGCGGGCAGATTACGTGCCGCCCACGGGTCGAGGCCCGCCAGGTCGTCGGTGCCCGCCGCGTGGTCCGCGGCGAGGATCCGCCAGCCGCGGAAGGCGCCGTCCTGCTTCTCCGCGACCGGCGGCGCGTCGACCGGGCTCGGCGTCAGCGCCGCGGCCAGGCCGCCGACCGTGTCCAGCACCAGCTCCAGCTCGGCCGGCTCCCACGGCTGCGCGGGCAGCCGCCCCTCGATGTCCTCGAAGAGCAGCACCACCCAGCCGTCCAGGTCGAGATCGGCGAGCAGCCGCGGCGCCGGGACCCCGGCGGGAAGGGCCCGCGCGATACGGACCTCGTCGCGGTGGATGCCCGGGCTCTCCGGATTCTGGGCCTCGCTCACCGCCTTGACGAAGGCCCGCCGCCCGTCCGCGAGCACTAGCCGCGCCGCGACACCCGGCGAGAACCCGGCGCTCTGCGTGGCCGCCCGCACCACCCGCGCCCCCAACCGCCCCTCGACCGCCGCCCGCACCCCACCCGGCACCGCCTCCCACGCCACCCGCACCCCACGCGCCTCGGGAGCCCCCACCTCTGCCCTGTCGTCCATCCCGGCATCCTCCCGACCCCCACCCCACCAGGCGACCGCTTTTCCCTCGGCAGGTTGCCACACGTGTGCCAGCATCGAAGCATGCAGCACGAGGACGAGACGGTCGGACGAAGGGTACGACGCCAGCGCCTTCGTCTGGGCATGGCGCAAGCGGACCTCGCCGCCACCGTGAGGCGTACCCAAGGGTGGGTTTCCAAGGTCGAGAACGATCGCGTGGAGCTGGACCGGGCCAGCACGATCAACGAGTTGGCCGCCGCCCTGCACTGCCATCCGAACGACCTCATGGCACGGCCCTACGCGACCAAGGGGACGGAGAGCGCTTGGCGTACTTCGGCTGCCTCGATCCTGCGGGAGCTGCGACGGTACGACCTGGCACCGGTGTTCGACGGCGCCCCTCGCCGCTCGTCAGCTCTTTGGGCCGAACTCGAGAAGCTGCACGCCAAGCGGGATCAGGCGCACTACATCGGGATCATGGAGCAGCTTCCCGACCTCTTCCGTGAGAGCCGGGCGCTGGCGGAGGGCGCGACCGGTCACGAGCGCGAAGAAGCTTTCGCTATTTACGCGAAGGACTAAGCATTCCTCTGATTCATATTCACCTGTAGCCGCCCCCCCTACGCCCAGTGGTGAGCCGAGCGTGGCGGGGAAGGCTCGACGGTTCCCCCGCGTGGCCGGAGTGGTTCCGGGTCCCCTGGAAGCAGGACCCCGGGGGGCGCAGACCGAAAGTGTCACCAGTGGAGGAGATGCTTCATGAAGATGCTCGGAACGATCTGCGCCCAGGGCGGGGCGACGATGACGACAACCTTCCCGGTACCTCCTGGACGCCGCCGGAGCCCAGCCCCGATGGTGGCAGTCCGGAAGGCGACGGGAAGCACCGCAAGTGACCACCAGCTCTGCTGAGCAGGAAGGGCGGCCCGGTCGTACGGAGCTGGGCCGCTCTCTCCTGGAGAACGGATTCATGACCTCGGACTGGGCACCGGCGTTCGCGGCCGTGCCCCGTACGGCATTCCTTCCCGACGTGATGTGGCCGCACGATGCGGCGACAGGCCGAGCGGTCACCGTGGACAAGACGGTGGACTCGTCAGCGTGGTACGGGTACGCCGACTCCAATGTCCCGGTCGTCACACAGTGGGACGACGGGAAGCACACCGGGACCGAACCAGGCAAGGCCTTCACCTCTTCGTCGTCCATGCCGAGCGTGGTCTTCTCGATGCTCGCTGATCTCGATGTACAGGCCGGCCACAAGGTGCTGGAGATCGGCACGGGCACGGGGTGGAATGCCGGCCTGCTGGCCCACCGCGTGGGCGCGGGCAACGTCGTCTCGGTGGAAGTGGACCCGGCCGTGTCAGAAGCTGCGCGCACGGCACTGCGGCGCGTCGGGTACGGCGACGTGAAGGTGATCACGGGTGACGGTCTTCTCGGCTACCCGCCGGACGCCCCCTACGACCGCGTGATCGCCACGTGCGGCCTGCGGTCCGGACTGTTCGCGTGGGTGCGGCAGACCACCCCGGGCGGGGTGATCGTCGCCCCCTGGGGCACGCACTACGCCTACACCGAGGCAACGGCACGTCTGGTCGTCGCCGGGGACGGCAACAGCGCGTCCGGGCACTTCACCCAGCCGGTCACCTTCATGCGGATGCGCTCGCAGCGCCTGATCCGCCCCGAGCACAGCAGCTACGTCCCGGCGCAGGGAACCGGGAATGCGGACAGGTCCACGACAGCGATCACGGAGCCGGAGTTCCTGACCGGCAGCCTGGACGTGGAAGCGTTCGCAATCGGGTTGCGGGTGCCGGACTGCACCCACGTCCCGGACCGCAAACAGGCAGGAAAGCGGCCGGTGTGGTTCTACAGCCTTACCGACACGTCGTGGGCGGTGGTCGTCTTCCGTGACGGTCACGACACCGCCACCGTGTACCAGTCGGGGGACCGGCGACTGTGGGACGAGGTGGAAGCCGCTTTCCGGTGGTGGCAGGGCCAGGGGCGCCCTGGGTTCCACCGCTTCGGCCTGACCGTCACAGCAGAGCGCCAGGTCCCCTGGCTGGACCAACCGTCCAACGCTTTGGGCGGATGAGCACCACCACTCACGCCACTGCCCAGAAAAGCAGAAAACCCCTGATCAACAGGGGTCTCAGCCGGTGTCCGAGGGGGGACTTGAACCCCCACGCCCGATAAAGGGCACTAGCACCTCAAGCTAGCGCGTCTGCCATTCCGCCACCCGGACGGGTGTGACGTCACGGCCTCTCGGCCGTGGCGACGGGGTAAACCATAGCAAAGATCGGGGGGTGCCGATCACCGCCCGGGGCGGGGGAGGAACGCTGGTCGGGGGCGGGTGCGCCTTGGGCTCGCGCGGGGGTGCGGGGCAGGATGGGGGAGGCGTCCGGCGCGAGCGGCGGACGGGTCCGCGATGGGTGAGGGCGACGAGGAGGAGAGGCATCGTGAGCGAGTCACGGCCGGGCGGTGCGGGAGCGGGCGTCGGGGGGGTGCGCGGTGAGGACGAGGTCGCGGCCCTGTGCAGCGAGCTGATCCGTATCGACAGCAGCAACTACGGGGACCACTCCGGGCCCGGCGAGCGCGCCGCGGCCGAATACCTGGCGGAGAAGCTGGCCGAGGTCGGCCTCGAACCGCAGATCTTCGAGTCGCACCCGGGGCGCGCCTCGGTCGTGGCCCGCGTCGAGGGCGAGGACCGCTCGCGGCCCGGCCTGCTCATCCACGGGCACACCGACGTCGTCCCCGCCAACGCGGACGACTGGACCCACCACCCCTTCTCCGGCGAGATCGCCGACGGGTGCGTGTGGGGCCGCGGCGCGGTCGACATGAAGGACATGGACGCGATGACGCTGGCCGTCGTCCGCGACCGGCTGCGCAGCGGCCGCAAGCCCCCGCGCGACCTCGTCCTGGCCTTCCTCGCCGACGAGGAGGCCGGCGGCACGTGGGGTGCCCGCTTCCTCGTCGACAAGCACCCGGACCTCTTCGAGGGCGTGACGGAGGCCATCGGCGAGGTCGGCGGCTTCTCCTTCACGGTCAACGACGATCTGCGGCTCTACCTCATCGAGACCGCCGAGAAGGGCATGCACTGGATGCGGCTCACCGTGGACGGCACCGCCGGACACGGCTCGATGACCAACAAGGACAACGCCATCACCGAGCTGTGCGAGGCCGTCGCGCGGCTGGGCCGGCACGAATTCCCGGTGCGCGTCACCAAGTCCGTGCGCGGCTTCCTCGACGAGCTGTCCGACGCGCTCGGCACCGAACTGGACCCCGAGGACATGGAGGCGACGCTCCTCAAGCTCGGCGGCATCGCCAAGATGATCGGCACCACCCTGCGCAACAGCGCCGCGCCGACCATGCTCGGCGCGGGCTACAAGGTCAACGTCATCCCCGGCCAGGCCACCGCGCACGTCGACGGGCGCTTCCTGCCCGGCTACGAGGAGGAGTTCCTCGCCGACCTCGACCGCATCCTCGGCCCGCGCGTCAAGCGGGAGAGCCTGCACTCCGACAAGGCCGTCGAGACCGACTTCGACGGCGCCCTCGTGGACGCGATGCAGCGCGCGCTGGTCGCCGAGGACCCGGGCGCCCGCGCCGTCCCGTACATGCTCTCCGGCGGCACCGACGCGAAGTCCTTCGACGACCTGGGCATCCGCTGCTTCGGCTTCGCGCCGCTGCGGCTGCCGCCCGAGCTGGACTTCGCCGGCATGTTCCACGGCGTGGACGAGCGCGTGCCGGTGGACGGCCTGCGCTTCGGCGTCCGCGTGCTCGACCGCTTCATCGACCAGAGCTGAGTCGACCAGAGCTGAGTCGAACACAGCTGAGCGGTCGACCGGGTGTACCCGTACCGGTGGCTTCCTTAGCCGGTACGGGTGAAGGGCCCGGTCCTTTCGTAGCTCTATTCCTCCCGGTGTCGTTACGACGATGTGGTCCGCAGGCTGGGGCCGCACCACGTCCACGAGGAGGAACGAGAATGATCAAGAAGGTCGCCGCCGTCGCGGCTGCCACCGGCGGTCTGGTGCTCGCGGGAGCGGGCATGGCCATGGCCGACTCCGGCGCGCAGGGCGCCGCGGTGCAGTCCCCCGGTGTGCTCTCCGGCAACGTCGTCCAGGTCCCGGTGCACATCCCCGTGAACGTGTGCGGCAACACGATCAACGTGATCGGGCTGCTCAACCCCGCCTTCGGCAACGCCTGCGTCAACCAGTGACCCGCGGCGGCCGCACCGACGCAGCCGCCTGCTCCGGACCGGCCCCGGGCGCGCACCCGCGCCCCGGGGCCGGTCGGCATTTCCCCCGCCCTCATGGCGCACGCGCGCAGGGCCGGCGCGGTGCCGGCGCAGGGGCGAACGTAGAACGAGGAGAACAGCAATGCGACAGGTCGCAACCAAGGGCCTGCTCACGGTGGTCGCCACCAGCGGCGTGATCGCCGCGACCGGCGGCTTCGCGTACGCCGACGCCGGTGCCGCCGGAACGGCCGCCGGGTCGCCCGGCGTGGTGTCGGGCAACGCGGTGCAGGTCCCGGTGCATGTGCCGGTGAACGTGTGCGGCAACACGATCAACGTGATCGGGCTGCTCAACCCGGTGTTCGGCAACCACTGCGCCAACACCTCCGCGCCCGCCGCCGGCCAGGCCGGCTCGGGCGCCACCGCCCACGGCGGCGCCCACCACTCCCCGGGCGTCGGCTCCGGCAACGTCGTGCAGGCGCCGGTCCACATCCCCGCCAACGTGTGCGGCAACAGCGTGGACGTGGTGGGCCTGCTGAACCCGGCCTTCGGCAACCACTGCATGAACGGCGCGACCCCGCCGGGCGACACGAGCACGCCGGGTACGCCGGGCAACCCGGGCACCCCCGGTACGCCGGGCAACCCTGGTACGCCTGGCACTCCGGGAACCCCCGGCACCCCCGGTACGCCCTCCACCCCGGGCACGCCGACGAATCCGGGTACGCCCACCACGCCGGGCACCCCCACCACGCCGGCCACTCCGACGACCCCGGCCACCCCGGCCACCCCGGCCACTCCGACGGGTGACACCCCCGCCATGCCGCCCGCCGGGGCCACCCTCGCGCACACCGGCGCGGACGGCGCGGCCTTCAGCGCCTACGCCGCCGGGGCCCTCCTGCTGGGAGGCGCGCTGCTCTACCGTCGCGGCCGCCGCACCGCCCGCCGCTGAGGCGGTGCCGATACGTCAGCGCGTACGCGTCCGGACCCGGCCGCGTACGCGTGCGGGCGCCCGCTCCGTGCGGGCCGCACGCAATGCGGCCCGCGCCGGGGCCCCGCGCCGCGCGTGCCGCGCCCGTGGGGCCCCTCAGGCCGCCGTGTCCGCGGCCGGGCTCACCAGGTGGCCCGCACCTGGCGGATGATGCGCCGCCGCAGCCGTACGCGTCTGCTCCCGTCGGGGTAGAGGCGCAGCCGGTCCAGCTCCCAGTGGCCGTACTCCGCCTCGTCCGTCAACAGGCGCGTCGCGTCCTTGCGGGAGACCCCCCGCGGGACGTACATCTCTCTGAATTCGTATTCCGGCATCGCATCTATTGTGCAAGCAACGCCCCGGTGCGGATAGCGTCTGCTCCATGTCTGATGACGTGCAGCCCACGGCGGCCGAGGTTCGTGCCGCAGTCGAGGCGGTCAAGGCCGCGCTCGACCGGCATCTCGACGCGGTCGAGAAGCGCAGCGGCGAGGACGACCCCGCCGTTCACGAGGCGTTCGAGGCGCTGGCCTCGGCGGCCGAGTCGTATGACGAGTTGCTGTACGACGTCTACGACGAGGTCACGCCGCTCGAAGTGCCCACCGGCAACGCGATGGCCGACTACGACGGCCCCGAGGAGCCCGAGGCGATCAGCGTGCTGATCCGCCGCGACTACCAGATCGTGGCGCCCGACCGGCTCTTCTCGCAGGCCAGACATGCCAGTGAGGCCACCGACGGATCGGCCACCGCGTCGGTCAACGCGGCCCTCGGGGTGATCTTCGGGGAGTACGAGCCCGACGAGATCGCCCAGCGCCACAAGGACTTCGGCCTCGAAGAGGGCGACGCGGCGGTGTGGGTCTCCGCGGCGGAGCAGGCCGAGCCCGGCGAGTGGCTGGAAGCGCCGTTCGACCAGGCGGACCCGCACATGGTCATCTGCCGCTTCGACATCAGCGCCTTCTACGACGACGAGCTGACCGCGCTCGACCCGGACTAGGGCGCGCCGCCGCCGCCTCCCGGCGGAGCCCGTACGGGGCCGCCCCCGCGCCGGGGGCGGCCCCGTAGGCGTGCGGTCAGAGATCTGCCGTCAGCTCCGCCAGGACCGCGGGGAGGCGGGTCGTACGGGGGGCGGCCGGGGGGGCCGCGACGGCCTGGGCCAAGCGGCCCTCCGCGCCCTGGACCACCGAGAGGTGGCGCTCGCCGCGGCTGAAGGCCGTGTAGACCCAGGAACGGGTCAGCAGCGCTCCCGCGTCGCCGGGGACCACGACCACGGCCGCGGGCCAGCGCGACGCGGCCGCCTGGTGGCCCGTCACGGCCCAGCCGTGGCGTACGGCCGCGGCCACGTCCGCCCGCGGGACGACCACCGGGCCGCGCTCGCACTCCAGCCGCAGACCGTCCGGCTCGGCGCCCGCCACCGTGCCCGGCTCCGCGCGGCCGGGCGCGGGCACGTACACGACCCGGTCGCCCGGGTCGAAGCCGCCGAAGCGGCCGGGGCCGGGATTCAGGCGCTCCTTGAGCGCGGCGTTGAGGGCCCGGGTGCCCACCGGGCCGCCGTGGCCCGTGGTGACCACCTGGACCTGCGCCCCCGACACGCCGAAGGCGCGCGGCACGGAGTCGGCGACCAGCTGGACCGTACGGTGCACGGCCTCGCGCGGGTCCTGCACGGGCACCACCACGACCTCCTTGCCCGGCGCGTCGACGGCGGCCAGTTCGCCGATGCCGACGCACGAGACCAGCTCGCCGATCGGCCCCGGGTCCGGCGTGCGGGACACCACCCGCGGGCAGGCGCGGGAGGCCAGCAGGTCGGCGAAGACCCGGCCGGGGCCCGCCGACCACAGGGCGTTCGGGTCGCCGCTGAGCACCAGCCGGGCGCCGTCGGGCAGCGACTCCACGAGTGTCGCGGCCTCCTCGACCGACAGCTGCGGGGCGTCCAGCACCGCCAGCAGGTCCAGGTCGAGGCTGCCGTCGGCGGCGCGGCCCGGGCCCTCGTCGCCGGACAGCAGCCCGTCGAGCGTCACGGCGGCCTCCGGGCCGGTGTCCGCGGCGAGCCGCGCGCGGCCGCTGCCGGAGTACGCGGCCGCGTACGCGCGCAGGCCCGCGGCCCGCGCGGCGGCGACCAGCGCGGCGGGCTCGGCACGCGCCGCCTCGCCGCCGCAGTGCACGACGAGGCCGCTGCCGGCCGCGGCGCGGATCAGCTCGGCGGCCGAGGGCGTCGGGGCCTGCGCGCCGGCCCAGGCCGCGCCGTCGTCCGCGTCGTCCGCGTCGTTCGTCAGGGAGCGCAGGAGCCGGACGAAGCCCTCGCCCAGGGCCTCCTCGGCCATCGCGTAGCGGTCGAGGGCGAGGAGCACCTCGGGGGCTTCCGCGCCCTCGTCGTCGTCCTCCTCCTCGTCCCCGCCCTCGCGGAATTCGAGCAGCCGGCCCTCGGCGACCGCCTCCGCGATCGCGGCCCGCGGCTCCGGCAGCCCGTACCGCCCGAGGGCGGCGAGCAGCTCGGCGGGGGCCAGCGCGGTGTGGCCGTGCAGCGCCGCGTCCTCCAGCGCCCGGCTGACGAGCGCGCGGGCGCGCCGCTCGTCGTCGGGCCCGCAGGCCTCGCCGAGCAGCCCGCGCGCGAAACCGTCCGCCTGCTCGACCCGTACGCTGCCCAGGCCCAGCAGCAGCCACGGATCGTCCCGCAGCTCCTGCGCCGCCCGCTCCCCGAGCACCCGCACGACCCCGCCCGCCAACTCCGCGGGCGCCCCGCCCTCCACCAGCACCCCGGCGACGGCGTCGACAGCCGCGGGATCGACCGCGACGGCCCGCGCCACGACCTGCCTGCGGCCGCCGCCCGTCGCGGCCTCCGGCGAGTGTCCCGCGCCGCCCGTACGCGCCGGGCCGTCGCTCCCGGGCGCCCCGGAAGCACCCGCACCGGCGTACGGCGTGCGCGAGCCGCGCGCGTCCGCCGCCGCAACCCCGACGCCCGCAGGGCCTCCGCCGCGCTGGTTCGTCCCCGGCGCGGAAGCGCTGCCGCCCTCGCCGCCCGCGCCCTCGCGCGCACCCGCGGGGCCTTCGCCCGGCTCGTCCGTCCCTGTTGTGGAGCCGGAACTCCCGTACGCGCCCGCGCGCGCACCCTCGGCGCCCGCGACTACGCGCGCACCTGCGGGGCCTTCGCCTGGCTCGTCCGTCCCTGTCGTGGAGCCGGAGCCCCCGTCCGCCCCCGCGCGCGCACCCTCGGCGTCCGCGCCACTCCTGCCCGCCCCCGGCGCGGAGCCGGAGGCGTCAGCGCCCGGGGCAGCGGCGCCCTCCGTGCCGGCCCCCGCCGGGGAATCGCCGTCCTGCGTCGAAGCGCCCTCCGCATCGGCACCCGCCGGCGAAGCGCCGTCCTGGCCCCCCGCCGGGGAGGCGTCGTCCCCCGGGCTCGACGGAGGGGCGGGCTCGCCCGCGGCCTCCGCCGCTTCGGCCGCCTGGAAGGCCTCCGCCTCCGCCGCCATCGCCTCGCGGCGTCTGCGGCGGGCCGCGGCGGCGTCGCCGCGCGGGGCGGGGGCCGCGGCGTTCTCGCCGCGCTCGATGGAGCGGATCGCCGCCGCGAGGTCGGCGAGGCCGGAGGGTTCGGCGGGGGGCATTGCGGCCTCCGTGGGGGGAGCGTGACGCGCGTTCAGAGCGTGCTCCAGTCGTGGTCCGGATAGCGGTGCAGCGGCGCCGACACGTCGTCCAGCGCCAGGTTGATCTCTTCCGGAAGGGTAAGCGCCTCCACTGACAACGCCGCCGTGAGCTGCTGCGCGTTGCGCGCGCCGAGCAGCGGGGCGGCCACGCCGGGCCGGTCGCGTACCCACGCCAGGGCGACGTGCAGCGGCGAGACGGCCAGACCGTCGGCCGCTATGGCCACCGCGTCCACGATGAGCCGGGCGGTGTCGTCGAGGTAGGGGGCGACGAAGGCGGCGAGGCCCTCGTCGCCGCCGCGCGAGTCCTGCGGGACGCCCCCGCGGTATTTGCCGGTGAGGACGCCGCGGCCGAGCGGTGAGGAGGGCAGCAGCCCGAGCCCCAGGTCCAGCGCGGCGGGCAGCACCTCGCGCTCGACGCCCCGCTGGAGCAGCGAGTACTCCATCTGGGTGCTGGCCAGCGGGGTGCGGCCGGGGCCCGCGAGCTGCCAGGCCGCGGCCTTGGCGAGCTGCCACCCGCAGAAGTTGGAGATCCCGACGTAGCGCGCCCGGCCGGAGCTGACGGCGATGTCGAGGGCCTGGAGCGTCTCCTCCAGCGGTGTGCCGGGGTCGAAGGCGTGCACCTGCCACAGGTCGACGTAGTCCGTGCCGAGCCGCTGGAGCGAGGCGTCGAGGGCCGACAGCAGGTGGCCGCGGGAGGTGTCGAAGCGGCGGTCGGGGTCGGGCACGCTGCCCGCCTTGGTCGCGATGACCAGGTCCGAGCGCGGCACCAGGTCCTCCATGAGCCGCCCGAGCAGGTACTCGGCCCCGCCGTCCGCGTAGACGTCCGCGGTGTCGACCAGCGAACCCCCGGCGCTCCAGAAGGCCTTGAGCTGGTCGGCGGCGTCGCGTTCGCCGCTGGTGCGGCCCCAGGTGAGCGTGCCGAGCCCGAGCCGGGAGACGCGCAGACCCGTACGGCCGAGGTGCCTTTGCTCCATGGGCGCTGAGATTACTGCCCGCACCGCTCGAATGGGCGGCAGTGACGTACCTGACAGGCCCTGTGGCGGCCGCGCGCGCTACAGTCCGGTGGAGCACCGACGTTACCGACCAGTACGATCGGTTGGCGCCACACGGACGTGGCCGACCACCACGGACACCGACCAGCTCAAGGGAGAGCCATGAAGCTCGGGATCAACCTCGGCTACTGGGGTGCCGGCATGGACGCGGACAACCTCGCCGTCGCCCAGGAGGCCGACCGGCTCGGCTATTCCGTGTGCTGGGCCGCCGAGGCCTACGGCTCCGACGCGCCGACCGTGCTGTCCTGGGTGGCGGCGCAGACCGAGCGGATCGACGTCGGCTCGGCCATCTTCCAGATCCCGGCCCGCACCCCGGCGATGACGGCCATGACCGCCGCGACCCTGGACTCGCTGTCCGGCGGGCGCTTCCGCCTCGGCCTCGGCGTGTCGGGACCGCAGGTCTCCGAGGGCTGGTACGGCGTGAAGTTCGACAAGCCGCTGTCCCGCACCCGCGAGTACGTCGAGATCGTCCGCAAGGCCATGGCCCGCGAGCGGCTCACGTACGAGGGCGAGCACTGGACGCTGCCGCTGCCCGGCGGCCCGGGCAAGCCCATCAAGCTCACCGTGCACCCGCAGCGCGAGCACATCCCGCTCTACATCGCCGCGATCGGCCCGAAGAACCTGGAGCAGACCGGCGAGATCGCCGACGGCGCCCTGCTGATCTTCCCCTCCGCCGCCCACCTGGAGGACACCGCGCTGCGCCACATCCGGGCCGGCCGCGCCAAGGCCGGGCTGACGCTGGACGGCTTCGACGTGTGCCCGACGCTGCCGCTCGCGGTCGGCGACGACGTGGCCGCGCTCGCCGACGTCTTCCGCCCGTACACCGCGCTGTACGTCGGCGGCATGGGCAGCCGCAAGCAGAACTTCTACAACCAGCTCGCGCAGCGCATGGGCTACGAGCGCGAGGCGGCCGAGATCCAGGACAAGTACCTGGCCGGCGACAAGGACGGGGCTGCGGCGGCCGTGCCGCAGCAGCTGATCGACTCCACGTGCCTGCTCGGCCCGGTCGAGCGGATCGCCGACGGCATGCGGGCGTACGCCGACGCAGGCGTCACGACGCTGACCCTCGCCCCCGCGGGCTTCACGCTGGAGGACAGGGTCGCCGGGCTGCGGGCGGGCGTCGAGGCCCTGGAGCGCGCCGGACTGGCCTGACGCACCGGCCCGGCGGTACGGCCCCGGCGGCCCAGCCGCGTACGAGCCGGCTCGGCCGGGTACGGGCCCGCTCAGCCCGGCACGGCCCGGACCGCCTCAGCCCGGCACGGCCCGGCGCGATACGACTCCGCCCTGCCCCGCCCGGCTCAGCCCGGTACGAGCCGGCCGAGCAGCCGGCCGAAGTCGATCAGCCGGGCTATCTGCCCCGCGCCGCCGTCGTCCAGCGACTTGCTGAAGCGGAAGGCCTCGGGCCGGAATTTCGCCGAGGCCACCGGCAGGGCCGCGTCCGGGTCGGCCGCGACCGCGCTCAGCTCGTGCGGCATCGCGGTGGCCAGCACCAGGTAGACCCCCCGGTCCACGCGCCGCCCGACGTTGTCGCGGCCGACCAGGGTGCGCATCCCGACGTGCCCGATCGCCTCCAGCGGCAGCACCTGCACGGACGAGTCCAGCACCGTGCCGCCCGGCGCGGAGGCGTCGGCCAGCTCCTCGCTGTGCCACAGGATGAGCCGCCGCCCGTCGCACACCGCGGCCTCCTGCCACACCGACGCCCCGGCCTCGGTCAGGTCCACCACCCGCTCCAGCGTGAAGCCGCGCACCCGGCGGCGGCCCAGCACTCCCGCGATGGCGTCCATGGCGACGTCCGCGTGCAGGAAGTAGACCCCGGCGGCGTCCTCCAGCCGACCGTACGGCGACCAGTCGGTGCCCGCGGTGTGGCTCCCGCCGGCAGCCGGGCGGCTCCTCGTCGCCTTGCTGAACATCTCCACCCGCTTCGCGATACCGGCTCCCGGGGCCCCCTCGACCCCTGCTGCACCTTACCGAGGGGGCGGGACACCCGGACCTATACCGGAGCGGGCGGATCCGGTGAATCCTGCGGGAGGCGCGCCGAAGACCGCGGCCGTGGTGGGGGCTCGGGGGGATCATCCCCGCCACGGCCGTCGCCCAGCACAACGGACGCCACCGGAAAGGGTTACGGTGGCGGACATGCCTACCGCGATCCTTGTCCGGCACGGCCGGTCCACCGCCAACACCCAGGGCGTGCTGGCCGGCTGGACCCCGGGCGTCGCCCTCGACGACACCGGGAGGGCGCAGGCCACCGCGCTCGCAGCGCGGCTCGCCGCGCTGCCGCTGACCGCCGTGGTGTGCAGCCCGCTGCAGCGCTGCCAGGAGACGGTGCGCCCGCTGCTGGAGACCAGCACCGGGCTGCCGCTGCACACCGACGAGCGGGTCGGCGAGTGCCACTACGGCGACTGGACCGGCCGCAAGCTCGCCGAGCTGGCCGACCAGCCGCTGTGGACGACCGTGCAGCGGCACCCGTCGGCCGCGGTCTTCCCCGGTCCGGGGGGCGAGTCGCTGCGCGCCATGCAGGCCCGCGCGGTCGACGCCGTCCGCGACTGGAACGAGCGGATCGAGGCCGAGCACGGCCCGGACGCGCTGTACGTGGTGTGCTCGCACGGCGACATCATCAAGTCGCTCGCCGCCGACGCGCTCGGCATGCACCTCGACCTCTTCCAGCGGATCAGCACCGAGCCGTGCTCGGTGACCGCCATCCGCTACACCCCGCACCGCCCCTTCCTGCTCCGCCTGGGCGACACCGGCGACCTGGCCGCGCTCGCCCCGCCGCCCGCGCCGCCCGGCGGCAACACCGCCGACGCGGTGGTCGGCGGCTCCACGGGCGCCCCGTGATCAGCTTCCGCAGTAGGGTGGTGGCGCATGCGTGTTCGCGGTGAGCGCCACCGCGCCATCCGGTGTCACCGCATCAGCGCCCCACAGCCGAGCAAACGGAGCAGGACGTGCCCCGCCAGGTCTTCTTCTACGAGCACCCGGACCGTTTCGTGGCCGGTACGGTCGGCCAGCCGGGCCAGCGTACGTTCTTCCTGCAGGCCACGGCCAAGGGCAGGACCACCAGCGTGGCTCTGGAGAAGACCCAGGTGGCCGCGCTCGCCGAGCGGGTCGACGAGCTGCTGGACGAGGTCGTGCGGCGCAGCGGCGGCAACGCCCCGGTGCCCGCGGTCGCCCCGACCGAGCTGTCCGACACCGCGCCGCTGGACGTGCCGGTCGAAGAGGAGTTCCGGGTCGGCACCATGGCCCTGGCCTGGGACGGCGCGCACGACCGCATGGTCATCGAGGCGCAGGCGCTGGTCGAGCTGAGCGGCGAGGACGAGGAGGACCTGGAGGCGGCCGAGGAGCAGATGCTCCAGGACGAGGAGAACGGCCCGCCGCTGCTGCGGGTGCTCCTCACCGGCGCCCAGGCCCGCTCCTTCGCCAAACGCGCCCTGGACGTGGTGTCCGCGGGCCGCCCGCCGTGCCCGCTGTGCAGCCTGCCCCTGGATCCGGAAGGACACGTATGCCCGCGTCAGAACGGGTACCGGAGGTCGGCCTGAGCGCCGCCCCCGCGGCGCCGCCCCCGCCGAGCCTGCTGACTCTGCTGTCGGAGGGGGAGCTGACCGTACGCGGCCGGGTCCGCGACGCGTCGAACGCGGTGCTCTACTGCGAGGCCGCCCACGAGGGCGCGACGGTCGCGTGCGTCTACAAGCCGGTCGCGGGGGAGCGCCCGCTGTGGGACTTCCCCGACGGCACCCTGGCGCAGCGCGAGGTGGCCGCCTTCCTGGTGTCCGAGGCCACCGGCTGGGGCCTGGTGCCGCCCACGGTGCTGCGCGACGGCCCGTACGGCGAGGGCATGGTGCAGCTGTGGATCGACGCCGCGGCGGAGGAGGCGGGCGACGGCGGGGACGCCGGGACCGCGCTGCTGGCCCTCACCGAGGACACCGAGCCGGCCCCGGGCTGGAAGGCCGTGGTCGAGGCCGAGGTGGGCGAGGGCCGCACCGCGCTGCTGGTGCACGCCGACGACGACCGGCTGCGCCGCCTGGCGGTCCTGGACGCGGTGATCAACAACGCCGACCGCAAGGGCGGCCACCTGCTGCCCGCCCCGGACGGCCGGCTCTACGGCATCGACCACGGGGTCACCTTCCACGCCGAGGACAAGCTGCGCACCCTGCTGTGGGGCTGGGCGGGCGAGCCGATGCCCGTGGAGGCGGTGGCGGCCCTGGAGGGCCTCACGGCGGCGCTGGACGGCGAGCTGGGCGTACGGCTGGGCCCGCTGATCACGGCAGCCGAGATCGACGCGCTGCGGGCCCGGGTGGCGCGATTGCTGGAGACCGGTGTCCACCCCCTGCCGGGTGGCGGCTGGCCCTCCATACCGTGGCCCCCGGTCTGATCCGCGGCGGCCCCCGCGCGGCCGTGACCGGTGGGGCGAGCGGGCCGCACGGTGGCCGAAACGGCTGCCCGCGCAGGTAAACGTGCTGCTCCCGCTCGTTCGCCCCGCGGGCGGAAGGTTAATCTCATTTCATGCATGCCTGGCCCGCTTCCGACGTCCCTGCCCTTCCGGGCACTGGACGCGCACTCCGTCTCCACGACTCCGCGACCGGTGGCCTGGTGGCCGTCGAGCCCGGACCGGTCGCCCGCCTCTACGTCTGCGGCATCACGCCGTACGACGCCACCCACCTGGGGCACGCGGCCACCTACAACGCGTTCGACCTCGTCCAGCGCGTGTGGCTCGACACGAAGCACCAGGTCCAGTACGTGCAGAACGTCACGGACGTCGACGATCCGCTGCTGGAGCGCGCCGACGCCACCGGCGACGACTGGACGGCGCTCGCCGAGCGCGAGACCGCGCTCTTCCGCGAGGACATGACCGCGCTGCGGATGCTGCCGCCGGCGCACTACATCGGCGCCGTCGAGGCCATCCCGCGCATCGTGCCGCTCGTCGAGCGGCTGCGCGAGGCCGGCGCGGCCTACGAACTCGACGGCGACACGTACTTCTCGGTCGACTGCGACCCGCACTTCGGCGCCGTCTCCGGCTTCGACGCCACCGTCATGCGCGCGCTGTCCGCCGAGCGCGGCGGCGACCCCGAGCGCCCCGGCAAGAAGAACCCGCTCGACCCCATGCTGTGGATGGCCGCCCGTCCGGGCGAGCCCAGCTGGGACGGCGCGTCGCTGGGCGCGGGGCGCCCGGGCTGGCACATCGAGTGCGTCGCCATCGCCCTGGAGCACCTCGGCATGGGCTTCGACGTCCAGGGCGGCGGCTCCGACCTGGTCTTCCCGCACCACGAGATGGGCGCCTCGCACGCCCAGGTGCTCACCGGCGACTACCCCTACGCCAAGGCGTACGTGCACGCCGGGATGGTCGCGCTGGACGGCGAGAAGATGTCGAAGTCCAAGGGCAACCTGGTCTTCGTCTCCGCGCTGCGGCGCGCGGGCGTCGACCCGGCCGCCATCCGGCTGGCGCTGCTGGCCCACCACTACCGCTCCGACTGGGAGTGGACGGACGCGGTGCTGGAGCGGGCGCAGGAGCGGCTGGCCCGCTGGCGCGCCGCGGTCTCGCGGCCCGACGGGCCGCCCGCCGAGACGCTGGTGGACGAGATCCGCATCGCGCTCGCCGACGACCTGGACGCGCCGGTCGCGCTGGCCGCCGTCGACGCCTGGGCGGCGCGGCAGCAGACGGCGGGCGGCACCGACACCGGGGCGCCGGGCCTCGTCTCGCGCGCGGTGGACGCGCTGCTCGGGGTGGCTCTCTGACGCGGGGTCCGGCCGGGCCCTGAGTCGCCGGGGCCCGGCACGGCGAGGAGGGGTGGGGCCCCGGGCCCGCGGGGGGCCCCCCCCCCGCCCCCCGGGGGCGGGGGGGCCCCCCCCCCCCCCCGGGCCGGGGGCCCCCCCCCGCCCGGGGGGGGGTGAGTGGGGGTGG
>NZ_JBIRQQ010000008.1:183968-274678 GCF_044333285.1 Streptomyces sp. NPDC021020
GGGTGGCTCTGTGACGGGGGGCCGGGCACGGCGTGGAGGGGTGGCACCGCGTACCTGCGGTGCCACCCCTCCTTCCCCCCTTGCTCCGGGGTCCCCCCCATCCCCCCCGGCTCGGACGCCCCCCCGCGCCCGGGTCTGTGTTACGTGCAGGTGCTCGCGGTAGCCGTACGGCCGAGGTCGGCCGTATGTCCGGGCAGTTCCCGGGCCGCGAGCAGGTTCAGTTCCGCGACTTTCAATCCCAGTGCGAAACGGCCGGAGACGCCGAGACTGTCCATCATGTGGCAGATCCGCCGCTGGATGGTCCGATGACCGCGCGAGAGTTTTCTCCCGATAGTGGCGTCGGACAGTCCTTCACTCATTAATGCCAGAATTCGGAAATCTACGTCGTCCATACGTTCGTCGATTACCAAGATCCCCCCCCCGGGGAAGGTATGCCAACGGATGGAGCACATGCTAACCGGCGACAGTTCCTCCGCGCAACTAACATTCCGGTAAATGCAGGCGGTCGCACCGGGTACGGGATCCGTCCGTGGGCGGCGGGGGCCGTGGCAACCGGCAACGCCAGCGTGGCAGGTGCCGGACGTGGGCGCTTTGGCATGGCGTGCCCGGCTCTTGACGATCCGTTGCCTGTCGGGGGCCCGCGGGCTACTCCGGGTCCTCGCCGGTGCCGTGGCCGCCGCCGGACCCGTCCCCGTCGTTCCCGCTGCCCCCGTCGTCCTCGTCGCCGCCGTCCGCGGTGTTCTCGGGTCTGCCTTCCGTGTTTCCCCCGCGCCCTTCGGTGTTTCGCGGTTCCTCCGGCCGCTGCTGCCGGCCGAGGTCACGGAATTGTGGGACGCCGTCGCCGCCTTCGCTCGCGTAGTCACCGGGCTGCGGGTCGCGGCGTCTCAAATAACGCTCAAATTCCCGCGCGATGGCCTCGCCCGACGCCTCCGGCAATTCCGCGGTGTCGCGCGCCTCCTCCAATGTCTGCACATATTCGGCGACCTCGCTGTCCTCGGCGGCCAGCTGGTCGACCCCGACCTGCCACGCCCGCGCGTCCTCGGGCAGCTCGCCCTGCGGGATGCGCAGGTCCAGCAGGTCCTCCAGGCGGTTGAGCAGCGCGAGGGTGGCCTTGGGGTTGGGCGGCTGCGAGACGTAGTGCGGCACCGCGGCCCACAGGCTGACGGCGGGCACCCCGGCGTGCGTGCAGGCCTCCTGGAGGATGCCGACGATGCCGGTGGGGCCCTCGTAGCGGGACTCCTCCAGGTCGAGCGCGGTGGCCAGGTCCGGGTCCGAGGTGACACCGGTGACCGGGACGGGGCGGGTGTGCGGGGTGTCGCCGAGCAGCGCGCCCAGCACCACGACCATCTCCACGCCCAGCTCGTGCGCGAAGCCCAGCAGTTCGTTGCAGAACGACCGCCAGCGCATGCTCGGTTCGATCCCGCGGATCAGGACCAGGTCGCGCGGCTTGGGGGACTGGATCCTGGCCACCGAGAGCCGGGTGGTCGGCCAGGTGATCCGCCGGACACCGTCCTCCATCCACACGGTGGGGCGGTTGACCTGGAAGTCGTAGTAGTCCTCGGCGTCCAGCGCGGCGAAGACCTCGCCCTTGAACTCCCGGTCCAGATGGGCCACCGCGGTGGAGGCTGCGTCCCCGGCGTCGTTCCAGCCCTCGAACGCCGCCACCATGACCGGATCGACCAGCTCGGGCACCCCCTCAAGCTCGATCACCCGGCGCCTCCTTCCGGCCGGCGGGGCCGTACGGTCCCGATCCGGCACTGCTCTTACCTGCTCGTCACGTGCGCCACCAGCCTACGTGTCCGGGCCCCCGCGGACGGCGGTCCCGCCACCGCCGGAAGGGCCGGGAACGCCACCGATGCGAGACCTGAAGACATCCGATCTGTTATCAACAACTTCGCCCAGCCCCCTGGACGGGCACCCGGCACCCCCGCTATACATCGGATCATCAAGAAAAGATCCGATGTCTCGCGACGGGAGTGTGCATGAGTCCGACCATTACCGAGGTCGACGTGTACGACATCCGCTTTCCGACCTCGGAGCAGCTCGACGGCTCGGACGCCATGAACCCCGACCCCGACTACTCCGCCGCCTACGTCGTGCTCCGTACCGACGCCCCCGGCGGCCTCGCGGGGTACGGCCTCTGCTTCACCATCGGCCGGGGCAACGACGTCGTCGCCGCCGCGATCGAGGCGCTGCGACCCTACGTGGTCGGCCGCTCGGTGGACAGTGTCACGGGCGACCTCGGCGCCTTCTACCGGCTGCTCACCCACGACTCGCAACTGCGCTGGCTCGGCCCCGAGAAGGGGGTGATGCACATGGCCGCCGGGGCGGTGGTCAACGCCGCCTGGGACCTCGCCGCACGCCAGGCGGGAAAGCCCGTGTGGGCGCTGCTCGCCTCCATGAGCCCCGACCAGCTCGTCGACCTCGTCGACTTCCGCTACCTCAGCGACGCGCTGACCCGCGACGAGGCGCTGGACATCCTGCGCCGCGCCGAACCGGGCCGCGCCGCCCGCGCCGAGACCCTGCGCAAGGAGGGCTACCCGGCGTACACCACCGAGCCCGGCTGGCTCGGCTACTCCGACGAGAAGCTCACCCGGCTCGCCAAGGAGGCGGTCGCCGCCGGGTTCGGCCAGATCAAGCTGAAGGTCGGCGCCGACCTGGAGGACGACCTGCGGCGGATGCGGCTGGCCCGCGCCGCCGTCGGCCCGGACATCCGGATCGCGGTCGACGCCAACCAGCGCTGGGACGTCGCCGAGGCCCTGGAGTGGATGGCGGCGCTGGCGCCGTACGACCCCTACTGGATCGAGGAGCCCACCAGCCCCGACGACATCCTCGCGCACGCGGCGGTCCGCGCCGGGCAGCCCGTCCGGGTCGCCACCGGCGAGCACGTCGCCAACCGCGTGGTCTTCAAACAGCTGCTCCAGGCCGGCGCGGTGGACTTCGTCCAGATCGACGCCGCCCGCGTGGCCGGCGTCAACGAGAACCTCGCGATCCTGCTGCTGGCCGCCAAGTTCGGCGTCCCGGTCTGCCCGCACGCCGGCGGGGTGGGCCTGTGCGAACTGGTCCAGCACCTCGCGATGTTCGACTACGTCGCGGTCTCCGGCAGCCTCGAAGGCCGCGTCATCGAGTACGTACCGCACCTGCACGAGCACTTCTCGGACCCCGCCGTCGTCGAGAACGGCCGCTACGTCGCCCCTTCGGCGCCGGGCTTCTCGGCCCGTATGGTTCCGGAAACGCTCACGGACTACCGCTATCCCGAGGGGCCCGTGTGGCAGGAGCGCGCCCAGCGACAGGAGCTCACCCGATGACCGACGGCACCACCACCCCCGCGCCCCTCCAGGACTTCGCCGGCCTGACCGCCCTGGTCACCGGCGGCGCCTCCGGCATCGGCGCGGCCACCGCCGCCCTGCTCACCGCCCGCGGCGCCCGCGTGGCCGTGCTGGACCGCGACCCGTCCGGCGCCCCCGAGGGCTGCCTGCCGGTCGCGGCCGACGTCACCGACGACGCCGCCGTGCGCGCCGCCGTCGAGGAGGCGGTACGCGAGCTGGGCAGCCTGCACGTCCTGGTGAGCAACGCCGGGATCGGCGCCATCGGCACCGTCGAGGACAACGCGGACGACGAGTGGTCGCGGGTGCTGGACGTCAACGTCCTCGGCATGGTCCGCACCGCCCGCGCCGCGCTCCCGCACCTGCGCCGGGCCGCCGCCGACCGCCCCGGCACCGCGTCGGTCACCCACACCTGCTCCATCGCCGCCACCGCGGGGCTGCCGCAGCGCGCCCTGTACAGCGCGAGCAAGGGCGCGGTCCTCTCGCTGACCCTGGCGATGGCCGCGGACCACGTACGCGAAGGCGTACGCGTCAACTGTGTCAATCCCGGGACCGCCGACACCCCGTGGATCGGCCGGCTGCTCGACCAGGCCGGAGACCCCGCCGCCGAGCGCGCCGCCCTCAACGCCCGGCAGCCGATGGGCCGGCTGGTGACCGCCGACGAGGTCGCCGCCGCCATCGCCTACCTGGCGAGCCCCGCGGCCGCCGGTGTCACCGGCACCGCGCTCGCCGTGGACGGCGGCATGCAGGGCCTGCGGGTGCGCCCCGCCAACTGACCGGCGCGCACCACCGCCGGCCGGTGCACCCCGGCCGGCACCGCACCACCGAGCACCACCCGCACCACCGAGCACCACCACCGGCACCACCGCACCACCCACCGGCACCACCGCTTCACCCGCACCACCCCGAGCCGACACACTCCCGAAGGGCAGAACTCGACGATGAGACTGCGCAAGACGACCGTTGCCGCCCTCACGGCGCTTCTCGCGGTCACCGCGCTCGCCGGCTGCAACAGAGGCAGCGACGACAAGGCCGGCAGCTCCGGCAAGGTGGGCATCGACCTGCCGCGCTCCGACAGCGACTTCTGGAACTCCTACAACAGCTACATAGAGAAGGACCTCAAGAGCGACGGCGTCTCCGCGCTGCCCCGCACCAACTCGCAGAACGACATCGGCAAGCTGGTCTCCAACGTCCAGACCTTCACCGACCAGGGCGCCAAGGCCATCGTGATGGCCCCGCAGGACACCGGCGCCGTCGCCTCCACGCTGGACAAGCTGGCCGGCAAGAAGATCCCGGTGATCAGCGTCGACACCCGCCCCGACAAGGGCAAGGTCTACATGGTCGTGCGCGCCGACAACAAGGCGTACGGCTCCAACGCGTGCGACTACCTGGGCAAGCAGCTCGGCGGCAAGGGCAAGGTCGTCGAGTTCGAGGGCGCGCTCGACTCCATCAACGGCCGCGACCGCTCCGAGGCGTTCGCGTCCTGCATGAAGAGCAAGTTCCCCGGCATCAAGGTCATCGAGCTGGCCACCGACTGGAAGGGCGACGTCGCCTCGGCCAAGCTGCAGACCACGCTGGCCTCCGACCCGGACATCAACGGCATCTACATGCAGGCCGGCGGCGTCTTCCTGCAGCCGACGCTCGCCCTGCTGGAGCAGAAGCACCTGCTCAAGCCGCCGGGCACGCCGGGCCACATCACGATCATCTCCAACGACGGCATCCCGGACGAGTTCAAGGCCATCAAGGAGGGGAAGATCGACGCCACGATCTCCCAGCCGGCCGACCTCTACGCCAAGTACGCGCTGTACTACGCCAAGGCCGCGCTCGCCGGACAGACCTTCAAGCCCGGCCCGACCGACCACGGCTCCACCATCGTCTCGATCCCCAACGGACTGGAGGACCAGCTGCCCGCGCCGCTGGTGACCAAGGACAACGTGGACGACCCGAACCTGTGGGCCAACCAGCTCGGGAAGAGCTGAACGCGGATGAGCAACGCATCGACGCCCTCCACCCCGTCCGCGGTACACGCCGAGGGCATCGTCAAGCGCTTCGGCCCGACCGTGGCGCTGGACCGGGTGGGCATCACCGTGGCGGTCGGCGACTCGCACGCGCTGGTCGGCCGCAACGGTGCGGGCAAGTCCACGCTGGTGTCGGTGCTGACCGGGCTGCACGCCCCCGACGCGGGCCGGGTCGCCTTCCTCGGCGAACCCGCGCCCGCCCCCGGGGACACCGCCGCCTGGCAGTCGAAGGTCGCCTGCGTCTACCAGAAGTCCATGGTCGTCCCCGAACTGACCGTCGCGGAGAACCTGTTCCTCAACCGGTTCGGACGCGGCCGGATCCGCTGGCCGAAGCTGCGCGCCGACGCCGCCGCGCTGCTCGCCGAATACGGTGTGGACGTCGACCCCGCCACCCGGGCCGCCGACCTCACCGTCGAGCAGGGGCAGTTCGTGGAGATCGCGCGCGCCCTCTCCTTCGGCGCCCGCTTCATCATCCTCGACGAGCCCACCGCGCAGCTGGACGCCTCCGGCATCGACCGGCTGTTCACCAAGCTGCGCGAACTCCAGCAGCAGGGCGTCGCCTTCCTCTTCATCTCGCACCACCTGCAAGAGGTCTACGACCTGTGCAGCACCGTCTCGGTCTACCGCGACGCCCGCCACATCCTCACCGCGCCCGTCGCGGAGCTGGGGAAGGCGGACCTCGTGGCGGCCATGACGGGCGAGGCGGCGCAGGGCGCGACGAGCTGGCACGCCGGGTCCGGCCTCGTCAAGGAGGCCGCCGGCCCCGCAGGCGGGGCCGCGGCCGGCGAACCCGTGCTGCGGGCCGAGCAGCTGGCGCTGGACGGCGTCTTCGAGCCGATCGACTTCGCGGTGCGGGCCGGCGAGGTCCTGGGCCTGGCCGGTGCCACCGCGAGCGGCAACACCGCGCTCGGCGAGACCCTCGTCGGCCTGCGCAAGGCCACCGGCGGCAGCACCGCCGTGTCCGGCACGGTGGTGCGGCCCGGCAGCGTGCCGCACGCGCTGAACGCCGGCATCGGCTACGTCCCCGAGGACCGGCACCGCCAGGGCCTGGTCCTCGGGCGCAGCGTCGCCGAGAACGCCACCCTCACGGTGACCGACCAGCTCGGCCCGTACGGCACCGTACTGCCGTCGCGGACCCGGAACTTCGCCCAGCGGATGATCGACTCGCTGGACATCAAGACCTCCGGGCCCACGCAGCCGGTGTCCGACCTGTCGGGCGGCAACCAGCAGAAGGTCGTCATCGCGCGGGCGCTGGCCCGCGACCCGCGGGTGCTGGTGGCGATCCGGCCCACCGCGGGTGTCGACATCAAGTCGAAGGACTCGCTGCTCGGCGTGGTCCGCGGTGTCGCCGACCGCGGCGACGCGGCCGTCATCGTCTCCGACGAACTCGACGACCTGCGGGTCTGCGACCGGGTGATCGCGCTCTTCCACGGACGGGTGATCGCGGAGTTCGGCAGCGGATGGAGCGACCGGGACCTCGTCTCGGCGATGGAAGGGCTGCCCGCGGGTGCGGGCGGCGACAAGGGAGCCGAGGAATGAGCGAGACCACCCAGTTGACCGCCGACGCGGCGGTGTCCGGCACGACCCGCGCCGCGGCGCCGCGCTTCCAGCTCGCCCGCTACCGGGACCTGTCGCTGATACCCGTCATCTTCGTGCTGGGCGTCATCGGCTTCATCGTCTCGCCGGTCTTCCTGACGTCCGACAACCTGATCGGCGTGCTCCAGCAGAGCAGCGAACTGAGCCTGCTGGTGCTCGCCGAGGCGATGATCCTGATCTGCGGCCGGATGGACCTGTCGCTGGAGTCCACCATCGGCGTGGCGCCGGTCATCGCCATGTGGCTGGTGATGCCCAGCAGCGGCCCGGCGACCTTCCACGGCATCGGGCTCTTCCCGACCTGGTCCTCGATCCCGGTCTGCCTGGTCGTCGGCCTGCTGATCGGCGCGGTCAACGGCTTCCTGATCCTGAAGCTGCGCGTCAACGGCTTCATCGCCACCCTCGGCATGCTCACCATGCTGCGCGGCCTCCAGGACGGTGTCGCACAGGGCAAGTCCATCGTCGCCGTGCCCGCGTCCTTCTCCTACCTCGGCAAGGCCGAGTGGGCGGGGGCGCCCGCGGCGGTGTGGATCTGCCTGCTGCTGTTCGTCATCGGCGGCCTCGGGCTCGGCTACCTGCGGCACGGCCGCGCGCTCTACGCGATCGGCGGCAACACCGAGGCGGCCCGCGCGGCCGGCATCCGCGTCGACCGCATCACCTGGATCGTGCTGGCGCTCGGCGGCCTCATCGCCGCCTTCGCCGGTGTGCTCTACACCGGCCACTACGGGGCCATCTCCGCCACCCAGGGCGACGGCTGGATCTTCCAGGTCTTCGCCGCCACCGTCATCGGCGGGGTCAGCCTCAACGGCGGCCGCGGCACCCTCTTCGGCGCCCTCACCGGCGTCGTCAGCCTGCAACTGGTCGTGAACGTCACCACCCTCGGCGGTGTGCCGCCGCTGTGGGACAAGTTCCTCTACGGTGCCATCATCATCGTCGCCCTGATCATCTCCCGCTTCGCCAGCGGCGAGAAGCAGGACTGACACCACCGTCCCGTCCCCCGTCCCCTCTCCCTCCCGGCGCACAGCCGGCCGGGCCCGCAGAAAGACACCACGTATGCCCCTCCCGGCACTGCCCCGGCTCGGCCTCGGCTGCGCGCCGCTGGCCAACCTCTACCGCGCCGTCACCGACGAGGAGGCGGCGGCCACCGTGGCCGCCGCCTTCGACGCGGGCCGGCCCGTCACCTACCTCGACACCGCCCCGCACTACGGCCTCGGCCGCTCCGAGGAGCGGCTGGGCCGGGCGCTCGCCGGCCGGGACCGCGCCTCGTACGTGCTGTCCACCAAGGTCGGGCGCAGGCTGCGCGACCTCGCGCCGGGCGAGGAGCCCGACGGCCAGGGCTTCACCGACGTCCCGGCCCGCGCCAGGGTCTGGGACTTCACCGCCGACGGCATCCGCGCCACGCTGGAGGGCTCGCTGGAGCGGCTCGGCGTGGACGCCGTCGACATCGTCTACCTGCACGACGTCGAGGACCACCTCCCGGAGGTCTACGACAGCGGCTTCCCCGCCCTCGCCGAACTCCGCGACCAGGGCGTGGTCAAGGCCATCGGCTTCGGCATGAACCTCAGCGGTGTGCTCGCCCGCCTCGTCGCCGACCTCGACGTCGACGTGGTGCTGTGCGCGGGCCGCTGGACACTGCTGGAGCGCACCGCCTACGACGACCTGCTCCCGGTGTGCGAACGCCGCGGCACCAAGGTCGTCGTCGGCGGCGTCTACAACTCCGGGCTGCTCGCCGATCCCCGGCCCGGAGCGCCCTACAACTACGCGGCCGCGCCGCAGCCGCTCGTCGACCGGGCGCTCGCCATGGCCCGGGTCTGCGGCGACTTCGGCGTCCCGCTGCGGGCCGCCGCGCTGCGCTACCCCTTCGCGCACCCGAGCGTCGTCTCCGCGCTCGTCGGCGCCGCGAACGCGGACGAGGTCCGCGACAACGAAGCCATGTTCGGCCACGACATCCCCGACGCGATGTGGCACGCCCTCGTCGGCGAGGGGCTGCTCGACGCGGACGTGCCGCTGCCGCTCGGCGCGGGGGAGTGACGATGCCGGAAGCCGTACGCGGGACGCGCCGGATCGACGCCCACCACCACCTGTGGGACCTCGACCGGCGCCCGCAGCCCTGGCTGACCGGGCCCGCACTCGACCCCATCGCCCGCACCTTCGCCTTCCCCGAGCTGGAGCCGCTGCTCGACGCGCACGGGCTGGACGCCACGGTGGTCGTCCAGTCCAGCTCCTCGCTCGACGAGACCCGCGAACTGCTGGACGCCGCCGCGGGCTCCGGCGGGCGCATCGCCGGGGTCGTCGGCTGGGCCGACCTCACCGACCCGGCGCTGGCGGACGTCCTGGCCTCGCTGGCCGGTCCGCTGGTCGGCGTACGGCACCAGGTCCAGGACGAGGCCGACCCGTGGTGGCTCGCCCGCGCGGGCGTCCGCCGGGGCCTCGCGACCGTCGCCGCGGCCGGTCTCGCGTACGACCTGCTCGTCACCCCGCGGGAGCTGCCCGCGGCCCTCGACACGGTGGCCGCGCTGCCCGAGCTCCGCTTCGTCCTCGACCACGCGGCGAAGCCGGCCGTCGCCGGCGGTGGGTGGGAGCCGTGGGCCACGCAGGTGGCCGAGCTGGCCGCGCTGCCGAACGTGGTGTGCAAGCTCTCGGGGCTCGTGACCGAGGCGGACTGGTCCGGCTGGGAGCCGGCCGACCTGCTGCCGTACGCACGGCACGTGCTGGCCGTCTTCGGCCCGGACCGCGTCATGTTCGGCTCCGACTGGCCCGTCTGCACGCTCGCCGCGTCCTACGGCGACGTGCTGGCGCTGGCCGCCGAGGCGACCGCCGGGCTCACCCCCGCCGAGTCCGCGGCCGTCTTCGGCGGCACCGCCACGAGCGTGTACGCCCTGCGCTAGGACGCGGTGGCTCCGGTGGCCCCGGCGGCCGCTCGGGCGGCGAGCACCCTGACCAGGGCCTCGCCGACGCCGACGGCTGAGGCCGGGTTCTGCCCGGTGACCAGGCGGCCGTCCACCACGACATGGGCGGTGAAGTCGGGCGCGGCGCTGTGCTCGGCCCCGCGCAGCTCCAGCGCGCTCTGGAGCGGGAAGGGCACCACGCCGGTCAGGTTCACGGCCGCCTCCTCGCTGTTGGTGAAGGAGGCGACCTGCTTGCCGTCCACCAGGTAGCCGCCGTCCGACAGCGTGAGGTCGACCAGCCCGGCCGGGCCGTGGCAGACGGCCGCGACGGCGCCGCCGGCCTCGTAGATGTCGCGGGCGAGCACGGCCAGGTCCCTGTCGCCGCGGAAGTCCCACATGGTGCCGTGGCCGCCGGCGTAGAGGACGGCGTCGTAGTCGGCCGCCTCGACCTGGGCGGGGCGGCGGGTGTCCGCCAGCTGCGCGGCGATCCGCGGGTCGTCGAGGAACTGCCGCTGCACGGGGTCGGAGGCGTCGGCGCCGTCCATCGGCGGCCGCCCGCCGCGAACGGACACCAGGTCCACCTCGTAGCCGGCCTCGGTGAACGTCTTCCAGGGGTGCGCGGCCTCCGGCAGGTAGAAGCCGGTGCCGCGGCCGGTGTCCCCCAGCCGGTCGTGGCTGGTCAGTGCGATGAGGATCTTCCCGGTGCGGGTCATGCCGCTCTCCTTCGGTCTCGTCCGGTGGGCCGGGGCCCGGTGCCCCGGCGGGGTGCCGTGCCGTGTTCCGAGAGCGACAGTAGGCAGCCGAGCCATCAGTGACCAATGGGAGAATGCGCGGTGAGGTATCGGAAATCCGATCGCTCGGGCGATGGGAGGACGGAGGAGACGCGTGTGGACCTGTCGCTGCTGAGGACCTTCCTGGCCGTCCACCGGGCCGGGTCGCTGACCGCGGCCGCCCGGCAGCTGGGGCTGTCGCAGCCCACCGTCACCGCGCAGGTGCGGGCCCTGGAGGAGGACATGGGCAGCCTGCTCTTCCAGCGGCTGCCGCGCGGGGTGGCACCCACCACGGTGGCCGACGAGCTGGCCGCCGAGGTCGCCGCGCACATCGACGCGCTCGCGGCCGTCGCCGAACGCGGTCTGACCGCCCGCCGCCCCTTCGACCGGCCGCTGCACCTGGCGGGACCCGCGGAGCTGACCACCACCCGGGTGCTGCCCGCGCTCGCCCCGTTGACCCGCGAGGGCCTGAAACTGCGGGTGTCACTCGGACTGAGCGACGAACTGCTCGCCGGGCTCGCCGAGGCGCGGTTCGACCTGGTCGTTTCCACCGTGCGGCCCCGCGGCCGGGCGATCGCCGCCGCACCCCTGACGGACGAGGAGTTCGTCCTGGTGGCCGGGCCGGAATGGGCCGGCCGCGTCGACCGCGAGCGGCTGGCCCGGGAGGGCGCCGGCGCGCTCCGCGGCGTACCGCTGGTCTCCTACGCCGAGGACCTGCCCGTCCTGCGCCGCTACTGGCGCACCGTGTTCGGCACCCGCCCCACCGGAGCCGCCGCCGTGGTCGTCCCCGACCTGCGCGGTGTCCTGACCGCCACCGCCGCGGGCGCCGGGATCACCGTGCTGCCCCGCTACCTGTGCGCCGCCGAACTCGCCTCCGGCGCGCTCGTCGCGCTGCTCGAACCGGAGGTCCCGCCGATCAACACCCTCTACCTGGCCGCGCGGGTGGGCACCGAGCACGCCCAGCCGCTCGCGGCGGTCCGCAGCCATCTGCTCATGCAGGCCAGGGTGTGGTGAAGGGCCGGGGGGCGGTCAGAGCGTGGAGCGCAGCCATTGTTCGACGGAGGCGATGTGAACCGTCGCCCAGCTGCGGGCGGCCTCCGCGTCGCGGTCGCGGAGGGCGCCGAGGATGGCCTGGTGCTCCAGGAGCGTACGCGACACCGCGTCCTCCTGGGTGAGGCCGCGCCAGACGCGGGCGCGGGTCGTCGGGCCGGACAGGCCGTCCAGCAGGGAGCACAGGACGGAGTTGCCGGACGCGGCGACGATGCCGCGGTGGAATTCGAGGTCGGAGGCGACCAGCTCCTCCACGGAGGGCTGCGCGCCCAGCGCGTCGAGCTTGCCCTGGAGGGCGTCCAGCTCGTCCTCGGGGATGCTGATCGCCGCCATCGCGGTGGCCGCGGGCTCCAGGATGCGGCGCACCGCCAGGAATTCGAGCACCGTGTCGTCGCGGTGGAAGTCCACCACGAAGCTCAGCGCCTCCAGCAGCAGCTGCGGGTCGAGGCTCGTGACGTACGTGCCGTCGCCCTGCCGGACGTCGAGGATGCGGATGAGGGACAGCGCCCGTACGGCCTCGCGCAGCGAATTGCGGGAAAGGCCCAGCTCGGCGGCGAGTTCGCTCTCCTTGGGCAGCCGGTCGCCGGGCCGCAGCGCTCCGGAGACGATCATCTCCTTGATCTTCTCGATCGCCTCGTCGGTGACCGCCATCCCGCGCCCTCCCCTTGCTTCAGGCCCGCAGCGCCGCCAGACCTCCGATGTATATCCTCATTATGTGCCCGGAGGGCCCGAACACCTAACGAAACCGGGATTCACGCCCCCGCGTACCTGCCCGGCGGCGCCCCCACCGCGGCGGTGAAGTCCCGTGTGAGGTGGGCCTGGTCGGCGTAGCCGAGGTCCGCGGCGAGCGCGGCCCAGTCGATGCCGGTGCCCGAGTCGGCGCGGGCGGCGGCCTCGTGCAGCCGGGCCCGGCGCAGCACCCACTTGGGCGAGACCCCGACGTAGTCGGCGAAGAGCCGCTGGAGCCGCCGTACGGGCATGTCCAGCTCACGGGCCAGCGCGTCCACCCGGAAGAGCTGCGGGCTCGCGGTGATCCGCTCGACGAGCGCGGCGACCTCGGCGACACGCGGGTCGGGCGGGCCCGCGGGGAGCCGTTCGAGCAGGAAGCGGTCGGCGAGCGCGGCCATCTCCGGCAGGTCGTCCAGCGCGAGGATCCGCCGCCCGGTCGCCTCGGCCCCGGCCCCGAAGAAGGAGGCGGCGGGCACCGCGCGGTCGGCGAGCGCGGCCACCGGCCCGGCGCTGAAGGCACGGAAGGCCCCGGGCCGGAATTTGACCCCGAGGGCCTGCCCCCGGCCGGCCAGCCGCCGTACGTACACCTCCCGCGGCACCCCGTAGAGGAGCGGCCCGTCGGGCTCGAAGACCAGGTGCACGTTGGGGTGCGCGAGCACCTTCTGGTCGTACGGGTCGCGGCCGCGCAGATCCCAGCGGGGATTCCAGTAGAAGTCCACGAGCGCGGCCAGCTCCGGGGCGGGCGGGTGCGTCCGCACCTGGAGGAATTCCGCGGCCGTCTCCGGCCGCAGCACCCCGCGGTGGAAGCCGTGCCTGCTCATGGGCCCCAGCCTAGGCGGTGCCGCGTGGGTGTCGCGTTTTTTCAAGACCGGCCGCGGCGGGCCTCGTAGCGTCGCCGGCATGACCTACTCAGCAGACATCGCCGAAGCCGCACGCGAGACGGCCCGCGTCACCGCGGCCGTCACCCCCGACCAGCTCGCCGGGCCCACGCCCTGCGCCGACTACGACACCCGCACCCTGGTCAACCACCTCGTGGCGTACACGGGTATCGGTATGGAACTGCGGGCCCGGCGCGAGCCGCACCCCGAGGGCCTGGACACCCGCGACTTCACCGCCGAGCCGGGCTGGCAGGCCGCCTACACGGCGCAGCTGGACCGCTCGGTCGCCGCGTGGTCCGAGCCGGCCGCCTGGGAGGGCGAGGTGAACGGCATGCCCGCCGAGGGCATGGCGGGCATGCTCTTCCTCGAACTGTGCCTGCACGGCTGGGACCTGGCCCGCGCCACCGGCCAGGACTACGCGGTCGCCGACGCCACCGCCGAGCGGCTGCTCGACAAGGTGCGCGAGTACGCGCAGATGTACCGCGACTACAAGGGCTTCGTCGAGGCGGCCGAGGTCCCCGAGGGCGCGGGCGCCCTGGAAACCGCTGTCGCCCTGTCGGGACGCGACCCATACTGGGCCGGGTGATCCAGGACGACCTCATATCCCGGGTGCGGGAGATCTGCCGCGCCGACGACACGGTCCGCGCCTCGCTGATGTACGGGTCCTTCGCCGCGGGGGAGGGGGACGAGCACAGCGACGTCGAGTTCTGGCTCTTCCTCGACCCCGCCGCGCGGGCCGCCCTCGACCCGGCCGCGTGGTGCGCGCGGGTCGCACCGGTGAATCTGGTGCTGCTCAACGAGTTCGGCACCCATGTGGCGCTCTTCGAGGGCCCGGTGCGCGGGGAGTTCCACTTCGCGACGACCGACGACATCGCCTCGGTCGGCGACTGGCCGGCCCGCGGCGCCGCGGTCGGGGCCATGGTGGTGACCGACCGGGACGGCGCCCTCGCACCCGTGCTGGCCGCCGTGCCCGAGCGCCCGCGCCTCCCCGACGGCCCCGCGGAGATCGCCGACCTGTGCGGGCGCTTCGCGAACTGGCTGGTCCTCGCCGCGCACGTGACCGCGCGCGGCGAGCGGCTGCGCGCGCAGGACGCGCACGCGCACGCCGCCCGGCACCTGCTGTGGATGGCCCGGCTCGCCGAGGGCAGCACCGCGCACTGGCTGACCCCGTCGCGCGCCGCGGAGGACGAGCTGCCCGCCCGTACGGTCGCGGCCGTCGCCGCCGGGACGCCCGCGGCCCTGTGGCGCGAGGGCCGCGGGCACTGGCGCACCCTGCTGGGGCGCACCGGCGGCGAGGTGCCCGCGGCGCTCTTCGCGGAGCTGGACGCGCTTCTCGCCTGAGCCGGCGCCCCGGTCCTCAGCCGCGGGGCTCGTCGTCCTCCTCCAGCCAGCCCATGGTCGCCTTGACGGCCTTGAGCCACTGCTTGTACTCCTTGTCGCGCTGCGTGGGGTCCATCCGCGGGGTCCACTCCGCGGCCCGCCGCCAGTTCTCCCGCAGCGCGTCGGTGTCCGGCCAGAAGCCGATGGCCAGGCCCGCCGCGTAGGCCGCGCCCAGACAGGTGGTCTCGGCGACCATCGGGCGCACCACGGGCACGTCGAGGAAGTCCGACAGCGTCTGCATCAGCAGGTTGTTGGCGGTCATGCCGCCGTCGACCTTGAGGGTGCTGACCTCGGTGCCGGAGTCCTTGAGCATCGCGTCGGCGATCTCCCGGGTCTGCCACGCGGTCGCCTCCAGTACCGCCCTGGCCAGGTGCGCCTTGGTGACGTACCGGGTGAGCCCGGCGATCACGCCGCGCGCGTCGGAGCGCCAGTAGGGGGCGAAGAGGCCGGAGAAGGCGGGTACGAAGTACGCGCCGCCGTTGTCGTCGACCGTCGCGGCGAGCGTCTCGATCTCGGCGGCGGTGCCGATGAGCCCCATCTGGTCGCGCATCCACTGCACGAGCGAGCCGGTCACCGCGATGGAGCCCTCCAGCGCGTAGACGGGCTTGGCGTCGCCGATCCGGTAGCCGACCGTGGTGATGAGCCCGGCGTAGGAGTTGACCGGGGTCTCTCCGGTGTTCATCAGCATGAAGGTGCCGGTGCCGTACGTGGACTTCGCCTCGCCCACGGCGAAGCACGTCTGGCCGAACAGCGCGGCCTGCTGGTCGCCGAGCGCGGAGGCGACGGGTACCGCGCTCAGGCCGCCGACGTCGGTGCTGCCGTAGACCTCGGAGGACGAGCGGATCTCCGGCAGCACCGCGGTCGGCACCCCGATCGAGGCGCAGATCTTCTCGTCCCACTGGAGCGTCTTGAGGTCCATCAGCAGGGTGCGCGAGGCGTTGGTGACGTCCGTGACGTGCTTGCCGCCGTCGACGCCGCCGGTGAGGTTCCAGATCACCCAGGAGTCCATGGTGCCGAAGAGGATGTCCCCGGCCTCGGCGCGCTCGCGCAGGCCGTCGACGTGGTCGAGCAGCCAGCGCACCTTGGGCCCGGCGAAGTACGCCGCGAGCGGCAGGCCGGTCTGCCGCCGGAAGCGGTCCTGGCCGACGTTGCGGCCCAGCTCGCGGCACAGCGCGTCGGTGCGGGTGTCCTGCCAGACGATCGCGTTGTGCACGGGCTGGCCGGTGTTCTTGTCCCACAGCAGGGTCGTCTCGCGCTGGTTGGTGATGCCGATGGCCTTGACGTCCGAAGGGGTGAATCCCGGGACGTCCTCCCCGGCCTTGCGCAGCGCCCCGGCGACGACCTCCTGCACGTTGGTCCAGATCTCGGCCGCGTCGTGCTCGACCCAGCCGGGTTTGGGCAGGATCTGCTCGTGCTCCTTCTGGTCGACGGCGACGATCCGCCCGTCGCGGTCGAAGACGATGCAGCGGCTGGACGTCGTGCCCTGGTCGATGGCGGCGATGTACGGTCCCGTACCGCCGGCGGGCGTGTCGGTCATGGTGTCCTCCTCGTCGAGGGCGAAGCTCGGGGCTCGTGCTCGGGGCTCGCGGGGCGTGTACCCGGTGATCCGCCTACCGCCTACCGTCTATGTGAACGCGAGCCGGTACAACCCGCCCGCGACGGCGGCCCCGGCCAGCGGTCCGGCCACCGGGATCCAGGCGTAGCCCCAGTCCGAGCCGCCCTTGCCGGGCAGCGGCAGCAGGGCGTGCACGATCCGCGGCCCCAGGTCGCGCGCCGGGTTGATCGCGTAGCCGGTCGGCCCGCCCAGCGACAGGCCGATGCCCACCACGATCAGGGCCGTGAGCAGGATGCCCATTCCATTCTCCGCCAGACCGTCGGTCATGCCCTGCGTGAGGATGAAGAGCACCAGCACGAAGGTCGCGACGGTCTCGGTCAGCAGGTTCTGCACCGGGTTGCGGATCTCCGGCCCGGTGGAGAAGACGCCCAGCACCGGCCCCGCGGGCCGGGCGTCCCGGCCCTCGGCGGCCTCCAGCCCCGACATGTGCGCGGAGAACTGCCCGAGGTAGGCCACCCACACGAGAAAGGCGCCGATCACGGCGCCCACGAGCTGTCCCACGAGGTAGTACGGCACTTTCGACCACTGCCCGGTCTTGATGGCTATGCCGAGCGTGACCGCGGGGTTCAGATGCCCGCCGGAGTACCCGTTGGCGATGTACGCGCCGCCCAGCACACCGAAGCCCCAGCCGAAGGTGATCGCCAGCCAGCCCGCGTCCCTGGCCTTGGACCGTTTGAGTGTCACGGCGGCGCAGACCCCGCATCCGAGCAGGATCAGCACCGCGGTTCCGAAGATCTCGCCGGTGACGATATGACCGTTGGACACAGCGACCCCCTTGTCGCGTACGCGTTCGATATCTGGACACCTGGTCGATCGCAGGACGGAAGTCTCC
The DNA here is from genome assembly GCF_044333285.1 of Streptomyces sp. NPDC021020. Lineage (NCBI taxonomy): Bacteria > Bacillati > Actinomycetota > Actinomycetes > Kitasatosporales > Streptomycetaceae > Streptomyces > Streptomyces sp. NPDC021020. Next base: position 201,048 of record NZ_JBIRQQ010000008.1, read on the forward strand.
CCATTGATCTGTACGGGTCAAACATTCGCCCTGGTCGCAGACCCGGACGGGGGGTGCGCCGGGGCGCGGCGGGCGCGCACCACCCGTCCGCCCCTCGGAATGCCGCGCCGGTCCGGCGGCCCGGAAGGCTACGCTGGCGGGGTGCGTGGTCCGTCCCCCGGGGGACGGACCGGCGCATAGCCGACAGCCGTCGCATCCCAGGGAGCAGTTCCATGGCCTCGCCGTCCCCCTCGTCCGCCGCGCCCGCCGCGAGCAACGCCCGCGCCGCCGCCCTCCGCGAGGCACTCGCCTCCCGCATCGTCGTCGCCGACGGCGCCATGGGCACGATGCTCCAGGCGCAGGAGCCGACCCTCGACGACTTCCAGCAGCTCGAAGGCTGCAACGAGGTCCTCAACGTCACCCGCCCCGACATCGTGCGGTCGGTGCACGAGGCGTACTTCGCGGCCGGCGTGGACTGCGTCGAGACCAACACCTTCGGCGCCAACGCCACCGCCGCCGCCGAGTACGACATCGAGGACCGCATCTTCGAGCTGGCCGAGGCCGGCGCCCGGATCGCCCGCGAGGTCGCCGACGACTTCTCCGCCGACGGCCGGCAGCGCTGGGTCCTCGGCTCGATCGGCCCCGGCACCAAGCTGCCCACCCTCGGCCACACCACCTACGGCCACCTGCGCGACGGCTACCACGCCAACGCGGCCGGCCTCATCGCCGGCGGCGCCGACGCACTCGTCGTGGAGACGATGCAGGACCTGCTCCAGGTCAAGGCCGCGCTGATCGGCTCCCGTCAGGCCATGGCCGAGGCGGGCGTCGACCTGCCGCTCATCTGCTCGGTCGCCGTCGAGACCACCGGCACCATGCTGCTCGGCTCCGAGATCGGCGCCGCCCTGACCGCCCTGGAGCCGCTCGGCATCGACCTGATCGGCCTCAACTGCTCGACCGGACCCGCCGAGATGAGCGAGCACCTGCGCTACCTCGCCCGGCACTCCCGCATCCCGCTGACCTGCATGCCCAACGCCGGGCTGCCGATCCTCACCAAGGACGGCGCGCACTACCCGCTCAGCCCCTCCGAGCTGGCCGACGCGCACGAGACCTTCGCCGCCGAGTACGGCCTGTCGCTCGTCGGCGGCTGCTGCGGCACCACGCCCGAGCACCTGCGCCAGCTCGTCGACCGCATCGGCGGCCACGAGCTGACCCCGCGCTCGCCCCGCCCCGAGCCCGGCGCGTCCTCGCTCTACCAGACCGTCCCCTTCCGCCAGGACACCTCCTACCTGGCGATCGGCGAGCGCACCAACGCCAACGGCTCGAAGAAATTCCGCGAGGCGATGCTGGAGGGCCGCTGGGAGGACTGCGTCGAGATGGCGCGCGACCAGATCCGGGAGGGCGCCCACCTGCTGGACCTGTGCGTGGACTACGTCGGCCGGGACGGCGCCGCCGACATGGCCGAGATCGCCGGGCGCTTCGCGACCGCCTCCACGCTGCCGATCGTGCTGGACTCCACGGAGGTCGACGTCCTGCGCGCGGGCCTGGAGAAGCTGGGCGGCCGGGCGGTGCTGAACTCCGTCAACTACGAGGACGGCGACGGACCCGAGTCGCGCTTCGCGAAGGTCACCGAGCTCGCCGTCCAGCACGGCGCCGCGCTCATCGCCCTCACCATCGACGAGGAGGGCCAGGCCAGGACCGCCGAGAAGAAGGTCGAGATCGCCGAGCGGCTGATCGCCGACCTGACCGGCAACTGGGGCATCCACGAGTCCGACATCCTCGTCGACTGCCTGACCTTCACCATCTGCACCGGCCAGGAGGAGTCCCGCAAGGACGGCGCCGCGACGATCGAGGGCATCCGCGAGCTCAAGCGCCGCCACCCCGACGTGCAGACCACGCTCGGCCTGTCCAACATCTCCTTCGGCCTCAACCCCGCCGCCCGGGTGGTCCTCAACTCCGTCTTCCTCGACGAGTGCGTCAAGGCCGGTCTGGACTCCGCGATCGTGCACGCCTCCAAGATCGTGCCCATCGCCCGCATCCCCGAGGAGCAGCGGCAGACCGCGTACGACCTGATCTGGGACAACCGCCGCGAGGGCTACGACCCGCTGCAGCGGCTCATGGAGCTGTTCGAGGGCGTCGACGCCCGGTCCGTCAAGGCCGGCAAGGCCGAGGAGCTGGCCGCGCTGCCGCTGGACGAGCGGCTGCAGCGGCGCATCGTGGACGGCGAGAAGAACGGCCTGACCGACGACCTGGACGCCGCGCTCGCCGAGCGCCCCGCCCTGGACATCGTCAACGACACGCTGCTGGCCGGCATGAAGACCGTCGGCGAGCTGTTCGGCTCCGGCCAGATGCAGCTGCCGTTCGTGCTCCAGTCCGCCGAGGTCATGAAGACCGCCGTCGCCTACCTCGAACCGCACATGGAGAAGAGCGAAGACGGCGGCGGCAAGGGCACCATCGTGCTCGCCACCGTGCGCGGCGACGTGCACGACATCGGCAAGAACCTCGTCGACATCATCTTGTCCAACAACGGCTACAACGTCGTCAACCTGGGCATCAAGCAGCCCGTCTCGGCGATCCTGGACGCCGCGCAGGAGCACCGCGCCGACGTCATCGGCATGTCCGGCCTGCTGGTGAAGTCCACCGTGGTGATGAAGGAGAACCTGGAGGAGCTCAACCAGCGCGGCCTGGCCGCCGACTACCCCGTCATCCTCGGCGGCGCCGCCCTGACCAGGGCCTACGTCGAGCAGGATCTGCACGAGGTGTATCTGGGCGAGGTCCGCTACGCCCGCGACGCCTTCGAGGGCCTGCGGCTGATGGACGCGCTGATCGGCGTCAAGCGCGGGGTGCCGGGGGTGTCGCTGCCCGAGCTCAAACAGCGCCGGGTGCCGATCCGCCCGCAGAGCGAGCAGGACGAGCAGGAGGCGCAGGACGAGGCGCGCGGGCCGGTGCGGTCGGACGTCGCGGTGGACAACCCGGTGCCCGAACCGCCGTTCTGGGGCAGCCGGGTGGTCAAGGGCATCCCGCTGGCCGACTACGCCTCGTGGCTGGACGAGGGCGCGCTCTTCAAGGGCCAGTGGGGTCTGAAGCAGTCGCGCGCGTCGGGGCCGTCGTACGAGGAGCTGGTGGAGAGCGAGGGGCGGCCGCGGCTGCGCGGGCTGCTGACCCGGCTGCAGTCCGAGGGGCTGCTGGAGGCCGCGGTCGTCTACGGCTACTACCCGTGCGTGTCCAAGGGCGACGACCTGATCGTGCTGCACGAGGACGGCAGCGAGCGCACCCGCTTCACCTTCCCGCGCCAGCGCCGCGGCCGGCGGCTGTGCCTGGCCGACTTCTTCCGGCCCGAGGAGTCCGGCGAGACCGACGTCGTCGGCTTCCAGGTGGTCACCATGGGCAACCGGATCTCCGAGGCCGCCAACGAGCTGTTCGCCGCCGACTCCTACCGCGACTACCTGGAGCTGCACGGGCTGTCCGTGCAGCTCGCCGAGGCGCTCGCCGAGTACTGGCACGCCCGGGTGCGCTCCGAGCTGGGCTTCGCGGGCGAGGACCCGGGCGAGATGGCCGACATGTTCGCGCTGAAGTACCGCGGCGCGCGCTTCTCGCTCGGCTACGGCGCCTGCCCCGACCTGGAGGACCGGGCGAAGATCGCGGCGCTGCTGGAGCCGGAGCGGATCGGCGTGAAGCTCTCGGAGGAGTTCCAGCTGCACCCGGAGCAGTCCACCGACGCGATCGTGATCCACCACCCCGAGGCGAAGTACTTCAACGCCCGCTGAGGCCCGTACCGCGCCCTGAGGCCCGTACCGCGCCCCGGGGCCCGGCGGGGTCACCGGGCGCGTCACCGGGACGGCACACAGCCGTTGCCTGCCCGTCAGGCGTGTCCGGGCGGGGCGACGTAGACTGGTGGGTCCGGCGAAGGCCGGTCGTCTGCCGCACCCCGCGCGCGGGGTGCGGCAGACGACCGGCCTTCGTGTCCCCCAGAACGGGGCGCTCCGTACCCGGCCTCCCGGCCGGTTCCGGGCCCGGATCCGCACCTCGGCCGAGGAGTGAGCCTATGACCAGCAGCACCCCCGTCGCCGCCACCCGTCCGGCGTACGGCCAGGAGCTCCAGGCCGTGCTGCTGGACATGGACGGCACCCTCGTGGACACCGAGGGCATCTGGTGGGCGGCCGAGACGGGAGTGTTCGCGGACCTGGGACACGTGCTGGACGAGGTGCACAAGGCGGTCGTGGTGGGCGGCCCGATGGCGCGCAGCGTCGGCCACCTCATGGAGGTCACCGGCACCACCGCGACGCTCGCGGAGCTGATGGTCGCGATCGACACCCGCTTCGAGGAGCTGATCGCGCGCGGCGCCCCGCTGATGCCCGGCGCCCGCCGGCTGCTGACGGAGCTGGCGGCGCACGGGGTGCCCACGGCGCTGGTGTCCGCCTCGCACCGGCGCACGATCGACGCCATGCTGCGCACCCTGGGCGCCGAGAACTTCACCTTCACCCTCGCGGGGGACGAGATCGCCCGCACCAAGCCCTTCCCCGACCCGTATCTGACGGCGGCCCGGCGGCTGGGCGCGGACCCGGCGCGCTGCGTGGTGGTCGAGGACACCGTGACGGGCGTGGCGTCCGGTGAGGCGGCGGGCTGCCATGTGGTCGCGGTGCCGTCGCTGGTGCCGATCCCGGCCGCCCCCCGGCGCACCGTCGTCAGCTCCCTCGACCAGGTGAACGTGCCGTTTCTGAGGTCCCTGGTCCGGGGCTCTGTGAATGTGGATCTTCACTGACGGTGACGGCTGAATAACATCTCACGAAGTGGAATCCGGGCAGTGTGATGATTGTCACACGACGCCCCATCGACAGCTGGTGGCGCGCCTGGATGAGATTTCACTTATCGGTTTCTTACGCGGGTGATATGTCCTTTTTGACGCTCCGCCACTCGATAGCCCGGACGTTCGCATATCGGTGGTGAACGTCCTGTTACCGGTATGTAATGTCCCCTCAATCACTCCGTGTCCCGATGGGCGGCGACCACCCCGCTAATGTCCAGGGCGGTCGATGCCGACTCACCTGACCGGCATGTGAGCAAGGGGATTCACTGGATGTCACGAAACAAGCGTGTCGTCGCCGCAGCCGCCGTGGCCTTCCTGGCTATCGGCGCCTCTGCGTGCGGTGGCAAAAAGGATAATTCGTCCGGCAGCAGCAGTGGCGGTGACAACGGCGGCGCCAAGGGCGCCGTGATCGTCGGCACCACCGACTCGGTGTCGTCGCTGGACCCCGCGGGAGCGTACGACTACGGCTCCTGGGAGATCATCGACAGCGTCTACCAGAAGGTCATGCACTTCCCGACCGGCGCCACCACACCGGCCCCGGACGCGGCCAAGAGCTGCTCCTTCACCGACCCCAAGACGTACGCCTGCCAGATGCAGCCCGGCCTGGTGTTCTCCAACGGCGACCCGCTCACCGCGGCCTCCGTGAAGTTCACCTTCGACCGGATGCTGAAGATCGCCGCGCCCAACGGCCCCTCCAGCCTGCTGGCGAACCTGGACAGCACCACGGTCACCGGGACCGACCAGGTCACCTTCCACCTGAAGAACCCCGATTCGACCTTCCCCTCGGTGCTCGCCACCGACGCGGGCACGATCGTCGACGAGAAGGTCTTCCCCGCCGACAAGCTGCTCGACGGCTCGAAGATCGTCGGCTCCGGCCCGTACACGCTGGACAAGTACACCGCCAAGCAGCAGGCGTCGCTGAAGGCCAACCCGAAGTACAAGGGCGACGCCAAGCTCAACAACAGCCAGGTCGTGCTGCAGTACTTCTCCGAGGCCTCCGCGCTCAAGCAGGCCGTCAAGGACGGCACCGTGACCGCCGCCTTCCGCAGCCTGTCGCCCACCGACACCCAGGACCTGAAGAAGACCTCCGGCATCCAGGTCCTGGAGGGCACCGGCACCGAGAAGCGCTACATGGTCTTCGACGCCAAGGTGAAGCCCGCCGACCAGAAGGCCGTGCGGCAGGCCGTCGCGCAGGTCATCGACCGCGCCGGCATCGCCAAGGACGCGTACGACGACACCGTGGCGCCGCTCTACTCGATGGTCGGCAACGGCATCGAGGGCCACACGGAGGCCTTCAAGGACAAGTACGGCGAGCCCGACACCGCCAAGGCCAAGGCGCTGCTCGACGCCGCCGGCATCAAGACGCCGGTGGACCTCGCGTACGCCTGGACGCCCACCCACTACGGCGCCGCGTCCGCCGACGAGGCCACCGCCATCAAGCGGCAACTGGAGGCCACCGGCCTGTTCAAGGTCACCCTCAGCTCCACCGAGTGGCAGCAGTACCAGAAGGACGAGAAGTCCGACACGTACGCCTCGTACATGATCGGCTGGTACCCGGACCTGCCGGACCCCGACAACGACGTCGCGCCGTTCCTGACCAAGGAGCCCTTCCTCGGCACCGGCTACGTCAACCCGCAGATCCTGACCCTGCTCAGCAAGGAGCAGGGAACGGACGACAAGGCCGTCCGCGACCAGGCGTTCGCCGACATCCAGAAGATCGTGGCGGAGGACGTCCCGATCATCCCGCTGTGGCAGGGCAAGCAGACCGTCGTGATCCGCGACGGCGTCACCGGCGCCGACAAGGCGCTCGACCCGACGATGTTCCGGTTCTACGAACTCGGCACGAAGTGAGCGGTGGCCGGCCCGCGGGGGAGTGACCCCCGCGGGCCGGCCCGGCCCGCGGCGCCCCCGCCGCGCATCCCGTCGTCCCCGGTCCGGGCCACTCCGGACAGCCACCGGAAAGTCACCGCATGAGCAACACGAGCAAGCAGTCGGGCTCGCTGCGCCGCTACGTCCTGACCCGGATCGCACTGGCCGTGCCCATGGTGCTGATCCTGCTGATCCTGGTCTTCGTGATGATGCGGGTGGCCCCCGGCGACCCCATCTCCTCGTCGCAGGGCGGCAAGCTCAACGCCACCGAACTCGCCGCGCGGCGGCACGCGGCCGGCTTCGACGCCCCGCTCTACCAGCAGTTCTGGGACTACCTGAAGTCGGTCGTCACCCTGAACTTCGGCACCACCTTCTCCGACCGCCGCAGCGTGCGGGACATCCTCGTCGAGAACGGCGGCGCCACCCTCACCCTGACCGCGGGCGCCCTGGTCTTTGCCGGCGTCATCGGCATCCCCGTCGGCCTGCTCTGCGGCCGCTACCGCGACAGCGCCGTGGACGTCGTCGGCCGGCTGGCCAGCATCCTCAGCTACGCCTCCCCGGTCATCGTCACCGCACCGCTGCTCATGCTCGCCTTCGGCACCACCTCCGGGCAGGCATCCCCGCTGATCCAGCTCAACGTGCCCACCCAGACGCACATCCTGATCGTCGACGCGGCCCTGAACGGCGACTGGGACGCGGTCGGCGACATCCTCCAGCACCTGCTGCTGCCGTCCGTCGCACTCGGCCTGCTGATCGTCGGCGTCTTCATCCGGATGATCCGCATCAACCTCATCCAGTCGCTCCAGGGCGACTACATCGAGGCCGCCCGCGCCCGCGGTGTCCGGGAACGGCACGTCGTCGCCCGGCACGGCTTCCGCAACGCCCTGGTGCCGGTCATCACCGTGCTCGGCCTCCAGGTCGCCATGCTGCTGGGCGGCGCGGTGCTCACCGAGCGGATCTTCAACTGGCCCGGCATCGGCCGCCAGTTGATCGACTACATCAACCAGCGCGACTACGTCGCCGTGCAGGGCATCGTCACCGTCTTCGCCCTGGCCGTCGTCGTGATCAGCCTGCTGATCGACTTCGTCAACGCGCTGATCGACCCGAGGGTGCGCTACTGATGGCCACGACGACTCTCCCCACCGGCCCGATCGAGCCCACGGAGCCGGCCCCGTCCGGCACCCCCGCCCCCGGCGGCACCCGCTTCGGTGGCCTGCGCCGCATCACCACCGCGGTCCGCGAGGCGCGCGGGGTGCCCAGGTTCATGCTGTGGTCCGGCGGGATCATCTCGGCGCTGTTCGTGATCACCGCGGTCTTCGCGCCGCTCATCGCCCCGTACAACTTCGACACCTACCGCGACGGCGGGAAGAACTTCCCCAAGCAGGGCGCGCCCGACGGGGACCACTGGTTCGGCACCACCGTGCAGAACCTGGACGTGCTCTCCCGCACGGTCTACGGCGCCCGCACCGCCCTGGAGGTGATGGTCCTCGCCGTCGTCTTCTCCCTCGTCATCGGCGTGGTCCTGGGCCTGCTGTCGGGATACTTCGGCGGCTGGCTGGACCGCATCCTGGTGCTGGTGATGGACGCGCTGTTCGCCTTCCCGTACCTGCTGCTCGCGATCGTCGCCAGCTTCGTCTTCTCGGGCATCTCCGGCGGCGCGATCGTCACCGCGGCGCTGTCCATCACGGTGGTCTACATCCCGCAGTACTACCGGGTGGTGCGCGCCTCCGCGCTGTCCGCCCGCGAGGCCACCTTCGTCGAGGCCGCCCGCGCCATGGGCGCCAAGCCCTCGGTGGTGATCCGCAAGTACCTCTTCGGCAACGTCATCCAGTCCGTGCCGGTCATCACCACGATGAACGCCGCCGACGGCATCGGCACCCTCGCCGGCCTGGGCTTCCTGGGCCTGGGCATCCAGCCCACCGACGCCGCCGAATGGGGCTACGACCTGGAGCGCGCGATCGACGACGTCAACGCCGGCATGTGGTGGACCTGCCTCTACCCGGGCCTGGCCATGGTCGTCGCGATCCTCGGCTTCACCCTCCTCGGCGAAGGCCTCAACGACGTGCTCAACCCGACCATGCGCCGCCGCAGGATCCGCAAGGTACTGCTCCCCGCCCACACCAGGCGCCGTACCGTCACGGCTCCCGAACTGCCCGACGCGTCCGAAGGCGAGGCCGTCAAGTGACCGAACCCGTCCTGTCCGTCCGGGACCTGCGCGTCTGGTACGGCACCGACCGCGGCGCGGTGCGCGCCGTGGACGGCGTCAGCTTCGACGTCCGGCCCGGCGAGACCCTCGGCCTGGTCGGCGAGTCCGGCTGCGGCAAGTCCACCCTCGGCCGCGGCGTGCTCGGCCTGACCCCGGCCGCGGCCGCCGTCGACGGCGAGGTGGTGCTGCGCAGCGCCGGCGCCGCCGGCCGCAACCTCGTCGGACTGCCCGCCAAGGAACTCCAGAAGCTGCGCGGCCCCGAACTCGGGCTGATCTTCCAGGAGCCGATGACCCGGCTCAACCCGCTCATGCGCATCTCCCAGCACTTCGAGGAGGCGCTGCGCGCCCACCACAAGGGCCTGCCGAAGAAGGAGATCCGGGCCCGCGCCCTGGAGGCGCTGCGCGGCATGGGCATCCCCGAGAGCCGCTACGCCAGCTACCCGCACGAGTTCTCCGGCGGCATGCGGCAGCGCATCATGATCGCGCTGGCGCTCGTGCTGCGGCCCGCCTTCATCGTCGCCGACGAGCCGACCACCGCACTCGACGTGCTGGTCGAGGCGCAGATCATCAAGATCCTCGCCGACCTGCGGAAGAACTTCGACACCTCCCTCGTCCTCATCACCCACAACCTCGGCATCGTCGCCGAGGCCTGCGACCGCGTCGCGGTGATGTACGCCGGGCACATCGTCGAGCAGGGCGAGGCCCGCGAGGTCTTCGCCCGCCCGCAGCACCCGTACACCAAGGAGCTGCTGCGCTCCACCATCTCGCTGGCCACCACCGGGCTGCACTTCATCCCGGGCAGCCCGCCGGACCTGGTGGAGCCGCCGCAGGGCTGCCGCTTCCACCCGCGCTGCCCCGTCGCCATGCGCGGCTGCGCGCAGGCCGAGCCGCCCGAGGTGCAGCTGCCCACCGGGGTCACCAGCGCGTGCTGGCACCAGGCGCTGGACGTCGCGCCCGAACTCGCCGACGAGCTGGGACCGGACGGGCGCGAAGCGCTCCACGCCGTAGAGGAGATCAGCGTTGCTGACGAAGCCTGACATCGAGCCGGCCGGCGAGGGCGCCCCCGGCGACGCCGGCGAGCCGCTGGTCGAGGCGTCCGGCCTCGAAGTCCACTTCGGCCTGCGCAGCCGGCTGCTGGGCCGCCTGTCCGGGCAGCCCGCCGGCGGCGCCGTACGCGCCGTCGACGGCATCGACCTGCGGCTGCGCAAGGGCGAGGTGCTCGGCCTGGTCGGCGAGTCCGGCTCCGGCAAGACCACGCTCGGCCGCACCCTGATCGGCCTGACCAAGGCCACCGGCGGATCCGTCCGCTACCGCGGGCAGGACATCACCGGCCTCGGCGAGCGGCAGCTGCGGCCGCTGCGCCGCCGCCTCCAGATGGTCTTCCAGGACCCGCACGCCTCCCTCAACCCCGCGATGGACATCCGCACCGCGGTCGGCCACCCGCTGCGCATCCACAACCTCGTCGCCACCGAGGCCGAGTACGAGGCCCGGGTCGTGGACGCGCTGGAACGCGTCGGCCTGACCCCGCCCGAGCGCTACCTCGGCAAATTCCCCGGCGACCTGTCCGGCGGCCAGAAGCAGCGCGCCGTACTCGCCCGGGCCATCATCGCCGAGCCCGAACTCCTCGTCGCCGACGAGCCGATCTCCATGCTGGACATGAGCGTCCGCGCCAAGATCCTGCAGCTCATGCTGGACCTCAAGCGCGACCTGGACCTCACGTACGTCTACGTCACGCACGACCTGGCCAGCGCGAAGTTCTTCTGCGACACCATCGCCATCATGTACCTCGGCCGGATCGTCGAGTACGGGCCGACCGCGGAGGTCTTCGCCAACCCGCAGCACCCCTACACCGAGGCGCTGCTCGCCGCGATCCCCGAGCCCGACCCCGAGCGGGCCGTGCCGCGCGAACTGCCCCGCGGCGAGATCCCGGACGCCGCCCGGCCGCCGCTGGGCTGCTCCTTCCACCCGCGCTGCCCGGTGGCCGTCGCCGACTGCGGCTGGGAGGCCCGGGACCTGCGCACGCTGCTGGAGAACCGCTGGCTCGAGCTCGCCCCGGAGGCCGCCGAGCGCGAGCGTGGGCTGTTCGCCGACGTGGAGGCGCTCGCCGAACCGGGCCTGGGCACCGTCGAGATCAAGCCCGGCCACGGGCACACCCCCGACGACGTCCTGGACTTCCTGCGGACGCTGCGCGACGAGGACGGCGCCGAGGACCGGCCGCACGAGCCGCTCTGGCGGGGCGTGGCGGACCTGCGCAGCGAGAACGGGCGCGCCGTCGTCGCGTTCACCGCCGCCCGCGACCCGCGGCTCGCACTGGTCGCCGGCGCGGGCGTCCAAGTGGCCTGCCACCTGCGGGAGTCCGCCGGCTGACGGGGGCGGCACCGCTGCCGGAGCTGTACAGCACAACGCATAGGGTGAACCACGCGAGCCCCGCACACCACGCGGGGCTCGCATACCTCGTGAGCCACGCCAACAAGACGGATCTCACGACCACGCCAGGCAAGAGGAGAACGACGAGGATGAACCGCAAGCTTCTGGTCCTGCCCGTGCTGCTGGGCGCGATGTCGCCACTGGTCACCGGGTGCGGCAGCGCCAGTGTGGGAAGCAGCGGCGGCAAGCCCATCGTCGTGGGCACCACCGACAGCATCGAACTGACCGACGACAACCCCGCGCCGCTCGACCCCGCCACCTCGTACGACAGCGCCACCTGGAACATCTTCTACAACACCTTCCAGATGCTGCTGACCTACCAGCGGGGCAGCACCACCCCCAGCCCGGACGCGGCGTCGGAGTGCCACTACACCGACAACACCGTGCTCACGTACCAGTGCCGGATACGCGACGGCCAGGAGTTCTCCAACGGGCACCCGCTCACCGCGAAGGACGTGAAGTTCTCCGTCGACCGGATGCTGAAGATCAACTTCGCGGCCGGTCCCGCCACCCTGCTGTCCGGTGTGAAGTCCGTCGAGGCGCCCGACGAGAAGACCGTGGTCTTCCACCTCAAGGCACCCGACACGACCTTCCCCGCCAAGCTCGCCACCCCGGCGGCGGCGATCCTGGACCCCGCGGTCTACCCGGCCGACAAGCCCTACACCGGCTTCCGGCTCGTCGGCTCCGGCCCCTACACGCTCGACTCCTTCGCCCAGGCCAAGGGCGGCACCTTCAGCAAGAACGGCCACTACAAGGGCGCGCTGAAGATGAACAACGACAAGATCCAGCTCAAGCTCTTCGCCGACTCCCACGCCATGGAGAAGGCACTGAAGGCGGGCAGCATCGACGTCATGGCCCGCACCATCAGCCCCGACCAGATCAGCGGCCTGCTCGCGAGCACCGACTCGGACATCAAGACCACCGAGTCCTCCGGCGGCGAGGCCCGCTACCTCTTCCTCGACACCACCTCGACCGACCTCAAGACGCTCGCGGTACGGCAGGCGCTGGCCCAGGTCATCGACCGGGACGCGATCACCCGCAACGTCTACCAGGGCACCGCCGACCCGCTGTACTCGGTGATCCCGGCCGGCATCACCAGCCACACCAACTCCTTCCACAACCGCTACGGCGACCCCTCGGTCTCCAAGGCCAAGACGCTGCTGCGCAACGCCGGCGTCACCTCGAAGGTCCCGCTGACCATCAACTTCCGCCGTGACACCGGCGGCACGATGAACGAGGCGGAGGCCAAGGAGATCGCCCGGCAGCTCAACGCCAGCGGGCTGTTCACCGTCACGACCAAGAGCGAGCAGTGGAACACCTTCCTGAAGAAGGCGACCCAGCGCGACTACGAGCTCTTCGCACTGAGCTGGCTGCCCGACTTCCCGGACCCGGACAACTACCTGGCGCCGTTCTTCGACAAGGAGAACTTCCTCAACCTCGCCTACAACAACTCCACCATCCAGAACAACCTGCTGCCCGCCACCCGCAAGCTCGCCGACCGCGGCTCCACGGCCACGGCGTTCGGCAAGGCCCAGGACATCGTCGCCGACGACGTGCCGATGCTGCCGCTGTGGCAGGGCAAGCAGTACATCGCCGCGCGCAACGGCATCACCGGCGTGGAGTGGGCGCTCAACTCCTCCACCACCACGCAGTTCTGGGAGCTGGGCCGCGGCAAGACCGGCTGACCGGCCCCGCAGCCGCAGCGCGGCACCGCCGTACGCGCCCGGCCCCCGCACCAGGGGGGCCGGGCGCCCGGCGTCCGGCCCGCGGAAGGCGTCAGCCCGCCCCGGGGCGCACCAGCCCGCTCTCGTACGCGTACACCGCCGCCTGCACCCGGTCGCGCAGACCCAGCTTCGTCAGCACGTGCCCCACATGCGTCTTGACGGTCGTCTCCGACACGAACAGCTCAGCGGCGATCTCCGCGTTCGACAGCCCGCGGGCCACCAGCTTGAGCACCTCGACCTCGCGCTCGGTCAGCGCGTGCAGCGGCTGCGGCACCGAGTCGTCCCCCGACGGCAGCCGGCCGGCGTACTTGTCCAGCAGCCGCCGGGTGATGCTCGGCGCGAGCATCGCCTCGCCCGCGGCCACCACCCGGATCGCCTGCACCAGCTCCGCCGCCGGCGCGTCCTTGAGCAGGAAGCCGCTGGCCCCCGCCCGCAGCGCCTCCACCACGTACTCGTCCAGATCGAACGTCGTCAGCACCAGCACCTTCGCCGGGCCCGAGCGGTCCGGCCCGGTGATCTGCCGGGTCGCCTCCACACCGTCCATCCGGGGCATCCGGATGTCCATCAGCACCACGTCGGGCTGCAGCGCCCGCACCTGGTCCAGCGCCTGCTGGCCGTCCCCGGCCTCACCCACCACCGCGAGGTCGGGCTCGGCCTCCAGGATCATCCGGAAACCGGTACGCAGCAGGGGCTGATCGTCCACCAGCAGGACACGGATCGCCACGGTCTTCCTCCGTCTTTCGCTAGACCGGACCATTCTCGCCGACCACCGGCAGCGCCCCCGCTATTTCCGCCAGCGGATACGGCGGGGGAGTCCCCCCGAATTCCGGACAGAACGCCTGGTGGTCGCACCACCCGCACAGCGCGGTGCGGCGCGGCAGCCACTCCCCGCTCGCCGTCGCCGCCCGGATCGCCTCCCACAGCGCCAGCAGCCGCCGCTCCGTCCGCAGCAGGTCGCTCTCCGACGGGTCGTACGTCAGTACGTCCCCGCTGCCCAGATACACCAGCTGGAGCCGCCGCGGCACCACGCCGCGCAGCCGCCACAGCACCAGCGCGTAGAACGACATCTGGAACAGCGGCTCGTCCCGGTACTCCGGGCGCGGGGCCTTGCCCGTCTTGTAGTCCACCACCCGCAGATCGCCGGTCGCCGCCGCCACGTCCAGCCGGTCGACGTAGCCGCGCAGTGTCAGCCCCGACTCCAGCCGCGTCTCCACGTACAGCTCGCGCTCGGCCGGCTCCAGCCGCGTCGGATCCTCCAGCGTGAACCAGCGGTCCACCAGCACCCGCGCGCTCTCCAGCCACTCGGCGAGCGCGGCCGGCTCCGCCGCGTCGAACAGCGCCGCCAGCTCCGGGCGGGCCGCCAGCAGCCGCTCCCACTCGCCGGGCACCGACGCGCGGGCCCGCTGCGCGGTGCGCTCGGCGGCCGGCGCGTCGAAGAGCCGCTCCAGCACCGCGTGCACCACCGTGCCGCGCGTCGCGGCCAGGCTGGGCTTCTCCGGCAGCTTGTCGATCACCCGCAGCCGGTAGAGCAGCGGGCAGCGCATGAAATCCGCCGCGCGGGAGGGCGACAGCGACGACGGCGGCCGCGGGTGCCCGCCCCGCCCCGCCGTGCCCGCGCTTCCTTCGCCTTCGGTGGTCGTCCCCATGGCAGACGACCTTACGGCCTGCCACTGACAAGCCGGTGCCCGCCGGACGTAACGGAGCAATAGCATGGCTGCCGAGGCCTCGGTCCCGCATGATCGGTACTGATCGCAGCGACAGGGACCTGGTGGGACCGGGATCAAGCCGAGCGAGGGGAAGCAGTGAGCGAGAGCGGTGGGCCGCCGTCCGGCAAGAACGACGCCCCTGGGGGCGACCCCGCCACGGCCGCACGCGGCCCCGGCGGCGGACTCCTCATGGGCCGCTTCTTCGGCGTCCCCATCTACGTGGCGCCCAGCTGGTTCCTGATCGCCGCCCTGATCACCTGGGTCTTCGGCGACCAGCTCGACACCGTGCTGCCCGAGCTCGGCCGGGCCCGCTACCTGGTCTCGCTGTTCTTCGCCGTCGCCTTCTACGGCTCGGTGCTCGTCCACGAGCTGGCCCACACCGTGGCCGCGCTGCGCTTCAAGCTCCCCGTGCGGCGGATCCAGCTGCAGTTCTTCGGCGGCATCTCCGAGATCGAGAAGGAGTCCGACAGCCCCGGCCGGGAGTTCGTGCTCGCCTTCGTCGGACCGCTGCTGTCGCTGGTCCTCGCCGGCGTCTTCTTCGGCGGCATGCAGCTTGTCGAGTCCGGCACCGTGCCCGGCGTGCTGCTCGCCGGGCTGATGATCAGCAACCTCATCGTGGCGATCTTCAACTTCCTGCCCGGACTGCCGCTCGACGGCGGCCGCATGCTCCGCGCGGTCGTCTGGAAGATCAGCGGCCGCGCCATGACCGGCACCGTCGCCGCCGCCTGGGTCGGCCGCGCCCTCGCCCTCGCCGTCCTCGTCGGCCTGCCGATGCTCTCCTACCGGCGCGACGACAGCGGCACCGGCGTCGACTCGCTCACCGACGCACTCCTCGCCGCGATCCTCGCCGCCATCATCTGGACCGGCGCCGGCAACAGCCTGCGCATGGCCCGGCTGCGCGAGCGGCTGCCCGCGCTGCGCGCCCGCACCCTCACCCGGCGGGCCGTCCCGGTCGCCTCCGACACCCCGCTGTCCGAGGCGCTGCGCCGCGCCGACGAGGCCGGCGCCCGCGCCCTCGTCGTCGTCGACGGCCACGGCGACCCCACCGCCCTGGTGCGCGAGTCCGCGATCGTCACCACCCCCGAGCACCGCCGCCCCTGGATCGCCGTCGGCGGCCTCGCCCAGGACCTCACCCCGGGCATGCGGGTGTCCGCCGAGCTGTCCGGCGAGGACCTGCTCGACCGGCTGCGGGCCACCCCGTCCACCGAATACCTGGTGGTCGAGCCCACCGGGGAGATCTACGGCGTGCTGTCCACCTCCGACGTCGAGAAGGCCTTCATCGCGGCCATGTCCCGCCCGTAGCAGGTCCGGGACGGTCAGGGGCGGGGGAAAAGCCCGATAAGGTGATCCCCATGTCCGAACCGACCGGTGCCGCCCGCCGTCGCGGGCCCTTCAGAGTCGGGGACCAGGTCCAGCTCACCGACCCCAAGGGACGCCACTACACCTTCACGCTCGAAGCAGGGAAGCAGTTCCATACCCACAAGGGCGCCTTCCCGCACGACGAGCTGATCGGCGCCCCCGAGGGCAGCGTGGTCCGTACCACGGGAAACGTCGCGTACCTCGCGCTGCGCCCCCTCCTCCCCGACTACGTCCTGTCCATGCCCCGCGGCGCCGCCGTGGTCTACCCCAAGGACGCGGGGCAGATCCTGGCCATGGCCGACATCTTCGCCGGCGCCCGGGTCGTCGAGGCCGGCGTCGGATCGGGATCGCTGAGCACCTTCCTGCTGCGCGCCATCGGCGACCACGGCATGCTGCACAGCTACGAGCGCCGCGCGGACTTCGCCGAGATCGCCTCCCAGAACGTCGAACGCTACTTCGGCGGCCCGCACCCCGCCTGGCAGCTCACCGTCGGCGACCTCCAGGACAACCTGTCCGACACCGAGGTCGACCGCGTCATCCTGGACATGCTCGCCCCCTGGGAGTGCCTGGAAGCGGTCTCCAAGGCCCTGGTGCCCGGCGGCATCCTCTGCGCCTACGTGGCCACCACCACGCAGCTCGCCCGCACCGTCGAGTCGATCCGCGAGCACGGCAGCTTCAACGAGCCCGCCGCCTGGGAGACCATGGTGCGCACCTGGCACGTCGAGGGCCTCGCCGTCCGCCCCGACCACCGGATGATCGGCCACACCGGCTTCCTGCTCACCGCCCGCCGCCTCGCGGACGGCGTCGAGCCGCCGCTGCGCCGCCGCCGCCCCGCCAAGGGCGCCTACGGCGAGGACTACACGGGCCCGGGCTCCGGCTCCGGCGCGGGCTCCGACAGCTAGCACCACGCCGAATTTCGGCCAACTTCGCTACGACGCCGCCGGTTTGTCCGTTCCGGCAAGCCGGCGGCCCGCTTCCCGGAGCCCGCGCCCCCACCCCGCTACCCGCCCCCGCCGTACCCGCCCGGTGTGACGTGTGGCACGATGCCGGCAACCCCCGCCGAGCGACCCCGGGAGACAGGCGAGTGCAGCCCTCCGCAGGCCAGGACGTGGACCTCCCGCACACCCGCGCCGGACGCGTCCACTGGATCACCACCGCCGCCGCGGTCGGTGCCGTCGTGGCCGCGATGGCCGCCATCCAGCCCGCCGACGCCTCGCCGCGCACTCACACCGCGGCTGCCCCCGCCGGCACCGAGGGGCCCGCGGCCCCCGTCGCCCCGCCCGACCCGCTCGCCGTCACCTACCCGCTGACCTGCGCCCCCGGTACGAAACCGGACGTCGTCAACCGGGTGTCCGGCGACCTCGACGGCGACGGGCGCCCCGAGACCGCAGTCGTCGTGCGCTGCCACTCCGACACCGGCACCCCGCCCAGCGGCGTCTACATCCTCAGCGCCCCCGCCAAGGCCGGCGGCCCCCCGCGGATCGCCGTCACCCTGGTCAAGCCGCAGGACAACCGGCAGATCCAGGACTTCCGCCTGGAGGACGGCACCGTCAAGGCCACCGTGCTGGGCTTCTCCTCCGACAGCGTCCCGCAGTGCTGCCCCGACATGAGCCGCACCTACACCTGGGAATGGCGCGGCGACCGCTACGTCGCCCTGCCCGGCCCCGCCCCGAACACCGTCTGAGAAGGCCCCGCGGCCCCGGACCGGGGCCGCGCGTGGCGGCTACCCGGCGTCGGGGCCGTACACCTCGACCCGGTCCGCCACCCGACGCACATGGATGCAGTCGCCGGGACACTCCTTGGCGGAATCCACCACGTCCCGCAGCAGCGGCAGCGGGACGGGTACGGTGCCCCCAGGGCTCTGCACCAGCTCGTCGTCCGCGTCCTTGACGTAGGCCAGACCGTCGATGTCCAGCTCGAACACGTCAGGCGCGTACTGCACGCAGATCCCGTCGCCGGTGCACAGGTCCTGGTCGATCCAGACCTCCAGCGCCTCGGTCGCCTCAGCCGTCTCGTTGCTCACGGAAACTCATCCCTGCCGTCGGTCGTTCAGGAAGCAACCGGCCCATCCGGCTGTTGACCGAATCGACGATACAACCGGCTGCTTTCCGGGCGTGCTCGGTGGGTATCTCAGTGGCGGAGGGACGTGCGCAAGGGTGAAGATCGGACACACCGCGATCGTCTTTGTGATCTAGGGGTTTCAACCCCCACCGGCCCAGGTAGGGTCTGGAAACGTCCAGCTCCCCTTGGAGGAGGTGAGGACCGTGGCGGCCCACGACGACGACACCAACCGTGGCGGCCGACCCGCTCGGGGTTCGGAAGAACCCATGAGCCAGGTCGCCTTTCTTGAGCAGGAGATCGCCGTCCTGCGACGCAAGCTCGCCGACTCTCCGCGGCACACGAGGATTCTCGAGGAGCGGATCGTCGAGCTGCAGACCAACCTGTCCGGCGTGTCCGCGCAGAACGAACGCCTGGCAGGCACCCTCCGCGAGGCCCGCGACCAGATAGTGGCCCTCAAGGAAGAGGTCGACCGGCTCGCGCAGCCGCCGGCCGGCTTCGGCGTCTTCCTGCAGGCCAACGACGACGGCACGGCCGACATCTTCACCGGCGGGCGCAAGCTCCGGGTGAACGTCAGCCCGTCCGTCGACCTCGACGAGCTCCGGCGCGGCCAGGAACTGCTGCTCAACGAGGCGCTCAACGTGGTCGAGGCCATGGAATTCGAGCGCATCGGCGACATCGTCACCCTCAAGGAGATCCTGGAGGACGGCGAGCGCGCCCTGGTCATCGGCCACACCGACGAGGAGCGCGTGGTCCGGCTCGCCGAACCGCTCCTCGACGGCACCCTGCGCACCGGCGACGCACTGCTGCTCGAACCCCGCTCCGGCTACGTGTACGAACGCGTGCCCAAGAGCGAGGTCGAGGAGCTGGTGCTCGAAGAGGTCCCCGACATCGACTACCGCCAGATCGGCGGCCTCGGCAACCAGATCGAGCAGATCCGCGACGCCGTGGAGCTGCCCTACCTGCACGCCGACCTGTTCAAGGAGTACGAACTGCGCCCGCCCAAGGGCGTACTGCTCTACGGCCCCCCCGGCTGCGGCAAGACGCTCATCGCCAAGGCCGTGGCCAACTCGCTGGCCAAGAAGGTCGCCGAGGTCACCGGCCAGCCGCAGGGCAAGAGCTACTTCCTGAACATCAAGGGCCCCGAGCTGCTCAACAAGTACGTCGGCGAGACCGAGCGGCAGATCCGCCTGGTCTTCCAGCGCGCCCGGGAGAAGGCGAGCGAGGGCACCCCCGTCATCGTCTTCTTCGACGAGATGGAGTCGCTCTTCCGCACCCGCGGCAGCGGCGTCAGCTCCGACGTGGAGAACACGATCGTCCCCCAGCTGCTCGCCGAGATCGACGGCGTCGAGGGCCTGGAGAACGTCATCGTGATCGGCGCCTCCAACCGCGAGGACATGATCGACCCGGCCATCCTGCGCCCCGGCCGGCTGGACGTGAAGATCAAGATCGAGCGTCCGGACGCCGAGGCGGCCAAGGACATCTTCTCGAAGTACCTGCTGGACACCCTCCCGCTGCACGGCGACGACCTCGCCGAGCACGGCGGGTCGCCCGCGGCCACCGTCGACGCGATGATCCAGTCGGTCGTCGAACGGATGTACTCCGAGACCGAGGAGAACCGCTTCCTGGAGGTCACCTACGCCAACGGTGACAAGGAGGTCCTGTTCTTCAAGGACTTCAACTCCGGCGCCATGATCCAGAACATCGTGGACCGGGCCAAGAAGATGGCGATCAAGGCCTTCCTCGACCACGAGCAGCGCGGCATGCGGGTCTCCCACCTGCTCGCCGCCTGCGTGGACGAGTTCAAGGAGAACGAGGACCTGCCCAACACCACCAACCCCGACGACTGGGCCCGCATCTCCGGCAAGAAGGGCGAGCGGATCGTGTTCATCCGCACCCTGGTGACCGGAAAGCAGGGCGCGGACACCGGACGATCCATCGACACCGTGGCGAACACCGGACAGTATCTGTAGGCATTACCCTCCGGCTGCGGGTCCCGACGCGGGTACCCGCAGCCGGTGTGTGTTTCCCGGCCCGCACGGGCCGGGGCCCGGCAAGGAGGGCCGCATGACCGTACGGCGAGTAATGGGCATCGAGACGGAGTACGGGATCTCCGTCCCCGGCCACCCCAATGCCAATGCCATGCTCACCTCGTCCCAGATCGTCAACGCGTACGCGGCAGCCATGCACCGCGCACGCCGCGCCCGCTGGGACTTCGAGGAGGAGAACCCGCTGCGGGACGCCCGCGGCTTCGACCTCGCCCGGGACACCGCGGACACCAGCCAGCTGACCGACGAGGACATCGGCCTGGCCAACGTCATCCTCACCAACGGCGCCCGGCTCTACGTCGACCACGCCCACCCCGAGTACTCGTCCCCCGAGATCACCAACCCGCGCGACGCGGTGCTGTGGGACAAGGCCGGCGAGCGGATCATGGCCGAGGCCGCGCAGCGCGCCGCCCAGCTGCCCGGCGCCCAGCCGATCCACCTCTACAAGAACAACACCGACAACAAGGGCGCCTCCTACGGCACCCACGAGAACTACCTCATGCGGCGTGAGACACCGTTCTCGGACATCGTCCGGCACCTCACCCCCTTCTTCGTCTCCCGCCAGGTCGTCACCGGCGCCGGCCGGGTCGGCATCGGCCAGGACGGCCAGGGACACGGCTTCCAGCTCAGCCAGCGCGCGGACTACTTCGAGGTCGAGGTGGGCCTGGAGACGACCCTCAAACGGCCCATCATCAACACCCGCGACGAACCGCACTCCGACGCCGAGAAATACCGCCGGCTGCATGTGATCATCGGCGACGCGAACCTCTCCGAGATCTCCACCTACCTCAAGCTCGGCACCACCGCCCTGGTCCTGTCGATGATCGAGGACGGCTTCATCAAGGTCGACCTCGCCGTCGACCAGCCCGTCCGCACCCTCCACGAGGTCTCCCACGACCCCGGCCTGCGCCAGCTCGTCACGCTGCGCAACGGCCGGACACTCACCGCGGTGCAGCTCCAGATGGAGTACTACGAGCTGGCCCGCAAATACACCGAGGAGCGGTACGGCACGGACGCCGACCCGCAGACCAAGGACGTGCTGGCCCGCTGGGAGGACGTGCTCAACCGGCTGGAGAGCGACCCGATGAGCCTGTCGCGCGAGCTGGACTGGGTCGCGAAGCTGGAGGTCCTGGAGGGCTACCGGCGCCGCGACAGCCTCGGCTGGGACGCCGCCCGGCTCCAGCTCGTCGACCTCCAGTACGCCGACGTACGCCCCGACAAGGGCCTCTACAACCGCCTGGTCGCCCGCGGGCGCTTCCAGCGGCTGCTGGACGAGCCGGAGACCGTCCGCGCCGTCACCAAGCCGCCGGAGGACACCCGGGCGTACTTCCGCGGCCGCTGCCTGGAGCAGTACGCCGACGACGTGGCCGCCGCGTCTTGGGACTCGGTCATCTTCGACCTCCCCGGCCGCGACTCCCTGCAGCGCGTCCCCACCCTGGAGCCGCTGCGCGGCACCCGCAAACACGTCAAGGAACTCCTGGACCGCTGCCGTACGGCCGAGGACCTGGTCCGCATCCTGTCCGGCGGCTGACCTCCGGTGACTCCCGGCAACCCCCGCGACTCCCGGTGACCGATCTCCGGCGGCCGAAGCACGGCTGAAACGGGTCAGAACCGGGAATCAACGGGGTAGCACTCGGACGTTGACTAATCGAGAGCCAAGATCAGGGCCTCCTTGTAGGGTCGGATCTTGCAGGGCACGCAACCGAGCGGGGTGAGGGACATGGCAACCAAGGACACCGACGGCGGGCAGCAGAAGGCAACGCGTTCCACGGACGAGGCCGAGGAAGTCCAGGAGGACACCAAGGCCGCCGATGACCTCAAGGAACGCCACGAGAAGCTCTCCAACGACGTGGACTCCGTCCTCGACGAGATCGACGACGTACTCGAGGAGAACGCCGAGGATTTCGTGCGGTCCTTCGTTCAGAAGGGTGGACAGTAATCACGGATGTGAACGAGGGCGCCAAGTGGCGCCCTCGCCGCCGACGAGAGCTGCCCCCTGCCGCCTTCGCGCCCCGCGCTTCCGATCGATGTGGATCACTGCCACGAAACGGGTAGGGTCCGGGGCGTACTGTGCTTCAACTGCAATTCCGCCATCGGCAAGTTGGGTGACGATCCCGGCACTTTGCGGCGGGCTATCGCTTACTTGGAGGGAAACGCGTGGAAGCCAATTCTCGTAGCACCGGGCGTCTACCAGCTGCCTTCCTGACGCCCGGCTCGTCGTCCTTCCTGGACTTCCTGGGGGATCACGCTCCCGGGCTGCTGCCGGGGAGCAAGGCGCTGCCGCCGATCAAGGGGGCGGTCGAGCTGCCGCACGGGACGACGATCGTGTCCGCGGTCTTCGCCGACGGCGTCATCCTCGCGGGTGACCGGCGGGCGACGATGGGCAACGTGATCGCGCAGCGCGACATGGAGAAGGTCTTCCCGGCCGACGAGTACTCGGCCGTGGGGATCGCGGGCACCGCGGGGCTCGCCGTGGAGATGGTCAAGCTCTTCCAGCTGGAGCTGGAGCACTACGAGAAGATCGAGGGCGCCACGCTCTCCCTGGAGGGCAAGGCCAACCGGCTGTCCACGATGATCCGCGGGAATCTGAGCATGGCGCTCCAGGGCCTCGCCGTCGTCCCGATCTTCGCCGGCTACGACACCGAGCGCGGCAGGGGCCGGATCTTCTCCTACGACGTCACCGGCGGCCGCAGCGAGGAGCTGGGCTTCGCGGCCACCGGCTCCGGTTCGGTGTACGCCCGCGGCACCCTCAAGAAGCTCTACCGCAGCGACCTGACGGAACGCCAGATGGTCACCGCCGTCGTGCAGGCGATCTACGACGCGGCGGACGAGGACTCGGCGACCGGCGGTCCCGACCTGACCCGGCGCATCTTCCCGACCGTCACGGTGATGACGGACGAGGGCTTCCGGCTGCTGCCGGACTCCGAGGTCGGCGCGATCGCCCGCGAGGTGGTCGACGCGCGCCAGGAGCGCCCCGACGGCCCCCAGGCCCCGGTGCTGTGACCGCGAGTCAGCCGACGTCCCTCCGCGCGCTCCCAGCGCCGACCGCAGAAAGGCACGGTTAGCCGGTGTCCACGCCCTTTTACGTCTCACCCCAGCAGGCCATGGCGGACCGCGCCGAATACGCCCGCAAGGGCATCGCGCGCGGCCGCAGCGTGGTGGTGCTGCAGTACACCGACGGCATCGTCTTCGTCGCCGAGAACCCGTCCCGAGCATTGCACAAGGTCAGCGAGATCTACGACCGGATCGCCTTCGCGGCGGTCGGTAAGTACAACGAGTTCGAGAATCTGCGGCTCGGCGGTGTCCGCTACGCCGATCTGCGCGGATACACCTACGACCGGGCCGATGTGACGGCCCGGGGCCTGGCCAACGTCTACGCCCAGACGCTCGGCACGATCTTCTCCAGCGTCGGCGAGAAGCCCTACGAGGTGGAGCTGATCGTCGCGGAGGTCGGCGCCGCGCCCGAGGACGACCAGATCTACCGGCTCCCGCACGACGGCTCGATCGTCGACGAGCACGGGGCCGTCGCGGTCGGCGGCAATTCCGACCAGATCGGCAGCTATCTCGACCAGCGGCACCGCGACGGCATGAGCCTCGCGGAGGCGCTGGAGCTGGCGGTCGACTCGCTCAAGCGTGACACGAACGGCAGTGACCGGCAGATCACCGCCGAGCAGCTGGAGGTCGCGGTCCTGGACCGTACGCGGCCGCAGCAGCGGAAGTTCAAGCGCGTCCTCGGGCCCCAGCTGGCCCGCCTGTTCGACGGCGGGTCCGCGCCCGCTGCCGATTCCGAGGCCGAGTCGGCCTCGGAGGCCGAGACCGACGCCCCGTCCGGTGACGAGGAGCCGCCGCCCACCGCGTAGGGCGTCGTGCCTGCCCCGTGCCCTCCTCCGCAGCTTCCCGCGGGGGAGGGCGTCTTCATGTGGGGAGCGTCAGGCGGCGGGCGGGGCGGAGGAGCCGCGGGGGACGAGGGTGAGGGGGAGTTCCACCGCGGGGGCGGGGCGGCCCGCGAGGACGGCGAGCAGTGCGCGCATGCCGTGCTCGCCGATGCCCTCGGCGGGCAGCCGTACGGTCGTGAGCTCGGGGTCCAGTGCCCGTGCGAGCGAGAGGTCGTCGAAGCCGGTCACGGACACGTCGGCGGGTACGGACAGGCCCAGGGTGCGGGCGCCCTTGCAGGCTCCGGCGGCGAGGATGTCGTCGTCGCACAGCAGCGCGGTGGGGCGGGGCCCGGGTGCGGTGAGGGCGCGTACCGCGGCTTCGCGTGCCGCGTCGACGCCGAGGGCGGACCGGTGCCGTACGGCCGCGGGGGCGCCCGCGGCGGCGAGTTCCGCGGTGACGGCCTGGGTGCGGGCGCGGAAGGTCCAGGTGTCGACGTCGGCGGCGATGTGGGCGATCCGGCGGTGGCCGAGGGCGAGCAGGTGCCGGACGACCTGGCGGATGCCGTCGGTGACGGCGAGGTTGACGGTGGGCGGCCCGCCGGGCGTGTCGGGGTCGCTGTCGAGCATGACGAGGGGCAGTCCGCCGTCGCCGATGCCGGTGAGGGCGTCGGCGGCCATGGAGGAGGCGATGACGCCGTCGATGGCGGTGCGTGCGGAGCCGAAGGGGTCGCGGGCGGGGCCGATGCCTGCGGGGGAGGGGTAGAGCACGACACCGAAGCCGTTCTCGGCGGCGACGCGGGCAGCTCCGGTGTAGACGCGGGCGAAGTATTCGTGGGTGAGGGCGGGGACCACGAGCATGGCGGTCCTGGTCACGCCGAGCCGCAGGCTGCGGGCGGCGAGGTTGGGCCGGTAGCCGAGCCGGGCCGCGGCGTCGCGGACGGCCTGCGCGGTGCGTTCGGAGACCCGGCCGCGCCATTTTCCGCCGAGCACGAGGGAGACGGTCGCCTGGGAGACCCCGGCGGCGTGTGCCACGTCCCGCGAGGTGACCCGGGCGTCGCCGCCGGGCCCGCGGCGGTCGGCGGCGCGGCCCGCGCCGCGCGACCTGCCCGGCCCCGCGGCGGATCGGCCCCCGTCCCCGCCCCCTTGCCGGCCGCCGGCAGCGGCGCCCGCGCCGCCGCCGGCGTGGTCGCGGGCCGGTCCGGGGGCGGGGGGCGGCGGGGTGGCGGGGTCGTGCACGTGCGGGCTCCGTTCGCGGGTCGGGCGGATGGACCGGCGGGTGTGGCGCCGGTGGATGGACCGGCGGGTGGCGCCATGGTACGTATGAGGGCTGACGTTATACGTAACACGGGAAGGGGCGGGCATGGGTGGCGCCGGGTACGGGGAGCTGCTGCGGACACCGCACGCGGCGCGGCTGCTCGGCGGGACGCTGCTGGGGCGGCTGCCGAACGCGATGGCCGCCTTCGCGGTGCTGCTCTTCCTGCGGGACGAGGGCGCGAGCTACGGGCTCGCGGGCGCCTTGTCGGCGGGGTACGGCTGCGCGGTGGCCGTGGGGCAGCCGCTGCTGGGGCGGGCGGTGGACAAGCGGGGGCAGCCGCGGGTGATGGCGGGGGCGGCGCTGCTGTCGGCCGCCGGGTTCGCGCTGCTCGCGGCGACGGGGCCGGACCCGCTGCCGCTGGCGGTGGCCGCCGTGGTGCTCGCGGGGGTGGCGACGCCGCCGCTGGAGGGCGGGCTGCGGGCGCTGTGGCCGGGGGTGCTGGGGGGCAGTGCGGAGCGGGTGCAGCGGGCGTACGCGCTGGACGCGGCCGCCCAGGAGGTGATGTTCGTCGTGGGGCCGCTGCTGGTGACGCTGCTGGTGGCGGCCGCGTCGCAGGCTGCGGCGCTGGTGGTGACGGGGCTGCTGGGGGTGGCGGGCACCCTCGTCGTCGTCACCTCCCCGCCGTCGCGCGGCTGGCGGGCGGCCGGACGGGAGGCGCACTGGCTGGGCGCGCTGCGCTCGCCCCGGCTGGCGGTACTGCTGGGCGCCTTCTTCTTCCTCGGTATCGCGCTGGGCGCCCTCGCCCCGGCCGCGGTCGCGTACGGCGACGCGCACGGCGGCGGCGCCACGGCCTCGTACGTGCTGGCCGCCAACGGCCTGGGCGCGCTGGCCGGCGGTGTCACGTACGGCTCGCGGGAATGGCCGGGCACCCCGGAGTCGCGGCTGCGGGTGCTCGCGGTGGCGCTCGCGGCCTGCTATCTGCCGCTGCTGCTCGCCCCGGGCCTGCCCGGGATGCTGCCGCTGGCCGCGCTGTCCGGCTTCTTCCTCGCCCCGGCGCTCGCCTGCGGCTTCGTGGTCGTCGACCGGCACGCGCCGGCCGGCACGGTGACCGAGGCGTTCTCCTGGGTGGTCACGGCCGTCGGTGTCGGCGGCGCGCTGGGGACGGCGGCCGCGGGCGCGGCCGCCCAGCACGGTGGCGCGGCGGCCGGATTCGCCGTGACGGCGGCGGGCTGCGCGGTCGCGACGGCGGTACTGCTGGCGACCGGCGGTTTCCTGACAGCGGCAAACCTCGAAACCCGGCCGGAAAAAGATCCAAATCGTGCCGTCGAACCCCGTTTCAGCTCCACGCATCAGGCGTAATGTTCAGACATGGACCGCCGCATTTTCGGGCTGGAGAACGAGTACGGCGTCACATGCACGTTCAGGGGACAGCGGCGCCTGTCCCCTGACGAGGTGGCGCGGTACCTCTTCCGCCGTGTCGTGTCATGGGGCCGGAGCAGCAATGTTTTCCTCCGCAACGGTGCCCGCCTCTACCTCGACGTCGGCTCGCACCCGGAGTACGCCACTCCGGAGTGCGACAACGTCACCGAACTGGTCACGCACGACAAGGCCGGTGAACGGATCCTGGAAGGCCTTCTCGTCGACGCCGAACGCCGGCTGCACGAAGAGGGCATCGCCGGGGATGTCTACCTCTTCAAGAACAACACCGACTCGGCCGGCAACTCCTACGGATGCCACGAGAATTACCTGGTGGCCAGGCACGGGGAATTCTCCCGGCTCGCCGACATCCTGATTCCCTTCCTCGTGACGCGGCAGCTGCTGTGCGGCGCGGGCAAGGTCCTCCAGACCCCGCGCGGCGCCGTCTTCTGCGTGAGCCAGCGCGCCGAGCACATCTGGGAGGGGGTCAGCTCGGCCACCACCCGCTCCCGGCCGATCATCAACACCCGCGACGAGCCGCACGCCGACGCCGAGCGCTACCGCAGGCTGCACGTCATCGTGGGCGACTCCAACATGTCCGAGACCACGATGCTGCTCAAGGTCGGCGCGACCGACCTGGTGCTGCGGATGATCGAGGCCGGGACGGTGATGCGCGACCTGACGCTGGAGAACCCGATCCGGGCCATCCGCGAGGTCAGCCACGACATAACGGGACGCCGCAAGGTGCGCCTCGCGTCCGGGCGCGAGGCGTCGGCGCTGGAGATCCAGGAGGAGTACTACTCCAAGGCCGTGGAGTTCTGCGAGCGCCGCGGCATCCGCAGCGGTGTCATCGAGCAGGTGCTGGAGCTGTGGGGCCGGGCGCTGGAGTCGATCGGCAGCGGCGACCTGGGCCGGATCGGCACCGAGATCGACTGGGTCATGAAGTACCAGCTGATCGAGCGCTACCGGAGCCGCGACAACATCTCCATGTCGCATCCGCGGGTCGCCCAGATAGACCTCGCCTACCACGACATCCACCGCAGGCGCGGGCTGTACTACCTGCTGGAGCGCAAGGGCCAGGCCGCGCGGGTCTGCAACGACCTGCGGATCTTCGAGGCCAAGTCCGTGCCGCCGCAGACCACCAGGGCCCGGCTGCGCGGCGACTTCATCCGCCGCGCCCAGGAGCAGCGCCGCGACTTCACCGTCGACTGGGTGCATCTGAAGCTCAACGACCAGGCGCAGCGCACGGTGCTGTGCAAGGACCCCTTCCGGTCGGTCGACGACCGGGTGGAGAAGCTGATCGCCGGAATGTAGGACCGGGCGGCCCGGCCGAGCCGGGCCCACCGGGACGAAATGCCTGCACAGCAAGCCCACAGGCCCCGTACGGACGTCGTACGGGGCCTGTGGCACACCGTAGGGTGTGGGGCGGCAAACCCACGACCGAAAGCCCCGCCCCCGACCCGAACGAGGATCCCGTGCGCCGACGCTCCGTCCTGCTCGCCGTACCCGCGCTCATGCTCACCGCCGCCGGCTGCGGTAAAGACTCCGGCAAGAGCGACTCCGGGGCCTCCACGTCGCCCTCGGCCACCGACTCGGCGAGCCCGTCGGCCACGGCCACGTCCACGGCCACCGTGTCCGGCCCGCTGCCCGACGTCACCAAGGGCACGGCCTTCAACTCCAAGCCGACCGTCGCCAAGGGCCCCGGCACCCCGTCCAAGGAGCTGGCGGTCAAGACGCTGATCCAGGGCAGCGGCGCCGCTGCCGCCTCGGGCGATGTCGTCAGGGTGAACTACCTGGGTCAGGTGTGGAGCAGCGCGAAGGTGTTCGACACGTCCTACGGCAAGGAGCCGTACGACGTGCAGCTCGGCGAGCAGAAGGTCATCCCCGGCTGGGACCAGGGCCTGGTCGGCGCCAAGGCCAACAGCAGGATCATGCTGGGCATCCCGCCAGCCCTCGGCTACGGCACCTCCGGCAACCCGCAGGCGGGCATCAGCGGCACCGACACGCTGGTCTTCGTCGTGGACGTCCTCGACGTGTGGAACGGCCGTTCGTCGGCCAAGGGCAAGCTCGTGCCGCAGAACGACGCCAACCTCCCGAAGGTCGGCACCAACGTCGACGGCCTGGCACCGTCGATCACCGTGCCCAAGGTCAAGGCGCCCACCAAGCTGGTGTCCAACTACGTCATCGAGGGCGACGGCCCCGTCGTCAAGGACAGCGACGCGCTGCTGGTGCAGTACAAGGGTGTGCTGTGGGACGGCGGCAAGGAGTTCGACTCCAGCTACTCCCGCAAGCAGCTCACCCACTTCCCGCTCACCGGTGTCATCCCGGGCTGGACGCAGGGCCTGACGGGCAAGAAGGTCGGCAGCCGGGTCGTGCTGGTGACCCCGCCCGACCTGGCCTACGGCGACCAGGCCCAGGACACCATCCCGGCCAACTCCACCCTGGTGTTCACCGTCGACATCATCGCGGTGTACAACGGGGCGGCCTGAGCCGGGAGCCGCGCCGGTTGTCCACAGGCCCTGCGGCTGCTGCCGCCCTGACTCTGCAAGACTGTCCGGGTTGCCCGCAACCGTACAAGGAGCACGGACTGTGAACATCGAGAAGCCCGAGATCGACTTCCCGGGCGGCGAGCCGCCGGCCGATCTGGAGATCAAGGACATCTGGGAGGGCGACGGACCGGTCGCCGAGGCCGGTGCCACGGTCGCGGTCCACTACGTCGGCGTCGCCTTCTCCACCGGCGAGGAGTTCGACGCGAGCTGGAACCGCGGCGCGCCGCTGCGCTTCCAGCTGGGCGTCGGCCAGGTCATCTCCGGCTGGGACCGCGGGGTGCAGGGCATGAAGGTCGGCGGCCGCCGCCAGCTGACCATCCCCGCGCACCTGGCGTACGGCGACCGCGGCGCGGGTGCGGCGATCAAGCCCGGCGAGACGCTGATCTTCGTCTGCGACCTGGTCTCGGTCTGACACAAGGCCCGGCGGGTCCCGCCGGCACGGTGCCGTCCCCCCTGCGCGTGCACGGGGGACGGGCCCGGACCTGCGCGCCGTCCGCGCGCGGTACGGTGCGGGAGGACATCCGGGCGGCAGCCGGCCCCGGAAGACGCGGAAGAGACAGAAGGGGGTGGCGGTGGCGATCGCCAAAGCCGAACGGCTGATGAACCTGGCCCTGTGCCTGATGAACACCCGCCGTCCGGTCAGCAAGCGCGAGCTGCGCGCCTCCATCGAGGCCTACCACGAGGTGGCCTCGGACGACGCCTTCAACCGGATGTTCGAGCGGGACAAGGACGACCTGCGCGAGCTGGGCCTGCTCATCGACACCGTCGAGAACCTGGAGGGCGAGTTCGGCTACCTCGCCCGCCGCGACCGCAACCGGCTGCCCGACATCGCCCTCGACCCCGAGGAGGCCGCCGCCCTCGCGCTGGCCGCGAAGGTCTGGCAGCAGGCCCGGCTCGCCGAGGCCGCCAGCGGCGCGCTGCAGAAGCTGCGCGCGGCCGGGGTGCCGTACGAGGACGCGCACAGCGCGCTGGAGCCGCGCATCCCCACGCCGGAGCCTGCCTTCGAGGCGCTGATGCTGGCCACCCGCGAGCGCCGCGCGGTCACCTTCGACTACCGCAAGGCCAACGCGGTGCGCCCCGAGCCGCGGCAGGTCGAGCCGTGGGCGCTGGAGTGCTGGCGCGGCCACTGGTACATGGCCGGTCACGACCGCGACCGCGGCGCCGTACGGGTCTTCCGGCTGTCGCGGATCAGCGGCCGGGTCAAGGCCCGCGGCCGCTTCACCGCCGAGGTGCCCGCGCACGTGGACGTCCGCGCGGCCGTGGAGCGCTGGGCGGGCGAGGGCGCGACGGCCACCGCGACCATCCGGCTGCGCCGCGACAGCGGCTACCCGCTGCGGGCCCGCGCCGTGGTCCTGACCCCGGTCGACGCCGAGTGGGACGAGCTGGAGGTCCCCTACGGCCACGGGCTGGACGCGTGGCTCGCCGAATTCGGGCCCGACGTGGTCGTGCTGGCACCCGAGGAGCTGCGCTCCGAGGTGCTGGACCGGCTGCGCGCCGTGGCCAAGGGCTGAACGGGAGACGGCGGCATGAGCAACGCGATCGACCAGACCCGCAGGATGCTGTCCCTGGTGACATACCTGCGCGAGCGGCCCGGCGCCCGGGTGGACGAGGTGGCGCGCGCCTTCGGCGTGACCGAGGCCGAGCTGATCGGCGACCTGAACGTCCTGCCGCTGTGCGGCACCAGCTTCCGCGGCGGCGACCTGCTCGACATCGACACCGACGGCGAGCAGATCTGGTGGCACAACCCCGGCACCGCCGACGACGTGGCCCAGCCGCTGCGGCTGGCCGCCGACGAGGCGACGGCGCTGCTGGTCGCCGCCCGCGCGGTCGCCAACCTGCCGGGCCTGCGCGACAGCGACCGGCAGGCCCTGCTGCGGGCCGGCGCCAAGCTGGAGGCGGCCGCGGGCGAGGCGGCCGGCGGCAGCGCCCGGCTGTCGGTGACCTTCGAGTCCGAGGGCAGCGTCTTCGCGACCGTGGACCGCGCGCTCACCGAGCGGCGCCGGCTGTGGATGCGCTACTACTCGCCGGCGCGCGACGAGCTGACCGAGCGCGAGGTCGACCCGATCCGGCTGTTCGCGGTGGGCCACACCTACGTCGAGGGCTGGTGCCGGCTGTCCGAGGACCGGCGCACCTTCCGGCTGGACCGGGTCGCCGAGATCCGGCTGCTGGACGAGCCGTCCGACCCGCCCCGGCTGGAGCCGCGCGACCTGTCGCAGGGGCTCGTGCAGCCGGCCGGCGACGACCCCGAGGTCGTCGTCGAGGTGGGGCCCGGCGGGCGCTGGGTCGCCGAGTACTACCCGCACGACAGCGCGGAGGAGCTGCCGGACGGCGGCCTGCGCATCACGCTGCGCACCCCCGACCCGGGCTCGCTGCGCCGGCTCGCGCTGCGGCTGGGCCGCGACGGGCGGATCGTGGCGCCCGCCGCGCTCGCCGCCGACGCGCGCGACGCGGCGGTGCGCGCCCTCGCCGGATACGGGGAGTAGAGGCCGCCCATGACGGTCAGCTGCCCGCCGCCCGAGGCCGGGGCCGGTCCCGCGGTCTTCCGGGCCGGCTGCCCGCACTGCCGGACCAGTTTCGAGATCACCGCCGACGCCCTGCGGCTGGCCATCGGCGCCAGCGCCCGCACCACCTTCTACTCCTTCACGTGCCCTGGGTGCGGTGAGGCGGTGCGCAAGCCGGCCGGGGAGCGGATCGTCGAGCTGCTGACCGTCGGCGGCGTCCGGACCATGCGGCTGCAGGGGTAGGCTGCCGGGCCATGTGGTGGATCTTTCTGAGCGTCGGCCTGGCAGCCGCGGGCCTGCTGGTGCTCGCGGTGTTCGCGGCCCGGGTCTTCCGCGCGGTGGGCGAGCTGGCCGCGCAGGTGGCCGCCAGCAGCGAGGCGCTGGGCGCCGCGGGCGACCGGTTGCAGCGCGCCGCCGCCCCGCTGGCCAGGAGCGCGGGCGAGATCGCCCGCCGCTGAGCCTGCCGCGGGCGCCCGCGTGAAGGTACGCTGACCCGGCGACCGGACACCGCTCGGGCCCGCTGATCAGGGACGGTTCCCGTGCGGTCGCAACCTGGTGGACCCCGGCACTCATTCCGGCGTTCACCGCCGCACGCTACGATCCTTGCGTGGGAGATGGCCGCCGGGCCCGGGAGACCGGGGCGAACCGCCGGCCACCGGCCCTCGCACGGACGTACCGCACGGACCACGCCGCTCCCGGTGAGAAGGTAGATATTCATGCTCAGCAACATCAAGGGCTGGGAACTCCTCGTCATTGTCGCCGTCGTCGTCCTGCTCTTCGGCGCCAAGAAGCTGCCCGACATGGCCAGGTCGCTCGGCAAGTCGGCCCGCATCCTCAAGAGCGAGGCCAAGGCGATGAAGAACGACGGTTCGACGCCGGGGGCCGCCCAGGAGCAGGCGGCGCCGAAGACGATCAAGGCCGCGCCCGGTGACACCGCGAGCTCCCGCCCCGTCGAGGAGCGCAGCACGACCACCGGCTGAACCACCGGCCGGCCGCCGGGCCGGACAGCGAACGACCAAGCCGAACGACCAAGCCGAGAAGCACCGCCGACGGCTGCCGCACGAGACGAGGACGTGGGTGCTCAAGACTGCCCGCAAGCAGCAGAAGGACCCCGAGGGGCGGATGCCGCTCGCGGACCACCTGCGAGAGCTGCGCAACCGGCTGTTCAAGTCCGTGCTCGCGGTCATCGCCGTCACCATCGTGGCCGCGTTCTTCTACAAGGACATCATCCACCTGCTCCAGCAGCGCATCCCGGACAACGTCCGCTGCCTCGACGGCAGCTCGGCGGGCCACAAGGGCAGCGACGCCTGCGCCACCATGACCGTCAGCGGTCTGATGGGCGGCTTCTCCATCGCGCTGAAGGTCTCGCTGATGGCCGGCGTGGTCGGTGCGTCCCCGGTCTGGCTCTACCAGCTGTGGGGCTTCCTCGCCCCCGGCCTGCACAAGAGCGAGAAGCGCTACACGCTGGGCTTCGTCGGCGCGGGTGTGCCGCTCTTCCTGGGCGGCGCGGTGCTGGCGTACGAGATCCTGCCGCAGACCGCGCGGATCATGATCGGCTTCGTGCCGGACGACACCACCAACCTGCTGCCGCTGGACGACTTCCTCGACCTCGTCGTCCGGCTGGTCATCGTCTTCGGCCTCGCCTTCGAGCTGCCGCTCGCGCTCGTCGCGCTGAATTTCACCGGCATGGTCAGCGGCAGGCGGATGCTCGGCTGGTGGCGCGCCATGGTCATCGGCATCACCGTCTTCGCCGCGGTCGCCACGCCGACCGGCGACCCGTTGACCATGTGTCTGCTGGCCGCGCCCATCGTGCTGCTGTACTTCCTCGCGGTCGGCGTGTGCTTCTTCAACGACGGGCGCCGGGCCCGCCGCCGCGCCGCCGACCCCGACTTCGGGCTCGACCCGGACGAGGCCTCCAGCCTGGACCACGTCCCCGAGCAGGTCGGCTCCGTCGAACCGCTCGACGACGAGGACGACGACGACCGGCGCGGCAACGGCTACGACGACGCCACCTGACCGGCGCTTTCCGGGGGACCCCGCCCGTACCGCCGAAGCGGTGATACGGGATAGGGTCCGCCCGTGACCGGCGACATCACCCTTCTCGTCAATCCGACCTCCGGCCGCGGCGCGGGCGCCAGGGCCGCCCGGCCCGCCGCCGAGGCGCTGCGCTCGGCGGGTCTGGCCGTCCGCACCGTCGTCGGCTCCGACGCCGCCGACGCCCTCGACCAGGCCCGCAAGGCCGTCGACGGCGGCACGGGCGCGCTCGTCGCGGTCGGCGGCGACGGCATGGTCTCGCTCGCCCTTCAGGCGGTCGCCGGCACCGGCACACCGCTCGGCGTGGTCGCCGCCGGCACCGGAAACGACTTCGCCCGGGTCAGCGGCCTGCCCGTGCGCGACCCGGCCGCCGCGGGCGCCGTCGTCGCCGCGGCACTGAGCGAGGGCCGCAGCCGCCCGGTCGACCTGGGCCGGACCGGGGAGCGCTGGTTCTGCACCGTGATGGCGACCGGCTTCGACTCCCGCGTCAACGACCGCGGCAACCGGATGCGCTGGCCCCGCGGCCGCTTCCGCTACGACGTGGCGATGCTCGCCGAGCTGGCCGCGCTGCGCCCGATCCGCTACCGGGTGCAGTTCGACGACGCCCCCGAGCGCGAGCTGGACGCCACCCTCGTCGCGGTCGGCAACGGCTCCTCGTACGGCGGCGGCATGCGCATGTGCGCGGACGCGGAGATGGACGACGGGCTCTTCGACATATGCGTCGTCGGGCCCTGCACCCGCCGCACCCTGCTGCGGGTCTTCCCGCTGGTCTACAGCGGCAAGCACCCGCGGCACCCGGTCGTCACCGTGCACCGCGCCGCCCGGGTGCGGCTCGCCGCCGACGACGTCACGGCCTACGCCGACGGCGAGCGGGTGGGCCCGCTGCCGCTGTCCGCCGAGACCGTGCCGGGCGCCCTGCGGCTGCTGGCCTGAGCCGCGCCCCGCCCGTCCCGCCTGCCCCGTGAGGGGTCGGGCACCGCTCGGCGGGGGGGATTCCCCGGTTCACCCGGAGATAAAGATCACGCGGTGTGTCAGTCCCGTTGGGTAGGCTCAGGAGCGAGATGACAGACGAGAAGTCCGACGAGATGTACGGCGAGCTCTCCGACGATATGTCGCAGATGTCGCCTGCCGAACGCTACGCCGCGAGCCGCCGCCGTGCCGTGGAGAACGCCACCGCACTCGCGCAGTTCCGCGGCCTGTACGACTTCGGCCTCGACCCGTTCCAGATAGAGGCGTGCAAGGCGCTGGAGGCGGGCAGCGGCGTGCTGGTCGCGGCCCCCACCGGCTCCGGTAAGACCATCGTGGGCGAGTTCGCCGTCCACCTCGCCCTCGCCGAGGGCCGCAAGTGCTTCTACACCACCCCGATCAAGGCGCTCTCCAACCAGAAGTACAACGACCTGGCCAAGCGCTACGGCACGGACAAGGTGGGCCTGCTCACCGGCGACAACAGCGTCAACGGCGACGCGCCGGTGATCGTCATGACCACCGAGGTGCTCCGCAACATGCTCTACGCGGGCTCCGCGGCCCTCGACGGCCTCGGCTACGTGGTCATGGACGAGGTGCACTACCTCTCCGACCGCTTCCGCGGCGCGGTGTGGGAAGAGGTGATCATCCACCTCCCGCAGTCCGTGACCCTGGTGTCGCTGTCCGCGACCGTCTCCAACGCCGAGGAGTTCGGCGACTGGCTGGACACCGTACGCGGCGACACCCAGGTCATCGTCTCCGAGCACCGCCCCGTCCCGCTGTGGCAGCACGTGCTGGCCGGCCGCCGGATGTACGACCTCTTCGAGGAGAAGGCCGACGGCACCCCCGCCGCCATCGGCAACCGCGGCCGCCGCGAGGTCAACGCCGACCTGGAGCGGCTGGCCCGGATGGAGAACCAGCGCACCTACCACCCGCGCGCCAAACGCGGCCGGGAGGCCGACCGGGAGCGCGAGCGGCGCGCCCGCAGCCGGGTCTGGACGCCCAGCCGCGCCGAGGTCATCGACCGCCTCGACGCCGAGGGCCTGCTGCCCGCCATCACCTTCATCTTCAGCCGGGCCGGCTGCGAGGCCGCCGTCCAGCAGTGCCTGTACGCCGGGCTGCGGCTCAACAGCGACGAGGCGCGCGCCCGGGTCCGGGCGGTCGTCGAGGAGCGCACCCGCTCCATCCCCGACGAGGATCTGCACGTCCTCGGCTACTTCGAGTGGCTGGAGGGCCTGGAGCGCGGTATCGCCGCGCACCACGCGGGCATGCTGCCGGCCTTCAAGGAGGTCGTCGAGGAGCTCTTCACCGCCGGCCTGGTCAAGGCGGTCTTCGCCACCGAGACGCTCGCGCTCGGCATCAACATGCCGGCCCGCTCGGTGGTGCTGGAAAAGCTCGTGAAGTGGAACGGCGAGACCCACGCCGACATCACCCCCGGCGAATACACCCAGCTCACCGGGCGCGCCGGGCGGCGCGGCATCGACGTCGAGGGCCACGCCGTGGTGCTGTGGCAGCGCGGCTTCGACCCCGGCGCCGTCGCGGGCCTGGCCGGTACGCGCACCTACCCGCTGCGGTCGTCGTTCAAGCCGTCGTACAACATGGCCGTCAACCTCGTCGGGCAGTTCGGGCGGCACCGCTCGCGGGAGCTGCTGGAGACGTCCTTCGCGCAGTTCCAGGCCGACCGCTCCGTCGTCGGCATCTCCCGGCAGGTGCAGCGCAACGAGGAGGGACTCGACGGCTACAAGGAGTCGATGACCTGCCACCTCGGCGACTTCGACGCGTACATGGCGCTGCGCCGCGAGCTGAAGGAGCGCGAGGCGCACCTGTCGCGGCAGGGCGCCTCGCTGCGCCGCGCCGCCGCGACCGAGGCGCTGGAGAAGCTCAGGCCGGGCGACATCATCCACGTCCCCGCCGGGAAGTACGCCGGGCTCGCGCTGGTGCTGGAGCCCGGCATCCCCGGCGGGCGCGCCGCCGGGCACATCCCGCGCGACGGCGTCCACCACGACGGGCCGCGCCCGCTCGTGCTCACCGCCGAGCGGCAGGTCAAGCGGCTCGCGCAGCTGGACTTCCCGGTGCCCGTCGAGGCGCTGGACCGGATGCGCATCCCCAAGTCCTTCAACCCGCGCAGCCCGCAGTCCCGCCGCGACCTCGCCTCGGCGATGCGCAGCAAGGCCGGGACGGCGGGCTGGGCGGCCCCCGCGCACCACCGCCGCAAGGAGCGGTCGGCCGCGGCCGACGACACCGAGATCCTGCGGCTGCGCGCCGCGATCCGCGCGCACCCCTGCCACGGCTGCGACGAGCGCGAGGACCACGCCCGCTGGGCCGAGCGCTACCACCGGCTGCGCCGCGACACCCAGCAGCTGGAGCGCCGCATCGAGGGCCGCACCAACACCATCGCCCGCACCTTCGACCGGGTGTGCGCGGTGCTCGCGGAGCTGGGCTATCTGGAGGGGGACAAGGTGACCCCCGAGGGCCGCAGGCTCGCCCGCCTCTACGGCGAGCTGGACCTGCTGGCGAGCGAGTGCCTGCGGGACGGCGTGTGGGACGGGCTGGACCCGGCGGAGCTGGCCGCGTGCGCCTCCGCCCTCGTCTACGAGTCCCGGCAGGCCGACGACGCGGTCGCGCCCAAGCTGCCCAGCGGCGAGGCGCGGGCCGCGCTCGCCGAGATGGTCCGCATCTGGGGCCGGCTCGACGCGCTGGAGGAGGATCACCGGATCAACCAGACCGAGGGCGTCGGCCAGCGCGAGCCCGACCTCGGCTTCGCGTGGCCGGCCTACCGCTGGGCCTCCGGCCACGGCCTGGACGCGGTCCTCGGCGACGCCGACATGCCCGCCGGGGACTTCGTGCGCTGGTGCAAGCAGCTCATCGACGTCCTGGGCCAGATCAGCGAGGCCGCCCCGGAGGGCAGCCCCGTCCGGCGCACCGCCCGCAAGGCCGTGGACGGCCTGCTGCGGGGGGTCGTGGCGTACTCGTCGGTGGGCTGACCGCGGCCCCGCCCGGTCAGCTCACGCGGGTGCAGGTCAGGGAGCCCTTGAGGGTCACGATGGCGCCGGCGCCGCTGTAGTCCTTGGCGATCTGCAGGCCGTCGACGGTCACCGTCCAGGTGTCGCCCGACTTCTGCGCGGTCACGCCCTGCGACTTCGCCACCCGCCCGGAGTACGACGTGCCGTCCGGGGTGTTGAAGAGGGCCACCTGCGCGGGGCTGTCGGCCGTGGTGGCGATGAAGGACGGGAAGATCTGCTTCTTCGCCAGCACGTCCGGCGTCGTCACCCCGATGAGCTTGCCGTCCTTGACCTCGCACACCACCCCGCCGGTGAAGTCGGCCCCGCCGGTCGCCGCCCCGGTGAAGTCCAGGTGCCCCGACACCTTCCCCGCGGGCTTCGCGGGCGCGCTGCTGCTGTCGGCGGGCGCGCTGCTCCCGCCGGACGCGGCGCCGGTGCCGGTGGAGGCGCTGGTCGAGGGGGCCTTCGCGTCGTCGGACTTCTTGTCGGAGGAATCCGACGAGCATCCGCTGAGCGCGGTGGCGGCGAGCGCCGCGCCGAGCGCGACAGCGGTGAGGGCGGTGCGGTGACGCATGGGGCGGGTGTCCTCTCCCGGATGCCTGTGGTCGCGCCAGTGTACGGATGCGGGGGACGAACCTCCCAGCGCAGGGCCGCGGGCCGGCGCCCACGGCCGGTGGGCGTACGGACGCGGGCGCGGCGCGGGGCCGTAGCGGCGGGGGTCGGGCCGTGAGCGCGCGGGCGCGGCGCGGTCCGTACCGGCGGGGGCAGGGCGTACGGGCGCGGGCGCCGGCGGGCTCAGGGCGTACGGGACAGGTACGCGCGCCAGCCGCCGTAGGCGGTGATGTCCGGGGCCGTGGTGAGGGCGGCGGGCTCGCAGAGGAAGCCGGTCGCCTCGGTGCCGTCGCGCAGGGTCACCCGGCCCAGGGCCATCGGGCGGGGGAGGGCCGCGGCCAGCGTACCCAGAGCCGCCGGGGACAGCTCCCACACCTCGGCCTCGACGGGCGCGCCGCCCTCCGCGACCCGCGCCAGGCCCGGCTTGGGCGGCACGGTGTCCAGCGCGTACAGGCGGTAGGCGGGCGCCGTGGCGGTCGTCTCCGCGAGGCGGGCGCCCAGCGCGAGGAGCTGCCCGTTGAGCGGCTGGCCGGACAGATGCGCGCCCACGACCGCGAGCCGCACCGGCGGCTGGAGCAGCGCGGCGATCTCCGCGACCCGGTCGTCCGCGCCCGCCGGGCCCAGCAGCATCACCCCGAAGGGCCGCCCCCGCACCGTGCCGCCCGGCACCGCGGCCGCGCACAGGCCGAGCAGATTCGCCGAGTTGGTGAAGCGCCCGAGCCGGGTGTTGGTGCCCACCGGGTCGGCGGCGACCTCCGCGAGCGTCGGGTGGCCGGGGACGGTCGGCAGGAGCAGCGCGTCGCAGCTTCCCAGCTCGGCGGTCGCGCGCCCGCGCAGGACGGCGAGCCGGTCGCGGTCGGCGACGAGGCGGTACGCCGGGATGTCGCGCGCCGCGCGGATGATGCCGGCCACGGTGGGGTCGAGGTCCGCGCCGCCCCGCTCCACGAACGCGCCCACCGCCGTGTAGCGCTCCGCGACGAACGCGCCGCCGTACAGCAGCGCTGCCGCTTCGCTGAACGGGGCCAGGTCGATCGTCCGCAGCTCGGCGCCGGCCGCCGCGAGCCGCCGGGCGGCCGCCTCGTACGCCGCCGCCCAGCCGTCGTCCAGC
The DNA here is from genome assembly GCF_044333285.1 of Streptomyces sp. NPDC021020. Classification (NCBI taxonomy): domain Bacteria; kingdom Bacillati; phylum Actinomycetota; class Actinomycetes; order Kitasatosporales; family Streptomycetaceae; genus Streptomyces; species Streptomyces sp. NPDC021020. Next base: position 240,543 of record NZ_JBIRQQ010000008.1, read on the forward strand.
TCGCCGAGCTGCTCGGGGCGCGCGACCGCGACCCGCCACGGGCCCGGGCGGCGCGGCGGCGGGACGGGGCTCGCCAGCAGCGCGAGAGCCCGGCGGGCCTCCGGCAGCGTACTGGCGAAGACGCTCACGCAGTCGAGGCTCGCGCACGCCGGGACGACGCCCTCGGTCGGCACGAGGCCCGGCGTCGGCTTGAGGCCCACGATGCCCTGGAAGGCCGCGGGGACGCGGCCCGAGCCCGCGGTGTCCGTGCCCAGCGCGATGTCGGCGAAGCCGAGCGCGACGGCCGCCGCCGATCCCGAACTCGACCCGCCGCCGATCCGCTCCGGTGCGAGCACGCTTGGTACGGGCCCGTAGGGGCTGCGGGTGCCGACCAGGCCGGTCGCGAACTGGTCCATGTTCGTGGAGCCCAGCACGACCGCGCCGGCCGCGCGCAGGGCCGCCACGGCGGGGGCGTCGCGCTCCGGCACGTAGGCGTACGAGGGGCAGCCGGCGGTGGTCGGCAGCCCGGCGACGTCGATGTTGCCCTTGACGGCGAGCAGCGTGCCCGCCAGCGGGAGCGCGGCCCCCGCCTTGACCTGGGCGTCCACCTCCCGCGCGTCCGCGGCGGCCTCCTCCTCCGGCCGCAACGCGATCCACACGTCAGCCCTGCGGGCCCGCTCCATCTCCCGATACGCCGCGCCGACGCGCGCCTGAGCTCTGCTCATTCTCCTTCTCCGGACCTTTCGCTTCGGGGGTGCGACTTGCGGTGGGTGCCGCGACCTTCTGCCCGAGGTGGGCTGGCCGCGCAGTTCCCCGCGCCCCTAAAAACGCTCGCCCTCCCACGTGAGGGCAACCACCCGGGCTGCGTTTGCGGCGCGGGGCAACCCACCAGGGGCGCGGGGAACTGCGCGACCAGCCCCCCGCCGGGGGAAGGTCCCGCGGGATACCGTCAGAGGCAGCCCGGAGGGCTGGGGGGACGGTCACAGCGGAGCCAGGGTCAGGAGAGTAGCGCCGGGGGAGACCTGGTCACCCGGCGCGACGTGGATCGAGGCCACGCGGCCGGCGACGGGCGCCACCACCGGGGACTCCATCTTCATCGCCTCAAGCGTGAGGACGTGCTGCCCCGCCGCGACGCAGTCGCCCTCGCGGACGGCGACCCGCCACACCCCCGCCGCCAGCTCCGCCTCGACCGCGCAGCCGCCCGGCGGCACGGCAACCCCCTCCGCAGGCCCCGCGGCGGGAGCCGCCCCCGCGGAGTCGGCCCGCGCGAATTCGCCGGCGGCCTCCCAGGCCGCCCGCTCCGCCGCGAAGGCGGCCCCCTGCCGGGCGCGGAAGCCCTCGATCGACTCCGCGTTCCGCGCGAGAAAGCGCTGGTGCTCCGCGAGAGCGAACTCGCCCTCCTCCACCCGCAGTCGCAGCCGCCCCGCCGCCATGTCGGCCCGCAGGTCGAGGAGTTCGTCGGCCTCGACCGGATACCACCGGATCCGGTCGAAGAAGCGCAGCAGCCACGGTTCGGCGACGCCCGCCGCCGCGTCCCGCCCGGACCAGACCTGGACGGTGCGGCCGACGAACTGGTAGCCGCCGGGCCCCTCCATGCCGTAGACGCACAGGTAGGCCCCGCCGATGCCGACGGAGTTCTCCGCCGTCCAGGTGCGCGCCGGGTTGTACTTGGTGGTGACGAGCCGGTGCCGCGGGTCGAGCGGCGTGGCGACGGGCGCCCCGAGGTAGACGTCGCCGAGGCCCAGCACCAGGTATTCCGCGTCGAAGACCGTGCGGTAGACGTCGTCGACGGAGTCGAGCCCGTTGACCCGCCGGATGAACTCGATGTTCCACGGGCACCAGGGCGCGTCGTCGCGGACGCCCGCCATGTAGCGGGAGATGGCCTCGCGGGTCGCGGGGTCGTCCCAGGACAGCGGCAGGTGCACGGTGCGGCTGGGCACCACCAGGTGCTCGGTCGGAGGGAGTTGGTCCTCGGCCTCGCGGACGAGGTCGAGGAGCTTGCCGGTGGGCAGCACGTCGGGGTCGACGTGGATCTGGAGCGAGCGGATTCCGGGCGTGAGGTCGACGACGCCGGGCAGCCGCCGCTCGGCGAGGTGCTCGGCGAGCGCGTGCACCCGCATGCGCAGCGCCAGGTCGAGCTGCATGGGGCCGTATTCGACGAGCAGGTTGGCGTCGCCGCTGCGCCGGTACGTCACCGCGGGGCTGCCGTCGCCGGGTTCGGTACGGCCGAGGACACCGCCGTCGCCGAGCACCGGACGGCACGCGACCGGTGCCGCGGCGGGCGCCGCGCGCAGACCCGCGGCCGCGTCCTCGGTGACGGGCACGAAGCGCACGGTGTCGCCGGGCCGCAACTGGCCGAGCTTCCAGCGCTGTCCGGTCACCACGGTGGCCGGGCACACGAAGCCGCCGAGCGAGGGCCCGTCGGGGCCGAGCAGCACCGGCATGTCGCCGGTGAAGTCGACCGCGCCGACCGCGTAGGGCGTGTCGTGGATGTTGGACGGGTGCAGGCCCGCCTCGCCGCCGTCGGCGCGCGCCCAGCGCGGTTTGGGGCCGACGAGCCGGACACCGGTGCGGGCGGAGTTGAAGTGCACGCTCCAACTGGCCGCGTAGAAGTCGGTGATGTCCTGCTCGGTGAAGAACTCCGGTGCCGCGTGGGGTCCTTCGACGACGCCGATCTCCCACGCGGTGCCGATCGCGGGGCGCCGGGCGGGTGTGACGGGCGTGCCGTCCGCGGTGGCGGCGCCGCCGTGCAGTACGTCGGCGGTGCGCAGGGCCCGCCCGCCGTGCCCGCCGAAGCGGCCGAGGGTGAACGTCGCGGCGCTGCCGAGATAGGGCGGCACGTCGAGCCCGCCGGCGACCAGCAAGTACGTGCGCAGGCCTGCCTCGTGCGGCGCGCCGACGTCCAGCACGGCGCCGGCCGGCACGGTGACCGGCTCCCACTGCGGCACCGGCGCGCCGTCCACGGTGACGGGAGCGGATGCGCCCGTGACGCACACGGTGGTGGTGTGGCTGAAGCGCAACGCCGGTCCCTGGAGGGTGCATTCGAGCCCGGCGGCGCCCTCCGGGTTGCCCAGCGCGGTGTTGCCGAGCCGGAAGGACAGGTCGTCCATCGGCCCGCACGGCGGCACCCCGACGTGCCACAGCCCGGTGCGGCCCGGCCAGTCCTGCACGGTGGTGAGGGTGCCGGCCCGTACCACGTCGATCCGCCGCGAGGCGTCCGTGACGCCCTCCAGCGTCGCGGTGTGGTGGGTGGCGGCGCGCAGCGCGGGTTCGGCGAGTGCGGCCCGCAGCAGTCCGAGGTTGGTCTCGATTCCGTCGATGCGGGTGGCCGCGAGCGCGCCTGCGAGCTTGGCCAGCGCCTCCTCCCGGTCGGCGCCGTACGCGATCACCTTGGCGAGCATCGGGTCGTAGGCGGTGGTCACCTCGGTGCCGGTCGCGACCCAGGTGTCCACCCGTACGTCCGGCGGGAATTCCACCCGGGTGAGCAGCCCGGCGCTGGGGCGGTGGCCGCGGGCGGGGTCCTCGGCGTAGACGCGCGCCTCCACCGCGTGGCCGCACGGCTCCGGCGCCGCGGCGGGCGCCTCGCCGTCGCGGGCCAGCCGCAGCATCCACTCCACGAGGTCGACGCCGTACGTCTCCTCGGTGACCGGGTGCTCCACCTGGAGGCGGGTGTTGACCTCCAGGAAGTACGCCTCCTCGCGTGCCGCGTCGTATACGAACTCCACCGTTCCGGCCGAGCGGTAGCCGACCGAGGCGCACAACGCGCGGGCGCTCTCGGCCAGTTGCTCCCGCAAATGGCCGGGCAGGCCGGGCGCCGGGGCCTCTTCGAGCACCTTCTGGTGGCGCCGCTGGAGGGAGCAGTCGCGGTCGCCGAGCACCGTGACCCCGCCGCGCCCGTCGCCGAAGACCTGCACCTCGACATGCCGGGCGCGCTCCACCAGGCGCTCCAGGAAGAGCCCGGCGGACGAGAAGCCCGCGGCGGCGGCGCGCTCCACCGGCTCCCAGGCGGCGGCCAGTTCGGCGGGGGTGCGGCAGGCCCGCATGCCGATGCCGCCCCCGCCGCCGGTGGCCTTGAGCATCACCGGGTAGCCGAGGCCTTCGGCCGCGGCCAGCCCGGCGTCCAGGTCCGCCAGCAGCCCCGTGCCCGGCAGCATGGGCACCCCGGCGGCCTGCGCGGCGTCCCGCGCGGTGTGCTTGGCGCCGAAGACCTCCAGATGCCGCGGTTCGGGGCCGACGAAGACGAGTCCGGCGGCCTCGCAGCGGCGTGCGAAGTCCGCGTCCTCCGACAGGAATCCGTAGCCGGGGTGCACCGCGCCCGCCCCGCTCTCGCGTGCGGCGGCGAGCACGGCGTCCGCGTCGAGGTAGCTCTCCTTGGCGGGAGCGGGCCCCAACCGCACGGCGGTGTCGGCGAGATGGACGTGCGGGGCGCCGCGGTCGGGGTCGGAGAAGACCGCGACCGTGCGCAGGCCCATGCGGCGCGCGGTGCGCAGCACGCGGGCGGCGATCTCGCCGCGGTTGGCGACCAGAAGCGTGTCGAAGCTCATCGCGTCGCCCCCGGGGCGGTGACCGTCATCAGCACCGGCGTCGGGTCGAAGCCGTTGCAGGGGTTGTTGATCTGCGGGCAGTTGGAGACCAGCACCAGCACGTCGCGCTCGGCGCGCAGGGTCACGGCGAGCCCTGCGGCCGAGCGGCCGTCGACGATGCCGAGGGTGCCGTCGTCCTCGACGGGGACGTTCATGTACCAGTTGATGTTGCTGACCAGATCGCGCTTGCCGAGGCCCCAACGGGCGCCCTCGGCGAGGAAGTTGTCGGCGCAGGCGTGCTGCGACCAGGTGTGGTGGCCGTAGCGCAGGGTGTTGGACTCCTTCGAGCAGGCCCCGGCGATCGTGTCGTGCCCGCCGCACCCGTCGGCGGTCACCGTCATCAGCGGGGTGTGCTCGTTGGACATCAGGACGCTGCCGGTGGTCAGGAAGATGCCGCCCTGCGCCTGGATCGTGTCCGGCGCGCTGTAGCGGACGGCGGTGTCGGCGGCGTCGTAGACCAGGAAGTCCACCGCCTGGTTGCCGTGCAGGTCGGTGATCGTCAGCAGCGCGCCGCCGGGGATCACCGCGGACCAGGGGGCGCGGGCGGCGACGGTCGCGGTCCGCACGGAGGTCTCGGAGGTCATCACAGCCCCTTCGCGGTCAGGTGCTCTGCGGTGTTCTGGAAGGCGCGGCGGCCCTCCGGGGTGTCGTCCCACAGCGGATCGCCCGGCCCGGTCGGCCGGCCCGGCCGGGCGGTGGCCTCCAACGGGCCGCACACGTACGACGGATGCGGGTCCAGCGGGTGCGGCGCGTTCGCCAGCAGCACCGTCAGCGGCATCTCCGCGCGCAGCGTCACCGCCGTGCCCGGTCCCGCGGAACCGGTGAACTCCAGCGTGCCGTCGGGCTCCACGCGCACGCCCTGGAAGAACGACAGCGAGGGCGGCAGGTCGCGCGGCTCCAGCCCCTGCTTGGCGGCGGCGAGTTTGAACAGCTCCCGCCCCGCCGGGGTGCCGCCCTGCGGCGAACCGTCGCCGTACCGCGCGGTGTTGCGTACGACCGTGGACGTACCGCACAGCGTGTCGTGTCGCCCGCTGGTGTCGGCCACCAGTGAGGCCAGCACCCGGCCCTGGTCGGAGAGCAGCAGCCGGCCCGCGCCGAGGTAGGCGTTCCACTGCACCTTCACGGTGTCGGCGACGTTCAGCCGCTCCCAGGGGCTGCCGGTGGCGAAGAGCAGCACGTGTGCGCACGCGGTGCCGGTCGGGTCGGCGAGCCGCAGCTCGGTGCCGCGGGCCAGCGCCTTGTGCGTGTAGTTGCCGCCCGCGACCGTCTCCGCCCACACCAGCCCGTCCGGCGCCGGCACCAGCGGCATCGCCGCCGACCGCCGCCCCTGCTGGGCCCGCGCGTGGTCGCGCGCGCCGTACGTCGTCCCTGTCGCCCGTGCCGCCACGCCGCACCTCCAGTTTCTGTCGTGCGACAGAAATTAGGCGGGAGCGGATTCCGGGCGATTGCCCGCGCGTTGCGCCCGGGTTACCGGCTGCTCACCGGGACCGCCCGGCGCGGTGGGAGGACCGCGGCTGTGCGACGATCGCGGCGTGAGCGGTACAGAGCAGGGCGCCGGCGGCGGCAGGGGCGAGCGCGGGCGGCGCGTCGGGCGGCCCCGGGCGCAGGCCCGCCCCGACACCGGGCTCACCCCGCGCCAGGAGCTGCTCGCCGCCGCGGGCGAGCTGTTCACCACCCGCGGCTACTCCGCCACCACCACGCGGGCCGTCGCCGAGCGGGCGGGCATGCGGCAGGCGACCATGTACCACTACGTCAGCGGCAAGGAGGAGCTGCTCGCGGAGCTGCTGGAGGGCACGGTCACCCCGTCGCTGGCCCTCGCGCGCTCGCTGCTGGCCGACGGGGAACGCCCCGCGGAGCGGCGGCTGTGGGAGCTGTGCCGCGCGGACGTCGAGCTGCTGTGCGCCGGGCCGCACAACCTCGGCGCCCTCTATCTGCTGCCCGAGGTGCGGGCGGAGCGGTTCACCGCGTTCCGCTGCGCGCGGGGCGAGTTGCGGGGGGCCTACGGGGCCCTGCTGGCCGCCACCGCGGTGGGCGCCGCCCTCCCCCCGGACGACCTCGCGCTGCGCGCGGACCTGCTCTTCGCCCTGATCGAGGGCGTGATCCTCGCTCCCCGCGACCGCGCGGGCGCGGACTTCCCCTCCGCGACGGCGGATGCGGCCCTCCGCGTCGCCGGCTGCGTTTCCGGCTGCCCCTGAGCTTGCCGGGTACGCGCCGTCCCTGCCCCTTGCGGTGGCCGGCGCAACCGTCCGCAGGTGGGTGGTTGCTCGCGCAGTTCCCCGCGCCCCTTTCGCTCCGGGGTACCCCTTGCGGTGGTCCGCGCGACCTTCTGCCGGTGGTGGGCTGGTCGCGCAGTTCCCCGCGCCCCTGAGGTGGTTGCCACTTGGCGTGGCATGGTGCCTTTCCCCCGGTGGGGGCTGAGCGCGCCCGCGCGGCGCCAGCCGCATATCGAATACAGCCCCGCGCCCCTGGTGGTTGCCCTCGCTGCGTGGGGTGAGCGTTTTTAGGGGCGCGGGGAACTGCGCGACCAGCCCCCACCGGCGGACGGTCGCGCAGCTCACCGCAAGGGGCAGCTCGGAGCGGACCCCGCTCAAGAAGAGGCGCGGCGGAAGGCGCGGAAGGTCGCGCCGAGGGCGAGTGCGGCGGCGAGGAAGAGGAGGGTGAACCAGCGGAAGTACCAGTGGCCGCCCGTCGGGTCGTAGACGGCGGCCCGCGGCCAGGCGAGGTTCACGGTCATCGCGAGGCCGTACACGAGGGCCGCGGCGTTGACCGGGATTCCCCAGCGGCCCAGCGAGAACGCGGGAGCGCCGGACTCGTCCGTCACCGGCGGGAGCGGCGCCCGCAGCCGGCGCAGCAGCTGCGGGCCCGTCACCATCGAGTACGCCAGGTACAGCATGACGATGCACGTCGTGCCGATCGCCAGCCACGCGTCCGGCGACGCGAACGCGATGAGCAGCAGCGCCGCCGAGAGGACGCCGACCACGAGCGCGGGTACGGGCGGCTGCCCGGTGCGCGGTGAGACCCGGGCGAGCGCGGGGGACAGGGGCAGCGCCCGGTCCCGCGCCATCGAGAAGAGCATGCGCGTCGCGGACGTCTGGATCGCCAGCGTCGCGACGGCCACCGCGAGCGCCACGTCGCACAGCAGCACCCGCCCGAGCCCGTCGCCGAGCCGGCTGGTCAGGACGTACGACAGCCCGTCCGTGCCGAGCCGCCCGTCGGTGAGGCTGGGCGCGGCGAGCAGCGCCGCGAGCACCAGCAGCGAGGCGAGCACCCCGGCCGCCGCGAGCGCGGTGAGGATGGTGCGCGGCGCGACCCGCCGCGGATGCCGGGTCTCCTCGCTCATCTCGCCCGCGCTGTCGAAGCCGATCATCACGTACGCGGCCGCGAACGACCCGACCAGCAGCGCGGATCCGCCGCCCCCGCTGTGCACGGTGACGGACGGCGAGCGGTCGGCGTGCGTGAGCAGCAGGACGACGATGAGCACCGCGCCGACGATCTCGGCGGTGACGCCGACCCGGTTGACCACCGACATGACCTTGTTGTCCAGCAGGTTGACCGCGGTGGTGAGCGCGAGCAGCGCGATGCCGAGCAGCGCCGCGTTCGCCGCGCCGTCCGACGACAGCGGCGAGGTGTCCGTACCGATGATCTGGAAGCCGGACCAGACGGCCGGCAGCACCACCTGGAGCGCGAGCGCGGCCGCCGCGACGACCACGATCTGCCCGAGGACCATGATCCAGCCCGCGTACCAGCCGAAGACGGCGTTGCTGAGCCGGCTCGACCACTGGTAGACGGCGCCGGAGATCGGGTAGCGGGCGGCGAGTTCGGCGAAGCACGCGGCGACCAGGAGCTGGCCGATCAGGACGGCGGGCCAGGTCCAGAAGAAGCGCGGGCCGCCGAAGGAGTAGCCGAAGGCGAAGAACTGGAAGACCGTGGTCAGGACGGAGATGAAGGAGAAGCCGGCGGCGAAGGACGCGTAGCGGCCGAGGCTGCGGTGCAGTTCCTGGCGGTAGCCGAAGTCGGCGAGCCCGGCGGTGTCGCCGCCCGGGCCGGTGGCGGGCGTGGGCGGCCGCACGTCCTGCGGTGGCCGCACCTGGGTGGCGGGCGGTCTGCTGGTGGTCATGGCCGGGCTCCCTGTCGGGTGTTTCGTCCGGTGTTCCTGTCGGGCGACAGAAATTAGGCACCGGGTGTTTCCGCCGCATCACACGGCCGTGTCCGTCGCGGGCCGAAGTGCTCACGCGCGCCGCACACCTCCGTACGACCCCCTCCCGCCCGCCGCCGGAGCGGTGACTCGCGATATACGCTGCCGTCGAAATTCGCGATACATCGTCTTGCTCGCACTCGTCGAACGCGATATGTTCGGCGACGGATATACGGCAACGGGCAGCAAGTGATGACGGGGATGAACGCGGTGGCGAAACGGCGCAAGCTGTCCAACCCGCTGGCCTTGGCGGTCATGGTGTTTCTCGGCGAGCGGCCGATGCACCCGTACGAGATCGCCCGGCTGCTGCGGCAGCGCGGCAAGGAGCACAGCATCAAGATCAACTACGGTTCCCTCTACACCGTGGTGCAGAACCTGGAGAAGCACGGCTTCGTCGAGGTCGCGGGCGTCCAGCGGCAGGGCAACCGGCCCGAGCGGACGCTCTACGGCCTCACCGAGGCGGGCCGCACCGAGGCCCACGACTGGCTCGCCGACCTCGTCGCGGTGCCCGCGCAGGAGTACCCCGGCTTCGAGGCCGCGCTCTCGCTGATCGGCGCCCTGCACCCGGACGAGGCCGCCGAGCTGCTCGCCGAACGCGCCGGGGCGCAGGAGGTGCAGGCCGCCGCGCTGCGCGGGGTGCTGGCCAAGCTGGGCGCCGAGCTGCCGCGGCTGTTCCTGATCGAGACCGAATACCAGGCCCGTATGCGCGAGGCGGAGGCCGCCTGGATCCGCGAGCTGCTCGCCGAGGTGGCCGAGGGCCGGCTGTCCGGCCTGGACGAGTGGCGCGCCTGGCACGACACGGGCGCCCTGCCGGAGGACTGGCAGCGCTTCGAAGAGCAGTTCCGCGACGCGGAGGCAGAGGCAGAGGCGGAGGCCGGAGCCGGGACGGGCGCCGACGCCGGCGCGGCCGCCCGCCCCGCCGACCCCGGCACCCGGCCCGCCGCGGCCCCCGCCGCATCCGAACCGGAGGAAACCCCCTGATGACCACCGCAGCGCCCGCCGTCGAAGCGGCCGGGCTCACCAAGACCTACCCCGGCGGGGTGACGGCCCTCGACGGCATGGGCGTCACCGTCGCCGCGGGCACCGTCTTCGGACTGCTCGGCCCCAACGGCGCCGGCAAGTCCACCACCGTCAAGATCCTCACCACGCTCGCCCGCCCCGACTCCGGCACCGCCCTGGTCGCCGGGCACGACGCGCTGCGCCACCCGGACCGCGTCCGCCGCGCGATCGGCGTCGTCGCCCAGAAGTCCGGCGCCGACCCGGTCGCCACCGGGCGGGAGAATTTGCTGCTCCAGGGGCGGCTGTACGGGATGCGCGGCCCTGAACTGGGCCGCCGCACCGACGAACTGCTCGACCGCTTCGACCTGACCGGCGCCGCCGGGCGCCAGGTGCGGACGTATTCCGGCGGCATGCAGCGCCGGCTGGACGTGGCGCTCGGCCTCGTCCACCGGCCGCAGGTGCTCTTCCTCGACGAACCGACGACCGGGCTGGACCCGGAGGCGCGCGGCGCGATGTGGGAGGAGATATCCCGGCTGGCCGGGGACGAGGGCCTCACCATCCTGCTGACCACGCACTACCTGGAGGAGGCCGACCGGCTCGCCGAGCGGATCGCGATCGTCGACCGCGGCCGCGTCGTCGCCGAGGGCACCCCGGACGAGCTGAAGGGCGAGCTGCACGGCGACGCCGTCCACGTGGAGCTGCGCGACGCGCCCGGCGAGGTGGACGCCCGGCTGCTGGCCACCGCGCTCGGCGCCTTCACCGCGGTGCGCGAGGTGGCCGTCGACGGGCGGCGGCTGAGCGCCCGTACCGACGACGGACCCGCCGCCGTACCGCAAGTGCTGGCCGCGCTGGAGCAGCAGGGCGCGGCGGTGGCGTCCGTCACCGTCGCCCGGCCCTCGCTCGACGACGTCTACCTGCGGTACGCGGGGCGTCGGTTCGCCGAGGCCGACGCGGGCCGGGACGGCGCGGGCGCAGTGACGGACACCGGCACGGACACGGGGGAGAAGGCCGCATGAGCACCGAAACCGCCTACCAGACCTGGTACATGACGCGGCGCCACCTCACCGCGATCATGCGCCAGCCGGTCGTCCTGGTCATCACCCTCGTCCAACCGGTCATCTGGCTTTTCCTGTTCGGCTCCCTCTTCCGCAAGGTCGTCGAACTCCCCGGCTTCGGCAGCGGGTCCTACCTCGACTACCTCGTGCCCGGCGTCGTCGTGATGAGCGCGGTGTCCTCCAACATGTGGGCCGGCATGGGCACGTTGGAGGAGATCGAGCGCGGCACCCTCAACCGCTACCTGACCACGCCGGTCAGCCGGGCGGCGCTGATGAACGCCAACGTCGTGCAGCAGGGCCTCAGTACGGCCGCCCAGTCGGTGCTGATCGTGCTGCTCGGCAAGCTCGGCGGCGCCGACTACCCGGGCGGCGCGGGCGGACTACTGGTGCTGCTGGCCGCGTCGGTGCTGCTCGGTACGGTCTTCGGCGCCGCGTCCAACGCGATCGGCATGCTGGTGCGGCAGCGCGAGAGCATCATCGGCATCAACTCCTTCCTGCTGCTGCCGCTGACCTTCCTCTCCTCGGCCTTCATGGCACCCGGCCTGATGCCGTCCTGGATGCGGCACGTCGCGGACTTCAACCCCGTCAACTGGGCGCTCGTCGCGAGCCGTTCGGCGATGTCCGCGGATCCCCACTGGGGTGTCGTGCTGGGCCGGGGCGGCGCGCTGCTCGCCCTCGCGGCCGCCGCGGTGTGGCTGTCCACCCGCACCTTCCGCTCCTACCAGCGCTCGGTCTGAGGCCGGGAGGAGACGCAGGCGGGCGCTGCCGGTCAACCGACCGGCAGCGCCCGCCTGTTGGGGTCGCTACGGCCGGTCGCCCACCTCCTGCTCGCGCTCCACCTCGGCGTTCCACTCCCGCTTGGACGACTGCCAGCCGTCCTCGTCCGAGCCGCGCCGCCAGTAGCCCGACACCGACAGCCGCTCGCGCGGGACCCCCAGCTCCAGCCGGACGAAGCGGCGCAGCTCCTTGACGAAGCCCGCCTCGCCGTGCACGAAGACCTGCACATCGCCCTCGGGCACGGCCATCCCGGTCACGGCGGCGACCAGCGCCTCGCCGACCGGCCGCCCGCCGCGGTGCAGCCAGACCACCTCGACGTCGCCGGAGCCGGCGCCTTCCAGCTTCTGCTCCTCCTCCGGACCCGCCACCTCGACGAAGACCTTCGCGGGCGCGCCCGGCGGCAGCGCCTCGACGGCCGCCGCGACGGCCGGCAGCGCGCTCTCGTCCCCGGCCAGTAGATGCCAGTCGGCGGCCGGGTCGGGCGCGTAGGCACCGCCGGGGCCCATGAAGTCGATGCCGTCACCGGGCCGGGCGGCCGCCGCCCACGGCCCGGCGAGGCCCTCGTCGCCGTGGTGCACGAAGTCGAGGGTCATCTCACCGGCCTCCGGGTCCCAGGCCCGCACCGTGTACGTCCGGGTCCGCGGCCACTGCTCGCGCGGCAGGTCGCGGCGTACCGCCTCCATGTCCAGCGGCCGCGGATACTCCACGCCCTCGGGCGGGAAGACGAGCTTGACGTAGTGGTCGGTGAAGGCGCCGATGTCCGGACGGTCCGCGGGATCGACGGCCAGCACCACGCGCACCATCCGCGGGGTGACCCGCCCGGTGCGCACCACCGTGGCGTGCCGTGCCCGCGGAGTCCTGCGTGCCGGTCGCTCTGCCATGGGAACCCGCTCTCTGCCGGAGACCTTGCTACTTAGGCAAGCCTAACCCCGACGCCGGTCCGCGCCCCCCATTTTCCACCCGCCGCCCGGGCCGCCCACCGTCACCCGGGGCCGCCCGCAGCTGCCCGCGGCCGCCCGGGGTCCCTCAGAGCCCCACCTTCTGGTGATCGGGCTCGATGAGTGCGGCGACGCGCTCCGGGTCGCGCGCGTACGGCCCGCCGGTGTACTTCCGGGACATCGCGTCGATGACCGCCCACCCCGCTTCCCCGTCCAGCCACTGGACGACCCGGCCGCGGACGACCACCGGCTCGTACGGGTTGTCCTGCGGCGCCAGCGAGATCGCGACCCGCGGGTCCCGCCGCAGGTTGCGGGCCTTGCGCGAGTCCGGCCCGGTGAAGAAGACGATCCGGTCGCCGTGCGTCCCGATCCAGACCGGGACGGTGTGCGGCGAGCCGTCCGGCAGGACGGTGGCGAGGTGTGCGAGGGGGGTGCCGTCGAGCACCCGGCGGACATCGGGGTTCAGCATGGCGGTCGGCTCCTGACGTGGTTGCGGTACGGCGTTTCGCCGAGCGCCGCCCCGCTGCCCGGCGGCGTCGGCGCACCCCCATCCTGGCCCGGAGGGGCCCGGGAGCGGCCGATCTGACGCGCCGGAGCGGCGCACCGGACGGCGCCGGGCGTTCCGCGTTCAGAAGGTGAAGGCCGTACGACCCCTTGACGGCCGTCGGGTGGCGTCGATTCCATGTCTTGTAGCCAATGGGAGCGCTCCCATGGCTGGAAGCATCTGACCCGGCGTCCCCACACGCCACGACCCGAAGCGTTCCGTCCCCCCACCGAGAGGAAGCGCACCGTGGTTCCCTATCCGGATGTCCGGAGTCCGCTGAGAAGCCTGCGGCGGCTGCGCGTGCTGATCGCGGCGGCCGTCGCCGCCGCGATGCTCGCCCTGCTGTCGATCGCAGGTCAGAGCCACGCCAGCGCCGCCCCGGCGCCGTCGGCGGCGGCCGCCGGCGCGGGCAGCGGTTACTGGCACACCAGCGGCCGGCAGATCCTGGACTCGAACAACCAGGCGGTGCGCATCGCGGGCATCAACTGGTTCGGCTTCGAGACCAGCAACGAAGTGGTGCACGGCCTCTGGTCGCGCGACTACAAGAGCATGATCGACCAGATGAAGCAGCTCGGCTACAACACCATCCGGCTGCCCTACAGCGACGACATCTTCAAGGCCGGCGCGACCGCCAACAGCATCACCTTCTACAACATGAACACCGATCTGGAGGGCCTCAGCCCGCTCCAGATCATGGACAAGATCGTGAACTACGCCGGCTCCGTCGGCCTGCGGGTCATCCTCGACCGGCACCGCCCGGACTCCAGCGGGCAGTCCGCCCTCTGGTACACCAGCAGCGTCCCCGAGTCGACCTGGCTCACCAACCTCAAGGCGCTCGCGACCCGTTACCAGAACAACACCGCGGTCGTCGGCATCGACCTGCACAACGAGCCGCACGACCCGGCCTGCTGGGGCTGCGGCGACACCACGATCGACTGGCGGCTCGCCGCCGAGCGCGCGGGCAACGCGATCCTGGGCGTCAACCCCAACCTGCTGATCTTCGTCGAGGGCATCCAGACCTTCAACGGCGTGTCCGGCTGGTGGGGCGGCAACCTGATGGGCGCCGGGCAGTACCCGGTCGAGCTGAACGTCGCCAACCGCGTCGTCTACTCGGCCCACGACTACGCCACCAGCGTCGCCCAGCAGACCTGGTTCACCGACCCGACCTTCCCGGCCAACATGCCGGCCGTGTGGTCGAAGTACTGGGGCTACCTCTTCGAGCAGAACATCGCCCCGGTGTGGGTCGGCGAGTTCGGCACCACCCTCCAGTCGACGATCGACCAGCAGTGGCTCAAAGCGCTGGTCAGCTACATGAAGCCGACCTCCGGCAACGGCGGTGACAGCTTCAGCTGGACCTTCTGGTCGTGGAACCCCGACTCCGGTGACACCGGCGGCATCCTCAAGGACGACTGGCAGACCGTCGACACGGTCAAGGACGGCTACCTGACCTCCATCAAGGCCCCGACCTTCGGCGGCTCCACGGGCAGCACGAACGGCGGTACGTCCTCGGGCACGTCGACCGGTACGTCCACCGGAACTTCCACCGGTACGTCCACGGGCACCTCGTCCGGCACCAGCTCCGGCACGTCGACCGGCACGTCCACCGGCACCTCCTCGGGTACGAGCAGCGGCACGAGCACGGGCACGTCCACCGGCACCTCGACGGGTACGAGCACCGGTACGAGCAGCGGCACCACCGGTGGGAGCACCAGCAACGGCTGCACCGCCACGCTGCACGTCGACAACCAGTGGGACACCGGCTTCACCGCCACCGTCACCGTGACCAACTCCGGCTCCGCGGCCACCTCCGGCTGGACGGTCGGCTGGACGTGGCCCGGCAACCAGCAGGAGACCAGCGGCTGGAGCGCCACCATCACGCAGTCCGGCGCCTCGGTCACCGCGAAGAACCTCAGCTACAACGGCACGATCGCCCCGGCGGCGTCCACGAGCTTCGGCTTCCAGGGCACGTCCTCCGGCTCGGTCGGCTCCCCGGCGCTGAGCTGCACCGCGAGCTGACGCGGCGCTGACGCACCACCTCCGGGCAGGAAACCGCCGGCGGGTCCCCGTAGTGGGGGCCCGCCGGCGGCCGTTCCGGCCGGGCGCGGGCGCGGACGGCGCGCGGCCCGGCGCGGGGCGGGGCGGCGCACCACGACGCGCGGCGGCGGACCCGTGCAGACCCCTAGGCATACCGACCGGTCGGTACTAGCCTCTGCCCACACTCCGTCACTGCACGCCGGTTTCCGCATCCCCTGGAGGAGCCGCATGTCCGCCACCCCGACACCGTTCGACGCCGACAGACCAGGGCCGCAGCCCGCGGACCCCCGCCCCCGCACCCTCCTCGGCCGGCTCTACCGCCGCGACCTGGCCGCGTACCCGGCGACCGGGCCGCGCATGGTGTACCTGGCCATCGTGGTGGTCACCACCGTCGTGCTCTACTACATGCTCTACATCCAGTACGCGGTGGCGACGTCGATCATCACGCACTTCGACATGAGCTACCGCTACTTCGTGTGGGTCTCGGTGATCGGCAACGCCGCGGGTGCCTTCGCCTCGCTCGTCGCCGGGCTCGCCGACCGCTGGGGACGCGCCAGCATGGTCGTCTACGGGCTGCTCGTCGCCTCGCTGCTGGTCTTCTTCGGACTGCCCAACGCCGGGAGCAAGGCCACCTACCTGGTGCTCTTCGCCCTCGTCAGTGTCATCGAGGGCATCGTGCTGGTCGCCACGCCCGCGCTGATCCGGGACTTCTCACCGCAGCTCGGGCGGGCCACCGCGATGGGCGCGTGGACGATGGGTCCGGTGGTCGGCAGCCTCGTCGTCACCACCGTCACCAGCCAGACGCTGGACACGTCGAGCTGGCAGGACGAACTGCGCTACTCCGCGGTCGCCGGTCTTGTCGTCTTCGTCGTCGCGATCTTCGGGCTGCGCGAGCTCTCCCCGGCGCTGCGCGACCAGATCATGGTCTCGCTGCGCGACCGCACCCTCGTCGAGGCCCGCGCCAGGGGCATCGCCCCGGACACGCTCGCCCGCGGCAGCCAGTGGCGGCAGATGCTGCGCCCGGCCGTCGCGGGACCCGGGCTCGGCATCGCGCTCTTCCTGCTGCTGTACTTCGCGGCGGTCGGCAACTTCGTCGTCTTCTTCGCCACCACCTACGGCTACAGCGAGCAGCGCGCCAACGCCGTCGCCAACTGGTACTGGGCCGCGAACGCGATCGCGCTCGTCGTCGTCGGGCTGCTGTCGGACAAGCTCAAGGTGCGCAAGCCGTTCATGGTGGCCGGGGCGGTCGGCTCGATCGTCGTGACGGCGCTCTTCGCCACCCGGGCCACCCACCCGGAGACCGGCTACTACACCTTCGCCTGGCTCTTCGTCGGCATCGGCGTCTTCAGCGGGGTGGCCTACGGCCCGTGGATGGCGGGCTTCACCGAGACCGTCGAGAAGCACAACCCGGCGGCGACGGCGACCGGGCTCGCCGTGTGGGGATGGACGGTACGGATCGTCGTCGCCGTCTCCTCCGCGCTCATCCCGGTGCTGGTCACCTCCGTCACGCCGCTCGTCGAGCACGGCCCGCAGGTGACGGCGGCGCAGGCGCAGGGCGCTCCGGCGCTGGCCATCGTGTCCGCGCACCCGCAGATCTTCGCCGAACTCGGCAAGTACCCGCCGGGGAAGGCGCCCGCGGACGTCACCGCCCGCGCGGTGCAGGAGGTCGGGCCGGCCGACCTCGCCGTCGTCCAGAAGGCCCAGCCGCAGCTGGCGGTGCTCCAGGAGTACGGCACGAAGGTCCAGAAGGCCGCGCACGACGGTCCCGGCCAGTGGCGTACCTGGTGGTGGATCTGCGTCGGCGGCCAGGTGCTCTTCCTGCCGTTCGTCTTCCTGATGTCCGGCCGCTGGAGCCCCCGCCGCGCCCGCGAGGACGCCCGCGCCCACGAGGCCGCGGTCGCCTCCGAACTCGCCACCCTGACCTGACCTCCGCGCGGTCCCGCGCCCCGGTTTTCGCTCCGGGGTACCTCTCGCGGTGGCCCGCGCGACCTTCCGCCGGTGGTGGGCTGGTCGCGCAGTTCCCCGCGCCCCTGATGGTTGCCCTCCTTTCGCAAAGGCAGGGGCCCGCGCATGCCACGCAGGGCGACAAACCAGGGGCGCGTGGGGGCACCTCCCAGGCGGAGCCTGGGGGAGAACTGCGCGACCAGCCACCGCGAAAGGGACGATCCCGCGACGGCGGGAAGGGGCAGCCCGGGGGGCCGCAGGCCGAGTGTCAAGTGCGGCGAGGTAATCAAGGCGTCAAGGCCGCCGGCAGGCTATTGTGCGGCCACATGACCGAACGTCCGTTTGAGGCACTGGGGTTGAGCCCGGACGCGGACCGGGCCTACTCCCTGCTGGTGTCCACGCGGGGCGTCGCCGCAGGTGAACTCGCCCGGCAGATGGCGGTGTCGGCGGACCGCGGGCAGGCGGCCTGCGGGGAGCTGGCGGCCCGCGGTCTGGCCCGCCGGGGCCGCGACGGGCGGTGGTACCCCGTACCACCGCACGCCGGCTTCCGCCCGCTGCTGTCGCACGCGCAGGAACAGCTGCGGCTGGGGCGGGAGTTGCTCGACCGGCTGGACGCGGAATACCAGCGCGTCCACGAGGGGCACCGGGCCGACGAGGCCGTGCAGGTCGTCGCGGGGCACGCGGCCATCGCGCGGCGGGTCGCGGAGGTCCAGGGCGCGGCGGCGCGGGAGATCACCGCGTTCGCGCCGGGCGCGGCGGCCGCGCCGCGCGGGGCGGTGCCGGCCGGGGTGCGGCGGCGGGTGGTGTTCGAGCGGGCGGGGCTGGAGGCGGCGGGCGCGTTCGGGCCGCCGGGCGATCCGCTGACGGCGGGCCGGGTCACCGGCCGGCTGCCGGCCCGGCTGGAGATCGCCGATGCCGAGGTCGCCCTGATGCCGCCCGCGGATGCGGAGGGCTCGGACCCGGTGATGCTGGTGGTGCTCGCCGGCCCGCTGCTGGCCGCGCTGACCGCGCTGTTCGACGCGGTGTGGGCGGGCAGCGTCCCGCTCGGCCGCCGCCCGGACACCCAGCAGCCGCGCAGCGCCCTGCGGTTACGGGTGCTGGGGATGCTGGTGAGCGGCAGCACGGACGCCGCGATGGCCCGTTCGCTGGGGGTGGCGGTGCGGACGGTGCAGCGCCATGTGGCCGCGATGCAGCGCGAGGCGGGCGTCGACAACCGCGTCCAACTGGTGTGGCACGCGGCCAGGAACGGCTGGCTGGACGAGCTTGTGGAGGGGCAACCGGAAGGCCACCCGGAGGGAAACGTACGACGTCCGTCCGGATGACGGAAAGGCGACTCCGCACAGCGGAGCATCCGGTGTCAGGTATTCGTCAACCGTTTGACGAATCCTTGGTGCACCTGAGGCACATGTATACGCCAGCGGTCCGAACGGCCGTGACCCCCGCGACGCACCCCGCCGCGTGAGGTCCCACCTGCCCCAGGGAGACCCCCCTTGCGCATACCCGTTCTCAGACGCAGCCGCCGCACCGCAGGTGTGGTGGCGTCCCTCGCAACGGCCGCCCTCGCGGTCGTCGGCCTCCAGATACCCGCCGCGGCCCCGGCCACCGCGGCCCCCTCGCAGAAGCCGGACGTCGTGCGGCAGTGCGACACCCCCGAGCCCGGCCACGCCGCGTGCCTCGCGCTGCGCAGGACCGATGTCGCGGCCAAGACCGGTGTCCAGCCGCACGCCGCCACCCCGTCCGGATTCGGCGCCACCGACCTGCAGAGCGCGTACGCCCTTCCGGCCGACGGCGGCGCGGGCCAGACCGTCGCCATCGTCGACGCCTACGACGACCCGACCGCGGAGGCCGACCTCGCGGTCTACCGCGCGCAGTACGGGCTGCCGCCCTGCACCAGCGACAACGGCTGCTTCAGCAAGGTGAGCCAGCGCGGCGGGGACGACCTGCCGGCGGCCGACCCCGACTGGTCCGGCGAGATCAGCCTCGACCTGGACATGGTGTCCGCGGCCGCGCCGCTGGCCCACATCCTGCTCGTCGAGGCGGACTCCTCCTACGTCGACGACCTGGGCGCCTCGGTGGACACCGCGGTCGCGCTCGGCGCCAAGTACGTCTCCAACTCCTACGGCACCGGCTACGACACCACGCCCGGCAGCGGCGAGGACCCGTCGGAGACCACGGACCTGGACCCGTACTACAACCACCCCGGTGTCGCGGTCGTCGCCTCCAGCGGTGACGACGGATACGGCGTCAGCTACCCGGCGTCCTCCCAGTACGTCGTGTCGGTCGGCGGCACCTCGCTGACCGCGGACGCGGGCAGCGCGCGCGGCTGGAGCGAGTCGGTGTGGAACAACGCGTACGGCGGCCCGGGATCCGGCTGCTCGCTTTACGAGCCCAAGCCGGCCTTCCAGACCGACACCGCGTGCGACATGCGGTCGGTGGCCGACGTCGCGGCGGTCGCCGACCCGGTGACCGGCGTCTCGGTCTACCAGACCTACGGTGGCGGCGGCTGGGCGGTCTACGGCGGCACCAGCGCCTCCTCCCCGCTCATCGCGGGCGTGTACGCGGCGGCCGGCACCCCCGGCGCCGACACGTACCCGAACTCCTACCCGTACGCCCACCCGGACGCGCTCAACGACGTGACCGAGGGCGACAACGGCTCCTGCACCCCGGCCGCGCTGTGCACCGCGGGGCCCGGCTACGACGGTCCGACCGGCCTCGGCACGCCCAACGGCCTGGCCGCCTTCTCCAGCGGCCCGCACGGCGCCGTCTCCGGCACCGTCACCGACCACGCCACCGGCGCCCCGCTGGCCGGTGCCAAGGTCACCGTGGGCGACGCGGCCGCCACCACCGCCGCCGACGGCACCTACAAGCTGGACGTCGCGCCCGGCACGTACGACGTGACGGCCGCCGCGTACGGCTACCGGAGCGGCAGCGCCGCGGGCGTCGAGGTCGCCGACGGCGGCACCGTCACCGAGTCGTTCGCGCTCGACGCGGTGCCGACCCGCACCGTCACCGGCCGCGTCACGGACGGCTCCGGCCACGGCTGGCCGCTGTACGCCGCCATCACCGCCCAGGGCGTGCCCGGCAGCGCGGTCCACACCGACCCCGCCACCGGCTCGTACTCCCTGACGCTCCCGCAGGACACCACGTACACCCTGCACGTCACCTCCCACTACCCCGGCTACCGGCCGGTCGACAAGACCGTCACGGTCGGCGACGCCGACCAGTCGCTCAACATCGCGGTACCGGTGGAGAGTTCGTCGACCGACGCGCCCGGCTACACCGTCCACCTGGACGGCGCCACCGAGCCCTTCACGTCGGCCACCGCCGCCCCCGAGGGGTGGAGCGTCGCCAACGCCGACGGCACCACCGGCGGCTGGACCTTCGACGACCCGGGCAAGCGCGGCAACCGCACCGGCGGCAGCGGCGCCTTCGCGAACGTCGACAGCGACAACCTCGGCCAGGGCCTGAAGCAGGACACCTCGCTGCTCTCGCCGTCCTACGACCTGAGCGGCAACGCCGACCCGCTGCTCGCCTTCGACACCGACTACCGCGAATACACCAGCTCCACCGCGAGCGTTGACGTCTCCGCGGACGGCGGCACCACCTGGACCAGCGTGTGGAAGCAGACCACCGCGTCGGTGTCCGGCAAGCACATCGAGATCCCGCTGACCGACTACGCGGGCAAGAGCGACGTCCGGCTGCGCTTCCACTACACCGGCAGCTGGGCGTACTGGTGGCAGGTCGACAACGTCTTCGTCGGCAAGCGCTCCTTCGACCCGGTGCCCGGCGGCCTCGTCGTCGGCAACGTCAAGGACGCCAACACCAAGGGCGGCGTCTCCGGCGCCACCGTCACCAGCACCGACAACCCCGCCGACCACGCCACCACGGTCGCCACACCCGACGACCCGAACCTCGGCGACGGCTTCTACTGGTTCTTCTCGCACGTCACCGGCAAGCACAAGGTGGGCGCGGCCGCGTCGCACTACACCGCCGCGACGGCCAACGTGACCGTGCCGGCCGACGGCACCGTGCAGCGCGACCTCACGCTCAAGGCGGGCCGCATCAAGGTCACGCCCGCCTCGGTGGACAAGACCGTCGCCTGGGGCAAGAGCACCTCCCAGGTCGTCACCGTCAAGAACACCGGCACCGCACCGGCCAGCGTCGAACTCGGCGAGAACCCCGGCGGCTTCACCGCCCAGAAGGCGGGCGCGCCGCTCAACCTCGTCAAGGGCAGCTACTCGCCCCACTCGCTCGCCGGGCAGCACACGGCGGGCGCCAAGGCCGTCAAGCCCGCGGTCGACCCCGCGGCCGGCGACGCCTGGAACGCCCTGCCCGACCTGCCCGTCACCACGGGCGACAACGCGGTCTTCACGTACAACGGGACCGTCTACTCGGCCTTCGGCTACACCGGCCTGGCGGACACCAGCGACCTGTACGCCTACAGCGCGGACAGCGGCGCCTGGACGAAGCTGGCCTCCGCCGCCGACACCCGTGAGGCCCCGGCGCACGGTGTGATCGGCGACAAGCTCTACGCGGTGGGCGGCTGGGGCGCCGACGGCGACCCGGACGCGAAGCTGGAGATCTACGACCCCGCCGCCGACAGCTGGAGCACCGGCGCCAGCTCGCCCAAGCCGTACGCGGGCGCGGGCAGCGCGGTCCTCGGCGGCAAGCTCTACTCGGTCGGCGGCTGCACCGGCACCGCGTGCGGCACCACCGACGTGACCGCGTACGACGCCGCGTCCGACACCTGGACGCAGCTCGCGGCCTACCCCGAGCCGGTGGCCTGGGAGGCCTGCGGCGGCGTCGGCGGCAAGCTCTACTGCTCCGGCGGCACCACCGACGCGGGCGAGATCACGCACGCCTACGTCTACGACCCGGCGGCCGACTCCTGGTCGCCGATCGCCGACCAGCCCACCGACGCGTGGGGCACCGCCTACACCGCGGCCAACGGCCTGCTGCTCATCAAGGGCGGCGCGGTCGACGCGGGCAGCGCGCTCACCAACCAGGCCTGGGCCTACCAGCCCGACGACAACACCTGGACGGCGCTGCCCAACGCCACCGCCTCGCTCTACCGCGGCGGCGGCAGCACCGGCTTCTACGCCGTCGGCGGCCTCGCGGGCCAGGTGCCCGCGAAGACCGCGGAGGTGCTGCCCGGCTACGACCAGGTCGACAGCGCGGACGTCGACTGGCTGACCGAGAGCGCGACGACGCTCACGCTCGACCCGGGCGCCAGCGCCACCGTGACCCTGGGCCTGGACGCGTCCGTGCCCGAGATCACCCAGCCCGGGACGCTCACCGCTTCGGTGGGGGTCGCGAGCGACACGCCGTACCCGGTGGCCGCGGTCGGCGTGAGCTTCACCGTCAAGCCCCCGGCGACGTGGGGCAAGATCACCGGCACGGTGAGCTCCGGCGGCGCGCCGCTGGCCGGCGCCACCGTCCAGATCAACACCTGGGCCACCCACTACACCCTCAAGACCACGAAGGAGGGCACTTACGCGCTCTGGCTCGACGTGCGCAACAACCCCTTGCAGCTGATCGTCGCGAAGGACGGCTTCCAGCCGACGACGACGACGCTCCGCATCACGAAGGGTGCGACGACGACGAGCAACTTCACGCTCCTGAAGGACTGAGCAACCACCTCGCGGTGGGCCTTGGCAACTCCGGGGCCCACCGCGGGGTTTTGCGCTCCGGGGCGGGTGGCTGCGGTTGGTTGCGCGACCTTCCCCAGGTGGGGGGTTGCTCGCGCAGTTCCTCGCGCCCCTTCGCGGCGGCCCGGCGGTGGGGTCGGGTGCCACTCCGGGGGTACCTCCTCGGAATGCGCGTCCGACCTCACGTGTATAGGCAGGGCCCCTGCGTGCGCATTCCTGCGGGGGCACCCCCGGATCGTCCCCCTCCTGCTGTACGGCGGGCTCGCCGCCGACGGTGGTTGAGCCCCACAAGAAGACCGGCACATGCCCGATCACCTGCACGGGTGGTGCGGGTGGGAAACACCCCGCGCCGTCAGGCGCGGGAAACCCCCGCGGCGGTCACGGCGCCGGGCGCAAGTGCGTGAGGGTCGCGGCGAATTCGGCCTCGAGGATGTGCGCGGCCTCCGCCGGGGCGCGGGCGGCGATCGCGGCGACGAGGGCCGCGTGAGAGGCGTCGCCGTCGCCCGGCGAGAGGTCGAGGAGGTCGACGAGGTCGACGAGCCCCTCGCGCAGGACGGGTGCGAATTCGGAGAAGAGGTCCGTGAGGACGGGGTTGCGCGCCGCGGCGACCACGCTCGCGTGCAGCGCGATGTCCGCCGTGACGAACGCGGCGGCCCCGCGCCCCGCGGCCTCCCGGCGGGCGGCCAGCGCGGCCTCCAGGGCAGCGAGGTCCGCCTCGGTGCGCCGCTCCGCGGCGAGTCGCGCGGCCTGGACCTCGACCATGGCGCGGACCTCGTAGACGTCGGCCACCGCCGCCCGCCGCAGCCTCGTGCCGAAGTCCTCGTCGGGCTCGGTGGAGATGACGAAGACTCCGGCGCCCTGCCGGGATTTGACCAGGCCCGCGCCCGCGAGCGCGCGCACCGCCTCGCGGACGGTCGAGCGGCCGACGCCGAGCTGGGCGGCGAGTGCGGTCTCACCGGGGAGCCGGGTGCCCACCGGCCACTGCCCGCTCACGATCTGCTCGCGCAGATGCTCCGTGGCCTGTTCCACCAGCGGGCTGGGTCGCAGCGAGCCGAGCGGCATCTTTCACCTCTCAGGTTGTCTGAGGAGTTGTCCGGGGCTAGTCTACCGGCCATGACGCAGCGGAGCCTCCTTCTCGGATGCCGCGGCGGGGCCTGACGCGACCGGCACCCCGCCGCGGGGTTCGGTGCTGCCGGTCTTCCGGCATGCCGAACAGCGAAGGACAACTGTCATGACGATCGACCCCGGCACCGCTCGTCCGCGCACTCCCGCGGGGCCCGTACCGCAGGGCGCGCCCTGGTGGAAACCGCAGCGGGGCAGCGCGATGCCCTCGTACCGCTACCGGCCCGCCCACCGGCGGGTGGAGATCCCCGCGATGGCCGACCGGCAGTGGCCCGGGCGGCGGACGGAACGGGCACCGCTGTGGGTGCCCGTCGATCTGCGGGACGGCAACCAGGCGCTGGCCGAGCCCATGGACCCGGCGCGCAAGCGGCGGATGTTCGACCTCATGGTCGCCATGGGCTACAAGGAGATCGAGGTCGGCTACCCGTCGGCCAGCCGCACGGACTTCGACTTCGTCCGCCATCTGGCGGAGTCGGGCGCGGTGCCCGAGGACGTGACCGTGGTGGTCTTCACCGCCGCGCGCGCCGACCTGATCGAGGCGACCTTCGCGTCGATCCGCGGCCTGCCCCGTACCGTCGTCCACCTCTACACCGCGACCGCGCCCACCTGGCGGGACGTCGTGATCGGGCGGGGGCGGCGGGAGCTGCGGGAGATGATCGAGGACGCGGCGCGGCTGATGGCGCGGCTGGGGGAGGCGCAGCCCGGGGTGCGCTTCCAGTTCTCGCCCGAGGTCTTCAACCTGACCGAGCCGGACTACGTCCTGGAGGTCTGCAACGGCCTGACCGCGCTGTGGGACGCGAGCCCGGAGCGGCCCGTGGTGCACAACCTGCCGGCCACCGTGGAGATCGCCACGCCCGACGTCTACGCCGACCAGATCGAGTACATGCACCGCCATCTGGAGCGCCGGGATTCGGTGATCCTGTCGGTGCACCCGCACAACGACCGCGGCACGGGCGTCGCGTGCGCCGAGCTGGCGGTGATGGCGGGCGCGCAGCGCGTGGAGGGCTGCCTGTTCGGCAACGGCGAGCGCACCGGGAACGTCGACCTGGTGACCCTCGCGCTGAACCTGCACACTCAGGGCGTCGACCCGATGATCGACTTCTCCGACATCGACGCGGTCCGCCGCACCGTCGAGCACTGCAACCGGCTGCCCGTGCCCGGCCGCCACCCGTACGTCGGCGACCTGGTGCACACCGCCTACTCCGGCACCCACCAGGACGCCATCAAGAAGGGCCTCGACCACCACGCGCGGCGCGCCGCGGAGCTGGGAGTCCCGGCGGGGGAGGCGCCTTGGGAGGTGCCGTACCTGCCCATCGACCCCGCGGACATCGGCCGCGACTACGAGGCCGTCATCCGCGTCAACAGCCAGTCCGGCAAGGGCGGCATCGGCTACCTGCTGGCCACCCGGCACGGGCTGGAGCTGCCCGCGCCGCTGCGCGCGGAATTCTCCCGGGTCGTGCAGAGCGCCGCCGACGACAGCGGTGCGGAGGTCACCGCCGAGCGGCTCGGCGAGCTGTTCGCCGCGGAGTACCTGGCGCCGGCGGACGGGCCGCTGACGCTCGGCGAGTGGCGTACGGCCGAGGAGGCGCCCGGGGTGCACGCCTTCACCGGTGTGCTGCGGGACGCCGCGGACGGGGCGGAGACCAAGCTGGAGGGGCGGGGCAACGGGCCGCTGTCTGCGCTGGCCGCCGCGCTCGCGGGCGCCGGGGTCGAGGTGGACGTCCTGGACTACTCCGAGCACACCGCGGGCGCCGGCACCGGGAGTGACGCCGTCGCGTACGTGCGCTGCCGCGTCGGCGGGGACGTGCGGTGGGGTGCCGGGCGGGACACCTCGGTGCTGACCGCGTCGGTGCGGGCCGTGCTGGCCGCCGTCAACCGGCGCTGACGGCGGAGCTGCGGGCGTACGGGTTCAGGGGCGGTAGACCTTGCCCGGCTCGGGGGTGGCCGGGGCGAGCAGCTCGGGCACCGTCACGAAGGTGTAGCCCTGCGCCCGCAGCGCGTCGATGATGCCCGGGACGGCCGGCACGGTCCCCTTGTAGAGGTCGTGCAGGATGATGATGCCGTCCCGGCTCGCGTCCTTGAGTATCCGCTTCGTGATCAGCGCCGAGTCGGTCGTGGCGTAGTCGCTCGCGGTGTCGCTCCACAGCACCTGGGAGATGCCCAGCTCCTTGCAGACCTTGGAGACCTTCTCGTCGGTACGGCCCTGCGGCGGGCGCATCAGCGTCGGCCGCTTGCCGGTGAGCTTCTCCACCTCGTCGTCGAGGTGGTTCAGCTCGGTGCGTATCTCGGCGGGCTTGAGGTCGGTGAGCCGGCGGTGGGTCCAGGTGTGGTTGCCCAGCACGTTGCCGTTCTGCCCCATCTGCTTGACCAGCTCGGGGTATTTGTCGACATGGTTGTGGCCGAGCAGGAAGAAGGTGACCCGGACCTTCTTCTCGTCCAGCACCTTCAGCAGCGCCGGGGTGTTGTTGCTCGGCCCCGCGTCGAAGGTCAGCGCTATGCACTTGGCCTTGCGGCAGTCCACCGCCCCGGCGGGCAGCGCCGCCGCCTTCCCGTCCGTCTCCCCGGCCTTGGCCGCCTTCTCCGCCGCCTTGTACGCGTTCTCGCGCGCGTCGTGCGGTGACTGCGCGTCGTACTTCGCGCAGCCGCTGAGCCCCAGCCCCAGGCTGAGCGCGGCGACCCCGGCGACCAGCGCCGTCCGCCGACCGCGGCGGCTCGTGGCGGATATGGCGTGGGGCATGGCGGGACCTCCGCGGGTGGTGTTCCTGGGGCGTTCCTGTACGAACGCTGTGAACTATACCCACGGCGTATAGCGCCGTGACCTGGGGGGTCGCGCCCGTACGGCGACGGGCCCGGGCCCTAACGGGTGGCGGCCAGCGCCGTCAGCAGCCGGGACAGCGAACCGCCCAGGCCCCAGGTCTCCGCCAGCGCCTCCAGCGCCTGCGGGGCGGCCGGAGCCGCGGGCAGCGCCGCGTCGAACGGCGGCAGCGGGACGTCCTTCGCGACCGCCACCACCCGCGGCGCCACGTCCAGGTAGTCGGCCGCCGCCGCGATGTTGCGCCGCCGCGCGGGCGTCAGCCGGGAGAACGGGTCGGCCGCGGCCGCCCGCACCGCCGCCAGGTCGCCGTACTCCGTCACGAGCTGCGCCGCCGTCTTCTCGCCGATGCCCTTCACGCCCGGCAGGCCGTCGCTCGGGTCGCCGCGCAGGGCCGCGAAATCCGCGTACTGCCGGGCCCGCACGCCGTACCGCTCCTCGATCGCGGCCTCGTCGAGCACGTCGCAATCGCCCACGCCCTTGCGCGGGAAGAGCACCCGTACGCCGCGCGCGTCGTCCACGAGCTGGAAGAGGTCGCGGTCGCCCGTGACGATCGCGACCGGATGGCGCGCGCTCGTCGCGAGGGTGCCGATCACGTCGTCCGCCTCGTAACCGGGCACCCCCACGCGGGCGATGCCCACCGCGTCCAGCACCGCCTCGATGACGGGCACCTGCGGGGACAGCGTGTCCGGCACCTCCTCGCTGCCCTCGGCCTCGTCGGCGACCCGGTGCGCCTTGTACGACGGGATCAGCTCCACCCGCCACTGCGGGCGCCAATCCGCGTCCATGCACGCCACCAGCGCGGTGGGGGAGTGGTCGGCGACCAGCCGGGCGATGAAGTCCAGCAGCCCGCGCACCGCGTTGACCGGGGTGCCGTCCGGCGCGCGCACGGATTCGGGCACGCCGAAATACGCACGGAAATACAGGCTCGCCGTGTCGAGCAGCATGAGCCGGTCGTGGGGGACGCGGGGGTTCTGGTCGTTCACCGGCCCAGCATGGCACGCCCCACCGACAGCGGCCCGTACGGTGGGCTGATGCCTCATCCGAACCGCGGGACCGGCCCGGTCGTACGCCCGGGAGAGCCCGCGCCTGCCGTGCCGGCCGCGCCCGCCGCCGGGTCCGAGCCCGTCGCGTCGGCCGGGCGCACCGCGTCCGCCGGGCGGGTCGTGCGGCGGGTCGTGTCGCTCGTTCCCTCGCTGACCGAGGCGGTGGCCGCGACCGCGCCGGAGCTGCTGGTCGGGGCGACCGACTGGTGCACCCACCCCGCGGACCTGGACGTGGTCCGCGTCGGCGGCACCAAGAACCCCGACGTGGCCGCGGTCGCCGCGCTCGCCCCGGACCTGGTCGTCGCCAACGAGGAGGAGAACCGCCCCGCCGACCTCGACGCGCTGCGGGCCGCCGGACTGGACGTCCTGGTCACCGAGGTGCGCTCGCTGCCGCAGGCCTTCACCGAGCTGGACCGGCTGCTGGTGCGGGGCTGCGGGCTCGCCCGCCCCGCGTGGCTGGACGCCGCCGAGGCCGCCTGGCGGGACGTCACCCCCGCGGCCCCCGTACGCCGCGCCGTCGTACCGGTCTGGCGCCGCCCGTGGATGGTGCTGGGCCGCGACACCTTCGCCGGCGACCTGCTCGCCCGCCTCGGCGTCCGCAACCTCTACGCGGAGCACGCCGAGCGCTACCCGCGGATCCCGCTGCCCGAGCTGCTCGACGCCCGGCCCGGCCTCGTCGTCCTCCCCGACGAGCCCTACCGCTTCACCGCGGACGACGGCCCCGAGTCCTTCCCCGGCATCCCCGCGGCCCTCGTCGACGGCCGCCACCTGACGTGGTACGGCCCCTCGCTCGTCGAGGCACCCCGCGCGCTCGCGCGGGCGCTGGCCGCGGCGGGCTGACGCCCTGTCACGCGGGGGGCTGCGCCGGGGCGCGGGCGAGCGGGCCTGCGCGGTCCCCGCGGCGGCCGCTTACGCAGCGGACTGCGCCGGAGCGGCGGGCGCCGGGAGCGCGCCGGTCAGCAGGCCCCGCGCCGTCCCCGCGGCGGCTGTCGCCCACGCCGCGGCCAGCAGCGCGTACAGCGCCACCGCCAGCCACGTCGCCGCGTGCAGGCCGGTGTGCCGGGCCAGGCTCGACGCGCCGGTCACGCACGTGCCGACCGGGAAGGTGAAGGCCCACCAGGTCAGCGAGAAGCGCATCCCGCGCCGCACCGCCCGCACCACCAGCGCCGCCGACAGGGCCAGCCACAGCAGCGCGAAGCCCATGACCGGCACCCCGTAGAGGACCGCGAAACCGCGCAGCGCCGCGGCGTACGGCGCGCCCACCGCGGCGGGCCCCGCGTCCGCGAACGCGCCCGCCGCCGTCGTGGACTGGCCCAGCGGCCCGAGCACCAGGAAGAGCAGCGGCGTCAGCGCGACCGGCAGCGGCCCGTGCCGCAGCAGCCGGCCCCACACCAGCGGCAGCGTCATCAGCGTCGCCAGCAGGCTCAGCCCGAACAGTGCCACGCACCCCAGCAGCAGCGCCTCGCGGGCCTGCGCCCCGCCCGCGTGCGGCACCAGCGCGGGCCCGAGCGCGGCCGAGACCATCGGTGCGACGAGCGGCAGCAGCCACACCGGCGAGGCGCCGTCCGCCGCGATCCGGTGCCGCGTCACCATCAGGTACGGCACGGCCGCCGCGACCAGCAGTCCGCTCGCGGTGCCGGCCGTCCACAGCGTCCAGTCCGCGGCGACCGCGGCCCGCTCGCCCACCACCCGCGGGCCGAGCGTCAGCGCGCCCGCCCCGACGGCCAGCAGCGCCATCGGCAGGCACCCGTAGAACGGCGCGACCGCGGGGTCCGCGAGATGCCGCCGTGCCTCGTCCGCGTGCCGCGCCCAGTGCGTGGCGCGTGCCGCGAGCACGGCGAGCAGGGCCGCGGCCGCCAGGACCCACACCGCGGTGCACGCGTCCCGCAGCGGCGCCGGGCTCCCCGGCAGGCCCGCGCCCGCGTTGCCGACGATGGCGGTGCCCATGACGCCGGCGTACCAGTTCGGCCCGACGTGCCGCGCCCTTCTCCGGGGGAGGGGAGGAGCGGCGGGACGGGAGAGCGTTGCGGTGGCCATGCTTTTACGGTGGCCCTGGGCGGGGGTGGCGGGTAGCACCCGCGGGGCTATCGGGGCATAAGCGGGGGTTATGGGGCGGGGCCCGAGCCGGGGGGAGCGGGTCTTTCCGGGCCGGCCCCGTTCCCCACGGGGTGGGGGGTGCTGTTGTCGCGGGGCCGTCCCGCGGTTGGTGGCTTGGCGCGCAGTTCCTCGCGTCCCTGTCCCCTCGGGGTGGGTGGTGCTGTCATCGCGGGATCGTGCGGTTGTCGTGGGCTGGTCGCGCAGTTCCCCGCGCCCCTCATATGTCCCCCGCGCGGCATACGCGAGCCCCCCGCGGTAGGGCGACCGCTCCGCGCCACGCGCAAGCCCTCCCGCGTGGCACGCGTGAGCCACCCCCGTGGCGTGCGCGGGGACGGGGGATTGGGTGGGAGCGCATACGCTGGGCGCATGACTGGCAGTGACGGGCCCGTGGAGCGCGGCGCTCTGGCGCGGCGGGTGCCGGATCTGGGGGCCATGGAGTTGCTGGTCGCCGTCGCGCGGCTGGGGAGTCTGGGGCGGGCGGCGCGGGAGTTGGGGATCAGCCAGCCGGCGGCGAGTTCGCGGATGCGGGCGCTGGAGCGGCAGGTCGGGGTGGGGCTTGTACGGCGGTCGGCGGGCGGGTCGCGGCTCACCGAGCAGGGGGCCGTGGTCACCGAGTGGGCGCGGCGGGTGCTGGAGGCCGCCGAGGACTTCGACGCGGGGGCCCGGGCGCTGCGCGGGCGGCGTGACTCCCGGCTGCGGGTCGCCGCCAGCCTGACCGTCGCCGAGTACCTGCTGCCCGGGTGGCTGACCGCCCTGCACGTACGGCACCCGGGCACCGCCGTGTCGCTCGCCGCGGGCAATTCCGTGGCCGTCGCCCGGCAGGTGACCGCGGGGGACGCGGACCTCGGGTTCGTCGAGGGGCTGGACGTGCCCTCGGGGCTGGACTCCGCCGTCGTCGGGCACGACCGGCTGCTCGTCGTCGTCGCACCCGACCACCGCTGGGCCGCCCGCCGCCGCCCGCTGCCCGCGGCGGAGCTGGCCGCGACACCGCTGCTGCTGCGCGAGGAGGGCTCGGGCACCCGGCAGGTGCTGGACGCCGCGCTCGCCGGGCACGGCGGCCCCGCCGCCGCCCTGCTCGAACTCGCCTCGACCACCGCCGTGAAGTCCGCGGCAGTCGGCGGCGCGGGCCCGGCCGTACTGAGCGAGCTGGCCGTCGCCGACGAGCTGGCCGCGCACCGGCTGGCCGCCGTACCCGTCGCCGGGCTCGACCTGCGCCGGGCGCTGCGCGCGGTCTGGCCCGCGGGTCACCGCCCCGCCGGCCCCGCCCGCGACCTGCTCTCCCTGACCCGCAGGGCCGCCCCGCGACGGTAGCGCGCCCGTACGCCCCCGGGACGCGCTCTGGTGCGCGGGGCGGGTGGCGCGGTATGCAGAAGGTGACCACTTACGGGATTCTCATGCTCGGGCCATAAGGTGACCGCCGTGACGACCTCGACCCCGCCCGGCTGGTATCCAGAACCCGGGCACACAGGCAACAGCCCGGCGATGGAACGCTGGTGGGACGGCTCGGTCTGGACCGAGTACACCAGGACCGCCCCCGTCCCGCCCGCCGCCCCGCCCGGCTACCCGGGCCCCCCGCAGCCCGGCTACGGCTACGGCGCCCCCGCCGCGGACAGCGGCAAGCGCACCGGGACGGTGGTGATCGCCCTCGTCGCCTCCCTCGTCCTGATAGGCGCCGTCGTCGCCGGCATCCTCGTGCTCGGCAAGGACAGCAAGGACAAGGACGACGCCAAGGGCTCGCCGACGCCCACCCACTCCACCGGCAAGCTCCCGTACCCGCTGCCGTCCGACCGGGGCGGCGACGGCGGCGGAAGTGACGGCGGAAGTGAAGGTGGCGGAGACGGGGGGAGCGACGGCGGCAGCGGCACGGGCGACCCGACGAAGGCCGTCGACGGCGCCGACGCGATCAGCCTCCCCGTCTTGGAGGGCTGGCAGGGCCAGTCCGGCGACACCGGCGCGGGGCTGGCCGTCGGCCCGTACCCCTGCCCCGGTACCCAGGGCGGCACCTGCACGCTCGGCGGTGTCTCCTCGGGACCCGCCGCGTCCTCCGCGATCAGCGCCACGACGCCCAAGGCCGCCGCCGAGCAGGACATCGCCGCGAACGCCGCGAACGCCTACAGCGAGGACACCTACGGCCCGACCACCTCGCACCAGCAGCTCAAGGCCGGCGCGGTGACCGTCGCCGGGCAGCAGGGCTACCTGGTGCGGTGGAAGGTCGTGACGCAGTCCGGGACCCAGGGCTACGTCCAGTCGCTGGTCTTCCCGTCGCCGACCACGAAGCGGCTGGTCCTGGTCCGTTTCGGCTTCGACATCACCGCCAAGGCGCCGACGCTCGCCGACATGGACAAGATCACCCAGGGCATCAAGACCGACACCACCCAGGTCGGCAGCTCGTCGTCCGGCGGTACGGGCAGGGGCGTCTGACGCCCGCCGCCGCTTCGCCCGAGGGCCCGCTCCCGCGCCGGGGGCGGGCCCTCGGCTCCTAAAGGAACGTCTTGCCCTCGCCGCGGTACGTCGGCACCGCCGCCGTCACCTCGTCGCCGTCCAGCAGGTGCAGCTCCGCGAACCGCTCGCACAGCTCGCCCGCCTTCGCGTGCCGGAACCACACCTTGTCGCCGATCAGCAGGTCGTCCGCGGCCGAGCCCAGCAGCGGCGTCTGCACCTCGCCCGCGCCCTCCTGCGGGTCGTAGCGCAGGCCCTCCGGGAGGTACGGCTCGGGCAGCCGGTCGCGGCCGGGCGCGCCGGACGCCGGGTAGCCGCCGCCCAGGACCGTCACCACGCCCACGCCCGGGCGGCGCACCACCGGCTGGGCGAAGAGCGCGGCCGGACGGCCCCGGAAGGACGTGTAGTTGTCGAACAGCCGCGGCACGTAGAGCCCCGACCCCGCCGCGATCTCCGTGACCGCCGCCTCCGCCGCGGTGTGCTGCACGCTGCCCGTGCCGCCGCCGTTGACGAACTCCAGGCCCGGCTCGACCGCGCGTACCGCCCGCACCGCCTCGGCGCGCCGCGCCGCCAGCTCCTTGCGGGCCGCGGCCTGCATCAGGCGTATCGCCAGTGAGCGCGCGGGCCGTCCACGCAGCGTGTCG
This sequence comes from Streptomyces sp. NPDC021020, assembly GCF_044333285.1. Taxonomy (NCBI): domain Bacteria; kingdom Bacillati; phylum Actinomycetota; class Actinomycetes; order Kitasatosporales; family Streptomycetaceae; genus Streptomyces; species Streptomyces sp. NPDC021020. The sequence continues at coordinate 273,399 of NZ_JBIRQQ010000008.1, forward strand.
CCCACCCCCGCGATGTGGCCCTCGTACGCCATCAGGCCCACCAGCCGGAAGCCCGGCCGGGAGGCGACCGCGCGGGCCAGCTCCGCGAGCTGCTCCGGGTCGTGCAGGGGCGAGCGCAGCGCGCCGATCCGCAGCCGCCCGCCCAGCTTGCGCAGGCTGGTGTCCAGCTCCAGGCACACCCGGACGGTCTCGCCGCCGGTGCCGCGGGCGGCGTCGATCAGGTCGAGCTGCGCGACGTCGTCGACCATCACCGTCACCGCGGCGGCGAGCTTGGGATCGGCGGCGAGTTCCGCGTAGCCCGCGCGGTCCGCCGAGGGGTAGGCCAGCAGCACATCGGTGAAGCCCGCGCGGGCCAGCCACAGCGACTCGGCGAGGGTGAAGGACATCAGGCCGCTGAAGCCGTCGTGCGCGAGCGCGCGCTCCAGCAGGGCGCGGCAGCGCACCGACTTGGTGGCTATCCGGATCGGCTTGCCGCCCGCGCGGCGCGCGAGGTCGGCCGCGTTGGCGTCGAAGGCCGCGAGGTCGACCAGGGCGAGCGGGGCGTCGAGGTGGGCGGTGGCCCGGTCGTAACGGGCGCGGTCCGCGGCGGCGTGCTCTGACATGGCCGCAGCTTGCCAGAACGGGGCTACCCAGCGGTAGGCCCCGCGTCCGCGGCAGGTGGGAGCCGAGGGCCCGCGCGACCCCGTAGAGTGACGCGCGCAAGCCGTGCACGCAGAGGTCACAAGGGGGCGCCGGGTGAGCACCGGAGTGGACAACGGAGAACCCCCGACGTCTCCGTTCCCCACCCTCCACCCCCGCTCCCCCCAGCCGACCACCCACCGTCACCCCCCGGCCCCGGACCGTACGCCCCCGGCGCAGGGGGCGACGGGGGAGTATGCGGCCCCCCGACCGCCGGAGCTCGGCGCGCCGCAGGCGCAGGCGCCCGCGCAGGGCCCGCGCCCTGACGGCTACTCGGCCGGGGGCGTGGACGAGTCGTCCCGTTCCGCCGCCGATGCCGGGGGCCGGCCGCCTGTGCAGGGCGGGTACGCGCCGCCGGTGCAGGCGCAGGGCCCGCGCCACGACAGCCGCTCGGCTGGGGACGTAGCCCAGCCGTCCCGTTCCGCCGCCGACGCCGGGGGCCGGCCGCCGATGCAGGCGCAGGGCCCGCGCCCTGACGGCTACTCGGCCGGGGGCGTGGACGAGCCGTCCCGTTCCGCCGCCGATGCCGGGGGCCGGCCGCCTGTGCAGGGCGGGTACGCGCCGCCGGTGCAGGCGCAGGGCCCGCGCCACGACAGCCGCTC
>NZ_JBIRQQ010000008.1:274773-530053 GCF_044333285.1 Streptomyces sp. NPDC021020
CGCTCGGCCGGGGACATAGCCCAGTCGCCTCGTCCCGCCGCCGCCGCGGGCCCGCCGCCTGCGCAGGCACAGGGTCCGCGCGCGGACTCGGCCGAAAGCCGTCCCGTCGCGCCGGGCGCGGGTACGCAGTCGGCGCCCGGCGGCCGGTCCGTTCCGGCGCGGGCCGAGGCGGTGGGTGGTTCCCCGTCCGCGGCTCCGCAGCCGGTGCCCGCGACGGGCGGGCGGCCCGTACCGCCGCCGCCGGATTCGGCGACCCGGCTGCCGGGGACGCCGGACACGGTTACGGCGGCCGCCGAGCCGGGGCCGCGCCCCGGCCGTCCCGTTCCGCCGCCGCCCGAGCCGGGGACCCGGCTCCCCGACCCGCCGCCCCCGCCCCGCCCGGCCACCCCGCCGCCGGGCGCAGGCGCGACGCCGCCGCGGCCGCCGGCTCCGCCGCAGGGCCCGAGCGGTGCGCCGCCGCGCCCGGCGCCGCCGGAGGCCCCGCGGGTGCAGGCACCGGCCGCGCCTGCCGTGCCGCCGCAGGGCCCGAGCGGTGCGCCGTCGCGCCCGGCGCCGCCGGAGGCCCCGCGGGTGCAGGCCCCGTCCGCACCCGCCGTACCGCCGCAGGCCCCGCCGGCCGTACCGCCGTGGGCCGGGGGGCCGGCGGAGCCGCGCGTGCAGGTGCCGGCGGCTCCCGTCGGGCCGCCGCCGGCTTCGGGGGTCGGTGTGCCTTCGGGCCCGCCGCAGGGGCCGGCCGCCGCTCCGCCGCTTCCGGCGCCGCCGGTGCGGGCTCCGGCCGTACCGGCGCAGGGTGACGGGTGGGTGCCCGTGCCGCCCGGGGGGACGTGGGGCGGAGGGGTCGCGCCCGTGCCGGCGTACGCGCCGCCGCCCGGGGGCGGGTACGGGCCGGGCCGGGCCGCGGCGACACGGCGGGCCGTGGGCATCGCGGTGTGCCTGGTGCTCGGGCTGGGGCTGATCGGCGGGGCCACCGCCGGGGCCGTACTGGACCGGGGGCCGGACGCGGCGCCGTCCGCGGTGCCGCGCAGCCCCGCCGAATTCGCGCAGGCGCGCCTGGTGTGGCGCGGTACGCCCGTCGACACGCTCTTCCCGCCCGTCGTGGACGGCAAGGGCCAGGGTCCCGGCGGCGCCGACCGGACCTGGACGCGTATCGGCGTCGCCGAGCCCGGCGACTGCACGGGCGCCTTCGACCCGCTGCTGGACCGCGTGCTCGCGCCCACCGGCTGCGTCAAGCTGCTGCGCGCCACCTACGTGGACAGCACGTCCACGACCGTGACGACGGTCGGCGTACTGGTCACCGCGGGCGAGGCGGCCGGCATGAGCGCGCTCGCCCAGCGCTGGACGGCCGAGCACCTCGGCAGCCGCACCGACCTGATACCCCGTCCGGTGGCTTTCGCCGGCACGGCCGCCGCCCGCTTCGGCAACGCCCAGCGCGGCAGCTGGGACGTCCGGGTGTCGACGGCGGCGCCCTTCGTCGTCTACGCGGTCAGCGGTTTCGCGGACGGCCGCAAGGTCCCGCAGCCGCAGCCCGCGGCCGAGGCCGTCGCGTCGGGCACGACCAGCGCACCCGCGCAGGCGGGCCTCGGCTTCGACGCGACGGGGCTGGCCAAGGCCGTGGACGCCCGCCTCCAGGCCGCCGTCGACGCCGAGCTGCACCCGAACGCCCACAGCACCGCGGCCACCACCCCGGCCACCCCCGCGGGAACGGAGCAGAGCCGATGAGCCGCCGCACCCCCCGCCGCCCGCGGCTCGCGGCCGCGACCGCCGCGGTCACGGCGGCCGCCGCGCTCGTCGCGCTCGGCGCCACGCCCGCGGCGGCGGACGGCATCCGCGACCGGCAGTGGGCGCTGGACGCCCTGCACGCCCAGCAGGCGTGGCGTACGACGAAGGGCGCGGGCGTGACCGTCGCCGTGCTCGACACCGGCGTGGACGCCACCCACCCCGACCTCACCGGCCAGGTGCTCACCGGCAAGGACCTCATCGGCTTCGGCGCCGCCCGCGGCGACAAGGCGTGGGCCAACCACGGCACGGGCATGGCCGCGATCATCGCCGGGCACGGCCACGGCGCGGGCAACGGCTCGGGCGTGCTCGGCATCGCCCCGCAGGCGAAGATCCTGCCCGTGCGGGTGATCCTGGAGGAGAAGGACCCGCAGCGCGACAAGGCACGCTCCTCGCGCGGCAGCGCGCTGCCGGAGGGCATCCGCTGGGCCGTCGACCACGGCGCCGACGTCATCAACCTCTCGCTCGGCGACGACAGCGCCACCGCCTCACCGGTCGCCGCGGAGGCGGACGCGATCCAGTACGCGCTCAGCAAGGGCGTCGTCGTGGTCTCCTCGGCCGGCAACAGCGGCGACAAGGCGGACCGCTCCTCCTACCCCGCGGCCTACCCCGGCGTCATCGCGGTGACCGCCGTCAACGACCTGGGCCGCCACCCGCAGTTCTCCACGCACCGCTGGTATTCGGCGGTCGCCGCGCCCGGCGACGACATCGTCATGGCCGACCCGGACCGCAAGTACTACGACGGCCTGGGGACGAGCGCCGCGTGCGCGTACGTCTCCGGGTCGGTCGCCCTGCTCAGGTCGGCCTACCCCAAGCTGAGCCCGCTCCAGATCAGGCAGGTCCTCCAGGACACCACCCGGCACAAGCCGGACAGCGGGCGCAGCGACGAGCTGGGCACGGGCGAGATCGACCCTGCCGCGGCGCTCGCCGCGGCCGCGAAGCTCAAGCCCGCCCCGGTCGCCCCCGCCCCGGCGTCCTACCCCCAGCGCTACTTCGGCCCCGGCCCCGCCCCGGCACCCGCGTCCCCGGCCGCTTCGAGCGTCCTCGGCAACGGCGTCGCCGCCGCCTTCGCCGGCGCGGGCGCGGTGCTCGTCGCGATCGCCGGACTGCTCTGGTACCGCCCCCGCCGCCGCGCGGCGGCCCAGGCCGCCGCGGCACGGGCGACGGCGCCCTGGGCGGAGTAGCGGCAGGCCGCGCTCCGGCCGCGCCCGGCGTACGCGCCGCGCTCGGCGCGGGCCCGCCGGACGGGTGCGTGAGGTGCCGGGGCCGGTTGGTGGGGTGTGCGGGGTGCCACGTCCGGTTGGCGGGGTGCGTGAGGTGCTGGGCCGGGCCGGCGGGTGCGTGAGGCGCCGTGTCCGGTGCGCGGGGGGCGTCGTGCGCGCAGGCGGTCTGCCGGGCGGCCTCGCCGGGGGGCTCCGCGCGCAAGGCGCGATACGCGTACGGTCGGCGGCCCCCGGCGCCCCGTCAGGCCGGCGCCCCGCGCCGGATAGGCTGCGTGGGTGGAGCTCAAGAACATTCCGGATCCCGGTTTTCCCGACGACGACGGCTCCGCCGCCCCCGCGCTGGCCGCGGCGCTCGCCGCGTGGGGCGACGCGCGCGAGCCGGAACGGGAGGACGCGGTCGTCGAGGCGCTGCAGGGCGCGCGGCTGCTCGTGCCCGTCGTGGCGCTGCTGGGCGAGGTGGAGACCGGCCCCGACGGGCTGCGCCGGGAGAAGACCAGCGACATGGCGGTGCCGACCATCGAGTCGGGCCGCACCGGGCGCCGCGCGGTGCCCGCCTTCACCTCCACCGCCGCGCTCGCCGCGTGGCGCCCGGACGCCCGGCCCGTCGCCGTACGGCTCGGGCAGGCCCTCCAGGCGCTCGCGCACGAGGGCGCGGACACGCTGCTGATCGACATCGCCGGGCCCGTGCCGTTCTCGCTGCACGGCGCCGCGCTGCGGGCCGCCGCCCGCGGCCCCGGCGGGACGGACCCGCTGGGCGACGCGGAGGTGCGCGAGGCGCTGCGCGCCGCGGTCGCCGCCGAGCCGGGCATCGTACGGGCGCACCTCACGCGGGCGGCCGACAGCGACGGCACCCTCGGTCTGGTGCTGGCCCCGGGCGCCGACGCGGCCGCGACCGCCCGCGCGCTCGCCGGTGCGCTCGCCGCCCACCCGGTGCTGCGCGCGGCCCTGCGGCGGGGCCTGGACCTGGCCGTACTGCCGCCGGACGCCACCCTCCCGGGTGAGCCGCTGTTCACCCGCTGACGCGGCCCGCGGCGCCCGCCCGCGACCGCGGCCGGTCGACGTCCCGTTTCCCCCGAGATGTGGCTTTAACCCGTAAAGCCGACAATACGAGGGCGGACATCGATCACCGTCGTCGTGGAGGCGCGGATGGACATCCGAACGATCACCGAGAACCGTACGGCCGACGATCAGCGGGCGTTCGTCTGCGAATTCCTCGGCACGCTGCTGCTGGTCTTCTTCGCGGTGGGCGCGGCGGTGCTCTCCGGCGAGTACATCGGCACCCTGGGCATCGCCCTGGCCTTCGGCCTGGTCCTGCTGGCCATCGCGTACGCGGTCGGGCCGATCTCCGGCAGCCACGTCAACCCGGCGGTCACGCTGGGCATGCTCGTCGCCAAGCGCATCTCGCTGCGCACGGCCGTCGAATACTGGGTCGCGCAGTTCCTGGGCGCGATCGTGGGCGCGGCGCTGCTGCTGCTCGTCGCCAAGCAGGTGCCGGGGCTCCAGACGCACGGCGCCTTCGGCACCAACGGCTACGGCTACCGGTCGGCGGTCGGCATCAACATCTTCGGCGCCTTCGTGGCCGAGCTGATCCTGACCTTCCTGCTGGTCTTCGTGGTGCTCGCGGTCACCCACCGGATCGCGGTGGTCGGCTTCGACGGGCTGCCCATCGGCATGGCACTCGCCGTGATCCACCTCGTCGGCATCCCGCTGACCGGCACGGGCGTCAACCCCGCCCGGAGCCTGGGGCCCGCGCTCTTCGCGGGCAGCCCGGCGCTCAGCCAGGTGTGGCTGTTCCTCGTCGCGCCACTGATCGGCGCGGCGCTCGCGGCGCTGGTGCACGAGGTCACGCACCCGGCCTTCGCCGCGGTCCAGGCCGCACGGGCGGCGGCCGCCGAGGAGGAGACGGCGGCGCGCGCGGAGGGCCAGGAGGGGTGAGGGGCCCGCGGAGCCTCAGCCGTAGACGGGCCCGGTGAACTTCTCGCCGGGCCCCTGGCCGGGCTCGTCCGGCACCAGCGACGCCTCGCGGAAGGCGAGCTGCAGCGACTTCAGACCGTCGCGCAGCGGCGCCGCGTGGAAGCTGCTGATCTCGCCCGCGCTCGCGGTGACCAGGCCGGCCAGCGCCTGGATGAGCTTGCGGGCCTCGTCCAGGTCCTTGTGCTGCGCACCCTCCTCCGCCAGGCCCAGGTTCACGGCCGCGGCGCTCATCAGGTGCACGGCGACCGTGGTGATCACCTCGACCGCGGGCACGTCCGCGATGTCGCGCGCGAGCTGGTCGGACTGGTCGGGGGTGGCAGGTGCGTCGCTCATGCCGACACGATATGCCCCGTCCGGCCGATTACGGCCTTCGGTCCCGCGCTGGTATGCTGAGTGGACGACCGGTCGGGCGCACGCGTGCCCGACCACCAAGTGGAGGCTCCGATCTCCCACCTGATCGGCCGCGAGGCCGACGGGTCCCGGTCAGACGGTGCGGTCCGGATCGTACGCGAATACGTCGCGTATATCCGGTGTGTACCGTCCGAATGCGCCCCGCGGAATAAACGCGGCGGTGCTCCCGGTTGTGAGGAGCCCCGCCTGTGTCCCGTACGGGGCGTTTTCCACGCCTGGGGTGCGGGTCGGTCCATACGAAGACAGACTCAAGCGCGGCTGTCGGCCAGTCAGCCGCGTGGTGCAACCGAGGAGGCCCCATCAGCGCCGAGCCCCGCATCAACGACCGGATTCGCGTTCCCGAGGTGCGACTTGTCGGTCCCAGCGGCGAGCAGGTCGGCATCGTGCCGCTTGCCAAGGCCCTGGAGCTTGCGCAGGAGTACGACCTCGACCTGGTCGAGGTGGCGGCGAACGCCCGTCCGCCCGTGTGCAAGCTCATGGACTACGGGAAGTTCAAGTACGAGTCGGCCATGAAGGCCCGTGAGGCGCGCAAGAACCAGGCGCACACGGTCATCAAGGAGATGAAGCTCCGGCCGAAGATCGACCCGCACGACTACGACACCAAAAAGGGTCACGTCGTCCGGTTCCTCAAGCAGGGTGACAAGGTCAAGATCACGATCATGTTCCGCGGGCGCGAGCAGTCCCGTCCGGAGCTGGGCTACCGGCTGCTCCAGCGGCTCGCCGAGGACGTCCAGGACCTCGGGTTCGTCGAGTCGAACCCGAAGCAGGACGGCCGCAACATGATCATGGTCCTGGGTCCGCACAAGAAGAAGACCGAGGCCATGGCCGAGGCCCGCGAGGCGCAGGCCGCCCGCAAGGCCGTCCGCCAGGGCGACGCCCCGGCCGAGGCGGAGACGCCCGCCGAGGACGTCGAGGCCGCGGTCGAGACCGAGGCCGCCCCGGCCGAGGCCCAGGACGCCGGCTGAGCGGCCTGGACGAAGAACATCCGGAGCATCGGCTCCGGGTCGGTTAATGCAGAACTGACGCTCTCCGCGCGCCCGAGCGGCGCACGGGAGGCCAGCGACGAGGAGACTACGGCGCCATGCCGAAGAACAAGACGCACAGCGGTGCGAGCAAGCGCTTCAAGATCAGCGGCTCCGGCAAGGTGCTGCGCGAGCGCGCCGGCAAGCGCCACCTGCTGGAGCACAAGCCGTCCAGCAAGACCCGTGCCCTGACCGGGACCGTCGAGGTCGCCGCCCCGGACGCCAAGAAGATCAAGAAGCTTCTCGGCAAGTGACGGCCGTGCCCCCGCCGGGGCGCAGCCGTCCCGGGTCGGGAGTCCATTCGCTTTCGGACCGCGTGAGGCATACCGCGGTCCCCTAGAAGGAGTTATCAAGTGGCACGCGTCAAGCGGGCAGTCAACGCCCAGAAGAAGCGCCGGGCGATCCTGGAGCAGGCCAGCGGCTACCGCGGTCAGCGTTCGCGCCTGTACCGCAAGGCCAAGGAGCAGGTCACCCACTCCCTGGTCTACAACTACAACGACCGCAAGAAGCGCAAGGGCGACTTCCGCCAGCTGTGGATCCAGCGCATCAACGCCGCTGCCCGCGCGAACGGCATCACCTACAACCGCTTCATCCAGGGTCTGAAGGCCGCCAACGTCGAGGTCGACCGCAAGATCCTCGCGGAGCTGGCCGTCAACGACGCCAACGCCTTCGCGGCACTGGTCGAGGTCGCCCAGAAGGCGCTGCCCGCGGACGTGAACGCCCCCAAGGCGGCGTGACCCCGCGCTGAGCGACGTCCTCCTCGGCAGTACCCCGGGCCCGCGGGCGGCAACGCCCCCGCGGGCCCGTCGCATGGACGGACCCACCCACCCCGTACCCCTTCTGGAGCAGCCACCCCGATGGGCACCACCCCCGAGCTGACCTCGCTGCGCTCCGCGCGGGTCACCGCCGCGCACCGGCTGGCCCGGCGCAGCTTCCGCGGCAAGGAGCGGCGGTTCCTGGCCGAGGGCCCGCAGGCCGTACGCGAGGCGATCGCCCACCCCGGGGGACCGGCCGGGCGCACCCTCATCGAGCTGTACGCCACGCCCGAGGCCGCCGAGCGGCACGCCGACCTGGTCGCCGCCGCCCGCGCGGCCGGCGCGCCCGTGATCACCGCGACCCCCGAGGTGATGGCCGAGATCTCCGACACCGTCACCCCGCAGGGTGTCGTCGGGGTGTGCCGCTTCCTGGACACGCCCTTCGCCGAGGTGCTGCGCGCCCGCCCGCGGCTGGTCGCCGTACTGGCCCACGTCCGCGACCCCGGCAACGCCGGCACGGTGCTGCGCTGCGCCGATGCGGCGGGCGCCGACGCGGTCGTCCTCACCGACGCCTCCGTGGACCTGTACAACCCCAAGGCGGTACGCGCCTCCGCCGGCAGCCTCTTCCACCTGCCGGTCGCCGTCGGGGTGCCGGTCGCGGACGCCGTGGCGGGGCTGCGCGCCGCGGGCGTACGGGTGCTGGCCGCGGACGGCGCGGGGGAGCGGGACCTGGACGCGGAGCTGGACGAGGGCACGCTGCGCGGGCCCAGCGCGTGGATCTTCGGCAACGAGGCGTGGGGCCTGCCCGAGGAGACCCGGGCGCTCGCGGACGAGGTCGTACGCGTCCCCATCCACGGGCGCGCCGAGAGCCTCAACCTCGCCACCGCCGCCGCGGTGTGCCTCTACGCCTCCGCGAGGGAGCAGCGTGCGCCCGGAGGGTGCCGCAGCGTTACGTCCACCTAGTAGGGTGGCTCGCCCGGGGGACCCTGAAAGGGGGGTGGCGCGCATGGGTGTCACGGCGCGAGACAACGGAACGCACACGCGTGAGGACGCTGCGCACAGCGCGGTGACGGTCCTGCCCGCCGGGGAGCCGCCCGCGCCACCCGCCGGCGACCCGCACCGCGCCCCCGTACCGGCGCCGGCCGCCCCCGCGGTCGCGGCCGACCCGTGCCGCGCGACCGCCGGCGGCTACGCCCCGCACCCCGACGACCTGCCCGACGGCCTGCTGGTCGCCGACGGCGCCGGAGAGGTCGTGTGCTTCAACGCCGCCGCCGCCCGCATCACCGGGCTGCGCCCGCAGGACGTGCTCGGCCGCCCGGTGGAGCAGGCGCTGCCGCTGGAGGACCTGGAGGGCCGCCGCTGGTGGCCGCTCACCGACCCGTACGGCGGCCTCGCGATCAGGACCGGGCAGCCCGAGCGCAACCTGCTGCTGCCCGGCGGGCGTGAGGTGCTGGTCGCCGCGCGGTACGTCCGCGAGCGCCCCGCCGGGCCCCTGCAGCGGCTCGTGGTCACCCTGCGCGGCACCGAGGCCCGGCGGCGTACCGAACGCAGTCACGCCGAGCTGATCGCGACCGTCGCGCACGAACTGCGCTCACCGCTGACCTCCGTCAAGGGCTTCACGGCGACGCTGCTCGCCAAGTGGGAGCGTTTCACCGACGACCAGAAGAAGCTCATGCTGGAGACCGTCGACGCCGACGCCAACCGCGTCACCCGGCTGATCGCCGAACTCCTGGACATCTCCCGGATCGACTCCGGCCGGCTGGAGGTCCGCCGCCAGCCGGTCGACCTCGCCGCCGCCGTGCAGCGGCATGTCGACGCGCACATCGCCGCAGGTCAGCCGCAGGACCGCTTCACCGTACGGGTCAGCGGTCCGCTGCCCGACCTGTGGGCCGACCCCGACAAGGTCGACCAGGTGCTCGGCAACCTGCTGGAAAACGCGGTGCGCCACGGCGAGGGAAGGGTCACCATCGATGTGGCGCCCGCACACCCGGGCGACCTCACCGAGCGGCGCTGCGACGCGACCGCGGTCACGGTGGGCGACGAGGGTCCCGGCATTCCGGAGGAGTCCATGAGCCGCGTGTTCACCCGCTTCTGGCGGGGCAGCAAGCGCGGCGGCACGGGCCTCGGGCTCTACATCGTCAAGGGCATCGTCGAGGCCCACGGCGGCACCATCACCGTCGGCCGGGCCGCGGGCGGCGGCGCCGAATTCCGATTTACCCTGCCCGTCGGGGCTCCCGCGTATCTGGCCTGAGGGCCCCGGGACCGCCACGACGGGCAGCACCAGGGCGTGCGCCCGTACGGGTGCATGCCGGCTCCGGCGGCCGAAAACAGCCGGTCCTCGCGGCGCAAGTAGACTCGTCCCCTGGCATGTGTCCGGTCGGGCAGAGCCTCCACCGCGACGCCACCGCAGCGCAGTGGCGCCGCACGCCGCCCACCACCATCGTCCACTCCGGAACGGGAAGAGATGTCGGCACCGAACAAGTCGTACGACCCTGTCGAGGTCGAGGCGCTCCAGCCGGAAGCGATCGAGCGGATGCGCGACGACGCGCTCGCCGCGATCGCCGCGGCCGGCGACCTCGAAGCCCTCACCCACGTCAAGACCGCGCATGCCGGCGGCGGCTCACCGCTCGCCCTCGCCAACCGGGAGATCGGCGCCCTCCCGCCGCAGGCCAAGGCCGAGGCGGGCAAGCGGGTGGGCCAGGCCCGCGGCGCGGTCAACAAGGCCCTCGCCGCCCGCCAGGCCGAGCTGGAGGCCGAACGCGACACCCGGGTGCTCGTCGAGGAGGCCGTCGACGTCACGCTGCCGTACGACCGCCGCCCGGCCGGCGCCCGGCACCCGCTCACGACGCTGTCGGAGCGCATCGAGGACATCTTCACGGCCATGGGCTACGAGGTCGCCGAGGGCCCCGAGGTCGAGTCCGACTGGTTCAACTTCGACGCGCTGAACTTCCCGCCCGACCACCCCGCGCGCGAGACGCAGGACACCTTCTTCGTCGCGGGTCCGGAGGGCAGTGAGGGCGCTTCCCAGACCGGAAGCTCCGGCGTGGTGCTGCGCACCCACACCTCGCCGGTGCAGATCCGCGCCCTGCTGGAGCGCGAGCTGCCGGTGTACGTGATCGCGCCCGGCCGCGTCTACCGCTCCGACGAGCTGGACGCGACCCACACCCCGGTCTTCTCGCAGGTCGAGCTGCTCGCGGTGGACGAGGGCCTGACGATGGCCGACCTCAAGGGCACCCTCGACCACATGGTCGTCTCGCTGTTCGGCGAGGGCATGACCACCCGACTGCGGCCCAACCACTTCCCCTTCACCGAGCCGTCCGCCGAGATGGACATGCTCTGCTACGTCTGCCGCGGCGAGTCCGTCGGCAACCCCGACCGCCCCTGCCGCACCTGCTCCTCCGAGGGCTGGATCGAGCTGGGCGGCTGCGGCGTCGTCAACCCCAGGGTGCTGGTGGCGTGCGGCGTGGACCCGGAGAAGTACAGCGGCTTCGCCTTCGGCTTCGGCATCGAGCGGATGCTGATGTTCCGCCACAACGTCGAGGACATGCGAGACATCGTCGAGGGTGACGTGCGCTTCACCCTCCCGTTCGGGATGGAGATCTGATGCGGGTCCCGCTTTCTTGGCTGCGGGAGTACGTCGACCTGCCCGCCGGTGCCACCGGCCGCGACGTCCAGGCCAAGCTCATTTCCGCCGGCCTGGAGGTCGAGACCGTCGACCAGCTCGGCGCCGGTATCAAGGGCCCGCTGGTCGTCGGCCAGGTGCTGACGGTCGAGGAGCTGGAGGGCTTCAAGAAGCCGATCCGCTTCTGCACCGTCGACGTCGGTGACGCCAACGGCTCCGGTGAGCCGCAGGAGATCGTGTGCGGCGCCCGCAACTTCGCCGTCGGCGACCGCGTCGTCGTCATCCTGCCCGGCGGCGTACTGCCCGGCGACTTCCAGATCGCCGCCCGCAAGACCTACGGCAAGGTCTCGCACGGCATGATCTGCTCCGCCCGCGAACTGGGCATGGGCGACGACCACGACGGCATCATCGTGCTGCCGCCCGGCGCCCCCGCGCCCGGCACCGACGCGATCGAGCTGCTGGAACTCGTCGACGAGGTGCTGGACATCGCGGTCACGCCCGACCGCGGCTACTGCCTGTCGATGCGCGGCGTCGCCCGCGAGGCCGCCATCGCCTACGGGGTGCCGCTGCGCGACCCGGCACTCATCGACGTGCCCGCCCACAACGGCGCGGGCTACCCCGTCGCCGTCGCCGACCCCGAGGGCTGCGACCGCTTCACCGCCCGCACCGTCACCGGCATCGACCCCGAGGCGCTCTCGCCGATCTGGCTCCAGCGCAGGCTGCAGAAGGTCGGCATGCGCCCGATCTCGCTCACCGTCGACATCGCCAACTACGTGATGTTCGAGCTGGGCCAGCCGCTGCACACCTACGACCGCGCGCGCGTGCGCGGCACCATCGGGGTCCGCCGCGCCACCCCCGGCGAGCAGCTCACCACGCTGGACGGCGCCGAGCGCACCCTCGACGCCGAGGACCTGGTCATCACCGACGACTCCGGGCCCATCGGCCTGGCCGGCGTCATGGGCGGCGCGGACACCGAGATCGCCGACGGCGGCTCGGCCGACGTCGTCATCGAGGCCGCGCACTTCGCTCCGATCCCGATCGCCCGCACCTCGCGCCGCCACAAGCTCGGCTCCGAGGCGTCCCGCCGCTTCGAGCGCGGCACCGACCCGCTCGCCACCTCGGCCGCCGCCCAGCGCACCGTCGACCTGCTGGTGCTGCTCGCGGGCGGCACCGCGGAGCCCGGCGTCACCGAGATCGCCGCGCCGGTCGCACCGCGCACCATCGCGATGCGCGCCGACCACCCCGACAAGGTGGCCGGCACCGACTACGGCCGCGAGACCGTCGTCCGGCGCCTCCAGGAGATCGGCTGCGACGTCACCGGCTCCGACGAGCTGGCGGTCACCGTGCCGTCCTGGCGGCCCGACCTCAACTACATCAACGACCTCGCCGAGGAGGTCATCCGCCTCGAAGGCTTCGAGAACCTCCCCTCCACGCTGCCGCAGCCGCCCGCCGGCCGCGGCCTGACGCCCGGCCAGCTGCTGCGCCGCCGCGTCGGCCGCGCGCTCGCCGGCGCCGGGTACGTCGAGGCGCTGAGCTACCCCTTCCTCAGCTCCGACGTCCTCGACCAGCTCGGCCTCGACGCGGACGACGACCGCCGCCGTACGGTCCGGCTCGCCAACCCGCTCGACGACACCGAGCCGCTGCTGCGCACCACGCTGCTCCCCGGGCTGCTCGGCACCCTGCGCCGCAACCACGGGCGCGGGGCACACGACCTCGCCCTCTTCGAGACGGGCCTGGTCTTCCTGCCCGCCGAGCACCAGGCGCTGCCGCCGCGGCTGCCCGTCGACCGGCGGCCCACCGACGAGGAGATCGCCGCGCTCGTCGCCCCGCTGCCCGACCAGCCGCACCGCGTCGGCGCGGTGCTCGCGGGCGCCCGCGAGCAGGCCGGCTGGTGGGGCGAGGCCCAGCCCGCCACCTGGGCGGACGCGGTCGAGGCCGCCCGCACGGTCGCCCGCGAGGCGGGGGTGCGGCTCACCGTACGAGCCGGGCAGTACGCGCCCTTCCACCCCGGGCGGTGCGCGGTGCTGCTCGCCGGCGAGCAGGTCGTCGGGTACGCGGGCGAGCTGCACCCGCGGGTGACGAAGGCGTTCGGCGTGCCGGAGCGGACGTGCGCGATGGAGATCGACCTCGACCTCGTCGTCGCGGCGGGCGGCGAGACCGCCACCGGGCCGCGCGTGTCGACCTTCCCGGTCGCCACGCAGGACGTCGCGCTCGTGGTCGACGCGGATGTTCCGGCGGCGGAGGTGGAGGCGGCGCTGCGCGCCGGGGCGGGCGAACTGCTCGAATCGGTGCGGCTGTTCGACATCTTCACGGGCGCGCAGATCGGCGAGGGCCGCAAGTCCCTCGCATACGCGCTGCGCTTCCGCGCCCCCGACCGCACCCTCACCGCGGAAGAGGCCTCCGCCGCCCGCGACGCGGCAATCGCCTCGGCGGCGAGCCGCACAAACGCCACCTTGCGCGGCGCCTGACCCGCCCCGGAGGGGCCTGCACCCCGCCGGGTGCGGGCCCCTCCGCTATTGCGCTGGGAGGTGCCACGACCTCCGCCCGGTGGGGGCTGGTCGCGCAGTTCCCCGCGCCCCTGTTCGCCGGGGGGTGCCGCTCGCGGTGGGTGCCGCGACCTTCGGCCGGTGGTGGGTTGTGCGCGCAGTTCCCCGCGCCCCTGGGGTGTTGGGCTGCGTCGCAGACGCGAACGCCTGCGGGGGAGGGTGAGCGTCTTTAGGGGCGCGAGGAACTGCGCGACCAGCCAGGGGAGCGGGACGGTCCCGCGATCACAGCAAGTGGCAGCCCGGAGGGCTGGACGCGCGGGGCACCGGGACCGGGGCCAAGGCACGGGGGCCTGAGGCCCTCCCGCGGGGCTTCTCCCCGCGAGAGGTGAGCGCTATCATCGGACCTCTCGTGGGAGCGCTCCCACGCACCGCGCTGCCCCGAGTCGTCCACCCCCCACACCCAAGGACGCCCCATGCTTCGCAGACCCCTCGCCGCGCTCGTCGCGGCCTTCTCCCTGATCGGCGGCGCCGTATCCGTCGCCGCGGCGACCGTCGCCGCCACCGGCTCACCGGCCGCGGCAGCGGCCCCCGCCGCGGTGTCGGACACGTACACCTGGAAGAACGCCCAGATCGAGGGCGGCGGCTTTGTGCCGGGCATCATCTTCAACCAGTCCGAGAAGAACCTCGCCTACGCCCGTACCGACATCGGCGGCGCGTACCGGTGGAACGAGTCGACCAAGTCCTGGACCCCGCTGCTGGACTCGGTCGGTTGGACGGACTGGAACCGCAACGGCGTGGTCAGCCTCGCCACCGACGCGCTCGCACCGGACAAGGTGTACGCGGCGGTCGGGATGTACACCAACGACTGGGACCCGAACAACGGCGCCATCATGCGCTCGTCGGACCGCGGCGCGACCTGGCAGTCGACGGCGCTGCCCTTCAAGCTCGGCGGCAACATGCCCGGCCGCGGCATGGGCGAGCGGCTGGCGATCGACCCCAACAAGGACAGCGTCCTCTACTTCGCCGCGCCCAGCGGCAACGGCCTGTGGCGCAGTACGGACTCCGGCGTGACCTGGGCGAAGGTCGCGTCCTTCCCCAACGCGGGCACCTACGTGGCCGACCCCTCGGACAGCACCGGCTACCAGAGCGACAACCAGGGCGACGTGTGGGTGACCTTCGACCCGCGCACCGGTAGCAAGGGCAGCACCACGCAGACGATCTACGTGGGCGTCGCCGACAAGGACAACACCGTCTACCGCTCCACCGACGGCGGCGCCACCTGGTCCCGGATCGCCGGGCAGCCCACCGGCTACATCGCGCACAAGGGCGTCCTGGACAGCGTCAACGGCTACCTCTACCTCGCCACCAGCGACACCGGCGGCCCGTACGACGGCGCCAAGGGCCAGGTGTGGCGGTACGCGACGGCCACCGGCACCTGGACGAACATCAGCCCGATGTCGGACGCGGACACGTACTTCGGCTACAGCGGCCTGAGCGTGGACCGGCAGCACCCCGGCACGCTCATGGTCACCGGCTACAGCTCCTGGTGGGCGGACACCCAGATCTTCCGCTCCACCGACAACGGCGCCACCTGGACCCGGGCCTGGGACACCCCCAGCTACCCGACCCGCGCCGACCGCTACACCATGGACATCTCGTCCTCCCCGTGGCTGAGCTGGGGCGGCAACCCCGCGCCGCCCGAGGAGGCCCCCAAGCTCGGGTGGATGACGGAGTCGCTGGAGATCGACCCCTTCAACTCCAACCGCATGTGGTACGGCACCGGCGCCACGATCTACGGCACCGACAACCTCACCAACTGGGACACCGGGACCAAGTTCACCGTCAAGCCCAACGCCAAGGGCCTGGAGGAGACCTCGGTCCAGGACCTCATCAGCCCGCCCACCGGCGCCCCGCTCATCAGCGCCCTCGGTGACCTGGGCGGCTTCCGGCACACCAGCCTCGACACCGTGCCGGCGATGATGTTCACCCAGCCGAACTGGACCACCACGACGAGCCTGGACTACGCCGGCACCAACGCCAACATCATCGCCCGCGTCGGCAACGCCGACACCGGCGCGCACGTCGCCTTCTCCACCGACAACGGCGCCAACTGGTTCGCCGGCACCGACCCCTCCGGCGCCGCGGGCGGCACGATCGCGGCGGCCGCCGACGGCAGCGGCTTCGTGTGGAGCACCGCGGGCGTCGGCGTCCAGCACACCACCGGCTTCGGCAACTCCTGGCAGACCGTCAGCGGCCTGCCCACGGGCGCCGCGATCGGCTCCGACCGGGTCAACCCGAAGAAGTTCTACGGGATCTCCGGCGGCAAGTTCTACGTCAGCACCGACGGCGGCGCGACCTTCACCGCGACCGCGGCCACCGGCCTGCCGACCGAGAGCGCCCACCTGAAGGCGCTGCCCGGCACCGAGGGCGACGTCTGGGTCGTCGGCGGCGCGGGCAGCACGTACGGCCTGTGGCACTCGACGAACTCCGGGGCGTCCTTCACCAAGCTGTCGAACGTCACCGAGGCCGACACGATCGGCTTCGGCAAGGCCGCCCCCGGCGCGTCCTACCAGGCGCTCTACACCAGCGCGAAGATCGGCGGGGTGCGCGGCATCTTCCGCTCCACCGACGCCGGCGCGAACTGGGTGCGCATCAACGACAACGCCCACCAGTGGGGCGTGACCAACACCGCGATCACCGGCGACCCGCGGGTCTACGGGCGCGTCTACATCGCGACCAACGGGCGCGGGATCATCTACGGCGACACGTCGGACACCTCGGGCGGGGGTACGACCCCGCCCACGACACCTCCGACCACCGGGCAGACCACCCCGCCCACCACGCCGCCGACGACCCCGCCGACGACACCTCCGACGACTCCGCCCACCACACCTCCGACCAGCGCGCCCGCGGGCTCGTGCACGGTGGCCTACGCCGTCACCAACCAGTGGCCCGGCGGCTTCCAGGCGTCGGCCACGGTGACCAACACCGGCAGCACGGCCGTCGACCCGTGGAAGCTGGCGTGGTCCTTCACGGCAGGCGAGACGATCTCGTCGCTGTGGAGCGGTGACTACACCCAGAGCGGCGCGGCCGTGACGGTGACCGCGCCCAGCTGGGGCACGTCGATCCCGGCCGGCGGCAACACCGTGGTCGGCTTCACCGGCGTCGCCCCCGGCACCCCCGCGGTGCCGGCCTCCTTCACCCTCAACGGCAAGGCCTGCACCAAGGTCTAGCGCGAGCACGCCGGACCCGCGCGGCTGCCGGCGCGCGGGCCCGGCGACGGGGGGCGGCGGGTGGGACCGGGGCAGCACGCCGGTCCCACCCGCGGCTTCGGGCACCGGCCCGGGTAACGTCTGTGCGGTAGGCGATGGAGCTGCACGGAGGGCTGGGTCGAGTGGGAGACATCGAGCGCGTCGGAGTGGTCGGCGCGGGCCAGATGGGGTCCGGTATCGCCGAGGTGTGCGCGAAGGCCGGGCTGGACGTCCGGGTCGCGGAGACCACGGGTGAGGCCCTGGAGCTGGGACGGGCCCGGCTCACCGGCTCCCTCGGCAAGGCGGCGGAGCGCGGCAAGATCACCGCGGAGCAGCGGGACGAGGCGCTCGGCCGGCTGACCTTCACCACCGACCTCGGCGAGTTCGCCGACCGCGACCTGGTGATCGAGGCCGTGGTGGAGGACGAGCGGGTCAAGACCGACATCTTCAAGGTGCTGGACCAGGTGGTGCAGCGCGAGGACGCGATCCTGGCGTCCAACACCTCGTCGATCCCGCTGGTCCGGCTCGCGGTGGCGACCTCCCGTCCGGACCGGGTGCTCGGCATCCACTTCTTCAACCCCGCGCCCGTCCAGGCCCTGGTCGAGCTGATCCCGGCGCTCACCACCGGCAGCGACACCCTCAAGCGCGCCGAGGACCTCGTCACGACCGTCCTCGGCAAGCACGCGATCCGCGCCCAGGACCGCTCCGGCTTCGTCGTCAACGCGCTCCTGGTGCCGTACCTGCTGTCGGCCATCCGGATGTACGAGTCGGGCATCGCGACCCGCGAGGACATCGACAACGGCATGGAGTTGGGCTGCGCCCACCCGATGGGCCCGCTGCGGCTGTCCGACCTCATCGGCCTCGACACCGTCGCCGCGATCGCCGACTCGATGTACGCCGAGTACAAGGAGCCGCTGTACGCGGCCCCGCCGCTGCTCCAGCGGATGGTCGACGCGGGGCGGCTGGGCCGCAAGTCCGGCGCGGGCTTCTACCCGTACGGCTGAGCCGCGCCCGGCGGCAGGGGCCCGGCCGCGGGCTCCCCGGTCAGCCGGGGGGCTTGCCGTCGCTGTGGTTCTCGTAGGCGCTGACGACCGCTTCGGTGGGGCCGTCCATGAGCAGCTCGCCCCGCTCGATCCACAGGGTGCGCGTGCAGGTGTCGCGGATGGCGGCGTTGCTGTGGCTCACCAGGAAGACGGTGCCGGCCTCCTTGCGCAGTTCGCGGATGCGCTGCTCGGAGCGCAGCTGGAATTGCCGGTCGCCGGTGGCCAGCGCCTCGTCGATCATCAGGACGTCGTGCCGCTTGGCCGCGGCGATGGAGAAGCGCAGCCGGGCGGACATGCCGGAGGAGTACGTGCGCATCGGCAGCGACACGAAGTCGTCGGAGTCGTTGATGCCGGAGAAGTCGACGATGCCCTGGTAGCGGGCGCGGATCTCCTCCGGGCTCATGCCCATCGCCAGGCCGCCGAGGATGACGTTCTTCTCGCCGGTCAGGTCGTTCATCAGGGCGGCGTTGACGCCGAGCAGCGAGGGCTGGCCGTCGGTGTAGACCCGGCCGCGGTCCGCCGGGAGGAGCCCGGCGATGGCCTTGAGCAGCGTGGACTTGCCCGAGCCGTTGGAGCCGATGATGCCGATGGCCTCGCCGCGGTAGGCGGTGAAGGTGACGCCCTTGACGGCGTGCACGGTCTGCACGGCGGGCGAGCTGCGGCGCAGCAGGATGCGGCGCAGCGCGGCGGTGGCGCTGCCGCGGCTGGCGTCGGCGCCGTAGATGCGGTAGACGACGTGCAGGCCGTCGACGACCACCGTCGGGCGCCCGGGGGGCGCTTCCGGCGCCGGCCGGGTCTGCGGCTGCGGCTGCGTCTGCGTCTGCGGCCGGGTCTGGAGCTGCGGTTCGGGCGGGGCCCCGCCGTCGGCGCCGCTCGCGGGCTGCTCGGTCACGCCCGTACTCCTTCGGACGACGTCATCGACCTCGTCCACCCTCCCGCGGCCGGGCCGCCGCGGCAGCCCCGGGCAGCCGGGCGGGTGACGGTCCGCGTGCTGTCCGGGGTGAATGCAAGGATGCCCCCCATGCGCCACGACCTCGAACGTATCGCACTGATATCGGACGTCCACGGCAATCTGACCGCGCTCGAAGCCGTCCTCGACGACATCGACGCCCGCGGCATCACCCGGATCCTCAACCTCGGCGACTACGTGGGCAAAGGCCCCCGGGGACGGGAGGTCGTCGACCTCTGCCGCGCGCGCTGCGCGGTGAACATCCTCGGCAACTGGGACGACTTCCTGCCCGACCCGGGTCGGGAGGAGGACAGCGAGGCCCTGCGCTGGTGGCTCGGCCAGCTCTCGGCCGGCCAGGGGGAGTGGCTGCGCGGCCTGCCCTTCAGCCACGACCTGCTGGTCAGCGGCCGCCGGATGCGGCTCTTCCACGCCTCCGCCACCTCGGTGCACCGGCGGGTCCGGTTCGACCACGACGAGGAGGAGTTTCGCGGGATGTTCGCCAACACCCCCGCGACCGGGGACGGCCCGCCCCCCACCGTCGTCGGCTACGGCGACACGCACGACGCGTACTACGAGGTCGACCGGGAGCGGTACACCCTGTTCAACACCGGCAGCGTCGGCAACAGCCTCGGCGACCCCACCCCCGTCTACGTCGTCGTCGAGGGAGTGCCCGGCTCGGCCGAGCAGGCGCCCTTCTCGCTCCAGTTCGTCCGCGTCCCCTACGACGTCGAGGCGGAGCTGGCGGTGGCCCGCGCGGTGGGCATGCCGGAGTACGACGGCTACGCGACGGAGCTGCGGCACGGCGTCTACCGCGGGGACCTCGCGGCCGGCGGCGGCAGCCCGCGCTACCACCGCCGGCCGCGGTAGCCCCGGCTACGACACAGGCCCCCGGCAGCCCCGGCTACGACGCCGACAACGCCGTACCGCGTGCCACCGCCGGACGCGGGGAGCCGTCGCGCAGCAGCACCAGGACGGCGACGTCGTCCGCGCAGCGGCCCCCCGCGTGCCGGACCACCGCGTCCCGCAGCAGCTCGGCGACCTCCGTGCCGCGCACCCGGCGGGCGGCCATCGCGTTGAGGGTGTCGGGCAGCGGGAAGTAGCGCCCGGCGGCGTCCCGGGTGTCCGTCACGCCGTCGGTGTGCAGCAGCAGGCCCTCGCCCGGCTCCAGTCGCCCCGTACCGACCGGCACCCGGGTGCGCGGCGCGTCGAACAGCCCGAGCGGCGGCAGCGGGTCACCCAGCGGCAGCGGCCCGGTGCGCGGACCGAGGAGGTACGGGGCGGGGTGGCCGCAGTTGACCACCAGCAGCGTGCCGTCGTCGTCGATCTGCACCAGCTGGAGCGTCGCGAACTCCTCCGCGGCGTCCGAGACCTCGCCGCGGGCCGCCTCCGCGGCGACGCGTTCCAGCAGGTGGCGGCGCAGCGCCCCGTCGAGGCGGCGCACCACGCCCGCCGGGTCAGGCTCCTGGTGCGCGGCCTCCCGGAAGCAGCCCAGCAGCGCCGCGGCCAGCCCGATCGCGGGCAGACCGTGCCCGCGGGCGTCACCGATCAGGGCGCGCACGCCGAAGGGGGTGGCCACGGCCTCGTAGAAGTCGCCGCCGATCCGGGCGTCCAGGCTCGCCGACACGTACTCGCCGGTGACCGTCACATCGCCCAGGCGGCGCGGCAGCGCGGGCAGCAGCACCTGCTGCGCCGCGGCGGCGATCTCCCGGGCGCGGTCCAGCTCGGCGCCGAGGGCGGATC
The DNA here is from genome assembly GCF_044333285.1 of Streptomyces sp. NPDC021020. Classification (NCBI taxonomy): domain Bacteria; kingdom Bacillati; phylum Actinomycetota; class Actinomycetes; order Kitasatosporales; family Streptomycetaceae; genus Streptomyces; species Streptomyces sp. NPDC021020. The sequence continues at coordinate 295,026 of NZ_JBIRQQ010000008.1, forward strand.
GGCGGCCCGCCGCCCACATCCCGGCGGCCAGCACGGTCAGCACCGCGCCCGCCGTCCCCGCGGCCGGGCCGGGCCCGCTGACCTGGTCGGTCGCGATGTCGGCGCCCATCGCGGCGAGCGCGAGTCCGCCGCTGCCCAGCACCGCGAGCCGGCGGGCGCCGGCCGCGGCCGTCAGCGCCGGGGCCGCGGCCAGGGCCGGGAGCACGTCGGAGCCGTCCGGCAGCTGCCAGGCCAGCAGGCCCAGCGCCGCGGTCCACCCTGCGGGGAGCAGGGCCCAGTGTGCGCGGGTCAGACCGCGCGAGGTTCGCTTGTGGCTCATCCAGCCGGCTCCCCCTTGCAGCGCTGGGACGTCGCCCTGATTCTGGCCCCTCCGCAGGCCGCCACGCCCGCATCACGCGTGCTGTTCCCCCATTTGAGCGACCCGGCCCCTTCCGCCGGTTGGCGGGTCCCCCGCCCCGCGGGCCGGCCCTTCCGCCACCACGAGGGGCAGGTGGGAGCGGGGATTCGGGAGGGGGAGAAGGGGGCAGGGATGGACCGGGCTCGGGCCCGACCATGATCCTGCGTCAGGAGGCAGCAATGGGTTCGCTCTCACGGAGATCGCTCACCGCCGGAGCGGCGGGCGTCGCGGCGGCGGCGATGGTGCCGGGCTCGGCCGCGGCGGCGAGCGGCGCGGTACGTGGGACCGCACCGGCGGGAGCGCCGCGCACCCCGCACAGGGAGCTGCGGGGGATGTGGATCGCGACCGTCGCGAACACCGACTGGCCCTCCGCCCCGGGCCTCGCGCCCGAGCAGCAGCGGCAGGAGCTGCTCGACCTCCTCGACCTGGCCGTCGAACGCCGGCTGAACGCCGTGATGTTCCAGGTCCGCCCGACTGCCGACGCCTTCTGGCCCTCCCCGTACGAGCCCTGGTCGGAGTACCTGACGGGCACCCAGGGCCGCGACCCCGGCTGGGACCCGCTCGGCACCGCCGTCCGCGAGGCGCACCGCCGCGGGCTGGAGCTGCACGCCTGGTTCAACCCCTACCGGATCGCGAACAGCGACGACCCGTCCCGGCTCGCCCCCACCCACCCCGCGCGGCTCAACCCGCAGTGGGCGGTGCCGTACGGCGGCAAGCTCTACTACAACCCCGGCCTGCCGGAGGTCCGCCGCTTCGTGCAGGACGCGATGCTCGACGCCGTCCGCCGCTACCCGGTGGACGCGGTGCACTGGGACGACTACTTCTACCCCTACCCGGTCGCCGGCCAGGTCTTCGACGACGACGCCGCCTACGCCGCGTACGGCGCCGGCTTCCCCGACCGCGACGCCTGGCGCCGCCACAACACCGACCTGCTGGTCCTGGAGACCGCCGCCCGCATCAAGGCGATCCGCCCCGGCACGCAGTTCGGCATCAGCCCCTTCGGCGTGTGGCGCAACGCCGCGAACGACCCCCTCGGCTCGGCCACGACGGCGGGCGTCCAGACCTACGACGACCTCCACGCCGACACCCGCGCCTGGGTCAAGCGCGGCTGGATCGACTACATCGTCCCCCAGGTCTACTGGAACATCGGCTTCACCGCGGCCGACTACGCCGTCCTCGTCCCCTGGTGGTCCGACGTCGTCCGCGGCACCCGCACCCGCCTCTACATCGGCGAGGCCCTCTACAAGGTCGGCGACCCGGCCCAACCGGCGCAGTGGCAGGACCCGGCGGAGCTGTCCCGGCACCTCACCTTCGACGCCGGATACCCCGAGGTGCGCGGCAACGTCTTCTTCTCCGCCACCCAGGTCGCCGCCGACCCGCTGGGTGCGATGAGCCGGGTGGTCGCCGACCACTACACCTGCCGGGTCAGGACGCCCGCCCGTACGTGACGGACCCGGCGGCGCGGGGGACGTGCGCGGGGTCGCCGCGACTTTCGCGCACGCGCGCCGCCGCGCGCTTGTACCGTTGACGCGTCGTCGTGGGGGGAGTGGGCGTGGAGATCGAACTGGCCGACGCGGTGGCCGAGTTGCGGGACGAGCTGACCAGGGCTGTCGCGCGCGGGGCCGGGCAGGACATCACCTTCCAGGTGGGGCCGATCGAGCTGGAGTTCACCGTGGAGCTGCGCGCCGACACCAGGGCGCGGGCGGGGTTCAAGGCCTGGGTCGTCTCCGGCGACGCGGAGGTGGGCGCCGGGAGGGCGCGTACGCACCGGGTCAGCCTGACGCTGCATCCGCAGGGGCGTGACGGACGGCCCCTGCCCATCAGCGGCGGGCGGGACATGCCCGCCGCGTCGGACGCGTTCCCCGACCGCATCCCCGACTGACGCGCCCGGGTCGGGACCCGCCGGCCCAGGCCCTACGCTGGGGGGATCATGCACCGATTCACCACCCCGTGGGGCGACCTCGACCTGACGCGCCACCCCGCGGACCCCCGCGACCAGTTGCGGGCCTGGGACGCCGCCGACGACTACCTGTTGCGGTACCTCGCCGAGGAGGGGCCCGCCCGCGGCCCCGGCAGCACCACCGTGGTGCTCGCCGACCACTGGGGGGCGCTGGCCACCGCGCTCGCGGTCGCGCCCGGCGCGGACGAGCTGGTGCAGATCTCCGACTCCTTCCTCGGCCAGCAGGCCACCCGCGCGAACCTGCGGCGGGCGGGCGCCGACGGGCGGGTGCGGCTGCTCACCACCCGGGAGGCGCCGCCCGCGCGGATCGACCTGCTGCTGGTGCGCGTACCGAAGAGCCTGGGCCTGCTGGAGGACCAGCTGCACGCCCTCGCGCCCGCCGTGCACGCCGGCACGGTCGTGGCAGGCGCGGGCATGGTCACCGAGATCCACACCTCGACGCTCGCCCTCTTCGAGAAGATCCTCGGCCCGACCCGCACCTCGCTCGCCGTCCGCAAGGCCCGGCTCGTCCACTGCGCGCCCGACCCCGCCCTGCCGCGCACCCCCAGCCCGTGGCCGCTGCGCTACCCGCTGCCGGACGGCATCGGCCCGATGTCCGGGGCCACGGTCACCAACCACGCCGGCGTCTTCTGCGCCGACCGCCTCGACGTCGGCACCCGCCTGCTGCTCGCCCACCTCCCGCGGCGCACGGGCCCGGACCGGGTCATCGACCTCGGCTGCGGCAACGGCGTGCTCGGCACCGCGGCGGCGGTCGCCAACCCGGAGTCCGACGTGCTGTTCACCGACGAGTCCCACCAGGCGGTCGCCTCCGCCGAGGAGACCTTCCGCGCCGCGGCGGACCCGGCCACCCGCGCGGAGTTCGTCGTCGCGGACGCGGCCTCCGGCGTGCCCGCGGGCAGCGCCGACCTCGTCCTGAACAACCCGCCCTTCCACTCCCACCGCGCGACCACCGACGCCACGGCCCGCCGTATGTTCGCCACCGCCCGCGCGGCGCTGCGACCCGGCGGCGAGCTGTGGGTCGTCGCCAACCGCCACCTCGCCCACCACACCCGGCTGCGCCGCCTGTTCGGCAACTGCGACGTGATGTCCTCCGACCCCAAGTTCGTCGTCCTGCGCGCGACCCGCCGCTGACGCGGACGCGGCCGGACGTCAGCGGGACATGACGAAGTCCAGCGCGTAGCCCTGGGCCGTCGTCCAGTACGTGACGCGGGCGCCCTCGTCGAAGGAGGCGACCGCCGGGAGGACGACGGAGATCGGCCCGCCCACGGTGCTGCCGGGCTTCTCGCCCTGGAGGCGCAGCGTGATGCCCTTCGTCTCGTAGGTGTCCGTCCGGGCGCCGTTGACGAGCAGGGCCGCGTAGACGTCGTCGCCGGGGGAGAGGACGGCGGGATCCCCGGGGGCGCTGTCCTCGAACACCCCGACCGGCGACTTGGAGTAGGCGCCCAGCCGCACCTGGGGGTAGCCGTGGACGGTACAGGTCCGGTCGCCGGTGTTGGTGAGGACGAGGAGCAGGTGCCGGGGGTCGTGGCCCTGGCCGTCCTCGTTCGTCGCCGAGGGCGTGAGGTCGTCCTGGCCGCAGTCGGGCGCCCGCTCGCCGTCACCGTCGTCGTCGGTGTCGTCGGTGTTCCCGTCGGGCGCGGTGGAGGCCGCCGTGCCGGGGCCGGACGGCCGCGAGGACGTCGCGGTGCCCGACCGGTCCGACGCCCGGGCGGCGTCCTTCGCGTCCGCCCCGTCCGACCGGCACCCCCCGGCGGTGAGCACCGCGGCCACCGCCGCGCCCGCGAGTACACGGGACATCGTGCGGTTCCTGCGGGCAGGTGCGTGCATGGCTCTTCCCCCGGTGGTACGCAGTACGCGGCGCTCTCGTCGTTCGCTGTTCGCTGGCAAGCCGAGTATGCGATATGCCTCGGACACAACTCGCCTCCCCCCGTGATCTGTTACCGACCGCGTACAGGGAACGTCCGCCTCCGCGAAAACCTGAGTACGGGACGCACCCGTACCTGAGTACGCGGGACGGTGTGCCGGGGCCGCCGGCCCCGTGGAATGGACGTATGACCACGACCCAGCGTTCCCCGAAGCCCTCCGCGGCGGCCCCGGACGAGGGCCGCCTCCGTGTCTGGTCCAGCGTGTGCGCCGGCCTCTTCCTGCCCCTGTCGCTGGGCGTCTTCCTGCTGACGATGAGCAGCGACAGCGCGTCCGACTGCGCACTGAACGGCGAGCAGTGCCACCCGGCCCCGCCCTGGCCGCTCTTCGGCTGGGGCGCCACCGTGGCCGCCACCGCCTGGCTCGTCACCCTCATGGCCGCGACCGTCCGGGGCCGCCGGTGTGCGCTGGCCGTCCAGCTCCTCGCGGAGTTCGCGGCGCTGATGGTGGTCCTCGCCCACGGCTGAGCCCGCCCGGGGGCGGGCCTGCCCCGGTGCCTCGCGCGCGCGGGGGGCCTCGCAAAGATCTTTGCATAAAAGTGCGGATCGCCGTATAGTCATGCCATCGACGAGGAGGGTTCGATGGCATTGCGCGCGGCGGTTGCCGGAGCGAGCGGGTATGCGGGCGGTGAGGTGCTGCGGCTGCTGGTCGGGCACCCGGAGGTCGAGATCGGGGCGCTGACCGGGAATTCCAACGCCGGACAGCGACTCGGCGGGCTCCAGCCGCATCTGCTGCCGCTCGCGGACCGGGTGCTGGAGGCGACCTCCGCGGAGGTGCTCGCCGGGCACGACGTGGTCTTCCTCGCGCTGCCGCACGGGCAGTCCGCGGCCGTGGCCGAGCAGCTGGGGGAGGACGTCCTCGTCGTCGACATGGGCGCCGACTTCCGGCTGGAGAACGCCGCCGACTGGGAGCGCTTCTACGGCTCGCCGCACGCCGGGACATGGCCCTACGGGCTGCCCGAGCTGCCGGGCGCGCGGGCCGCGCTCGCCGGGAGCCGGCGGATCGCGGTGCCGGGCTGCTACCCGACCGCGGTGTCGCTCGCGCTCGTCCCCGCGTACGCCGCGGCGCTCGCCGAGCCGGAGGCCGTGATCGTCGCCGCGTCCGGCACCTCGGGCGCGGGCAAGGCGGCCAAGCCGCACCTGCTGGGCTCCGAGGTCATGGGCTCGATGACCCCGTACGGCGTCGGCGGCGGCCACCGGCACACCCCGGAGATGATCCAGAACCTCAGCGCGGCCGCCGGCACCCGGGTCGGGGTGTCCTTCACGCCCACCCTCGCGCCGATGCCCCGCGGCATCCTTGCCACCTGCACCGCCAAGGCCGCCCCCGGCGTCACGGCCGCGGACGTGCGCGCCGCGTACGAGAAGGCGTACGGCGACGAGCCGTTCGTGCACCTGCTGCCCGAGGGCCGGTGGCCCGCGACCGCCTCCGTGTACGGCTCCAACGCCGTCCAGCTCCAGGTGGCCTTCGACGAGGCGGAGCGCCGGATCATCGCGATCAGCGCCATCGACAACCTGACCAAGGGCACCGCCGGCGGCGCGGTGCAGAGCATGAACATCGCCCTCGGACTGCCCGAGACGACCGGGCTGACCACGATCGGAGTCGCGCCATGAGCGTCACCGCTGCGAAGGGATTCCGGGCGGCGGGCATCGCCGCCGGGATCAAGGAGAACGGCAACCCCGACCTCGCCCTGGTGGTGAACGACGGGCCGGGCCGCGCCGCGGCGGGTGTCTTCACCTCCAACCGGGTGAAGGCCGCGCCCGTGCTGTGGTCGGAGCAGGTGCTCAAGGGCGGCGCGGTCACCGCGGTCGTGCTCAACTCCGGCGGCGCCAACGCCTGCACGGGCCCCAAGGGCTTCCAGGACACCCACGCCACCGCCGAGAAGGCGGCCGAGGCGCTCGGGCACAGCGCCGGGGAGGTCGCGGTGGCCTCCACCGGGCTCATCGGCCTGCTGCTCCCGATGGACAGGCTGCTGCCCGGCGTGGAGCGCGCGGCCGGCGAGCTGTCGGAGCACGGCGGCGAGAAGGCGGCCATCGCCATCAAGACCACCGACACCGTGCACAAGACCGCGGTGGCGACGAGCCCCGCCGGGTGGACGGTCGGCGGCATGGCCAAGGGCGCGGGCATGCTCGCCCCGGGCCTGGCGACCATGCTGGTGGTGCTCACCACCGACGCCGCCGTGGACGCCCCCGCGCTCGACAAGGCGCTGCGCGAGGCCACCCGGGTCACCTTCGACCGGGCCGACTCCGACGGCTGCATGTCCACCAACGACACCGTGCTGCTGCTGTCGTCCGGCGCCTCCGGCGTCACCCCGGACCTGCCGGAATTCGCCGAGGCCGTACGCACGGTGTGCGCGGACCTGGCCCGCCAGCTCATCGGCGACGCCGAGGGCGCGAGCAAGGACATCAGGATCGACGTCGTGAACGCCGCGACCGAGGACGAGGCGGTCGACGTCGGCCGCCAGATCGCCCGCAGCAACCTGCTCAAGTGCGCCATCCACGGCGAGGACCCCAACTGGGGCCGGGTGCTGTCCGCGATCGGCACCACCTCCGCGACCTTCGACCCCGACGAGCTGAACGTCGCCATCAACGGCGTGTGGGTGTGCCGCAAGGGCCAGGTCGGCGACGACCGCGAGCTGGTCGACATGCGCTTCCGGGAGGTCGTCATCACCGCCGACCTCGCCGCAGGCGACGCCTCCGCCGCGATCTGGACCAACGACCTGACCGCCGACTACGTCCACGAGAACAGCGCCTACAGCTCATGACGACGACTCCCAGCACCCGCAAGCACGCCGCCCTGCCCAAGGCCCAGGTCCTGGTCGAGGCGCTGCCCTGGCTGACCCGGCACAACGGCCGGGTCGTGGTGATCAAGTTCGGCGGCAACGCCATGGTCGACGACGACCTCAAGGCCGCCTTCGCGCAGGACGTCGTGTTCCTGCGGCAGGCCGGCCTCAAGCCTGTCGTCGTGCACGGCGGCGGCCCGCAGATCAGCGCCGCGCTCGACCGGCACGGCCTGGTCAGCGAATTCCGCGCGGGCCTGCGGGTCACCACGCCCGAGGCCATGGACGTGGTCCGGATGGTGCTGGCCGGGCAGGTGCAGCGCGAACTGGTCGGGCTGCTCAACTGGCACGGACCGCTCGCGGTCGGCCTGACCGGCGAGGACGCCCACACCATCACCGCGGTCAAGCACCAGCCGGTGATCGACGGCGAGGCGGTCGACATCGGCCGGGTCGGCGAGATCACCGCGATCGACACCGGCGCGATCGACGCGCTGCTGGCCGACGGCCGTATCCCGGTCGTCTCCTCGATCGCCCGCTCCGCCGACGACGGCCATGTCTACAACGTCAACGCCGACACCGCCGCCGCCGCGCTCGCGGCCGCGCTGGGCGCCGAGACGCTGATGGTCCTCACCGACGTCGAGGGCCTGTACGAGGACTGGCCGAACAGCGACGAGGTGATCAGCCGGCTCACCGCGAGCGAGCTGGAGAAGCTGCTGCCGGACCTGTCCAGCGGCATGGTCCCGAAGATGCAGGGCTGCCTGCACGCGGTGCGGGGCGGGGTGCACACCGCGCGCGTCATCGACGGCCGCGTCCAGCACTCGATCCTGCTGGAGATCTTCACCGACGAGGGCATCGGCACCATGGTCGTCCCCGACGAACCCCCGGCGCCGGTCCAGCGCGCCACCGAGTACGTACCCGAGCAGACGACCGCAAGCGCAGAAGGGGGAGCACGGTGACCGCCACCGACACCGCCGTGACCACGACCACGACCGGCAACGAGGCCCTCACCGCCCGCTGGCAGGGCGCGCTCATGGACAACTACGGCACCCCGCGGCTGCCGCTGACCGGAGGCAGCGGCGCCCGGCTGTGGGACGCCGACGGCAAGGTCTACCTGGACTTCCTCGGCGGCATCGCCGTCAACTCGCTCGGCACCGCGCACCCCGCGGTCGTCGAGGCGGTCACCCGGCAGATCGGCGTGCTCGGCCACGTCTCCAACCTCTTCGTCGCCGAGCCCCCGGTCGCCCTCGCCGAGCGGCTGCTGCGGATCTTCGGGCGGCCCGGCCGGGTCTACTTCGCCAACTCCGGCGCCGAGGCCAACGAGGCGGCCTTCAAGCTGGGCCGGCTCACCGGCCGGACGAAGATGGTCGCCACCGAGGGCGCCTTCCACGGCCGGACCATGGGCTCGCTCGCGCTGACCGGCCAGCCGAAGAAGCGGGAGGCCTTCGAGCCGCTGCCCGGCGACGTCGTGCACGTCCCGTTCGGCGACGCCGACGCGCTGCGGGCCGTGGTGGACACCGACACCGCGCTGGTGATCGTCGAGCCGATCCAGGGCGAGAACGGCGTCGTGGTGCCGCCCGCCGGCTACCTGCGCGAGGTGCGGGAGATCACCGCCGCGACCGGCACGCTGTTCGTGCTGGACGAGGTGCAGACCGGGATCGGCCGGACCGGGCACTGGGCGCAGTGCCTGGCCCAGGGCGTGCAGCCGGACGTGGTGACGCTCGCCAAGGGCCTCGGCGCCGGGCTGCCGATCGGCGCCACCCTCGCCTTCGGCCCCGCGGCCGACCTCTTCACCCCGGGCGCCCACGGCTCCACCTTCGGCGGCAACCCGGTCTCCTGCGCGGCCGCGCTCGCGGTGCTGGACACCATCGAGAACGACGGGCTGCTGGACAGCGTCGCGCGGCAGGGCGAGAAGCTGCGCGAGGGCATCGCGGCACTCGGCCATCCGCTGGTCGATCATGTGCGCGGTGCGGGCCTGCTGATCGGTATCGTGCTCACCGAGCCCGTGTCCGCCCAGATCCAGCAGGCGGCTCAGGACGCCGGTTTCCTGGTCAACGCCGCCGTGCCGGGCACGGTGCGGCTCGCGCCGCCGCTGATCGTCGGCGACGCCGAGACGGACGCGCTGCTCCAGGCGCTCCCCGGCATCCTGGACCGGGCGCACGCGGCGATCCAGCAGGGCAGGCAGTGACCGGACGGAGAATGACCCGACGATGAGCGAGGCGCAGCAGCACGGCGGCACCCACTCGGTGCCGCAGACCCGCACGGCCCGGCACCGCAGGATCGTGGACATCCTGGGCCGGCAGCCGGTGCGGTCCCAGAGCCAGCTCGCCAAGCTGCTCGCCGACGACGGGCTGAGCGTCACCCAGGCGACGCTCAGCCGCGACCTGGACGAGCTGGGCGCGGTCAAGATCCGCACCAACGACGGCGAGCTGATCTACGCCGTCCCCTCCGAGGGCGGCTTCCGCACCCCGCAGGCGCCGCTCGGGGAGTCCGTCAAGGAGGAGCGGATGCGCCGGCTGGCCGGCGAGCTGCTCATCTCCGCGGAGGCGTCGGCCAACCTGGTGGTGGTGCGGACCCCGCCGGGCGCCGCGCAGTTCCTCGCGTCGGCGATCGACACCGCCGAGGTCTACGACATCCTCGGCACCATCGCGGGCGACGACACGGTCGTCCTCATCAGCCGGGACCCCGCCGGCGGCCAGAAGCTCGCCGACCACCTGCTGCGGCTGGCCCAGGGCGAGGTCTGAGCCCGCGGCGCGGGGCCCCGGGCCCGGCAGCTTTGACTATGCATACGGTGGAGTGCATACTTATGCCAATGAGCGTATGCACCGTCGAGAGGGAGCTGGCACTGTGAGCGCCGAACAGCAGGGCGGCAAGCTGTGGGGAGGGCGGTTCGCCGACGGGCCGTCCGCCGCGCTGGAGAGGCTGTCGGCCTCGATCCACTTCGACATGCGGCTCGCGCCGTACGACATCGCGGGCTCGCGCGCGCACGCCCGGGTCCTCTACCGCGCCGAACTGCTCAGCGCGGACGAGCTGGACCGTATGATCGCCGGGCTCGACCGGCTGGAGAGCGACGTCGCCGCAGGCGACTTCACCGCGACCATCGCCGACGAGGACGTGCACACCGCGCTGGAGCGCGGCCTGATGGAGCGCGTCGGCCCGGAGCTGGGCGGCAAGCTGCGGGCCGGCCGGTCCCGCAACGACCAGATCGCCACCCTCTTCCGGATGTACCTGCGCGACCACGCCCGGACGCTCGGCGGCCTGCTCGCCGAGCTCCAGGACGCGCTGGTGGGCCTGGCCGAGGCGCACCCCGACGCCGTCATGCCCGGCCGCACCCACCTCCAGCACGCCCAGCCGGTGCTCTTCGCCCACCATGTGCTCGCGCACGCCCAGGCGCTGTCCCGGGACGCCGAGCGGCTGCGGCAGTGGGACACCCGCACCGCCGTCTCCCCGTACGGCGCGGGCGCGCTCGCCGGCTCCTCGCTCGGCCTGGACCCCGAGGCGGTCGCCCGCGACCTGGGCTTCGAGGGCGGCTCGGCCGGCAACTCCATCGACGGCACCGCCGCGCGCGACTTCGCCGCGGAGTTCGCCTTCGTCACCGCCATGATCGGCGTGGACCTCTCCCGGATCGCCGAGGAGGTGATCCTGTGGAACACCAAGGAGTTCTCCTTCGTGACGCTGCACGACGCCTTCTCCACCGGCTCGTCGATCATGCCGCAGAAGAAGAACCCCGACATCGCCGAGCTGGCGCGCGGCAAGTCCGGCCGGCTGATCGGCAACCTGACCGGTCTGATGGCCACCCTCAAGGCGCTGCCGCTGGCCTACAACCGGGATCTCCAGGAGGACAAGGAGCCGGTCTTCGACTCCGTCGACCAGCTGGAGATGCTGCTCCCGGCCTTCACCGGGATGATGGCCACGCTCACCGTGCACACCGACCGGATGGCCGAGCTGGCCCCCGCGGGCTTCTCGCTCGCGACCGACATCGCCGAGTGGCTGGTACGGCAGGGCGTGCCCTTCCGGGTCGCGCACGAGGTCGCGGGCGAGTGCGTCAAGGTCTGCGAGGCCGAGGGCATCGAGCTGCACGAGCTGAGCGACGAGCAGTTCGCGAAGATCTCCCCGCACCTGGCGCCCGAGGTCCGCGAGGTGCTCGACGTCCGCGGCGCGCTCGCGGCCCGCAGCGCCCGCGGCGGCACCGCCCCCAGCGCGGTCGCGGTGCAGCTCGCCGAGGTCAAGGCCGACCTGGCCGCCCAGCACGCATGGGCGCGGGCCAAGCAGTAGCCGGCGGCACGGCACGAGGCCGGGCGGCCCCCCGCGGGGGGCCGCCCGGCCTCGTACGCGTGCGGTGTGCGGCCCGGCTCAGGCGGCCTTCGCCTTGGTCGCGTACATGTCCACGTACTCCTGGCCGCCGAGGCGCATGACCTCGCTCATCACCTCGTCGGTGACGGCCCGCAGGACGTAGCGGTCGCGGTCCATGCCGTCGTAGCGGGCGAATTCCAGCGGTTGGCCGAAGCGGATGGCGACCGGGGCGATACGCAGCATGCCGGAACCGCCGGGCTGCACCTTGTCGGTGCCGACCACCGCGAACGGCACGACCGGCGCGCCGGTCATGAGCGTGAGCCGGGCGACACCGGTGCGGCCGCGGTAGAGGCGGCCGTCGGGGGAGCGGGTGCCCTCGGGGTAGATGCCGAAGATCCGGCCCTCCTCCAGCACCCGGCGGCCGGTCATCAGCGCCGCGACACCGCCGCGCCCGCCGTCCCGGTCCACCGGGATCATGCCGCACGTGGTGAAGAACCACGCCATCAGCCGGCCCTTGACGCCCTTTCCGGTGACGTACTCGTCCTTGCCGATGAAGTACACCTGCCGCTTGACCGCCAGCGACAGGAAGATCGAGTCGATGAAGGTCACATGGTTGCCCGCCAGGATCACCGGTCCGTCGCCCGGGATGTTCTGCGCGCCCTCGACGACCGGGCGGTAGAGGACCCGCAAGAGCAGTCCGAGAATCATCTTGAGCACACTGCGGGACACCGTGTTCCTCCGCTTCGCACCGTCGGCCGGCCGGTCCCTACCGGTCCGTATGTACACCAGGACGATACTTGCGCCCCCGGGTCCACCGCACGTCGGGTTCACGCGAAAGGCATCCACTGTTGACGCGTGTTACGGATGTGTTCCGCACGGCGTCGGCCGTACGCAAGCTCCCCGCGGCACGATGCGCGCATGACGGATGACCAGCACACAACGGGCCCCGGCAGGCGCGCCCTGCTGTCCGCGGCGGCGCTCGGCGCCGGCGGCGCGGTGATCGGCACGGCGACCTCGGCCGCGGCGCAGTCCGGGCCCGCGCAGAGCGGCGGCAGGGGGCACGGCGCCCCGCAGCTGCCGGTGCCGACCATCGTGGGCCACCGCGGCAGCGCGGGCTACCGGCCCGAGCACACCTTCGGATCCTACGAGTACGCGCTCGCGATCGGCGCGGACGTCGTCGAGCAGGACGTCGTCCCCACCCGCGACGGGCACCTGGTGTGCCGCCACGAGCCCGAGATCGGCGGCACCACCGACGTCGCCGACCACAAGGAGTTCGCGAGCCGCAGGACCACCAAGACCATCGACGGCACCGCCACCACCGGCTGGTTCACCGAGGACTTCACGCTCGCCGAGCTCAAGCGGCTGCGCGCGGTCGAGCGGCTGCCCGCGGTGCGGCCGCACAACACCATCTACAACGGCCGCTGGGACATCCCCACCTTCGCCGAGGTCCTGGAGTGGGCCGAGAAGGAGGGCAGGAAGCGCGGCAGGCCGGTGTGGCTGCACACCGAGACCAAGCACCCCACCTACTTCCGCGGCATCGGCCTGCCGCTGGAGGAGCGGCTGGTCACGCAGCTCAGGCAGTACGGCAGGCACCGCGCGGACGCCCCGCAGTTCCTCCAGTCCTTCGAGGCGCAGAGCCTCCAGCGGCTGGGGCGGCTCGGCGCCGAGGCGGCGAAGATCTTCCTGCTCAACGGCCTGACCTCGCAGCCCTGGGACTTCGTCGTCGCCGGCGACAAGCGCACGGTGGCCGACCTCGTCACCCCCGCGGGCCTGAAGTGGATCGCGGGCTTCGCGCAGGGCATCGGCCCGACCACCGACGTCGTCATCCCGCGCGACGCCGCAGGCAGGCTGCTGCGGCCCACCACCGTGGTGCGCGACGCCCACCGGGCCGGACTGGTGCTGCACCCCTTCACCGCGCGCAACGAGAACCAGTTCCTGCCCGCGGACTTCCAGGTCGGCACCGACCCGAACGCGTACGGCGACCCCATCGCGGCCTTCAGGACCTGGTTCGCGACCGGCATCGACGGCCTGTTCACCGACAACGCCGACACCGCGGTGCTCGCCCGCGCGGACTACCTGTCCTCCTGACCGGCCCGCGGGCCACTCCATGAGGTGAAGCCGGCCGTGCCGGGCGCCCCGGTCGGGCGCGCGGCACGGCCGAGCGGATATGCACGGGGCATGACCCCCACCGCGGGCCTGCCCGCTCGCTACCGCACGCTGCTGGCCGCGGAGGCCGCCGCGTACGCACCGGCCGGTGCCGCCGACGCCGAGGACCTCGAACAGGACGTGTGGCTGCGGCTGCTGGAGACCCGCCGCGCCCCCGCCGAACCCGCCGGGTGGCTCGCCGCGCAGGTGCGGGCCGCGGCGCTCGCGGCGGAGGCGCCGGGCGCCTGCGAGGGCCCGTACGCCGACCGCGCGGCGGGGCCGCCGCCGCGCGCCGGGCACGGGCGGCACGGTGTCGAGGACCGGGCCGAGGCCGCGGTCGCGCTGCGCGCGGTGCTGGCCGCCGTACCCGGGCTGCCGGGCGACTGCCCGCGGCTGCTGGCCGTGCTGACGTCCGGCTCCGATCCCACATACCGGGAAATCTCCCGGGAGTTGGGAATCTCACAGGGGAGCGTGGGGCCGCTGCGCTCGCGCTGCCTGGCGTGCCTGCGTTCGATCCTGAATTCGAGGGTTGGATCCCCGGTGGGAAGGGGTAATGCACGGTAAACAGCCGGCGGCAGTGGGCACCCTTTGCACGCCCGGAGGAGTCTGGAGCGGGCAGTGGTAAGTCACTGACCGGCAGGGATGTTTGTGCGATCATCGGCGCCACGGAGACGGCACCGACCGCGCCGACTCCGTTCAGGCACACGTCCCGGGCGCACACCTCACCCTCAGACTGCCCGGACGGATTTCGAAGGGGAGGCCTGCGCGCATGGGCATGAGCGTGACCATCTCTACGGCGGAAGCAAGCGACGCCGAAAAGATCCTGAAACTCCAGTACCTCTGCTACCAGAGCGAAGCCGAGATCTACGGCGACTACACCATCGAACCTCTCACCCAGACCCTGGACGAGCTGCGGGCCGAACTGGCCGAGGGCTGCGTCCTGGTGGCCCGCCTCGGCCCCGAGGTCGTCGGTTCCGTGCGGGGAACCGTCGACGGGGACGGGACGGCCGTGATCGGCAAGCTGATCGTGCATCCGCGGCTCCAGCGGCACGGCCTCGGCGGGCGGCTGCTGTCCGCCCTGGAGGACCGTCTCGCGGCCGAGCGGGAGGCCAAGGTCTACCAGCTCTCCACCGGCCACCGCAGCGAGGTCAATCTGCGGATGTACCGCAAGCTCGGGTATTCCCAGGTGGGCGTAGCCCGCCCGGTCACCCGGCGGCTGAGCATGGTGACCCTCGAAAAGCCCGCGGAGCAGGCGCCCTTCGCTGCCTCCGCCTGACCCGTACCGCCCGGGTGCGGCGCCAACGGCGCTGCCGCGCCCGGGCCTTCGGGCCCGCCTCGCGGGTCCCGGCCCCGGGCCGCGGCGGACGGCCTCAGGCCGCGGTGGACGCCTCGCGTGCGGAGCGGCGCAGCCACAGCAGGCCCATGACCGGCAGCAGCAGCGGCAGGAAGACGTAGCCGACGCCGAAGTCCGACCACACGGTCTGGTCGGGGAAGGCCGAGGAGTCCGCCACGGTGAGGATGCCCACCGTGATCACCCCGAGCAGCTCGGCCGAGCAGGACACCAGCGCGACCCTGCGGGCCTGGTCGCCGCCCCGCCACAGCGCGACGCTGATGACCCCGTAGACGACGCCCGCCGCGAGCGACAGCACGTACGCCAGCGGCGCCTCGTGGAATTTGGTCGAGATCTGGGTGATCGAGCGGGAGAGCGCGGCCACCGTGAAGACCCCGTAGAACCACAGCAGCAGCCGCCCGGGCCCCTGCCCGATCCGCCCGCCGGCGGGCTGCTCCCCGGCCGTCGGGCCCGTTGCCGTCTCCGCCGCGGCCTTCGTGTCGCCCGCGGTGGTGTCCTCAGCCATGACCGGCTCCCCAGATGTCGTACAGCCGCAGTTCCAGCACGGCCAGGATCACTCCGCCGGCCGCGACGACCGCGGTGCCCCAGCGGCTGCGCTCGGTCAGCGACATGAAGGCCGCGGCCGGGACGGTGCAGACCGCGCCGATCAGATAGCCCACGAAGACCGGCACCCCCTGCTCGGGGCGGTCGCCGTGGCCGAGCTGCACCAGCGAGATCACCAGCTGCACGAGCGTGGCGAGCGTCACCACGGCCATGCCGGCGAAATGCCGGTCGTTGGTCGGCTCGTCGCGGTACGCGGACCAGGCGCACCACGCCGCGAGGAGCAGCGCCATGACCGAGACCGTGAGGGTGACCGCGTCGAGCATGCGCCGACTGTATTACGGCCGCGCGGCCGCCCGTTCTCCCACCCCCGTCCCGCGGCCTCGGGGCCCGCCGTGGGGCCGTCCCACCCGCCGTCCGGATAGTGGACGAACTGCCCGGATTTCGGAACCGGGCGGGATGTCTGGTTTACTGGGGTCCATGACCACGACGAACCGCCGCAGCCGCGCGACCGAGGCGACCACGCCCGGTGTTCGTCGTATGTGTCGAATGTGTCGAATGTGTGCCTGACCTGAGGCCCTGAGCGGTCGCGCCCCCGGCGCCCGCCGCCCACGTCACACCCCCCTCCCGGTGCAGCGCCGCGCCGCGCCCGGGACGCCGTGGCCAACCTCCTGTGCCACGCCCCCGAAGCACACCCCCTGTGCGGTGGTACGTCCGCCGTGCGCCCGACCAGATGGACACCCCTGTGATCACCACCACCGACCTGCGCAAGGTCTACCGCTCGCGCGACCGCGAGGTCACCGCACTCGACGGCGTCGACCTGGCGGTGCGCGAAGGCGAGGTCTACGGCGTCGTCGGCCGCAGCGGCGCCGGCAAGAGCACCCTGATCCGCTGCGTCAACCTGCTGGAGCGCCCCACCTCGGGCACCGTCGAGGTCGCCGGGCGCGACCTCACCGCGCTGGCCGGGCGCTCCGACCGGGCCCCGGCCGCACTGCGCGCCGCCCGGGCCGGCATCGGCATGGTCTTCCAGCACTTCAACCTGCTCTCCTCGCGCACCGTCCAGGACAACGTCGAGCTGCCGCTGGAGATCCAGGGCGTCACCCGCCGCGAGCGCGCCGCCCGCTCCCGCGAGCTGCTCGACCTCGTCGGCCTCGGCGACAAGGCCCGCGCCTACCCCGCGCAGCTGTCCGGCGGCCAGAAGCAGCGCGTCGGCATCGCCCGCGCCCTGGCCGGCCGCCCCCGGGTGCTGCTCTCCGACGAGGCCACCTCGGCGCTCGACCCGGAGACCACCCGCTCCGTGCTGGAACTGCTGCGCGACCTCAACCGGCAGCTCGGCCTGACCGTGCTGCTCATCACGCACGAGATGGACGTCGTCAAGGCCGTGTGCGACTCGGCGGCCCTCATGAAAGGCGGACGCGTGGTGGAATCCGGCACCGTCGCGGAACTGCTGGCCACGCCCGGCTCCGAACTGGCCGGCGAACTCTTCCCGGTCGGCGGCGAGGCATCCGGCCCGGACCGCACCGTGGTCGACCTCACCTTCCACGGCGACAGCGCGACCCGCCCGGTGATCTCCCAGCTGGCGCGCACCTACAACGTCGACGTGTCGATCCTCGGCGCCGCCATGGAGACCTACGGCGGCCGGCAGATCGGCCGGATGCGCATCGAGCTGCCCGGCCGCTTCGAGGACAACGTCGTGCCCATCGGCTTCCTGCGCGAGCAGGGCCTCCAGGTCGACGTCGCCCCGTCCGTGAACGCCCCGTCCGGGCGGAGCGCGGCGCCGGCGGTGGCCAAGTGACCTGGTCCGAGATGCACCCGCTGATCACCCAGGCGCTGGGGGACACCCTGCGGATGGTCGGCTGGTCCGCCGCCGTCACGATCGCCGCCGGGCTGCCGGTCGGCGTGCTGCTGGTCCTCACCGACCGCGGCGGCCCGCTGCACGGCGTCGCCGGCACCGTCGTGAACAAGGTGCTCGGCGCGGTGGTGAACCTCGGCCGCTCGCTGCCGTTCGTCATCCTGATGATCGCGCTGATGTCCTTCACCCGCACGGTCGTCGGCACCACCATCGGCTGGCAGGCCGCGGTCGTCCCGCTGTCCGTCGGCGCCATCCCCTTCTTCGCCCGGCTCGTGGAGACCTCGCTGCGCGAGGTCGACCGCGGGCTGGTCGAGGCCGTCCGGTCGATGGGCGGCAGTACGTGGACGGTGGTGCGCAAGGTGCTGCTGCCCGAGTCGCTGCCCTCGCTCGTCGCGGGCGCCACGACCACCGTGATCGCGCTCGTCGGCTACTCCGCCATGGCCGGCGTGGTCGGCGGCGGCGGGCTCGGCGACCTCGCGCTGCGCTACGGCTACCAGCGCTTCGAGACCGGCTTCATGTGGGTCATCGTCGCCGTCCTCGTCGTGCTCGTGACCCTCGTGCAGCTGGCCGGCGACCTCGCCGCCCGCGCCGCCGCCCGCCGCGGGCGCTCCTCGGCCGCCCCCCGGCTGCGGCTGCTGAAGTCCCGCCCCGCGGACCCGGCCCCCACCGCCCCCTGACGTCCGGCCGCCCCGCACCACCCGCGCGGGGCGGGCGGAGACCTGAAAAACAGGCACCACAGAACACAGGAAAGAGGCACTTTTCGTGCGTAGGACACTCAAGATCACCGCTGCCGCCGCTGCCGTGGGCGCTCTCGCGCTCGGCCTGTCCGCCTGCGGCTCCGACTCCGGCTCGAAGTCCGGCAGCGCCGGCTCCGCCGACGGCAAGGCCGCCAAGGACGCCTCCGCGCCGCTCGTCGTCGCCGCCAGCCCCACCCCGCACGCCCAGATCCTGGACTACGTCCGCGACCACCTCGCCAAGAGCGCCGGACTCGACCTCCAGGTCAAGGAGTTCTCCGACTACGTCCTGCCCAACACCGCCACCGAGCAGGGCCAGGTCGACGCGAACTTCTTCCAGCACAAGCCCTACCTCGACGACTTCAACAAGAAGAACGGCACCCACCTGGTCGCGGTCGCCGACGTCGAGCTGGAGCCCCTGGGCCTGTACTCGCACAAGATCGGCTCGCTGTCCGAGCTCAAGGACGGCGCCACCGTCGAGGTGCCCAACGACACCACCAACGAGGCCCGCGCCCTCGGCCTGCTCGCCGCCAACGGCCTCATCACGCTGCGCGACGGCACCGAGCAGACCGCCACCCCCGCCGACGTCACCGGCAACCCCAAGCACCTGCACTTCAAGGAGCTGGAGGCCGCGCAGCTGCCGCGCTCGCTCGGCGACGTCGACGCGGGTGTCATCAACGGCAACTACGCCATCGAGGGCGGCCTGAGCCCCGTCAAGGACGCCCTGGTCACCGAGAAGGCGACCGGCAACCCGTACGCCAACATCCTGGTCGTCAAGAAGGGCCAGGAGAACGACCCGCGGGTGGTCAAGCTCGTCAAGCTGCTCAACTCCCCGCAGGTCGAGCAGTACATCAAGGACACCTTCAAGGGCGCGGTCATCCCCGCCTTCGGCACCCCGGCCGCCTGAGCCGGTCCGCCCCCGGGGTTCCCCGCCCCGCCCGGCCGGTGACGGTCAGGCGGGGCGCACCCAGTACACGTCCGTCGTGTACGGCATCTCGATCGCGCCGCTGACCCGCGTCGCGTCGTGCGCCCCGAGCACCGCGGCCAACTCCGCGCGCACCCTCGCCCGCGCGTCCTCGTCCAGCACCGCGATGTGGCTGGAGGACATCATGCGCTCCACGACGTCCGCGACCGTCGTCGAGTGCGGGTTGGGCCAGTGCCGCTCGTGGATCCGGCCCCAGCCCGACCCCGGCGCCTCGAACGCCCGCCGCCAGCCGTCGGCCGGCCGGTGGTCGTCGACCGGACCGGCCGCCAGCGGCGGGCTCGGCAGGTCGCGCGGCGCGAGCCGGAAGATGATGTCCTGGAAGTCCCGCACCCACGGCACCGACGTGTCGTACGTGTTCCACACCAGCGCCAGCGCGCCGCCCGGCCGCAGCAGCCGCCGCACCTCGGCGAGCGCCGCTGCCTCCGCGAACCAGTGCCAGGACTGCGCCGCCACCACCGCGTCCGCGCAACCCTGCGGCAGCCCGGTCGCCTCCGCCGTGCCCGCGCTCACCGCGACCCCCGGCAGCAGCCCGGCGAGCGTCTCGCGCATCTCCCGCACCGGCTCCACCGCGAGCACCTCGGCGCCGGTCAGCGCCAGCAGCCGGGTGAACTTGCCCGTGCCCGCGCCCAGATCGACGACCGTACGGCCCGCCTGGAGCGGCAGCGCGTCCGCGAGCGCCGCGAGCGCGGCGAGCGGATAGGACGGACGGGAGCGCTCGTAGACCCCCGCGGCCCGCTGGTAACCGACTCCTGCTGCGTGGTGCACCGTCACGCGGGCAGACGGTAGCAGGATCGGATGACGTCCACGGATACTCGCGGCGACCGCCATCCGCCCTACTCTGGAAGGGCGTTCGCCGCCGAGCACCCCCGCGGCACCCCGGACGGACCCTGCCCGGCGGCCGCCGCGCGCGATGCTGCATGCTGTGCAGTCCACCCATGCCCTGGTTACGGAGCAGTGAATGACCGCCACCTTTCCGGACATCTCCCTCAGTACGGAGCGGCTGCTGCTGCGCCCGTACGACGAGGACGACATCCCCGAACTCGTGGAGATGATGAACGACGACCTGGTGACCGCGTGGACCGGCTCCCCGCGGCCGTACACCGAGGCCGCCGCACGGTCGTTCGTCACCACCGGGGCGCCGGGGGAGCGGACGAGCGGGCGGGGCCTGGTGCTGGGCGTCTCCGAACTGCTCACCCAGCGGCTGGTGGGCACCGTCCAGCTGCAGAACACCGACTGGCGCGTCCGCGGCACCGAGATCGGCTACCTCACCGCCTCCTGGGCCCGCGGCGAGGGATACGCCGGGGAGTCGGTGCTCGCCGTCGTCCGCTGGCTCTTCCGCAACCAGGGCTTCGAACGGGTCGAGCTGCGCACCGCCGCCGACAACAGCGCCTCGCAGCAGGTCGCGCAGAAGATCGGGTGCATCAGCGAGGGCGTGCTGCGCGGCGCGGGCCTCATCCGCGGCCGGGCCGGCGACGACCCCGCCGGGCGCTGGGTCGAGACCCGCACCGACCTGCTGGTGTGGAGCCTGCTGCCCGAGGACCTCGACGGCCTGGACGACCTCGGCGGCGCCACCGGTACGGACGGGGCCGGCGAGGGCTACGACGCGTACTCCCCTTACCCCGACTACGCCGACTACTCCGCGGCCGCCCGCCGCCGCTGACCCGCGGCCGCCCGCCGCCGCCGACCCGTCGCTGCCGACCCGTCGCCGCCCGCCGGAGCGCCCCCGTGCCGCGGCCGGAACACCTGCGCGTATCGGCGTACCCGTGGCGCCCGCCGCCGGGTTAGGGTTCTCACCCGGGCCTCACCTCCGCCCCCACCGAGGAGGCTCCGCCGGCACCCCCCGCGAACCACCCCACGGCTTGGAGGCAGACGACGATGGCCGACCGGGTCACCGTGATCGGATGGGACGGCTCACCCCCGTCCGAGGCCGCCCGCGCCGCGCTGGACGCCGCCACCCTCGTCGCCGGCACCCGCCACCACCTGGCCCTGCCGTACGTCCCGAAGCAGGCCGAGCACATCGTCCTCGGCAGCATCGACATCGCCGCCCGCCGCATCGCCGGCCACCGCGGCACCGCCGTCGTCCTCGCCGACGGCGACCCCGGCTTCTTCGGCGTCGTCCGCGCGCTGCGCGACCCCGAGCACGGCCTGGAGGTCGAGGTCATCCCCGGCGTCTCCGCCGTGGCGCGCGCCTTCGCCCGGGCCGGCATGCCCTGGGACGACGCCCGGGTCGTCGTCGCCACCAGCCGCACCCTGCGCCGCGCCGTCAACGTCTGCCGCTCCTACCCCAAGGTCGCCGTCCTCACCGCGCCCGGCGCCGGGCCCGCCGAACTCGCCCTGCTGCTCGCCGGGGTGCACCGCACCTTCGTCATCTGCGAGGCGCTCGGCTCGGACCGCGAGCAGATCACCGTGCTGACCTCAGACAAGGTCGCCGACCACATATGGCGCGACCCCAACATCGTGCTCGTCGTGGGCGGCAGCACCGGCAGCCCCGGCCTGGCCGTACTCGGCTCCACCGCCCCGCCGACCGCGCCCGGGGGCCGCCCCGCGACCTCCCGCGGCGGCGGCTGGATCGCCGGCCGCGACCCGGGCTTCCCCGGCCCGGTACGCGGCTGGGCGCTGCCCGCCGCCGAGTACGGGGGCGACGTGCCCGCCCCGGTGCGCGCCTACCAGCTCGCCCGGCTCGGCCCCCGCACCGGCGACCTGGTGTGGGACATCGGCGCCGCGGACGGCGCCCTCGCCCTGGAGGCCGCGCGGCTCGGCGCCGCCGTCATCGCCGTCGACCGCGACGCCCAGGCCTGCGACTGGATCACCGCCGCCGCCCGCCGCGCGGGCGTCCAGATGCAGGTGGTGCACGGCACCGCGCCCCAGGTGCTGGAGGACCTGCCGGAACCCGACGTGGTGCGCATCGGCTGCGCCGACCCCGCCGTCGTCGCCGCGTGCGCCGCGCGCCGCCCCGAGCGCATCGTCGCCGCGGCCGCCACCCGGGAGTCCGCGGCGGCCGTCGACCGCGCGCTGACCGAAGGCGGTTACACCGTCGAACGCATGTTGCTGCGCTCCGCGGAGACGGACTCCGGGTGGCAGGAGCAGGAGGGCCCGGCGGCCTTCCTGCTGTGCGGCAGCAGGCCCTGAACCGGGCCCGGCCGCAAGGCCGGCGGACGGGCCCGCGAGGCGCCGTTTGCGCATGTGGGAGCGCTGCCGCAGGGCGCTGTGTGAGATACGTCCCGCGGTGCGGACTTCGGGGCGGTGGGCGCGGCGAGTGAGGGTAGGCTGACGGATCGTTGTGCCGTCGTCGTGCGTTGACGGGGTGTCGATACGTCCGATGTCCCCGCGGTTGACGTGCCGCATCCCGGGCCCGCTCGTTGGAGTCGGTGAGGGGTGGGTGTGCGCGGCGCAGCGGCTGGAAGGAGCGAAACCGATGGGCGAGGGGCACGCATGACGGACACCGGTCAGATCCCCGGCGAGGGGCTGCCGGAGAACGCGGTCGGCGACGCGGCTCACCAGCCGCACACCGGCGCACTCGGCGCACCGCAGGCCACCGCCAACGGCTGGGGCGCGCAGCCGCCCGCGGGCCTCGACACCCCCCCCTACGGCTACCTCGACCAGCCCCCCGCCCCCGGTACCGGGCTCGACGACGAGGACGACGTGCTCCTCATGCCCGGCCCCCAGGGCACGTGGAGCGACCCGCAGCCCGTACCGCTCCAGCCCGAGCCGCCGCAGGCGCCGCTCCCCGCGGACCACTTCGCACCGGGCTACGGGTCCGAATCCGCGCCCGGCCTCCCCCTGCCGGGCGCCGCCCACGACCAGGGGTTCGCCGCGCCGGGGCAGCTGCCGGGCGGCGACGCCGCCGGGTTCCTCCCGCAGGAGCAGGGCTTCGCGGCGCCGGGTGGCCTGGGTGCTCCGGGCGCCGGATTCGCCGTGCCGGGAGCCGACGGAGCGGGCGCCGGGATTCCGGCCGCCGCGCAGGGTGCGCCCGGTGACGTGGCGTCCGGCGCCGTCGCCGCGGGGGAGGGGGCCGCGCCCGGGCTGGTGCCGGGGCAGGCCGCGGGTGACGCGGGGCCCGGCTTCGGCGCGCAGGCGCAGGGCACCGCCGCGTCCGTACCCGGGGGCGTACCCGGGCTCGCGGGGCCGGGGCATTTCCCGGGTGCTCCGGGTGCTCCGGGTGCGGAGTTCGCGCCGGGCGCCGGATTCCCGGAGCCGGGGCAGGCGCCGCAGGGCGAGCCGTCGCAGGGCGCGGGCTTCGCCGTGCCGGGCGCCGGGCAGGCCCTCGCGGGGCAGGTGCCGGCCGCCGCGGACCCGGGGGCCGAACAGGCCGCCCAGGGTGCCGGATCCGGGCAGGGCGTCCAGACGGCGGAGGCCGCCGCGGAGCCGCAGACCGCCGCGCCGGGCGCCACCGCCGAGAGCGGCGCGCAGGACCCGGCCGCCGTACGGGCGCCGGGAGCTGACGCCCCGCCGGTCGCGCCCGCACCGCCGCGCCGCCCGCTGCACATGGGCCCGCCGGTCCAGGACACCCCGAGCGGCGGCGTCTCTGTCCGCTCCCTCGCCGACCGCGGGCCCGCGCAGGGCGGTCCCGTACCGGCGCCGGTACGCGTGCAGGGCCCGCCGACCGCGGGTCCCGAATACCTCGACGTGCCGCCGCAGGGCCCGCACGCCATCCCCGCCCAGCAGAACGGCGAGCCCGGCGACGCCGCGGGACCGCACGGCGGGTGGCCCGCGGCCGACCAGCCCTCCCAGCAGTCGCTCATCCCGCACGCCGACAGCATCGTCGCGCCCCGGACGCCGCCGGAGCCCGTCACGGCCCTCACGCAGGCGGAGCCCGTACCGGCGCCCGCTCCGGCACCCGACGCGGGCCTGGAAGCGCCCGCCGGCGCGGCCGAAGCCGCCGCGGGGACCGCCGCGGAGGCCGCCGCAGCGACCACGCCGCAGGGCACCGCCGTGCCCGCGCCCGCCCTCGCCGGACCCGCCTCCGCGCCGTCCGCACCGGGCCAGCCCGCCGCCGCGCCCATCGGTCTCGACCTCGCCGCCCCGCCGTCCGGCCCGGCCTTCGACGAGCAGGCCGCCGCCCCCACTGCCCCTGCCGAGCAGGCCGCGGCCGAACTCCCGGCGCAGGACGCCGAGACGGCGGCCGTACCGGACGCGCCCGTCGCGGAGACGGCGCAGACGGCGGAAGCCGCGGTGGCCGCGCCCGCCGAGGAGCAGGCCGCGGAGAGCGCCCAAGCCGCGGAGACCGCCGAGGCAGTGGAGACCGCCGAGGCCGTGGAAGCGGTGGCGGCCGTGGAGGCCGCGCCCGCCGCCGAGGCACCGGACGCCGCCGTGCCCGCTCCCGCCGAGGAGCAGGGAGAGCCCGGGGAGCCCGCGGAGGCGTACGAGCCCGCCGTGCGCGACGCCGTCCACCGCGTCATCCGCGAACGCCGCGACATCCGCAACGGCTTCCGCTCCGACCCCATCCCGCCGGAGGTGCTGCTGCGCGTCCTGGAGGCCGCGCACACCGCGCCGAGCGTCGGCCACTCCCAGCCGTGGGATTTCGTCGTCATCCGCTCCGAGAAGACCCGGGAGAAGATGCACGAGCTGGCCATGGCCCAGCGCGAGGCGTACGCCCAGTCGCTGCCGAAGGCCCGCGCCCGGCAGTTCCGCGAGCTGAAGATCGAGGCGATCCTCGACACGCCCGTCAACATCGTCGTCACCGCCGACCCCACGCGCGGCGGCCGGCACACCCTCGGCCGGCACACCCAGCCGCAGATGGCGCCGTATTCCTCCGCGCTCGCCGTGGAGAACCTCTGGCTCGCCGCCCGCGCGGAGGGCCTCGGCGTCGGGTGGGTCAGCTTCTTCGACGAGCGCCAGGTCGTCGCCGAACTCGGCCTTCCCGAGCACCTGGAGGTCGTCGCGTACCTGTGCGTCGGGTACGTCGACGAATTCCCCGAGGAGCCCGAGCTGATGCAGGCGGGCTGGTCGCAGCGCCGCCCGCTGTCCTGGGTCGTCCACGAGGAGGAGTACGGCAACCGGGCGCTGCCCGGCGAGGAGCCGCACGACCTCCTGGAGGAGACGCTGCGCGCCATCCGCCCGCTCGACGCGAAGGCCCTCGGCGAGGCGTGGGAGCGGCAGAAGCGGATGACCAAGCCCGCGGGGGCGCTCGGCATGCTGGAGATCATCTCCGCGCAGCTCGCCGGGCTCTCCCGGGTGTGCCCCGCGCCCATCCCCGAGCCCGCGGCCGTGGCGATCTTCGCC
This sequence comes from Streptomyces sp. NPDC021020, assembly GCF_044333285.1. Classification (NCBI taxonomy): domain Bacteria; kingdom Bacillati; phylum Actinomycetota; class Actinomycetes; order Kitasatosporales; family Streptomycetaceae; genus Streptomyces; species Streptomyces sp. NPDC021020. The sequence goes on from NZ_JBIRQQ010000008.1 coordinate 320,201, forward strand.
GGCGACCACGGGGTGCACGCCCAGGGCGTCACCGCGTGGCCCCAGGAGGTCACCGGGCAGATGGTCGCCAACTTCCTCGGCGGCGGGGCGGTCTGCAACGCCTTCGCCAACCAGGTCGGCGCGGAGGTCTGCGTCATCGACGTCGGTGTCGCCGCGGAGCTGCCCGGCACGCCGGGACTGCTGCCGCGCAAGGTGCGCGCCGGGACGGCCGACTTCACCGCGGGCCCCGCCATGACCCGGGAGGAGGCGCTGCGCGCGATCGAGGTCGGCATCGAGACCGCCCGCGACCTGGTGGCCGCCGGCAACAAGGCGCTGCTCACCGGCGAGATGGGCATCGCCAACACGACGACCTCGGCGGCGCTCGTCGCCGTCTTCACCGGTACGGACCCGGCCGAGGTCACCGGGCGCGGCACCGGCATCAACGACGAGATGCACGCGCGCAAGGTGGACGTCGTACGGCGCGCGCTGGAGCTGCACCGGCCCGACCCGGCGGACCCGATCGCGGTCCTCACCGCGATCGGCGGGCTCGAACACGCCGCGCTCACCGGCCTGCTGCTCGGGGCGGCGGCGCTGCGCACACCCGTCATCCTCGACGGGGTGTCCGCCGGGGCCGCCGCGCTCGTGGCCCGCGCCATCGCGCCCGAGGTGCTGGCCGCGTGCATCGCCGGCCACCGCAGCGCCGAGCCCGGCCACGTCGCCGCCCTCACCGCGCTGGGGCTGCGCCCCCTGGTCGACCTCGACCTCCGCCTCGGCGAGGGCACGGGCGCACTCCTCGCCCTCCCCCTCGTCCAGAGCGCCGCCCGCGTCATGCACGAGGTCGCCACCTTCGACGCGGCCGGCGTCACCGAAAAAGCCTGACCCTCCCGGGGCGGGGGCTATCCCGCCCCCGGGGGGCGGCTTGCGCTGGTTTGCGCGATCTCCCCGCCGCCGTGGCTGGTCGCGCAGTTCCCCGCGCCCCTGAAAACGCTTGCCCAGCGCGCTAAGAGCCCGCCTCTGCCGCGCAGGCCGGCAACCCAGGGGCGCGGGGAACTGCGCGCTCAGCCGACCACCGGCAGATGGTCCCGCGACAAGGAATCGTGGCAGCCCGGAGGGTCGCGGGTGCCGCGGAGGGCGGCACACCAGGGGCGCGGGGAACTGCGCGCTCAGCCGACCACCGGCGGACGGCCCCGCGACAAGGAACCGTGGCAGCCCGGAGGGTCGCGGTGCCGCGCCGGGTACGCAAGGGGCGCGGGGAACTGCGCGACCAGCCCACCACCCGCAGAAGGCCGCGCGACCAGCGCAAGAGGCACCCCGCGGCGTACCCCCCAGCGCAACGTAAGATCAAAGCTCGCCGTGGATTGCCGAAGGAGCGCGATGGATCGCAAGGACGACGCCCCCGCCTACCCCGTGGGGCTGCGGCTGGCGGGGCGCCGGGTCGTGGTGGTCGGCGGGGGGCAGGTCGCCCAGCGGCGGCTGCCCGCGCTGCTGTCGGCCGGCGCCGACGTCGTCCTGGTCGCGCCGGAGGCGACACCCTCCGTGGAGGCGATGGCCGCGGCCGGCGAACTCCGCTGGGAGCGCCGCCCGTACCGTACGGGCGACCTCGCGGAGGCCTGGTACGCGCTGGTCGCCACGCGCGACCCCGCCGCGAACGCCGCGGCCTCCGCGGAGGCGGAGGAGCGCCGCGTGTGGTGCGTGCGCAGCGACGACGCGAGCGCCGCGTCCGCGTGGACCCCGGCGACGGGCCGCACGGACGGCGTGACCGTCGCCGTCCTCAGCGGCCGGGACCCGCGCCGCAGCGCCGCCGTGCGGGATGCCGTCGTCGAGGGGCTGCGCGACGGCAGCCTCGTGGCGCCCCGGCACCGGGACCGCACCGCGGGCGTCGCGCTGGTAGGCGGCGGCCCCGGCGACCCGGACCTGATCACCGTGCGCGGCCGCCGCCTCCTCGCCGAGGCGGACGTCGTGATCGCCGACCGGCTCGGCCCGCGCGACCTGCTGGACGAACTGCCGCCGCACGTCGAGGTGATCGACGCGGCGAAGATCCCGTACGGCCGGGCGATGGCCCAGGAGGCCATCAACGCCGCGCTGATCGAGCACGCGAAGGCCGGCAAGGCCGTGGTGCGGCTCAAGGGCGGCGACCCGTTCGTCTTCGGCCGCGGCATGGAGGAGGCGGAGGCCCTGGCCGCCGCGGGCGTCCCGGTGAGCGTCGTCCCCGGCATCTCCAGCTCGATCAGCGTGCCGGGCGCGGCCGGCATCCCGGTCACGCACCGGGGCGTGGCGCACGAGTTCACCGTGGTGAGCGGCCATGTCGCCCCGGACGACGCGCGCTCGCTCGTCGACTGGCCCGCGCTGGCGCGGATGCGCGGCACCCTCGTGCTGCTGATGGCCGTGGAGCGGATCGGCGCCATCGCGGACGCCCTGATCGCGGGCGGCCGCCCCGCGGGCACCCCGGTCGCGGTGGTGCAGGAGGGCACGACGGCGGCGCAGCGCCGGGTCGACGCCACGCTCGCGTCGGTGGCCCGCATCGTCACCGAGGAGGCCGTGCGGCCCCCCGCGGTGATCGTCGTCGGCGACGTCGTGACGGTGGGGCGGCCGGGCGGCGCGTACACCGAGGGCAACGTCCATGGCTGAACCGGTCGCCGTCACCGACCCGGACGACCCGCGGCTGCACGACTACACCGGCCTCACCGACGTCGAGCTGCGGCGCCGCCGCGAGCCCGCGGAGGGCCTGTTCATCGCCGAGGGCCAGAAGGTGGTCCGGCGGGCGCTCGCGGCCGGCTACCCGATGCGTTCGATGCTGCTCACCGAGAAGTGGGTGGCGGCGCTGCGGGACGTCGTCGACGACGTGCCCGCGCCCGTCTACGTCGTCGACGACGACCTCGCCGAGCGCGTCACCGGCTACCACGTCCACCGCGGCGCGCTCGCCGCGATGCAGCGCAAACCGCTGCCGGACGCGGCGGGGGTGCTCGCGGGCGCGCGCCGCGTCGTGGTGATGGAGGCGGTCAACGACCACACCAACATCGGCGCGATCTTCCGCAGCGCCGCCGCCCTCGGCATGGACGCGGTCCTGCTGTCGCCGGACTGCGCCGACCCGCTCTACCGCCGGTCGGTGAAGGTCTCGATGGGCGCGGTCTTCTCCGTGCCGTACGCGCGTCTCGACGCCTGGCCGCGCGACCTGTACGGCACGGTGAAGCAGGCCGGCTTCCGGCTGCTGGCGCTCACCCCGGCGGCGCACGCCACCGCGCTGCCGGAGCTGCCGCTCGCCGAACTCCCGCGGCTGGCCCTGCTGCTGGGCGCCGAGGGCCCCGGCCTGAGCCCGAAGGCGCTGGCGGCCGCCGACACCCTCGTCCGCATCCCGATGTCCCACGCCATCGACTCGCTCAACGTGGGCGCGGCCGCCGCGGTGGCCTTCTACGCCGTGGCCGGGGCGTAATTCCCGCCGGGAATACGCGGCACAAAGAATTACCGGCCGCCGCCCATTTACCCGGCCCGCCTGTTGCGATATCGCGCCCGCGTCCTATTCCACTGCGCTGTGGAGCTGCGGATTCCGCCCCCGTGCCGCCCGCGGCGGTGGTGCTAGGGTTGCCGTAATCCTGGTACGGGGCAGCGGAGATGGGTGCACATGAAAATTCTTGTCACCGGCGGCGCGGGCTATATCGGCAGTACGGTCGCGAGCGCGCTGCTGGACGAGGGGCACACCCCGGTCATCCTCGACAACCTGGTCACGGGGCTCGAAGCGTTCACCGAGGGCCGGGTGTTCTACCGCGGGGACATCGCGGACGGCGCGCTCCTGGACCGTATTTTCCGCGAGCACCCGGACATCACGGCGGCCGTGCACTGCGCGGCGCTGATCGTCGTCCCCGATTCGGTGGCCGAACCACTGCGCTACTACCGGGAAAACGTGGCGAAGACCATCGCCCTGCTCGAACACCTGGAACGCAACGGCTGCCACCGCGTCCTCTTCAGCTCGTCTGCATCGGTCTACGAGCCCGGCACGGACTTCACGGTGGACGAGGATTCTCCCGTGGCCGCCGGCAGCCCCTACGCGCAGACCAAGGCCGTGATCGACCGCATCCTCGCCGACGCCGCCGCGGGGACGGAGCTGCGCGCGGTGTCGCTGCGCTACTTCAACCCCATCGGCGCCGACCCGCGGATGCGCACCGGCCTCCAGCTCCGCGAACCCTCGCACGCGCTCGGCAAGATGATCGCCGCCTGGGAGAGCGGCGACGTCTTCCGGGTCACCGGCACGGACTGGCCCACCAGCGACGGCAGCGGTATCCGCGACTACATCCACGTCTGGGACCTCGCGCGCGCCCACGTCGCCGCGCTCGCCCGCTTCGACGACATCGTCGGCGGCGACCGGCCCCCGCACCTGGTCGTCAACCTCGGTACGGGCAAGGGCACCACGGTGCGCGAGCTGGCCGCGGCCTTCGGCGGGGTCACCGGCATACCGCTGCGCACCGAGGACGCGCCGAGCCGCCCCGGGGACGTCGCGGGCGCGTACACCCGCACCGAACGCTCCGCCCGGCTGCTGGGCTGGAAGCCGGAGTACGACGTACGCGACGGCATCCGCGACTCCCTCGCCTGGCGCGGGCGGCTGCTGGAACTGCTCGGCCCGGTCGAGGACTGAACCGCGCCCCGCGGCGGACCGGCGGAGAGCTTCCGCCGGTCCGCCGGTGCGTCAGGGCGCGGGCGGCAGGTCCACCAGGGCCGCCAGCCGGCGGCGGTGGTGGCCGGGGGAGCCCAGCGCGATCTCGTCGGCCTTCGCGCGCTTGAGGTACAGATGCGCGGGGTGCTCCCACGTCATGCCGATGCCGCCGTGCAGTTGCACCGCCTCCTCCGCCGCGCGCACCGCGACGGGCGAGACGTACGCCTGCGCGACCGCCACCGCGATCTCCGCCTCGGCCCTCTCCTGCGGCGACCGCCAGGAGGCCAGCGCGGCGGCCGCGCCGCGCGCCGCCGCACGGGCCGACACGACCTCCAGCCACAGGTCGGCCAGCCGGTGCTTGAGCGCCTGGAAGGAGCCCACGACCCGGCCGAACTGGTGCCGCTGCTTCAGATAGCCGACCGTCTCGTCCAGGCACCACTGCGCCGCGCCGAGCTGTTCCGACGCCAGCAGCCCCGCCCCGGTCAGCAGTGCCCGCTCCAGCGCCGCCCGCGCGGTCTCCCCGGCGGCCAGCAGCCGCCCCGGCGCGCCCTCCAGCGTGACGTCCGTCAGCGGCCGGGTCAGGTCCAGGCTCACCGGGCGGCGCAGCACCGCCGACTCCGCGGCCACCTCGTGGAGAGCGGGCCCGTCCGGCCCGTCGGCGGGCACCACCAGCACGTCCGCGCCCACCGCGTCGGCCACGCTCGTGACCCGGCCCGACAGCCGCCCCGCGGTGTCCACCCGCACGCCCGCGGGGAAGCCGCCGCCCGGCGCCGCGGACAGCGGCACCGCGAGGGCCGCGGTGACCTCGCCCGCCGCCAGCCGCCCGAGCAGCGGGACAGCCGCGTCACCGGCCTCCGCGCAGCCCACCAGCGCCGAGGCCGCGAGCACCGCGCTGCCCAGGAAGGGGACGGGGGCGACCGCGCCGCCCAGCTCCTCCAGCACCACCGCGGCCTCCCGCGCGGTGCCGCCCTGCCCGCCGTACTCCTCGGGCACCAGCAGCCCGGCCAGGCCCAGCTCGCCGCCCAGCACCCGCCACAGCGCGGGGTCGTACGGCTCGTCCGTCTCGATCCAGCCCAGCACCGCGGCCGGGCCGCAGCGGTCGGCGAGCACCGCGCGGACGGCGGCCCGCAGGTCGTCCTCGACGTCGGAGTACAGCAGGCCGGGCGCCGCGGGGGAGGGGGTCGTCGCGGTCATCGGGGCAGGTCCTTCCACGGGACGTCCTTGTCGTTGCGGGGCTCGGCGGGCAGCCCGAGCACCCGCTCGGCCACGATGTTCCGCAGGATCTCGGACGTGCCGCCCTCGATCGAGTTGCCCTTCGCGCGCAGGTAGCGGTAGCCCGCGTCGCGCCCGTAGAAGTCGACGCTGCTCGGACGCACCATCGTCCAGTCGCCGTAGCGCAGCCCCTGCTCGCCGAGCAGCTCCAGCTCCAGCCCGCTCAGCTGCTGGTTGAGCCGCGCCATCGACAGCTTCAGCCCCGAGCCCTCGGGGCCCGGGGTGCCCGCCGCCATCTGCTGCCGCACCCGTTCGGCGGTAAGCCGCGCCACCTCCGACTCCACCCACAGCGTCAGCAGCCGGTCGTGCAGCTCGGGCGTGCGCAGCTCGGGGCGCTCGCGCCAGGTCGCCGCGACGGGCGCGGCCATGCCGCTCTCGCGCGGCACCGGCGCGCCGCCGCCGATCGCCACCCGCTCGTTCATCAGCGTCGCCTGCGCCACCCGCCAGCCGTCGCCGACCGCGCCCAGCCGGTGCGCGTCCGGGATCCGCACCCCGGTCAGGAAGACCTCGTTGAACTCCGCCTCCCCGGTGATCTGCCGCAGCGGCCTGACCTCCACGCCCGGGTCGGTCATGTCGCACACGAAGTACGTGATGCCGCGGTGCTTGGGCACCTCCGGGTCGGTGCGGGCGATGAGGATGGCCCAGCGCGCGGTGTGGGCGCTGGACGTCCACACCTTCTGCCCGTCCACGACCCAGTCGTCCCCGTCCCGCACCGCGCGGGTGCGCAGCCCCGCCAGGTCCGAGCCCGCGCCCGGCTCGCTGAAGAGCTGGCACCACACCTCCTCGCCCGTCCACAGCGGCCGCAGGAAGCGGGCCTGCTGCTCGGCGGTGCCGTACGCGAGGATCGTCGGCGCCGCCATGCCCAGGCCGATACCGATCCGCCGCGGATCGTTGTCCGGCGCCCCGGCCGCGGCCAGCACCTCGTTCGCCACCTGCTGCAGCGCACGCGGCGCCCCGAGCCCGCCCAGCCCCGCCGGAAAGTGCACCCACGCAAGCCCCGCGTCGAACCGAGCCCGCAGAAACTCCCCCGCCGCCGTACTCCCCGGCGGATGCGCCCCGAGCAACGCCCGAGCCCGCTCCCGCACCTCGCCTTCCCCGATGTCTCCCATACGCCGCCGCCCCTTCCACTCCCGGCCTCTCCGACCGACTAAGCAAGCGCTTGGTAAGCTACTCCCCCCGGGACCGTACGGCCAGCACCAGACGCGCGGGTACCTTCGACGGCGCGGCGTCCGCGCCGCGCACCGCAAGCGGCAGGGCGCCCCGCAGGGGCGCGTGGGGGCACCTCCCGGGCGGAGCCTGGGGGAGAACTGCGCGAGTAACCACGACGGCGCGGCGGCCGTCCGCCTGGCGCAAGTGGCACGGCGCCCCGCAGGGGCGCGAGGAACTGCGCGGCCAGCCACCACGGCGGAACAGCCGCGCGCCCCGCGCAAGCGGCACCCCCGAAGGCGCGGCCGCGCGCCCGCGGCGAAGGTGGCAGGGCGCCCCGTAGGGGCGCGGGGAACTGCGCGATCAGCCACGACGGTGGGACGGCCGCGCGCCCAGCGCAAGTGGCACCCCCGAAGGCGCGGCAGCGCGCCCCGCGCAAGTGGCACCCCCGAAGGCGCGGCAGCGCACCCCGCGCAAGTGCCGCCCCCGAAGCCGCGCGCCCAGCGCATGGGCAGGGCAACCACCCTCAGAAGTGGTGGCACCCCTGCAGCGTCGCGATGATCACCGCCGCCAGCAGCGTGACGACCACGAACACCGCGAGCCGCTGCCGCATGAGGCGCCGCCGCCCGGCCCCGGGCGCCCCGGGCCGACGCCCGCCGGACGTCCGGACCGGCGGGCGCGTGGACGCGCGCGCCGACGGCATCGTGGCCTTCAGCGTCGGCTTCGGCGCGCCCGCGGCGGAACCGGCCGGGGGGCGACCGGCGGCGCGCCCCGCCGCCCCGCCCCCACCGGTGGGGTCCAGCCGCGGCGGCGTCCGCCGCTGCGTGCGCTGCTGGGCGTATTCCTCCGCGCGCCGCCCGACGGGCCGTTCGGGCCGCGGCCCCGCCGCCTTGGGAACGCCCTCCCGGCGCGGCGCTCCGATGCCGCGGGCCTCGCGCGTGGCGATCTCGGTCAGCCGCTCCGAGAGCTGCACCGTGCTCGGCCGCTCCTCGGGATCCTTGGCCAGGCACGCGTGGACGAGCGGCGCGAGCGCGTCCGGCACCGCGCCGAGGTCGGGCTCCTCGTGGACGACCCGGTAGAGCATGACCTCCGAGCTTCCCTGCCCGAAGGGCGAGTCCGCGGTCGCGGCGTAGACGAGCGTCGCACCGAAGGCGAAGACGTCGGTGGCCGGTGTGACGGGCAGCCCGCGCACCTGCTCGGGTGCGAGGAAGCCGGGCGAGCCGACCGCCGTCCCCACGTGCGTGAGCGTGCTCGCCCCGGTGGCCCAGGCGATGCCGAAGTCGATGATCCGCGGGCCCTTGGGCGACAGCAGGATGTTGGACGGCTTGAGGTCGCGGTGGACGACCCCGGCCTCGTGCACCGCGACCAGCCCCTCGGCGAGGGCCGCGCCCATCGAGGCGGCCTCCGCGGCGGAGAGCACGCCCTGCTCGGCGACCTTGTCGTGCAGGGAGGGCCCCGGCACGTACTGCGTGGCGAACCAGGGGCGCTCGGCCTCCAGGTCCGCGGCGACCAGCCGGGCGGTGCAGCCGCCGCGGATCCGCCGCGCAGCGGACACCTCGCGGGCGAAGCGCGACCGGAATTCCTGGTCCTCCGCCAGCTCCGGCCGGATCACCTTCAGCGCGACCCGCTGGCCGCGCTTGTCCGCGCCCAGGTAGACCACGCCCATGCCGCCCGCGCCGAGCCGCCGGTGCAGCCGGAAGGCGCCGACGACCCGCGGATCCTCGCGCCGCAGCCGCATCATCGCCATGTCCGTACCCCTGCCTCCGGTGGGGGCGGACCCCACTGCCGCTCCGCTCCGCTGCGCCACCCCTGCCGCTGCTGCCCGGCGGGCCGGGTCAGTGGACGGGTGGGCCGCCCACAGCTTACGGACTCACCTCCCGTCGCGCGGTGAAGGCCCGCAGGCGACGGGCCGTGAATTGTCAGTGCCGGGTGGGAAGCTGGAGGCAACGGCGAGGTGCCGGTCCGACAGCGGGCCGCCGCCTGGCCGCGATCGGCCAACGGTCCATCCTGCGAAGGGGAATGACGCCGTGAAAGGTGATTGCGTGGAGATAGTCGTGGACGCGGGGGACAGCACCCGCACCTATGAGGTCGTGGCCACCCGGGCCGGGCGCCGGGTGGAGACCGCGGTGCGCCGCGGGGTCGTGGAAGTGAGCGAGGTCACCCGGAGCGGCACGGTCGTGCGCACCGCGCGCTTCATGGCCACGCGGGTGCTCGCACTGGTCGAGCAGCCCGTGCCGAGGGACGACGAGCGGGCCGAGGAGCAGGCGCAGGAGCGGGCCGTCGGGGCCCGGCCGGCTCAGGGATGACCCTGGGGAGCCGGGGCGCGGGATCCACCCAGGGATGTACACAAGGCGGCCGCCGTCATCCTCCGGGAGGCCTGCGAAGGGGTACCAGGGCCTGACGACCAAGGGCCCGGGCGCACCTAATGTGGAGGTCAAGCGGCGGGCGGAGCACTCGTCCCCCGAGGTCAAGCGCCCGCCGCCCCCTGATGCACCGGTCAGCCGGACCGGTTCCTCTCCTTCACATCCTTCATCTTCTCCACCTTCTTCAACTGCACAGCGAACGACCACACGGCGGACCCCGGAAGGGGGCGGGCATGGCGAACACGGTGACGCGCACCACACGCGCCATACGCGGCACCCGGCGGACCGGATCCCGGCACCCGCTGGTCGCGGCGGCCATGGTGCTGCCGCTCGCCGCACTGCTCGCCTACCTCTTCGGCGGGGTGGACGCAGTGGTCGTACAGGCGTCGTCCGTGGCCGGCCTGCTGGGGCGCTGAAAGGCGCTCCGACCTGGAAGAGCGGTCCGGGTCAGGGACTCACCGGTGGACCCCGTGGGGACGGGGGTAGGGCGGACGACTGCGCTTGCCCGGGCATCCATGCGGATGCCCGGGCATTGCGCTGTCCGGGCCCGGGGCGGGCCCCCCGCAGGGACTCCGGACGGCCGACTCCGCCGGGACGGGGCGACGGGGGGATGCTTGACTGGGGCAATGACGACCACGGGGGAGCAGTCCGGGCCCGCCCGGCAGGGCGGTACGGTCCGTATCGACCGGCAGGCGGCGCGCCGCACCGCCGCCCCCGTCGCGGACGACGCCCTCGTCACCGCGCTCGCCGCGACCGCGGCCGCCGCCGCCCGGCGCACCCCGCGGGCCGTCCGGCGGGCAGCCGCGGGACCGGCCGCCGTCCAGCCCACCGTGCCCGCCGCCACCACCGTGCTGGCCGACCGCCCCGACGGCACGGTGGTACGGGTCGGCGCGGTCGTGGCCAAGGCGCACGCGCCCGGCACGGACGTCGCCGCGCTCGCCGTCCGCGTCGGCGTCGCCGCCCACCCCGCGCTGCGCGGCATCCTGCTGCCCCCGCTGCCGCAGGACCCGCTGCCGCAGCGGCCCGCCCCGAACGGCGCGGCTCCCGTTCCCGCCCCGCCCGTTCCCGCCCCGCCCGTTCCCGCCCCGCCCGTTCCCGCCCCGCCCGCAGCCGCCCAATCCGACGCCGCGCAGTCCGCGCCTGGGCCGTACGTCGCCGCCCCGCACGTGCCGCCCGCTCCCGTACCGTCCGCCCCTGCCGTCGCCGTCCTGTCCGTTGCCGCGGGTGGGCGGCCCGTCAGCGCGTGGCCCTACGGCGTGCCCGTGGACCGGCACGACCCGGCGGCCGCGCCCTGGGCGGAGGCGGCGGTGCTGCTCGCCCGGCTGCACCTCGTGCCGCCCGGCGCCCTGCCGGGCCCGCTGCCGCCGATGCGCGGCCCCGCGAAGGCCGCGCTCGCCGTGGCCCGGCTGCGCGGCGTCGCGGACTCGGCGGCGGCCCGTACCGTACGGCGGGCCTGGCGGCGCCTTCCCGCGTGGGCCAGGGACGAGGCCCCGCACCCCGGGCCCGCCGCGCTCTGCCACGGCGACCTGCACCTGGGCCAGCTCGTACGGCACCCGGCGCCCGACGGCCCCTGGCAGCTCATCGACGTCGACGACCTCGGCACGGGCCCGGCCGCGTGGGATCTGGCCCGCCCCGCGATGTGGTTCGCGGCCGGCCTGCTGGAACCGGACGCGTGGGCGCGCTTCCTGGCCGCCTACCGCTCCGCGGGCGGCCCCGCCGTACCGCCCGAAGGCGACCCGTGGGGCCAACTGGACGTGCCCGCGCGGGCGCTGGCCGTGCAGACCGCCGCGATCGGCGTCGCCAAGGCCGCCCGGGAGGGCCGCGACCTCGACGAGGCCGAGTCCGAACTCGTGGCCACCTGCGCCCGCATCGCCCATCTAGAGTGAACTCACGTGTTCGAAGCGAGGAGTTGATTCGACGATGGTCTGTCCCAAGTGCCACGGCCAGATGCAGACGTTCAACCGCAGTGGCGTCCAGATCGAGCAGTGCCTGAACTGCCGCGGCATCTTCCTCGACTACGGCGAGCTGGAGGCCCTGACCCAGCTCGAAGGCAAGTGGAACCAGCCCGCCCCGCCGCCGCAGGCCTACCCCGCCGCTCCCGTCCCGCCACCGCCCGCCTACCCGCAGGCCCCCGGTTGGGGCGCCCCCCAGTACGGTCACGGCCATGGCCACGGGCACGGCCACAAGCACCACGGCCACGGCGGCTTCGCGCACATGCTCTTCTCCTCCTGACCGGCAGGAGGGAACGGCCGAGGGCCCGGAAGCAGATGCCTCCGGGCCCTCGGCCGTAGCTGGTGGACGATACTGGGATTGAACCAGTGACCTCTTCCGTGTCAGGGAAGCGCTCTCCCGCTGAGCTAATCGTCCGGGATGGCAGGCGCCCGCAGGACGCCGTACTGCGTGCGCGATACTGGGATTGAACCAGTGACCTCTTCCGTGTCAGGGAAGCGCTCTCCCGCTGAGCTAATCGCGCGGGAAGGTACTGCTCAGGGCCCGGCAGGGCCCCGTGGACGATACTGGGATTGAACCAGTGACCTCTTCCGTGTCAGGGAAGCGCTCTCCCGCTGAGCTAATCGTCCTTGGAGGTGGAGACGGGATTTGAACCCGTGTAGACGGCTTTGCAGGCCGTTGCCTCGCCTCTCGGCCACTCCACCAGCAGCGGAGGGTCCCCGGGAGGATCCCCCACATCGAGCGGACGACGAGATTCGAACTCGCGACCCTCACCTTGGCAAGGTGATGCTCTACCAACTGAGCCACGTCCGCAGGTCTGCTCCGCAACAACTCCGGGGCGACGCGTTGAACTCTAGCGGATTCCGGGGCCAGCTCAAAAACCGGTTTCCGCAGCGTGCCGGGCCAATGACGGCGAGTTGGCGCCGCCGGCGCCGCGGCACGGGCCCGTACGCACCCTCCGGGGGCCGTGTGCGAGCGGGGTGAAAGCCCTGCGTGCGTGCGGTGCGCGCCACCCCGCGCGGCCCGCCCGGCCCCCTCCCGCGCCGGCCGGTCCGCCCACCCTAGACTCGGGTTCCGACCGCTCCAGCCTCCCGGGGAAGCACCGTGCGCGATCTCGTCCCGCTGGCCCGTTTCCACGGGCTCGTCGCCACCGGACTGCGTGACGTCACCGCGGATCCGGCCGCCCTGGACTCCACGGGCTTCTGGGCCGTCGTCGCGGACTTCGAGGGCCGCACCGTCTGCGCCCGCTTCGCCGACGTCCACCGCACCCCGCGCTCCGGCACCGGCCCCGGCACCGGCGCCGCGACCGCCGCCCGGGCGGCCCGGTGGCGCGGCCCCGACCCGGCCGCCTGGACGTCCTCCATGGACCGCGCCGCCTACGAGTCCGGCGTGCACACCGTCCGCGCCCGTATCGCCGCCGGCGACGTCTACCAGGTCAACCTCTGCCGCGTCCTGCACGCCCCGCTGCCACCCGGCCCCGGCGGCGGCGCACCGGACGTCGACGCGCTCGCGGCCGTCCTGGAACTGGGCAACCCCGCCCCGTACGCGGCGACCGTCCGGCTGCCGAGCCACGGCGTCGAGGTCGCCACCGCCTCGCCCGAGCTCTTCCTGCGCCGCAGCGGCACGACCGTCGAATCCGGTCCGATCAAGGGCACCGCGACCACCGCGGACGACTTCCTGCCCAAGGACCGCGCGGAGAACGTGATGATCGTCGACCTGGTCCGCAACGACCTCGGCCGGATCTGCGAAACCGGCTCGGTCACCGTCCCCGCGCTGTGCGCCGTCGAACCGCACCCGGGGCTCGCGCACCTCGTCTCGACCGTGCGCGGCGAACTGCGCCCCGGCACCGGCTGGCCCGAACTGCTCGCGGCCGCCTTCCCGCCCGGCTCCGTCACCGGCGCGCCCAAAACCAGCGCCCTGCGGATCATCGGCGAGCTGGAGACGGCGCTGCGCGGCCCGTACTGCGGCGCGGTCGGCTGGGTCGACGCCGACCGCCGCACCGCCGCGCTCGCGGTCGGCATCCGCACCTTCTGGATCGACCGCGACGCCGCCGACCGCCCCGAACTGCGCTTCGGCACCGGCGCGGGCATCACCTGGGGATCGGACGCCGCGGGCGAGTGGGAGGAGACCGAGCTGAAGGCCCGGCGGCTGCTGGCGGTAGCGTCGGGAACAGCGGGTCCGGAGCGTCCGGGGCCCCCGGGCGGGATCGGCGCCGGGGACGGTACCGGCGACAGGAACGGCAGCGGCGTCAGCGCCAGTGGGAGGTCACAGCGGTGAGGATCTGGGTGGACGGCGGGCTGCGGGACACCGCGGACGCGACCGTGTCGGTGCTCGACCACGGCCTGACGGTCGGCGACGGCGTCTTCGAGACGCTCAAGGCCACCGGCGGGCAGGCCTTCGCGCTCGACCGGCACCTGCGGCGGCTGACCCGCTCCGCGCTCGGCCTCGGCCTGCCCGAGCCGGACACCGCCGAGGTCGCCCGCGCCTGCGAGGCGGTCCTCGCCGCGAACCCGCTGCCGCACGCGCGGCTGCGGATCACCTACACCGGCGGCATCTCCCCGCTCGGCTCCGACCGCGGCGACTCCGCCGCCACCCTCGTGGTCGCGGCGAGCCCGGCGCCCGCGCACCCCGCCTCCGGCGCGGTCGTCACCGTGCCCTGGACGCGCAACGAGCGCGGCGCCCTCACCGGCCTGAAGACCACCTCGTACGGCGAGAACGTCGTCGCCCTCGCGCGCGCCCGTGAACAGGGCGCCACCGAGGCGATCTTCGCCAACACCACGGGGCGGCTCTGCGAGGGCACCGGCTCCAACGTCTTCGTCGTCCTCGACGGCCGCCTCCTCACCCCGCCGCTCTCCTCCGGCTGCCTCGCGGGCATCACCCGCGAACTCGTCGTCGAGTGGTGCGGCGCCCTGGAGGAGGACCTCCCGTACGAGGCCCTGGGCGAGGCGGAGGAGGTCTTCGTCACCTCCTCGCTCCGCGACATCCAGCCCGTCACCCGCGTCGACGCCCGCGAGTTGCCTGCGGCGCCGGGCCCGGTGACGGCGAAGGCGATGGAGGTCTTCGCCGAGCGGGCCGCGGCGCACCCGAATCCGTAGGGCGGCGCCGCGGCTCCGCTGCCGAAGCCGGCGGGATGGCCAAGTGCCTTCCAAGCACCTGGCCGTAGCGCCCGCCGTACACTCGGGCCGCACCCCGCCGGACGCGGCCGGACGCCGCTGCGGGGCGGGCGAAGGGGGAGTGGGACGCATGACGACGACCCTCAGGCCGGCCGGGGCCGAGCGCGCCGGAAGCGGCGGCGGGCGCTCCCGCGACTTCACGGTCTGCGTCAACGGCCGCCCCGTCGGCGCCCTCCGGCTCGCCGCGGAGGCGCCGGGCGGCTCGGGACGCATCGAGGCGCTGTCCGTCGACGAGCCCGACCGGCGGCGCGGGCGCGGCACGGTCGCCGCGCTCGCGGCGGAAGAGGTGCTGCGGCAGTGGGGCTGCACCCGCGTGACCGCCGCGATTCCGCCGGCGGCGGTGCACGGGCTGCGGATCGCTCGGGCGCTCGGCTACACCGAGGCCGATCGCGTGCTCGGCAAGCGCCTGAGCGGCGCGGGCGAGGAGGTGCCGGTGCCGAAGGGCTTCCGCCTCTACGAGCCGGACGCGGATCCCGCCGTGCTTCCCGGCAGCCGCCTGTTCGCCCTCGACACCGACGGCGGCACCGTGGGCCGCCTCTGGCTCCGCACGGTGCCGGAGCCGGCATGGGTACTCGCCGTGGAGCTACTGGCGTCCCACCACGGTCTCGGCCTCGGCCGAGCGCTGCTGCTGGCCGCCGAATCCGCGTGCCGCTCCGCGGGGGTGGGCGAGATCGCCCTGAACATCGCCCCCGAGGAAGCCGCCGGGCTCCACGTCTGCGCGTCCCTCGGCTACGAGGTGCGCACCCACAACTTCTGGAAGCCGCTGTAGCGGTGGGGGCCGGTGTCGTACGGCGGGTTCGCCGCCGACGGTGGTTGCGCCCCACAGGAGAACCGTCGGACGACATCTGACCTGCACGGGTGGTGCGGGCGGGAACACCCCGCGCCGTCAGGCGCGGGAAACCCCCGCGGCGGGGAAGCCGCCGACCTACGCCTCGCCCCGCGAGAGAAGCGCGTCCGCCAGGGACTCGATGCGGGCGCGCAGGCCCTCCTGGGACGCGCCGCCGTCGAGGCGCTCGCCGGCGATGACATACGTGGGCGTGCCGGTCACCCCGATCGCACGCCCCTCCGCCTCGTCCGCGTCGACGACGAGCATGTGCCGGCCGTCGATGAGCGCGGTGTCGACCTCCTCCGCGTCGAGCCCGAGGTCGCGGGCGACCTCGACCAGGAGCGGCTCGCCCACCGTGCCCAGCTCCTCCGCGCGGGCGAGGACGGCGGCCGCGTACTCCCAGCCGCGGCCCTGCGCGAGGGCCTCCTCGTACGCCTGCGCGGCGGCCTGCGCGTGCTTGTGCTTGGGCAGCGGGAAGTGCCGCAGCTGGATGTCGAGCGCGGCGCCGTACCGCTCGCGGAGGGCGGCGATGTCGCCGAGCGCGGTGCGGCAGTCGGGGCACTGGAGTTCGCACCAGACGTCGAGCACGACGGGGGTGGCGGGGAGGGGTCGTTCCATGCGGCCAGTCTCCCACTCGCGGAGGAGGCGCCCCGGAGATCCCCCTGAACATCCGTGCCGACCGTGGCCCTCCGCGCCCGGGGCGAGGCACGATGGGGAGGCACCGACCGACGGGAGCCGCAGAATGCTGACCACGACGCTATGTGCCGCCCTGTCCGCGGGCGGTCTGGGCATCGCGATGATGACCGCCTACCGGCGCCGCTTCCTCGCGGCGACGAGGATCGCCGCGGTGTCGCTGCTGCCGGTCGGACTGGCCATGGCCGGGCTGGTGACGCTGGGCCGCAAGGTCGGCACCGCCACCGCGCACTGGGGCGCCGACCTGGTCTTCAAGCCGACGGTGTGGCTGGGCTTCGGCGTGCTCGCGGTCGCCGCGCTGCTCTACGGGGTGACGCGGCTGATCTCCGCCCGCCTCCCGGAGGGCGGCGCCCCGGCAGCCGTGCGCGGCGGCGCGGAGGCCCCGGCGATCGCCGCGACCCGCCCGGCGGCGACCCCCGCCCGCCGGTCGCGCGGCTCCGACAGCGCCCTGTCTGAATTCGCCGACGTCGAGGAAATCCTCAAGCGCCGCGGCATCTGACCGGCCCGTCAGCCGCCCCAGGAGGTGCCCACGCGCGGCCCGGGGCCGCGCAGGCTGTTCCGCGCCGCGGTTATCCGAGCGGCCCGTCAGCCGCCCTAGAAGGGGCCCATGCCGCGTAAGCCGTTCCGCGCCGCGGTTATCTGAGCAGCCTGTCGGCCGCCGCAGGACGGGCCCACACGATCCGGGGTCGCGTATGCCGCCCCGGGACGCGGCCCCGGGCCGGGCTCGCGGGTCCTCCGGGGCCGGGGCCGACCGCGCCCGGGCGCTCCACCGCCGGTGCAGGCCCCGAGGCCGGGGCCCCGCCCCGAGGCGCCCAGCGCGGTCCGTTCGACCGCGCTGCGAACGCCTCCCCCCGGAGTGCTGAAGATCGCGGCGGAGTGCGCCGGCCGGTCCGTGGCACCCCGCGGGCTAGGCGAAGATCATCGTGTGCTGTCCACCACCGGCGACCGGGTCGCCGCAGAGCGGCTGCCGGACCGTGCCGGGCCGGCTGCCTCCGACGTCGTCCCCCTCCCCGCTCCGCGCACCGGGACCGCTCCGTGTCCCGGGGGTACGGAGCCCATGGCGGACGGGCTCGCCGAGGACGGGCCCGCGGCGGAGGCGCGAGGGTGCCTGTACGCGCTGTCGCAGCCGCCGCTGATGCTGTTCCTGCTGGTGGTCGGCGGGCTGCTGGGCGTGGGCGCGGCGTACGACCTGATCTTCCTCTGAGGGCCGCTCCCGGGCCTCAGACGGTCGCTTCCGCCGGGTCGCCCGCCTCGCGCCGGCGGGCGCGGTACGCGGCGACGTGCAGCCGGTTGCCGCACGTACGGCTGTCGCAGTAGCGGCGGGAGCGGTTGCGGGAGAGGTCGACGAACGCGCGGCGGCAGTCGGGGGCGTCGCAACGGCGCAGCCGCTCCCGCTCGCCGGCGACGATCAGGAAGGCCAGCGCCATGCCGCAGTCGGCCGCGAGGTGGTCGGCGAGGGAGGCGCCCGGCGCGAAGTAGTGCACGTGCCAGTCGTAGCCGTCGTGGTCGGTGAGCCGCGGGGTGGTGCTCGCGGCGGCGATGAGCGTGTTGAGCAGGCCCGCGGCGGCCGCGTTGTCCGCGGCGGCGAAGACCTCGGCGAAGCGGGCGCGGACCTCCCGGACCGCGGTGAGGTCCTGCCCGTCGAGCCGGCCGACCTCGCTGATGTCCCGCCGCTCGACGAAGGCCCGCAGGTCGGAGAGGTCGGCGAGCCGCTCGCGGCCCTCGCTCGCGGGCGCGGTGTTGAGCAGATCCACCGCGCTGTCGAGTGCGCACCTGGTGTCATGGTTGATCAGCACGAAACGCTCCCTGCCGGCGTCGTCGTTCGGCTGCGTTCCGGTGACTCTAGCGTGCGAGAGCCGCCGCTGTGAGGCGTGTCGGCCCCACCGCGGCGGCTCTCGTTCCTGCGGTGTCAGGCGGCCGGCGCGGGCCTGCGCCGCCTTGGGTGTCCGGGCGGTCCCCCCGAGTAGGACCGGCCGCGGACGGTCGGTGACCGCGGCTAGCTCTCCGCGAGGATGTGGGAGAGCTCGGTGTCGAGGTCGAAATGGCGGTGCTCGGTGCCCGGCGGGACCGCGGCGTCCGTCCGCTTCAGGAAGGACTCCAGGGCCCGTGCGGGGGCTTCGAGCAGGGCTTCGCCCTCCGGGGAGCTGAGGGCGATGCACACGACGCCCTGACCGTGGCTGCGGGACGGCCAGACTCTGACGTCGCCGGTGCCGGTAGGGCGGTGCAGCCCCTCGGCGAGCAGGTCGCGGGCGAAGACCCACTCGACCGTCTCTTCGGCTCCGGTGTGGAAGGTGGCGTGCACGGCATACGGATCGGCCGTGTCGTACCGCAAGCCCGCGGGGACGGGCAGTGAGGATTCGCTCGACACAACGAGGCGCAGGTGCAGCTCGCAGCTGACCGTGGTGTTCATAAGCGCCAGGGCCTTTCGCTCAGTGTGCGCTCGGGGATTCGCACGTCGGCGAAATCGACATGCCACCTGCGGGGACGTTGTAAACCCCTCTGAGGGGTTTGTGAGGCTTCTGGTAGCTCGTCCGGACTAGTGGCGAGAAGGGTGGAAGGGCCGTTTCGGCTAATGCCCCGACGTCCGGTACGTTGGCATATGTGATCGCGGAGAGTGACCAGATCGATGAAGCTGTGGCCAACGGTTCGCGGCTCGGTTCGCGTGCCCCGGCGTTCGTCAAGCGGTCACGGCTGCTGCACGGAGTGTGGCGGGTGGGGATCTTCGTCGTCGGCCTGGCGGTGATCGGCGGCGGCATCGTGCTGCTGCCGCTCCCCGGGCCCGGCTGGCTGATCATCTTCGGCGGCATGGCGATCTGGGGGACCGAGTTCGTCTGGGCGCAGAAGGTGCTGCGCTGGACGCGCCGCAAGGTCACCGACTTCGCCAGGGCCGCCGCCGACCCCCGGGTGCGCAGGCGCAACCTGCTGATCACCACGGCGGTCGTGCTCGTGCTCGCGGGCCTGGCGGTCTGGTACGTGCTGGCCTTCGGCTTCACGATGCCCTGGAAGGCGGTGTGAGGCCGGCTGGTCGGGAGGCCCGCACGGGTGCGGTAAAGTAGTCCGCACGCCGGGGCGATTAGCTCAGCGGGAGAGCACTTCGTTCACACCGAAGGGGTCACTGGTTCGATCCCAGTATCGCCCACCCCGGACCGAGGGTCCCGGAGCCGTCACAGGCTCCGGGACCCTCGGCGTTTCCGCCCCCGCGGCCTCGTCCCGCGCGCACACTGGCCCCATGGACTGGAGTCACTACCGATTCCGCAGCATCTGGCGGCTGGCCGCGGACCCCGACGCCGTCTACCGCGTCCTGGAACGCCCGGACGCCTACCCGCAGTGGTGGCCGCAGATCCGCGAGGTCCGGCAGACCGGCGGGACCACCGGCCTGCTGCGCTTCCGCTCGCTGCTCCCGTACGACCTCGTCGTCACCGCCCGCTCCACCCGCCAGGACCCGCACCACCGGGTCCTGGAAGCCGCGATGGAGGGCGATCTGGAGGGCTGGGTCCGCTGGACGGCCACCCCGGACGGCCCCGGCACCCGGCTGCTCTTCGAGCAGGAGGTCGTCGTCCGCAAACCCCTGATGCGCCGACTCGCCGCCCCCGGCCGCCCGTTCTTCGTCGCCAACCACGCGCTGATGATGTACGCGGGCCTGCGCGGCCTGCGCGCCCACCTGGCCGCCGCCCCCGGTCATGTCGTTTGAACGCGCGGCGCGTTCACCTGTAAGGTTCTCGATGTCCCGGGCGATTAGCTCAGCGGGAGAGCACTTCGTTCACACCGAAGGGGTCACTGGTTCGATCCCAGTATCGCCCACCATAGTGAGACAACGAGAAGTCGTTACCTTCCAGGGGCCGTCCGCCAGGACGGCCCCTGTTCGGTGCCCGGAAGCGCCTGTCCCCGGCACCGTCGGACAGTTGAGCGCGTCACTGGGCGAGAGCGCCGGAAGCGACGTCGTGCGGCACCGGAGCCGCCGCCCGCACGGTTGCGGTCGTCCTGTCGGCGCAGGCAGGATCGACGGCATGATCAAGGGCGTGATGTTCGACTTCTCCGGGACCCTCTTCCGTATCGAATCGGCCGCGGAATGGCTGCGTGTGGTCGTGGCGGACGCTGGTCTGGCTGTTCCTGAGGGCGAACTCGACGCATGCGTCGTTGCGCTGGAGGAGTTCGGGGCCCAGCCCGGCGGAGTGCCGCCCCGCCGAATTCCGCCCCGTTTGGAGGGACTGTGGCGGGAGCGCGATCTGACCGCCGAACGACACCGGGCGGCATTCACGGCCATGGCACGGGAGGCGGGCCTGCCGGCGGCTGACCTGGCCGAGGCTCTGTACGAACGTTCTCAGGTGTCCGGGGCATGGCAGCCCTACCCCGACACCCGGGCGACCCTCCGCGCTCTGCGCGAGCGAGACATCCCGGTCGCTGTCGTCAGCAACATCGGCTGGGACATGCGCCCTGTTTTCCGTGACCACGGTGTCGATACCCTCGTGGACGCTTACTTCCTCTCCTTCGAATGCGGGGTGAAGAAGCCCGACCCCCGGATCTTCCAGATGGCGTGCGACAAGCTCGGAGTGGCGCCCGGAGACGCACTCATGGTGGGCGACGAGCCCATTGCGGACACCGGCGCTGCCGCGTTGGGGTGCCAGGTCCACCTGGTCGACCCCCTGCCCGTGGACCGGCGTCCGGGCGCGCTCGCCGAGGTGCTGCAACTCCTCTGACACGGCAGTGGCTGCCGCCGGCAGTGCGGGCACTCGTGGGTGGCGGGGTCGGTTGAGCTCAATCTTGCCCTGCGGCTGTCCCGAGGGGGCCGTCGGTCAGGCGCAGGCGGCGCCGGCCAGAGCGCTGCCGGTCCCGAACTCGGCGTACACGAGTCCTGAGGGTGCCATGGCTCGCGGCCAGCAGGGCGGCCCAGGCGCCGAAATCGGCGATCCCGGCGGCTACTCCGACGGGCTGGTGGCCGTACCGGTCGGCAAGGACCCCGACCAGCGTGCCGCCGACGGCGACGGCGATGCTCTGGGCCGCGCAGGCGAGTCCGGCGAGGGCGTAGCTGTAGGTCGCCGCCTGGAACGGGATGAGGGTGGCAAGAGCTGAGGTCGCGTACGGCAGGCGGGCGATGAACCCCAGGGGGAAGAAGCCGACGCCTGCCACACGCAGCAGGGAGCGGTAGGACACTGATGTCTCCATCGAGCACGTCGAGGAGACGAGTCACCCAGCCACCAACGCGTCGACGAGCCCGATTCTGACCGTCAACGTAGCGGAGGCGGCCGGGGGCCGGACCGATGCCTCGACCCAGGCGAACGGGACGACGGGGTACGGCCCGTTGAGGGAGGTGTTCGACGTCTCAACACCCTCGCTCATATCGCCGGAGCCTCGGGATATCCATGGGCACCGCCCATGCCTGCCTCACCGCGGTCATCGGAGCGCCGACCGCCAGGCGGCGAACTCACCCCCACCGAGCGGACCAGGAACCGGGCCCTGTCCGCAGCCCGCGCACTCGTCGAACGCGGCATGGCACGGCGGAAGTCCTGGCAGGTCTTCCGCTCGTCGTTCCCGGGAGCCGGGGCGGTCAGTCCTCGCGGTGCTGGACGGTCGCCGTCTCCAGGAAGAACTGGTCGATGCTGCGGACCGACTCCAGGAAGTCGTCGAGGTTGACCGGCTTGGTGACGTACGCGTTGGCGTGCCGCTCGTAGGCGGCGCTCACGTCGGCGGGGGTCGCGGAGGTGGTGAGCACCACGACGGGAATGCTGCGCAGCTCGCCGTCCTCCTTGAGGACGCCGAGCAGTTCGCGGCCGTTCATCCGGGGCATGTTGAGGTCCAGGACGATCAGGTCCGGCCGCGGGTTGGCCGGGTCGCGGAGATGGTCGAGCGCTTCGATGCCGTCGTCGGCCCGGGTGATGGCCCGGTCGATCCCCCGGCCGGTGAGCGCCTCCTCCACGAGGAGCGCGTCGGCGGGATCGTCCTCGACGAGGAGCACGCGGTACGCGGGGTGCGGGACGAGGGAGTTCACTGCGGTGCTCCTGACGTTGTGGACGGCGGGGCGCCCGTACGGTCACCGGCAGGATATGCAGCACCGCGGGCAGGGACAATCGAGCCTCCCCGGGACGGCCGCGGGGGGCCTGTCACCGGCGGCGCTTGCGGGTACGATGGCGCCGTCCGCGACCGGGCCCGCAGTTCGCGTGTCACGCGGCATCAGCACACGCCGGTCGTGAGGAGCAGGGTGGACATCCAGATACCGCAGCAGTCCACCGGACCGCGGGAGGCGCCGCGGCAGCCGCGGTCCGCGGAGTCCGGTCCGCACGCGGCCGGGCGCTGGACGACCCGGCGGTGGCTCACCGTCGGCGTCGCCTCCTCCTTCGCCGTCCTGCTGCTGCTCGGGGTCGCCGGCGGCCTGCTGCTGGCCCGCTCCGCGACGCTGACCGACCGCGTACTGTCCGCCGACTCCGCCTTCGTCGCCGCCGTCCGGCTGGAAACCGCCCTGACCGACCAGGAGACGGGCATCCGCGGCTACGGTCTGGCCGGCCAGCCCGGCTTCCTCGACCCCTACCGCACCGGCGTCAGCGACCAGCACACGTTCGCCACCCGGCTGCGTACGGTCATGGGCGACCGCGCCGAGGTCGTGCGCGACCTCGACGTGCTGGAGCAGCGAGCCGCCCTCTGGCAGCGGCGTATCGCCGAGCCCGTCGCGGCGGCCCCGCCCGGCGCGCCGGTCGCGCTGGCCGCCGAGCGCGCCGACGAGGGCAAGAGCGACTTCGACGCCGTACGCGACGCCTCGGGTCTGCTCCAGCAGACCATCCAGCGCGTCCGCGAGGACTCCCGCGCCCAGCTCCACTCGGCCACCACCGAGCGCGACATCCTCTTCGGCGCGATCGGCGTGCTCATCCTCGCCCTGACCACCGCGGTGTTCGCCGGGCTGCGCCGCGGCGTGACGCGCCCGCTGGAGCGGCTGTCCGGCGACGTACGGCTCGTCGCCGACGGGATATTCGACCACCCCGTCACCCCCACCGGGCCCGCCGACATGCGGCAGATGGCCGCGGGCGTCGACTCGATGCGCGTCCGGCTGGTCCGCGAGCTGGCCCGCACCGACGAAAACCGGCTGCAACTGGACGAGCAGGCCACCGAACTGCGCCGTTCCAACGCCGAGCTGGAGCAGTTCGCCTACGTCGCCTCGCACGACCTCCAGGAGCCGCTGCGGAAGGTCGCCAGCTTCTGCCAGCTGCTCCAGCGCCGCTACGCCGACCAGCTCGACGACCGGGCCGGGCAGTACATCGGCTTCGCCGTCGACGGCGCCAACCGCATGCAGACCCTCATCAACGACCTGCTCGCCTTCTCCCGCGTCGGGCGGCTGAACACCGAGACCTCCGAGGTGGACCTGGAGCAGCTCTTCACCCGCACCGCCGACGCGCTGAGCGTCGCGGTCGAGGAGGCCGGCGCCGAGCTGGACCACGACCCGCTGCCCACCGTCACGGGCGACGCCACCCAGCTGGGGATGCTGCTGCAGAACCTGCTGTCCAACGCCGTCAAGTTCCGCAGCCCCGAGCGCCCCTCGCGGATCCGGCTCAGCGCCCGCGCCGACGACGACGGCCTGTGGCACTTCGCCGTCACCGACAACGGCATCGGCATCGGACCGGAGTTCGCCGAGCAGGTCTTCGTCATCTTCCAGCGGCTGCACACCCGCGAGACCTACCCGGGCAACGGCATCGGCCTGGCCCTGTGCAAGAAGATCGTCGAATTCCACGGCGGGACCATCGCCGTCGACCCCGCCCACACCCCCGGAACGCGTATCGCCTTCACGCTGCCCGGGCCGTCCCCCGCCGCGGTGGCCGCCGCGGCGCAGGAGAACCAGCGGTGAACCTTGCGGCAACCGGGCCGGCGGACGCGCCGGTCCAGACCCGGCTGCGCGTCCTGCTCGTCGAGGACGACCCGGGCGACGCGCTGCTCGTCGAGGAATACCTCGCCGACACCACGCTCGACGTCGACCTCCTGTGGGTGCAGAACCTGCACGAGGGCATCGCGCACGCCGCCCGGAAGGCGCCCGACTGCGTCCTGCTCGACCTGCACCTGCCCGACGCGCAGGGCGTGGGCGCGGTGCGCCGGGTGCAGGAGGCCTGCGGCGCCGCGGCCGTCATCGTCCTGACCGGCCTGGCCGAGGACACCGCGGGCGCCGACGCGGTGGCCTCCGGCGCGCAGGACTACCTGGTCAAGGGCGCGGTCACCGGCGAGCTGCTGGACCGCGCGATCCGCTACGCCGTGCACCGCAAGCAGGTCGAGCACACCGCGGCGCAACTGCGCGCCAACCAGCAGCGCGCGCAGGAGAACCAGCGGCTGGAACGCGGCCTGCTGCCCGTCCCGATGCTGCCGCCCGAACCGCGGGTCGTCCCGGCGTCCCGCTACCTGCCAGGACGCGAGGGCGCCCTGCTGGCCGGGGACTTCCTCGACGTCGTGGAGACCGCGGACGGTGTCGTGCACGCCGTCATCGGCGACGTGAGCGGCCACGGCCCGGACGAGGCCGCGATGGGGGTGTGCCTGCGGATCGCGTGGCGCACCCTGGTGCTCGGCGGCTACCGGGACGCCGGGCTGCTCGCCCTGCTGGAGCGGATCCTGGTCGCCGAGCGCACCGACCCGGCCATGTTCGCCACCGTCGCGACCCTGCGGCTGGATCCCGCGAGCGGCCACGCCGACGTCACGCTCGCCGGGCACGAGGCACCGCTGCTGGTCGAGAAGGGCCAGGCGACCCAGATCGCGGCCCGGCCCGGAATCGCGCTCGGTTTCCTGCCCGGCACCGAGGACTGGCACACCTCACGGGTCGTGCTGCCCCCGGCCGGGTCCCTGCTGCTGTACACCGACGGGCTCACCGAGGGCCACGCGGGCAGCGGCCCGGCCAGGCTCGGCACCGAGGGCCTCATCACCGTCATCGCCGCCGCACCCGACCCGTACGGTCAGGCCCTGCTGGACCACCTCACGGCCGCCACCCGCGCCCTGGACGGCGGGCGGCACCTCGACGACGTCGCCGTCCTGCTGCTGACCTGGACCGCCACCGGCCGGCTGCCGGGGCCCCGGGCGCGGCGGAGCGGGCATGAGGTCGGTCACGGCGGGTAAGGGGACCCTTCCCTCGGGGCGGAACGGCTGGTAAGGATGGAAGGGTCCCCCCAGATCGGAAGTCACGCCATGAACGCCGCCGATGCCCGCGATCCCCGCAATCCGGACGACCGTCCCGGCCTCATACCCTTCAGCCTCGACCTGACCCGCGACGAGGTCCGGCGGCGCGCCGAGGTCGTCGCCGCGCTGGGCCCGGACTGGGACCCGGTCGAGGTGCTGCGCGGCGAGGCCGAGGCGTACGCGCTGCTGTACTCCGGGCTGGACGCCGAGCAGCAGCGCATCCACGACGAGCTGGTCGCGGCCGGGGTCCTGCCCGGCGGGGCGGACGGAGGGCCGGGGGAGGGGCCGGGCCGTGCGGCTGCCCATTGACCCGCAGGCCGACCCCGCGCGGCGGGCCTGGCTGCCGTGCCCGGGCTGCGACGACGCGCGCGACTGCGCGACCTGCGCCGACCGCCGCTCCTGCGGCGAGCACTGGCGCTACCTGCTGTCCAACCGCGGCCCCGTCGTCCACCTCCAGTGCCCGCGCTGCACGCACGTGTGGTCCCTGAACACCCGGCCGGGCGCGGCGGGCCCCGGCGGCGGCGCTCCGGGCCGCTGACGGGCGGCCTCGCGGGCACCTGTGGACGGCCTGCGCGGGCGGACCTCCCGGCTCGGTACGATTCAGCGGTGCGGCGACCATCGCCGCGGTCCGTAGACCTCAGTCAGGAGCAGACCGGTGTCAGACCTCCGTGTGATCATCAGACGCGATTCCGCCGAACCGGAAGAGCGGACGGTCACGACGGGCACGACGGCCGCCGGGCTCTTCGAGGGCGAGCGGTCCGTCGTGGCGGCCAGGGTCGGCGGCGAGCTGCGCGACCTGACGTACGTCCTCGCCGACGGCGAGACCGTCGAGCCGGTCGACATCACCAGCGACGACGGGCTGAACATCCTGCGGCATTCGACCGCGCACGTCATGGCCCAGGCCGTGCAGGAGCTCTTCCCCGAGGCCAAGCTCGGCATCGGCCCGCCCATCAAGGACGGCTTCTACTACGACTTCGACGTCGACAAGCCCTTCCAGCCCGACGACCTCAAGGCCGTCGAGCGGAAGATGCAGGAGATCCAGAAGCGCGGCCAGCGCTTCTCCCGCCGTGTCGTCACCGAGGACGAGGCCCGCGCGGAGCTGGCCGCCGAGCCGTACAAGCTGGAGCTGATCGGCCTCAAGGGCTCCTCGGCCGGCAGCGAGGACGGCGCGGACGTCGAGGTGGGCGGCGGCGAGCTGACCATCTACGACAACCTCGACGCCAAGACCGGCGAGCTGTGCTGGAAGGACCTGTGCCGCGGCCCGCACCTGCCGAGCACCCGCCTCATCCCGGCCTTCAAGCTGATGCGCAACGCGGCGGCGTACTGGCGCGGCAGCGAGCGCAATCCGATGCTCCAGCGCATCTACGGCACCGCCTGGCCGACCAAGGACGAGCTGAAGGCGTACCTGGAATTCCTGGAGGAGGCCGCCAAGCGCGACCACCGCAAGCTCGGCAGCGAGCTGGACCTCTTCTCCATCCCCGAGCAGATCGGCTCGGGCCTCGCGGTCTTCCACCCCAAGGGCGGCATCGTCCGCCGGGTCATGGAGGACTACTCGCGCCGCCGGCACGAGGAGGAGGGCTACGAGTTCGTCTACACCCCGCACGCCACCAAGGGCACGCTGTTCGAGACGTCGGGCCACCTGGACTGGTACGCCGACGGCATGTACCCGCCCATGCAGCTGGACGAGGGCACGGACTACTACCTCAAGCCCATGAACTGCCCGATGCACAACCTGATCTTCGACGCGCGCGGCCGGTCCTACCGCGAACTGCCGCTGCGGCTGTTCGAGTTCGGCACGGTCTACCGCTACGAGAAGTCGGGCGTCGTGCACGGCCTGACCCGGGCCCGCGGCTTCACGCAGGACGACGCGCACATCTACTGCACCAAGGAGCAGATGGCCGAGGAGCTGGACAAGACCCTCACCTTCGTCCTCAACCTGCTGCGCGACTACGGCCTCACCGACTTCTACCTGGAGCTGTCCACCAAGGACCCGGAGAAGTACGTCGGCTCCGACGAGGTGTGGGAGGAGGCCACCGAGACGCTGCGCCAGGTCGCCGAGAAGCAGGGCCTGCCGCTCGTACCCGACCCGGGCGGCGCCGCCTTCTACGGGCCGAAGATCTCCGTCCAGACGAAGGACGCGATCGGCCGCAGCTGGCAGATGTCCACCGTGCAGCTGGACTTCAACCTGCCCGAGCGCTTCGACCTCCAGTACACCGCGCCGGACGGCTCCCGGCAGCGGCCGGTCATGATCCACCGGGCGCTCTTCGGGTCGATCGAGCGCTTCTTCGCGGTGCTGCTGGAGCACTACGCGGGCGCCTTCCCGGCGTGGCTCGCGCCCGTCCAGGCGGTCGGCATCCCGGTCGGCGACGCGCACGTGCCGTACCTGCAGGAGTTCGCGGGCGAGGCGAAGCGCAAGGGGCTGCGGGTCGAGGTCGACGCGTCCTCGGACCGGATGCAGAAGAAGATCCGGACGTGGCAGAAGCAGCGCGTACCGTTCATGATCATCGTCGGCGACGAGGACATGACGAACGGCACGGTGTCCTTCCGCTACCGCGACGGCACGCAGGAGAACGGCATCCCGCGCGACCAGGCGCTGGCCAAGCTCGTCGACGTGGTGGAGCGCCGCGTCCAGGTGTGACCGCCGCTGCCCCCGGCCCGCTCAGCGGTCCGGGGGCAGCTCGCCCTCGCGGGCGAAGACCTGGAAGAGCCACGAGGAGAACGAGCCGGTCACCGCGCCCAGCAGGGCCAGGCCCAGCGCCATCAGGAAGGCCGCGATGACCCGGCCGCCCACCGTGACCGGCGTGACGTCGCCGTAGCCGACCGTCGTGAGCGTCTCGCACACCCACCACACCGCGTCCCCGAAGGTGCGGATCGTCGCGCCCGGTGCGCCGCGCTCCTGCTGGTAGACGGCGAGCGCGCCCGCGAAGCCCATGAGCAGCGTCGCGATGCCCGCGTACGCGATGACCCGGCCGTACAGGCTCAGCCGCGGCTGCTCGTTGCGGCGCTGGATCACCTGGTAGACCTCCACCGCCCGCAGCGGGCGCAGCAGCGGCAGCAGCAGGACGACGGTGTCCAGCAGGTGGTGGGCGACATAGCGCGGGCCGAAGCGCGCCCCGCTGAGCCGCAGGCGCACCACGTAGTCGACCAGGAAGCCGGCCCAGGTCGCGCCGATCACCGCGAGCAGTGCGATGTGCGCGGCCCGCGGCAGACCGGTGGCCAGCACGTGCACGGCGTAGGCGGCGAGGTAGAGCGTCGACAGCACGAACAGCGGGGTCTCGCTGCGGTTCTGCCAGCGTTCCAGCCGGTCGTGGTGCTCCATCGGGCCAGGATCGCGCTACGGGCCCGGGGCGGGGCCCGGCGACACGCGCCGCGCCGGGGAAGTCCTATGCTGAGCCGCATGACGAGTGAGCCGGAGCACAGGCACGGGGCGGGGGTACCGGACGCGTTCCAGCGGCTGTGGACCCCGCACCGCATGGCGTACATCCAGGGGGAGAACAAGCCCACCGGCCCCGGCGCCGGCGACGGATGTCCGTTCTGTGCGATCCCGGCCGAGTCGGACGAGGACGGGCTGGTCGTCAACCGCGGCGAGCACGTGTACGCGGTGCTCAACCTCTACCCGTACAACAGCGGTCACCTGATGGTGGTGCCCTACCGGCACGTCGCCGACTACACCGAACTGGACGCCGCCGAGACGCTGGAGCTGGCGGACCTGACGAAGCGGGCGATGGCGGCGCTGCGCGGCGCCTCGGGCGCGCACGGCTTCAACATCGGCATGAACCAGGGCGCCGTGGCCGGCGCGGGCATCGCCGCCCACCTGCACCAGCACGTGGTGCCGCGGTGGGGCGGCGACGTGAACTTCATGCCCGTCGTGGGCCACACGAAGGTGCTGCCGCAGCTCCTGGCCGACACCCGCAAACTCATCGCGGACGCCTGGCCCCGCTGAGGGCCCAGCGCAGCGTCATGCGTCGTAGGCGTCGGCCTTCTTGGGTTCGGCGCTCTGCACCGCGCCGCTGAGGGAGGACGAGCGGCTGCTGAAGTGCGTGGTGTCCACGCCGTTCTCGGCCATGACCTGGATCGCGGCGGCGTGCACCGCGCGCAGCACGGGGGTGGCGGTGCGCAGCGCGTCGTCGGCCATGAAGCGGTGGCCCCACGGCTTGTCGACCCAGGTGTGGCGCAGCCCGAACGGCTCGGGCAGCGTGAGGGTGCCGCCGAGGTGGTCCAGGATCGGCGGGAACCAGGTCAGCGGGGCGCGGGCGGCGAGCCGGACGACCTCGGTCGAGTCGATGAGCGGCAGGTTGACGGTCCTGGTCTCCCAGAACTTGACCGACTTGCTGACCGTCTTGGTCCTGGCGGCCGGGCCGGACGTGAACAGCCCGTTGACCGGGCCGAGCGCGTGCGCGGTGACGTCGACCCGCAGGGTGTGCGCGAGCACGGTCACCGTCGTCATGAGGGTGATGACGAGGTTGCCGTCCCACAGCGTGAACTGGATGCCCAGGTAGTGGCGGTTGCCCTTGCCGAACTGCTGGGTGTTGCAGATCCGCTGGACCTCGAAGTCCTTGACGGTGAAGGCGTCGACCTCCGCGCCGGTCGGCCGGGCGATCTTCGAGGTGCCCTCGCCGGTCGGGACGACGATCCAGTGCCGTATCGACGGCTTGCTGAAGCCGCCGGTGTGCAGCGGGGTGCGCTCCAGCATCCGCAGCCGGTCGTGGATCGCGCGGATCACGTCCCAGCTGCGGAAGGGGTTGATGTCCGTGACGCCCTCGGCGGGCACCAGCTCCTCGGCCATGTGCCAGCTGCCCCAGCGGCTGCCCATGCCGAGTATCCCCTTGGGGCCGGCGTAGAAGACGACGTTGCTGCGCTGCTCGGCGGAGAGCTTCGCGAGGGACTGCCGCAGCGTCTCGGCCTTGGTCTGGTTGGGGTTGCGGGGCACCGCCTCGGGGATCTTCGCGCCGACGCCGCTGCCCTTGACCAGGCCGTCCCAGCGGTCGCGCAGGTCCTTCGCGGTGCGCTCGCAGATCCGCTTGGCATAGAACCAGCCGATGACCGGGGCGATCATCATGACCCGGAAATACTGGTGCCAGAAGCCGGAGAAGGGCGGCTTGAGCGCCAGCAGCACGGCGAGCGCGACCGCGACGAAGAGCACCGCGCCGCCGAGCACGCCGTACTTCTTGCCGCCCGCCTTCGCGTTGCCGAGCGACTTGCGCAGCTGGAAGGCGCCGAGCCACAGCAGCACGCCGGGCAGGAAGAGCACACCGGCCACGCCCATCACGACGGTCAGCCGGGTGTCGCGTTCCTGCCGGATACGGTTGGCGGCCAGGCAGTGCTCGACGACGGTCTGCGGCTCGACGCCGAAGGACTGCACGAGCTCGCCCCGCGCGCCGCCGAGCATCCGCGTCTGCACGGCGCGCGACCAGGCCTCGCCGAGGTTGGGCTCGAAGAGCGACAGGCGCGGTGCCTTGACCTTGGTGGCGTCGTTGATCTCGACCAGCGCCTCCATCTTGGAGTCACGGTACGCCGCCGAGGCGAGCGCCTGCGTCGCGCCGGTCTCGCCGTCGGTGCCCGTGAGCGGGACCTGCGCCCCGGGGCTGAAGTCGAATCCGTTCGTCACCGATGCCCCCAGTCCGCCACGCCGCCGCACCACCCGGCTCCGACCGGCCCATTCCCCGCCGGAGCCCGCATCACACGTTCGGAGCAGTCACCAGATTACCGGTGCGGCAGCCCGCGGTGGGCCCGCAAGCCCCGACGCGGGACCCAACGCTCCGGCGCACGCCGGGTGCTGAGTGCGGGTCACCCCGCGGGGACGGACGTCCCCTCCTGCTCGCGGAGCTTCGCCGCGAGCGCGGCCGGCATCGGTTCGTGCCGGGCGTAGTGGCGGCTGAAGCGCCCGGTGCCGTGCGACAGCGACCGCAGGTCGACCGCGTAGCGGCCGATCTCGATCTCCGGCACGTCGGCCCGTACCAGGGTGCGTCCCGGCCCCGCCGGTTCGGTGCCGAGGACCCGCCCGCGGCGGGCCGACAGGTCGCCCATCACCGGGCCGACGTACGCGTCCGGCACCAGCACCCCGACCTCGGAGACCGGCTCCAGCAGGTCGATCCGGCACTCCGCGGCGGCCTCCCGCAGCGCCAGCGCGCCCGCGGTCTGGAAGGCGGCGTCGGAGGAGTCGACGGAGTGCGCCTTGCCGTCCGCGAGGGTGACGCGGATGTCGACGACCGGGAAGCCCATCGCGACCCCGCGGGCGGCCTGCGCGCGCACGCCCTTCTCCACCGACGTCACGAACTGCCGCGGCACCGCCCCGCCGACGACCTTGTCCACGAACTCGATGCCCGAGCCCGCGGGCAGCGGCTCCACCTCGATCTCGCAGATCGCGAACTGCCCGTGCCCGCCGGACTGCTTGACGTGCCGCCCGCGCGCGGCGGCCGGCCGGCCGAACGTCTCGCGCAGCGGCACCCGGTAGGGCACCGCGTCGACCTGCACGCCGTAGCGGCCGCGCAGCCGCTCCAGGGCCACGTCGGCGTGCGCCTCGCCCAGGCACCACAGCACGACCTGCCCGGTCGCCCGGTTGTGCTCCAGCCGCATCGTCGGGTCCTCGGCGACCAGCCGGGACAGGCCCTGCGAGAGCTTGTCCTCGTCGGCCTTGCTGTGCGCCTCGATCGCGACGGGCAGCAGCGGGTCGGGCATCTGCCAGGGCTCCATCAGCAGCGGCCGGTCCTTCGCCGAGAGCGTGTCGCCGGTCTCCGCGCGCGCCAGCTTCGCCACGCACACCAGGTCGCCGGCCGCCGCGGACGGCACCGGGCGCAGGTGCTTGCCGAACGGCGAGGTCAGGGCCCCGACCCGCTCGTCCACGTCGTGGTCCTCGTGGCCGCGCCCGGCCATGCCGTGCCCGGACACGTGCACGGTGTCGTCGGGCCGCAGCGTCCCGGAGAAGACCCGCACCAGGCTGAGCCGCCCCACGTACGGGTCGGACGACGTCTTGACGACCTCGGCGGCCAGCGGCCCCTCCGGGTCGCAGGCCAGCGTGGCGCGCCCGCCGTCCAGCGCCGCCACCGGCGGCACCGCGCGCTCCAGCGGCGTCGGGAAGCCCCCGGTGACCAGCTCCAGCAGCTCGACGGTGCCCAGCCCCTGCCGGGCGCCCTCGGCGGCGGGGGCCGCGGCGAGCACCGGGTGGAAGGTGCCGCGGGCGACCGCGCGCTCCAGGTCGGCGATCAGCGTGCCGACGTCGATGTCCTCGCCGCCCAGGTAGCGGTCCATGAGCGTCTCGTCCTCGCTCTCGGCGATGATCCCCTCGATCAGCCGGTCGCGGGACTCCGCCAGCAGCGGCAGCAGATCCTCCGGCGGCTCCTGCTCCGCGCGCTCGCCGGAGGAGTAGTCGTACACCCGCCGCGTCAGCAGCCCGGCCAGGCCCGTCACCGGGGCGTGCCCGTCGGGGCCCGCCTCCCCGTGCACGGGGAGGTAGAGCGGCAGCACCGCGTCCGGGTCGTCGCCGCCCAGCTCGCGGGCGACCTGCGCGGCGGTCTCCTCGAAGCCGGCCCGCGCCGACTCCAGGTGCGTCACCACCACCGCCCGCGGCATCCCGACGGCCGCGCACTCCTCCCACACCATCCGCGTCGCACCGCCCACGCCCTCGCCGTCCTGCGCCGCCGAGACGACGAAGAGGGCCGCGTCCGCCGCCCGCAGACCGGCCCGCAGCTCCCCGACGAAGTCGGCGTAGCCGGGGGTGTCCAGTACGTTGACCTTGATGCCGTCCCATTCGACCGGCACCAGCGACAGCTGCACCGACCGCTGCTGCCGCTGCTCGATCTCGTCGTGGTCGGAGACCGAGCCGCCGTCCTCCACCCGGCCCGCCCGGTTCACCGCGCCGGTGGTCAGCGCCAGCGCCTCCACCAGCGTCGTCTTGCCCGCTCCGGTGTGGCCGACCAGCACCACGTTGCGCACCTTCTCGGGGCGGTCGGCCGCCGGTGCCCTTCCGGCGGCCCCTGGCTGTCCGTTCCTGTCGGCTGCACCCATGTGCACTCGCCTCCCGGTCCTGCCCGCGTGGGGTCCGCGCCCTCGCCACGGGGGCGCGCTCCGGGACACCGCGTCACGACCGCGTGTACTCGTCCGAGGCGGCCTGGAGGCGACGCCCGCGGTCTTTCGACCTTCCCACGGCGGTCGGACGGCGTCCATATGTCGTACGGGTGCCGGTCACCGCGGACCCTCCCGGCCCGGCCGCGGCAGGGGCGGGCGGCGCTCACGGCGGTGCCTGGCGCATCGGCCCTGCGGCGGCTGGCTACGATGGGCCATCCGGCGGCGGACCACGGACCGCCACCGCAGGCGGCCGGCTCACGTACGGCCGCCGCGCTCACGTTCTCCGACC
Source organism: Streptomyces sp. NPDC021020 (assembly GCF_044333285.1). Classification (NCBI taxonomy): domain Bacteria; kingdom Bacillati; phylum Actinomycetota; class Actinomycetes; order Kitasatosporales; family Streptomycetaceae; genus Streptomyces; species Streptomyces sp. NPDC021020. The sequence goes on from NZ_JBIRQQ010000008.1 coordinate 353,736, forward strand.
TGTCGGGAAGGCCATGCTGAACAAGTACGCGCGTGCTTTCTTCACGCGTGTTCTCACGCCGTTCGCCGCGTTTCTGCTGCGCAAGGGGGTGACCCCGGACACGGTGACGCTGGTCGGCACCGCCGGCGTCGTCGCCGGCGCGCTGGTGTTCTACCCCATGGGGCAGTTCTTCTGGGGCACGGTCGTGATCACGCTCTTCGTCTTCTCCGACCTGGTCGACGGGAACATGGCACGCCAGATGGGCCGCTCCAGCCGCTGGGGCGCCTTCCTGGACTCCACCCTGGACCGCGTCGCGGACGGCGCGGTCTTCGGCGGCCTGGCCATGTGGTACGCGGGCAAGGGCGACGACCTGGTGCTGTGCGCCGTCACGATCTTCTGCCTCGCCAGCGGCCAGGTGGTGTCGTACACCAAGGCGCGCGGCGAGGCGATCGGGCTGCCGGTCAACGTCAACGGCCTGGTCGAGCGTTCCGAGCGGCTGGTCATCACCCTCGTGCTGTGCGGCCTGTCCGGCTTCCACCGCACCTTCGGGGTGCCCGGCATCCAGTACCTGCTGCCGATCGCGCTGTGGGTCGTCGCCGTCGGCAGCCTCGTCACGCTCGTCCAGCGTGTCGTGACGGTCCGCCGCGAGTCGGCGGAGGCGGACGCGGCCGCCGCCGCGACGGCCGGCCAGGGGAGCGGCGGATGACGGGGGGCACCCCCCGCGGTGCCGCGTTCCGGGGGAAGGCCGTCGACGGCCTGTACGGGGCGGGCTGGGCCGCGGTCAGGACGCTGCCGGAACCCGCGGCGCGGGCGCTGGGCCGTACCGTCGCCGACGCCGCGTGGCGCCGGCGCGGCAAGGGCGTGCAGCGGCTGGAGGCCAACCTCTCCCGGATCGTGCCGGACGCCGGCCAGGAGGCGCTGCGCGAGCTGTCCCGCGCCGGGATGCGCTCGTACCTGCGCTACTGGATGGAGTCCTTCCGGCTGCCGGCCTGGAGCAAGGACCGCATCCGCGGCGGCTTCGCGCCCTCCGACGTGCACTACCTGACGGGCGGCATGGCCGCGGGCAAGGGCGTCATCCTGGCGCTGCCGCACATGGCCAACTGGGACCTGGCGGGCGCCTGGGTCACCACCAAGCTGGAGACGCCCTTCACGACCGTCGCCGAACGCCTCAAGCCCGAGACGCTCTACGACCGCTTCGTCGCCTACCGCGAGGGCCTGGGCATGGAGGTGCTGCCGCACACCGGGGGCAGCGCCTTCGGCACGCTCGCCCGGCGGCTGCGCGACGGCGGCCTGGTGTGCCTGGTCGCCGACCGCGACCTGTCCTCCTCCGGCGTCGAGGTCGACTTCTTCGGCGCGAAGACCCGCATGCCCGCCGGCCCCGCGCTGCTCGCCCAGCACACCGGCGCGCTGCTGCTGCCGGTCACCCTCTGGTACGACGCGTCGCCGGTGCTCCAGGGCACCGTGCACCCGCCGGTCAGGGTGCCCGCGGAGGGCACCCGCGCGCAGCGCACCGCGGCCATGACGCAGTCGCTCGCCGACACCTTCGCAGCCGGTATCGCCGCGCACCCGCAGGACTGGCACATGCTCCAGCGGCTGTGGCTCGACGACCTGGAGCCGCGGACCCGCACGGCCGGAACGGACGAGGGAACGGGGACCGCGTGAGGATCGGGATCGTCTGCCCGTACTCCTGGGACGTCCCCGGCGGCGTCCAGTTCCACATCCGCGACCTCGCCGAGCACCTGACGGGGCTCGGCCACCACGTGTCCGTCCTCGCGCCCGCCGACGACGAGACGCCGCTGCCGCCGTACGTCGTCTCCGCCGGGCGCGCCGTCCCCGTCCCGTACAACGGGTCGGTGGCCCGGCTGAACTTCGGCTTCCTGTCCGCCGCCCGGGTCCGCCGCTGGCTGCACGACGGCGGCTTCGACGTCGTCCACATCCACGAACCCAGCTCGCCGTCGCTGGGGCTGCTCGCGTGCTGGGCCGCGCAGGGCCCGATCGTGGCGACCTTCCACACCTCCAACCCCCGCTCGCGCGCGATGATCGCCGCCTACCCGATCCTCCAGCCGGCGCTGGAGAAGATCCGGGCGCGCATCGCGGTGAGCGAGTACGCCCGGCGCACCCTCGTCGAGCACCTGGGCGGCGACGCGGTCGTCATCCCCAACGGCGTCGACGTCGGCTTCTTCGCGCGCGCCGAGCCGCGCCCGGAGTGGCAGGGCGACACCATCGGCTTCATGGGCCGCATCGACGAGCCCCGCAAGGGCCTGCCGGTGCTCATGCGGGCGCTGCCCGCGATCCTCGCGGCCCGCCCGCAGACCCGGCTGCTGGTCGCCGGACGCGGCGACGCCGAGGAGGCCGTCGCCACGCTCCCGGAGCACCTGCGCGGCCAGGTCGAATTCCTCGGCATGGTCAGCGACGAGGACAAGGCCCGGCTGCTGCGCAGCGTCGACCTGTACGTGGCGCCCAACACCGGCGGCGAGTCCTTCGGCATCATCCTCGTCGAGGCGATGTCGGCCGGCGCCCCCGTGCTGGCCAGCGACCTGGACGCCTTCGCGCAGGTCCTCGCGCAGGGCACCGCGGGCGAGCTGTTCGGCAACGAGGACGCCGACGCGCTCGCCGAGGCCGCGCTGCGGCTGCTCGCCGACCCGCAGCGGCGCGCCGCGCTGAGCGAGCGCGGCCGGGCGCACGTGCGGCGCTTCGACTGGTCCGAGGTGGGCGCGGAGATCCTCGCCGTCTACGAGACCGTCGCCGACGGCGCCGCGCGCGTCGCGACCGACGAACGCACCCGGCTGCGCGGCATCTTCGGCCCGACGCGCCGGTAGCCTTGCCGCCCGTGACCACCACCATCATCTGGATCGCGGTGGCGCTCGTCGCCGTCGGCCTCTACCTGAGCTGGACCGCGGGGCGCCTGGACCGGCTGCACGCCCGTATCGACGCCGCCCGCGCCGCGCTGGACGCGCAGCTGCTGCGGCGCGCCTCGGTCGCCCAGGAGCTGGCGACCGCGGGCGTCCTGGACCCGGCGGCCTCGATCGTGCTGTACGAGTCCGCGCACGCCGCCCGGCAGGCCGAACCCGAGCAGCGCGAAGTGGCCGAGAGCGAGCTGAGCCAGGCGCTGCGGGCGGTCTTCCCGGACACCGACGCGGTCGGCGAGGTGCGCGCCGCGCCCGGCGGCACCGCGGCGGTCGGCGAGCTGACGCAGGCGGTGCGCCGGGTGCCGATGGCCCGCCGCTTCCACAACGACGCGGTGCGCGCCGCCCGCGCCGTCCGCGAGCACCGCGTCGTGCGCTGGCTGCGGCTGGCCGGGCACGCGCCCTTCCCGCTGGCCTTCGAGATGGACGACGAGCCCCCCGCACCGCTGACCACCGAGGGCGCGGGCGTACCGTAGAAGGTGCCCGTGGGGCCGGTGGCACCACCGGTGACCTGCGGCGGGAGCCACCCGAGGCGAATTGGCCCTTTCCAGGCCGCGGCGCCGCGCCGGAGCATGGGTGGGGTTTGCCAACCAGTCACCGTCATCAGTGAGTGAGGTCACCGTGTCCACCACACCGTCCACCGCCAGCACCCCCGAGACCGGCACCGCGCGCGTCAAGCGGGGTATGGCCGAGCAGCTCAAGGGCGGCGTGATCATGGACGTCGTCACCCCGGAGCAGGCCAAGATCGCCGAGGACGCCGGCGCCGTCGCCGTCATGGCGCTGGAGCGCGTTCCGGCCGACATCCGCGCGCAGGGCGGTGTGGCCCGGATGTCCGACCCCGACATGATCGAGGGCATCATCGGCGCCGTCTCCATCCCGGTGATGGCCAAGTCCCGCATCGGCCACTTCGTCGAGGCGCAGGTGCTGCAGTCGCTCGGCGTGGACTACATCGACGAGTCCGAGGTGCTGACCCCGGCCGACGAGGTCAACCACTCCGACAAGTGGTCCTTCACCACCCCCTTCGTGTGCGGCGCCACCAACCTCGGCGAGGCCCTGCGGCGTATCGCCGAGGGCGCGGCCATGATCCGCTCCAAGGGCGAGGCCGGCACCGGCAACGTCGTCGAGGCGGTCCGCCACCTGCGCCAGATCCGCGGCGAGATCGGCCGCCTCAAGGCGCTGGACAACCACGAGCTGTACGCCGCCGCGAAGGAGCTGCGCGCGCCGTACGAGCTGGTCAAGGAGGTCGCGGAGCTGGGCAAGCTGCCCGTCGTGCTGTTCTCCGCCGGCGGCGTGGCCACCCCCGCCGACGCCGCCCTGATGCGCCAGCTCGGCGCCGAGGGCGTCTTCGTCGGTTCGGGCATCTTCAAGTCCGGCGACCCGGCCAAGCGCGCCGCCGCGATCGTCCGCGCGACCACCTTCTTCGACGACCCCAAGGTCATCGCGGACTCCTCGCGCAACCTCGGCGAGGCCATGGTCGGCATCAACATCGACACGCTGCCGGAGTCCGAGCAGTACGCCAAGCGCGGCTGGTAAGCACCGATGAGCCGGCCCACCATCGGCGTGCTCGCCCTCCAGGGCGACGTACGCGAACACCTTGCGGCGCTGGCCGCGGCGGACGCCGCGGCCGGCCCGGTCCGCCGCCCCGAGGAGCTGGCCGGGCTCGACGGCCTGGTCATACCCGGCGGCGAGTCCACCACCATCTCCAAGCTGGCCGTGCTCTTCGGTTTGATGGAGCCGCTGCGCGCGGCGATACGCGACGGCCTGCCGGTCTACGGCACGTGCGCCGGGCTGATCATGCTCGCCGACAAGATCCTCGACCCCAGGTCCGGTCAGGAGACCTTCGGCGGCATCGACATGATCGTGCGCCGCAACGCCTTCGGGCGGCAGAACGAGTCCTTCGAGGCCTCCGTCGAGATGGCGGAGATCCCCGGCGGGCCGGTCGAGGGCGTCTTCATCCGGGCCCCCTGGGTCGAGTCGGTCGGCGCGAGCACCGAGGTGCTCGCCGAGCACCGGGGCCACATCGTGGCCGTCCGGCAGGGGAACGTGCTGGCCACGTCCTTCCACCCGGAGCTGACCGGCGACCACCGGGTGCACGAACTCTTCGTGTCCGCAGTGCGCGCCGCGGGGTGATCCGATCCCGGTAGGATCGACCGAGCCGAAGAACAGCAATGGGTGACGCGAAGGAGACTGTCGGATGTCCGGCCACTCTAAATGGGCTACGACGAAGCACAAGAAGGCCGTGATCGATGCCAAGCGCGGCAAGCTCTTCGCGAAGCTGATCAAGAACATCGAGGTCGCGGCCCGGACCGGTGGCGCGGACCCGGACGGCAATCCGACCCTCTTCGACGCCATCCAGAAGGCGAAGAAGAGCTCCGTCCCGAACAAGAACATCGACAGCGCGGTCAAGCGCGGTGCGGGTCTGGAGGCCGGCGGCGCCGACTACCAGACGATCATGTACGAGGGCTACGGGCCGAACGGCGTCGCCGTCCTGATCGAGTGCCTGACCGACAACCGCAACCGCGCGGCCTCCGACGTCCGGGTGGCCATGACCCGCAACGGCGGCTCCATGGCCGACCCGGGCTCGGTGTCGTACCTGTTCAACCGCAAGGGCGTGGTCATCGTCCCCAAGGGCGAGCTGGGCGAGGACGACGTGCTCGGCGCGGTCCTGGACGCGGGCGCCGAGGAGGTCAACGACCTCGGCGAGTCCTTCGAGGTGATCAGCGAGGCCACCGACCTGGTGCCGGTCCGCAAGGCCCTCCAGGAAGCCGGCATCGACTACGACTCGGCGGACGCCAACTTCCTGCCCACCATGCAGGTGGAGCTGGACGAGGACGGCGCCCGCAAGATCTTCAAGCTGATCGACGCGCTGGAGGACAGCGACGACGTGCAGAACGTCTTCGCGAACTTCGACGTCTCGGACGAGGTCATGGAGTCCGTCGACGCCTGACGCGACGCGGACGACGGGCAGCGGGCGGGCCGGGCGGGAACACACCTGCCCGGCCCGCCCTTTGTTGTCGGTGCGAACCGATAGCCTGCGGGAACGAGTGGGCGAGCGGACGAGTGTGCGAGGGAAGGGGGCGGCGGTGCGGGTGCTCGGCGTGGACCCGGGGCTCACCCGGTGCGGTATCGGCGTGGTCGACGGCACCGCGGGCCGCCGGCTGGCGATGGCCGGCGTCGGTGTCGTACGGACCCCGGCGGACGCACCGGTCGGCGAGCGGCTGGTGCTGGTCGAGCAGGGGATAGAGGCCTGGCTCGACGAGTACGGGCCGGACGCCGTCGCCGTGGAGCGCGTCTTCAGCCAGCACAACGTGCGGACGGTGATGGGCACCGCGCAGGCCAGCGCGGTCGCGATCCTGTGCGCCGCCCGCCGCGGCCTGCCCGTCCACCTGCACACCCCCAGTGAGGTCAAGGCCGCCGTCACCGGCAGCGGCCGCGCCGACAAGGCCCAGGTCGGAGCGATGGTCACCCGGCTGCTGCGGCTGGACGCACCGCCGAAACCGGCGGACGCGGCGGACGCGCTGGCCCTGGCCATCTGCCACATCTGGCGCGGCCCGGCCACCGACCGGCTGCTCCGCGCCGCCGCCGGGCAGGCCGCCGCCGCCGGCGTACGCCCCCCTGCCGCGGTCGCCGCCCGCGCCGCCGCCGGCCGCCCCCGCAGGTCCGCCGCAAGCACCGACGCCGTACGCAACCGGGAGTCCGCCACGTGATCGCCTTCGTCAGCGGCCAGGTCGCCGCGCTCGCGCCCGACGCCGCCGTGATCGAGGTCGGCGGGGTCGGCCTGGCCGTGCAGTGCGCGCCGGGGACCCTCGCCGGGCTGCGCCTCGGCACCCCCGCCCGGCTGGCCACCTCGCTGGTCGTCCGGGAGGACTCCCTCACCCTCTACGGCTTCGCGGACGACGACGAGCGGCAGGTCTTCGAGCTGCTCCAGACCGTCAGCGGGGTCGGCCCGCGGCTGGCCCAGACGATGCTGGCCGTGCACGCTCCCGACGCGCTGCGGACCGCGGTCGCCGCGGGCGACGAGAAGGCGCTCACCGCCGTGCCCGGCATCGGGAAGAAGGGGGCGCAGCGGCTGCTGCTCGAACTGAAGGACCGGCTCGGCGCCCCGGTCGGCACCGGCGCGGCGCCCGTCGTCGCCGCCGGGCCCGCCGCGTGGAACGACCAGCTGCACGCCGCGCTGCTGGGCCTCGGCTACGCGGCGCGCGAGGCGGACGAGGCGGTCGCCGCCGTCACCCCGCAGGCCGAGGCGGCGGCCGAGCCCAACGTGGGGGCGCTGCTGCGCAGCGCGCTCCAGTCCCTCAACCGCACCCGCTGAAGACCCGCCCGCGAAGACCGCACCCGCGAAGACCGCACGCCGAGACCGCCCGAGCCGAGAGACCCGAGAGACCACACTCATGAACTGGGACGCCGCCGACGAAGCTGCCGGCCCCGACCGCGCCGCCGACGCCTTCGCCGACCGGCTGGTGGCAGCCGCGGCCGACGGCGACGACCAGGCCGTCGAGGCCGCCCTGCGGCCCCGGGACCTGGGCGAGTTCGTCGGCCAGGAGCGGGTCCGCGAGCAGCTCGGCCTGGTCCTGCAGGCGGCCCGCAAGCGCGGCGGCACCGCCGACCACGTCCTGCTCTCCGGCGCGCCCGGCCTCGGCAAGACCACCCTGTCCATGATCATCGCCGCCGAGATGGGCGTCCCGATCAGGATCACCTCGGGCCCCGCCATCCAGCACGCGGGCGATCTCGCCTCGATCCTGTCGTCGCTCACCGAGGGGGAGGTCCTCTTCCTCGACGAGATCCACCGCATGTCCCGGCCCGCCGAGGAGATGCTGTACATGGCGATGGAGGACTTCCGGGTCGACGTGATCGTCGGCAAGGGTCCGGGCGCCACCGCGATCCCGCTGGAGCTCCCGCCCTTCACCCTGGTCGGCGCGACCACCAGGGCCGGGCTGCTGCCGCCGCCGCTGCGCGACCGCTTCGGCTTCACCGGGCACATGGAGTTCTACGCCCCCGCCGAGCTCGAAAGGGTGATCCACCGTTCGGCCGGCCTGCTGGACGTCACGATCGACCCGGCCGGCGCCGCGGAGATCGCCGGCCGCTCCCGGGGCACCCCGCGTATCGCCAACCGGCTGCTGCGCCGGGTGCGGGACTACGCGCAGGTCAGGGCGGACGGCGTGGTCGACCGGGCGACGGCCGCCGCGGCGCTGGAGGTCTACGAGGTGGACGCGCGCGGCCTGGACCGGCTGGACCGTGCGGTGCTTCATGCCCTGCTGTCCCTTTTTGGCGGCGGTCCTGTGGGTTTGTCCACACTTGCTGTCGCTGTGGGGGAGGAGCGTGAGACTGTTGAGGAGGTCGCCGAGCCCTTCCTCGTCAGGGAGGGGCTGCTGGCCCGCACCCCGCGGGGCAGGGTGGCGACCGCTGCCGCATGGGCGCACCTGGGCCTCGTACCCCCGCAAGCCATCGGGGGGCAGGGCGCAGGAAACGGACCGGGACAGACCGGGCTGTTCGGGCCGTGACCCGGCTCGGCTCGTCCGTTCAGGAACCCCAGTGCCATGCTTGGCGTTGTTCCAGCGGCGAGCCAGCGCTTAGACTCCGCCGACGCCCTTCCTCCGGAGCGGCACTCACATCCCGAAACCCAGGCCAGCACCGTTGGCCGTGCGAAGGAACGTCAGACCGTGAATCCCCTGATCCTCATCCTGATCGTCGCGTTCGGCGGCATGCTGCTGATGACGAGGTCCGCCAAGAGCAAGCAGCGCCAGGTCCTCGAAATGCGGGAGAAGATGGAGCCCGGTGCCGGGATCCGCACCATCGGCGGCATGTACGCCGTGGTGAAGGAGGTCAACCAGGAGACGGTCCTGCTGGAGCTGACCGACGGCGTGCACGCGCACTTCACCAAGGGCGCCATCTCCGCCGTGCTCAGCGAGCAGGAGTTCAACCGCATCGTGCACGGCATCGAGCCCGATGAGCTCGACGACGACACCGCGGACGCCGACGGTACCGACGCCACCGACATTGCCGACGCCGACGGCGCGGAGGACACCGCGCAGGACGGCGCGCACGCCGACGCCGACGTCACGGCTGCCGACGGGGATCGCGTGGAGCTGAAGAAGACCGAGGACGAGCCGGAGGCGGGCGGGTCGGGCCCCGCCAAGTAAGGGTCATGTTCGCGCAACACTCGTCACCGTCCGCGGGCGCGCAGGCCCCGGTGCGGTAGGACAGGGAGACACAAGAAGGTGGCAGCAGCCAAGAAGGGCCGCAGGCCCTCGGGGAGCCAGGGATACCCCGGGCGCGCTCTGGCCGTGATCCTCATCGCCCTGGTGGCGCTGACCGGTGGGATCTTCCTCACCGGTGACCGCACACCCCGGCTGGGCATCGACCTCGCCGGTGGTGTGAGCATCACCCTGACCGCTCGTGGCGGCCAGGGCGATGCGGTGAACAAGGCGAACATGAACACCGCGGTCAACATCATCAGCAACCGGGTCAACGGCCTGGGTGTCTCCGAGGCGGAGGTGCAGACCGAGGGATCGAAGAACATCATCGTCAACATCCCGAAGGGCACCAACGCCGACCAGGCGGAGAAGCAGGTCAACACCACGGCGAAGATGTACTTCCGCCAGGTGCTCGCGGCGGGCGCGGGCGCCCCCGCACCGGCCGAGACTCCGACCCCGAGCGCCTCGGGCAGCTCCACCCCGTCTCCCGGCGCCAGCGGCACGGCGACCCCCAAGGCCACCGGCAGCGCGACGAGCAGCCCCACGGCCAGCTCCTCCGCGCAGGGCCGCGCGGTCAGCGGCGCCCTGACGTCCTCGGTCGACAAGGCGCCCACCCCGCTGCCCTCCCCGTCGGCCACCGACGACACGGGTGCCGCGAGCGGCGACACCGCCACCGACACCAGCGTCCCCGCCGACCTCCAGGCGACGTACGCCGCGCTCGACTGCACCAACGCCAAGCAGCGCGCCGCCGCCCAGGAGGCCGCCGGCGACCCGGCCAAGAAGGTCGTCGCCTGCGGTGACGAGGGTGGTGTCTGGCAGAAGTACGTGCTCGGCCCGTCCCTGATCGACGGCAAGCGCATCTCCGGCGCGAACGCGGCCTTCGACACCCAGCAGGGCAACGGCTGGGTCGTCAACCTGACGTTCGACTCCAAGGGCGCCGGCCAGTTCACCTCGGTGACCAGCAACCTGTCCAGCCAGCAGGCCCCGAACAACCGCTTCGCGATCGTGCTGGACGGCAACGTCCAGTCCGCCCCCTCGGTCAGCCAGGCGCTGCCCGGCGGCAGCGCGCAGATCTCCGGCTCCTTCAAGCAGTCGGAGGCCCAGGACCTGGCGAACGTGCTCAAGTACGGTTCGCTGCCGCTGGCGTTCGACATCTCCGACAAGACCACGGTCTCCGCCGCCCTCGGTGGCGAGCAGCTGCACGGCGGCCTGATCGCCGGCGCGGTCGGCCTGGCGCTCGTCGTGCTCTACATGTTCGCCTACTACCGCGGGCTGAGCCTGGTCGCCATCGCGAGCCTCATGGTCTCCGCGGGCCTGACGTACACGATCATGTGCCTGCTCGGCCGGGCCATCGGCTTCGCGCTGAACCTGCCGGCCGTCGCCGGTGCGATCGTCGCCATCGGTATCACCGCCGACTCCTTCATCGTGTTCTTCGAACGCATAAGGGACGAGCTGCGTGAGGGCCGGTCGCTGCAGCCCGCGGTCGCCCGCGGCTGGCCGCGAGCCCGGCGCACCATCCTGGTGTCCGACTTCGTGTCCTTCCTGGCCGCGGCGGTGCTCTACGTCGTGACCGTCGGCAAGGTCCGCGGCTTCGCCTTCACGCTGGGTCTGACGACGCTGCTCGACGTCGCGGTGGTCTTCCTCTTCACCAAGCCGCTGATGACGATCCTGGCCCGCCGCAAGTTCTTCGCGGACGGCCACAAGTGGTCCGGGCTCAACCTCAAGAGCCTCGGAGTCAAGGCGCCGCTGCGCCGTGTCCGCCGTACCCACAGCACCGAGACGAAGGAAGCCTGATGTCCAAGCTCGGCACTCTCGGTCACCGGCTGCACCGGGGCGAGGTCAGTTACGACTTCGTCGGCAAGCGGAAGATCTGGTACGGCGTCTCCATCCTGATCACGGTCGTCGCGATCGTCGGCCTGGTGGTGAACGGCCTCAAGCTCGGTATCGAGTTCAAGGGCGGCGCGGTCTTCACCACGCCGAAGATCTCGATGTCGACCTCGCAGGTGCACGACCGGATCGAGGGCGACACCGCCGGTCACCCGGCGACGATCCAGAAGCTCGGCAACGGCGGGATGCGCATCCAGGTCAGCGACATCTCGACGCAGACCTCCAAGGACATCCAGCAGAAGATCGCCGACGACCTGAAGATCGACAAGTCGAAGCTCGACGCCGAGATCGTCGGCCCGAGCTGGGGCAAGGAGATCTCCAAGAAGGCCCTCCAGGGCCTGATCATCTTCCTGGTGCTGGTGGTCATCTACCTGGCGATCGCCTTCGAGTGGCGCATGGCCATCGCGGCACTCGTCGCCCTGCTGCACGACCTGACGATCACCACCGGTGTGTACGCGATCGTCGGCTTCGAGGTCACGCCGGGTACGGTCATCGGTCTGCTCACGATCCTCGGTTACTCCCTCTACGACACCGTCGTCGTCTTCGACGGTCTGAAGGAAGCCACCAAGGACATCACCAAGCAGAACCAGCGGACCTACAGCGAGCTGGCCAACCGCAGCCTCAACGGCACGCTGGTGCGGTCGATCAACACCACCGTGGTCGCGCTGCTGCCGGTCGCCGCGCTGCTCTTCATCGGCGGCGGCCTGCTCGGCGCCGGTGTGCTCAACGACATCGCGCTCGCCCTCTTCGTCGGCCTCACCGCCGGTGCGTACTCCTCGATCTTCATCGCCACCCCGATCGTGGCGGAGCTGAAGGAGAGCGAGCCGCAGATGAAGTCGCTGCGCAAGCGGGTGCTGGCCAAGCGCAAGGCGGACGCGGCCAAGGCCAAGGAGGCCGAGGCCCGCGGTGAGGACCCGGAGGAGCCGGCCGACGAGGTCTCCGACGGCGACGACGACGGGGACGAGGCCACCGCCACGGCGGGCGCCGGAGTCGTCTCCCCGCGCGCCCAGAGCGGTACGCGCCCGCGCACCCAGCCGGGCAGCCGCGGCAACGGCCGCGGCGGACGGGGCCGCCCGTCCGGCCGGCGGCGCTGACGCCGCGCACCGCACCGCACACACCTCGCGGAAGCCGCCCGGTCGCCACGGCCGGGCGGCTTCCGCACGTCCGGCGGGGGACAATGGGGCGCGCACGGCCGCAGCGGCCCGCGCGTCCGCACCCCGCCCCCACCTGCTGCCCCGACGACCGAGAAGAGCCGAGGAACACCCTGATGACCACCACGGAGACCCCGTCCGCCGAGCTGCGCGAGCTGCTGCTCGCCCACATCAGGGACGTCCCGGACTACCCGGAGCCCGGTGTGATGTTCAAGGACATCACCCCCCTGCTGGCCGATCCCGGGGCCTTCGGCGCGCTCGTCGAGGCGCTCGCGGAGCTGTGCGTCCGGCACGGCGCCACCAAGGTCGTCGGGCTGGAGGCGCGCGGCTTCATCCTGGCGGCGCCCGCGGCGGTACGGGCCGGGGTCGGCTTCGTACCGGTGCGCAAGGCGGGCAAGCTGCCCGGCACGGTGCACGGGCAGGCGTACCAGCTGGAGTACGGCACCGCCGAGATCGAGGTGCACACCGACGCCTTCACCGCGGACGACCGGGTGCTGGTGATCGACGACGTGCTGGCCACCGGCGGCACCGCGGAGGCCGCCGTGGAGCTGATCCGCCGGGCCGGCGCGACGGTGGCGGGCCTCACGGTCATGCTGGAGCTGAGCTTCCTCGGGGGGCGCGAGCGCCTGCTCCCCGTCCTCGGCGGAGCGCCGCTGGACGTGCTGATCACCGTCTGACGCGGCCTGTCACGGCCTGGTGGCGCGGCGGGGGGCGCCCGGGCACCGCGCACGCCCGGGTGCCGGCGCAGGTCGATACCATGGGATTTCTACCGCGCGTGAGGAGTGCACTTGCCAGACAAGGCCCAGCCCCTCGGCGGCGCGGGCGGTACGGAACCGGCCCCGCGCGGCTCGGACGCGCCCGCGCACACCCCAGCCGAGCCCGCGCCGAAGCCGGCGCCGCCCGCCGTCCGGCCGGTCCGCACCCCGGGCAGTGTGGCGCCGACCCGCCCCGGCGCCTCCTCCAGCCGGGTGCGCGCGCGGCTGGCCCGGCTCGGCGTGCAGCGCTCCAGCCCGTACAACCCCGTGCTCGAACCGCTGCTGCGGGTCGTGCGGGGCAACGACCCCAAGGGCGACACCGCCCAGCTGCGGCAGATCGAGGCCGCCTACCAGGTCGCCGAGCGCTGGCACCGCGGCCAGAAGCGCAAGAGCGGCGACCCGTACATCACCCACCCGCTCGCCGTGACGACCATCCTGGCCGAGCTGGGCATGGACCCGGCCACCCTGATGGCCGGGCTGCTGCACGACACCGTCGAGGACACCGAGTACGGCCTGGACCAGCTGCGCCGCGACTTCGGCGACCAGGTCGCGCTGCTGGTGGACGGCGTCACCAAGCTGGACAAGGTCAAGTTCGGCGAGGCCGCGCAGGCCGAGACCGTCCGCAAGATGGTCGTGGCGATGGCCAAGGACCCGCGGGTCCTGGTGATCAAGCTCGCCGACCGGCTGCACAACATGCGCACGATGCGCTACCTCAAGCGGGACAAGCAGGAGAAGAAGGCCCGCGAGACGCTGGAGATCTACGCCCCGCTGGCGCACCGGCTGGGCATGAACACCATCAAGTGGGAGCTGGAGGACCTGGCCTTCGCCATCCTCTACCCCAAGATGTACGACGAGATCGTGCGGCTGGTCGCCGAGCGCGCGCCCAAGCGCGACGAGTACCTGGCGATCGTCACCGACCAGGTGCAGCAGGACCTGCGCGCGGCCCGTATCAAGGCCACCGTCACCGGCCGGCCCAAGCACTACTACAGCGTCTACCAGAAGATGATCGTCCGCGGGCGGGACTTCGCGGAGATCTACGACCTGGTCGGCATCCGGGTCCTGGTCGACACCGTCCGCGACTGCTACGCGGCGCTCGGCACGATCCACGCGCGGTGGAATCCGGTCCCCGGCCGGTTCAAGGACTACATCGCGATGCCGAAGTTCAATATGTACCAGTCGCTGCACACCACCGTGATCGGCCCCAGCGGCAAGCCCGTCGAGCTGCAGATCCGCACCTTCGACATGCACCGCCGCGCCGAGTACGGCATCGCCGCGCACTGGAAGTACAAGCAGGACGCGGTGGCCGGCGCGTCCAAGGTCCGCACCGACAGCCCGCGCTCGGACAAGAAGGACGACGCGGTCAACGACATGGCGTGGCTGCGCCAGCTGCTGGACTGGCAGAAGGAGACGGAGGACCCGGGCGAGTTCCTGGAGTCGCTGCGCTTCGACCTGTCGCAGAGCGAGGTCTTCGTCTTCACGCCCAAGGGCGACGTGATAGCGCTGCCCGCGGGCGCCACCCCGGTGGACTTCGCGTACGCGGTGCACACCGAGGTCGGCCACCGCACCATAGGCGCCCGGGTCAACGGGCGGCTGGTGCCGCTGGAGTCGACGCTCGACAACGGCGACCTGGTCGAGGTCTTCACCTCCAAGGCGGCCGGCGCGGGCCCCTCGCGCGACTGGCTGGGCTTCGTCAAGTCGCCCCGGGCGCGCAACAAGATCCGCGCGTGGTTCTCCAAGGAGCGCCGCGAGGAGGCCGTCGAGCACGGCAAGGACGCCATCGCGCGCGCCATGCGCAAGCAGAACCTGCCGATCCAGCGGGTGCTCACCGGCGACTCGCTCGTCACGCTGGCGCACGAGATGCGCTACCCCGACATCTCCGCGCTGTACGCCGCGATCGGCGAGGGCCACATCACCGCCCAGTCGGTGGTGCAGAAGCTCGTCGACGCGCTCGGCGGCGAGGAGGGCGCGACCGAGGACGTCGAGGAGATCACCGCCCCGCCGCAGACCGGACGCGGCAAGCGGCGGGGCGTCGCCGACCCCGGCGTGGTCGTCAAGGGCACCAGCGACGTGTGGGTCAAGCTGTCGCGCTGCTGCACCCCGGTGCCCGGCGACCCGATCATCGGCTTCGTCACGCGCGGCAACGGGGTGTCGGTGCACCGCGCCGACTGCGTCAACGTCGACTCGCTGTCGCAGCAGCCGGAGCGGATCATCGACGTCGAGTGGGCGCCCACCCAGTCGTCGGTCTTCCTGGTCGCGATCCAGGTCGAGGCGCTGGACCGCTCCCGGCTGCTGTCGGACGTCACCCGGGTGCTGTCCGACCAGCACGTCAACATCCTGTCGGCGGCCGTGCAGACCTCCCGGGACCGGGTGGCGACCTCGCGCTTCACGTTCGAGATGGGCGACCCCAAGCACCTCGGGCACGTCCTGAAGGCCGTACGCGGCGTCGAGGGCGTCTACGACGTCTACCGGGTCACCTCGGGTCGCCAGCGGTAGCGCAGGCCCGCAGCGGGGCGCTGAGCGCCGCTGCGGGCCCCGGGCAGCGAAAAGCGGCTCCCGGTGCCGCGGGGCACCGGGAGCCGCTTCGTTCCGTACGACGGGCCGGGCGGTCAGCCGCCGAACTCCTGGAGGCCCTTGAGCGCCTGGTCCAGCAGCGCCTGGCGGCCCTCCAGCTCGGCCGCGAGCTTGTCGGCCTTGGCGGTGTTGCCCGCCGCGCGCGCCGTGTCGATCTGGCCGCGCAGCTTGTCCACCGCCGCCTGCAGCTGGCCGGTCAGCCCCTGGGCGCGGGCCCGCACCTCGGGGTTGGTACGCCGCCACTCGGCGTCCTCGGACTCCGCGAGCGCCCGCTCGACGGCGTGCATCCGGGACTCGATCCGCGGCCGGGCGTCGCGCGGCACATGGCCGATGCCCTCCCAGCGCTCGTTGATCGTCCGGAAGGCGGCGCGGGCCGCCTTCAGGTCGGTCACCGGCAGCAGCTTCTCGGCCTCGACGACCAGCTGCTCCTTGGCCGCCAGGTTGTCGCGCTGCTCGCCGTCCCGCTCGGCGAAGACCTCGGAACGGGCGGCGAAGAAGACGTCCTGCGCCCCGCGGAAACGATTCCACAGGTCGTCCTCGGCCTCGCGCTGCGCACGGCCCGCGGCCTTCCACTCGGTCATCAGCTCGCGGTAACGGGCCGCGGTCGGCCCCCAGTCGGTGGAGTCCGACAGCGACAGCGCCTCGGTGACCAGCTTCTCCTTGGTGCGCCGGGCCTGCTCGCGCTGCGCGTCCAGGGACGCGAAGTGCGCCTTGCGGCGCTTGGAGAACACCGACCGCGCGTGGCTGAAGCGGTGCCACAGCTCGTCGTCGCTCTTGCGGTCCAGCCGGGGCAGGCCCTTCCACGTGTCGACCAGCGCCCGCAGCCGCTCACCCGCGGTGCGCCACTGCTCGCTCTCCGCCAACTGCTCGGCCTCGGTGACCAGTTGCTCCTTGGCGGACCTGGCCTCCTCGCTCTGCTTGGCCTTGGCCGCGCGGCGCTCCTCGCGCCGCGAGTCGACCAGCGCGACGAGCGCGTCCAGCCGGCCGGCCAGCGCCGCCAGGTCGCCGACGGCGTGCCCCTCGTCCACGGCCGCCCGCAGGTGCTCGATCGCGGCCAGCGCGTCCTTGGGCGCGAGGTCCGTGGTCTGCACCCGGCGTTCCAGGAGGCCGATCTCCACGACGAGCCCCTCGTACTTGCGCTCGAAGTAGGCGAGGGCCTCCGCGGGGGAGCCCGCCTGCCACGAACCGACCTCCTTCTCCCCGTCGGCCGTACGCACGTACACGGTCCCCGTCTCATCGACGCGGCCCCACGGGTCGCTGCTCACAGCGCCTCCTCCACGTGATGCCCGGCCGGGTGGCGGCTCGACGGCATCGTCCACAGTGTCTCCCCCGGCGCAATCCCCGGGTGCATCTCCGGCCGGGCTGTGCGCACGGACCGGTCCAACGCCAACATAGGCGACCATCGCCCCGGCTGTCCGCATCCGATGCGGCGGGAATCAGGATTTGCCGACGGTCGCCTTGTTGATGACGACGGTGGCGTTCGGCGCCCCGTCGCCCTGCCCGCCGCTGTTCTCACCGGCGCCGGCGATCTTGTTCAGCACCTTGAGTCCGTCGGCGCTCAGGGTGCCGAACGGAGTGTAGTTGGGCTGCAGCGGGCTGTCCTTGTAGACGAGGAAGAACTGGCTCCCGCCGGTGTTCGGGCCGCTGTTGGCCATCGCCACGGTGCCGGCCGGGTACGTGACCGCGCCGGTCGCGTCGGCCTTGCCGAACGCCGTCAGGTTCTCGTCCGGGAGCGAGTAGCCGGGGCCGCCGCTGCCGGAGGCCGTCGGGTCGCCGCACTGGAGCACGTAGATGCCCGCGGTGGTGAGCCGGTGGCAGCGGGTGTGGTCGAAGAAGCCCTGGTCGGCGAGGAACTTGAAGGAGTTCACCGTCTCCGGCGCCTTCGCCGCGTCCAGCGCGATCGGCATCGCGCCGCACGTGGTGTCGAGCGTGAAGGTGTACTTCGCGCCCTTGTCGATCGCCATCTTCGGCTTCGACTTCCAGCTCGCCGTGCCCGGGTTGCCCGCCGCGGGCTTCTTGCACGGGTCGGCCGCCGCGGTGGGTGCCGCGGCCGCGCTGCCCGACGCGCTCGGCGTGCTGGACGCGCCCGCGGCGTCGTCCTTCTTCTTCGAGCTGCCGTCGAAGGCCCCCGCCGCCCACGCCCCGCCGGCGCCCGCGAGGGCGACCACCACGACCGCCGCGATTCCCGCGTTGCGCCGGCGCGACTTGCGCTGGTGATCCACCCGGCGATTCTGCTGCCGCTCGAACTTCTCCCGGGCGAGCTGCCGCCGCCGCTGATCCTTGGTGACCACTTCGCCTGCTCCCGGTCGCTGGGCCGGACCATGCCGGCCGCCTCGTGTACGCGTGTGTGCTCTGCGTCTGTCTGGGGTCTGTCTGGGTAAGTCTGGTGCGGTTTGCTGTGTATCTGCTGGGGCGTGCCCCGGTCCGCGGAAGCATTCTGCCGCAGGCCGTGTGAGCTGTGCTTTTGCTGTGAGTCCGCAGCGCGGGCGCGAACCCTTACGAGGGTGTGTCCGCAGATCTTCGCGTCCCGCGGCGTGTCGAGTCCAGTCCGCAAACACGCCGATGCACGCCCGATACGCGTTCGCGACCGCGATGTTCTCGCCGGTAGGCTCGTGAGCTGCCGACACCGCCCGCGGACGACAGAAGGACGAACGTGCTCATTGCCGGGTTCCCCGCCGGGGCCTGGGGGACCAACTGCTACGTGGTCGCCCCCGCCGCCGGCGAGGAGTGCGTGATCATCGACCCGGGCCACCTCGCGGCCCAGGGCGTCGAGGACATGCTCGCCAGACACCGCCTCAAGCCCGTTGCCGTCGTCCTCAGCCACGGCCACATCGACCATGTCGCCTCGGTCGTCCCGGTGTGCGGCGCGCACGGCGTACCGGCCTACCTGCACCCCGCGGACCGCTACATGCTCACCGACCCGGAGAAGGCGCTCGGCGAGACCATCGGCGCGCCCCTGATGGGGGAGCTGACCATCGGCGAGCCGGACGACCTGCGGGAGCTGGCGGACGGCGGCACGCTGTCACTGGCCGGCCTGGAGTTCTCCGTCGCGCACGCGCCCGGCCATACCAAGGGGTCGGTGACCTACCGGGTGCCGGAGGCCGCGGACGTCCCGTCCGTGCTGTTCTCCGGCGACCTGCTGTTCGCCGGCTCCGTCGGACGCACCGACCTGCCCGGGGGCTCCACGCCCGAGCTGTACGAGTCGCTGGCCCGCGTGTGCCTGCCGCTCGACGACTCCACCGTGGTGCTGTCGGGGCACGGCCCCCAGACGACCATCGGCCGCGAGCGCGCCACCAACCCCTACCTGGGCGAGGTGGCCCGCGGCCAGGGAGCACCCGACCCGGCGGCTCCCCGACGAGGATTGTGACGACTGCTGACGTGAGCACCATCCAGGCACCCAAGGGCACCTACGACCTGCTGCCGCCGGACTCCGCGGTCTACCTCGCGGTGCGCGAGGCCATCGCGGCGCCGGCCCGCCGGGCCGGCTACGGCTACGTCGAGACCCCCGGCTTCGAGCACGTGGAGCTGTTCTCCCGCGGTGTCGGCGAGTCCACCGACATCGTGACCAAGGAGATGTACACCCTCACCACCAAGGGCGGCACGGAGCTGGCGCTGCGCCCCGAGGGCACCGCCTCGGTGCTGCGCGCGGCGCTGGAGGCCAACCTGCACAAGGCGGGCAACCTGCCGGTCAAGCTCTGGTACTCGGGCTCCTACTACCGCTACGAGCGCCCGCAGGCCGGGCGCTACCGGCACTTTTCGCAGGTCGGGGCCGAGGCGATCGGCGCCGAGGACCCGATGCTGGACGCCGAGCTGATCATCCTGGCCACGGACGCCTACCGGGCGCTCGGCCTGCGCGAGGTCCGGCTGCTGCTGAACTCGCTCGGCGACCGCGAGTGCCGCCCCGTCTACCGCGCCGCGCTCCAGGACTTCCTGCGCGGCCTGGACCTGGACGAGGACACCCGCCGCCGGATCGAGATCAACCCGCTGCGGGTGCTGGACGACAAGCGCGAGTCCGTGCAGCGGCAGCTCACCGGCGCCCCGAAGATCTCCGACCACCTGTGCGAGGCGTGCAAGGCCTACCACGAGCAGGTCCGCGAGCTGCTGGACGCGGCGGGAGTGGCCTACGAGGACGACCCGCGGCTGGTGCGCGGCCTGGACTACTACACCCGCACCACCTTCGAGTTCGTGCACGACGCGCTCGGCTCGCAGTCCGCGGTCGGCGGCGGCGGGCGCTACGACGGCCTGTCGGAGATGCTCGGCGGCCCCGCGTTGCCGTCCGTCGGCTGGGCGCTCGGCGTGGACCGCACGGTCCTCGCGCTGCGCGCCGAGGGCGTCGAACTGCCGCTGCCCCGGGCGACGGACGTCTACGCGGTGCCGCTCGGCGAGGAGGCCCGGCGGGTGCTCTTCGGCGCGGTGACGCAGCTGCGCAGGGAAGGCGTCGCCGCGGACTTCGCCTACGGCGGCAAGGGTGTGAAGAACGCCATGAAGTCGGCCAACCGCTCCGGCGCCCGCTTCGCGCTCGTCGCGGGCGACCGGGATCTCGCCGAGGGGGTGGCCCAGCTCAAGGACCTGGAGAGCGGCGAGCAGGTCGCGGTGCCGCTCGACGCGATCGCCGCCGCGGTCAAGGAGAGGCTGGCGTAAACCGCTCCTTCGTGTACCAGGGCGGCTCAGGCTTATTCCCTCCTGACCGCCCTGGTGCACAATGAGTGTGCCCGCCCCCACGGACCTGAGAGATCGGCGACCATGACGACTTCCGCCCTGGACGAGACGCGTACCTCCGGAGAGAGCGCACCACGCCCGGCAAGCGAAGGCATCGTCGCGGGCAAGGCGTTCACCTGGCTGCTGCTGATCTGCGGCGCGCTGGGCCTGCTGGCCTCGTTCGTCATCACCGACGACAAGTTCAAGCTGCTCCAGGCCAAGGTCGAGGGCAAGACGTACACCCCGGGGTGCAGCCTCAACCCGATCATCTCCTGCGGCAGCGTGATGGAGAGCGACCAGGCGCACGTCTTCGGCTTCCAGAACCCGATCATCGGCCTGGTGGCCTTCCCGGTGCTGATCACCCTGGCCGTGGGCATGTTCGCGGGCGCCCGCTACAAGGCGTGGTTCTGGTACGGGCTGCAGGCCGGCGGGCTGTTCGGCGTGTGCTTCATCAGCTGGCTCCAGTACCAGACGATCTACAACATCAACGCCATCTGCCTGTGGTGCTGCCTGGCCTGGATCGTGACCATCGCCACCTTCTGGTACACGGCGGTGCACAACATCAAGCACGGCCTGTACAAGGTGCCGGCCAAGGCGAAGGCGCTGGTGCTGGAATTCCACTGGGTCGTGCCGGTGCTGTGGTACGGCGTCATCGCGATGCTGATCCTGGTGCACTTCTGGTACTACTGGAAGACCGTCATCTGATCGTGGTCCCGGCGGGCTGGGGACCGCGGCTGTCAGTGCCGTGACCTAGGCTTCGAGGCGTGGAACCAGACCTTTTCACCGCCGCCGCCGAGGAACGCCGGGAACGCGACCCGGGCGCCAGCCCGCTCGCCGTACGGATGCGCCCGCGCACCCTGGACGAGGTCGTCGGGCAGCAGCATCTGCTGCGCCCGGGGTCGCCGCTGCGGCGCCTGGTGGGGGAGAGCGGCGGCGGCCCGGCGGGACCCTCGTCGGTGATCCTGTGGGGCCCGCCCGGCATCGGCAAGACGACGCTGGCGTACGTGGTGAGCAAGGCCACCAACAAGCGCTTCGTGGAGCTGTCGGCGATCACCGCGGGCGTCAAGGAGGTCCGCGCGGTCATCGAGAGCGCCAAGCGGCAGTCCGGCGGCTTCCAGCGCGAGACGGTGCTCTTCCTCGACGAGATCCACCGCTTCAGCAAGGCCCAGCAGGACTCGCTGCTGCCCGCCGTGGAGAACCGCTGGGTCACGCTCATCGCGGCCACCACGGAGAATCCCTACTTCTCGGTGATCTCCCCGCTGCTGTCCCGCTCGCTGCTGCTGACCCTGGAGCCGCTCACCGACGACGACGTGCGCGGGGTGCTGCGCCGCGCGCTCGCCGCCGAGCAGGGCCTCGCGGGCGCGGTGGCGCTGCCGGAGGACACCGAGGACCACCTGCTGCGGATCGCCGGCGGCGACGCCCGCCGGGCGCTCACCGCGCTGGAGGCCGCCGCGGGCGCGGCGATCGCCAAGGGCGAGGACACCATCGCGCTCGCCACCCTGGAGCAGACCGTGGACCGCGCCGCGGTCGCCTACGACCGGGACGGCGACCAGCACTACGACGTGGCCAGCGCCCTCATCAAGTCGATCCGCGGCTCGGACGTGGACGCCGCGCTGCACTACCTGGCGCGGATGATCGAGGCGGGCGAGGACCCGCGCTTCATCGCCCGGCGGCTGATGATCTCGGCGAGCGAGGACATCGGCCTCGCCGACCCGACCGCGCTGCCCACCGCGGTCGCCGCGGCGCAGGCGGTCGCGATGATCGGCTTCCCCGAGGCGTCGCTGATCCTGTCGCACGCCACCATCGCGCTCGCGCTGGCGCCCAAGTCCAACGCGGCGACCACCGCGATCGGCGCGGCGCTCGCCGACGTCAAGGCGGGCAAGGCGGGCCCCGTCCCGGCCCATCTGCGCGACGGCCACTACAAGGGCGCGGCCAAACTCGGCCACGCGCAGGGCTACGTCTACCCGCACGACGTGCCAGGCGCCGTCGCCGCCCAGCAGTACCTGCCGGACGTGCTGGCCGGGCGCCGCTACTACGAGCCGACGCGCTACGGGACCGAGGCCCGCTACGCCGACGTCCTGGAGTGGGTGCGCGGCCGGCTGGAGGGCAAGGGCGGCGAGTAGCCGTACGGGGCGCCGCGGGCCGTGATCTGCGGCACAGCCGGGCGTGACGGCCCCGGTGGCGGAATCGGCTGCTCCCGGGCCGGGTTAGGCTCGAACGGAGTGCGCGCGCCGTACGGCCGGCAGGCCGCCGGGCGCTCCTTCCTCTTCGGGACGCGGCTGACCGTGCCGCGGCCGTCTCCGGCCGCCGTACGGGGTTCCCGGGTCGAAACCTACGTACTCCTTCAGTTAAGGTAAGCCTTACCTAAATCCCGATGGAGGTTCGACGCACGTGAACCAGTCGCGTCCCAAGGTCAAGAAGTCCAGGGCACTGGGCATCGCGCTGACCCCGAAGGCCGTCAAGTACTTCGAGGCCCGCCCCTACCCGCCGGGCGAGCACGGCCGCGGTCGCAAGCAGAACAGCGACTACAAGACGCGGCTGCTGGAGAAGCAGCGGCTGCGCGCCCAGTACGACATCAGCGAGCGCCAGATGCAGCGCGCGTACGACGCCGCCAAGAAGGTCGCCGGGCTGCGCACCGGCGAGGCGCTGATCATCGAGCTGGAGCGGCGCCTCGACGCGCTCGTGCTGCGTGCGGGCCTGGCCCGCACCATCTACCAGGCCCGCCAGATGGTCGTGCACGGCCACATCGAGGTCAACGGCCGCAAGGTCGACAAGCCGTCCTTCCGGGTCCGCCCCGACGACGTCGTCCAGGTCCGCGAGCGCTCCCGCGAGAAGACGCCCTTCCTCGTCGCCCGCGAGGGCGGCTGGGCCGGCGAGGGCGAGGCCCCGCGCTACCTCCAGGTCAACCTGCAGGCGCTCGCCTTCCGGCTGGACCGCGACCCCAACCGCAAGGAGATCCCGGTCATCTGCGACGAGCAGCTGGTCGTCGAGTACTACGCCCGCTGAGCCCGCCCAGGGTCCCGCGCGTCAGCCCGCCGCCTCGGGAGAGGCGGCGGGCTCGTGCGTCCGGGGGGCGGGCGGGCGCGGACCGCCGCGCTGCCCCTGCGGCCCCTCATCGGCGTGCGGCCGGTTCAGCGCCCGGCGGGCCGCCGCGTCCAGGCCCAGCAGGGCGCCCTCGCCGAGCGCCGCCGCATAGGCCGCGTCGCCCAGCGCCGCCCGCACCCGCTGCTCGCACACCGCGTGCGGGGCGTTGAAATACCGCGAGCCGAACAGCCGCAGGCCCACCGACTCCCACAGCCGCCGCGCCGCGCCCTGGAGCACCGCCGCCTCGTACGGCGCCCCCTCGCCCTCGGTGATGAGCGCCAGCAGCTCCAGCGCGAGCACCGCGCCCACCAGGTCGTCGAAGCTGTGGTCGATCGCCAGCGCCTCCTCGGCGAGCCGGCGCGCCCGGTCCGGCCGCCCGTCCAGCCAGGCCGCGTAGCCCAGCACGTACAGCGCGTACGCCTGCGTCCACCGCTCCCCATGGTCCCGGCAGATGTCCCGGACCTCCTCCACCAGGCCCACCGCCTTGGCGACGTCGCCCTGGAAGGCGACCGACATCGCCAGTTCCACCTGCGCCATCAGCACGTTGCTGTTCAGCTCGCCGATGCTGCGGTAGCGCAGCAGCGCGTCGCCGATGAAGCGCTCGGCACGCGGCATGTCGTCCGAGACCAGCGCCAGGCAGCCGAGCCGGTGCACGGCGTACGCCTCCGCGGTCGCGTTGCCCGACGCGACCGCCTGCTCCCGGCAGTCCTGGAGCACCGCGAGGGCCGCCGCCGAATCGCCCTGGAGCAGGGCGACATAGCCGTACACCCACATCGCCTTCGCGCGCGCCTCGGTCGGCTCCGCCGGCACCTCCAGTGCCCGGTCCAGCCAGTGCCGCCCCTCCGCGAGCCGCCCGCAGCCCACCCAGCAGAACCACAGCGTGCCCGCCAGGTACTGGCCGACCGCCGGGTCCTCCGGCGGCTCGCCCGGCAGCCCGTCGAAGCTGAACTCCAGGGCCAGCCGCAGATTCGGCAGATCGGCCGCGACCCGCGCGGCCACCTCCGTCTGGCGCGGGCTGAACCAGTCCAGCTCGCACCAGGTGGCCAGGCCCAGATACCAGTCGCGGTGCCGGCGCCGCACCCGCGGCTCGTCGCCCAGCGCCGCGAGCCACCCGGCGCCGTACTCGCGCACGCTCTCCAGCATCCGGTAGCGGACCCGGCCCGCGCGGTCCTCCTCGCGGCTCAGCACCGACTGCGCCACCAGCGCCGCGACCGCCTCCACCACGTCGTCCTCGGCGAGCCCGGTGCCCGCGCACACGTACTCCGCGGAGTCCAGGTCGAAGTGCCCGGCGAAGACCGAAAGCCGCGCCCACAGCAGCCGCTCGGCCGGGCTGCACAGCTCGTGGCTCCAGCCGATCGCGGTACGCAGCGCCCGGTGCCGCTCGGGCGCGCTCGGATCGCCGCCGGTCAGCAGCCGGAAGCGGTCGTCGAGCCGGTCGACCAGCTGCTCCACCGACAGCGCGCGCAGCCGTACCGCCGCGAGCTCCAGCGCCAGTGGCAGGCCGTCCAGCCGGGCGCACAGCTCGGTGACGGCCGCGCGGTTCGCGGGGGTCACGGCGAAGCCGGGCAGTACGGCGGCGGCCCGGTCGGCGAACAGCCGTACCGCCTCCGACGCGGCCGGCAGCGGCTCCAGCGGCAGCAGGCGCTCGCCCGTCACACCCAGCGCCCGGCGCCCCGCCGCCAGCACCCGCAGCCCCGGGGCGCGCCGCAGCAGCTCGCCGACCAGATCCGCGCAGCCGTCCGCGAGGCGGTCGAATCCGTCGAGGACGAGCAGCACCTCCCGGTCGGCCAGATGCTCGGCGAGCGCGGCGCGCGGCCCCCGGCTGGTGTGGTCCGGCAGCCGCAGCGCCTCGGCGAGGGTGAGCTCCAGCAGGTCCGGGGCCGGGAGCGCGGCGAGCTCGGCGAGGAAGACGCCGTCGGGGAAACGGTCCTGCAAGGCGGCGGCCGCGCGCAGCACGAGGCGCGTCTTGCCGACGCCGCCCGCGCCGGTTACCGTCACCAGCCGCTCCGCTCCGCGGAGGGCGGCCGTGACCTGCTCCACGTCGGCCGCGCGGCCGACGAACCGGGTCAGCTCCGCCGGGAGGTTCGTCCTCATGATTGACGGAGCGTACCCGTACGCTCTCGCTGCGTACAACGGCGCCCCGGGGTGCCCGGCGCGGCAAAGGAGCGCGATTCTGCCACGCAGGGCAACAAACCAGGGGCGCGGGGAACTGCGCGCGCAACCCCCCGCTCACCGCAAGATCCCGCCACCGGCGGAACCCGGCACCCCGGGGGGTAAAGCGGTGCGGGGTCAGGTCCGCGGAGCGGTAAGGTCAGGAGTCACTGACCTGGGGACGAGAGGAAGGCGCGGCAAGGTGTCCGGTGGAGAAGTGGCCGGCGTAGCCGGCCTGATCGTGGCGGTGTTCTGGGCGATCCTCGTGTCGTTCCTGGCCGTCGCGCTGGCGCGGCTCGCCCGCACGCTGCGGAGCACCACCGAACTGGTGGCCGGCATCACCGAGCAGGCCGTTCCGCTGCTCGGCGAGGCCTCGGACGCGCTGCGCTCGGCGAACGCCCAGCTGGACCGGGTCGACACGATCACCGCGGACGTGGCCGAGGTGACGGCCAACGCCTCCGCGCTCTCCTCCACTGTCGCCAGCACCTTCGGCGGCCCCCTGGTGAAGGTCGCGGCCTTCGGCTACGGGGTGCGGCGGGCGGTCGGGCGGCAGGCCCGGGCCGGCGCCGACGTACCGGCCGCAAGGCGGCGCGGACGCCGCAACCGCTCGAAGGACTGAGGCCCATGTTCCGCCGTCTGTTCTGGTTCCTGACCGGCGCCGCCACCGGCGTGTGGGCCACCAGGAAGGTCAGCCGCGCGCTGCGCCGGCTGAGCCCCGACAGCCTCGCCGCGACCGCCGCCGACCGCGCGCTGGAGACCGGCGCGCGGCTGCGCGAGTTCGCCGCCGACGTCAGGTCGGGGATGGCGCAGCGCGAGGGCGAGCTGCAGGACGCGCTGGGCCTGACCGGTGGCGAGCCCGACAAGGCCGCCCGCCGCCCCGCGCCGCGGGAACTGGACACCGACCTCCCGGCACCGCGCCGGGGCATCGCGTACAACACGTACGACCGGAAGGACGAACACTGATGGAGTCGGCAGAAATCCGCCGCCGCTGGCTGCGCTTCTTCGAGGAGCGCGGGCACACCGTTGTGCCGTCGGCGTCCCTCATCGCCGACGACCCGACGCTGCTGCTGGTCCCGGCGGGCATGGTCCCCTTCAAGCCGTACTTCCTCGGCGAGGTCAAGCCGCCCTTCGCGCGCGCCACCAGCGTGCAGAAGTGCGTCCGCACCCCGGACATCGAGGAGGTCGGCAAGACCACCCGGCACGGCACGTTCTTCCAGATGTGCGGCAACTTCTCCTTCGGCGACTACTTCAAGGAAGGCGCCATCCGCTACGCCTGGGAGCTGCTCACCGAGCCCCTGGACAAGGGCGGTTACGGCCTGGAGCCGGACAGGCTCTGGATCACCGTCTACGAGGAGGACGACGAGGCCGAGCAGATCTGGCGGGACGTCATCGGCGTCCCCGCCGAGCGCATCCAGCGGCTCGGCAAGGGCCCGAACTTCTGGTCGATGGGCGTGCCCGGCCCCTGCGGCCCGTGCTCGGAGATCAACTACGACCGCGGCCCGGAGTTCGGCGCCGAGGGCGGCCCGGCCGTCAACGACGAGCGCTACGTGGAGATCTGGAACCTGGTCTTCATGCAGTACGAGCGCGGCGCGGGCGAGGGCAAGGAGGACTTCCCGATCCTCGGCGACCTGCCCGCCAAGAACATCGACACCGGCCTCGGCCTGGAACGCCTCGCGATGATCCTGCAGGGCGTGCAGAACATGTACGAGACCGACACCCTGCGTGTCGTGATCGACAAGGCCATCGAGCTGACCGGCGTCCCCTACGGCCGCGCGCACGACTCCGACGTGGCGCTGCGCGTGGTCGCCGACCACATGCGCACCTCCGTCATGCTCATCGGCGACGGCGTGACCCCCGGCAACGAGGGCCGCGGCTACGTGCTGCGCCGCATCATGCGCCGCGCCGTCCGCAACATGCGGCTGCTGGGCGCCCACGAGCCCGTGGTGGCCGAACTGCTGGACGCCGTCATCGGCATGATGGGCCAGCAGTACCCGGAGCTGGTCACCGACCGCAAGCGCATCGAGACCGTCGCGCTCGCCGAGGAGGCCGCCTTCCTCAAGACGCTCAAGGCCGGCACCAACATCCTCGACACCGCCGTGACGGAGACCAAGGCCGGCGGCGGCACGGTGCTCGCCGGCGACCAGGCCTTCCTGCTGCACGACACGTGGGGCTTCCCGATCGACCTCACCCTGGAGATGGCCGCCGAGCAGGGGCTGTCCGTGGACGAGGACGGCTTCCGGCGGCTCATGAAGGAGCAGCGCGACCGCGCCAAGGCCGACGCCCGCGCCAAGAAGACCGGCCACGCCGACCTGTCCGCCTACCGCGAGGTCGCCGACCGCACCGGCGGCACGGAGTTCACCGGCTACGCGGCCGACCAGAACGAGGCCACGGTCGTCGGCCTGCTGGTGGACGGCCTGCCGTCGCCCGCCGCCACCGAGGGCGACGAGGTCGAGGTCGTGCTCGACCGCACGCCGTTCTACGCCGAGGGCGGCGGCCAGCTCGCCGACACCGGGCGGATCCGGATCGAGGGTGGCGCCGTCGTCGAGGTCCGGGACGTGCAGCAGCCCGTGCCGGGCGTCAGCGTGCACAAGGGCGTCGTCCAGGTCGGCGAGGTCACCGTCGGCGCCACCGCGCTGGCCCAGATCGACCTGGTGCGCCGCCGGGCCATCGCCCGCGCCCACAGCGCCACCCACCTGACCCACCAGGCGCTGCGCGACGCCCTCGGCCCCACCGCCGCCCAGGCCGGTTCGGAGAACTCGCCCGGCCGCTTCCGCTTCGACTTCGGCTCGCCCACGGCTGTGCCCGGCGCGGTGCTCACCGACGTCGAGCAGAAGATCAACGAGGTGCTGGCCCGCGAACTCGACGTCACCGCCGAGATCCTGCCGATCGCCGAGGCCAAGCGGCAGGGCGCCATCGCCGAGTTCGGCGAGAAGTACGGCGAGCAGGTGCGCGTGGTCACCATCGGCGACTACTCCAAGGAGCTGTGCGGCGGCACGCACGTCGGCAACACCGCCCAGCTCGGGCTGGTCAAGCTGCTCGGCGAGGCCTCCATCGGCTCCGGTGTGCGCCGGGTCGAGGCCCTGGTGGGCGTGGACGCCTACAACTTCCTGGCCCGCGAGCACACCGTGGTCGCCCAGCTGACCGAGCTGGTCAAGGGCCGCCCGGAGGAGCTGCCCGACAAGATCGCCGGGATGCTCGGCCGGCTCAAGGACGCCGAGAAGGAGATCGAGCGCTTCCGCGCCGAGAAGGTCCTCCAGGCCGCCGCCGGGCTCGCGGAGAGCGCCGAGGACGTCAAGGGCGTCGCCCTGGTCACCGGCACGGTGCCGGAGGGCACCGGCGCCGACGACCTGCGCAGGCTGGTGCTCGACGTACGGCAGCGCGTCACCGGCGGCCGCCCGGCCGTCGTGGCCCTCTTCACCGTCGCCAATGGACGCCCGCTGACCGTGATCGCCACCAACGAGGCCGCCCGCGAGCGCGGCGTCAAGGCCGGTGAACTGGTGCGCGCCGCCGCCAAGACGCTCGGCGGCGGTGGCGGCGGCAAGGACGACGTGGCCCAGGGCGGCGGCCAGAACCCGGCGGCCGTGCCGGAGGCCGTGGAGGCCGTGCGGCGGCTCGTCGCCGAGAAGGCGTGAGCGTGCACGACGCGGCAGGCGGCGCCGAGCCGCCGCGGCCCGCCCTCCGGCGCGGGCGGCGGCTCGGCGTCGACGTCGGGGACGCCAGGATCGGGGTCGCCTCGTGCGACCCGGACGGCATCCTGGCCACCCCGGTCGAGACGGTGCCGGGCCGGGACGTGCCCGCCGCGCTGCGCCGGCTGGCGCAGATCACGGCGGAGTACGAGCCGATCGAGGTCGTCATCGGGCTGCCGCGGTCGCTCAACGGGACCGAGGGGCCGGCCGCGGCCAAGGTGCGGGCCTTCGCGCAGGGTGTGGCGAAAATCATCAGCCCCGTGCCGGTGCGGCTGGTGGACGAGCGGATGACCACCGTGACCGCCGCGCAGGGTCTGCGCGCGTCGGGCGTGAGGTCGAAGAAGGGACGCTCCGTAGTCGACCAGGCAGCCGCGGTCATCATCCTGCAGAGCGCGCTGGAAGCCGAACGGCTGTCGGGTAAAGCTCCGGGGGAGAGCATCCAATCCTCTGTCTGATCGCGATACGGTAACGTTCCGCGCGACACGGCGGCGCCTCATGGCGCCGCCCGTTTCGCAAGGTCGGCAGGCCCGATGCCGACCGCGTACCAAGGGGACCGATGACTGACTATGGCCGGGGCTCCGGCTCCGAACCGTGGGACCCGGACGACCCGCTGTTCGGCGACACGTACAACCGGGGTCAGGGATACCAGCAGCAGCCGCAGGGACAGTACGGCGGCGACTGGCAGGACCCCTACGCCACGGGCCAGCACCAGCAGCAGTACCCCCAGCAGGGCACCGGCCAGTACCCGCAGGCACCCCAGCAGCAGTACGGGCAGGAGCAGGGCTACCCGCAGCAGCAGGGCCACGCCGGCCAGTACCCCCAGCAGGGCGGCTACCCGCAGCAGGGCGGCTACGACACCGGCTCGCACCAGACGTACGGCACCGGCAGCCACGGCACGTACGACACGGGCTCGCACGGCACGTACGACACCGGCAGCCACGGGACGTACGACACCGGTTCGCACCAGACCGGCGGCTACGGCACCCAGGAGGCGTACGGCCGCGGCCCGCAGGATCCGTACGGCCACCCGCAGCAGCAGAGCGGCTACTACGACCAGGGCACCGGGCAGTACCCGCATCAGGCGCAGCAGCCCCAGCAGCCCCAGTACCGCCAGCCCCAGCAGCCCGGCCCCGGCGGCCAGCAGGCCATGGGCGCCCCCGGCCAAGGCCCCGGCCAGGGCCAGGCTCCCGACCCCGGGCAGGGTCGTGTGCAGCAGCCTCCGGCCGGCACCCGCCCGCAGGAGCCGCGCACCGGCCCGCTGCGCGGCGGCCCGGCCGCGACCGACTGGGACGCCGACGAGGACAAGGGCCCGCGCGAGCACAACTTCTTCGCCAACCGCGACGACGACGATGACGAGGACGACGACACCCCGGCGAGCACCGGCCGCCGCGCCGGCCGTGACCAGCCGGGCGGCCGCAAGCGCCGCAGCGGCTGCGCGTGCTTCGTCGTCGCGCTGGTGCTCGTCGGCGGGATCGCCGGCGGCGGCTACTACGGCTACGGCTTCTACCAGGACCACTTCGGCCCGGCCCCCGACTACTCCGGCCAGGGCACCGGCTCCGTGCAGGTGACGATCCCCAAGGGCGCGACCCTGACCACCATGGGCAACCTGCTCAAGGAGGCCGGCGTGGTCAAGAGCGTCGAGGCCTTCACCACCGCGGCGAACAAGAACCCCAAGGGCACGAGCATCCAGGCCGGCGTCTACTCGCTCAACAAGCAGATGTCGGCGGACTCCGCCGTCGCGATGATGCTCGACCCCAAGTCGCAGGACGCCCTGATCATTGCCGAGGGCATGCGCGACAAGCAGATCTACGCGGCGATAGATGCCAAGCTCGGCATCAAGGCCGGTACCACCGAGGACATCGCCCAGGCCCAGTACAAGACCTTCGGCCTGCCCGACTGGGCCGTCGTCGGGCACGGGGTGAAGGACCCGCTGGAGGGCTTCCTCTTCCCGGCGAAGTACAGCGTCGCCAAGGGCATGAAGCCCGAGGTCCTGCTCAAGCAGATGGTCGCCCAGGCGAGCGCCGAATACGCGCAGCTGGACCTCGCCGGCCAGGCGAAGAAGTACGACCTGTCCGGCCCGTACCAGCTCCTCACCGTCGCCAGCCTGGTGCAGGCCGAGGGCAAGACGGACGACGACTTCCGCAAGATGGCCAAGGTCATCTACAACCGGCTGGACCCCGCGAACAAGCAGCACACCAACGGCCTGCTGGGGTTCGACTCGACGTACAACTACGTCAAGAACCGCAACCAGGAGAAGATCTCCGAGAACGAGATCCTCTCGCTGCACGACAAGTACAACACGTACCTCTACAAGGGCCTGACGCCCGGCCCGATCGGCAATCCGGGCCTGGTGGCGCTCAAGGCGGCGATGAACCCGGACTCGGGACCCTGGTACTTCTTCATCTCCAAGGACGGCAAGACCACCGAGTTCACCGAGACCTACTCGGAGTTCCAGAAGATCAAGAACAGCTAGCCGGCACCAGCAAAAGCGAGCGACAACCCCCGTGAACCCCACCGCATCCTCCGGCGGCCTCCGCCGAGCCGCCGTGCTCGGCTCGCCGATCGCCCACTCGCTGTCCCCGGCGCTGCACCGCGCCGCCTACGCGGCGATGGGCCTCGACGGCTGGCGCTACGACCGCTTCGAGGTCGACGAGGCGGCCCTCCCGGCCTTCCTCGCCGACCTCGACCCGGCCGAGTGGGCGGGGCTGTCGCTGACCATGCCGCTCAAACGGGCCGTGATCCCGCTGCTCGACGCGATCACGCCCACCGCCGCGTCCGTCGAGGCCGTCAACACGGTGGTGTTCGGCCCCGACGGGCGGCGCGGCGACAACACCGACATCCCCGGGCTGCTCGCCGCCCTGTACGAGCGCGGCATCACCACCGTGCCGTCCGCCGCCGTCCTCGGCGCGGGCGCCACCGCGTCCTCCGCGCTCGCCGCCCTCTCCCGCATCTGCACCGGCGAGGTCACCGCGTACGTCCGCAGCGACGCCCGCGCCGCCGAGATGCGGCTGTGGGGCGAGCGGCTCGGCGTGGTCGTGCGCACCGCCGGCTGGGACGGCGCGGCCGCGGCGTTCGACGCCCCGCTGGTGATCGCCACCACGCCCGCGGGCGCCGCCGACCACCTCACCGCCGCCGTACCGCAGCGGCCGGGCGCGCTCTTCGACGTCCTCTACCACCCGTGGCCCACCCCGCTGGCCGCCGCCTGGTCCGCCCGCGGCGGCACCGTCCTCGGCGGCCTCGACCTGCTCGTCCACCAGGCCGTCCTGCAGATCGAGCAGTACACCGGCCGCACCGGCGTCCCCGTGCCCGCCCTGCGCGCGGCGGGCGAGGCGGCCCTCGGCGGCCACTGAGCCCCGAGCCCCCCGTCCCGCACCCTGGACGCGGGTCCGGGGTGGGGCGGGAAACGTGGGAGGATCGGGGCGAGAACGGCAGGGCTTTGTCGAGGGAGCACCGTTGAGCAGGTTGCGCTGGCTGACCGCGGGGGAGTCGCACGGCCCCGCACTCGTGGCGACACTGGAAGGGCTGCCCTCCGGGGTACCCGTCACCACCGACCTGGTGGCCGACGCACTGGCGCGGCGGCGGCTCGGCTACGGCCGTGGCGCCCGCATGAAGTTCGAGCGGGACGAGGTGACCTTCCTCGGCGGCGTACGCCACGGCCGCACCATGGGAAGCCCCGTCGCGATCATGGTCGGCAACACCGAGTGGCCCAAGTGGGAACAGGTCATGGCGGCCGACCCGGTCGACCCCGAGATCCTCGCGGGACTCGCCCGCAACGCCCCGCTGACCCGGCCCCGGCCCGGCCACGCCGACCTCGCCGGGATGCAGAAGTACGACCTGGACGAGGCCCGGCCGGTCCTGGAGCGCGCCAGCGCCCGGGAGACCGCGGCCCGCGTCGCGCTCGGCGCCGTCGCCCGCTCCTACCTCAAGGAGACCACCGGCATCGAGATCGTCTCGCACGTCGTCGAACTCGCCGCAGCCAAGGCCCCGTACGGGGTGCTGCCGGTGCCCGCCGACGAGGCCCGGCTCGACGAGGACCCGGTGCGCTGCCTCGACGCCGACGCGAGCAAGCGGATGGTCGCCGAGATCGACCAGGCCCACAAGGACGGCGACACCCTCGGCGGCGTCGTCGAGGTGCTGGCCTACGGGGTGCCGGTCGGCCTCGGCTCGCACGTCCACTGGGACCGCCGGCTCGACGCGCGGCTCGCCGCCGCGCTCATGGGTATCCAGGCCATCAAGGGCGTCGAGGTCGGCGACGGCTTCGACCTCGCCCGCGTCCCCGGCTCGCAGGCGCACGACGAGATCGTGCCCGGCCCCGACGGCATCCGCCGCAGCTCCGGCCGCTCCGGCGGCACCGAGGGCGGCATCAGCACCGGCGAACTGCTGCGGGTGCGCGCCGCGATGAAGCCCATCGCGACCGTGCCGCGCGCGCTCGCCACCGTCGACGTCACCACCGGCGAGCCCGCGCAGGCCCACCACCAGCGCTCCGACGTGTGCGCGGTGCCCGCCGCCGGCATCGTCGCCGAGGCCATGGTCGCGCTGGTGCTCGCCGACGCCGTCGCCGAGAAGTTCGGCGGCGACTCCGTCGCGCAGACCCGGCGCAACGTCCAGGACTACCTCGACCACCTGGTCGTGCGGTGACCGTACCGGGCGGGCCCCCCGCCGTCGTACTGGTCGGCCCGCCCGGCGCGGGCAAGTCCACCACCGGCCGCATCCTCGCCGACCGGCTCGGCGTCGGCTACCGCGACACCGACGCCGACATCGAGGCGACCGCGGGCAAGCCGATCCCGGACATCTTCGTCGACCACGGCGAGCCGCACTTCCGCGCGCTGGAGAGCGCCGCCGTCCGCGACGCGCTGGCCGGCCACGGCGGAGTCCTCGCCCTCGGCGGCGGCGCCATCATGGACGCCGGGACCCGCGCCCTGCTCGACGGCCTGCCGGTGGTCTTCCTCGACGTCGGCCTGCACTCCGCCGTCCACCGCGTCGGCCTCGACGCCCCGCGCCCGCTGCTTGCCGTCAACCCGCGGCAGCGCTGGCGGGAGCTGATGGAGGCGCGCCGCCCGCTCTACACCGAAGTCGCCCTGGCCGTCGTCCCCACCGACGACCGCACCCCCGAGGACGTGGCCGACGCCGTCCTCGACGCACTCCAGCTGAAGGACGCATGAGCGACACGCCCGAGACCGCGCCCCCGGTCCGCATCACCGTCGCCGGGACCGCCGGCACCGACCCGTACGACGTGCTCATCGGCCACCAGCTGCTCGGCGAACTCCCCGGCCTCATCGGGGAAAAGGCCAGGCGCGTGGCCGTCGTGCACCCCGAGGCGCTGGCCGGCACCGGCGAGGCCGTCCGCGACGACCTCGCCGAGCAGGGCTACGAGGCCGTCGCCGTCCAGGTGCCCAACGCCGAGGAGGCCAAGACCGCCGAGGTCGCCGCCTACTGCTGGAAGGCCCTGGGCCAGAGCGGCTTCACCCGCACCGACGTCATCGTGGGCGTCGGCGGCGGCGCCACCACCGACCTCGCCGGCTTCGTCGCCGCGAGCTGGCTGCGCGGGGTGCGCTGGATCGCCGTGCCCACCACGGTGCTCGGCATGGTGGACGCGGCCGTCGGCGGCAAGACCGGCATCAACACCGCCGAGGGCAAGAACCTCGTCGGCGCCTTCCACCCGCCCGCCGGCGTCCTGTGCGACCTCGCCGCCCTCGACTCGCTGCCCGCCAACGACTACGTCAGCGGCCTCGCCGAGATCATCAAGGCCGGCTTCATCGCCGACCCGGTCATCCTCGACCTGATCGAGGCCGACCCCGAGGGCGCCCGCAGCCCCGGCTACGCCCACACCGCCGAGCTGGTCGAACGCGCCATCCGCGTCAAGGCGCAGGTCGTCTCCAGCGACCTCAGGGAATCCGGCCTGCGGGAGATCCTCAACTACGGCCACACACTCGCCCACGCCATCGAGAAGAACGAGCGCTACCGCTGGCGGCACGGCGCCGCCGTCTCCGTCGGCATGGTCTTCGCCGCCGAACTCGGCCGCCTCGCCGGGCGCCTCGACGACGCCACCGCCGACCGGCACCGCGCCGTCCTCGGGGCGGTCGGCCTGCCGCTCACCTACCGCGGCGACCAGTGGCCGAAGCTGCTGGAGACCATGAAGGTCGACAAGAAGTCCCGCGGCGACCTGCTGCGCTTCATCGTCCTCGACGGCCTCGCCAAGCCCACCGTCCTCGAAGGCCCCGACCCCGCGGTCCTGCTCGCCGCCTACGGGGAGGTGTCCGCGTGACCCGCCCGGTCCTCGTCCTCAACGGCCCCAACCTCGGCCGCCTCGGCTCCCGCGAGCCCGACGTCTACGGCTCCACCTCCTACGCCGGCCTCGTCGAGCGCTGCACGGCCTTCGGGGCGAAGCTCGACTTCGCCGTCGAGGTCCGCGAGACCAACGACGAGGGCGAGCTGATCCGCTGGCTGCACGAGGCGGCCGACGGGCGGGTGCCCGTCGTCCTCAACCCCGGTGCGTTCACGCACTACTCGTACGGCCTGCGCGACGCTGCGGCGCAGCGGACCGCGGCGCTCATCGAGGTCCACATCTCCAATCCGTACGCGCGCGAGGCCTTCCGCCACGAGTCGGTGATCGCCCCGGTGGCCACCGGCACGATCGCCGGCTTCGGCCTCACCTCCTACCTCCTGGCCCTCCAGGCCCTCGCCGACCTCCCCGAGTAGGCGTTCCTGCTGCGCAGGGGGCTGCGCCCCGAAGGGGCGCGGGGAACTGCGCGAGCGACCACCCACCGGCCGGTGGTCCGGTACGGACCGAACTGCCCCTTCGGGCCGGTGACGACGTGCACCACGGTGGTGGGCTGGTCGCGCAGTTCTCCCCCAGGCTCCGCCTGGGAGGTGCCCCCACGCGCCCCTGAAAACGCTCGCCCGGCGTGGCAAGGGCACGGGGAAGCTTTCCCGGGCGTTCACCAAACGAAGCACGGGAACGGTACCGTTCCATGTCAACCCGCGCGGCAGCGCACACCGCACGAGATGGAGTCGGCCGACATGCAGCACGCTGTGGGGGCGCCGCAGCCCGGCGGGGGCCCGACGCC
Organism: Streptomyces sp. NPDC021020; assembly: GCF_044333285.1. Classification (NCBI taxonomy): domain Bacteria; kingdom Bacillati; phylum Actinomycetota; class Actinomycetes; order Kitasatosporales; family Streptomycetaceae; genus Streptomyces; species Streptomyces sp. NPDC021020. The sequence goes on from NZ_JBIRQQ010000008.1 coordinate 389,865, forward strand.
CCCGGCCGTAAGCGTCACCGGGCACTTCCCGCTGCCCGCGGCGGCCCCGGTGCAGGCGCCCGTGCCGGACGGCAACGGCTCGCTGGGCGGCGCCGCCCACGGCCCGGTGGCCGTCCTGCTGATCGGCGCGGCGGGCGCCGGGAAGACGACCATCGCGCGGCACTGGGCGGACAACCGCGGCGCCCCGACCGCGCACATCAGCCTCGACGACGTACGCGAGTGGGTGCGGGCCGGGTTCGCCGACCCGCAGGCGGGCTGGAACGAGCACTCCGAGGCGCAGTACCGGCTGGCCCGGCGCACCTGCGGTTTCGCGGCGCGCAACTTCCTGGCCAACGGCGTGTCCTGCATCATCGACGACGCCGTCTTCCCCGACCGCCCGGCGGTCGGCCTCGGCGGCTGGAAGCGGCACGTCGGGCCCGGCCTCGTCCCCGTGGTGCTCCTCCCGGGCCTGGACATCGTCCTGACCCGCAACGCCGAGCGGTCCGGCAACCGCCGGCTCTCCGACGAGGAGGTCGCCCGTATCCACGGCCGGATGGCCGGCTGGTACGGGTCGGGCCTGCCGATCATCGACAACTCCCACCTCGACGTCACGGCGGCGGCCGCGGCCCTCGACCGCGTAGTGCTGCGCAGCTTGCAGGGCCCCCCTACCTGGTGAGCTCCGCAGCGGCGGAAAACGGGCGAGGGTCGACACGTCGACTTAAGCTCGCCGCATGGCGGAGGTGCATGGGACCCGGCGGGACCGGCTGCGCGAGCGATGCGCCGCGGCCGGCGCTGCCGCCGCGCTGATCACCCGACCGGCGAACGTCCGGTATCTGACCGGCTGCGCGCCGCCCGGCTCCGCGCTGCTGGTCGGCCCCGGCGCCGAGGACACCCTCGTCCACCTGCGGCCGCCACCGGACGACGAGGGCGCGGCCGCCGACCCGCGGGGTGCGGGGGAGCAGCCCCCGGAGGACCTGCGGGCGACCGTGCTGCCCTCGCCGGACGGCGACGCGGCCGTGGCCGCGGCCACGCTCGCGCGCGAGCAGCACGCGGGATCGCTCGCCGTCGAGGAGCACCACCTCACCGTGGCGCGCCACCGCGCCATCCGCTCGGTCGCGAACGGCATGCCGATGTCCGACCTCGGCGGAGCCGTGGAGCAGCTGCGGCTGGTCAAGGACGAGCACGAGATCGCCGCGCTGCGGATCGCCGCGGAGATCGCCGACCAGGCGCTCGGCGAGCTGCTGGAGTCGATCCTGGTGGGCCGCACCGAGCGGCATCTCGCGCTGGAGCTGGAGCGCCGGCTCGTCGACCACGGGGCCGACAGCGCCGCCTTCCCCACCTCCGTGGGCACCGGCCCGAACAGCGGCACGGCCCGGCACGTACCGACGGACCGGCGGGTCGAGGAGGGCGACTTCCTCACCGTGCGGCTCGGCGCGTGCTACCGCGGCTACCGGTGCGAGGTGGGCCGCACGTTCGTGATCGGCACGGCCCCGGCGGGCTGGCAGATCGACCTGTACGACCTGGTCTTCAACGCCCAGCGGGCCGCCCGGGAGGCCCTGGCACCCGGTGTGGCCTGCCGGGACGTCGACCGGGTGGCCCGGCAGCCGCTGGTCGCGGCGGGGCACGGCGACGGTGTCGCGCAGTGGTCGGGGCACGGGGTGGGCCTGGAAATCGACGAGGACCCTCAGTTGTCACCTGCGGCCATGGGTAAACTGGACGCTTGCGTGCCGGTCACCGTCGAGCCGGGGGTCCACCTTCCGGGCCGCGGCGGGGTCCGCATCGACGACACACTCGTCGTACGCCCCGCGGCGGACGGCGGGCCCGAGCTACTCACCATCACGACCAAGGAACTCCTCGCCCTGTGACGGGCAGGGGGTGTCCGCGGTCCCCGAAGCAGCACATTCAGGAGATCCGCCACCGTGGCCACCACGAACGACCTCAAGAACGGCCTCGTGCTCAAGCTGGACAGCGGTCAGCTCTGGACCGTAGTCGAGTTCCAGCACGTCAAGCCCGGCAAGGGCCCCGCCTTCGTGCGCACCAAGCTGAAGCACGTGCTCTCCGGGAAGGTCGTCGACAAGACCTTCAACGCGGGTGTGAAGGTCGAGACCGCCAACGTCGACAAGCGCGGCATGCAGTTCTCCTACAAGGACGGCACCGACTTCGTCTTCATGGACACCGAGACCTACGACCAGATCACCATCACCCCCGAGGTCGTCGGCGACGCCGCCAACTACCTGCTGGAGGGCTTCGACGCCACGGTGGCGATGTACGAGGGCTCGCCGCTGTACGTCGAGCTGCCCGCGGCCGTCGAACTGGTCATCGAGTACACCGAGCCGGGCGTCCAGGGCGACCGCTCGACGGGCGGCTCCAAGCCGGCCCGGCTGGAGACCGGCTACGAGATCGGTGTCCCGCTCTTCATCACCACGGGTGAGAAGGTCAAGGTCGACACCCGTACGGGCGACTACCTCGGCCGGGTGAACAGCTAACCGTGGCCGCACGGAACAAGGCCCGCAAGCGCGCCTTCCAGATCCTCTTCGAGGCGGAGCAGCGGAACGCCGACCCGGTGACGGTGATGGCGGACTGGATCCGGCTCGCCCGGACCGACGACCGGCAGCCGCAGGTCACCGAGTACACGATGCAGCTGGTCGAGGGCTACGCGGCGCACGCCGCGCCGATCGACGAGCTGCTGTCGCGGCACGCCGTGGGCTGGACGCTCGACCGGATGCCGGTCGTCGACCGCAACGTGCTGCGGCTCGGTGCCTACGAGCTGATCTGGGAGGACGACGTCCCGGATGCGGTGGTGCTGGACGAGGCGGTGGAGCTGGCCAAGGAATTCTCCACGGACGAGTCGCCGTCCTTCGTCAACGGCCTGCTCGGCAAGCTCATGGAGCTCAAGCCGACCCTGCCGCGCTAGCCGCGGGCGTCCGCTCGCACCCCTGACCAGGCCCGACAGCAGAAGGTGAACAATATTCTGCTTCGGGCCTGGTGCATGCCGCACACCGTGGCCTAGATTCCCGCGCATGGACGAAGCGGCGGGCCCCGGCGGCGACGACACGATCCTGGCCCACCTGGAGCGGCTGCGCGCCGCCGACCTGCCCGTGCGCGGCGGCCGCACCATGGCCTACGTCTACGACGCCGGACTCGCCGGCCTCGACGAGCTGGCGGCCCGCGCGCACGCCGCGTTCGCGGGCGTCAACGGGCTGGACATGACCGCCTTCCCCAGCGTCGTAGCGCTGGAGAACGACATCGTCCGGCAGGCCGCCGACCTGCTCGGCGGCGGCCCCGCCACGGCCGGCACCTTCACCAGCGGCGGCACCGAGAGCTGCCTGCTCGCGGTGCTGACCGCCCGCGAGCACGCCGCTCGCACCCGCGGGGTCACCGCGCCCGAGATCGTGCTCCCGCAGACCGCGCACGCCGCCTTCCACAAGGCCGCCGCGCTCTTCGGGCTCACCCCCGTCACCGTCCCCGTCGACCCCGCGACCTTCCGGGCGGACCCGCGCGCCACGGCCGCCGCCCTCACCGGGCGCACCGCCCTGGTCGTCGTCTCCGCGCCCTCGTACGCGCACGGCGTGGTCGACCCGGTGCCCGCCGTCGCGGCGGCCGCCGCCGAGCGCGGGATCCTCTGCCACGTCGACGCCTGCATCGGCGGCTGGTACCTCGGCCACCGGCGGCTCGCCGACGGCATCGCCCCGCCGCCGCCCTTCGACCTGTCCGTGCCCGGCGTCACCTCGCTCTCGGTCGACCTGCACAAGTACGGCTACACGCCCAAGGGCGCCTCCGTCCTGCTCTTCCGCGACGCCGAGCTGCGCCGCCACGGCTGGTTCGCGCACGCCTCCTGGCCCGGCTACCCGGTCGTCAACGCCACCCTCCAGGGCACCAAGTCCGCCGGGCCGCTCGCCGCCGCGTGGGCGGTACTGCGGAAGGTCGGCACCTCCGGGTACGTCGACCTCGCCCGCCGGGTGCACGAGGCGACCGCGCGGCTCACCGAGGGCGTCGGGCGGATCGAGGGCCTGCGCGTGCTGGGCACCCCCGACGCCTCGCTCGTCGCGGTGGCCGCCGCGGAGGAGGGGCCCGACCCCTTCGTCCTGGCCGACGAGATGCGGCTGCGCGGCTGGTACCTCCAGCCGCAGCCCGCGTACGGGCCGTCACCGGCGAACGTGCACCTGACCGTGACCGCGGCCGCCGCGGACCCCGCCCGGATCGACGAGCTGCTCGCCGAGCTGGCCGCCGCGACCGGCCGGGCCCGCGCGCGGGGCCCCGCGACCGCCGACCCCGCCGTCGCCGAGGCCGCGGCGGGGCTCGACCCGGCGGCGCTCACACCCGACGAGGCCGCGTTCGCGCTCGACGTCGCCGGAGTGGGCTCGGACGGGGCGCTGCCCGAGCGGATGGCGCCGGTGCTCGCCGTACTCCAGGCGCTGCCCGCGCCGCTGACGGAGCGTCTGCTGCCCGAGGTCGTCGCGCGGCTCTACACCGCCTGAGCGGCGCCCCGGGAAAACCGGGTGCCCGCGCCGCGCGCCGCGCGCTACGCTCACGCCCGGAATCACGCGCAGCCCCCCACGAGGGGCGCGCCCGCTGACGAACGAGGGGAGACCGGCCGTGCGTACCGCCGCCGTCATCCCCGCGTCGCGGCACCGGGTGATCCTGGTGTCCTCGTGCCTCCGGCGCCGGCTGCGCGGCCGGCCCCGGACCCCCTGACGCACCCGCACGCCCTCCGCCGCCAGGCGATCCGCGGGCCCGGTGCGCCCGGGGAATCGCGCCCGCCCGATTCCCGGATCACCCGAAAGGCCCAGGGCCGTGCGCAGCACCCGCACCCGTCAGTCCGCCAACCCCCTCGCGACCGTCCGCAACATCGGCATCCTCGCCCATGTCGACGCGGGCAAGACCACCGTCACCGAGCGGGTCCTCCACCTCACCGGCGCCACCCACAAGCGCGGCGAGGTCCACGACGGCACCACCGTCACCGACTTCGACCCGCAGGAGCGCGACCGCGGCATCACCATCTTCGCGGCCGCCGTCTCCTGCGACTGGGACGGCCACCGGATCAACCTCATCGACACACCCGGCCACGTCGACTTCGCCGACGAGGTCGAACGCTCGCTGCGCGTCCTGGACGGCGCGGTCGCGGTCTTCGACGCGGTCGCCGGTGTCGAGCCGCAGAGCGAGTCGGTGTGGCGGCAGGCCGACCGGCACGGCGTCCCGCGCATCGCCTTCGTCAACAAGATGGACCGGGCCGGTGCCGACCTCGACGCCGTCGCGGACTCCGTCCGGCGGCGGCTGCACACCGTCCCGCTGGTCGTCCAGCTGCCGATCGGCCGCGAGGACGGCTTCACCGGCGTCGTCGACCTCGTCACGATGCGCGCGCTGCTCTGGGTGGACGGCGCGTACACCGAGGGCGAGGTGCCGCCGGAGCTGCGGGACGAGGCCGCGCGGCGCCGCCGGCTGCTGGAGGAGACGGCGGCGGAGCTGCACCCGGCCGCGCTGGAGGAGTTCTGCGCCGGGCGGGCGCTGGGCGCCGAGGCGCTGACCGCGGTGCTGCGCGACCTCACCCGCGGCGGCGAGGCCGTCGTCGTGCTGTGCGGCTCGGCCTACCGCAACCGCGGTGTCGAACCGCTGCTGGACGCCGTCACCGCCTACCTGCCCTCGCCACTGGACGTCCCGGCGGTACAGGGGCGGGCGGCCGACCCGGCGGCGCCCTTCGCGGGGCTGGTGTTCAAGGTCAACACGACCGCCACCGGGCGGCTCACGTTCCTGCGGATCTACTCGGGCACGCTGCGGAAGGGGGACACCGTGCTGGACGCGGGCGCCGGGCGCACCGAACGCGTCGGCCGCATCCTGCGGGTGCAGGCCGACCGGCACTCCGAGGTCGGACAGGCCGTCGCCGGCGACATCGTGGCCGTCGTCGGGCCCAAGGCCGCACGCCCCGGCGCGACGCTGTGCGCACCGGACGCGCCGCTGGTCCTGGAGCCGCCGACGGTCGCCGAGCCGGTCGTCTCCGTCGCCGTCGAGGCCGCGCTGTCCGCCGACACCGAACGGCTCGTCGGCGCGCTCGCCCGGCTCGCGGAGGAGGACCCGTCGCTGACGGTCCGCACCGACGCGGAGACCGGCCAGCTCGTGCTGGCCGGCATGGGCGAGCTGCACCTGGAGGTCGCGGTGGAGAAAGTACGCATCGACCACGGCATCCGGGTCGCGGTCGGCGCCCCGCAGGTCTCCTACCGGGAGACCGTGCGGCGCGGGGTGACCGGGCACGTCCACCGGCACGTCAAGCAGGACGGCGGCGCCGGGCAGTACGCACACGTGGTGATCGACGTCGCCCCGGGAGAGGAGGGTTTCGTGTTCGCGTCCACCGTGACCGGCGGGCGGGTGCCGCGCGAGTACGTACGCGCTGTCGAGGACGGCTGCCGGGACGCGCTCGTCGAGGGGCCGCTCGGCGGGCACCCCGTCACCGGCCTGCGGGTCGTCCTCACGGACGGGGCCACGCACCCCAAGGACTCCTCGGAGCTCGCCTTCCGCACGGCCGGCCGCGACGCCCTGCGGGCGGCGCTGCGTGCCTGTGAGCTGGGGCTCCTGGAGCCGGTCGTCGAGGTCACGGTGACCACGCCGGATGACTTCGTCGGGGCGGTCCTGGGCGACCTCGCCGCCCGGCGGGGCCGCGTGAGCGCCCAGCGCTCCCTGGCCGGCGCCGCGGAGCTGGTCGCGACGGTGCCCCTCGCCCGGCTCTTCGGCTACGCCGGGTCCCTCCGCAGCCGCACGCAGGGCCGCGCGACCTTCACCACCCGCTCCGCGGGGTTCGCCGCAGCCTGACCCCTACGCGGGGGCGTTCGGCTTCCCCGCCGCGGGGGGCCCGCGCCTTCGGCGCGGGGTGCTCCCACCCGCACCACCCGTGCGGGTGGGAGCGAAGTGTGCCGGTCTTCCTGTGGGCCGCAACCACCGTCGGCGGCGAGCCCGCCGTACAACCCGGAGGGGGACGATCCGGGGGTGCCCCCGGAGGAATGCGCACGCAAGACCCGCCACCTACGTCATGAGGTCGGACGCGCATTCCGAGGAGGTACCCCCGGAGTGGCACCCGACCCCACCCCCGCACGGAGTGCGCGATGCCCCGCCGGGTGACAACAGGGGCGCGAGGAACTGCGCGGCCAGCCCCCACCGGCGGCAAGGTCGCGCGGAGCACCGCGAGAGGCACCCCGCGGCGCAAGGGTGTGCGGGGCGGAGCCCCGGGGAGGGGGGACCGCCCCGGGGCGGGACGTTTCTGCTCAGGGGAGGGCGTCAGCCCTCTTCGTGCTGGACGGCCCGCCGCGCATCCGCGTCAAGAACGCCCCAGCCGATGAGCTGCTCGGTCAGCACCGACGGCGACTGGTCGTAGATCACGGCGAGCGTGCGCAGATCGTCCTGCCGGATCGACAGCACCTTGCCGTTGTAGTCGCCGCGCTGGCTCTGGATCGTCGCGGCGTACCGCTGCAGCGGACCGGCCTTCTCCGGCGGGACCTGGGACAGCCGCTCCAGGTCGAGGACCAGCTTCGGCGGCGGCTCGGCCGCACCGCCGGGCGTCGAACCCGGCAGCAGCTCCTGCACCGGCACGCCGTAGAAGTCGGCGAGTTCGGCGAGGCGCTGGACGGTCACGGCACGGTCGCCGCGCTCGTACGAGCCCACGACCACTGCCTTCCAGCGGCCCTGGGACTTCTCCTCGACACCGTGCAGTGACAGTCCCTGCTGGGTGCGGATGGCGCGGAGCTTCGCGCCGAGCTGTTTGGCGTAATCGCTGGACATATGGCTCCCCGGACGGAATCTCGGTGACTCACTGTGAGGTTACGCAGCGTAATCCGGGCTCGTCAAGCCGAACAGGTCCGACCGGTCCCTGACCTGGGCAGTCCGGGTCACCTGATACGGTGATGGGCGTACCCCCGACGTCCTTTAACGCCCGTCCCGTGAGGCGGGGAAGGAGGTCCCCGACCCATGGTCGAGAACCGCACGACCGCACCGTCCGGCGAAGCCGTTACCGCCGGTACAACCGATCCTCGGGAGGACCGCCCGGTCCTCGAGGCACCCGACATCGCCCGGGTCCTCACCCGCATCGCCCACGAGATCGTCGAACGCGCCAAGGGCGCCGACGACGTGGTGCTCCTCGGTATCCCCACCCGCGGGGTGTTCCTGGCCCGCCGGCTGGCCGCCAAGCTCGCCGAGATCACCGGCCGCGAGACCGCGGTGGGCTCCCTCGACACCACCATGTACCGCGACGACCTGCGGCTGCGGCCGCCGCGCGCGCTGGCCACGACCGAGATCCCGGGCGACGGGGTCGACGGCAGGCTCGTCGTCCTCGTCGACGACGTGCTCTTCTCCGGCCGCACCATCCGCGCCGCCCTCGACGCGCTGGGCGACATCGGCCGCCCGCGGGCCGTCCAGCTCGCCGTGCTCGTCGACCGGGGCCACCGCGAGCTGCCGATCCGCGCCGACTACGTCGGCAAGAACCTCCCCACCTCCCAGCGCGAGACCGTGCGGGTGCTGCTCACCGAGCAGGACGGGCGCGACAGCGTCCTGCTCGGCCAGCGCGACCCGGCGCCGCGCAGCGGCACGGCAGCGGACGAGTAGCGCCGTACGCCAGGGCCCCCGCAGCGGGGGTCCTGCGCCGCCGCATGCCCGAAGGCCGCCCCGCCACGCCCCCGCACACCCGGAGACGAGTCACCATGAAGCGCCACCTGATCTCGGCCGCCGACCTCACCCGTGACGACGCCCTGCTGATCCTCGACACCGCCGAGGAGATGGCCCGCGTCGCCGACCGGCCGATCAAGAAGCTGCCCACCCTGCGCGGCCGCACCGTCGTCAACCTGTTCTTCGAGGACTCGACGCGCACCCGCATCTCCTTCGAGGCGGCGGCCAAGCGGCTGTCCGCCGACGTCATCAACTTCTCCGCCAAGGGCTCCTCGGTCTCCAAGGGCGAGTCGCTGAAGGACACCGCGCTGACCCTGGAGGCGATGGGCGCCGACGCCGTCGTCGTACGGCACCACTCCTCCGGCGCCCCGCACAACCTCGCCACGTCCGGCTGGATCAACGCCTCGGTGGTCAACGCCGGCGACGGCACCCACGAGCACCCCACGCAGGCGCTGCTGGACGCCTTCACGATGCGCCGCCACCTGTCCGGCACCGGCCGCGACCTGGCAGGACGCCGGATCACCATCGTCGGCGACATCCTGCACAGCCGCGTCGCCCGCTCCAACGTCCAGCTGCTGGCCACCCTCGGCGCGGGCGTCACCCTCGTCGCCCCGCCCACGCTGCTGCCGATCGGCGTGGAGACCTGGCCCTGCGAGGTGTCCTACGACCTCGACGCGGTCCTCGCGAAGTCCGACGCGGTCATGATGCTGCGGGTGCAGCGCGAGCGGATGAACGCCGCGTACTTCCCGACCGAGCGCGAGTACGCCCGCCGCTACGGCCTGGACGGCCGGCGGATGGCCGCGCTGCCCGAGCACGCCATCGTCATGCACCCCGGCCCGATGAACCGCGGCATGGAGATGACCGCCGAGGTCGCCGACTCGCCGCGCTGCACCGCCGTGGAGCAGGTCGCCAACGGTGTCAGCACCCGGATGGCGGTGCTCTACCTGCTGCTCGGCGGCTCCGAGCCGGCCCTCAGCACCGAACGACCCGCACCCGGCACCGACCCGGGCCCCGCCGCCCGCACCGAGGAGAGCAAGTGACCATGAGCGACACCACCCTGATCCGCGGCGCGAAGGTCCTCGGCGGCGCTGCGCAGGACGTGCTGATCACCGGCGAGACCGTGACGGCCGTCGGCGAGGGCCTCGCGGCCCCCGAGGGCGCGGCGGTCGTCGAGGCCGCGGGCCACGTCCTGCTGCCGGGCCTGGTCGACCTGCACACCCACCTGCGCGAGCCCGGCCGCGAGGACTCCGAGACGGTGCTGACCGGCACCCGCGCGGCCGCCGCCGGCGGCTACACCGCCGTGCACGCCATGGCCAACACCTTCCCCGTGGCCGACACCGCGGGCGTCGTCGAGCAGGTCTGGCGGCTCGGCCGGGAGTCCGGCTACTGCGACGTCCAGCCGGTCGGCGCGGTCACCGTGGGCCTGGAGGGCAAGCAGCTCGCCGAGCTGGGCGCGATGGCCGACTCCGCCGCGCAGGTCCGGGTCTTCTCCGACGACGGCAAGTGCGTGGACGACGCCGTGATCATGCGCCGCGCGCTGGAGTACGTGAAGGCGTTCGGCGGCGTCGTCGCCCAGCACGCCCAGGAGCCCCGGCTCACCGAGGGCGCCCAGATGAACGAGGGCACCGTCTCCGGCGAGCTGGGCCTGACCGGCTGGCCCGCGGTCGCCGAGGAGTCGATCATCGCCCGCGACGTGCTGCTGGCCGCGCACGTCGGCTCCCGCGTGCACATCTGCCACCTGTCCACCGCGGGCTCGGTGGAGATCGTGCGCTGGGCCAAGTCCAAGGGCTGGGACGTCACCGCCGAGGTCACCCCGCACCACCTGCTGCTGACCGACGAGCTGGTCCGCTCCTACGACCCGGTCTACAAGGTCAACCCGCCGCTGCGCACCGAGGCCGACGTCCTGGCGCTGCGCGAGGCGCTGGCCGACGGCACGATCGACTGCGTCGCCACCGACCACGCCCCGCACCCGCACGAGGACAAGGACTGCGAGTGGGCCGCGGCCGCCATGGGCATGGTCGGCCTGGAGACCGCCCTGTCCGTGGTGCAGCACACCATGGTCGACACCGGGCTGCTCGACTGGTCCGGCGTCGCCGACCGGATGTCCGCCCGCCCCGCCGCCATCGGCCGGCTCGCCGGGCACGGCCGGCCCGTCGCCCCCGGCGAGCCCGCGAACCTGGTGCTGGTCGATGCCGCATACCGTGGGACCGTCAATCCCGCGGGATTCGCCTCCCGCAGCCGCAACACCCCGTACGCGGGCCGCGAGCTGCCGGGCCGGGTCGTCGCGACCTTCCTGCGGGGCCGTGCGACGGTCATGGACGGACAGCTCGTATGACACCACTGGATCGGCTCAGCCTCGCGGCCGCGCAGGCCGAGGGCAAGCACTCGGCGAAGGTCACCCACTGGGGCGACCGGATCGGCTGGATCGTGGGCCTGGCCCTCGTCGTCGGCCTGGTCTACTGGCTGATGCGGCAGGGCTGGCAGTGGCGCCGCACCCTCCAGGGCGGCCTGCCCGCCCTCCCGCAGCCTCCCGAGGCCACCGGCGAGGTCCTGCTCGGCGACGAGGGCCGCTACCACGGCAGCACCACCGCCGGGCAGTGGCTGGACCGCATCGTCGCGCACGGCCTGGGCGTCCGCAGCCGCGCCGGACTCACCCTCACCGCCGAGGGGCTGGACGTCGACCGCACCGGCGCACCCGGCTTCTTCGTCCCCACCGCCGCCCTGCGCGGCGCCCGGCTCGACAAGGGCATCGCCGGCAAGGTCCTCACCGAGGGCGGCCTGCTGGTCGTCACCTGGGAGCACGGCGGCACCCTCATCGACTCCGGCTTCCGCCTCGACAGCGCCGCGCGGCACCCCGCGTGGGCCGAGCGGATCACCGACCTCAGCGGCGACAGCGCTGTCGCCTTCACCGGCATCCGGCCGGAATCCGAGCAGCACCAGAAGGAAGGCGCGAAATGACGACCTCCACCCGGGCGGCGCGCACGCCCGCCGTACTCGTCCTGGAGGACGGCCGCACCTTCCGCGGCCGCGCCTACGGCGCGGTGGGGGAGACCTTCGGCGAGGCCGTCTTCTCCACCGGCATGACCGGCTACCAGGAGACCCTCACCGACCCCTCCTACCACCGGCAGGTGGTCGTCATGACCGCCCCGCACGTCGGCAACACCGGCGTCAACGACGAGGACCCCGAGTCCCGCCGCATCTGGGTGTCCGGCTACGTCGTCCGCGACCCCGCCCGCCGCCCGTCCAACTGGCGCTCCGTGCGCTCGCTGGACGAGGAGCTGACCGCCCAGGGCGTCGTCGGCATCAGCGGCATCGACACCCGCGCCCTGACCCGGCACCTGCGCGAGCGCGGCGCCATGCGGGTCGGCATCTTCTCCGGCAACGCGCTCGCCGACGAGGGCACCCTGCTCGCGAAGGTCCGCCAGGCCCCCGAGATGACCGGTGCCGACCTGGCCGGCGAGGTCGCCACCGAGCAGCCGTACGTCGTGCCCGCGGTCGGCGAGAAGCGCTTCACCGTCGCCGCCCTCGACCTCGGCATCAAGGGCATGACCCCGCACCGGATGGCCGAGCGCGGCATCGAGGTGCACGTGCTGCCCGCGAACGCCACCGCCGAGGACGTCTACGCGATCGCGCCCGACGGCGTCTTCCTGTCCAACGGCCCCGGCGACCCCGCCACCGCGGACCTCACCGTCGTCAAGGCGGTCCTGGAACGCGGCACCCCGCTGTTCGGCATCTGCTTCGGCAACCAACTGCTCGGCCGCGCCCTCGGCTTCGGCACGTACAAGCTCAAGTACGGCCACCGCGGCATCAACCAGCCGGTGCAGGACCGCGCGACCGGCAAGGTCGAGGTCACCGCGCACAACCACGGCTTCGCCGTCGACGCCCCCCTCGACGAGGTCAGCCAGACCCCGTACGGGCGCGCCGAGGTCAGCCACGTCTGCCTCAACGACCAGGTGGTGGAAGGCCTGCGGCTGCTCGACCGGCCCGCCTTCTCCGTCCAGTACCACCCCGAGGCCGCGGCCGGCCCGCACGACGCCGCGTACCTGTTCGACCGCTTCGTCAAGCTCATGGAGGCCCAGCGTGCCTAAGCGCACCGACATCCGGTCCGTTCTGGTCATCGGCTCGGGTCCGATCGTCATCGGCCAGGCCGCGGAGTTCGACTACTCCGGCACCCAGGCCTGCCGCGTCCTCAAGGCCGAGGGCCTGCGCGTCGTCCTGGTCAACTCCAACCCGGCCACGATCATGACCGACCCGGAGATCGCCGACGCCACGTACGTCGAGCCGATCACCCCGGAGTACGTCGAGAAGATCATCGCCAAGGAGCGCCCCGACGCGCTGCTGCCCACCCTCGGCGGTCAGACCGCGCTCAACACCGCGATCGCGCTGCACGAGAACGGCACGCTCGCCGAATACGGCGTCGAGCTGATCGGCGCCAACGTCGAGGCCATCCACAAGGGCGAGGACCGCGACCAGTTCAAGGGCGTCGTCGAGGCGGTCCGCGCCAAGATCGGCCACGGCGAGTCCGCCCGCTCGGTCATCTGCCACACCATGGACGACGTCCTCACCGGCGTCGACACCCTCGGCGGCTACCCCGTCGTCGTCCGCCCCTCCTTCACCATGGGCGGCGCCGGCTCCGGCTTCGCGCACGACGAGGAGGAGCTGCGCCGGATCGCCGGCCAGGGCCTGACCCTCTCGCCGACGACCGAGGTGCTGCTGGAGGAGTCCATCCTCGGCTGGAAGGAGTACGAGCTGGAGCTGATGCGCGACAAGCACGACAACGTCGTGGTCGTCTGCTCCATCGAGAACTTCGACCCCATGGGCGTGCACACCGGCGACTCCATCACCGTCGCGCCCGCCATGACCCTCACCGACCGCGAGTACCAGATCCTGCGCGACATCGGCATCGCCGTGATCCGCGAGGTCGGCGTCGACACCGGCGGCTGCAACATCCAGTTCGCCGTCAACCCCGAGGACGGCCGGGTCATCGTCATCGAGATGAACCCCCGGGTCTCCCGCTCCTCCGCGCTGGCCTCCAAGGCCACCGGCTTCCCGATCGCCAAGATCGCCGCCCGGCTCGCCGTCGGCTACACCCTCGACGAGATCCCCAACGACATCACCGAGAAGACCCCGGCGTCCTTCGAGCCCACGCTCGACTACGTCGTGGTCAAGGTGCCGCGCTTCGCTTTCGAGAAGTTCCCGGCCGCCGACGCCGCCCTCACCACCACCATGAAGTCGGTCGGCGAGGCCATGGCCATCGGCCGCAACTTCACCGAGGCCCTCAACAAGGCGCTGCGCTCGCTGGAGAAGAAGGGCTCGCAGTTCGACTTCGCGACCCCCGCCGACCCGGCGGCGAAGGCCGAGCTGCTGGAGCGCGCCGCGATCCCCACCGACGGCCGGATCAACACCGTCATGGCCGCGATCCGCGCCGGCGCCACCCCGGAGGAGGTCTTCGCGTCCACGAAGATCGACCCGTGGTTCGTCGACCAGCTCTTCCTCATCCACGAATACGCCGAGGAGCTTGCCGCCGCCGACCGCCTCGAACCGGAACTGCTCGCCGAGGCCAAGCGGCACGGCTTCTCCGACGCCCAGATCGCCGGCATCCGCGACCTGCGCGAGGAGACCGTCCGCGAGGTGCGGCACGCGCTCGGCATCCGCCCGGTCTACAAGACCGTCGACACCTGCGCCGCCGAGTTCGCCGCCGCCACGCCGTACTTCTACTCCTCCTACGACGAGGAGACCGAGGTCGCGCCGCGGAGCAGGCCCGCGGTGATCATCCTGGGCTCCGGGCCCAACCGCATCGGCCAGGGCATCGAGTTCGACTACTCCTGCGTGCACGCCTCCTTCGCGCTGCACGACGCCGGGTACGAGACCGTCATGGTCAACTGCAACCCGGAGACCGTCTCCACCGACTACGACACCTCCGACCGGCTCTACTTCGAGCCGCTCACGCTGGAGGACGTACTGGAGATCGTGCACGCCGAGGAGCAGGCCGGCCCGGTCGCCGGCGTCGTCGTCCAGCTCGGCGGCCAGACCCCGCTGGGCCTCGCGCAGGCCCTCAAGGACAACGGCGTGCCGGTCGTCGGCACCTCGCCCGAGGCCATCCACCTCGCCGAGGACCGCGGCGCCTTCGGCCGCGTCCTGGCCGAGGCCGGCCTGCCCGCGCCCAAGCACGGCACCGCCACGTCCTTCCCCGGCGCCAAGGCCATCGCCGACGAGATCGGCTACCCGGTCCTCGTCCGGCCGTCCTACGTGCTCGGCGGACGCGGCATGGAGATCGTCTACGACGAGGCGCGGCTCGCCGAGTACATCGCCGAATCCACCGAGATCAGCCACGATCGCCCGGTCCTGGTCGACCGCTTCCTCGACGACGCGATCGAGATCGACGTGGACGCCCTCTACGACGGCCACGAGCTCTACCTCGGCGGCGTCATGGAGCACATCGAGGAAGCCGGTATCCACTCCGGCGACTCCGCGTGCGCGCTGCCCCCGATCACGCTGGGCGGCCACGACATCAAGCGGCTGCGCGCCTCCACCGAGGCCATCGCCCGCGGTGTCGGCGTGCAGGGCCTGATCAACATCCAGTTCGCGCTGGCCGGGGACATCCTCTACGTCCTGGAGGCCAACCCGCGCGCCTCCCGTACCGTCCCCTTCACCTCCAAGGCCACCGCGGTGCCGCTCGCCAAGGCCGCCGCCCGTATCTCGCTCGGCGCGACCATCGCCGAGCTGCGCGCCGAGGGCCTGCTGCCCGCCACCGGCGACGGCGGGGAGCTGCCGCTGGACGCGCCGATCTCCGTCAAGGAGGCCGTGCTGCCCTGGAGCCGCTTCCGCGACCCCCAGGGCCGCGGCGTCGACACCATCCTCGGCCCGGAGATGCGCTCCACCGGCGAGGTCATGGGCATCGACGCGGTCTTCGGCACCGCCTACGCCAAATCCCAGGCCGCCGCGTACGGGGCCCTGCCCAGCAAGGGCCGCGCCTTCATCTCGGTCGCCAACCGCGACAAGCGCGCCCTGATCTTCCCGGCCCGCGCGCTCATCGAGCACGGCTTCGAGCTGCTCGCCACCTCCGGCACCGCGGAGGTGCTGCGCCGCAACGGGATCCACGCGAAGGTCGTGCGCAAGCAGAGCGAGGGCGTCGGGCCCGAGGGCGAGCCCACGATCGTCACCCTCATCCACGAGGGCGAGGTGGACCTGATCGTGAACACCCCGTTCGGCACGGGCGGCCGCCTCGACGGCTACGACATCCGTACGGCCGCGGTGTCGCGGGGCATCCCCTGCCTCACGACGGTGCAGGCGCTCGCGGCGGCCGTCCAGGGCATCGACGCCCTGACCCGCGGCGAGATCGGCGTCGGCTCCCTCCAGGAGCACGCCGCCCGCCTGGCAGCGAGCCGCGCATAGCCGCGCGGGGCGAGCGTTTTGAGGGGCGCGTGGGGGGCACCTCACGCGCCCCCAGACGCGGGCGCACCGAACCGTACGACGAGAAAGCGACGCATGTACGACTTGCTCTTCCGGATGCTCTTCCGGCGGATGGACGCCGAGAAGGCGCATCACCTCGCCTTCGGGTGGATCCGGGCCGCGGCCCGGACGCCCGGGGTGCGGGCGCTGGCCGCCCGCGTCCTGGCCCGTCCGCAGGCGAGCCTGCGGACCACCGCGTTCGGGCGGACGATGCCGGGGCCGTTCGGCCTGGCGGCGGGGTTCGACAAGAACGCCGTCGCCGTCGACGGCATGGCGATGCTCGGCTTCGACCACGTCGAGATCGGTACGGTCACCGCGCGGCCGCAGCCCGGCAATCCGCAGCCGCGGCTCTTCCGGCTGGTGCCGGACCGCGCGCTGATCAACCGGATGGGGTTCAACAACGACGGCTCCGCCGCCGTCGCGGCCCGGCTGGCGGCGCGGCGGGCGGTCTTCCCGGTCACCGTGGGCGTCAACATCGGCAAGACCAAGGTCGTCCCGGAGGGGGAGGCCGTACAGGATTACGTGGCCTCCGCCGAGCGGCTGGCCCGGCACGCCGACTACCTGGTTGTCAATGTGTCGTCGCCGAACACTCCGGGGCTGCGCAGCCTTCAGGCCACCGAGGCGCTGCGGCCGCTGCTGGCCGGGGTGCGGGAGGCCGCCGACCGGGCGGTGCCCGAGCGGCGGGTCCCGCTGCTGGTCAAGATCGCACCGGACCTCGCGGACGAGGACGTCGACGCGGTCGCCGACCTGGCCGTCGAGCTGGGCCTGGACGGCATCATCGCCACCAACACCACCATCGCCCGCGAGAGCCTGGGCCTGACCGGCGACCCCGCGGTCGCCGCCGAGACCGGCGGCCTGTCCGGGGCGCCGCTGAAGGACCGCTCGCTGGAGGTGCTGCGGCGGCTGTACGAGCGGGTCGGCGACCGGATCACGCTGGTCGGCGTCGGCGGCGTGGCGGACGCCGAGGACGCCTGGCAGCGCATCCTGGCGGGTGCGACGCTCGTCCAGGGCTACAGCGCCTTCATCTACCAGGGGCCCTTCTGGATGCGCGCCGTCCACAAGGGGCTGGCCGCCCGGCTGGCCGCGAGCCCGTACGCCACCCTCGCCGACGCGGTCGGCGCCGACACCAGGAAGGCCACCTCGTGAGCACCGAGCAGGAACCCTTCGGCGCGCGGCTGCGCCGGGCCATGGACACCCGCGGGCAGCTGTGCGTCGGCATCGACCCGCACGCCTCGCTGCTGGCCGAGTGGGGGGTCGGCGACGACGTCGCGGGCCTGGAGCGCTTCACGATGACCACGGTCGAGGCGCTGGCGGAGCAGGTCGCGGTGCTCAAGCCGCAGTCGGCCTTCTTCGAGCGCTTCGGCTCGCGCGGTGTCGCGGTGCTGGAGCGGGCCGTCGCCGCGGCCCGGCAGGCGGGTGCGCTGGTGCTGATGGATGCCAAGCGGGGCGACATCGGCTCGACGATGGCCGCGTACGCCGCCACGTACCTGGACCCGTCCTCGCCGCTGTTCAGCGACGCGGTCACGGTCAGCCCGTACCTGGGCTTCGGCTCGCTGCGGCCCGCGCTGGACGCGGCGCGGGCGGCGGGCGCGGGCGTCTTCGTCCTGGCGCTGACCTCGAACCCGGAGGGCGCCGAGGTACAGCGCGCGACGGCCGCCGACGGCCGGCCGGTCGCCCAGGTGGTGCTGGACGCCATCGCCGAGGAGAACGACGGGACGGCCCCGCTGGGCTCGGTCGGCGCGGTGGTGGGCGCGACGCTGGGCCGCGCCGGGGTGAACCTGGCGGTGAACGGGCCGCTGCTGGCCCCGGGCGTCGGCGCGCAGGGGGCGACCCCGGCCGACCTCCCGGGCGTCTTCGGCGCCGCGCTGGCCAACGTACTGCCGAGCGTGAGCCGCGGGGTGCTGCGGCACGGACCGGACGCGGCGGCGCTGCGTGCGGCCGCCCGGCGGTACGCCGACGAGGTACGCCAAGCGGGGCAATAGTGCGGTAATACCTGCGGGTAATACGGTCGAATATCGAACAGAAAAAGGGCCGGATTCAACCACCTGCGGCTTTGTGCTCGCAAGGTGTTCCGCTTTGTCCCAAATATCCCCTCGGATCAAGGCTGACCAGGACTTTTCGACTGTTCTCGCTGACGTGAGCCGTCCGGACCGCTAGTCTCCGACAGGAGCGCGCAGTTCACCCGCGCAGCTCCTCTCCTCCGCACAGGTGTGGGGGAGCGTGTTCCACCGGTCCATATCCGATTGCTCTACTTCCGAGGTGACGTAGGCGTGGCACTTCCGCCCCTTACCCCCGAACAGCGCGCTGCCGCGCTCGAAAAGGCCGCCGCGGCTCGCCGGGAGCGCGCCGAGGTCAAGAACCGACTGAAGCACTCCGGCGCGTCTCTGCACGAGGTCATCAAGCAAGGCCAGGAGAACGACGTCATCGGCAAGATGAAGGTCTCCGCCCTGCTCGAGTCCCTTCCCGGTGTCGGGAAAGTGCGCGCCAAGCAGATCATGGAGCGGCTCGGCATCTCCGAGAGCCGCCGGGTGCGCGGTCTTGGCTCGAACCAGATCGCTTCCCTGGAGCGGGAGTTCGGCGGCACCGCCGCCTGATGTCCCGGGTCCTTCGGGAACCAGGGATAATCGCTCCATGAGCTCTGCTGTCTCCCGGGGGGCTGTCGGCCCCCTCGCTCCGCAGGGGGCCACCGCGGCCCCCCCGGTCAGACGTCCGCGACTGACCGTGCTCTCCGGCCCCTCCGGGGTCGGCAAGAGCACGGTCGTCGCCCACCTGCGCACCGTGCACCCCGAGGTGTGGCTCTCGGTGTCGGCGACGACCAGAAAGCCCCGCCCCGGTGAACGGGACGGCGTGCAGTATTTCTTCGTCGACGACGACGAGTTCGACAAACTCGTCGCCAACGGCGAACTGCTGGAGTGGGCCGAATTCGCCGGCCATCGCTACGGCACCCCGCGGCAGGCGGTCCTCGACCGGCTCGCCGCGGGCGAGCCCGTGCTGCTGGAGATCGACCTCCAGGGCGCCCGGCTGGTGCGCGAGTCGATGCCGGAGGCCGATCTGGTCTTCCTCGCCCCGCCCAGCTGGGACGAGCTGGTCCGCCGGCTCACCGGCCGGGGCACCGAGTCGCCCGAGGTGATCGAGCGCCGGCTGGCCGCGGCCCGGGTCGAACTGGCCGCGGAGTCCGAGTTCGACCGCACCCTTGTCAACACCTCCGTCGAGGATGTAGCGCGTGAGCTGCTAGCCTTGATGCACATCGACTGAGTGGCATCTTTGTCCCGCGCGCCGGACCCCGGTCCGGCTTCCGCGCCCGCCACCCCGTCCGCACCGTCCACTCGTTCCCGTCAGTAGGGGTAGGTAGAGCGTGTCCTCTTCCATCACCACGCCCGAGGGCATCATCAACCCGCCGATCGACGAGCTGCTTGAGGCCACCGACTCCAAGTACAGCCTGGTGATCTACGCGGCCAAGCGCGCCCGCCAGATCAACGCGTACTACTCCCAGCTCGGCGAGGGCCTGCTGGAGTACGTCGGCCCGCTGGTGGACACCCACGTCCACGAGAAGCCGCTGTCGATCGCGCTGCGCGAGATCAACGCGGGCCTGCTCACCTCCGAGGCCGTCGAGGCCCCGGCCACCTGAGCAGCCGCACGGCGCACACACGTACGACGCATGACCACAGGCCCGGCGGCGCGACCGCCGGGCCTGTGGTGTGTCATGGGGGGAGCGGCGGCCGGCGCGAGCAGGGCCGGTGAAGGCGCGACGGCAGACGGGAGAGACGCATGGAGCGGCAGGCGGACGGTACGGACGCCCCGGGCGGTACGGCGGGTGCCCGGCCCCGGGTCGTGCTCGGGGTCGGCGGCGGCATCGCGGCGTACAAGTCCTGCGAGCTGCTGCGGCGGCTCACCGAGTCGGGGCACGACGTCACCGTGGTGCCGACCGAGTCGGCGCTGAACTTCGTCGGCGCGGCCACCTGGTCCGCGCTGTCCGGCCACCCGGTCGCCACCGGGGTGTGGACCGGCGTCCACGAGGTGCCGCACGTCAGGATCGGCCAGCACGCCGACCTGGTCGTCGTCGCCCCCGCCACCGCCGACCTGCTCGCGCGGGCCGCCCACGGCCTGGCCGACGACCTGCTCACCAACACCCTGCTCACCGCGCGCTGCCCCGTCGTCTTCGCCCCCGCCATGCACACCGAGATGTGGGAGCACCCCGCGACGCAGGAGAACGTCGCCACGCTGCGCCGCCGCGGCGCCGTGGTCGTCGAGCCCGCGGTCGGCCGGCTCACCGGTGTCGACACCGGCAAGGGGCGGCTGCCCGAGCCCGCGGAGATCTTCGAGGTCTGCCGCCGGGTGCTGGCCCGCGGCGGCCTCACGCGCGATCTGGCCGGCCGCCATGTGGTGGTCAGCGCCGGCGGCACCCGCGAGCCGCTGGACCCGGTGCGCTTCCTCGGCAACCGCTCCTCGGGCAAGCAGGGCTACGCGCTGGCCCGTACCGCGGTCGCGCGCGGCGCCCGGGTCACGCTGGTCGCCGCCAACACCGCGCTGCCGGACCCGGCGGGCGCCGACGTGGTGCCGGTCGGCAGCGCCGCGCAGATGCGCGACGCGGTGCTCGCCGCGGCCCGGGACGCCGACGCGGTCGTGATGGCGGCGGCTGTTGCGGATTTCCGTCCGTCTCATTACACGGATATGAAGATCAAGAAGCGGGACGGCCAGGGCCCCGAGCCGATCGGGCTCGCGGAGAACCCCGACATCCTCGCGGGCCTGTCCGCGGACCGCCCGCACCCCGCCCTGGTCGTCGTCGGCTTCGCCGCCGAGACGGACGACGTGCTCGCCAACGGGCGCAAGAAGCTCGCCCGCAAGGGCTGTGACCTGCTGGTCGTCAACGAGGTCGGGGAGGGCACGGCCTTCGGCACCGACCACAACGCGGCCGTCGTGCTGGGTGCCGACGGCAGCGAGACCGAGGTGCCGTACGGGCCGAAGGAGGCGCTTGCCGAGACCGTCTGGGACCTCGTGTCCGTCCGGCTCGGCGGCGCCCCCCAGGGGGGCTGAGGCCCCCCGACCAGGCGCTTCCGCGGAAATCCCCCGAACGGCCGTACCGAATCGGGCGGAATCGCATGAAAGGCCGCCGTGGCGGGACTGATCGTCATACCGTCGTGGGAAGTGACGCAGGTCATGCAGCATCCAAGGAACGAGATGTCGTGTCCGCTCCGGCGGCGCGAACGATAAACTTGCCGCCGGAGTGCCGGGCGCAGCCCCGCTGCACTCCACCAAGAATCAGCCAGCAGCCGCTGCAACCCCAGGGAGCGATGTGTCCCGCCGCCTCTTCACCTCCGAGTCCGTCACCGAGGGCCACCCGGACAAGATCGCTGATCAGATCAGCGACACCATTCTCGACGCCCTGCTGACCGCCGACCCCGCCTCGCGCGTCGCGGTCGAGACGCTGATCACCACCGGCCAGGTGCACATCGCGGGAGAGGTGACGACGACCGCGTACGTGGACATCGCCACCCTCGTCCGCAGCAGGATCCTCGACATCGGCTACGACTCGTCCAAGAAGGGCTTCGACGGCGCCTCCTGCGGCGTGTCGGTGTCCATCGGCGCGCAGTCGCCCGACATCGCCCAGGGCGTCGACACCGCCTACGAGGCCCGGGTCGAGGGCGCCGCGGGCGAGGACGACCTCGACAAGCAGGGCGCGGGCGACCAGGGCCTGATGTTCGGCTACGCCTCGGACGAGACGCCCGAGCTCATGCCGCTGCCCATCACCCTCGCGCACCGCCTCTCCCGGCGCCTCACCGAGGTCCGCAAGAACGGGACCATCCCCTACCTGCGGCCCGACGGCAAGACGCAGGTCACCATCGAGTACGACGGCGACAAGGCCGTCCGCCTCGACACCGTCGTGGTGTCCTCGCAGCACGCCTCCGACATCGACCTGGAGTCGCTGCTCGCGCCCGACATCCGCGAGTTCGTCGTCGAGGTCGAGCTCAAGGCGCTCATCGAGGACGGCATCAAGCTCGACACCGAGGGCTACAAGCTGCTCGTCAACCCCACCGGGCGGTTCGAGATCGGCGGCCCGATGGGTGACGCGGGCCTGACCGGCCGGAAGATCATCATCGACACGTACGGCGGTATGGCCCGCCACGGCGGTGGCGCCTTCTCCGGCAAGGACCCGTCCAAGGTGGACCGCTCCGCGGCGTACGCGATGCGGTGGGTCGCCAAGAACGTCGTGGCCGCCGGGCTCGCGGCGCGCTGCGAGGTCCAGGTCGCGTACGCGATCGGCAAGGCGGAGCCCGTCGGGCTCTTCGTCGAGACCTTCGGCACGGAGAACGTCGACGTCGAGAAGATCGAGCAGGCCATCTCGCAGGTCTTCGACCTGCGGCCGGCCGCGATCATCCGCGACCTCGACCTGCTGCGGCCCATCTACGCGGCCACCGCCGCGTACGGCCACTTCGGCCGCGAGCTTCCCGAGTTCACGTGGGAGCGCACGGACCGCGTCGAGGCGCTGCGCGCCGCCGCGGGCATCTGAGGTAGCCCCCGCCCCTCGCGAAGCGCGGTTCGCCGCCTCCGCGAGGGGCTTCGCCCTGCCAGGGGGTGCGCCACGGGGTGCCCCTCGCGGTGGCCGCCGCGACCGTCCGCCGGTGGGTGGCTTGTCGCGCAGTTCCCCGCGCCCCTCAAAAACGGGTGCCCTCCCGCGTAACAGCAGCCGCCTCCGGCGGCGAAGCCCCGAACGAGAGGGGCTCATGTCTGCGGCGCAGGGCAACAAATCAGGGGCGCGGGGAACTGCGCGCTCAGCCCCCACCGGGCGGAAAGGTGGCGTGCCACGCCAGGCGGCAACCATCCAGGGGCGCGGGGAACTGCGCGCTCAGCCCCCACCGGGCGGAAAGGTGGCGTGCCACGCCAGGTGGCAACCATCCAGGGGCGCGGGGAACTGCGCGACCAGCCCCCACCGGCGGAAGATCGCGGAGCCCAGCGCAAGGGGCAGGTCGGGGCGTCCTGTCAGAGCCGTCTGGCACGATTGCCGGGTGAGCGACCAGGACAAACCGGCGGAGCAACTCGCCCTTATCCGGGGGGCCGTCCGGAAGGCGAAACCGCGGACGTGGCGCGGAGCCGCCCTCGCCGAGGGGCTGCCGGTCGCCCGGGTGCTGGTCGACAAGGGGCTGCTGCACCTGGACCAGTTCTTCGACTACGCCGTCCCCGCCGCGATGGACGCGGACGCCCAGCCCGGCGTACGGGTCCGGGTCCGCTTCGGCGCGCGTGTCGTCAAGGGGCGGCGCGAGGGCGGCACCCTGCACGACGGCTTCATCGTCGAGCGCCGCGCCGAGAGCGACTACGCCGGCCCGCTCGCCCCGCTGGCCCAGGTCCTCTCCGCCGAGCGCGTCCTCACCCCGCGGCTGCTCACCCTGTGCCGCCAGGTCGCCGACCGCTACGCCGGGGTGCTCGCCGACGTCGTCCAGCTCGCCGTGCCGCCCCGGATGGCCCGCGCCGAACGCGACCCGTCCCCCGAGCCGCTGCCCGCCCCCGCCGCCCCCGCGCCCGGCAGCTGGGCGCGGTACGCCACCGGGCCCGGCTACCTCCAGGCGCTCGCCCGCGGCGACACCCCGCGGGCCGTCTGGCTCGCCCTCCCCGGCCCGCACTGGCCTGAAGAACTCGCCCGCGCCATCGCCGCGACCCTCGCCTCCGGGCGCGGCGCCCTCGCCGTGCTGCCCGACGGGCGCGCCGTCGCCCGCGCCGACGCCGCCCTCACCGCACTCCTCGGCGAGGGCCACCACGTCATGCTCACCGCCGACGCCGGCCCCGAGGAGCGCTACCGGCGCTGGCTCGCCGTCAGCCGCGGCGCGGTCCGCGCCGTCGTCGGCACCCGTGCCGCCATGTTCGCCCCCGTCGCCGACCTCGGCCTCGTCGCGGTGTGGGACGACGGCGACTCCAGCCACTCCGAGCCGCACGCGCCCTACCCGCAGGCCCGGGACGTCCTGCTGCTGCGCGCCACCGAGGAGCGCACCGCCTTCCTGCTCGGCGGCCTGACCGGCACCGTCGAGGGCGCCCAGCTCGTCGACAGCGGCTGGGCGCTGCCGCTGGCCGCGACCCGCGACCAGGTACGGGCCGCGGCCCCGCTCATCCGCACCATCGGCGACGCCGACGAGGCCCGGGACGCCGCCGCCCGCGCCGCCCGGCTGCCCTCGCTCGCCTGGCAGGTCACCCGCGACGCGCTGGCCCGCGGACCGGTCCTCGTACAGGTGCCGCGGCGCGGCTACGTCCCCCGGCTGGCCTGCGGCTCCTGCCGCGCCGCCGCCCGCTGCGCCGCCTGCGCAGGACCGCTGGAACTGCACGAGCAGGGCGGCACACCCGCGTGCGGCTGGTGCGGGCGCCCCGCCGCGGACTGGCACTGCCCCGAATGCGGCGGCTTCCGGCTGCGCGCCCAGGTCGTCGGCGCCCGCCGCACCGCGGAGGAGCTGGGCCGCGCCTTCCCGCGGGTCCCGGTGCGGACGTCGGGCCGCGACACCGTGCTGCCGTCCGTCGGCGCCGCCCCCGCGCTCGTCATCGCCACGCCGGGCGCGGAGCCCGTCGCCGACGGCCCCGGTTACGCGGCCGCCTTGCTGCTCGACGGCTGGGCCCTCCTCGGGCGGCCCGACCTGCGGGCCGGCGAGGAGGCGCTGCGGCGCTGGGCCGCCGCGGCCGCGCTGGTGCGTCCCGCGGGGGAGGGGGGCACGGTCGTCGTCCTCGCCGAGCCGACGCTGCGGCCCGTGCAGGCGCTCGTCCGGTGGGACCCCGCCGGGCACGCCGTGCGGGAGCTGGCCGAACGCGCCGAGCTGCGGTTTCCGCCGGTGGCACGGATGGCGTCGGTCTCCGGGCCGCCCGGTGCGGTGGCGGAGCTGCTCGCGGTACTGCGGCTGCCGCCGGGGGCGGACCAGCTGGGGCCGGTGCCGATGCCTTCCGGCGGGGAGAGGGTGCTTTTGCGGGTGCCGCCGGGGAGTGGGGGGGCGCTGGCGCTGGCGCTGCGGGAGGCGCGGGTCGCTCGGGCCGCGCGGGGTGGGGGGGAGCCTGTCGCTGTCCGCCTTGACCCGGCGGACATCGGGTAGTTTTCGTTTTCCCGCCCCGCCCACCCGTGCGGGTGCTTGGCCGTCTGCCGGTGCCACTCGTGGGTGGGTCGGGTGCCGCCCCGGGGCACCTCCTCGGAATGCGCGTCCGACCTCATGCGCTGGGCGGCGGGTCCCGGGTGCGCATTCCTGCGGGGGCACCCCGGACCGTCCCCCTCCGGGAGCGTTGGCGGCGTTCCGCCCGGTGGGGGTGGAGGAAAAACGAGGTACTGCGGGGAGCCCCCGACGGCGACTCGGCCCCACAGGTGGACCGAAACTTTCTGCTCTCACCTGCACGGGTGGTGGGGGTGGGAAAACCCCCGCGCCGGAGGCGCGGGGGCGCACCGCGCCGGGGGCTCAGCCGTTGCGGGGGCTCGGGAGGAGGGGGTCGGGGAGAGGGGCGTCCTCCGGGAGGGGGGGAGGGACGGGCGGGCGGCGCCCGCCGTAGCGGCGGTGGACCGCCTGCTTGGTCACCCCCAGGGCGGAGCCCACCGCGTCCCAGGAGAAGCCGAGGGAGCGGTCGAACTCGACCGCCGCGGTCACGAGGGTCTCGACGCTGTCCCGAAGCTCCTGCGCGAGCCGCACCGTGGGGGCGGGCGCGCGGCCGTAGACGACGAAGCCGGCCGTGGGGCCGCCGCGGCGCGGGCGGTAGACGTTGCCCAGCTGGGCGGTGAGCGTCCGCAGCGCGTCCGCCTGGCGGCGGACCCTCTCGATGTCCCGCACCAGCAGGTGCAGACTGGCCCGCGCCTGGGCGTCAGGGGTTGCGTGGTCGGGCATCAACAGGCCTCTCCAACCGACGGTGACGGGTCGAACTCTCCTGACCAACGCGCCACCGGCCTCGGGAGTCACGCCCTGGGGGCGTGCGGTGGGTCGCGCACCCCCGGGGATCTAGAATTGGCAGCCGTTCCCCGTCCGGCAGGAGAGGCCCCGCGTGACCGTCAAGCCCATCCGCCTGTTCGGCGATCCGGTGCTGCGTCAGGTGGCGCAGCCGGTGACGACGTTCGACGCGGAATTGCGCACCCTGGTGAAGGACCTGACCGAGACGATGCAGGCGGCGCCCGGTGCGGGGCTCGCGGCGCCGCAACTGGGCGTGCCGCTGCGGGTGTTCACGTACTTCGTGGAAGGCGAGCTGGGACACCTGGTCAATCCGGAGCTGACGCTGGGCGAGGAGGTGCAGGACGGCCCGGAGGGCTGCCTGTCGATCCCGGGGCTCACGTACGACTGCCGGCGGGCGCTGGAAGTGGTGGCCCGGGGGCTGGACATGTACGGGGAGCCGCTGGAGATTCGCGGGACCCAGCGGCTGGCCCGGTGCATCCAGCACGAGACCGACCATCTGGACGGCATCCTGTTCGTCGACCGGCTGGACGCCGAGCAGCAGGCGGCCGCGATGCGGGCGATCCGTGAGGCCGAGTGGGCGGGGCAGATTCCGCCCGAGGTCAGGGTGTCGCCGCACGACACGTTCGGCCGCGGCCGGTAACCGAGAGAGGCACACCCGCACGATGAAGCTCGTCTTCGCCGGCACCCCCGAGGTCGCCGTACCCGCGCTCGACGCCCTGATCGCCGCCGGGCGGCACGAGGTCGCCGCCGTCGTGACCCGGCCGGACGCGGTCGCCGGGCGCGGCCGCAAGCTCGTGGCCAGCCCGGTCGCGCAGCGCGCCGAGGAGGCCGGGATCGAGGTGCTCAAGCCCGGCAGGCCGCGGGAGCCCGAATTCCTGGAGCGGCTGCGGGAGATCGCCCCCGACTGCTGCCCGGTCGTCGCGTACGGGGCGCTGCTGCCCCGGGTCGCGCTGGACGTGCCGCGGCACGGCTGGGTCAACCTGCACTTCTCGCTGCTGCCCGCGTGGCGCGGGGCCGCGCCCGTGCAGCACGCGGTGATGGCCGGTGACGAGATGACCGGTGCCGCCACCTTCCTGATCGAGGAGGGCCTGGACTCCGGGCCGGTCTACGGGGTCGTCACCGAGGCCGTGCGGCCGAAGGACACCAGCGGGGATCTGCTGGGGCGGCTCGCGGTGAGCGGCGCCGGGCTGCTGGTCGCCACGATGGACGGCATCGAGGACGGCTCGCTCGTCGCGCGCGAGCAGCCCGCGGACGGGGTCACCCTCGCGCCGAAGCTCACCGTGGAGAACGCCGAGGTGGACTGGTCGGCGCCCGCGCTGCGGGTCGACCGGCTGGTGCGGGGCTGCACCCCGGCCCCCGGCGCCTGGACGCTGGTCGGCGGCGAGCGGCTCAAGCTCGGCCCCGTCACCCCCGCGCCCGAGCGCACCGACCTCGCGCCCGGCGAGCTGGCCGTCGCCAAGAACGCCGTGCACGTCGGGACGGGCAGCCACGCGGTCCTGCTGGGCGAGGTGCAGGCGCAGGGCAAGAAGCGGATGCCCGCGGCCGACTGGGCCCGCGGCGTCCAGCCGCCCGTCGGCACGGTCCTCGGCCGCTGACCGTACGGCGTAGGCTTGCGAGGTTCGACGACAAGACGACAAACGTGACGAAACAGAGCGCAGTGAACGGCAGACACCAGCAGCGCCGCCCGCAGGGCACCCCCCACCGGCGTCCGCAGCGCGACCCCGTACGGGTCCTCGCGTTCGAGGCGCTGCGCGCCGTCGACGAGCGGGACGCGTACGCCAACCTGGTCCTCCCCGGGCTGCTGCGCACCGCCGAGCGCGAGGCGGCCGACCAGGGCCGCTCGTTCGACCGGCGTGACGCGGCGCTGGCCACCGAGCTGGTCTACGGCACCCTGCGCAACCAGGGCACGTACGACGCGGTGATCGCCGCCTGCGTCGACCGGCCGCTGCGCGAGGTCGACCCGCCGGTGCTTGACGTGCTCTCGCTCGGCGCGCACCAGCTGCTCGCGACGCGCATCCCGCCGCACGCCGCGGTCTCCGCGACCGTCGACCTCGCCCGCGTGGTGCTGGGGGAGGGCCGCGCGCGGTTCGTCAACGCGGTGCTGCGCAAGGTCGCCGCGCACGACCTCGCCGGGTGGCTGGAGCGTGTCGCGCCGCGTTACGAGGACGACGCCGAGGGGCATCTCGCCGTGGTCCACTCGCACCCGCGGTGGATCGTCTCCGCCCTGTGGGACGCGCTCGGCGGCGGTCGGGCGGGCGTCGAGGAGCTGCTCGCCGCGGACAACGCGCGACCCGAGGTCACCCTTGTCGCCCGCCCCGGCCGCGCCACCGCCGCGGAGGTCGCCGCCGCGATGCCGGAAGGCTCCACCGAGCCCGGCCGCTGGTCGCCCTACGCCGTACGCCTCGCCGAGGGCGGCGACCCCGCCGCGGTGCCGGCCGTGGCCGAGGGCCGGGCCGGCGTCCAGGACGAGGGCAGCCAGCTCGTCGCCGCCGCGCTGGCCGCGG
Organism: Streptomyces sp. NPDC021020; assembly: GCF_044333285.1. NCBI lineage: Bacteria > Bacillati > Actinomycetota > Actinomycetes > Kitasatosporales > Streptomycetaceae > Streptomyces > Streptomyces sp. NPDC021020. Next base: position 418,336 of record NZ_JBIRQQ010000008.1, read on the forward strand.
TGCCCGTCGAGGGCCGCGACGAGCGCTGGCTCGACGGCTGCGCGGGCCCCGGCGGCAAGGCCGCGCTGCTCGCCGGGCTCGCGGCGGGGCGCGGCGCGCGGCTCGTCGCCGTCGAGAAGCAGCCGCACCGCGCGCGGCTCGTCGGCCGCGCGCTGGCGGGCAACCCCGGGCCGTACCAGGTCCTCGTGGCCGACGGCACCCGCCCGGTGTGGGCCCCCGGCTCCTTCGACCGGGTCCTCGTCGACGTCCCCTGCACGGGCCTCGGCGCGCTGCGCCGCCGGCCCGAGGCACGCTGGCGGCGCCGCGCGGAGGACGTCCGCGGCTTCGGCCCCCTCCAGCGCGGCCTCCTCACGGAGGCGGTCGCCGCCACCCGCCCCGGCGGCGTCGTCGGCTACGCCACCTGCTCGCCGCACCTGGCGGAGACGCGCGAGGTCGTGGACGACGTCCTCGCCCGCACCCCGGGCCTCGAACTCCTCGACGCGCGGGAATTCCTTCCAGGGGTGCAGGATCTCGGGCCCGGTCCGACGGTTCAGCTCTGGCCGCACGTGCACGGCACCGACGCGATGTTCCTGGCGCTCCTCCGCCGCACGTCCTGACCGCGCCCCTGCGAAGGGGCTGCGCCCCGCCAGGGGCGCGGGGAACTGCGCGAGCAACCCACCACCGGCAGGTGGTCCGGAATGAACCGTACTGCCCCTTCGGGCCGGTGACGACCCGCGCCCCGGTGGGGGCTGGGCGCGCAGTCCCCCGCGCCCTTGTGGGGCACGGTCTCTACGCGGAAGGGCGCCCCAGGCGGGACGGCAGCCACGTGCGGTCGCCCAGGTCCAGCGTGATCGCGGAGACCAGGACCGAGCGGACGACGAACGTGTCGAGCAGGACGCCGAAGGCCACCGCGAAGCCGATCTCCGCGAAGGCGACCACCGGCAGGGTGCCGAGGACGGCGAAGGTGCCGGCGAGGACGAGGCCCGCGGAGGTGATGACGCCGCCGGTGGCGGCGAGGCCGGTCAGGACGCCCTGCCGGGTGCCCAGCGCCGCGCTCTCCTCGCGGATGCGGGTCATCAGGAAGATGTTGTAGTCGATGCCGAGCGCGACCAGGAAGACGAAGACGAACAGCGGGAAGGCGGTGTCCTCGCCCGCGTAGTCGAAGACGTGCGCGAAGACCAGCGAGCTGACGCCGAGCGCGGCCGCGAAGGACAGCACGACGGTCGCGATGAGCACCAGGGGCGCGACGAGCGCACGCAGCAGCACCGCGAGGATGAGCAGCACGACCAGCAGGATCAGCGGGATGAGCAGGAGATTGTCGCGGGTGGAGGCGCGCGCGGTGTCCTGCTGGACCGCGGTGCTGCCGCCGACCTTCGCGTCGGCGCCGGGGATGGCGTGCAGGACGTCGCGGGCGTGGTCGACGGTGCGGCGGGCCGCGTCGGTGTCGGGCTTCCGGGTGAGCGTGGCCTCCAGGTAGACGAGGCCGTTCTTGCGCGGTGTGACGCCCGGCGGGGTGCCGACGCTCGCGGGCAGGACGCCGGGCAGGCCGCGCAGCGCCGCGGTGACCTGGGGGGCGGCGCCCGCGCGGGCGATGACGACCATGGGCTGGCCGCCGCCCGCGGGGAAGTAGCGGTCCTGGAGGTGCTGGCCGACGACCGAGTCGGGGGTGTCGGTGAAGCTGTCCGCCTGCGCCAGGCCGTCCGCGTTGATCGCGAAGAGCCCGAAGCCGAGGGCGCCGAGGACGACGACGGTGGTGCTCCACACCAGGCGCGGGCGGCGGCTGATGCGCCGGCCGATGCGCGCCCACACGCCGGTCGCGGTGGGCTCGGGTGTGCCGACGTGCGGGATCGCGGGCCAGAAGACCCAGCGGCCGGCGATCACCAGCAGTGCGGGGAAGAGCGTGATCATCGAGGTGAGCGCGACGGCCACGCCGATCGCGGCGACCGGCCCGAGTCCTGAGGTGGAGTTCATCTCGGCGGCGAGCAGGCATAGCATGCTCAGCGCGACGGTCGCGGCGCTGGCGATGACGGCGGGCCCGGCGCGGTGCAGGGCGAGGGCCATCGCCTCGTGGCGGTCCTCGTGGTGGCGCAGCTCCTCGCGGTAGCGGGCGACGAGCAGCAGCGCGTAGTCCGTCCCGGCGCCGAAGACCAGCACGGTGAGGATGCCGGCGCTCTGCGCGTTGACGACCAGGCCGGCGTGCCGGGCCAGCAGGTAGACCAGGGCCTCGGTGGTGAAGAGCGCGGCGATGACGGAGACCACCGGGAGCACCAGCAGGGTCAGGCTGCGGTAGGTGACGAGCAGGATCACCACGACGACGGCGAGGGCCGCGTAGAGGAGGGTGCCGTCGATGCCGGCGAAGGCCTTGCTGGAGTCGGCGGCGAAGCCGCCGGGGCCGGTGATGTGCACCTGGAGGCCGTCGGTGCCGCGGCCGGCGGTGTCGCGCAGGTCGTCCACCGCGTCCTCGACGGAGGTCCAGCCCTTCTCCTCCAGCACGATCGGCACGATGACCTGGGCGGCCCGCGGGTCCTGCGGGCGGTCGAGCACCGGGCCCGCGGTGCGCGAGCCGATGATGCCGTGCGCGGTCATGGTGCGGACGGCCGCGGTGTTGCGGCCGATGACGGCGACGTCGGCGGGGGTGAGGCCGCCGGGGCGGGTGTAGATGACGACGGCCGGGGCGGATTCGGGGACGAACTGCTTCTGCAGCTGGAGCACCCGGGTGGATTCGGCGTCGCCGGGCAGCCAGCTCGCCGCGTCGTTCTTCTCCGCGTCCATGAGCCTGGTGGCCAGCGGGGCGAGGGCGACGAGCACGACCACCCACAGGGCCAGCACGACCCACTTGCTGCGCCGTCCGGTGACCAGGTGCGCCAGCCGTCCCGCCGTGCCCGCCATCCGCGTGATCCCCCCATGGTCCGCTCGGAGGTGGCCCCGTGACACCCCGGCAGGTACGCGGGGCGGGCCGGTCCCAGCATGGCACCGGTGTTCGGACCGCGCCCGTCGGCCGCGGCGGGGCGGGCCCCGCGGGGGCGGGCCCGTACCGGGTTTTCGCGGTGCCCGGCGATCTGGTTTGCTGGGGCCATGAGCGTGCAGATCAGCCCCAGCATCCTGTCCGCGGACTTCGCCCGGCTGGCCGACGAGGCCAAGGCGGTCGAGGGTGCCGACTGGCTCCATGTCGACGTGATGGACAACCACTTCGTGCCGAACCTGACGCTGGGTCTGCCGGTGGTGGAGTCGCTGCGCAAGGCGACCGGGACCCCGCTGGACTGCCATCTGATGATCGAGGACCCGGACCGCTGGGCGCCCGCGTACGTCGAGGCCGGCGCCTCGTCGGTGACCTTCCACGTCGAGGCCGCGGCCGCGCCCGTACGTATCGCCCGGGAGATCCGCGCCAAGGGCGCCCGCGCGTCGATGGCGCTGCGGCCGGCGACGCCGATCGAGCCGTACGAGGACCTGCTGCCGGAACTCGACATGCTGCTGGTCATGACCGTGGAGCCGGGCTTCGGCGGGCAGAGCTTCCTGGACATCATGCTGCCCAAGATCCGCCGCACCCGGCAGCTGATCGACAAGCACGGCCTGGAGATCTGGCTCCAGGTGGACGGCGGGGTGTCCGCCGAGACCATCGAGCGCTGCGCGGAGGCCGGCGCCGACAACTTCGTGGCGGGCAACGCGGTGTACGGCGCGGACGACCCGGCGGCGGCCGTGCGGGGCCTGCGCGAGCAGGCCGCCAAGGCACACCGGCACTGATCTGCGGCCGCCGGGTGCTTACGCGCCCGTAACCCCCGGCGTCTGCGAGGATGGGCGGGGAAGCCGGACCGGCCGGGCGACTGGGGAGAGACGGACGTGAGCACAGGCCGCGCGCAGGCGCGCATGGGCCCAGGGGAGATGGTCCAGGCGGCGGCGATGGCGCGTCGCTTCTACCTGGAGGGGAAGTCCAAGATCCAGATCGCCGAGGAGTTCGGCGTGAGCCGCTTCAAGGTGGCCCGGGTCCTGGAGACGGCGCTGGAACGCGAACTGGTGCGGATCGAGATCCGGGTACCGGCCGAGCTGGACGCCGAACGCTCCGACGCACTGCGCGCGCACTACGGGCTGCGGCACGCGGTCGTCGTGCAGACCCCGCAGGACCAGGCCGACGCCCCCGACCCGGAGAACCTGGGCGCGGTCGCCGCCGGCCTGCTCGGCGAGCTGGTCAGCGACGGCGACGTGCTGGGCCTGGCCTGGGGCCGCTCCATCATCACCATGGCCAACGCGATCGACCGCCTCGCCCCCTGCACCGTCGTCCAGCTCACCGGCGTCTACGACGTCGGCACCGCCGAGCGCGGCTCGGTCGAGGCGGTGCGCACCGCGGCGGCCGTCTCCGGCGGCGAGGCGCACCCGCTGTACGCGCCCATGGTGCTCGGCGACCCGGCCACCGCCGCCGCGCTGCGCGGCCAGAGCGGTATCGCCGCGGTCATGGGCTACTACGACAAGGTGACCGTCGCGGTGGTGTCCGTCGGCTCGTGGGAGGCGGGGGTCTCCACGGTCCACGACGCGCTCACCGACGAGGAGCGCGAGCACTACGCCGGGCTCGGGGTGGCCGCCGAGATGTCCTCGCACCTCTTCGACGCGGCCGGCCGCCGGGTGGGCCGCGACCTGGGGGAGCGCTGCATCACCATCGACGCCGACCGGCTGCGCCGCATCCCCGAGGTGGTGGCCATCGCGGGTGGTACGCGCAAGGCCGCCGCGATCGACGCGGTCCTGCGCTCGGGCCTGGTCACCAGCCTGGTCACCGACATCGCCGCCGCCGACCGGCTGCTGTCCGGCACCGGCCCCGCGGAGCGCCCGGCGCTGGAGCGCACCGACCCCGACGAGCGCTGACGAGCGCTGACGAGCACCGGAGTGAACGCAGGCGAGCGCTGCTGACCGGCGCGCCGCTGCCGCGCGCCCCGGCACCTGCTGTGACAGCATCGGCCCATGCTCGTGCTCGACCTGACCGGCGTCGGCGACCGGCAGGCGTTCATGGACCGGTGCACCGCCGACCTGGGCCTGCCGGAGTGGTTCGGCCGCACCTGGGACTCGCTCGCCGACTGCCTCACCGACCTGTCGTGGTGGCCCGCCGGGCCGGACGGGCGGCGGCTGGAGGTCCGCGGCTGGCCGGGCTTCGCGCGGGCGCTGCCGCGCGAGTGGCGGATCGTGCGGGACATCCTGCGGGACGCCGAGCTGTTCTGGCGGGACACCGACACCGAGCTGCGGGTCGTCCTGGAGGAAGACACGAGTGCGGTCGGCCAAGAGCCGGACGTTCATCCGTAGGCGTTGTCTCCCCGCGCATGCAAATATGAAGTACGTGCGTTTCATAAACGATGTTCAGCCTCCGTACGACCTGACGTACGACGACGTCTTCATGGTGCCCAGCCGCAGCGCGGTGGGCTCCCGGCAGGGTGTGGACCTTCGGTCGCCCGACGGGACCGGCACCACGATCCCGCTGGTGGTCGCCAACATGACCGCCGTCGCCGGCCGCCGGATGGCCGAGACCATGGCCCGCCGAGGCGGGCTCGCGGTCATCCCGCAGGACATTCCGATCGATGTCGTCGCCGACGTGGTCGGCTACGTCAAGCAGCGCCATCTGGTGCTGGACACCCCGATCACCCTGGCCCCCGGCCAGACCGTCGCCGACGCGCTGTCGCTGCTGCCCAAGCGGGCGCACGGCGCGGGCGTCGTCGTCGAGGACGGCCGCCCGGTCGGTGTCGTGACCGAGTCGGACCTGACGGGCGTGGACCGCTTCACCCAGCTGTCCGAGGTGATGTCCGCCGACCTGCTGGTGCTGGACGCCGGTATCGACCCGCGGGACGCCTTCAACCGGCTGGAGGACGCGCACCGCAAGCTCGCGCCCGCCGTGGACGCCGACGGCCGGCTCGCCGGCATCCTCACCCGGACCGCCGCGCTGCGCGCCACGCTCTACCAGCCCGCCGTCGACGCCGAGGGCAGGCTGCGGATCGCCGCGGCCGTCGGCATCAACGGGGACGTGGCGGGCAAGGCCGCGCAGCTGCTCAAGGCCGGGGTGGACACCCTCGTGGTGGACACCGCGCACGGCCACCAGGAGTCGATGCTCGCCGCGGTCCGCGCGGTGCGCGCGCTCGACCCGCGGGTGCCGGTCGTCGCGGGCAACGTGGTGTCGGCCGAGGGCACCCGCGATCTGATCGAGGCGGGCGCCGACATCGTCAAGGTCGGCGTGGGCCCCGGCGCGATGTGCACCACCCGGATGATGACCGGGGTGGGCCGCCCGCAGTTCTCCGCCGTCCTGGAGTGCGTCGCCGAGGCGCGCCGGCACGGCAAGCACGTATGGGCCGACGGCGGTGTGCGCCACCCGCGGGACGTCGCGATGGCCCTCGCGGCGGGCGCCTCCAACGTCATGATCGGCTCGTGGTTCGCCGGGACGTACGAGTCGCCCGGCGACCTCCAGCAGGCCGCGGACGGCCGGCTCTACAAGGAGTCCTTCGGCATGGCCTCGGCCCGCGCGGTCCGCAACCGCACCAGCGAGGAGTCGGCGTACGACCGGGCGCGCAAGGGGCTCTTCGAGGAGGGCATCTCCACCTCGCGGATGTACCTCGACCCGGCGCGGCCCGGTGTGGAGGACCTGGTCGACTCGATCATCGCCGGGGTCCGCAGCGCGTGCACGTACGCGGGTGCGGGCTCGCTCGCGGAGTTCGAGCGCAACGCGATCGTCGGCATCCAGAGCGCCGCGGGATACGCCGAGGGCAAGCCCTTGCACGCCAGCTGGCAGTAGCCGGCGGTAGCGTCGGGCCTCGTGCCGCTGAACGAACTCGACGAACGCATCGTCCACGCGCTGGCCGCCGACGCCCGCCGCACCTACGCCGACATCGGCGCCGAGGTGGGCCTGTCGGCCCCCGCCGTCAAGCGCCGGGTCGACCGGCTGCGGGCGGCGGGGGCGATCACCGGCTTCACCGTGCGCGTCGACCCGGCCGCGCTCGGCTGGCAGACCGAGGCCCTCGTGGAGCTGTACTGCCGCCACAACACCTCGCCCGACGACATCCGGCGCGGTCTGTCCCGCTACCCGGAGGTGGCGTCCGCCTCGACCGTGACCGGTGAGGCGGACGCGGTCGTGCAGGTCTTCGCCGCCGATGTGCGGCACTTCGAGCAGGTGCTTGAGCGCATCGCCGGCGAGCCCTTCGTGACCAGGACCAAGTCGGTGCTGGTGCTCTCGCCGCTGCTGCGCCGCTACGGGGCGGGCAGCCCCGGCTGATCCGGCCGGCGCGCGGACCCTTGGGGAAAATATCGGGTTCGATAGGTTTTGCCGGATTCTCCCGGGTAATCCGTTCAGTGACCGTTCCCAGGTCACGGCAGCCCCGAGGAGGCGACATGATCACGCGCGAACAGATACCCCAGGTGGTGGGCCATCCGGTCCATGACGCCGAGGGCAAGAAGGTCGGCGACGCGAAGCACATGTACCTGGACGACAACACCGGCAGCCCCGAGTGGGTGACGGTCAAGACCGGGTTCTTCGGCAGCAACGAGACCTTCGTACCGACCCGTTCCGCGCGGCTTGTCCAGGACCACCTGGAGGTGCCGTACGCCCGGGAGAAGATCAAGGGCGCGCCCAACGTGGACGTCGACTCCGGCGGCCACCTGTCGGTCGAGGAGGAGCAGCACCTCTACCGCTACTACGGCATCGAGCGCAGCGGCGGCAAGGACGAGTCCGCCGGCACCACCGGCAAGGCCGCCGCCGCGGGCGGGGCGGCGGGCGCGGCGGGCGCCGCCGCGGGCACGAAGCGCTCCGCGCGGGACACCGGGGCCGACACCTCCGGCGGGATGGGCGACAAGTCCGCCGCCGCGGGCGCGGGTGCCGGGATGGGCACGTCCGGGATGCCCGGCCGCACGGGCGCGCCGGAACGCGGCACCGCGGCCGCGGCCGAGGGCGAGGCCATGACGCGCTCCGAGGAGGAGATGCACGTCAAGGTCGAACGCCACGCCTCGGGCAAGGCCAGGCTGCGCAAGTTCGTCGAGGTCGAGGAGGTCGAGCAGACCGTCCCCGTACGCCATGAGGAGGTCAAGCTCGAACGCGAGCCGCTGAGCGCGTCCGACCGCGAGGCCCTGCGCTCCGGCGCCGAGATCGGCGAGGCCGAGCGCTATGTGACCCTGCACGAGGAGAACCCCGTCGTCGAGACGGAGGTCGTCGCCAAGGAGCGGGTCAGGATGCGGGTCGAGGAGCACGTCGAGCAGAAGAAGGTGCACGGGCGCGTGCGGAAGGAAAAGATCGAGACGGACATGGAGTCCCCCTCGGATCCCCTTCCGGGCGACACCCGCTGACCGCTCCGGTCCCCGCCCGGCCTCCGGCCCCCCGGAGGCCGGGCGCCCTTCTGTGCACCGCACCGCGCAACGGATCACCGGCGGAGCCGGAAAAGCCGCAACGGATCGCTCGTCGGAGCGCAAGGGATAGCTCTTGAGTGCGCCGGAGTCAGTGCGTAGCGTCGAGGGCATATGGGTTGACCTGCGGAAAGAAGGAGTGCGGGGTGCGGATCGCGCTGGCTCAGGGGATGGGGCCCGGCGGGGCGGCGTTCGAGGCGGCGGCGCGCGAGGCGGCTCGCGGCGGGGCGCGGCTCATGGTCGCGCCCGAGCTGTCCTGGACCGGCTATGTGCTGGGACCGCGGGCGGCGGAGCTGGCGGAGCCCGCGGACGGGCCCGCCGCGGAGTGCGCCGCCCGCGTCGCGGAGCGGTACGGGATCGCGGTCGTGTACGGCGCGCCCGAGCGCGACGGGGACGCCGTCCGCAACACCGTCACCCTCGTCGGGCCCGACGGCGCCGCGAAGGCCACGTACCGCAAGGCGCATCTGTACGGCGAGGACGAGCGCGCCGCCTTCGCGCCCGGCGCCGAGCCGGTCGTGCAGGCCGAGCTGGACGGCCTCGTGATCGGCCTGCTCGTCTGCTACGACGTGGAATTCCCGGAGGCGGTGCGCGCGCACGCGCTGGCCGGCACCGACGTGCTGGCGGTGCCCACCGCGCTGATGCGCCCCTACGAGGCGGTGCCGCGGCTGCTCGTACCGGCGAGGGCGTACGAGAACGGGCTGTACGTCGCCTACGCCAACCGCTGCGGCCCGGAGGGCGGCTACGACTTCGCCGGGCTGAGCTGCCTCGCCGGGCCGGACGGCGAGGTCGCCGCGCGGGCCGGGGCGGGGCCCGGCGTGCTGTTCGGCGACGCCGACCCGGCGCGGATCGCCGAGGCGCGCGCGGCCACGCCGTACCTCGACGACCGCCGCCCCGACCTCTACCGCACCCTCACCGCCAGGAGCCCCCGCACATGACGTCCGTGCCCACCGCCGTCCACGACGAGCAGCACATCGCGGCGCAGGCCCGGCCGCCCGTCACGATGTCCGGTCCCGACTTCCCCTTCCCCTACGACGACTTCCTCGCCCACCCCGCGGGCCTCGGCGCGGTGCCGCCCGCCGAGCACGGCACCGAGGTCGCGATCGTCGGCGGCGGGCTGTCCGGGATCGTGGCCGCGTACGAGCTGCTGGCCATGGGCCTGCGGCCGGTGGTCTACGAGGCCGACCGGATCGGCGGGCGGCTGCGCACGGTCGGCTTCGACGGCTGCGACCCGGAACTGACCGCGGAGATGGGCGCGATGCGCTTCCCGCCGTCCTCCACCGCCTTCTGGCACTACGCGGACCTGGCGGGCCTGACCAGCTCGCCCTTCCCCAACCCGCTGGCACCCGCGACCCCGTCGACCGTCGTCGACCTCAAGGGCGAGACGCACTACGCCACGTCGGTGGAGGACCTGCCCGAGGTCTACCACCAGGTGATGCACGCCTGGAACGCCTGCCTGGAGGAGGGCGCCGACTTCTCCGCGATGCAGCGCGCGCTGCGCGAGCGGGACGTACCGGAGATCCGCCGGATATGGTCCGCGCTCGTGGAGCGGCTGGACAACCAGACGTTCTACGGCTTCCTGTGCGACTCGCCCGCCTTCCGCTCCTTCCGGCACCGGGAGATCTTCGGGCAGGTCGGCTTCGGCACCGGCGGCTGGGACACCGACTTCCCCAACTCGATCCTGGAGATCCTGCGGGTCGTCTACACCGGCGCCGACGACGACCACCGCAGCATCGACGGCGGCAGCCGCCAACTGCCGCTGCGGCTGTGGGAGAAGGCCCCCGACAAGCCCGTGCACTGGCCCCGCGGCACCTCGCTCGCCTCGCTGCACGAGGGCGGCAGCCCGCGCCCCGCGGTCACCGGGCTGCACCGCACGGCGGGCAACCGCATCACCGTCACCGACACCACCGGCGACATCCGCTCGTACAAGGCGGTGGTCTTCACCGCGCAGAGCTGGATGCTGCTGTCCAAGATCGCCTGCGACGACGCGCTCTTCCCGATCGACCACTGGACGGCGATGGAGCGCACCCACTACATGGCGTCCAGCAAGCTCTTCGTGCCCGTCGACCGGCCCTTCTGGCGGGACAGGGACCCGCGCACCGGGCGGGACGTGATGTCGATGACGCTCACCGACCGGATGACCCGCGGCACCTACCTGCTGGAGCAGGGGCCGGACCGGCCCGCCGCGATCTGCCTGTCGTACACCTGGAGCGACGACAGCCTCAAGTGGCTGCCGCTGAGCGCGCACGAGCGCATGGAGGTCATGCTCGGCTCGCTCGCCGAGATCTACCCGGGCGTCGACATCAGGAAGCACGTCATCGGCAACCCGGTGACCGTCTCCTGGGAGAACGAGCCCTACTTCATGGGCGCCTTCAAGGCGAACCTGCCCGGCCACTACCGCTACCAGCGGCGGCTGTTCACGCACTTCGTGCAGGACACGCTGCCCGCCGACCGGCGCGGCCTCTTCCTCGCGGGCGACGACATCTCGTGGACCGCCGGGTGGGCCGAGGGCGCGGTGCAGACCGCGCTCAACGCGGTGTGGGGCGTCATGCACCACCTCGGCGGCGCCACCGACCCGCTCAACCCCGGGCCCGGCGACCGCTACGACGAGCTGGCGCCGGTGCTGCTGCCCGAGGACTGACGCGGGCAGCCGGCCGGTGTCAGCAGCAGCCGGCCGACCAGGCCCACCCCGGCGTCCAGCCGGCTCACGCACTCGTCGTACGCGGCCGGGGAGCCGCGCAGCGCCCACAGCAACCGGGCCGCCGCCCAGGCCGCGTCCCGGGCGCGGGCCAGCGACCAGCACCCCACGACGTGGGTGAGCGGGTCGGCGGCCTCCAGCAGGTCGGGGCCGGGCATCAGCTCCTCGCGGACGCGCTCCTCGATCGCGGTGAGCACCTCGCCGATCCGGTCGAAGTCCGCTTCGAGCGCGGCGAGTCCGAGCCCGGTGGCGCGGCAGGTGTCCAGCACCGCGAGCGCCAGGTCGTGGCCGACGTGCGCGTTGACGCCGGCCAGCGCGAACTGCAGCGGCCGCACCCCCGGGTGGGCGCGCATCGCGAACAGCGGGCGCCAGCAGGCGGGCGGGCGGCGGCCCGCCGCGTCGTCCTCGACCGCCGCCAGGAAGCGCCCGGCGAACCGCACCGCGAGCCGGGCCGCCACCACCCGGTCGGCGAAGTCGCCGCCCGCGAGCCGCCGTTCGACCTCCTCGGTCACGGAGGCGTAGACCCGGGTGAAGACGGCGACGCCGTCCCCGTACGGCAGGCCCGCGTCGGTGGCCCTCATCCGCTCCAGCACGGCGGCTACGTCGGTCGTCATACGCCCCAGTCTGTCCGCGCCCGCACCACCCCCGCCGCACGGCGCACCGCGACACGTGCCCCGGCCACCCGTGCGGGTGGCCGCACCCGCACGCCGGCGCGGCCTTCGGGGACGCCGCCCAGCCGGTGCAGCTCGGCCGCCGGGACCGGGGCGTCGGCGGCGACGTCGTGGACGCGGTCGCGATGCCGGGCGCGTACAGCACCCGCGTGATGCCCTGGGACACGACGGCGCCGGCGCCTACCCTGCGGCGGCGCCCGCCGGACCGGCAGGGACCTGCGGATCCGGGGAGTGGCACTCCCTGGATAGCCCGCGCCGCCGGCCGCATGCTGGAGGGGTGGACCGACCAGAACTCGCCGACTTCCTGCGCCGCTGCCGTGCCCGGCTGACCCCCGCGGACGTGGGCCTCACCGGCGGCGCGCGCCGCCGTACCCCGGGGCTGCGCCGGGAGGAGGTCGCCCAGCTGGCGTGCATGTCGGTGGACTACTACACCCGGCTGGAGCAGTCCCGCGGCCCGCATCCGTCGCGGCAGATGCTCACCACGCTGGCCCGCGCGCTGCGGCTGACCGCCGACGAGCGCGACCACCTCTTCCACCTGTGCGGGGAGGAGCCGCCGCGGGAGACCGCCGGCGGCGGGCATGTACGCCCCGGGCTGCTGCTGGTCCTGGACCGGCTGCACGACACGCCCGCCCAGGTCGTCAGCGACATCGGCGACGTCCTGGCGCAGAACGCGATGTCGGTCGCGCTCAGCGGCGACGCCTCGGCCCGGCCGCCCGCGCTGCGCAACATGATGCGCCGGATGTTCACCGACCCGTCCGCCGCCGCGATCTTCCCCGCGGAGGACCGCGAGCACCACGCCCGGGCGAGCGTCGCCAACCTGCGCGCGGTGCTCGCCGCCCGCCCCGACGACCCGCGCGCCGCCGCGCTGGTGGCCGAACTGCGGGCGGTCAGCGCGGAGTTCTCCCGGCTGTGGGACGAACACCTGGTCGCCGTACGGCGCTCCGACGCCAAGCGCTTCCTGCACCCGGTGGTGGGGGAGCTGACGCTGGACTGCGAGGTGCTGCTGAGCGCCGGGCACGACCAGCAGCTCATCGTCTACACCGCGCGGCCGGGCAGCGAGTCGTACGAGCGGCTACAGCTCCTGCGGGTGGTCGGACTGCAGGATCTGACGGCCCGCTGATCGTACTGCTGTTCCCCCGGGCGACCGCCTGACGGCAGGTCAACTGCCGTACGGGGGAGGGCAGGTGAATGCGCGCCTGTGCCATGGCGTAATCCCGCGGAATGAATTGCCCGTTGCGGGCTCCCTCCGGGGCGGCGGGCGCCGGTAACGTGGGGTTCGGTTCGGCGGGCGCGATTCCCCCGTGCGCGTCCGCCGAACCACTGCCCTGCCGCTGCGTGACCACTCCGCGCGGCAGGCCCTCCCCTCGCCGGCTCCCGGTGAGCCGACCGTATGAACCCCGCGGACCGGCGGCCCTTCCGCGGCCGCGCCGCCGGACCCCCGCCGCTTACGTTGAGGACGCACACGGCGGGGGGTCGGCGGCGAGGAGCGGGGCACATGGTGCGCGCAGTGGGCTGGACGGTGCACGGCGACGGCCGCAGCCCGCGCCCCGGCCAGGTGGTCAGGCCCGGCGAGCGCCTCAGCTGGGGGCGCACGGCGGGGCTGGGCGCGCAGCACGTCGTCGCGATGTTCGGCGCGACGTTCGTGGCCCCCGTCCTGATGGGCCTGGACCCCAACCTCGCCGTGCTGATGTCGGGCGTGGCCACCGTGCTGTTCCTGCTCGCGACCGCCGGGCGCGTCCCCAGCTACCTGGGCAGCAGCCTGTCCTTCGTCGGCGTGGCCGCCACGATCCGCGCGCAGGGCGGCGACAGCGCGACCCTCACCGGCGCGCTGCTGGTCACCGGCGCGGTGCTGTGCGGGTGCGGGCTCGCGGTGCGCGCGCTCGGGCCGGGCGTCGTGCACGCCGTGCTGCCGCCGCCGGTGACGGGCGCGGTGGTGCTGCTCATCGGCTTCAACCTCGCGCCGGTCGCGGCGGGCACGTACTGGCCGCAGGACCAGTGGACCGCGCTGCTGACGCTGCTGTTCACCGGCTTCGCGCTGGTGGGGCTGCGCGGCTTCGCGGGGCGGATCGCGATCTTCCTGGGGCTGCTGTTCGGCTACGGGATCTCGTGGCTCTTCGACCGCGTCTTCGGCCGGATCGGCGTCAAGGACACCCCCGCCGGGCACACCGGCGGCCACTGGCGGCTGGACCTGCACGAGGTGGGGCACGCCGCGTGGTTCGGGTGGCCGAGCACCCACGCGCCCTCCTTCGACGGCTCCGCGGTGCTCGTCGCGCTGCCGGTGGTGATCGCGCTCGTCGCGGAGAACGCCGGGCACGTCAAGGCCGTCGGCGAGATGACCGGCGACCGGCTGGACTCCGTGCTCGGCACCGCGATCGCCGCCGACGGCGCCACCACCGTGCTCTCCAGCGCCTTCGGCGGCCCGGCCACCACCACCTACGCCGAGAACATCGGCGTGATGGCCGCGACCCGCGTCTACTCCACCGCCGCCTACTGGGCGGCCGCGTGCTTCGCGATCCTCTTCGGGCTGTGCCCCAAGTTCGGCGCCGTCGTCGCGGCGATCCCCGGCGGGGTGCTCGGCGGCATCACCGTCATCCTCTACGGCATGATCGGCCTGCTCGGCGCGCGCATCTGGGTGGAGAACCGGGTCGACCTGGCCAACCCGGTCAACCTGGTGCCGATCGCGGGCGGCGTCGTCGCGGGCATCGGCGACGTCACCTTGAAGATCACCGACACCTTCTCGCTCAGCGGCATCGCGCTGGGCACCATCCTGGTGCTGGTCGGCTACCACGCGCTGCGGCTGGTCGCGCCTGCGTACCTGCGCACCGGTTCCCCCGGGGGCGGCGGGTCCGCCGGGGGAGGGGGTACGCCGGGGGGCGGCTGACACCGGACCGGCTCCCACTCCGGTCGGGGCCGCCGCCCCCCGGCGGGATCAGTCGGCCGCCGTCATCGACGCGGCCGGTGCGGGCGTGCCGCCCGCCACCTTCTGGCTCGCACCGCCGTGCGTCCCGACCACTCCCGCGCCGAACACCAGGCCCAGCGTCAGGGCGGTGACCAGGCCGAAGGAGACGGTCAGCGACGACGCCCCGGCGATGCCGCCGATCGCAGCGGGCGCGACCAGGCCCGAGGTGTACGTGACGGTCGCGACGCCCGCGATCGTCCGGGCGGGGTTGGTCCCGCTGCGCCCGGCGGCCGCGAAGCACAGCGGCACCACGACCGAGATCCCGACGCCGATGAGCGCGAAGCCCGCGATGCCCGGGGCCGGGGAGTGGGCGAACACCACCAGCAGGCCGCCCGCGGTGGCGATCACGCCGCCCGCCCGGATCGCCAGGACGGCGCCGAGCCGGCGCACCGCGATGTCGCCCAGCAGCCGGGCGGTGGCCATCGTGCAGGAGAACGCGGTGTAGGCGAGCGCCGCGATCGCGGGCGAGGCGTGCGCGATGTCGCGCAGGAAGACCGCGCACCAGTCGGCGGTGCCGCCCTCGGCGAAGACGCCGCAGAAGCCGATCGCGCCGATCACCAGCGCGGACCTGGGCGGCAGGGCGAAGCGCGGCGGCGCGTCCTCGTCGGCCGCCGGGTGCAGGTCGGGCACCTGCGAGCACAGCAGCAGCGCGACGGCCACCAGCACCGCGGCGACCACGCCGAGGTGGATCCGCCCGTCCAGGTGGGAGTGCGCGGCGGGTACGCCGACGGCGGCGCCGACCAGGGTGCCGACGCTCCACATGCCGTGCAGCCCCGACATGATCGACTTCCCCTTGTGCTCCTCGACGGCGACGCCGACCGCGTTCATCACGACGTCCGCCATGCCGGCGCTGGCGCCGAACGCCAGCAGCGCCAGGCACAGGAAGGGCAGCCCGGGGGCGAGCGGCGGCAGCACGAGGACCGCGCACCACAGCGCGAGCAGCATCCGCAGCGCGGTACGCGAGCCCAGCCGGTGCATCAGCCGCCCGGCCAGCGGCATCATCAGCACCGAGCCGATCGCCGGGCACACCAGCGCGATGCCCAGCCCGCCCGCGCTGAGGTCCAGATGGTCCTTGATCCACGGGATGCGGGTGGCGAAGGTGCCCTGCGCGGCTCCGTGCACCGCGAAGACGGTGGCGATCGCCAGATGGGAGCGGCGCACCCGGGCGGGTGTCCAGCCGGTGTCGGCGGTGGGCGTGGTCATGGTGCGTAAACTATCAGGAAGCCTGCCTGAAAGTTAAGTCCCGGGCACCCACCGGTCTGGAAGGATCGCCCGCATGACCGCCACCCGCGCGCGCCCCGCCGAGAACGCGTCCCCGCGTACGGCCAGAGCCATCAACGACCGGCTCGCCCTGCGCCTGCTCCAGCAGGAAGGGCCGCTCACCGCCGCGCAGTTGAAGGAGCTGACCGGGCTCTCCCGGCCCAGCGTCGCCGACCTCGTCGAGCGCCTCCAGGAATCCGGCCTGATCGAGGTCGTCGGCGAGTCCGGCGCCGCCCGCCGCGGCCCCAACGCGCGCGTCTACGGGATCGTCGCGGACCGCGCGCACGTCGCCGGGCTCGATGTGCGGGTCGACAGCATCGGCGTGGAGATCGCCGACCTCCTCGGCCACACCGTCACCCGCGCCGCGCTGACCGTCGCGCCGGACGCCGACCCGGCCGCCACCGTCGAGCGCGGTGTGGAGCTGCTGCTCGGCGCGGCCGGCGGCACCGCCCTGCACACCGTCGCGTGCGGCGCGCCCGGCCTGGTCAACCCGGTCACCGGGCGGCTCGCCGTCACCGGCGAACTGCCCGCCTGGCACGGCGACCTCGTCGACGAGGTCCGCCGCAGGAGCGGGGTGCCGGTGCTGCTGGAGAACGAGGTCAACCTCGCGGCGGTCGCCGAGCAGCGGGTCCGCGGCGGCGCGCCGGACGAGACGTTCGTACTGCTCTGGATCGGCGGCGGCGTCGGCGCCGCCCTCGTCCTCGACGGGCGGCTGCGGCGCGGCTTCTCCGGCGGCGCGGGGGAGGTGGGCTTCCTGCCGGTGTCGACCACCGGGCGGCTGCCCACCGCCACCAACTGCGACGACGGCTTCCACGGGCTCACCGGCAGCCGCGCGGTGTGCGCGCTGGCCCGCGAGCACGGCATCCGCACCGCCGCCACCGCCGACGCGGCCGCCGCCGCGGACGCGGTGCACGCCGGGACCCCCGGCTTCCTCGACGCGCTCGCCGCCCGGCTCGCGGTGGGCGCCTCGGCGATCTGCGCCGTCCTCGACCCCGGGCTGCTGGTGCTGGCCGGCGAGGTGGGCGCGGCGGGCGGCCAGGACCTCGCCGACCGCGTCGGCGACCGGCTGGCCCGGCTGTCCCCGCTGCGCACCACGGTGCTGCCCACCGCGATCCCGTCCGGCCCGATCCTGCGCGGCGCGGTCATCACGGCGATGGATTCGGCGCAGGAGGCGGTCTTCGCGCCCGCGGGCTGAGATCCGGGTACGGGGGCGGGTCTTCGCGGGGGTCGGCCCCG
The DNA here is from genome assembly GCF_044333285.1 of Streptomyces sp. NPDC021020. Lineage (NCBI taxonomy): Bacteria > Bacillati > Actinomycetota > Actinomycetes > Kitasatosporales > Streptomycetaceae > Streptomyces > Streptomyces sp. NPDC021020. The sequence goes on from NZ_JBIRQQ010000008.1 coordinate 435,491, forward strand.
TACAGCGCTGGGCCGCAGGTCTTCGCAGGAGCGGACCCGGGTACGGAGCTGGGCCGCGGGTCCTTGCGGGGGCGGACCCGGGTACGGGCGCGGGCCTTCGTGGGGCGGGCCCCGGGTACGGAGCGGGGCCGCGGGTCCTCGCGGGGACGGATCCGAGCCGCGCCGCGGGGGAGCGCCGTCGGCGGGTCGCGGCGGCGTAGCGGCAGGTGAAGGCCCTGGTGGCGGCCCCGGCCGCGGCGCCCCGCGGGGCCGGGCGCCCGCGTGCGCCGGGCGGGCGCAGTGGTGGAGCACACACCCGCCGGGGGAGAGCGGCGGGGAAACGCCCTGGAGCCGCGGCCGTCCGGCGTGGCAGACTGGGGAGCGTACTTAGTGACGTACGCGCACTCCGGGGTCGGTGCAATTCCGAACCGGCGGTTACAGTCCGCGACCCGGCCGCATCCAGCGGCCGGTTGACCAGGTGAAATTCCTGGACCGACGGTGAAAGTCCGGATGGGAGGCAGTGCGCGGCGGGCGTTCACGACGGTGCGCCGCCACGGCGGCAGGTCGGGTCGATCTGCCGGTGCCGCAGGGTGGGGTGTCCGGGCGTGTGCGCGCGTCGAAGCCCCGGAGTCCGTGCCCGATGCGGCAGGAGGACCCGGTGGCCACCACCACGGAAACCGACGCGATGCGCAGAGCCGTCGCGCTCTCCGCACGCGCCCTCGGCGCGACCGCCCCCAACCCCGTCGTCGGCTGTGTGATCCTCGACGCCGCGGGCGAGCCCGCGGGCGAGGGCTGGCACCGCAGGGCCGGCGGCCCGCACGCCGAGATCCACGCCCTGGAAGCCGCCGGGGCCGCGGCCCGCGGCGGCACCGCGATCGTCACCCTCGAACCCTGCAACCACACCGGCAGGACCGGCCCCTGCGCCCAGGCGCTGATCGCCGCCGGTGTCTCCCGCGTCGTCTACGCCGTCGCCGACCCCAGCCCCGCCGCGTCCGGCGGCGCCGCGACCCTGCGGGCCGCGGGCGTGGACGTCGAGGGCGGTGTGCTCGCCGCCGAGGCCGAGGCCGTCAACACCGCGTGGCTCACCTCGGTGCGCCGCGGCCGCCCGTACGTGCTGTGGAAGTACGCCGCGACACTCGACGGCCGGATCGCCGCCGCCGACGGCAGCAGCCGCTGGATCACCTCCGCGGAATCCCGCGCCGACGTGCACCGGCTGCGCGCGCAGGCCGACGCGGTCGTCGTCGGCTCCGGGACGCTGCTCGCCGACGACCCGCACCTCGCGGTGCGCGGTGTCGACGGCGCGGTGCAGCCGCTGCGGGTCGTCGTCGACACCCGGGCCCGTATCCGCCCCACCGCGCGCGTCCTGGACGACGCCGCGCCCACCCTCGTCGCCGTCGCCAAGGACGCCGACACCGCCCACCTCGGCGGCCTGGACCTCGTCCGGCTGCCCTACGCGCCCGGTCCCGCCGCCGGGCCCCGCGGCCTGGACGTGACCGCGCTGCTCGCCGAGCTGCACGCCCGCGGCGTCCGCTCCGTCCTGCTGGAGGGCGGTCCGACGCTCGCCGGGGCCTTCGTGGCCGCGGGCGCCGTGGACACCGTCGTCGGCTACCTCGCGCCCGCCCTGCTGGGCGCGGGCCCCGGCGCCCTCGGCCCGGCAGGAATCAGCACCCTCGCGCAGGCGTTGCGGCTCGACGTGACCGACGTCGCCCGCCTCGGGCCCGACCTGCGTATCACCGCCGTCCCCACTGCTGCACAGGAGAAGTGACGTGTTCACCGGAATCGTCGAAGAACTGGGTGAGATCACCGCGGTCGAGGAGCAGTCCGACGCCGCCCGTTTCACCGTCCGCGGGCCCGTCGTCACCGAGGGCGCGAAGCACGGCGACTCGATCGCGGTCAACGGGGTGTGCCTGACCGTCGTGGACCTCGGCGACGGCAGCTTCACCGCCGACGTCATGGACGAGACGCTCAAGCGCTCCAGCCTCGGCGCGCTGCGCCCCGGCAGCCGCGTCAACCTGGAGCGCCCGATGGCGCTCGGCGGCCGGCTCGGCGGGCACCTGGTGCAGGGGCACGTGGACGGCACCGGCACGGTCCTGGAGCGCACCCCGGGCGAGCACTGGGAGATCGTGAAGATCTCGCTGCCCGGCGACCTCGCCCGCTACGTCGTCGAGAAGGGCTCGGTCACCGTGGACGGCATCAGCCTCACCGTCGTCGACGCGGCCGCCGACTTCTTCACCGTCAGCCTCATCCCGACCACCCTGGAGCTGACCACGCTCGGCGTGAAGCAGCCCGGCGACCCGGTCAACCTGGAGGTCGACGTCATCGCCAAGTACGTCGAGCGCATGCTCGGCGGGGCGGCGGGAACGGCCCCCGGGGCCGCCGGAGATGTGCGATGAGCGCCCTGCACTGGCTCAACGGCGAGGCGTTCACCGCCTTCGACCAGCACGTCATGTGGTCCGACATGATCGGCAACCTGCTGGGCCTGGGCGCGCTCGCGCTCGGCTGGCGGCGGGCGATGCTGACCTGGCCCGTCCAGCTGCTGTCCGGCGTGGTGCTGGTCGCCGCGTTCTGGTCGGCGCACCTGGGCGGCGGGGTCGGCAAGCAGTTCGTGGTCGTCACGGTCGCGGTGTGGGGCTGGTTCCGCTGGCGCGGCGGCCGTACCGACGACGCCGGGCGGGTCGCGATCCGCTTCGCCACCTGGCGGGAGCGCGCCGTGCTGGTCGTCGCCACCGGGGCCGGCACCGCCGCGGTCGCCGGGCTCTTCCTGGCCTACCCGTCGCTGTCGTGGAATCCGTGGCCGGACGCGTACATCTTCACCGGCACCCTCGCCGCGATGTACGCCCAGGCGCGCGGCTGGGTCGAGTTCTGGTTCGCGTGGCTGGCCGTCGACCTGGTCGGGGTGCCGCTCAACTTCCACAGCGGCCTGCCCTTCTCGGGGCTGGTCTACATCGTCTACTTCGTCCTGGTCATCGCCGGGATGTACGCCTGGTGGCAGCAGACCCGCCGGCCCGACGCCGGGGCCCGGGTCCGACCGAGCAGCACCGTCGCGGAAGGAGTGACGGCATGAGTGCCGTGACCGCACTGCAGGACGACTGGTTCGACGACGAGGATCTGCGCCTGGACCCGGTGGAGCGGGCGGTCGCGGACATCGCCGCGGGCCGTCCGATCGTCGTGGTCGACGACGAGAACCGGGAGAACGAGGGCGATCTGATCGTCGCCGCGGAGAAGATCACCCCGGAGATCGTGGCCTTCATGATGACCGAGTGCCGCGGGCTGATCTGCGTGCCGATGGAGGCGCCCGACCTGGACCGGCTGGAGCTGCCGCAGATGGTGGACTCCAACACCGAGTCCATGCGCACCGCCTTCACCGTCTCGGTCGACGCGGGGCCCGAGCACGGGGTGACCACCGGCATCTCCGCCGCCGACCGGGCCGCCACCATCCGGCTGCTGGCCGAGTCCACCAGCCTGCCCGGCGACTTCGTCCGCCCCGGCCACGTCTTCCCGCTGCGCGCCCGCAGCGGCGGCGTCCTCACCCGCGCCGGCCACACCGAGGCGGGCGTCGACCTCGCCCGGCTCGCCGGGCTGCGGCCGGCCGCCGCCATCGTGGAGATCGCCCGCGAGGACGGCACCATGGCCCGGCTGCCCGACCTCGTCCCCTTCGCCCGCAAGCACGGCCTCACGATCATCTCCATCGAGGACCTGATCGCCTACCGCCGCTCCGCCGAGCCGACCGTGCGCCGCGAGGCGTCCACGACACTGCCCACCGCCTACGGCGACTTCCGCGCGTACGGCTACCGCAGCACCACCGACGGCGTCGAGCACATCGCGCTGGTCGCCGGCGACATCGGCGAGGGGGACGACGGCACCGACGTGCTGGTGCGCGTCCACTCCGAGTGCCTGACCGGCGACGTCTTCGGCTCGCAGCGCTGCGACTGCGGCCCGCAGCTCCAGGCGGCGCTGCGCCGGGTCGCCGAGGAGGGCCGCGGCGTGGTGCTCTACCTGCGCGGGCACGAGGGCCGCGGCATCGGCCTGCTGTCCAAGCTGCGCGCGTACGAGCTCCAGGAGCGCGGCCGCGACACCCTGGACGCCAACCTCGAACTCGGCCTGCCCGCCGACGCGCGCGACTACGGCGCCGCCGCCCAGGTGCTGGCCGACCTCGGGGTGCGCTCGCTGCGGCTGATCACCAACAACCCCGCCAAGACCGGCGCGCTGGTCCGGCACGGCCTCGACGTCCTGGGACGCGAGCCGATGCCGGTCGGGGCCGGGGAGCACAATCTGCGGTACCTGCGGACCAAGCGCGACCGGATGGGGCACGACCTGCCCTGGCTGGACACCGTGGCCCGCCCCCGCACCGTCGAGGCCGGCAACGGCACTGAGCACCGAGGAGACAAGTGAGCGGCAAGGGCGCCCCCGAGCTGACCGTCAAGAACTGCGGCGACCTGCGGGTGGCGGTGATCGCGGCCCAGTGGCACCAGCAGGTCATGGACGGCCTCGTGGACGGGGCGATGCGCGCCCTGCACGACCTCGGCATCGAGGAGCCGACGCTGCTGCGGGTGCCGGGCAGCTTCGAACTGCCCGTCGTCGCCAAGGCGACGGCCGCCCGCGGCTACGACGCGGTCGTCGCCCTCGGGGTCATCATCCGCGGCGGCACCCCGCACTTCGAGTACGTCTCGCAGGGCGTCACCGCCGGCCTCACCCAGGTCACCGTGGACACCGGGGTGCCCGTCGGCTTCGGCGTGCTGACCTGCGACACCGAGGAGCAGGCGCTCGACCGCGCGGGACTTCCCGGGTCGAACGAGGACAAGGGCCATGAAGCGGTCACCGCCGCGGTGGCCACCGCGACCGTGATCCGTTCACTATCCGAGCCGTGGCGCTGACCGGTCCGCGCTTCCCCGTACGCTAGGACCACCATGGCCAACAAGACATTCGAGCAGCTCTTCACCGAGCTGCAGCACAAGGCCGCCACGGCCGACCCCAGCACGTCCCGCACCGCCGAGCTGGTCGGCAAGGGCGTGCACGCGATCGGCAAGAAGGTGGTCGAGGAGGCCGCCGAGGTGTGGATGGCAGCGGAGTACGAGGGCGCTGCCGCCACCGCCGAGGAGATCTCCCAACTGCTCTACCACGTCCAGGTGATGATGGTCGCCCGCGGCATCTCGCTGGACGACGTGTACGCGCATCTGTGAGCCGTGCGGCCCGCGCCACCCGCGCGCGGGCCGCACGCGCACGTCCGCGTACCCGTACGCACCCCCTTGCACCACCCCGCCCTGACACCGCTCCGAGCGAAGGAACCCCACCCCATGCTGCGCATCGCCGTCCCCAACAAGGGCTCGCTGTCCGGACCCGCGGCGGCCATGCTCCATGAGGCCGGCTACCGGCAGCGCAAGGAGTCCAAGGAGCTGGTGCTGTTCGACAGCGCCAACGACGTGGAGTTCTTCTACCTGCGCCCGCGCGACATCGCCATCTACGTCGCCTCCGGCCGGCTCGACATCGGCATCACCGGCCGCGACCTGCTGCTCGACTCCGGCGCCAGCGCCGAGGAGATCCTGCAGCTCGGCTTCGCCCGCTCCACCTTCCGCTACGCCGCCCACCCCGGCACCGCGGCCGGTGTCGCCGACCTCGGCGGCATGACGATCGCGACGTCCTACGAGGGCGTCGTCGAGAAGCACCTCGCCGACAACGGCGTGGCCGCCACCGTCGTCCACCTCGACGGCGCCGTGGAGACCGCGATCCAGCTCGGCGTCGCCCAGGTCATCGCGGACGTCGTGGAGACCGGCACCTCGCTGCGCAACGCCGGCCTGGAGACCTTCGGCGAGCCGATCATGGCCTCCGAGGCGGTCGTCGTCCGCCCGGTCGGCGCGCCCGCCGGCGACCCCAAGGTGCAGAAGTTCCTGCGCCGGCTGCAGGGCGTCCTGGTCGCCCGGCGCTACGTGATGATGGACTACGACATCCGCGCCGAGCACGTCGACCAGGCCGTGGCCCTCACCCCGGGCCTGGAGTCGCCGACCGTCTCCCCGCTGCACCACGAGGGCTGGGTCGCGGTGCGGGCGATGGTCCCCACCACCGACGCCCAGCGGATCATGGACGAGCTGTACGACCTCGGCGCCCGCGCGATCCTCACCACCGGCATCCACGCCGCCCGGCTGTGACCGCCCCCGACGGCGGCGCGGACCGGGAGCAGGTCCGCGCCCCCGCCGGCGCCGTCGCGCGGCTGCCGGTCACCTTCCGGCCGCTGCTCACCCGTGTGGTGCTGCTCACGGTCGGCGTGCTGCTGCTCGCCACGCTCGTCACCCTGGCGGTGCTCATGCCGGCCGAGGGCGCGTCGCCGTGGACCACCGGCGACCGGGTCAGCATCGCCGTCGTCGGGGTCCTCGCGCTGGGCGTCCTCGCGCTGCTCAGCCGCCCCAGGGCGGTCGCCGACCACGACGGCCTCACCGTCGTCAACGTGGTCGTCCGGCGCCGGCTGGCCTGGGCGGAGATCCTCGGCGTACGGCTGCGCCCCGGCGACGCCTGGGTGCACCTGGACCTCGCCGACGGCACCACGCTCGCCGTCATGGGCATCCAGCCCGGCATCGCCCGCCGCCAGGCCCTCGTCGACGCCCGGCTGCTGCGCGAGCTGGTCACCGCGCTCGGTGAGGCGCCCGGTGACGGGCGTGACGCGAGGTGACCCGGGGACCGCTGCCTTCCCGGCCCGCGGTGAAGCCGTCGTGAAGGCGCCGCCCGCCGTCCTTCGCGGTCGGCGGGCCGTTGACTACTCTGGAACGGGGCCGCGCCGTACGCGCGCGGCCCGCCGACCTGCCATCCCGACCGAGGAGTGACACCCACACCCCGATGGACGCACCGTCCGGTAGTACCAGCGCCGCCCCTCCGCCACGAAAACCCGGAGCGGCGGCCTCATGAGTACGTCCCTGCTGCTGCTCGCAGCGGCCCTCGTCCTGATCATCGCCAACGGCTTCTTCGTCGCCGCCGAATTCGGCCTGGTGACCGTGGAGCGCCCCGCCGCCGAACGCGCCGCGGCCGAGGGCGACCGGCGCGCGGCCGGCGTCGTCGCCGCCCTGCGCAAGCTCTCCTTCCAGCTGTCCGGCACCCAGCTCGGCATCACCATCACCTCGCTGGTCGTCGGCATGCTCGCCGAACCCGCCCTGGCCGACCTGCTCACCGGCCCGATCCGGGCCGCGGGCATCCCGCACGGCGCCGCCCCCGGCATCGCCGTCGTGGCCGGCATGATGGCCGCCTCCGCGGTCCAGATGGTGGTCGGCGAGCTGGTCCCCAAGAACTGGGCGGTCTCCCGGCCGCTCGCCGTCGCCCGGATGGTCGCAGGACCCCAGCGGGCCTTCTCCCGTGCCTTCCGGCCCGTCATCGAGCTGCTCAACGGCGCCGCCAACCGCCTGGTGCGGATGCTCGGCGTGGAGCCCGCCGACGAGCTGGCCTCCGCCCGTACCCCCACCGAGCTGGTCTCGCTGGCCCGGCACTCCGCGCGGGCCGGCGCGCTCGAACAGGACACCGCCGACCTGTTCGTCCGCACCCTCTCCCTCGGCGACCTCATCGCCGAGAACGTGATGACCCCGCGGGTGCGGGTGAGCGCCCTGGAGGACACCGCGACCGCCGCGGACGTGCTCAACCTCACCCGCGCCACCGGCCTGTCCCGCTTCCCCGTCTACCGCGGCCGGCTCGACGACATCGTCGGCATGGTGCACCTCAAGGACGCCCTCGCGGTGCCCGCCGAGCTGCGCGACCGCACCCCCGTCAGCCGTATCGCGGTCGTCCCGCTGCTGGTGCCCGAGACACTCACCGCGCAGCCGCTGCTGGAACTGCTGCGCAGCCAGCAGCCCATCGCCGTGGTCGTCGACGAGTACGGCGGCACCGCCGGGGTCGTCACCCTGGAGGACATCGTCGAGGAGCTGGTCGGCGAGGTCCGCGACGAGCACGACGCCGTCGACCTGCCCGAACTGGCGCAGGCCCCGTCCGAGGACGGCCGCCCCGCGTGGGACGCCGACGGCGGCTGCCGGGTCGACACGCTGGCCAGGATCGGCCTGGAGGCGCCCGAGGGCCCGTACGAGACCGTCGCCGGGCTCGTCGCCGACCTGCTCGGGCGGATCCCCGCGGTGGGCGACACCGCGGACCTGCCCGGCTGGCGGCTGCGCGTCGCCGAGGTCGGGCACCACCGCGCCGAGCGGATACGCATTCTGCGCACCGCGCCCGCGCCGGACGCCGCGGAAGAGGCGGGTGAGGGCCGGTGAACGCGCTGATGCTGGTGTTCGCGCTGCTGCTGGTGCTCGCCAACGGCTTCTTCGTCGGCGCCGAGTTCGCCCTGGTCTCGGTCCGCCGCAGCCAGGTCGAACCGCTCGCCGCGACCCACCGCAGGGCCCGTACCGTGCTGCACGGGCTGGAGAACCTGCCGCAGATGATGGCCGCCGCGCAGTTCGGCGTCACCGTCTGCTCGCTGACCCTCGGCGCGGTCGCCGAGCCGACCGTCGCCCGTCTGCTGGAGCCGGTCTTCTCCGCCGCCCGCATGCCCGAGGACCTGGTCCACCCGGTCGGCTACGTGCTCGCGCTGGCCTTCGTGGTCTTCCTGCACCTGGTCATCGGCGAACTGGTGCCGAAGAACCTGGCGATGGCCGACCCGGAGAAGACCGCGCTGTGGCTCAGCCCCGGGCTCGTCGGCTTCGCCCGGGTCTTCGCACCGGTCATCGTGGTGCTCGGCGCCGCCGCGCGGCTCATCCTGCGCGCCTTCCGCGTCGAGCCCAAGGACGAGGTCGAGTCCGTCTTCACCAGCGCCGAGCTGACGGTCCTGGTGGAGGACGCCCGGCGGGCCGGGCTGCTGGACTCCGACGAGCAGGAGCGGCTGGAGGACGCCCTGGAACTGGGCAGCCGCCCGGTCACCGAGGTGCTGCTCACCCCCGACGAGCTGATCACCCTGGCCCCCACGGCGACCGCCCGGGAGGTCGAGGAGCTGACCGTACGCACCGGCTACTCGCGCTTCCCGGTCGCCGCCGAGTCCGGTACGGGCTACCTCGGCTACCTGCACGTCAAGGACGTCCTGGACCTGGAGGACCAGGACCGCCCGGTGCCGCGCCGGCTGTGGCGGCCCATCACCACGCTGCGGGCCGACCTGCCGCTGGACGACGCGCTCACCTCGATGCGGCGGGCCGCCTCGCACCTCGCGGCCGTCGCGGAGCCGGGCGGGCGGGTGCTCGGCCTGGTGGCGCTGGAGGACGTCCTGGAGATGCTGGTGGGCGAGGTGCGGGACCCCTCGCACCCGGCGCACCGCCCGATGCCGGGCGAGCTCGTCCGCTGACGCCCGCCGCCCGGCCCCGCTACTCGGCGGGGTCGGGCGACGGCGGGACGCCGGGGCCGCGCCCCGACAGCACCTCGCCGTAGGCCTGCATCAGGTCCGGCAGCCGCAGCGTCGCCAGCTCGTCGCGGGTCGGCGTCGCCGGATACTCCGACAGCCGCAGGTCGCGGTACGCGCAGCTCTTCTCGTACAGCGTGCGCAGCAGCCGGCCGTTGCCCAGCTCGTCGATCCAGCCCTGCTCCACGACATGGCCGCTGATCGCACGCAGCTCGTCGATCGCCTCGTCGTCCCAGTGGTCGCCGTTCTCCGCGGCCAGCACCTCGCCGATCCGGGTCAGCTCGCCCGGGCGGTAGCTCGGGAAGTCCACCCGGGTGGTGAAGCGCGAGCCGAGGCCGGGGTTGGCCGCGAGCAGCCGGTCCATGCCCTCGGGATAGCCCGCGAGGATCACCACCAGCCGGTCCCGGTTGTCCTCGGCGCGCTTGAGCAGCACCTGGAGTGCCTCGTCGCCGTACGCGTCGCCCTTGCTGTAGCCGGAGTTGGACAGCGCGTACGCCTCGTCGACGAACAGCACGCCGCCCAGCGCCGAGTCGATCAGCTCGTTGGCCTTGACCGCGGTCTGGCCCAGGAACTCGCCGACCAGATCGGACCGCTGGGCCTCCACGAGGTGGTCGCCGCCGAGCAGGCCCAGCGCGTAGAACACCCGGCCCAGTATCCGGGCCACCGTGGTCTTGCCCGTGCCCGAGGGGCCGGAGAAGACGAAATGCCGCTTCGGGGGCTGCACCGGCAGCCCCTGCCCGGCCCGCAGCCGGGCCATCCGCAACTGCGCCGACAGCGCCCGCACCTGGCGCTTCACCGGCTCCAGGCCCACCATCCGGTCCAGCTCCGCGAGCGCCTGGGCCAGCAGCGCCGGGTCCGAGCCGCCGAGCGGCAGCGGGACCTGCGGGCCGCCCGCCGGCGGGGCGGCCCCGCGGTCGCGCGGGTCCTCCTCCAGCGGGCCCGGCGGGGCGAGCAGCACGTCGTCGACCTCGGCCGGTTCCGGTACGGCGGGCGGGCGGCCGTCGCCCGGCTCCGCGTACAGCCCGGCCTCCAGGTCCGTGCCGCCCTCCGGCACCGTCTGCCCGCCGGCCAGCGACACCGCGGTGGCCAGGCCCGCGCTCTCGTCGAGGCCGTCGTCCGTCTCGTGTATCGCGGCCAGCCGCGCGGCGGTGTCCATGAACGCCGGGTCCACCCGGTGCACCGCCCGGTAGAGCGGTACGGCCGCGGCGGTACGGCCCGTGCCCTCGTACGCCCGGGCCAGCCAGTAGCGCAGCTCCTTGCGCTGCGGCTGCTCGCTGCGGCAGCGCATCAGGGCGGCGGACAGCAGCGGTTCCGCCTGCCCGCACATCTCCAGGCGCACCCGCGCCATGCCGCCGAACAGGCCCGCCTCGATGCCCAGCAGCTGGTCGCCCAGCAGCGGTTCTGTGTGCCGGACCAGATGCTCCCAGTCCTTGACCAGATACGCCCGGCAGGCGTGCAGGAAGCGCACCTGGGGGTCGGTGTCGACGGGCGGGCAGTCCGCGAGCGCGCGGTCCAGCTCGGCGACGTGCCGGCCGTCCAGCCAGTGGCTCGCGTGCGCGAGCAGCAGGTCGCGGCTGGTCTCCAGCACCGGCTGCACCCACCAGCCCAGCCAGTACCAGGAGTTCAGCGTGCGGCGGTGTGCGGCGCGCTGCTCGCCGAAGCGGTCGCGGTGCCGGTACATCTGGAGCAGGGCGGTCGCGGTGTCCGCGCGCAGGGCGTGCAGGCCGAGCCAGGCGTCGGCCATTCCCTGGTCCAGCCGGACCGCGGTCCTGAACTCCTCCTCGGCTTGGGCGTAGGCGCCCACCGTGTACGCGTCGATGCCGCGCAGCCAGGCGAGGTCGGCAGGGCCGCCCGCGCGGTCGGTGCCGAAGTCCATGTGGTCCCCACCCTCGTTGCCCCCGCGCCCCTCGCCGACGGCTCCCGCCGCCAACCGGTTGGCGACGCGCGGAAGTTGAAGCATGTGGTGACTCCCCAGGACACCACCGCGACCCCTTCGCATCGTACCCGCGAAGCGGGCGCGGCCGTAGTGCGCATGTCCCCTGCGGGGTTGCTCCCGGGTGCTGCTCCTTGCGCGGGGGGTACGCCCCGGGCTGCCCCTTGCGGTGGGCGCCGCGACCTTGCGGTCGGTGGGTGGTTGCTCGCGCAGTTCCCCGCGCCCCCCCGGGTTGCCCGGCGGGGCATCGCGCTTCCTGTCCGTCGCTGGGGTGGGTGCCGGCACGGGGCACCTCCTCGGAATGCGCGTTCACCCTCTTACCGTGTGGGCGAGCCACTTGCAGCGCATTCCTGCGGGGGCACCCCGCACCGTCACCCTCGGGCCGGCTGGGCGGCTGCCTGCCGGTGGGGGTGAGCGTTTTCAGGGGTGCGTGGGGGCACCTCCCGGGCGAAGCCCGGGGCGCGGGGAAGGGCAGACGGAGCCCCCGGTCACGGGGGAACAACCGGGGGCTCCGTGCTACGGAAAGCGGTCTTCCGGGACCGCTTGGTTGAAAACGTAATTGCTCGCCGCCAAGCGGTCAAGCCGTCACCGCAGGTCCGCGCGTGGGGCCGGGTACCGCGCGGTAGCCGTCCTGCGTCTGACGGACCAGCAGGTCCGCGTACGGCCGCGTCGGGTCCGACGCGAAATGCGCGTCCTCCGCGGCGGACCACCCGGTCCAGAAGTGGGCGAGCGCGGGACCGTCCCGCCGCATCCCGCGCCCCCGCGCGGTACCGCGGTCGACCTCCAGCCACAGCGTGAGCGCGAGGTGCGGGCGCAGGACGCGGCGCCCGGCCCCGACGCCCTCGACGAGCACCACCGGCGCCGCCGGCACGTCGCGCCAGGACGCGAACCGCCGGGCCGTCCAGTCGTAGACCTCGTGCCGCGCGGCCAGCCCCGCGGCGAAGGGCCCGGCGATCTGCGCCCCGAACCGCTCCTCCCAGTCGAACGGCTCCTCGTGCGTGGCGAGATCGTCGGTGTGCACGACGGGCACCCCGCCCAGCTCGGCGGCGAGCCGCCCGGCCAGCGTGGTCTTGCCCGAGCCCGCGTGCCCGTCGACGGCGACCAGCCGGACCGGGCCGCAGGACGGCGCCGGCACGCCGAGCGCCGCGGCCAGCTCGCGCAGTGACAGGCCCTTTTCGTCATCCATGCCCCAGGACCCTACGCACCCCCGCGGCACGCCGTACCGGGCGGCGCGCGGCGTGCCGGAAATACCGGCGCCCGGAGCGGGACGGGCGTTTACCGTGGGCGGCGTGACCGTAACCGAGCAGAATGCCGACGCGCTCCACCCCGCCGAGCGCCTCACCCTCGCCAGGAAGGCCGCGGGCGACGCGGGCCTCGACGCGCTGCTGGTCTCGCCGGGCGCGGACCTGCGGTATCTGACCGGCTACCAGGCGCTGCCGCTGGAGCGGCTGACGTGCCTGGTGGTGCCGGCCGAGGCAGACCCCTTCCTGGTCGTGCCCGCGCTGGAGCGCCCCGCCGCGACGGCCTCGCCGGCCGGCGGCCTGGGCCTGGACATCACCGGCTTCGCCGAGACCGACGACGCGTACGCGATGATCGCCCGCCGGCTGCCCGCGGGCGTCCGCCGCTTCGCGGTGGACAACCACATGTGGGCGGAGAAGCTGCTGGCCTTCCAGGCGGCGCTGCCGGACGCCCAGGCGTGCCTGGCCGGCGACGTGCTGACGGAGCTGCGGATGCGCAAGAGCCCCGCCGAGGTCGCCGCGCTGCGCCGCGCGGGCGCCGCCATCGACCGGGTGCACCGCCGGGTGGGGGAGTGGCTGCGGCCCGGCCGCACCGAGCGCGAGGTCGCCCGCGACATCGCCGACGCCATCATCGAGGCGGGCCATGCGACCGTCGACTTCGTCATCGTCGGCTCGGGCCCCAACAGCGCGAGCCCGCACCACGAGGTGTCCGACCGCGTCATCCGCACCGGCGACCCGGTCGTGGTCGACATCGGCGGCACCACCGCGGAGGGCTACTGCTCCGACTCCACCCGCACCTACGCCGTCGGCGAGCCCCCGGCGGGCTTCCGCGAGCTGTACGCGGTGCTGCTGCGCGCCCAGACCACGCAGACCGAGGCGGTGCGGCCCGGCATCACCGCCGAGCAGCTGGACGCGGTGGGCCGCGACATCATCGCCGCCGCGGGCTACGGCGAGCACTTCATCCACCGCACCGGGCACGGCATCGGCATGGAGTCGCACGAGGAGCCGTACATCGTGGCGGGCAGCAGCCGGGCGCTGGCGCCCGGCATGGCCTTCTCGATCGAGCCCGGCATCTACCTGCCCGACACGTACGGCGCGCGCATCGAGGACATCGCGGTGTGCACCGGGGAGGGCGGCGAGCGGCTGAATCTGACGGGGCGCGACCTGGTCGTGCTGCCCGGCTGAGCGGCGGCCCGGCGCCACTGGAACAGACCAATGACGGTGCCGCCACGCGGCCGGAAAGCCTGGTGGAAGGGCGGGTCGTGCTGCCATGGTGGTGCGACCTGCCCGCCGGCCGCGCGCAGGGGTGCCCCGCGCTGCCCGGGCACGCCCAGGAACGAGCAACGCCGAGGGAAACGAAGGGGATTCAGCCATGACCAGTAACGCGCCCCGCCGTACCGTCATCACCGCGGCGCTGGCCGCCGCGGCGGCCGCCGCCACCACCGCCGTCGCACGGCCCGCGACCGCGGCGCCCGGCGCGGCGGCCGCGCCCGGCGCCGCGCAGCACGGGCACGGCGGGGGAGCCGCGCCCGACGACGCACCGGTCGACTACCACGGCTGGACGAGCTTCCCCGACTGGCTGTTCGGCGCGCACTCCGGCACCCGCCCGGTGCCCGGCGTGCGGCCCGGCCTGGAGATCGGCCGGGCCACCGGTTCGCTGGACTACACCGACCCGCACACCGGCACCACCGCGACCTGGGAGTCCGCGTCGTGGACCTCGCCGGTGCGCAAGGTCCCGCACCCGGCGAGCGAGCTGATCGCGTCCTGGAACGCGCACACCCCGGCGGGCACCTGGCTCCAGGTCGAGCTGCTCGGCACGTACACCGACGGCACCGCCACCCCGGCGTACGTCATGGGCCGCTGGACCGCGGGCGACGGGCCCGAGGACATCCGGCGCACCTCCGTCGACGACCAGACGGACGGCAGGAGCAGCATCTGGACCGACACCTTCTCCATCGACGACGCCGCGGCCGGGCCGCTGCTCGCGTCGTACCGGCTGCGCCTCACGCTCTTCCGCAAGCCCGGCAGCAGGCTGACGCCGCGGGTGTGGCGGCTCGGCGCGATGGCGTCGAACATCCCGGACCGCTTCACCGTGCCGGCCTCCGTGCCCGGGGTGGGCGCGGGCGTGGAGCTGGCGGTGCCCGCGTACTCGCAGAACATCCACAAGGGGCAGTACCCGGAGTACGACAACGGCGGCGAGGCGTGGTGCAGCCCGACGTCCTCGACGATGGTGATCGAGTACTGGGGGCGCGGCCCCACCGCGGAGCAGATGGCGTGGGTGGACCCGTCGTACGCCGACCCGCAGGTCGACCAGGGCGCCCGCTACACGTACGACTACCAGTACGAGGGCTGCGGCAACTGGCCCTTCAACGCCGCCTACGCGGCGACCTACCCGGACATGCAGGGCGTCATCACCCGGCTGCACTCCCTCAACGACGTGGAGACGCTCGTCGCCGCCGGCATCCCGGTGATAACGTCCCAGTCCTTCCTGGCCTCCGAGCTGGACGGCGCCGGCTACGGCACGTCCGGCCATCTGATGGCCCTGGTCGGCTTCACCGCGGAGGGCGACGTCGTCGCCAACGACCCGGCGAGCGACAGCGACGCGGTGGTCCGCAACGTCTACAAGCGGGCCCAGTTCGAGACGATCTGGCTCCGCACCAAGCGCATCAACGCCACGGGCGGCACGAGCGGCGGCACCGGCGGCGTCTGCTACCTCTACTTCCCCGCAAGGCCCACCCCCCGCCAACGCCGCGCCCTCGCCTCCGTCGGCGTGATCTGACCCCCCGGGGGCGGACCCCCACGGTCCGCCCCCGGCACCGGGTGCCGACATCGCGCACCACCCCCGCATCCCCGCCGCGGCAGCGGCGTCGGGTGCCCGCGCGTGGCAGCAGCATCGCCAACCCCGGCACCGGGAGCCGGCGTGGCGCAACGCCGCACGGCCCCTGCGTGCGCCCGCCGTGGCAGCGGCGTCGCCAGCCCCGCGCGCCGCGCGTCCCCGCCGCGGCAGCGGCGTCGCCAACCACCCGGCGCCGAGTGCACGCGTGGCGCAACGCTGCACGGCCCCTGCGTGCGCCCGCCGCGGTAGCGGCGTCGCCAGCCTCGCGCGCGCCGCGCGTCCCCGTCGCGGGAGCGGCTTGTCAACGCCGGGCGTGGGGTGCCGGCGTGGCGCAACGCTGCACGGCCCCTGCGTGCGCCCGCCGCGGTAGCGGCGTCGCCAGCCCCGCGCGCCCCGCGTGTCCCCGCCGCGGCAGCGGCGTCGCCAGCCCCGGCACCGGGTGCCGGCGTGGCGCAACGCCGCACGGCCCCTGCGTGCGCCCGCCGCGGCAGCGGCGTCGCCAGCCCCGCGCGCCGCGCGTCCCCGTCGTGGGAGCGGCTTGTGCCCAACTCCCGGCGCGGAGCGCCCACGTGCCGCTTCTGCCACAAATTGGTCTCGACCAATTTGTGGGTTGCTCTAAAGGTCTGGACCAACTCATTGACGGGTTCGTGTCAGCGCTGGATTCTGCTGGCACGTTCCCCCACAGGAGGTTCCAGACGTGAAGCGTCTCCAAGCACTGGGTTCGGGCGTGGCCGCCGCCGCGCTCGCCGTGGCCGGGCTGGGTGCCGTGGCCACGGTCGGCGCCGGGCAGGCCGACGGCGCCACGGCGGCGTCCGCCGCCCTGGGCAGCCAGTGGTACGCCGCCGCCCCGTATCTGATGCCGACCGACAACAATCCGCCGGACGCGACCGCGATCATGGACGCCACCGGCCTGAAAGCCTTCCAGCTCGCCTTCATCCTGGCGCCCAACGGCGGTGGCTGTACGCCGACGTGGAGCGGTACGAGCGCGGTCTCGTCCGACACCGCGGTCGGCAGCGTCATCTCCGCGATCCGCGCCAAGGGCGGCGACGTCTCCGTCTCGATCGGCGGCTACGGCGGCACCAAGCTCGGCCAGGCCTGCTCCGACGCGGCCTCGACCGCCGCCGCCTACCAGCAGGTCATCAACAAGTACCAGCTCAAGGCGATGGACTTCGACCTGGAGGAGCCGGAGTACGAGAACACCGCCGCCGTCGCGCACGAGATCGGCGCGGCCAAGATCCTGCAGCAGAACAACCCCGGCCTCTACATCTCGGTGACCACCGCGGGCACCGCGGCCGGCACCGGCTGGTTCGGCCAGCAGATGCTCAACGAGGCCAAGTCGCAGGGCTTCACGCCCAACAACTTCTCCATCATGCCCTTCGACGGCGGCTTCAACGGCGCCGCCGCCCAGACCTCCGCGCTCACCGCCTTCAACGGCCTGCTGAAGACCACCTTCGGCTGGGACACCGCGACCGCGTACGCCCACGAGGGCTTCTCCGGCATGAACGGCCGCAGCGACGCGGGCGAGTACTTCTACCAGGCGGACTTCCAGACCGTGCTGGACTACGCGACCAGCCACGGCATGGCCCGCTTCACCTTCTGGTCCCTCAACCGGGACCGCCAGTGCACCCCGCCGGACAACCAGACCACCTCGGGCACGTGCAGCAGCGTGCCGCAGAGCGACTGGGAGTTCGCGAAGTTCTCGGTGAAGTTCGCCGGCGCCACCCCGCCCACCAACCCGCCGACGACGCCGCCCACCACCCCGCCGACCTCGCCCGGCGGTGGCGACGGCACCTGCACCGCCGCCCAGTGGAGCGCCTCCGCGGTCTACACGGGCGGCAACGAGGTCGCGCACAACGGCCACCTGTGGAAGGCCAAGTGGTGGACGACCAACGAGGAGCCCGGCACCACCGGGGAGTGGGGCGTGTGGCAGGACGAAGGCGCCTGCTGACCGGAGCGTGACCACACCCGGCCCGGAAAGATTGGCCGGAAACCGACGACGGGCCCACGGCGTGCAGCGCCGTGGGCCCGTCGTCCAGGCGGGTTCGGCCCGTTTCCTCTGCGCGAATTCGCCGTGGCGCGTTTTCGCAGCTGCACATGCCGGTGGTTGTTGACCGAAAACGGACGTAGCGTCTCCGGTTGGTTGTTTCGCTCCGAACATACGATCAGTAGCCTCACAGGGACAAGCGGCCTTCCGTCCGCGGCAGTTGCTCCGGACGCGTCCACCCGGCCCCTCGACCTGGAGACTCCCACCGTGACTGAGCGACCCTCCTGGGCACCCCCCGGTATCGACATCAACGTGCCCAGCGTGTCGCGGGTGTACGACTACTTCCTCGGCGGCTCGCACAACTTCGAGGTGGACCGGGAAGCGGCCAGGAAGGCCATCGAGGCCATGCCGGGCATCCCCAGGCTCGGGCAGGCCAACCGGGCGATGATGCGCCGCGCGGTGCGGTACGCGGTCGGCCGGGGCATCACGCAGTTCCTCGACATCGGCTCGGGCATCCCGACCTTCGGCAACGTCCACGAGGTCGTGCACGCCCTGAACCCCGAGGCGAACGTCGTCTACGTCGACAACGACCCGGTCGCCGTCGAGCACAGCAAGGCGGTGCTCGACGGCAACAAGCGCGCCACGATCGCCGCCGCGGACCTCCGCAACCCGCGCGGCGTGCTGGACCACCCCGAGGTCCGGCGGCTGCTGGACCTCGACCGGCCGGTCGCGCTGCTGCTCGTCGCGGTGCTGCACTTCCTGTCCGACGACGAGGACGACGCCTACGGCGTGGTCGCCACCCTGCGCGACGCGCTCGCGCCCGGCAGCGTGCTGGTCGTCACCCACGGCACCCAGCAGACCGAGATGAACGAGGACCAGGACGAGGCCGTGAAGATCTACCGGCGCACCAGGACCCCGCTGATCCTGCGCTCGCCGGACGAGGTGGAACGCTTCTTCACCGGTTTCGAGCTGCTGGAGCCCGGCGTCGTCACGCTTCCCTACTGGCGCCCCGACTCCCCGCCGGGGGACGACATCGACCCCGCCGTGCTGGCCGGCCTGGCCGGTGTGGGGCTGAAGGCGTGACGCTGCGACCGGTCCTCGCCGGGTACGGACCGGGCCCGGCGACGGCGCTGGACGACGACAGCCTGGCGCGGTTCGCGGCGATCTGGAGCCGGGCCATCTACCCGGTGACGGCCACCTCGATGACGAAGGCGGAGTTCGAGGCGCACCTGCGGCCGCTGGCCGCCGTGCTGCGCGACACCCTGCACGCCGAGCGCTTCGAGCCGCGCGCGGCCGTGTCGGTCGGCACCGGCCTGGTCGCCGCCCACTGCACCGACCCCGAGGCGCTGCCCAGCATCCTCGGCGTCATCGACGCCTACCTGGTCCTCTACTGCGGTCCCGGCGCCGATCTCGGACTGCCCGCCGACGAATGCCGGGCGCGCTGCTCGCGCCTCCAGCACGCCGTGGCCGTCGGCTTCGCCCACGCGCTGCGCGAACGCACCCTGCGCGAGCAGGAGTCCAT
The DNA here is from genome assembly GCF_044333285.1 of Streptomyces sp. NPDC021020. Lineage (NCBI taxonomy): Bacteria > Bacillati > Actinomycetota > Actinomycetes > Kitasatosporales > Streptomycetaceae > Streptomyces > Streptomyces sp. NPDC021020. The sequence goes on from NZ_JBIRQQ010000008.1 coordinate 454,329, forward strand.
CTCGCGCGCCGCCCTCAACGCCAAGAGCGAGGCGGAGAGCGCGCTCGCCGCGAGCGAGGCCCGCTTCCGGGCCGTCTTCGAGACCGCCGCCGTCGGCATCGGCATCGCCGACCTCGACGGCACCATCCTGGAGCTCAACGCGGCGCTGGTCCGGATGTTCGGCAGCGAGGCCTTCATCCGGCAGCGCAGGACCTGCGACTGGCTGCACCCCGAGCACCCCGAACCTCCCGAGCACGCCGGCCGCCCCGAGCACTCCGGGCGCCCGGAGCACTCCGGCGACACCGAGGACGTCAACCGCGAGCTGGTGCGCGGCGAGCGCGACCATTACCAGATCGAGAAGGCCTACCCGCGCGCCGACGGCTCGGTGCTGTGGGCCGACGTCCAGGTGTCGCTGCTGCGCGACGGCGCCGGGCAGCCGCGCTACCAGCTCGCGCTGCTCGACGACGTGACCGAGCGCCGCCGGCTGCTGGACCGGCTGCGCCACCAGGCCACCCACGACGCGCTCACCGCGCTGCCCAACCGGGCGCTGTTCTTCGAACGCCTCGACCAGGCCCTCGAAGAGCCCGCGGGCGGGCCCGCCCGCCACATCGGCGTGTGCTACCTGGATCTCGACGGCTTCAAGGCCGTCAACGACAGCCTCGGCCACGCCGTCGGCGACCGGCTGCTGCTCGCCGTCGCCGACCGGCTGCGGGACTGCGTCACCTCGCCGGACCAGCTCGTCGCCCGTATCGGCGGCGACGAGTTCGTGGCGCTCTACGCCGACCCGCCCGACCGGCGCGCCGTCACCGACCTGGCCGCGCGCATCCTGGGCGCGCTGTCCACCCCGGTGCTGCTGGACGACCGCCAGCTCCCGGTGCACGGCAGCCTCGGCATCGTGCACGGCCCGGTCGGCGGCCGCGGCCCGGCCGACATCCTGCGCAGCGCCGACATCACGATGTACCGCGCCAAGGAACGCGGCGGCAACCGCTACGAGGTCGCCGACGCGGACGCCGACGCCCGCGCCATCACCCGGCACGGCCTGACCAACCAGCTGCCCAGCGCGCTGCGGCACCACGAGTTCTTCGTGGAGTACCAGCCGCTCATCGCCCTGGAGGACAACACCGTGCTCGGCGCCGAGGCGCTCGTGCGGTGGAGCCACCCGGTGCACGGGGTGCTCGGCCCCGACCGGTTCATCCCGCTCGCCGAGAGCACCGGGCAGATCGTGCCGCTCGGCCGCTGGGTGCTGGAGCAGGCCGTCCGGCAGGCCCAGGAGTGGCGGCAGGACACGCACTGCCCCGGGCCGCCGCCGCGGATCAACGTCAACCTCTCGCCCGTGCAGCTCGGCCACCGCGGCCTCGTCGCCGATGTCGCCGCGGTCCTCGACGACAGCGGCCTGGAGCCGAGCGCCCTGTGCCTCGAAGTCACCGAGAGCGCCCTGATCGGGGCCGACAAGGACGCCCTCGAACCGCTGCGGCGGATCGCCGACCTCGGGGTCGCCATAGCGCTGGACGACTTCGGCACGGGCTACTCCAACCTCGCCTCGCTGCGCTGGCTCCCGGTCAGCGTGCTGAAGCTCGACCGCGCCTTCACCCTGGGCATGCGGCGGGGGCCCGCCGACCCGATGGAATCCAAGATCGTCGAGTGCATCGTCACCCTCGCGCACGCCCTCGACCTCACCGTCACCGTCGAAGGCGTCGAGACCCGCGTCCAGGCCGACCACCTGCGCGCGCTCGGCTGCGACACCGCGCAGGGCTGGTACTACGGCAAGGCGGGCCCCGCCGACCGGCTGCACAAGCTCACCCTCGCCGACACCGGCTGACGCACCCGACCGCACCACCGGCAGCGCTGATCGGGCACCACCCCCCGCTGTGATGAAATCACCTGGTACGCCGTCATCCGGACCAGGGAGTTCCGCTGAGCACCGCAGCCGCAGAGACGCTGTCCGTGGCCGCGCTGCTGCTCGTCCTGGGCTTCGCCGTGGTGCGCCCGCACGGCTGGCCGGAGGCCGCCGCCGCGGTGCCCGCCGCCGCGCTGCTGACCGCCGTCGGGGCGGTGCCGCTCTCCGCCGCCTGGCACCAGATCCGCGAACTGGCGCCCGTCGTCGGCTTCCTCGCCGCGGTGCTCGTGCTCGCCGAGCTGTGCGCCGACGACGGGCTCTTCACCGCCGCGGGCGACGCCATCTCGCAGGCCTGCCACGGGCGCCCGCAGCGGCTGCTCGCCGGGGTCTTCGCCGTCGCCGCCGTGGTGACCGCGGTGCTCAGCCTGGACGCCACCGTCGTGCTGCTCACCCCGGTCGTCATCGCGACGGCCGCACGCGCCGGGGCCCGCGCCCGCCCGCACGTCTACGCGTGCGCGCACCTGGCCAACTCCGCCTCGCTGCTGCTGCCGGTGTCCAACCTGACCAACCTGCTGGCCTTCACCGCCGCGGGCATCACCTTCACCCGCTTCGCGCTGCTGATGGCGGTGCCCTGGCTGCTGGCCGTCGGCATCGAGTACGTCGTCTTCCGCCGCTTCTTCGCCGCCGACCTCGCCGTCGTCGAGCACCCGCCGGAGCGCGGCGAGCCGCCCACCGTCCCCGCCTTCACCCTCGTGGTGCTCGGCCTGACGCTGGCCGGCTTCGCCCTCACCTCGCTCGCCGGGATCAACCCGGCCTGGGCCGCGCTGGCCGGCGCGCTGGTCCTGGGGGTGCGCGCCCTCCACCGCGGGCGGGCCACCGTGCCCGGCCTGGTCAAGGCGGCCGGGCCGCTGTTCTGCCTGTTCGTGCTCGCGCTCGGCGTCGTCGTCGAGGCGGTCGTCCGCAACGGGCTGTCCGACGCGGCCGACGCGGTGCTGCCGGACGGCGACAGCCTGCCCGCGCTGCTCGGGGTCGCCGCCTGCGCCGCCGTCCTGGCCAACCTCATCAACAACCTGCCGGCCACCCTCGCGCTGCTGCCGCTCGCCGAGTCCGGCGGCGCGGGGCCGGTGCTCGCCGTGCTCATCGGCGTCAACCTCGGCCCCAACCTCAGCTACGCCGGGTCGCTGGCCACCCTGCTGTGGCGCCGCGTCCTGCAGGCCCACGGCGCCGACGCGAAGCTCGGCACCTTCACCCGGCTCGGGCTGCTCACCGTGCCGCCCACGCTGGTCGCCGCGACCGCCGCGCTGTGGGCGGGCCTGCGGCTCACCGGCACCTGACGGGCCCCGGCTCAGTCCTTCTTCTCCAGGCCGGTCGGCGACCCCGGGGCCGTCGAACCGGGCGCCAGCTGGAGGTGCGTGGCGTCGGTCATGGACAGCGTGTAGACGCGGCCGTCGGCGCAGTGCAGATCCGAATCCGGGTCGGTGGGCACGCTGGTGACCGCCTGGAAGGTGACCATGTCGCCCTGCACCCCCGTGAGCCGGAGGTCCTCGGTGCAGCCGTTGTCCACGCCGGAGTCCGGCACGGGGATGCTGCTGACCTGCTTGCCCACGGTGGCGCCCCGCTTGCCGCCCCGCAGGGTGAGCGTGACCTTGACCGCGCTGCTGCCCTGGGAGTAGCTCCCCGGACCCTCGCCGTACCAGGTGCCGACCCAGGCCGCGGGCAGCTCGTCCCCCGCGGAGGCCGTGGACACCCCCGACGACGGGCCGCCCGAGCCCTTGCCGCCCGCGTCGCCGCCGGAACCGCTGCCGCCGCCCGAGCCGCCGCCCGCGTACTGGCTGAGCACCACCGCCAGCACCGCCGCCACCGCGACCACGCCGCCGGCCGCCGCGAGCACGGTGCCGGAGACCCGCGGCCGCGTGGGCGCGGCGGGGGAGGAGGGGGCGCCGCCGTAAGGATGCCGCGGGCCCGTCAGCGGTGCGGCGGTCCGCGGATAGGGCGCGGTGTGCGGGGTGGTCTGCGGGGAGGGCTGCGGCGCGGGGCGGGCCGGGTAGGCCGTGGTGCCCGGGCCGTACGGCGACGGGCCGAGGTCAGCGGCGGGCGCCGCGCCCAGCGCCGCCCGGGTCCGCGCCTCCCTGGCCGCCAGGTCCGCCGCCAGCTCCGGCATCGCCGCGGGCCAGCCGCCGGTGGCGCCGCCGCCGGGGAGCAGCCCGGCGGCGGCCCGGGCGTCGGGGCGGTCCGCCGGGCTCTTGGCCAGGCACGCGCGGACCATCGGCAGCAGCTCGGCGGGCACACCGTCCAGATCCGGGTCCTCGTGCACCACCCGGTAGAGCAGCGCCGGGGCCGAGACCTCCTCACCGGGGTGCTGGAAGGGCCCGTGCCCGGTGGCCGCGTACACCAGCACCGCGCCGAGCGCGAACAGGTCGCCGGGCTCGGCCGCCGAGCCCGCCGTGGCCTGCTCGGGCGCCATGTAGCCGGGCGAGCCGATCATCGCGCCGGTGCTGGTGTGCCGGGTGTCCTCCGCGGCCCGGGCGATACCGAAGTCGATGAGCAGCGGCCGCTGCCCGGCCAGCAGCACGTTGGACGGCTTGACGTCGCGGTGCGCGAGGCCCGCCTCGTGGACCGTCCGCAGCGCCCCGCACAGCTCGGCGGCCAGCGCGACCACGGCGCTCCCGGGCAGCGGGCCGTGGGCGGCGACCCGGTCGGCCAGCGACGGCGCCGGTACGTACTCGGTCGCCAGCCACTGCGGGCCGCTGCCGGGCGGGCTGAAGTCGACCACCGCGACCGTCCACGGCGAGCGCACCCGGTCGGCGTTGCGGATCTCCTGGGCGAAGCGGGCGCCGAAGCCGGGGTCGAGCGCGAACTCCGGCCGTACGGTCTTGAGCGCGAGCGCCCTGCCCGCGGGGGTCCGCGCCAGGAACACCTGCCCCATCCCGCCCGCCCCGAGCCGCGCGAACAAGGGATAACCGCCGATCGACCGCGGGTCGCCGGCTTCCAGCCTCTCCATGCGCCGAGCGTACGACGGCGCGCCGGGCACGGCCCCGCCGTTCCGGAAAACCGCCGATCTTCCGCCGCCCCCGCCTTCCCTCGCGGCACACCGGTGACGTGCGCCGCCCCATCCGGCATACTCCAACGCGCCGGTCTCGTCGATCAGCCCGTGCCGTGATCCGGTACGGGAGGGCGACAGCCGGGTATGCCCATCGGACGGAACCGCCCACCCACGGCGGCCCGCCCCGTAGCCCCCGACAGGGAGGAGTGCGCCGCCATGCAGAAACACGGTCCGCAGCCGGTGTCCCGCCAACTGCCCACCGAGGAGGCGCGCGACCTGCTCGCGCTCACCCGGGACATCGCCCAGCGCGAGATCGCCCCCGCCGCGGCGGCGGAGGAGGAGGCGGGCCGCTTCCCGCGCGAGGTCTTCACCCTGATCGGCGAAGCCGGACTGCTCGGCCTGCCCTACCCGGAGGAGTACGGCGGCGGGGGCCAGCCCTACGAGGTCTACCTCCAGGTCCTGGAGGAGCTCGCGGCCGCGCGGCTCACCGTCGGCATGGGCGTCAGCGTCCACACCCTGTCCTGCCACGCCCTCGCCCACTACGGCACCAAGGAGCAGCGTGCCGAGCACCTGCCGGCGATGCTCGGCGGGGGCCTGCTGGGCGCCTACTGCCTGTCCGAGCCCACCTCCGGCTCCGACGCCGCGGCCCTGCGCACCCGCGCGGTCCGGGACGGCGGCGACTGGGTCCTCGACGGCACCAAGGCCTGGATCACGCACGGCGGCGTCGCCGACTTCTACACCGTGCTGGCCCGCAGCGGCGGCGAGGGAGCGCACGGCATCTCGGCGTATCTCGTCCCCGGCGACGCTCCGGGGCTGGCCGCGGCCCCGCCCGAGCGGAAGATGGGCCTGAAGGGCTCGCCCACCGCGCAGCTGCACCTCGACGCGGTACGCGTCCCCGACGCCCGCCGTATCGGCGAGCCCGGCCAGGGCTTCGCCATCGCGCTCGGCGCCCTGGACTCCGGGCGGCTCGGCATCGCCGCCTGCGCCGTGGGCGTCGCGCAGGCCGCGCTGGACGCCGCGCTCGGCTACGTCCTGGAGCGGCAGCAGTTCGGCAGGCCGGTCGCCGACTTCCAGGGCCTGCGCTTCATGCTCGCCGACATGGCGACCGGTATCGAGGCGGGCCGCGCGCTCTACCTGGCCGCCGCGCGGCGGCGGGACGCCGGAGAGCCCTTCTCCGCGCAGGCCGCGATGGCCAAGCTCTTCTGCACCGACACCGCGATGCGGGTCACCACCGACGCCGTCCAGCTGCTCGGCGGATACGGCTACACCGCCGACTTCCCGCTGGAGCGCTACCTGCGGGAGGCGAAGGTGCTGCAGATCCTGGAGGGCACCAACCAGATCCAGCGGATGGTCGTCGCCCGCCACCTGGCGGGCCCGGAGTCCCGCCGCTGAGCGGCGGGCCGTGGGCCGCGGACGTGACGGAGCGGCAGGGCCGGCGGCGTCGTCGGCGCCGGCCTGGCCGCCGGGAGGTCCTAGGCCGCCAGCCCCTGGGGGGGCAGGTGGAAGGGGCGGCTCTCGGGGCCGCCGACGTGCGAGAAGGGCTGGGTACGCCAGTCGAGCCCGGCGGGCAGGGTGAGCAGCGCGGCCAGGTCCGGCCGGCTGACCGCGGCGCCGTCGCCGGTGACCGGGCCGGCCTCGGCGACCGCCCGGCCGGAGCCGTCGCAGACCGTCAGGCCGAACGGATTCCACGGCGTCGGGCACAGCGCGTGCTGCGGAAGGCGGTCCTCGTCCGCGAGGACGGCGATGGGCCGCCCGCAGCCGGGGCAGGACAGCCGGACGACGTCCGCGGTGTCCTCGTCGAGGACGTCCTCGGTGCCGGCTTCCGCCTCGGCCGCGAAGATGTCCATCAGGTCATCGGACGCATCGGCGTCCGGCAGGCCGGCGGCCGGGATCGGGCCGCGTTCGTGGCCCTCCTCGGACGCGGGAGCGGTCCGCTCGCTGCGACTGCGGCGCACATGATGGCGCATGGCGTTGTCCCCCTCGGGTGAGTGCCCCTCCAACGGGTCGGCCGGGCGTCACGCCTCAGGCCATAGCGAGCACTTCCCGCCGCGCTACGCGGGTAACCGCGTCATAGCGGACGGACCGGTCCACCCGGTGTGTGCTTCGTCACATCCCCGTGGTTGGCCGGTTCGTGCGCCCCCGCAGTGCGCCCGCGCACCCCCTTGAGCCCCCGCGCGGCGCCTTGCCAACCGTCCGGATACAGTGCCAACAGGCGAGGCCAGGACGGGTCCCGCGGGATCGGAAGCGTGACGTGATGCGAACCAACTGGGCGGGGAACCTGACCTTCTCGGCGGCCGAAGTACGACGTCCGGCCACCGTGGCGGAGCTGCGGTCCGCCGTCGCCGGCAGCCGGCGGGCCAAGGCGCTCGGCAGCGGCCACTCCTTCAGCGACATCGCCGACACCGACGGCACCCTCATCGACACCTCCGCGCTGCCGCCCGAGATCGACATCGACACCGCCGCCCGCACCGTGCGGGTCGCCGCGGGCGTGCGCTACGCCGACCTCGCCGCGCATCTGCACGCCCACGGCTGGGCGCTGCCCAACATGGCCTCGCTGCCGCACATCTCCGTCGCCGGCTCGGTCGCCACCGGCACGCACGGTTCCGGCGACGGCAACGGCTCACTCGCCACCGCGGTCTCCGGGCTCGACCTCGTCACGTCCGACGGCGCCATCCACACCATGAGCCGCGCCGCCGACCCCGACACCTTCGACGGCGCCGTGGTCGCCCTCGGCGCGCTGGGCGTCGTCACCCACCTCACCCTCGACCTGCGGCCCGACTTCGCCGTACGGCAGCAGGTCCGCACCGGCCTCGCCCTCGCCGACGCCGTCGAGCACTTCGACGCGATCACCTCGGCCGCGTACAGCGTCAGCCTCTTCACCGACTGGCGCGGCCCCCGCTTCACCCAGGTCTGGCTCAAGCAGCTCGCCGACGCCCCCGCCGCCGACTTCCCGTGGGCCGAGCCCGCCGAGGCCAAGCTGCACCCGGTGCCCGGCGTCGACCCGGTGCACTGCACCGAGCAGTTCGACGTGCCCGGGCCCTGGCACGAGCGGCTGCCGCACTTCCGGCCCGGCTTCACGCCCAGCAACGGCGAGGAGATCCAGTCCGAGTACCTCGTGCCGCGCTCCCGGGCGACCGCCGCGCTCGGCGCGCTCGACGCGATGCGCGACACCCTCGCGCCCGTGCTGCAGATCTGCGAGATCCGCACCATCGCCGCCGACCGGCTGTGGCTCAGCCCCGCCTACGGCCGCGACACCGTCGGCCTGCACTTCACCTGGGTCAAGGACGCCGCCGCCGTCCTGGCCGTGCTCGGCCCGCTGGAGGCCGCGCTCGCCCCGTACGGGGCCCGGCCGCACTGGGGCAAGCTCTTCACCACCGACCCCGCCGAGATCCGCGCCCGCTACCCGCGGATGGACGACTTCGCCGCGCTCGTCGCCGCGACCGACCCCGCGGGCACCTTCTCCAACGGCTTCCTCGACCGTATGCTCCGCGGATGACCGAAATCCCCGGCGGAACGGTAAGGTCGTCGGCTGTGGAAGAGCTGGACCGGCAGATCGTGGAACTGCTCATGGCCGACGGGCGCATGAGCTACACCGACCTCGGCAAGGCGACCGGTCTGTCCACGTCGGCGGTCCACCAGCGGGTCCGGCGGCTGGAGCAGCGCGGCGTGATCCGCGGCTACGCCGCGATCGTCGACGCGGAGGCCGTCGGGCTGCCGCTCACCGCCTTCATCTCCGTCAAGCCCTTCGACCCCAGCGCGCCGGACGACATCCCCGAACGCCTCGCCGACGTCGCCGAGATCGAGGCGTGCCACTCCGTGGCGGGTGACGAGAACTACATACTCAAGGTGCGCGTGGCCACCCCGAGCGAGCTCGAACACCTCCTGGCCCGCATCCGCACCCTCGCCGGCGTCTCGACCCGTACGACGGTCGTCCTCTCCACCCCGTACGAGTCCCGCCCTCCCCGGATGTAGGGGGCCGCCCCGGGGTGCCGCTTGCGGTGGCCCGCGCGACCTTCGTGGCAGGAGCGAGCCCTTACCGCGCTGGGTGAGCGTTTTTCAGGGGCGCGTGGGGGCACCTCCCAGGCGGAGCCCGGGGGAGAACTGCGCAGCCCACCGCCGGCGGAAGGTCGCGGTCGCTCACCGCAAAGGGCAGCCCGGGGCGTACCCCGCGGCCGGGTAAGGGCCTGGGGCGGGGGAGACTGGGGGGATGCGTCCCAGCTCAGCCACCCAGCCCCAGGCCCAGCGCAGCGTGTTGGTGCGCGGCGGCTTCGTCTACAGCCCCGCGGACCCGTTCGCGACCGCGATGGTCGTCGAGGGCGGCACCGTCGCCTGGGTCGGCGGCGAATCCGCCGCGGACTCCTTCGCCGACGGCGTGGACGAGGTCGTCCATCTCGACGGCGCCCTCGTCACCCCCGCGTTCACCGACGCGCACGTACACGTCACGTCCACCGGGCTGGCCCTGACCGGACTGGACCTCACGGGCTGCGGAAGCCTGCGGGAGGCCCTGGAGCGGGTCGCCGCGCACGCCGCCGCGCACCCCGCGGACCGGGTGCTGCTCGGGCACGGCTGGGACGAGACGGCATGGCCCGAGCGCCGGCCCCCGACCCGCGCGGAGCTGGACGCGGCGGCGGGCGGGCGGCCGCTGTACCTGTCCCGCACGGACGTGCACTCCGCGGCCGTCACGAGCGCGCTCGCCGCCCTCGTACCGGACCTCGCGGGGCGCGCGGGCCACGACCCGCAGGCGCCGCTGACGCGCGACGCGCACCACGCCGTACGCCGGGCCGCGTACGCCGCCGTGACGCCCGCGCAGCGCGACGCGGCCCAGCGGGCGGCCCTGCGGCACGCGGCCGCGCAGGGCATCGGCGCCGTGCACGAGTGCGCGGGCCCGGAGATCTCCTCGCAGGACGACCTGACCGCGCTGCTCGCGCTCGCCGCGCGGGGCGGGGTCCCGCGGGTGCTCGGCTACTGGGCCGAGCCGGTGAGCGGCCCCGCGGACCTGGAGCGGCTGCGCGACCTCGGCGCGGCCGGCGCCGCGGGCGACCTGTTCGTCGACGGCTCCCTCGGCTCGCACACCGCCCACCTGCACGCCCCCTACGCCGACGCCCCCGGCAGCACGGGCGTGGCCTACCTGGACGCCGACACCGTCGCCCGGCACCTGCTGCTGTGCACGCGGGCCGGGGTGCAGGCCGGCTTCCACGCGATCGGCGACGCCGCCGTGGACGCCGTCGTGGCGGGCGTACGGGCCGCGGCCGCGGACGCGGGCCTTGACAGGGTGCGGGCGCTGCGGCACCGCGTGGAGCACGCCGAGCTGCTCTCGCCGGACGCGATCGCCGCCTTCGCCGAGTTCGGCCTCGTCGCGTCCGTGCAGCCCGCCTTCGACGCCACCTGGGGCGGCCCGGACGGCATGTACGCGCAGCGCCTCGGCGCCGAGCGGGCCGCGGCCCTCAACCCCTTCGCGGCGCTGAGCCGCGCGGGCGTGCCGCTCGCCCTCGGCTCCGACAGCCCCGTCACCCCGCTGGATCCGTGGGGTGCGGTGCGGGCCGCGGCCTTCCACCGCACCCCGGCGCACCGCATCTCCGCCCGCGCCGCCTTCACCGCCCACACCCGCGGCGGCCGGCGCGCGGCGGGCCGGGACGACGCGGGCGTGCTGGTGCCCGGCGCACCCGCCGACTACGCCGTGTGGAGCGTCGGCGACCTGGTCGTCCAGGCGCCCGACGAGCGCGTCGCCAACTGGTCCACCGACCCGCGCTCGGGAGTGCCCGGACTGCCGGACCTCACGCCGGGCCGCGAGCTGCCGGTCGCGCTGCGGACGGTCGTCGGCGGCCGTACGGTCCACGAGCGGCCGAACGGGTGACCGCGGAGGCGCCCCGATGCGGCCGAACGGTGTGCCCTGGCCGGTCGGCGGCGTGTCGCAACGCCCCCGGCCGGTCCGCACTGACCTGCTGATTTGGTGAAACTCCGCAGGTCACAGGGTTGTTGACAGTTGCCCGTCGAGGGCGAGTAGGTTCGGCGAAGTCCACCACAGGACGCCGAACCGGAGGTACTCGCGAGGGCGTCGAACGCCCGCTGGGCCGTGGGGTGTCGCGCCGCACGTGCACGCCGCCACTGGCAGCCAGGTCCAGCGCGCACGACGCGGAACGCGGCTCGCCAGTGGGCCTCTCCGCCCGTGAGGGTCAGGAGGGTGAGCACCGCCCGGTCGGCAGGTGGGACCCGGGAAGGGCCCGGACGCCCAGTAGACAACGGCCTCGGCGGACGCGCAGCCAGCGCGCCCCGGGTCGGCCCGAAGGGTGTCCGGGCCCGTTCCGCAGCGGTGCGCTCCGCGCGGGCGGGGCTGGGACTTTGGGCCTGACAGGTTGAGGTGGGAAGCTTTGCCCACCTGCGGCCCGCCCGGACGCCATCCCGGGGTACGGTCGCCTTCACCACGTCTCCACCTGCGAGGAAGGCCGCGATCGTGCGCCTGCGCCCCGAAGCCGCGAGCGCGGCGCCCCCGGCGGAGTCCGGCGCGCCCGAACCCGCCGCCGCTCCCCCTGCGAGCGCCGCGCCGGAGCCCGCGCGCCCCCCGGCGGACGACACCGCGAACGCGCCGGACAGCGCGCCCGAGGCGGCTGCGACGTCCGGGTCCCGTCCGGCCCCGGACACCGTGCCGGACGCGGCCGAGGCGCCCGCGACGTACGAGCCCCGTCCGGTCCCGGACACCGCCCCGGACACCTCGCCGGACGCCGCCGAGGCGCCCGAGGCCCGCCCCACCCGGCGGCGCCGCTTCGCCGCGCTCGTCCGGCGGATGTGGCGCAGCAGCGCGGTCGCCGCGGCCGCGGGGCTCGCGCTGGCCGCGGCCTTCCCGCCGTACGACGTGTGGCCGCTCTCGCTCGCGGCCGTCGCCGCCTTCACGCTGCTGATGCGCGGCCGGACGGTGCGCCAGGGCGCCTGGCTGGGCTTCGCCTTCGGGCTGCCGTTCTTCATCTGGCTGCTCCAGTGGCTGCACACCGTCGGCTGGGACGCCGTGGTCGGGCTCTCGGTCATCGAGGCGTGCTTCCTCGCCGCGCTGGGCGCGTTCATGGTGCCGGCCGTACGGCTGCCGGGCTGGCCGGCGTGGGCCGCGTGCCTGTGGGTGACCGAGGAGCTGGCCCGCGACCGGCTGCCCTTCGGCGGCTTCCCGTGGGGGCGGCTGGCCTTCGCCAACACCGGCTCGCCCTTCACCCCGCTGGCCGCGCTCGGCGGCGCGCCGCTGGTGTCCTTCGCGGTGGCCCTGAGCGGCACGCTGCTGGCCGCCGCGGCCCTCGCGCTGGTCCGGCTGCGTCCGGAGCCGCGCAGCGCCCGTACCGCCCTTTCCGCGGCCGGCGCGCTCGTGCTGTCGGCCGCGGTGCTGCTCGCCGGGCTGCTGGTGCCCGTGCCGACGGATGCCGAGGACCATGTGCGCATCGCCGTCGTGCAGGGCAACGTGCAGCAGCCGGGCATGCACTTCCTGGGCCGCCCGATGATGATCCTGGACAACCACGTCAAGGCCACCCTCCAGCTCGCCGCCGACATCAAGGCGGGCAAGGTGCCCAAGCCGGACCTCGTGCTGTGGCCGGAGAACTCCTCCGACCTCGACCCGTTCAGCCACCCGGCCGCGTACGACAAGATCACCGAGGCCGTGCAGGCGGTCGGCGTCCCCGTCCTGGTCGGGGTGCTGGTGGACGGCCCCGACGCGGACCACGTGCAGAACGAGGGCATCGTCTGGGACCCGGTGAAGGGCCCGGGCGCGCACTACACCAAGCAGCACCCGGTGCCGTTCGGCGAGTACGTGCCCTTCCGCAAGGAGCTGACCAAGGTCATCAGCCGGCTCGACGAGATCCCGCGCGACTTCTACCCCGGCAAGACCACCGGGGTGCTGCAGATCGGCCCGGCCCGGCTCGGCGACGTGATCTGCTTCGAGGTCGCCTACGACGGCATCGTGCGCGACACCGTGAACGCCGGCGCCCGCGCCCTCGTCGTCCAGACCAACAACGCCACCTACGGCGAGACGGGCCAGCCCGAGCAGCAGCTCGCGATGTCCAGGCTGCGCGCGATCGAGCACGGCCGGGCCGTCGTCACCGCCGCGACCAGCGGAATCAGCGCGATCGTCGCTCCTGATGGCAAGATCGAGCAGCGCAGCAAGGAATTCACGCAGACGGTGCTCAACGCCGACATCCCGCTGCGCGACGGCACGACGCTGGCCGATCGCGTCGGTGCGGCACCCGAGTGGACTCTCGCTATGGTGGGGCTCCTGTCCTGTGCGGCTGCCGTCGCGCTCGGCAGGCGCGAGCGCACCCGCACGGCGAAAGGGCAAGAGCAGCAGTGAACGACGGCGAGCAGCGGACCTTCGGCCCGCTGGGCAAGGTCCTGGTCATCATCCCGACCTACAACGAGGCCGAGAACGTCGTGCCGATCGTGCGGCGGGTGCGGGCCGCGGTGCCGGAGGCCGAGATCCTCGTCGCCGACGACAACAGCCCCGACGGCACCGGCAAGCTCGCCGACGAGCTGTCCGCCGCCGACCCCGCGGTGCACGTCATGCACCGCAAGGGCAAGGAGGGCCTGGGCGCCGCCTACCTCGCGGGCTTCCGCTGGGGCATCGACCACGGGTTCGACGTCCTGGTCGAGATGGACGCCGACGGCTCCCACCAGCCCGAGGAGCTGCCGCGGCTGCTCACCGCGCTCAAGAGCGCCGACCTGGTGCTGGGCTCGCGCTGGATCCCCGGCGGCCGGGTCGTGAACTGGCCCAAGAGCCGCGAGTACATCTCCCGCGGCGGCAGCACGTACTCCCGGCTGATGCTCGGGGTGACGCTGCGGGACGTGACGGGCGGCTACCGCGCTTTCCGCAAGGAGACGCTGCTGGGCCTCGGCATGGACGACGTGGCGTCGGCCGGGTACTGCTTCCAGGTCGACCTGGCCTGGCGCGCGGTCAAGGCGGGCTTCCACGTCATCGAGGTGCCGATCACCTTCGTCGAGCGGGAGCGCGGCGACAGCAAGATGAGCCGCAACATCGTTGCCGAAGCGTTCCTGCGGGTCACCGCGTGGGGCGTCAGCTCGCGCGCCGGGCAGCTCACCGGCCGCAAGCCCGACACCGGCGCCCCGGCCGCCCCCGCCGCCGAGCGGCCCGCGGAGGGTACGGGCGCGGTCTCCGTGCCCGAGCAGGCGGCACCGGCCGAGGCCGAGACGGCCGAGAGCGCCGCCGAACGGGAGTCGCACTAGCGGCTGCGCCCGCCGCGGTCGGCTAGTGGAGGATGTTCACCGCCCGCGCGACCACCAGCACCACGGTCAGCAGCGACACCGCGGACTGCGCCAGCATCAGCGCCTTCGCCCACCGCGTCAGCGGCATGACGTCGGTCGGGCTGAAGGCGGTGGAGTTGGTGTACGACAGGTAGAAGTAGTCGAAGAAGGCCGGTTCCCAGTGCGCGGGCGCCATCTCCGGCACCTGCATCTGGACGAAGAGGAAGTCCGGCACGTCCCGCTCGCCCTGCGCACGGGCGGCGGGCCCGCCGCGGTCCAGCTCCCAGTACAGCAGCCCGAAGATCACGATGTTGATCAGCCAGATCGCCCCGCCGGTCAGCAGCAGCGGGCCCGCGGAGGAGCCCTCGGTGCCCCGTACGAGGCCCGCGACGAGCCGCACGGCCCCGTAGGCGTTCGCGCCGCCGATCGCGAGCGTGAGGGCCAGTTCCAGCACGCGGTACGTCCGCGAGGAGCGCTCGATGCGGTGCGGGTTGCCCGCGACCAGCGCGACCAGCAGCGCCAGCTCCACGACCGGCATCAGCCACCGCGGGTGCACCGCGAGCCGCGCGGGCAGCGCGAACTGGATCACGACGACGGCCAGCACCGTCGACGTGGAGGCCCACCGCGGCTCCCCGCGGGTGACCCTCCGCCAGGCCGGCAGGTGCGCCGCGGCCGACCCGTCCGTCGTGGGCCCTTCGGCGGCCGCCGCCGCGCGCTCCGGCGGCGGTACGGGGGCGGACGCCGGCTGCGGCTCGGGCTGCGGGTCGGGCGGGGTGCTCGTCACGCCGCACATCGTGGCGGCGCGGCGGCCCCGCCGTCCATCGCGCACGGGGGGACCGACCCGGGCTTTACCTGCTCTTTGGCACACTTGAGCTATGACGACGAGTTCCTCGCGCCCGGTCCCTCCGCAGCCCGGGCAGCAGCCGCCGGGGCAGCCGCGGCGGCGCTCCCGCGCCCGTACCGTGGTGCCCCTGGCGGTGGCGGCCTGGGCCGTGCTGGAGATCTGGCTGATGACGGTGGTGGCGTCGGCCACCAGCGGCCTCGTCGTGCTGCTGTGCCTCATCGCGGGCTTCGTGCTGGGCGCCGCGGCCGTCAAGCGCGCCGGGCGCAGCGCCTGGCGGAATCTGACGGCCACGGTGCAGGTGCCCGACGGCAGGCCGGGTGAGGGTTCCCCGGTGCCGCCGCCCGGCAGCGGCGGGCGCACGGGTCTGCACATGCTCGGCGGGCTGCTGCTGATGATCCCCGGCTTCCTCTCGGACGCCGTGGCCCTGCTGCTGCTCTTCCCGCCGACCCGGCGACTCGTCGGGGCGCTCGCCGAACGCCTGGCGCGCCGCTCGCTGCGGCGCCACCCGGACGCCGGACCCGGTTCGATCAGCGACCTCTTCCGGCAGGCACAGCAGGCGCAGCAGGCCGGTGACCAGGCGCGGATGCGCCGCCCGGACGGCAAGGTCATCCAGGGCGAGGTCATCGACCACCACGACCGCTGAACCGCCACGTCCCGGGGGCGTGGCGGTCGGCGGAGGTGTGAGCAGGCTCACGCGGGAACGCGTACGCGCCCGCCCGGTCGGGGCCGCCCGTCCGCGGACGGGCGGCCCCGGGGGCGGACACACGACCGCCCGGCCGGGGGACGCGGCATCGCGTCCCGCGCCGGGCGGGGGGTCCGGAGGCACCCCGGGTCGTGTCCCGGGGTATCGGTCGGGTCAGGCGGTCTTGCGGTTGTCTCGCGGGTGCACCGCGATGTTCATGGCGCCGGAGCGCAGCACGGCCAGCCGCTCGGCCAGCACTTCCTCCAGCTCTTCGAGCGTGCGCCGCTCCATGAGCATGTCCCAGTGCGTGCGCGCGGGCTTGGTCGTCTTCTCTTCCGGGCCTTCGCCGTCCACCAGCAGCGCGGTCTGGCCGCAGGCGCGGCATTCCCACTCCGGCGGAATCTCGGCCTCGACCGAAAACGGCATCTCGAATCGATGGCCGTTCCGGCATGCGTACTCAACGGTCTGGCGCGGGGCCAGATCGATGCCGCGGTCGGTCTCGTAGCTGGTGGCCCCGAGTCGCGTGCCGCGGAGAGCTCGCTCACTCATGAATCGTGCCTCCCGGGCTTTGGTCGCCCACAGGACAGGTGTCGCTGTCGTCGTCATCCGGTCAACGTCCGGTCGGCGGTGAAGATTCCCGAAGTGGGAGATGCGTCGCCCGTCGTGTCGCCCCTGTTTGTACCCGCCGATGCCCGTTTTGTCACATCCGGGACAAGATGTCACCCGGCATTGTCATATCTTTTGCGTGCAGTAACGGTCAAGCCGGAGGGCCAACCGCGTACACTACCTGTCCGCGTGCCCGGGGGCTAAATCGTGTCCGCCATCAAGCGTTCCCGCGCGGCGGACCCGGCCGCTGCGGCGGAGGGTTCCGTACCCGGCTCCAGGCCGCCGAAAACGCGCAGGAAGAACTGCGCCAGCGGCCCTATCGCCAGCGCGTAGAGCACCGTCCCCACGCCCACGCCGCCGCCCAGGACGAAGCCGACCGCCAGCACCGTCAGCTCGATCGCGGTCCTGATCAGCCGCAGCGAGCGGCCCGTCCTGCGGTGCAGCCCGGTCATCAGGCCGTCGCGCGGGCCGGGCCCGAAGCGGGCGGCGATGTACAGGCCGGTCGCGACCCCGTTGCCGGCCACCGCGCCCACCAGCAGCGGGATGCGCCCGCCGAGCGCCTCGACGTGCGGCACCAGCGCGAGGGTCACGTCGATCGCGCCGCCGACCAGGAAGACGTTGGAGACCGTGCCGAGGCCGGGCCGCTGCCGGATCGGCCACCACAGCAGCAGCACCACCGCGCCGACGATGATCGAGACGTTGCCGATGGAGATCCCGGTGTGCCGGGACAGTCCCTGGTGGAAGACATCCCACGGGTCCAGCCCGAGATCCGCGCGGATCATCAGCCCGTCCGTCACGCCGTACAGCAGCAGCCCGGCGTACAGCATGACGAGGCGGGCCACCGGCAGCGGGCCGCGGCCCGCCACGAGCCGCCCGAGCCGGGACGGAGGAAACAGGCGTACAGGTGACAACGGAGCCCCCCGGATGGTGGTCATACGGACACGCATGACACTCTGTGGCTCGTAAGGGGAGCTTCTCCAGGGCCAATTCGCGGAAGGTGGACTGAATTCCATGTCGCAGTGGACCGCGTCGGTGAGTGCCGCGCATCTGGCCAGGCTGCTGTCGCCCGGGCCGCAGGCGTCCGCCGGCGGACGGCGGCTCCCCGCCTACCGCGGGCTCGCCGACGGGGTGCGGCTGCTCGTCCTGGAGGGCCGCGTCCAGGTCGCCGCCCGGCTGCCGGCCGAGCGCGAGCTGGCCCTCGCGCTGGGGGTGAGCCGGACCACGGTCGCGGCCGCGTACGAGGCGCTGCGCGCCGAGGGCTTCGCGCGCTCGCGGCGCGGCGCCGGAAGCTGGACCGCGATCCCCGACGGGCACGTACTGCCCACCCGCGGCCTGGAGCCCCTCCCGCCGGACGCGGCGGGCTCCGTCATCGACCTCGGCTGCGCCGCGCTCCCGGCACCCGAACCGTGGCTCACCCAGTCCATGGAGGGCGCCCTCGCCGAGCTGCCCGCCTACGCCGCCACCCACGGCGACTTCCCCGCCGGTCTGCCCGTGCTGCGCGAGGCCATCGCCGATCGCTACACCGCGCGCGGTGTGCCGACCATGCCCGAGCAGATCATGGTCACCACCGGGGCGATGGGCGCGATCGGCGCCACCGCCCGCCGTGTCGCCGGGCACGGCGAGCGCGTCGCCGTCGAGTCGCCGAGCTACGCGAACGTCCTGGAGCTCTTCCGCGAGACCGGCGCCCGGCTCGTCCCCGTCGCCCTGCGCGAAGGGCTCGGCGGCTGGGACATGGCCGCGTGGCGCCGCGTGCTGCGGGACGCCGCCCCCCGGATGGCGTACGTCATGCCCGACTACCACAACCCCACCGGCACGCTCGTCGGCGACGACGAGCGGCGCGAGCTGGTCGAGGCCGCCCGCGCCGCCGGGACGGTCGTCGTCGCCGACGAGACGATGGCCGAGCTGACCCTGGACGGCGACGAGCCCGGCGTGCGCCCGATGGCCGCCTTCGACCGCGGCGGCACCGTCATGACCGTGGGCTCCGCGAGCAAGGCGGTGTGGGCGGGGCTGCGCATCGGCTGGGTCCGCTCCACGCCCGACGTCGTCCGCCAACTGGTCTCCGCGCGCGCCTACCTCGACCTCGGCTCGCCGGTCGTCGACCAGCTCGCCGTCGCCTGGCTGCTGCGCGGCGGCGGCTGGGACCAGGCGCTCGCCACGCGGCGGCTGCGCGCCCGCGAATGCCGCGACGACCTCGCGGCGGCGCTGCGCGAGCACACGCCGGACTGGGACTTCACCGTCCCGCGCGGCGGTATGACGATGTGGGTCCGCACGGGTGACGTGTCCGGCTCCCGGGTCGCCGTCGCGGGCGAGCGCCTCGGCGTACGGGTCCCGTCCGGCCCGCGCTTCGGGGTGGACGGGGCGTTCGAGTCCTACGTCCGCATCCCCTTCACGGTGAGCGGCCCCACCGCGCGCGAGGCTGCGGCTCGGCTTGCCGCCGCTGCCACCGTCGTCCGCTCGGGGGGCGCCCCGGACGCGGACCCTACGGGGTTGTTCGTGGCCTGAGCGATCCGCTGCGCGGGGCGGTGCGTGTTTTCGGCTGCGGCCGCGGCGCCCTTGCGCAGGGCGGTGCTTATCAGGGGCGCGGGGAACTGCGCGAGCAACCACCCACCGGCCGGTGGTCCGGTACGGACCGAACTGCCCCTTCGGGCCGGTGACTACCCGCGCCCCGGTGGGGGCTGAGCGCGCAGTTCCCCGCGCCCCTAAAAACGCTCGCCCGGCGCCGCAGGCGCCAGCTCCCCGCGCCGCAGGGGCGGCCTAGGTCAGGTCCGCGACCGTGCGGATGACGTCCTTGCGGAGGGAGGGGGCCGCGGGTTCCGGGGCCGGGTCCGAGGTGGGGGCGGGGGCGGCGCCCGGGAGGAGGGTGAGGACGGCCTCGCGGTGAGCGGCCGCGCTCTCCTCGTCGTACGGGTCGGGCGCCGCCGGGACCTGGAGGCGCAGGACGGGCCCGGTGCCGAGCCGCGCGTACCCCCGGCCGGGCGGGACGTCCGCCGCCGGCGTGGACCCCGGCGCCGCGCCGAGCACCGCCTCGACGTGCTCGGACGCCAGCCGTCCGAGCACGACCCGCGCGCGGGTGTGGGCGACGACGACGGGCGCGAGCCCCTCCGTCGCGTCGAGCTGGTCGGCGACGGCCACCGCGACGTTCGCGGCGCGCCCGTGCCGCAGCGGCACGTCGAGCAGCAGCTGCGGATCGGGGCGGCCCTCGGCGAGGGCGAGCTGGGTGAGGGCGGTGGGCCGGTCGACGAGGATCCACAGCGGGCGCCGCGCGTCGTCCTCGACCGGGCGGCCCTCCTGCCGCGCGCGGTTGACGGCGACGAGCCGCCGCTCCGTCTCGTGCGCGGCCCATTCGAGCGTGGCGGCGGCGCCGAGTACGCCGTCCTCGACGGCGAGCACGCCGGGCCGCCCGGTCAGGAACGCGTACTCACCGGCGCCGCTGCCGTCCACCACGACGACGTCGCCGCCGGTCAGCGCCTGGAGCGCGACGCAGCGCAGCAGGCCGGTGGTGCCGGTGCCGGGCTGGCCGAGGGCGAGCAGATGCGGCTCGGTGGAGCGGGCGCCGGTGCGCCACAGCACGGGCGGCGCGTCGCGCGGTTCCGTGCCGTCGCCGCCGGTGACCGGCAGCGTGCGGTCCACCGCGTCCGGGTCGGTGAAGCCGAGCACCGTCTCGCCGGGCGCGGTGACGAAGCGCTGCACGGCGATGTCGGTGGCCAGCGGCGGCAGGGCGGTGAGGACGAGGCGGTTGTCCTCCTCGTTCCAGTCGAAGCGGTATTCGCGGCCGCGCCCCGCCTTGGCGTGCAGCAGCTGCTCGACGCGGGTGCGCGCGTCGGGCTCGCCGTCCGTGAAGTACGCCGGGTAGCGCAGTTCGAGCCGGACGAGTCGGCCGTCCTCGAAGTCGTAGGAGCCGAAGGCCTTCTCCCAGCCTCCGTCGTACGTGTAGAGCGGCGCGGGGTCGGCGGGGTCGGAGAGGTACGGCACCAGGGCGTCGTACAGCGCGCGCAGCCGGGCGGTCTCGGCCTCGCCGGGGCCCGCGGGGGTGCGGGCGGCGCGGTCGCGGCCCATCCAGGCGGCGGAGGCGAGCACGGCGGCCAGGGCGAGCAGCGGCCCGTACGGCATCATCACCACGACCACGACGCCCCCGGCGGCGAGCAGCAGCGCGGGGCCGCGGCGGTCCTTGGGGGTGCGGGCCCACCAGGTGCCCGCCCAGGCGGCCTGGCGGCGCATGCCGCGGCCGATGGTGATGACCGGATGCAGGACGTCCGAGGCGCCGTCGGCGGCGGTGCGCGCCAGGTCGCGGCCGCGGGCGAGCGCGGGACGGCTGGTCAGGATGCTGGGCAGGGGGCGCCTGGACACGGCTTGCTCCATGGGTGGCGGGGGAGTGCTGGGGTGCGGCGGGGGAGGGACCGCGAGCGACCCGGGAGCGGGCGCGCTCCCGGGTCCTGGGGGTGACGTCGGCAGCCCTAGATCTTGATCCCGCCCAGCAGGCTGGCCAGGCTCGCGCCGCCCGCCGTGATGCTCGGGGCGATGGCGGTGCTCGCGAGGTAGAAGCCGAAGAGCGCGCTGACGATGCCGTGGGACATCTTCAGACCGTCCTTGCGGAAGAACAGGAAGACGATGATGCCGAGCAGGACGACACCGGACATGGACAGGATCATGGGCTTTCTCCTGGGTGAGGGGGACGGTCACCATGAGTTCCTCCAGGGTCACAAAAAGTCATGGATCCCGCTCGGCGGCAGATGGGTGATTTGTAGAGAATTTCGCCCATCAGGGTGGGTTGGTCCCCGCCGGGGCGCGCGCGTGGCGCTCGTACGGCCCCGCGGCCGTCCCGCCCGATCGGGTGACGGCGGGCCCTCGCGTCCGCTCCGTGGGCGGCTCCGGCAGGATGGGCGCGTGCAGTTCACGCCGATCAGCCGGCCCCGGCTCGCCGCGGCCCTCGCCGAGAAGATCGCCGGGCAGGACCCGCCCGCGGGGCCGTGGTGGCGGGTCGCCGTGGACGGCGCGCCCGCCGCCGGCACCGCGGACCTCGCCGACGACCTCGCCGCCGCGCTGCCGCCGCTCGGCCACCGGGTGCTGCGGGTACGCGCCGCGGACTTCTGGCGGCCCGCGTCGCTGCGGCTGGAGTACGGGCACGAGGACGCCGACGCGTACTACCAGCTGTGGCTGGACACCGGCGCCCTGCGCCGGGAGGTGCTGGACCCGCTCGGCCCCGGCGGCAGCGGGCGCGCCCTGCCGTCGCTGCGCGACCCCGGCACCGACCGTTCCACCCGGGCGGACTACGTCGAGCTGCCGCCCGGCGGGGTCCTGGTGCTGGACGGCCCGCTGCTGCTCGGGCAGGGCCTGCCATTGGACCTGACGGTGCATCTGCGGCTGTCGCCGGCCGCGCTCGCCCGCCGTACGGAGGAGGCGGCGCGCTGGACGCTGCCCGCCTTCGCGCGCTACGCCGACGAGGTGCTGCCGGAGGAGACCGCCGACGTCACCGTGCGCGCCGACGACCCGCGGCATCCCGCGTGGACGGGCGGGGAGCCGGCATGAGCGTCGTGACCAGGCTCCGCCTTGCCCTCGGCGGTCGCGCCCCGCTAGCGTCCACGACCACCATGACTGTCGCCACCGCGCCGCTGACTCCCGAGCACATACCCCTGGCCGTGCAGCGTTACGACCGCTGGTTCGCCCGTGCCCGGCGCCCGCCCTCGCAGCGGTCCTGGCTGGCCGACGGACCCGTGCGCGGCGAGGACCTGCTCGGCCGGCTGCACACGGTGCCCGGCCTGGAGGCCTGCCGCGCGCTCGACGGCGACGGCAACATGATCGGCTACCTCGCCGCCCAGCCCGTCACGCTCGCCCCCGACGACCCCGCGGGCCTGCGCACCCACCCCCACTCCGCGCTCGTCCCGTACGGCGGCCACGCGCTGCCCGGCGGGCGGGAGACCGAGGTGCTGCGCTCGCTCTACGCCCGGATCGCCGAGCGGCTGGTCGCCGACCGGCGGCTGGTGCACTACGTGCAGGTGCCCGCGGGCGAGGTGGCCACCGCGCCCTGGGTAGACCTCGGCTTCGGCCGCGAGCTGGTGCACGGGCTGATGGCGGTCAAGGCCCGCGGCCGGCAGCCGCGCGGGGTGGAGGGCCTGGGCATCCGGCGTGCCGGGCCCGGCGACCTGCCGCAGATAGGGCGGATGGCCGCCGAGTCCTCCCGGCGGCAGCGCGGCACCGCGGTCTTCCAGCCGCAGCCCGAGGCCGCGCTCGCCGCGCACCGGCTGCGCTACGCCGACGCGCTCGCCGACCCGCGCTGCGGCGCCTGGATCGCCTCCCGGCGCGGCGAGGAGATCGCGATGGTCGTCATCGTCCCCGCCGCTCCGGATCCGGTGATACCCGAGTCGTGCGTCGAGCTGGCCGAGGCGTACGTGGAGCCGTCGGCGCGCGGTGAGGGCATCAGCCGGGTGCTGCTGGCCACCGCGCTGGCCTGGGCGTACGACAACGGACACCGCTACATGTCGGCCCGCTGGCACTCCTCCTCGCCGCTGGCGGCGGGCCACTGGCCCGCGGTCGGCTTCCGGCCGGTCGCCTACCGGCTCAGCAGGACGCTGGACGCGCGGATCGGCGGGGCGCCGGGGACGTTCTGACCCCCCATCGGCGACTAAAGGTGCGAAAGTTGCATAAGCCTGCATATCGGACATTTCACGGTGATGTGGATCACGCCGGGCGAATCGTGTGTCCGGTGTCACCCGCCGAACACGGTCCGCTCCCGGCCCGCGCACCCGCTGTTCCCGCCGCGGGTCGAATGTTGCGGTGGGTACGCGGCCGGTCCGCGGACGGTGACGGGCGCGGGTACGTACCGGATCGTACGGGTGGCGCGCTGTGACCGCCGGTAAGGGTGGAATGGGGCGGCATGCCGGGTTTGCTTGCCCGGCGCTCGCGAGGTCGTTTAGCTTCGCCGTTACCGCGGGCCGGACGTCCGCGACAGCCGCCGGGCGGAACGCCGAATCCTGCCGCCGCCCGGGCGCAGCACCATCCGAGCTGCAAAGGGCAGGAGCGGGGGACCCAAGGTAAGCCGCCGTCCGGGACGTCTCCCGGCCGGCTCGGGGTGAAGCCGTGCCGTACACCCGCGCACCTGACCGGAGCGCGCACCGCGGCCGCGGCCGGGCATCTCCAGCCCGAACCCGACAGCTCACCTCGCAGGCGTAGGAGAGGAATCCCCATGCCCGCACAGGGTCAGCACCGCAAGCCCCGCTCGCTCAACCGCCTCACCCGCGTCTGCATCGTGGCCGGTACGGGCGCCGCTGCCGTGGCGATCCCGCTCGTCGGCGTCGCCCAGTCCGCGTCCGCCGCCGAGCCCGCCAAGGCCCCGGCCGCGGCGACCGCCACGGCGCACGACTACACCGTGGTCCGCGGCGACACGCTCGCGAAGATCGCCACCACGCACCACGTCAAGGGCGGCTGGAAGGCGCTCTACGACGCCAACAAGAAGGCCATCGGCGCCAACCCGTCGCTGATACGCCCCGGCCTGCACATCACGCTGGACACCACCCCGGCCGCCGCGCCCGCCGCGAAGGCGCCCGCGGTGAAGGCACCGGCCGCGAAGGCCCCCGCCAAGAAGGCCGCCCCGGTGAAGAAGGCCGCTCCGGCCGCCCCCGCCGCCGCCGCGAAGAAGGCCGACACCGGCTGGACCAAGCCGGTCGGCGACGCCGCCATCGGCACCGGCTACAAGACCGGCGGCAGCATGTGGTCCTCCGGCCACCACACCGGCGTCGACTTCCTCGTCTGGAGCGGCACCCCGGTCCACTCGGTGGCCGCCGGCACCGTCGTCCACGCGGGCGCGGACGGCGCCTACGGCAACGACGTGATCATCAAGCACGCGGACGGCAAGTACACCCTGTACGGCCACCTGACGCGCCCGGTGGTCTCGGTCGGCCAGACCGTCACCGAGGGCCAGGAGATCGGCATCTCCGGCGCCACCGGCAACGTCACCGGCCCGCACCTGCACTTCGAGGTGCGCACCACGCCGGACTACGGCTCCGACATCGACCCGGTCGCCTACCTGGCGTCGCACGGCGTCACCGTCTGAGCCACCGCCCGAGCGGCACGACCCCCGGTGCCCGTCCGGTCCTCGCGACCGGGCGGGCACCCGCGTGTCTCCCCCCCCCCCGTGTCACGCCTGCCCGAACAGCCCGGCCAGCTCGCCCCGGGAGGCCACACCGAGCTTCGGGTACGCCTTGTACAGGTGGTAGCCGACGGTCCGCGGGCTCAGGAACAGCCGGGCCGCGATGTCCTTGTTCGACAGGCCCTCCGCCGCCAGCCGGACGATCTGCGATTCCTGCGGTGTGAGCCCCGCCTCCGCGTCCACCGGCGCCGCCTCCCGGCCGGCCTCCGGCAGTGTCCCGCCCGCCGCGCCCAGCTCGCCGCGCGCCCGCTCCGCCCACGGGGCCGCGCCGAGCCGCTCGAAGACGTCCAGTGCGGTGCGCAGCCTGACCCGGGCCTCGTTCTTGCGGCGCGCCCGGCGCAGCCACTCCCCGTACAGCAGGCCGGTGCGGGCCGACTCCATCGCCCGCCGGTGCGGGTCGTGCGCGTCGAGCGCGGCGAGGTAGTACGCCTCCGCGTCCGCCTCCGGCGCGCGCAGCGCCCGGCAGCGCGCCACCAGCGCCGCCGCCCAGCTCTGCCCGGACCGCGCCGCCCACTCCTCGAACCGCGCGAAGGACGCGTCCGCGCGCTCCGGCACCCCGAGCCGCACCGCCGCCTCCACCAGGTCCGGCACGCTGCGGGTGGCCGATATGTGGTGCCGCACCGACTCCTCGCCGAGCAGCGCCAGCTGCTCCAGCGCCGCCTGCGCCCGGCCGCGGCCCAGCTCCAGCAGCCCCTGCGACCAGTACGCCCACGGGGCGCCCGGCGCCATCGCCGTGCCCGAGCCGCCCGCGAGCGCCGCGTCCACCCGGCGGCGGCACTCGTCCTGGTCGCCGCGCATCGCCGCGACGTACGCGAGCGCGCTGCTGAGCTGGCTCACCCACTGCCGCTGCCCGGTGTCCGCCGCGATCCGCAGCGCCTCCCGGGCGGTCGCCGCCGCGTCGTCGAAACGCGCGTCGAAGATCTCCGCCTCGGCCCGGAAGAACAGCACCGTCGTGAGGCGCCCGACCCCGCCGCTCTCCCGGCCCTCCGCCGCGAGCACCGTGGTCAGCTCGTGCGCCTGCACGTCCTGGCCGAGCGTCAGGCCCACCCCGCACAGCATCACCAGATGCCCGGGATCGACCCGCCCGCCGTGCGCCGCCCGCGCCGCGGCCGCCGCCGCGCCGAGGTCCGGCGGTACGCGCCCGGCCGAGCCCGGCCCCAGTGCGGCGACCAGGAAGGCGGCGACGGGCAGCACGGGCGCGTCCGGCGGCAGCCCCAGCGCGTCCAGCCGCGCGAGGGTGTCGGTGACCACGTCGCCGCCCAGATACCACGCGGTGTGCGTGGCCTGCACGAGCATCCGCGCCGCGCGCTGCGGATCCCCCTCGGCGGCCAGCGCCGCCCCCTCGGTCAGCAGCCGGTGCGCACCGGGGAAGTCCCCCTCCAGGAAGTCCGCGAGCCCCCGCACGTGCAACGTCCGCGCGACGGCGAGCTGTTCGGCTCCGCCTGAGGGGAAGGCACCCTCGGGCCTGCCGCCCGGCCCGGCGGCACGCGGGGCCAGGGCACTCCCGGGCGCGCTGCCCGAGGCGGCGTGCGGGCCGCCGTCCGGGCCGCTGCCGTGCGGGCGCTGTACGGGTGCGGCTGCCTCCCCCGGGCCGCCGGTCCCGGCGCCGCCGCCCGGGCCGCTGCCGTGCGGGCGCCGTACGGGTGCGGCTGCCTCTCCCAGGCCGTCGGTCCCTGGGGCGCCGTCCGGGCCGCTGCCGTACGGGTGCTGCTCCGATGCGGATGGCTCCTGCGGGCTGCGGGCGTCCGCGTCGGTCCCGGCGCCGCCGCCCGGGCCGGCGCCGTGTAGGTGCCGTGCAGGTGCGGGTGCCTCTCCCCGGCCGTCGGTCTCCGGGGCGCCGTACGGGCCCTGCACCGGTGCCGCTTCCTCCCGTGGGGCGGCGGCCGTGGCGGTCAGGCGTGTCGCCAGGCGGGCGGCCTCGTCGGCGAAGGCGCGGGCGCGGGGGATCTCGCCCGCTTCGGAGGCGGATTCCGCGGCGAGGAGCAGGCGGCGCAGGCGGGCCGGCGGGTCGGTGCTCAGCCGGGCCGCGCGGTCGTACGCGGCCGCGGCCGCGGTGTGGCCGCTGCGTTCGCGCGCGCGGCCCGCGGTGCGTTCCAGCGCGGCGGCCGCCGCCTCGTCGGGGCCGGTCGCGGCGGCCGCGAGGTGCCAGGCGCGGTGGTCGGCGTCGCGCTCGGGGTCGGCCGCGGCGGCCAGCGCGCGGTGCGCGGCCAGCCGCTCGGGCAGGGAGGCCCGCTGGTGGATCGCGGCCCGCACGAGCGGATGCCGGAAGCGCAGCAGCGTGCCGTCCACCGTGACGAGCCCGGCGTCCTGCGCGGGCGGGAGGTCCGGGACACCCGCGCCCAGCTCGCCCGCCGCCCGCAGGACCGTACCCAGCTCGCCGGTGTGGTCGGCGGCGGCCACCAGCAGCAGCGTCTGGGTGGCCCGCGGCAGATGGCTGACCCGGCCGTGGAAGGCCAGCTGCAGGCGGCTGGTCAGCGGCAGCGCGCCCGGCCCGGCCACCGCGCTCCCGGCGTCCCGCAGTCCCGCCGGGAGCTCCAGCAGCGCCAGCGGATTGCCCTGCGCCTCCGCCAGCACCCGGCGGCGCAGCCCCTCCGCCATCGGGTCCTCCCGGCCCGAGGGCCCGGAGCGCTCGGCGAGCAGCGCCAGCGCCGCCGCCTCGTCCAGCGGCGCGGGGCGCAGCTCGGGCAGGCCCGGCGCGGGGAAGGCACCCTCGCCGTCGCGCGCCGCGAAGACCATGGCGACGCCCTCCGCGTCCAGCCGCCGCGCCGCGAAGAGCAGCGCGTCGGCGGACGCCCGGTCCAGCCACTGGGCGTCGTCCACGACGCACAGCAGCGGCCCGTCGCCCGCGTGCTCCGACAGCAGCGACAGCACCGCCAGGCCGACGAACATCGGTTCGACGGGGCCCGGTTCGACACCGCCGAGCCCGAACGCCGCCCGCAGCGCCCGCCGTTGCGGCTCCGGCAGCGCGCCGTCCGCGCCCATCGCCGTACGCAGCAGCAACTGCAGCCCGGCGAAGGGCAGTTCCGCCTCGAACTCGACGCCCGAGCCGCGTACCACCGTCATGTCCGCGGCCTGGCCCACCGCGTGCTCCAGCAGCGCGGTCTTGCCGATGCCCGCCTCGCCGCGCAGCACCAGCACCCCGCTGCGCCCGTCCCGTGCCCCGTCCAGCAGGCCGCGCAGCGCCGCGGCCTCCCCGTCCCGTCCGTACAGCATGATCAGACGCTAGCCGACGTCCGCGGCGCGCAGCCCGCGGCGTATCGCCAGCTCCACCGGCGAGTACGCCCCGTCGGCGCGCTCCAGCTCCAGCGGCACGGCGGGGTGGAGCGGCGGCTGGGCGAGGAAGCGCGGCGCGGCGCCGTGGTTCGGCTGCGCGGCGTGCACGAGGAAGGGGTGGCACAGGAAGACGTCGCCCGCCCGGCCGGTGGCGAGCGCCACCGGGCGGTGGTCGGAGGCGGCCACCATCGCCGGTGCGCCCCGCAGCATCGACACGCCCGTCTCGCCGTACGGGGCGAGCACCCGCGGGATGTCGAGATGGGAGCCGACGCGGATCCGGGTCGGCGCGTTGTCCTCGGTGACGTCGGTGAAGAGGAACAGCATCAGCAGTGCGCGGTCCCGCGAACGCAGGTTGGAGAAATGCCAGCTCTCGCCCGCGGGCAGGTAGCCGCCGTCGATGTGCCAGCCCGCGTCGTCCGGTTCCTCCGGGTGCGGGAAGCGCAGCGGGAAGGAGCCGAGCGACGGCCGCGGCACCCACCGTCCGGGCCCGACCAGCAGGTCGAACGCGGCATGCAGGACAGGGGTGTTGGCCGCGGCGACGAAGGGCGGCTGGGGCATGTTGCCCACCCAGTGCACCGGCTTCGTCCACGTCGCAGGATCGGCCGGGTCGAAGCCGGTCTCCTGCCACAGCAGGTCGGCGCACGCGCGGGCGGTCGGAGCGTCGAAGGCCCCCTCGATCTTCACGAAGCCGTCCCGCAGGAAGTCCTCGACCAGCGCCTCACCCCCGGACGCGGGGTCACTCGTGTCCATGCTGCCGATCATCACCGCCGCCGCGCCGCGCGGTCCAGCGGATTTCCGCCGGGCTCAGGCCGGGCTCAGGCCGGGCGCGGGACGGTGCCCTGCACCTGGTGCAGGAAGGACGCGTTGTCGGGCGTGTGCCGCATCCGGTCCAGCAGCACATCGAGGGCGGAGTGCGCGTCGCGCCCGTGCAGCGCCTGCCGCAGGCCGTGCACCACCGGCAACTCCCGCGGCGGCAGCAGCAGTTCCTCGCGCCGGGTGCCGGACGAGAGGATGTCGACCGCCGGGAAGACCCGCCGCTCGGCGAGCGTACGGTCCAGGTGCAGCTCCATGTTGCCGGTGCCCTTCAGCTCCTCGTAGAAGAAGCTGTCGGCGCGCGAACCGGTGTCGACCAGCGCGGTGGCCAGGATCGTCAGCGACCCGGCCTCCTCGGTCCGCCGCGCCGCGCCGAAGAGCCGCTTCGGCCCGTGCAGCGCGGCCGCGTCCACCCCGCCGGAGAGCGTACGGCCGCTGTGCGCCGCCGCGTTGTTGTGCGCCCGGCACAGCCGGGTCAGCGAATCCAGCAGGATCACCACGTCCTGCCCCAGCTCCACCAGCCGCTTGGCCCGCTCCACCGCCAGCTCCGCGAGCGCGATGTGCTCCTTCGGCGGCCGGTCGAAGGTCGAGGACAGCACCTCGCCGCGCACCCCGCGCCGCATGTCGGTGACCTCCTCGGGCCGCTCGTCCAGCAGCACCACCATCAGCACGCACTCCGGGTGGTTGGCGGCGATCGCGGCCGCGACGTTCTGCAGCAGCACCGTCTTGCCCGCCTTGGGCTGCGCCACGATCAGCCCGCGCTGGCCCTTGCCGACCGGCGCGAAGAGGTCCATGAGCCGCCCGGACATCGCGCCCGAGCCGCGCAGCAACGGGCTTTCCAGGCGCAGCCGTTCGCGCGGGTGCAGCGGTGTCAGGTCGGCGAAGTGCGGTCGGGGCGCGCCCGCGGGCCGCCCGTTGACGAGCTGGATCTCGGTGAGCGCGCCGGGCTTGCCGGGCAGCCCGGTCACCAGGTCGCCGCGGCGCAGCCCGGCCGCGCGGATCCGGTCGGCGGGGACGTGCAGGTCGCCGGGCGCGGGGTGCAGCCCGGGGGAGCGGAGGCGGCCCTGGCCGCCCTGGATGTCGAGGACGCCCGTCACGGGGGCGGCCGTCTCGGGCCGTACGTCCGGCCGTTCGAGAGTGCGGGGCATGTACGTCGTCCTTTCGCGGACGGAAGCGGGGAAGCGGGGGAGGAGCGGGAGGGGGATGCGGCGCGAGCGGGATCGTCACGCTCCGCGAACCGCGGACATCACCCGGCGGCCCGTACCGAGGCCTGTCACCTGGGCGTCGAGGGCGAACCGGCGCGGACGCGCCCTGCGCGACCGCGGAGGGGAACCACCGGACCGGCGAACCGCCGGACGGGAACTGAAACCAGCACCGGCGCCGCGAAAAGGCGGCACAGAGAAGTGCTAAGGGCACTGTAGCACGCGGCGCCGTCGGCGGGCCGCAGGCGTACGGGCCCAGGCGTACGGGGGCCTCCGCGTACGGGGCGTCAGCGGCCGCGGCCGTTGCCCGCCTTGCGGCGCAGCAGCAGGACGGAGCCGGCCGCGAGCACCGCCAGGCCGCCGCCGACGTACCAGGCCCGCGCCGAGGTGTTGTCGTGCGCGGGGGAGGAGTGCTCGGCCGGTGCGGGGTGCGGCGCCTGCCGGGCCGGTACCGGGACCGACGCGGCCACGCTCTTGAGGTGGTAGGCGGTCGGCGCGGAGTTCAGGGTGCCGACCGAGGTGGTGTGCCCGGCGGCGGCGAAGCCCCAGTCCAGCAGTTTGCCGGCCTCGGTGTAGACCGCCTGCGGCAGGCCGGACTGCGGGTTCATGACGGTCACGATGAGCGTGCGACCGTCCCGCTTGGCGGCGGCGACCAGGGTGTTGCCCGCGTTGGTGGTGTAGCCGTTCTTCACACCGATCAGCCCCGGGTACGGGTGCACGCCCTGGGCACCGGTCAGCAGCCGGTTGGTGTTCTGGATGCCGAACTCCTTGATGTAGTCGCCCTGCGCGTCGTAGCCGCCGGGGAATTCCGCGGACGCCGTCGAGGCGTACGAGGCGAAGTCGTGGTTCGCCAGCCCCGCGCGTGCGAAGACCGCCAGGTCGTACGCGGACGAGACCTGGCCCGGGTTGTCGTAGCCGTCCGGCGAGACGACGTGCGTGTCGTCGGCCCCGAGCATGCGCGCCTTGGCCTGCATCTGGGACACCGTCCGCTCGACGGAGCCGTTCATGTGCGCCAGGACGTGCACGGCGTCATTGCCCGACGCGAGGAAGACCCCGCGCCACAGGTCGGCCACGGTGTACGTCTGCCCCGGCTGCACCCCCACCAGGCTGCTGCCCTCGCCGATGCCCAGCAGATCCTCGTCGGTGACCTTGTGCGTCTCGGCCGCCGGGAAGCGGGGGAGCACGGTCAGCGCGAAGAGCGTCTTGAGGGTCGAGGCGGGCGGCAGCTCGCGGTGCGCGTTCCTGGCGGCGAGCACCTGGCCGGTGCGGGCGTCGGAGACC
This sequence comes from Streptomyces sp. NPDC021020, assembly GCF_044333285.1. NCBI lineage: Bacteria > Bacillati > Actinomycetota > Actinomycetes > Kitasatosporales > Streptomycetaceae > Streptomyces > Streptomyces sp. NPDC021020. The sequence goes on from NZ_JBIRQQ010000008.1 coordinate 485,260, forward strand.
GTCCACGACAGCGCGGAGATGCCGTCCGGCAGCTCGGGGGCGCCGTCCTGGAGGTCGACGTGCGTGCCGGGCTCGGCCAGCAGCGCACCGCCGACCGCCTGGCTCGGGCTGCCGTCGCCCGTCCCGCCGGTCGCGGCGCCCGCGGGGGCGGCGGGGGCCGCGAACACGGCGAGGCAGCAGCCCGCGCCGAGCGCTGCGGCGACGCGGTGCGGGACACGGGGGGCTGCGCGGCGGTTGCTCATATGTTCACCGTATGAACGCCAATGCCTTCGCGGCGCGATGACCAGGCCCGTACCCCACCCCGAGGGGTGGCCCCTCTACGCCACCCGGCCCACTCCCCGCCCGCGCGGGCGGCCGCGCTTGCCGCGTCGGGCGAGCGTTTGCGCTGCCGCGCGGGGGGCTGCGCCTGCGGCGCCGGGCGAGCGTTTTTAGGGGCGCGGGGAACTGCGCGACCAGCCACGACGTGCCGTCACGTTGTCACCGGCCCGAAGGGGCAGTTCGGTCCGTACCGGACCACCGGCCGGTGGGGGCGGGCCGCGCAGTTCCCCGCGCCCCTGATGGTTGCCCGGCGCCGCAAGCGCAGCCCCTGACGGGGCGCCCCGCGGCGCAGCCGCAGCCTCGTCCCGGGGGCGGCCGGGAGCCCGGCCCGGCGGGGCTCAGGAGGAGAGGATCGCGGCGAGGGCCCGGTGGGACTCCAGCAGCCGACGGCGGTCATACGTGCTGGTCGTCACGAGGTATTCGTCCGCCGCGCTGCGGGTGAGGAGGGCCGTGAGGGCGGCGGCGACCTCGTCCGGGGGGCCGGCGACGTGGCCGGTGAGGGCAGCGGCGAAGTGGTCCCGCTCCGCGGGGGTCATCGCGCGGGATTCCACCGCCTCCGGCGGGGGGAGCGGGGGGAAGGAGCCGTGCGTGCGGGAGTACGCGGTGGACCAGGCCTCGGGGAGCAGGAGGCGGCGGGCCTCCTCCGGGGTGGGGGCGACGGCGACCGTGCCGGAGAGGGTGACGTGCGGGGCAGCGGCCCAGCGCGACGGCCGGAAGCCGGCGCGGTAGCGGTCGACCGCCCGCAGCATCGCGTCCTCCCCGCGTATCCCGCCGATGACCAGCGGCAGCCCGAGCCGCGCGGCGAGATCCGCGCCGCTCCCGGTGGCCAGCAGGAAGGGCGCGGGGCGCAGGCCCTCCGCGGGCCAGGCGTGCACCCCGGGGTGCGCGGCCTGCTCACCGGTGAACCACCCGAGCAGCTCGGTGACCTGCCCGTCGAAATCCTCCGCCGCGTCCTTGCCGTGCCCGAGCGCCCGCCGTACGCCGCCGGTGAAGCCCACGGAACGGCCGAGCCCCATGTCGATCCGCCCCGGGAAGAGCGCTTCGAGCACCCCGAACTGCTCGGCGACGACGAGCGGCCGGTGGTTGGGCAGCATCACCCCGCCCGTGCCCACCCGGATCCGCGACGTCGCCGCCGCGACGGCCGCGGCCAGCACGGTGGGAGCGGAGCCCGCGACGCCCGGTACGGAGTGGTGCTCGGAGACCCAGAAGCGGTGGAAGCCCAGCGCCTCCGCCTCCCGGGCCAGCGCGACCGTCTCCCGCAGCGCCTGCGGGCCGTCCCCGCCCTCCCGGGTCCGGGACCGGTCCAGCAGCGAGAAGGGCGTGTCGCGCAGTACGGAACTCACCCTCATTCCAACGCTCACGCCGCCCCGCCATTCCCGCCCGCTCCCGGCAGCGCCCGGGGAGCCGCGGGGAGCCGGAGGGGGGAGCCCGGGGAGAACGCCTCCGCGCCGAATGCGCCCTTGTGGCGCGCCCGGGGCGGGCCTACTCTGTGCCCGCCCGGCAATTCGGGCGTATGGCAGCCCGGCCGCACGGTGCCGGGCCGGTCCGGAGAGGACGCGTTCCATGGCCTTACGCGGGCGCCACCGCCGATACCGTCCGAGCCGGGTCTCGCAGGCCTCGCTGACCGTTACCGCGGGCGGTGCCGGTCTGGCGCTGCCGCTCATCGGCCTGAGCACGGCCCACGCCGAGACCACCGATGTGTGGGACAAGGTCGCCAACTGCGAGTCGTCCGGCAACTGGCACATCAACACCGGGAACGGCTACTACGGCGGGCTCCAGTTCACGTCCTCCACCTGGAAGTCCTTCGGCGGCGGCACGTACGCCCCGCGCGCCGACCTGGCCACCAGGAACGAGCAGATAGCCGTCGCCGAACGGGTGCTGCGCAGCCAGGGCCCCGGCGCCTGGCCGGTGTGCTCCCGGCGCGCCGGGCTCACCCGCGAGGTGGCCACCGCGTCGCACACCGTGCACGTCCCCGCGGCGAAGACACGCCCCGCGACCGCGCACACCACGGCGCACACCACGGCGAAGGCCCCCGCGAAGGCGCAGCCCAAGGCCCCCGCGAAGAAGCCCGCCGCGAAGAAGCCCACCGCGGCGCCGCCGAAGAAGCCCGCCGGGCAGGAGCACTACACGGTCGTCCGGGGCGACACCCTCTCCGGGATCGCCGCCGACCGGCACGTCAAGGGCGGCTGGCCGCGCCTCTACGCCGACAACCGCGGCGTCGTCGGCGACGACCCGGACCTGATACTCCCCGGCCAGCGGCTCGCCCTGGACGCCCCGCCCGCGAAGGCGAAGCCCAAGCCGAAGCCGCAGGCCAAACCGGCGGTGAAGCCCGCGGCCAAACCTGCGGCCAAGCCCGCCGCGAAACCGGCGGCCAAGCCCGCCCCGAAGCCCGCGCAGAAGAAGACCGCCGAGCCCGCCTCCGTCACGCACTCCACGGGCTACACCCTGCCGGTGCACGCCGCCCTCGGCACCGGTTACCAGGCCTCCGGCAGCCACTGGTCCAGCGGCCACCACACCGGCCAGGACTTCCTGGTCCCGACCGGCACCGCCGTGCACGCCGTGGCCTCGGGCAAGGTCGTCACCGCCGGGTGGGGCGGGGCGTACGGCTACCAGGTGGTGATCCGGCACCCGGACGGGCACTACAGCCAGTACGGCCACCTGTCGCAGATCTCCGTCAAGGTCGGCCAGCAGGTCACCGAGGGCCAGCGCATCGCCCGTTCCGGCTCCACGGGCAACGCTACAGGCCCGCACCTGCACTTCGAGATCCGGACGGGCCCGTCGTACGGCGACGACATCAACCCCCTGCACTTCCTCCGCGCCCACGGCGTGAAGGTCTGACCCGCGCCCCCGGGCCGCCGCGGGAGGCGGCCCGGGAGCGTCGTACGCCGAGCCCCGCAGGGCCCCGCGGGGTCAGGGCCGCTTGGTCGGGACGTTCTCGTAGACCTTGAGCGGGTCGGTCACCGCGACCGGCGCGAGGATCGACTCGATGCGCTCCACCACTTCGGCGTCCAGCTTCACGCCGGCCGCCTTCGCGTTCTCGCCCACCTGCTCGGGGCGCGAGGCGCCCACGATCGCGGCGGAGACGTTCTTGTTCTGCAGCACCCACGCGACCGCGAGCTGCGCGAGGCTCAGGCCCGCCTCCGCGGCGATCGGCTTGAGCTCCTGCACCCGTGCGAGCACCTCGTCGCGCATCCAGCGGCTGATCATGTTGGCGCCGCCCTTGTCGTCGGTGGCGCGCGATCCGGCCGGGGGCTGCTCGCCCGGCAGGTACTTGCCGGTCAGGACGCCCTGGGCGATCGGGGAGAAGACGACCTGGCCGATGCCCAGCTCCTCCGACGTCGGGACGACCTCGCCCTCGATGACGCGCCACAGCGCCGAATACTGCGGCTGGTTGGACACCAGCGGGATCCGCAGCTCGCGCGCCAGCGCGTGGGCGCGGCGGATCTGGTCGGCCGTCCACTCCGACACGCCGATGTAGTGCGCCTTGCCGGAGTGCACGACGTCGGCGAAGGCCTCCATCGTCTCTTCCAGCGGGGTGAAGCGGTCGTAGCGGTGGGCCTGGTAGAGGTCGACGTAGTCGGTCTGCAGGCGGCTCAGGGAGTTGTCGATGGACTCCATGATGTGCTTGCGGGACAGGCCGCGGTCGTTGTGGCCGGGGCCGGTGGGCCAGAAGACCTTGGTGAAGATCTCCAGGCCCTCGCGCCGCTCGCCCTTCAGCGCGCGGCCGAGTACGGACTCGGCGCGGGTGCCCGCGTAGACGTCCGCGGTGTCGAAGGTGGTGATGCCGACGTCCAGGGCCGCGCGCACGCACGCGGTGGCGGCGTCCTCCTCCACCTGGGAGCCGTGGGTGAGCCAGTTGCCGTAGGCGATCTCGCTGATGATCAGGCCGCTGCGGCCGAGATGACGGTATTCCATGGTCAACGACCTTAATCCGCGTCCCCGCCGCCGGTGAAGGCGGCCGTACGGGGACGTGCGTGGGCAGATCGGTCGTACCCGGGCAGGGACAGGGGCCGTACGGATCGGCCCCGGCTCAGCGGGTGCGGCTGGGGGAGACCAGCAGGAAGGGCTCGCCCTCGCGCGTGCGGTGCTCGGTGCACTGCCAGCCGTACCGGCCGAGCAGCTCCGCGCAGCGGGCGAGCGCCCGTATCGCCGCCGTCCCTTCCGGGCCGCCGCGCCAGGCGACCCGTGGCTCGCCCTCCCGCTCCCCGGCGGCCGTCACCGCGTAGCCCGGGGAGCCGGGGCGGGCGGGAGGGCATCCGGCGGCCTCCAGGGCGAGGGCGACGGCGTGCACGGGGCGGTCCCGCTCCCAGGGCGCGGGAGCGCCGGTCGCCCCGTCGAGCAGCAGCGACCTGATCCGCAGCAGGCCCTCCCACGCGGTCGCCACCTCGGCGGCGCGCCGCGGCCCGCCGGGCGGTCCCGTCCCCGTCCCGTCGTCGGCGGCGAAGGTGTCGGCGGCGGGTGCGGGACGCCCTGGCGGCGGGACGTCGGGGCGGGCCGCCGTCAGGTCGGCGCGCAGCCGCAGGCCCTCCGGCGTGAGGTAGTAGCCGTGGTGCCCGCTGCGCCCGTGGCGGACGGCGAGCCCGTGGGCGGCGAGCGCGGCGCACACGTCGGCCCGCGCGGTCAGCCGCCCGGTCACCGGGTCGGAACCGGTGAGCGCGCGCCGCTGGGCGGCCGTCAACGTGCCCTTCATGCGCCTTTCCTCCCGTCCCGTCACATCCTTTCCCGCACCGTACCGCGGGCCACCGACAGCGCCCGCCAGGAGCGGCGCCGCCCCCGCCGTAGCCGGTCCCGCGGGCACGGTCACGCCCGCGCTGCCAGTTCGTACGGGGGCGGTAACAGACGCGCGGTCCGCCGGAGCCGGGCTGCCCCGCGGGTCAGAATTGCGGCGTCGATCGCACATGGACCGGTCCTGCCGGACCGGTCCCGGGGGAAACGGACCACCGCATGAAGACGAAGACGGCCAGAACCGGCCCGGTACGCCGCGCCCTGCGCGGCACCCTCCTGGGAGCGGCCGCGGCCGCCGTGCTGCTGGCGGCCACCGCCTGCCAGGGCGACGACGACGCCGCGGGCCCGTCGAGCCCGGCGCCGGCCGGGAAGGGCACGCCGAGGGCCACCGCGTCCACGACCGACTCCGGCACCGGGACAGCCACCAGCACGCCCGCCGACGACCGGACCGGGGACACCGGCGAGACCAGCGGCGGCAACGGCACGAAGTACAAGGACTGCCAGGTCACCGAGCTGAACACCGCCGTCGAGCTCCAGGACGCCGCGGGGGAGACCCCGCGGCACTTCCTGCTGACCGTCACCAACGGCACCAGGACGCCGTGCGTCCTCAACGAATCCCCGCAGGTGCGGCTCGGGGCCGGCAACGACGCCGACATCGTGCGGACCCTCGGCGAGGTCGACACCGACCCGCTCGTCGTCCCGGGCGGCGGCAAGGCGTACGCCGGCCTGTACGTCTTCGGCGCCGACGAAGGCGGCGAGGCGGAGTACGACCGGTCCGACCGCTTCACCGCCACCCTCGTCTCCGGCGACGGCACCGAGCTCAACGGCACGCTCATCTTCGACCTGCCCGACGGCCTCGACTCCGTCTCCTACGACGACGCGGCGCGGCTGTACGGCTGGGCCCTCACCGAGGGCATGGCGATGCGCCCCGTCACCCGGATCTGACCGCCCGCGCGGCGCCCCGCCCCGTCGCGGCCGGGGCGCCGCACGTTGTGAAAAGCCGGGGAAACGCGGGGGAGCCCCCGCCCCGTCCGCGGCCTGCGGATCCTTGCCGCCTAGGATCGTGGGATGGATCTCCGATGGCCGCGGCGCAGGCGGTGGTTGGCCGGTGCGGGGGCGCTCGCGGTGCTCGTGGCGGGCGGTGCGGCGGTCGGTACGGCCGCGGCGGCCGGCGGCGGCCCCGCGGTGCACCGCTCCGACGCGATGCTCACCGGCGCCGGCGGCGTACGCCTGGACACCTCCTACTTCACCGCGGGCGGCGGCGGCCGCAGACCCGCCGTGCTGCTCGGCCACGGCTTCGGCGGCAGCAAGGACGAGGTGCGCGGCCAGGCCGAGTCGCTGGCGCGGCACGGCTACGCCGTCCTGACGTGGTCGGCGCGCGGATTCGGCGCGTCCGGCGGGCAGATCGGGCTCGACGCGCCGGACGGCGAGGTCGCCGACGTCAGCCGGCTCATCGACTGGCTCGCCGCCCGCCCCGAGGTCCGGCTCGACGCGCCGGGCGACCCGCGGGTCGGCGTCACGGGCGTGTCGTACGGCGGCGCGGTGTCGCTGCTGGCCGCCGGGTACGACCACCGCGTGGACGCGATCGCGCCCCGCGAGACGTACTGGAACCTCGCGGACGCGCTCTTCCCCGACGACGTCTACAAGAAGCTGTGGGCCGGCATCTTCTTCTCCTCCGGCGCCACGCCGCTGCCCGCGGCGGCCGCCGCGGACGGGGACAAGGCCCCGACGAAGCAGGAGCTGCGCGAAGCGGCGGCCGCGGCCGCCGCGAGCGACCCGGTGTGCGGCCGCTTCACACCGCAGATCTGCGCCCTCTACCAGCGTGTCGCGCAGGCCGGCCGCCCCGACGCCGCCGCCACCGCGCAGCTCGCGGCGCTCAGTCCCGCCGCCGTCGCGTCCCGCATCAAGGTGCCCGCGCTCATCGTGCAGGGCCAGACCGACTCGCTCTTCACGCTCGCGCAGTCCGACGCGGCGGCCGCCGCCCTGCGGGCCAACGGCGCGCCCGTGGCCGTCGACTGGATCGCGGGCGGGCACGACGGCGGCGACACCGAGGACGCCCGGGTCGACCGCCGGGTCACCGCGTGGTTCGACCGCTACCTCAAGGGCGACAAGGGCGCCGACACCGGCCCGGCCTTCCGGGTCACCCGCACCGGCGGCCTGAACTCCACCGACGGCAGCGTGGTCCTGCGCGGCGCCACCGCCGACTCCTACCCGGGCCTGGAGGGCTCCTCCGCCCGCCGGGTCACCCTGACCGGCGGCCCGCAGCGCATCCTCAGCCCCGCGGGCGGCTCCCCGCCGGCGATCTCCGCGGTGCCCGGCGCCGGTTCGCTGAGCGCCCTGTCGTCGCTCGGCGCGAGCCTGTCCACGGACATGCCCGGGCAGTTCGCGAGCTTCGACTCCGCGCCGCTCGCCGCCCACACCCATCTGACCGGCTCGCCGACCGTGACGCTGCGGGTGGCCACGAAGGCACCCGACGTGGTGCTCTTCGGCAAGCTCTACGACGTCACGCCGGGCGGCAAGCAGACGCTGCCCGCCGGGCTCGCCGCGCCCGTACGCGTCACCGGATCACCGGACGGCACCCTGGTGACGCTGCGACTGCCCGCCGTGGACCACGACTTCGCCGGCGGCCACCGGCTGCGGCTGGTGGTGGCCACGACCGACCTGGGGTACGCCTCGCCCGCGGCCGCCGCGTCGGTGACGGTGTCGCTGGCCGGGCCGCAGCTGACCGTGCCCGTCGACACCGAGCTGTCCGACGCCGCCGGGCCGCTGCCCTGGTGGACGTGGGCGCTGCCGCCGGCCGCGCTGCTGGCCGCCGCGGCGCTGCTGGTGACCGGGCGGCGCCGGGTGCGGCCGCGCCCCGCCGACCCGGCGCTCGCGGCGGTGCCGCTGCAGATCACCGGGCTGAGCAAGCGCTACGCGAAATCCGCCGACCGCTACGCGGTGCGCGACCTGTCCTTCCGGGTCGAGCCGGGGCAGGTGCTCGGGCTGCTCGGGCCGAACGGCGCGGGCAAGACCACCACGCTGCGGATGCTGATGGGCCTGATCCACCCGGACGAGGGCGAGATCCGGGTCTTCGGCGAGGCGGTGCGGCCGGGCGCGCCGGTGCTGTCGCGGCTCGGCGCCTTCGTCGAGGGCGCCGGCTTCCTGCCGCACCTGACCGGCCGCGCCAACCTGGAGCTGTACTGGCAGGCCACCGGCCGCCCGCCGGGCGACGCGCACCTGGCCGAGGCGCTGGAGATCGCGGGCCTCGGCGACGCGCTGGAGCGCGCGGTGCGCACGTACTCGCAGGGCATGCGGCAGCGGCTCGCCATCGCCCAGGCCATGCTGGGCCTGCCGGACCTGCTGATCCTCGACGAGCCGACCAACGGTCTCGACCCGCCGCAGATCCGCGAGATGCGCGAGGTGATGATCCGCTACGCGGCCGGCGGGCGCACCGTCATCGTCTCCAGCCACCTGCTGGCCGAGGTCGAGCAGAGCTGCACGCACCTGGTGGTGATGGACCGCGGCCGGCTGGTGACCGCGGGGCCCGTCGCCGAGATCGTCGGCTCGGAGGACACCGTGCTCGTCGGCGTGGACGGCGAGATGCCGGCGGACGTCGTCGACAAGGTCGCGGGGCTGCCCGGGGTGGCCACCGCCGTACGCGCCGAGGACGGCCTGCTCGCGGTGCTGGACGGGCTGACGTCCGCGCAGTTCGTGGCCGAACTCGTCCGGCTGGACGTCCCGGTGGCCCGGGTCGGGCCGCACCGCCGGCTGGAGGACGCCTTCCTGACCCTGATCGGAGGCTCGGCATGAGCGCCGCCCCGCCCGCACCCGTCCCCGCTCCCGCGCCGCCGCCCGCCGCGGTGCCGCGCCGGGAAACCGCCGAGGGCTACCGGCCCGGCCGCACGCTGCGGCTGCGCGTCGAGGCCCGGCGGCAGTTGCGGCGGCGGCGCACGATGGTGGTGTTCGGGCTGCTGGCCGCGCTGCCCTTCGTGCTGATCATCGCCTTCGCGATCGGCGGCACCCCCAAGGAGGGCCGCAACGGCCCGACGCTGATCGACACCGCGACCGCGTCCGGCGGCAACTTCGCGGCGACGTGCCTGTTCGTGTCGGCCGGCTTCGTGCTGGTGGTGCCCGTCGCGCTGTTCTGCGGCGACACCGTTGCCTCGGAGGCGGGCTGGTCGAGCCTGCGCTACCTGCTGGCCGCGCCCGTGCCGCGGACCCGGCTGCTGGGCGTGAAGTTCACCGTGGCGCTCGCCTTCAGCGCGGCGGCCATCGTGCTGCTGCCCGCGGTGGCGCTCGCGGCCGGCACCGTCGCGTACGGCTGGGGCGATCTGGAGCTGCCCACCGGCGGGGCGCTCGCGTCGGGCGACGCGCTGCCGCGGGCGGCGATCGCGGTCGCGTACATCTTCGTGAGCGAACTGGTCACCGCGGCGCTGGCGTTCTGGCTCTCGACGAGGACCGACGCGCCGCTCGGCGCGGTGGGCGGCGCGGTCGGGCTGACGATCGTCGGCAACGTGCTGGACGCGGTGACCGCGCTCGGCTCGTGGCGCGACGTGCTGCCCGCGCACTGGCAGTTCTCCTGGGCGGACGCCCTCCAGCCGGACCTGGAGTGGGGCTCCATGCTGCAGGGCGTGTCCGTGTCGGTGTCGTACGCGATCGTGCTGACCGCGCTCGCCTTCCGGGGCTTCCGCACCAAGGACATCGTCTCCTGACGGTACGCCCGGCCCCCCGGAGGTCCCGCTGGGCGGACGCTTCGTCATGCCCCGGTCATGGCACGGTAAAAGGAGGGCCATCCGGGTAAAGCGACCTGCCGTAATCCGGGAGGCACTCTTGTCCTGGGCATGATCTCTCCGATGTGATCAGTCATCCGTCTCGTGCGGTCGTCCTCCACCCAGGGAGAGTCCATGCGCAGATTCCGCCCGCGCTCCGCAGCGGTCGCCGCGGCCGGGGCCACCGCCCTCACCGCCGCCGTGCTGACCGCCGCTCCGGCCGGCGGCGCCACCGCCTCCGCGCCCGCCGCCCACGTGCCCGCCGCCAAGGCGGTGCCCGCGGTCGCCGGCCACCGGCTGGTGCACGGGGTGAGCAGCCCGCTGACGCTGGCCCAGTGCCAGGCGCAGTGGGGCATCAACTGCTACACCCCGCTGCAGTACCGGCAGGCGTACGACCTCAACCCGCTCTACCGGGCTGGCGTCACGGGCAAGGGCCGCACGATCGTCATCGTCGACTCGTTCGGCTCGCCGACGATCCAGCACGACCTGGACGTCTACAGCGCCCAGTTCGGCATCAAGAGCAGCAAGGTGCAGGTCGTCAAGTGGGGCGACGTGCCGCCGTTCGACCCGACCAACCCCGACCACACCGGCTGGGCGGGCGAGTCCACGCTGGACGTCGAGATGGCGCACGCCGTCGCGCCCGACGCGAAGATCGTGCTCGTCGAGACCGGTGTCGCCGAGACCGAGGGCGTCGTCGGTCTGCCGGAGATGATGGACGCCGAGAAGTACCTCATCGACCACAACGTGGGCGACGTCATCACCCAGAGCTTCGGGGCGACCGAGAACACCTTCCCGGGCTTCGACAAGGGCGACTTCTCCAGCATCCAGGGCCTGCGCTACGCCTTCCAGGACGCGGCCCGGCACGGCGTGACGGTGCTGGCCTCCTCCGGCGACGACGGCGCGACCGACGCGGTGGAGGACGGCTCGGGCGACTACCCCTACCAGGTCAACTCCTGGCCGTCCGCGGACCCGCTGGTCACCTCGATCGGCGGCACCCAGCTGCACCTGGACGAGGCGGGCAACCGCACCGCGCCGGACAGCGTGTACAACGACTACGGCGCGGGCGGCGGCGGCCAGTCGCACGTCTTCGCCCGGCCGTCGTACCAGGACGGCGTCAAGAAGACGGTCGGCGCGCACCGCGGCACCCCGGACATCTCGATGGCCGCGGCGGTGGACGGCGGCGCCTGGGTCTACTCCAGCTACGACCCGACGGCCACCGGCTGGGACGTCTACGGCGGCACGAGCGAGGCGAGCCCGCTGTTCTCCGGCATCGTCGCGCTCGCCGACCAGTTCGGCGGGCACCGGGTGGGCGACATCCACCAGGCGCTGTACACGCTCGCCAAGGGCAGCCCGAAGTTCAGCGGCATCGTGGACGCCGCGGACGGCACGAACAACACCTACGGCGGGGTCCCCGGCTACACCGCGGTCAAGGGCTACGACATGGCCACCGGTGTCGGCTCGGTCGACGCGCTGCGGTTCGTGCCCGCGCTGGCGCTCACCAGCTGGGGCCGCTGACCGGCAGTCCGCACGATCCGGCAAGGTCACCGCCGCGCCCGGCCCCGGGCGCGGCGGTTCTCCGCCGACCGGCGGCTGCCGGAAAGGCCGCGAACGCCGGAAATCTGCTTCCGGGTGGTTCAACTCCATTATCTGTTAGGACTCTTGACAGTCGAGTGGTCTGGACCAACAGTATTGGTCCAGACCAGCAGGCCGCCGTCTGCTGATCCCCCCACCTGGAAGGAGCGCGGTCCATGACCGGACCCGTTCGTAGAGGGCGAGCCCGCGCACTGCTCACCGGACTCGCCACCGCAGCCGCCGCCGCAGGGCTGGCCCTGACCGGCGGCGGCGCCGCCCACGCGGCCACCCCGCTGCCCCAGCACCTCTCGGCGCCGTACTTCGAGGCATGGAACGGCGACAGCCTCTCCGGCCTGGCCGCCGCGTCGGGCAACAAGTACCTGACGATGGCCTTCATCCAGACCCCGTCGGTCGGCTCCTGCACGCCGTACTGGAACGGCGACAGCTCGATGCCGATCAGCCAGGCCAACTTCGGTGCCGACATCGACACCATCCAGGCCGGCGGCGGCGACGTCATCCCGTCCTTCGGCGGCTTTACGGCCGACAACACCGGCACCGAGATCGCCGACAGCTGCACCGACGTCGCCTCGATCGCGGCCGCCTACGAGAAGGTCGTCAGCACCTACGACATCAGCCGGCTCGACATGGACATCGAGGACAACTCGCTGACCAAGGCCGCCGGCATCGACCGCCGCAACAAGGCGCTCAAGATGACGCAGGACTGGGCCGCGGCCAACGGGCGCACGCTGCAGATCTCCTACACCCTGCCGACCACCACCCACGGTCTGACCACCGGCACCGCCGGCGACGGCTCGGGCCTGTCGGTCATCAAGAACGCCATCTCCAACGGGGTGAACGTCGACGTCGTCAACCTCATGACGTTCGACTACTACGACAACGCCACCCACGAGATGGCGAACGACACCCAGACGGCCACCCAGGGCCTGCACGACCAGCTGGCCAAGCTCTACACGTCGAAGACCGACGCGCAGATCTGGAACATGGTCGGCATCATCGAGATGCCGGGCATCGACGACTTCGGCGCCGCCGAGACGTTCACCACCGCCGACGCCACCCAGGTCTACAACTGGGCGGTCAGCAAGGGCGTCAACACGCTGTCCTTCTGGGCCCTGCAGCGCGACAACGGCGGCTGCCCCGGCCAGGGCGGCTCCGACACCTGCTCCGGCATCGCGCAGAGCACCTGGCAGTTCAGTCACACCTTCGCGGCGTTCAACAGCGGCGGCACCACCACGCCGCCCACCAACGACTTCTCGGTGTCGCTGTCCCCGGCCTCCGCCACCGTCACGGCGGGCGGCTCCACCACATCCAGCGTGCACACCGCCGTCACCGCGGGCAGCGCCCAGTCGGTGAGCCTGAGCGTGAGCGGCGCGCCGGCCGGCGTCACCGCCTCGGTCAGCCCCGGCTCGGTCACGGCGGGCGGCAACGCGACGCTGAACGTCTCCACGACCGCCGCCGCCGTCTCCGGCACCTACACCCTCACCGTCACGGGCACCGCGTCCGGCGCCGCGCACAACGCGACGTTCACGCTGACCGTCACCGGCGGCACGACCGCCTGCACGGCCGCCCCGTGGAGCAGCTCGGCGATCTACGTCGGCGGCAACACCGTCTCCCACAGCGGCCACACCTGGAAGGCCAAGTGGTGGACGACCGGCGAGGAGCCCGGCACCACCGGCGAGTGGGGCGTGTGGCAGGACCTCGGCGCCTGCTGACGTGACCTGGGCGCACCGCTGACCTGTCCCGCACCACGGCGGCCGGACCTCCCCGGATTCGGGGTCCGGCCGCCGATCCTCTAGAGTCGCCACCGGACGTCTACGCATGTGTAGTCGTCACCAGCGGGCCGGCTGATCACCGGCGGACCAGGGGACAGGACCACCACCCACATGAGTGCCATCGGCGTCGGCCAGGCCGTCATTCTCGGAGTCGTGGAAGGAGTGACCGAGTTCCTGCCGGTCTCCTCCACCGGGCATCTGAAGATGGCCGAGGGCCTGATGAACATCAAGGTCGACGACAAGTCCGTCGTCGCCTTCACCGCGGTGATCCAGGTCGGCGCCATCGCCGCGGTGTTCGTGTACTTCTTCAAGGACATCATGCGGTTCGTCTCCGCGTGGCTGCGCGGGCTGACGAACAGGAACGAGCGGGACAACCACGACTACAAGTTCACCTGGTGGGTGATCTACTCCACGATCCCGATCGTGATCGTCGGGCTGGCGGCCAAGCCGCTCATCGACGGTCCGCTGGGGTCGCTGTGGGTCGTCGCCCTGTCGCTGATCGTCGGCAGCGTGGTCATGTGGGCCGCGGAGCAGATGGCCCGGTTCAAGCGCGGCGAGGACGAGGTCACCGTGAAGGACGCGATGTACGTCGGTACGTCGCAGATCCTGGCGCTGCTCTTCCCCGGCTTCTCCCGCTCCGGCGCGACCATCTCCACCGCGCTGATCCGCGACCTCGACCGGATGGCGGCCACCCGGCTGTCGTTCTTCCTCGGCCTGCCCGCGCTCACCGGCGCCGGGCTGTACGAGCTCAAGGACGCCACCGGCGGCGGGGTCAGCGCGAGCGCGCTCGCGGTCGGCACCCTGGTGTCGTTCGTCGTCGCCTACGGCTCCATCGCCTGGCTGCTGCGGTTCGTGGCGCGGCACTCGTTCAACTCGTTCGTGATCTACCGGATCGTGATCGGCTTCGTGCTCATCGGGCTGCTGGCGACCGGCACGCTCGACAGCTGAGAGCGGCTGCCGAGCAGCTCAGGGGCCGGACCGGGAGGTCCGGCCCTTTTTCCGGCCCGCATAATTCACGACTTATTTTTTGATGTGTATTGACGCGCCGACAGCTGCGCCCCTAGCGTCCACTCCGCATCGCGACCCCACAACGCGACCGAGGAGAGACGTGTGACCCAGGTTTCCACCGGGCCCGGCACGCACATCCGCCCCAGCCCCCACCGCAGAAGAACCGCCGCTCTCGTAGCGGCACTGCTCCTCCCGGCCGGCGCCGGACTCGCCCTGCTCTCCGCGCCCGGCGCGGCAGCCGCGACCATCCCCGCCGCCCCGGCCTCGGTGACCGGCGTCGGCAGCGGCAAGTGCGTGGACGCCCGCGCCGCCGCCACCGCCAACGGCACCGCCGTCCAGCAGTACGCCTGCAACGGCAGCGCCGCCCAGCAGTGGCAGTTCACCGCCACCGACAGCGGCTACTACCGCGTCGGCGTCGCCCCCGCCCCGAACCAGGTGTGGGACGTCACCGACGTGTCCACCGCCGACAGCGCCAAGACCCAGCTGTGGCTGTACGGCGGCGGCGCCAACCAGCAGTGGCTGCCGGTCGCCGAGGCCGGCGGCTCCTTCCACTTCGTCAACCGCAACAGCGGCAAGTGCCTGGACGTGCCCGGGGCCTCCACCGCCGACAGCGTCCAGCTCCAGCAGTACACCTGCAACGGCACCGCCGCGCAGTCCTTCACCGTCTCCGGCTCGGACGGCGGCACCACCACCCCGCCCACCGGCAACGACCCGGACCTCGGGCCGAACGTCGTGGTCTTCGACCCGTCGATGTCCGCGTCCTCGATCCAGTCCAAGCTCACCTCGATCTTCAACCAGCAGCAGAGCAACCAGTTCGGCAGCCAGCGCTACGCCGTGCTCTTCAAGCCCGGCACCTACAGCGCGGACGTCAACGTCGGCTTCTACACCCAGGTCGCGGGCCTCGGCCTGAGCCCGGACGACGTGACGATCAACGGCGCCGTGCACGCCGAGGCCGACTGGTTCGGCGGCAACGCCACGCAGAACTTCTGGCGCGACGCCGAGAACATGTCCGTCAACCCCACCGGCGGCACCGACCGCTGGGCGGTCTCGCAGGCCGCGCCCTACCGGCGCATGCACGTACGCGGCAACCTGGCGCTGGACGACGGCGGCTGGTCCAGCGGCGGCTTCATCTCCGACACCAAGGTCGACGGCCAGATCCGCTCCGGCTCCCAGCAGCAGTTCCTGACCCGCGACTCGACGATGGGCAGCTGGTCCGGCTCCAACTGGAACATGGTCTTCGTCGGCGACCAGGGCGCCCCCGGCCAGTCCTTCCCGACCTACACCAACGTCGCCTCCTCGCCCACCATCCGCGAGAAGCCGTTTCTGTACGTCGACGGGTCGGGCAACTACCAGGTCTTCGTGCCCGCGCTGCAGTCCAACGCCTCCGGCACCACCTGGAGCGGCAAGACCCCGCAGGGCCAGTCGCTGCCGCTCGACCAGTTCTACGTCGCCAAGCCCGGCGCCACCGCGGCCGACATGAACGCGGCCCTCGCGGCGGGCAAGAACCTGCTGGTCACCCCGGGCGTCTACCACCTCAACCAGACGCTGAACGTCACCCGTCCCGACACCGTCGTGCTGGGCCTGGGCCTGGCCACGCTGGTGCCGGACAACGGGATCACCGCGCTCAGCACCGCGGACGTCGACGGCATCAAGCTGGCCGGCCTGCTCATCGACGCCGGCACCACCAGCTCGCAGCAGCTGATGCAGATCGGCCCGGCCGGCTCGTCCGCCTCGCACGCGGCCGACCCGGTGAGCCTGTCCGACGTCTTCTTCCGCATCGGCGGCGCGACCGTCGGGAAGGCCGTCAACTCCCTGGTGATCAACAGCAGCAACACGATCATCGACCACACCTGGATCTGGCGCGCCGACCACGGCAACGGCGGCACGGTCGGCTGGGGCACCAACACCGCCGACACCGGCCTGATCGTCAACGGTGCCAATGTGACGGCGTACGGGCTGTTCGTCGAACACTTCCAGAAGACGCAGGTTTTGTGGAACGGCAACGGCGGGCGGACGTACTTCTTCCAGAACGAGATGCCCTACGACCCGCCCAACCAGGCCTCCTGGATGAACGGTTCCGCGCAGGGCTACCCCGCCTACAAGGTCGCCTCCTCGGTCACCAGCCATGAGGCATGGGGCCTGGGCAGCTACTGCTACTTCAGCTCCAACCCGTCCGTGGTCTCCGCCAACGCCTTCCAGGTGCCCGACACCTCCGGCGTGCGCTTCCACGACATGGTGACCGTCTCCCTGGGCGGCACCGGCACCATCAGCCACGTCATCAACAACACCGGCGCCGCCGTCAACAGCGGCCACCAGGTGACGGACCTGACGAACTACCCGTAGCACCCCCGCAGAAAAGGACCCGGCCGACCCCTCCCCCCACGGAAGGGCCGGCCGGGCGCGTCGGTGGCGGGCTGCGTCAGGACAGCGTGGCCGCCACCGGGTCCCAGTCGTCCGGCAGGACGGGTACGGCCGGGGCCGACGACTCCAGCGGGAGAACGGCGTGCTGCTCGGCCGAGGAGGTGATCGTGGCCATCAGCTCCAGCACGTGCTGGGCCAGCTCGCCCGAGGCGCGGTGCTGCTCCCCGCCGCGGATCGCGCGGGCCATGTCCAGCACGCCCATACCGCGGCCCGCCGTCGACCCCGCCACCGGCAGCTCGCTCCACTCCTGCGCGCCGAGCGCCTGCACCCGCAGCGGGCCCTCGAAGGTGTTGGGGTCCGGCAGCGACAAGGTGCCCTCGGTGCCGGTGATCTCGATCATCCGGCGCGGCACCGACGAGTCGAAGCTGAAGGTGGCCGCCGCGCTCGGGCCGCTCGCGAAGTCCAGCAGCGCGTGCACATGCGTCGGCACCTCCACCGCGAAGCGCGTGCCCGCCTTCGGGCCCGAGCCGATCACCCGCTCCGCGCGCGCCTGCCGAGCTGTCGCCGACACCCGGCTGACCTGCCCGAATATCGCCACCAGCGCCGTCAGGTAGTAGGGGCCGATGTCGAACAGCGGCCCGGCGCCGTACTGGAAGAGGAATTCCGGGCTCGGGTGCCAGCTCTCCGGGCCCGGGCCCTGGGTGACGGCCGTGACGCTCACCGGCTCGCCGATCACCCCCGCGCTCACCGCGCGCGCCGCCGACTGGAGGCCGGCGCCGAGGAAGGTGTCGGGCGCGCTGCCCACCCGCAGCCCGGCGGCCTGCGCCTCGGCGAGGATCTTCGCCCCGTCGGCCGGCGCCAGCGCGAGCGGCTTCTCGCCGTAGACGTGCTTGCCCGCCCGCAGCGCCGCGCTCGCGACCTCGGCGTGCGCGGCCGGGATCGTGAGGTTGACGACGATCTCGACCTCGGGCAGCGCGAGCACCGAGGCGACGTCCCCGGCGAAGGGCACCGAGTACGTCTGCGCCGCCGCGCGGGCCCGCTCGACGTCGAGGTCGGCGATGCCCAGCACGCGGACGTCGGGGAAGCCGGACAGCGCCGTCAGGTACTGGGTGCTGATGACACCGGCGCCGATCAGCGCCACCCCGACCGGACCGCGGCTCATGACCGCCCCTCCAGCTCCGTGAGGTAGGTGTGGCTGGCGGCGACGGCCTCGAAGACGTCGCCCGCGCACGAGTCCAGCTCCACGATCCGGACCGCGTCCGGCGCCGCCGCGAGGATCGGCGGCACGTCGATCGTGCCCTGGCCGACCGCGGTGTGCGGCTGCTCCTTGACGCCCGGACCGTCCTTGACGTGCAGCGAGAACACCCGGTCGCCCAGCGCGCGCAGCAGCGCGGGCACGTCCGCGCCGCCCACGGCCGCCCAGTAGGTGTCGACCTCCAGGAAGACCTCGGGCGCCAGCAGGTCGGCCAGCACCTCCAGCGCGGTGCGGCCCTCGAAGCGCGGCTCGATCTCCCACCAGTGGTTGTGGTAGCCGATGAGCGCGCCGTGCTCGGCGGCCTGGGCGGCGAAGCCGTTGAGGCGGTCGGCGACCTGCTGAAGGCCGTCGGTGGTGGTGAAGAGGTCGTGGTCGATCCCGCCCGGGATGATCGCCCGGTCGGTGCCGGTGGTCCGCACGGCGTCGAAGACCTCGCCGGCGTCCTTGCTGAACAGCGCGTAGGCGTGGGTGCTCGGCACGGTGAGGCCGAGGTCGTCGGCGAGCTTGCGGAAACCGGCCGGGTCGGCGGTCGGGTCGTAGGGCTCCACCGAGCGGTAGCCGATCTCGGCGAGCCGGGTCAGCGTGCCGTCGCGGTCGGCGGCCATCTGGTCCCGGAGGGTGTAGAGCTGGATGCTCAGCGGCTCGGGCATGGAAACAAATCCTCCTGTGCGGGTCAGCCGACGATGAGGGGGCGCAGTGTGCGGTGGGCGATCTCCAGGCCCTGGGTGACGCGGGTGGTGTCCCCGCTCCACACCGGGTCCTCGTGCTCGACGGACAGCACGCCGGTGAAACCGCCCTCGTAGAGCGTGTCCACGATCCGCCGCCAGTCCACGTCCCCGAGGCCGGGAACGCGGTAGCGCCACCAGCCGCTGTCCCAGCCGTCGGCGCGCTCGACCGTCCGGCCGAAGAAGCCGTACCGGTCCCTGGCCCGCGGGTCGAGCTGGGCGTCCTTGGCCTGGGCGTGCGGGATGCGGTCGATGTACGGCTTCAGCGCCGCCACCGGGTCGATGCCCAGCCACATCAGGTGCGACGGGTCGTAGTTGAGGTAGAGGCCCAGGCCGAACATCCACTCCCACAGCTCCGGGGAGTAGGCGAGGTTGCCCGGGTAGCCGTCCGGGTGCCAGCCCTCCATCACGCAGTTCTCGATGATGATCTTCACACCGCGCTCGCCCGCGTACTCCACCAGCAGCGGCAGCTCCCGCTCGGCCAGCGCGATGTTCTCCTTCACCGACAGGCCGGGGTGGCGGCCGATGAAGGTGCCCACGTAAGGGACGCCGAGCAGCGCGGCCGCGTCCACGTTCGCCCGCACATGGGCGGCGATCTCGGCCCTGCGGCTCTCGTCCGGGTGCAGGTTGTTCTCGTAGTAGGCGAGCGCCGACAGCTCCAGGGCGTGCCGCTCGAACAGCGCGCGCACCTCGTCGGCCTGCCGCTTGCCGAAGCCGGTCACGTCGATGTGGCTGGCCTCGAACTCCCGGGAGCCGGTGGACGGCCAGGTGGCCACCTCCAGCGCCTGGTAGTCGTGCGCGGCCGCCCACGCCGCGATCTCCTCCAGCGGCAGCTGCGGGAGGCAGGCGGTCAGAAAGCCCAGCTTCATCTCAGGAGACCTCTTTCCAGGACCGGTCGGCCGCCGACGCGAGCACGGCCTCGGTGAGGCGCACCATGCGGGCGGCGTCGTCGAAGGTGGGGAAGGGCCCACCGGTGCCGTCGGCGCGGACGGCGGAGTGCACATCGCGGACGAAGGCCGCGAAGCAGTCGAGATAGCCCATCGGATGGCCGCCGGGGACGACCGACAGCCGGGCCGCGTCGGGCGACAGGACCGCCGGATCGCGCTGCACCGCGGCATTCTCCCCGCGGCTGCCGACGAAGAGCGTCTCCGGGTTCTCCTGGTCGAAGGCGAGCGACGTGACGCTGCCGTCCACCTCGAACCACAGCCGGTTCTTGCGGCCGGGGGAGACCTGCGAGACAGTCAGCGCGCCCGTCGCGCCCCGGTCGGTGCGGAAGAGCAGCTGCACCGCGTCCTCCGTCGCGGGCACCCCGCCCGCCCTGGGCAGCGTCTGGCTGGTCGCCGTCAGCTCCGCGATGCGGTGCCCGGTCACCCACTCGACCAGGTCGCACCAGTGCGAGCCTATGTCGGCGAACGCCCTTGAGGGGCCGCCCGCCACCGCGTCGACCCGCCAGTTGGTGTCGGCCGGCTGCGACAGCCAGTCCTGCAGGTAGTGCCCGTGCAGCAGGCGTACGTCGCCGGCCCGGCCGTCCCGCACCCGGGCCCGCGCCTCGGCGGCCATCGGGTGGTAGCGGTAGACGAACGGCACCGCGGCGACCCGGCCCGACTCCGCGGCCAGCGCGGCCAGTTCGCCGGCCGTCGCCGCCGACGTCGTCAGCGGCTTCTCGCACACCACGTGCTTGCCCGCCCGCAGCGCGAGCGCGGCGAGCTCGGCGTGCGCGTCGTTGGGCGTGCAGATGTGCACCACGTCCACGTCGTCACTGGTGACCAGCTCCGCCGAGCTGTCGAAGGCGCGCTCCACGCCCAGCGCGGCGGCGGCCTCCTTGGCGCGCGCCGGGGTCGAGGCGCTGACACCGACCACCGGCGCGCCCGTACGGCGCACCGCGTCCAGATGCACGCGCCCGATCATCCCCACGCCGGCGATCGCCGTACGCAACGACGAACCGGGCGCGGATGCTGCGTTCCCGCCCACAAAAGCCCTCCCATTCCGCTTGCATAAGACGCTAGCCACCCGGGTTTCGGTTGACAATGGCGAGATTTCCGCTAACTTCTGTCATAAATCGCGCTCGTGCAGTGCCCGTCCGACGAAAGGCAGCGCCTGGTGACCGCAGCAAGCGACCGGCAACTGGCCGCGCTCAGCGAACTCGCCGGCCTGGTGGCCGCCGGGACCACCCGGCGCAGCCAGCTCGCCACCGCCACCGGCCTGTCCCGGGCCGCCGTCGCCCAGCGCGTCGACCTGCTGATCGCCAAGGGCGTCCTGGTCGAGACCGGTACGGTCGCCACCGACCGCGGCCGCCCGCCGCTCACCTTGCAACTCGCCTCCGCCGGCGCCGTGGTGTGCGCCGTCGACCTCGGCGCCACGCACAGCACCGTCGCCGTCGCCGAACTGGGCGGCACGGTGCTCGTCGAGGCCACCGACGAGCTGGACATCAACGACGGGCCCGAGGCCGTCCTCAGCGGGCTGCACCGCCAGCTCGGCCGCCTCCTCGCCGCCGCCGGCCACCCCGCCGCCCACGTCCGGGCGATCAGCATCGGGGTGCCGGGACCGGTCGAGGCCAGTACGGGCACGGTCGTCCGGCCGCCGATCATGCGCGGCTGGGACGGCTACCGGGTGCCCGGCTTCTTCGCCGACCGCTACCCCGCGCCCGTGCTCGTCGACAACGACGTCAACATGATGGCCCTCGGCGAGTACGGCCACCGGCCCGCCGCCGACCACCTGCTCTACGTCAAGGTCGGCACCGGCATCGGCTGCGGCATCGTCTCCGGCGGCGTCGTGCACCGCGGCGCGACCGGCGCGGCGGGCGACATCGGGCACATCCGGGTGCCCGGACAGGACGACGTCCTGTGCCACTGCGGCAACACCGGCTGCGTCGAGGCGGTCGCCTCCGGCGCGGCGATCGCCGCGACGCTGCGCGAGGCGGGCCTGCCCGCGGAGCACGCGGCGGACGTCGTCCGCCTCGTCGCGGAGGGCGATCCGCTGGCCCGCCGCCAGGTGCGGCTGGCCGCGCAGCGGCTCGGTGACGTCATCGCGTCGCTGGTCAGCTTCTACAATCCCGACACGATTGTGCTCGGCGGCAGTATCGCGAGCCTCCACGACGACCTGCTCGCGGACATCCGCGCGGCGGTGTACCGCCGCGCGCTCCCGCTCGCGACCCGCACGGTCGCGATCGAGACGACGCTCCTCGGCCGGAGGGCGGGCATCGAGGGCGCGCGGCGCCTCGCGGTGGCGCATCTGCTCTCGCCCGAGGGGATGGGCCACTTGCTCGCGGGGGCGTCTGCTTGAGCTCCGGCCGCTCCGGGGTGGGGGTTGCGGTGGCCCGCGCGACCTTCCCTTGGCGGGGGCTGAGCGCGCAGTTCCTCGCGCCCCTGTTGTTACCCGGCGTGGCATCGCGCCCCTTCCCGGGGGTGGGGTCGGGTGCCACTCCGGGGGTACCTCCTCGGAATGCGCGTCTGACGTCATGAGCTAGGTGGCGGGGAGCTGTGCGCATTCCTCCGGGGGCACCCCCGGATCGTCCCCCTCCCGGCCGGAGTAGCGGCTGCCTGCCGGTGGGGGCGCTGTCACGTGTGAAGGGTGCGCCGTCTTTTAGGGGCGCGAGGAACTGCGCGACCAGCCACAGCGGGCGGAAGATCGCGCAAAGCACCCCGCGGGGCAGCCCGCGGCGCAAAAGGGGCGCGGGGAACTGCGCGCTCGGCCACCGCGGTGGGGAGGTCGCGCAGGCCACCGCAAGTGGCAGCTTGGGGCGCAAGGACGCGGGGGCACCCGGCGGGGTGTCAGGGGAGCGGCCGCCGCAGGTGGTACGCGTAGGTGCGCCAGGGGTGCCAGGAGGGGGTGTCGGGGGTGGGGGGGAGGAGGACGTCGGGGTCGCCGAGGGCGCGCATGCGGATGAGGGCGGCGCACTCGGGGGGCATGCCCGGCAGAGCGAGGAGCGCGCGTTCCGCCTCGTCGCGGTCGGCGCCGGGGTCGAGCCGCAGCTCGCCGGAGGCCAGCCCGGTGGCCAGGGCGCGCAGCAAGGGCCGTACGTCCGCGGGGATTTCCGCGAGCTCCGCGGTGGCGAGGTCCGCGGGGCGCGGGAAGAGGCGGGTGAGCGTACCGCGCGGATGCGCGAGCCGCTCCCCGTACGCGGCGACGGCCGCCGCCGCGGCCTCGCCCTCGCCCAGGACCGCCCGCAGGGCGAACTCCTCCGGGTCCGCGCTGCCCGGCGCCCGCACCCCCGGCCGCGCGGCGACCCGCTCGGCCAGCGCCGGGTCCGCGCCCAGCCGTTCGGCCACCGCGTAGGGGTCGGCGTCGAGGTCGAAGAGCCGCCGCATCCGCTGCGTCGCCGTCGTGAGGTCGCGCAGGTCGTCGAGGTGCAGCCGGCAGTCCAGCCAGCCGCCGCGGCCCGGCCGCTCGCCGACCTCCGCGACACCCGCACCGTGCGGCAGCCGCAGCGTGCGGCGGTACGTCCGCGTGCCCGGCTCGCCGGTGACCTCCTCCACGCCGGGGACGGCCCGCGCGGCGAGGTAGCCGAAGACGTAGCCCGTGTCGTACGGCCCGCGGTACGCGAGCCGGAGCGGCACGCCCGCCGCGGAGGCGCGGGCCTCCCGGGCCGGCGCGGGGCGCGCGGCCCGCAGCTCGGTCGGCGTGGCCGCGTAGATCTCCCGGATCGTCTCGTTGAACTGCCGCACGCTCGCGAATCCCGCGGCGAAGGCGATGTCCGCGGCCTGCATCGACGTGGTCTGCAGCAGCACCCGCGCGGTGTGCCCGCGCTGCGCCCGCGCCAGCGCGATGGGGCCCGCGCCCAGCTCCGCGTTGAGCTGCCGCTGCACCTGGCGGGCGCTGTACCCCAGCCGGCTGGCGAGGCCCGCGACGCCCTCGCGGTCGACGACGCCGTCGCCGATGAGCCGCACCGCGCGGCCGACGACGTCCGCGCGCGCGTTCCAGTCGGCGGACCCGGGCACCGCGTCGGGGCGGCAGCGGCGGCAGGCCCGGAAGCCGGCGCCCTGCGCGGCGGCCGCGGTGGGGTAGAAGGAGACGTTCACCCGTTTGGGGGTGATCGCCGGGCAGCTCGGGCGGCAGTAGATACCGGTGCTGGACACGCCGAAGAAGAAGACGCCGTCGAAGCGGGCGTCCCGGCTGCGTACCGCCTCGTACCTGCTGTCCTCGGTCATCATGCGTTCCAGTATCGCCGCCCGGCGGGCGGCAGGCTGGCGGATTTCGGACGCGGAAGTCCTAGGCGGGACGGACCGCCCGCGGACCCACGCAGCGCGCGCCCACCGCCTCGACGCGGGCCCGCAGCCCCCGGTCGGCGGTCACCACCAGGCACGGGCGGCCCGCGGTCTCCGCCGCGAGCCGGGCGATCAGGTCGTCCCCGCTGCCCGGGGCCTCCACGACCTCCACGCCGGGCACGGACGCCACCCCGCGCGCCTGCCCCTCCGTGACCAGCACAACCTCGACCGGCACCCCGACCGCCCACTCCGGCGCCCCACTCCCCACCCCGAGCCCACCCGCCGCCACGCCGACCAGCCGATCCCGCAACCTCTCCGCCGCCCCCCGCCGATCCCGCCACCACCCGTCCGGCACCGACCCCACGACATTCGCCTCGTCCACCACGAGCACACCCTTCTCACCCATCCCCGCAGTCTGCCCTGCCGCCCACCCGATTTCCCCCCGACGCAGGACCCGCCCGCCCCCGAAAACGCGCACCCCCACCGGCCGGCACCCGCCCTCCGGCCGAGAGGGGGACGATCCGGGGGTGCCCCCGCAGGAATGCGCAGCGACTCCGTCGCGGATACGTATGAGGTCGGACGCGCATTCCGAGGAGGTACCCCCGGAGTGGCCCCCGACCCCACCCCCGCGCCAGGCGCGCGATGCCCCGCCGGGTACACCGGGGGCGCGAGGAACTGCGCGAGCAACCACAACGCACCCAGCGCGTCGCCACCGACCCAAAGGGGCAACCCGGTCCGCCCCGGACCACCGGCCGGTGGGGGCGGGCCGCGCAGTTCCCCGCGCCCCTTAAAAACGCTCACCCTGCGCGCAGAGGGCACCCCCCAGGGACGCGAGGAACTGCGCGAGCAACCCCCCACCGGCGCGCGGGTCCGGCCGCAAGAGCACGGCCCCACCGGGCCGGTGGCACCCCCGCCGGCCGTGGGTCCGGCCACAACAGCACCGCCCCACCGGGCCGGTGGGCACCCCCGCCCCGGCAAGGGGCTCAGCACGGCTCCCGCCAAGCGTCCAGCGCCAAGCGCTTCCGCATGGAGCTGAAGCCGAGTTTGCGCGCCGCGGGGCAGAACTGGTCGGTGCGCAGGTCGTATTCGACGTGCAGGACGGCTTTTCCCGCGGCCACGAACGGCGCCAGCCGCTCGCACTCGTCGTACTGGGCGCACTGCTCGTCGACGGAGAAGTCGAAGTCGGCGAGCAGGTCGGGCACTTGGCCGAGGTCGTTCTTGAGGGCCACCGAGAGGCCGCGGTCGTGGGCGAGGGCGGCGATCATGCGGTTGTAGGCGAGCTGGTCGGCGGCGGTGAGGGGGAAGCCGGTGGTGTTGGTCCAGCCGTCGAGGAGGTCGGGCTCGACGGCGTCGAAGCCCTTCGTGCGGCACATGTCGAGACGTGCCGCCATGAGCGGGCGGAGCCGGTCGAGCGCGCGGATGTCGAGCCAGCGCTCGCCGTCCCAGCCGTCGCCGCGGCCGAGCAGGGCCGCGGGGAAGTCCTTGGCGTCGGGACGGAAGGACTCCCACGCGCCCGCGTTGACGTAGCAGATGACGTGGCGTCCGGCGGCGTGCAGCCGGCTGACGGCGGCGGCGTCGTTCTCGAAGCCGTCGATGTCGTAGACGGGTACGTCGACGCTCGTGTCGAGCGTGCCGCTGAGCTGCCACTGCCAGGCGACCCCGGGCCGCGGCTGCCACCGTTCCGCCGCGGCGCGGTGGTCGTCGGGGCGCGGCGGCCCGCCGCCCGCGGTGCACCCGGCGAGGAGCAGCACCGCGGCGGCGAGCCACCCGCGCAGCCGGCGGGTCATGCCGCTTCCGGGGCGGCGGGGGAGTGCTGCCAGGGGTTGGGCGGGGCGCCGGGCACCGCGCAGTGGACGCCGGCGCCGCGGCGGGCGGCGGTGCGGGCCACGGCGCGGGCGGCGGCGTCGCCGGGGACGTCGTAGACGAGGTGGCAGAAGCGGCCCGGCGGGTGCGCGGCCGTCCAGCGGGGAACGGCCGCGGCGCCGTAGTCCGTCCAGCTGCCCTCGTACGTGACGAGCAGGTCGGCGACGTCCGCGTAGCCGGGGTCGGGGTGCACCCCGGGGTTGAGGACGACCGTGCGGGCGCCGCCGAGCCGGGCGGCCCGGGCGAGCCGCCGGTAGTAGGGCAGGCGGTCGCGTCCGGCGGCGGCGCGGTCGAGGAAGACCCCGCCGACGCCGTACCACTCCCGGTGCCGCCGCACGTCGCGCGCGGCGTCCTGCACGGGCCGGGTGGCGTAGTCGGTGTCGACGTAGCCGAACAGCCGCACCCCGGCGGCCCGCAGCCGCCGCGCGGCCGCGGTGAAGGCGGTGTCCGGCGCGGTGCGGCCGGGCCCGTCGGCGACGTTGAGCACCACCCCGTAGAGGCGTCCGGCCGAGCGCTCCAGCTCGCGCCAGGCGTCCGGGTCGACGGCGGGGTGGACGTACAGCGGCACCAGGAGCGTGCCGGGCGGCGTCACGGGCGGGCTCCCGCCGGGGCGGCGGCCCGGGAGAGGGCCGCGAGGGAGTCGTGGAGGGTGCGTACGGGGCGCCAGCCCAGCGCGGTGGCGGCCAGCGACACGTCCGCCCGCACCCACGAGACCGCCGCCGAGCGCTCGGAACCCGCGCCCGACTCGTCGACCCGGCCGGTGAAACCGCACCGCACGGCCAGCTCCGCGACCAGGTCGCGCACCGGCGTCGCGACGCCGGAGCCGACGTTCAGCACCGGGGGGAGCGGACCGGGCGCGACAGCCGCCAGGGCCACCGCCTCGGCCACGTCCGCCACGTCCACGAAGTCACGGTACGCGCCCAGGTCGCCGGTCCGTACGACGCCGTCCGGCGGCGCGGCGCGGAAGGCCGCGGCGAGCCGGCCGGGCAGGCCGGACGCGGGGGCGCCCGCCCCGATCGGGTTGAACACCCGCAGGGCCACGGCGTCCAGGCCCGCCCCGGTCACCGCGAGGGTGCCCGCCAGCTTCGTCGCCCCGTAGACCCCGGCGGGGCGCGCCGGGGCGGTCTCCGTGAACGGCTCGCCGGGCAGGCCGGGCCCGTACTCGCCGGCGGAGCCCAGGTGGACCAGGCGCGCCCGCGGTACGGCCGCCGCCATCGCCTCGGCGAGCGCCGCCGGGCCCCGCGCGTTGACGGCGGCCAGTGCGCTGGCCGGACCCGCGGCCAGGCCCGCGCAGTTGACCACCGCGTCCGGGCGCAGCCCGGCGAGCGCGGCGGCGAGCAGGTCGACCGGCACCGAGCCGAGGTCCACCCCGAGGTCGGCCGCGGCCCCTTCGCCGGGGGCCTCGCGGCGGCTGCCGCGCAGCACCGTCACGTCCGGTTCCGCCGCGAGCCGGGCGGCGACCGGGCCGCCGAGGAAGCCGCGGGCGCCGAGCACCAGGATCCTGCGCACCGCCCTCACGCTCCCTTCAGCAGCAGCGGGCGCAGGCTGCTGAATTCGGCGTTGGCCCGGTCGTAGTCGTCGGGGCGGCCGATGTCGAGCCAGTAGCCCTCGAAGTCATGGGCGCGCGGCGGCTGTTCGGCGGCCAGCAGATCGAGCACGACCTCGTCGAAGCCGAGCGGCAGGCCCGGGGTGTAGCGGGCGAGGGTGCTCCGGGAGACCCCGTAGACGCCCATCGAGACGCGGTAGTTCATGCTCGGCTTCTCCGTGAAGCCGACCACCTGCCCCTCGTCGGTGGTGAGCACGCCGAAGTCGATGGTGACGCTGCGCGGGTAGGTCGCGATCGTCAGCGGCGCCCCGGAGGCGGAGTGGCCGCGCAGCAGGTGCCCGAAGTCGAGGTCGGTGAGGATGTCGCCGTTCATCACCAGGAAGTGCTCGGGCAGGCCGTCGCGCATCGTCAGCAGCGGGCCCATCGTGCCGAGCGGACTGTCCTCGGTGGCGTAGTCGACGGCGATGCCCCACTGCGAGCCGTCGCCGACATAGGCGCGGATGATGCTGCCGAGATGGCCGATGGCGATCGTGCAGCTCCGGAACCCGGCTCCGGCCAGCTGCCGGAGCACGATCTCCAGGATCGCGTGGCTGTCGCCGATGGGCACGAGCGGCTTGGGCAGCGCGGTGGTGTACGGGCGCAGCCGTACGCCCTTGCCTCCGGCGAGGATGACAGCGTGCATGGCGGTTTCCCCCAGGGGTGGTCGTTCGCGGCGAAAGAGTGACAGGACGTCAGACGTGGTAGGCGGCGGTGCGGTAGCGCGCGAGGTGCGCCGGGTCGCGGAAGAAGTCGACGGTGCGGGCGAGGCCTTCGTCGAGGCGGTACGCGGGCGCCCAGCCGGTCGCCTCGCGCAGCCGGGCCGCGTCGCACACCAGCCGCATCACCTCGGAGCCCGCCGGGCGCAGCCGCTGCGGGTCCTCCAGCACGGCGAGGTCGGCGTCCATCAACGTGCCGATGAGCGTGACGAGTTCGCCGACCGAGATCTCACCGCCCGTACCCGCGTTGAAGGTTCGGCCGACGACGCGCTCGGCGGGTGCGGTGCCGACCGCGAGGAAGGCGGCGGCGGTGTCCTTGACGAACAGGAAGTCCCGCGTGGGGCGCAGGTCGCCGAGCGTCACCGTCCTTTCCCCGGCGGCCACTTGCCCGATCACGGTCGGGATCACCGCCCGCATCGACTGCCGCGGCCCGTAGGTGTTGAAGGGGCGCAGCGTCACCACCGGGGTGCCGAAGCTGGCGTGGTAGCTGTCCGCGAGGCGGTCGGCGGCGGCCTTGGACGCGGCGTACGGCGACTGGGTGCGGATCGGGTGGTCCTCGGTGATCGGGACCGTCTGCGCGGTGCCGTACGTCTCGCTCGTCGAGGTGTGCACCAGCCGCGCGATGCCCGACTCCCGTACGGCTTCGAGGACGTTGAGGGTGCCGGTGACGTTGGTGTCGACGTAACTGCGGGGCGCGCGGTAGGAGTACGGGATCGCGATCAGCGCGGCCAGGTGGTAAACGGTGTCGCAGCCCGCGACGAGCTCGCGTACCGACCCCGCGTCGCGGACGTCGCCCATCACGACCTCGACGTGGTCGCGCACATCGGCCGGCAGGTCGTCCAGCCAGCCCTGCGACGAGAAGGAGTTGTACTGCACCATCGCCCGCACCGGGCGGCCGGCGGCGACCAGCGCCTCGACCAGGTGCGAGCCGATGAAGCCCTCTGCGCCGGTGACGGCGACGGGAGTCGGGGTGGACACGGTGGATCTCCTCGGTGGTGTAAGGGGGTTGGGCAAAGAGGTGGATGCGGTGCGGTGACGTGCGGGTGCGGTGTGGTGCGCGGTTCAGCGGTGGGTGGTCACGCGCGCGGTGACCGTGGTGGCGGCGGCGAGCAGGACGGCCGCGGCGCCCGCGCTCGCCAGGCCGAGCACGGTGCCCGGCGTCCCGATGTGCGCGGCCGCCAGTGCCAGGGCGGTCACGGCGGCCCCGGACAGGACGGCGGCGGACGTCCAGGGCCGCCCGCAGGACTGGAGCAGCAGGGCCAGCCACAGCGCGCAGCCCAGCGCGAGCAGGACGGCCACGTGCGGCGCGTCCCACGCGGCGGCCCCCGGCAGCACCGCGGACTCGACGCCCGCGAGCAGCGCGAGCGCGGCCGCGTACGCGCAGAGGCAGCGCGCCAGCACCCGCCACGACCTGGCGAGCAGCCGCTCGGCCACCCCGGTCGCCCGCAGCGCGCCCAGGCAGCGGCTGCGGAAGCGGAAGAGCAGCCACTCGGCCACCCCCATGCTCACGGTGAGCGCCCCCACCAGCTCCCCGGCGAGCGCCGCCCCCACCACGAGCACCCCGGCGGCCAGCCCCCCGACCCCGAGCGGTAAGGACCGCAGCAGCGGCACGGCCCCCGCGTCCGCCGCCGGATCCGGACGCCGGAGGCGCAGGATGCCGCGCCTGCCGGACGGTACGGCGCCGCCCGCGCGGGCCGGCCCTCCCGCCGTGGCCGCCGGCCCGCCCGCGTCCAGCGCCGCCCGTACGGCCGCGGCGGCCGCCGCCGCGACCGTCGCGGAGAGCAGGGCGGCCGGTACGGCGGAGGGGAGGTCGGCGGCGCCGAGGGCGGCGGCCGGGACGAGTGGCGCGAGGACCTGGAGCAGGAGGCGTTCGCGGCCCAGGACCAGCAGTGCGGTGGCCGCCGCCGTGTACAGCGCCTGGCCGAGCGCGAAGAGCGGCGCGGCCGGGCGGGCGGTGCCGGTCAGGGCGAGCGCGGCCGCCGTGGCGGGGAGGACGCCGAGCGCCCCGCCGACAAGCAGGCAGCGGGCGGCGGCGTGCGGGCGGCGGGCGAGCAGCAGCAGCCCGGCGCGGTGCGCGAGGGCCTGGTTCCAGCCCCAGCTGACCAGCGCCGCCGCGGCCCAGCCCGCGACCGCCGCGGTCACCCCGAAGGGGCCCGCGGGCCCGTCCGCCCAGCGCGCGCCGAGCAGGTAGGCGACACCGGGCAGCGCGAAGGTCAGACCGCGCAGCACACAGCGCAGCAGACCGGTGCTCCACGGGTCCGGCGCGGGCTCCGGCTCGGGATAGGCGCGCGGCACCCGTGCGAAGAGCGCCTCGGCGAGCGAGAAGAGGTCCCGGTGCCGGTAGCGCCCGGTGATCTGCTCGTCCGTCAGCCCCTCGGACTCCAGGAGCGCGGCGATCTCCTCGGCGTGCGCCGCGCCCGCGCAGCTGTCGGCGAGGCGTTCCGCGAGCTCCGCGACCTCGGCGTCCGGGTCGAGCACCGTCCACCGCGGCGAGGTGCGCGGCCGCACCGCCCCGTCCGGGACCTCGCTCGCGCCGAGCCGCACGGCGCCGCTCACGCCGTGCCCTCCGCCGCCGCGGGCGCGGCGGCCGGGCGCCACAGCCGCGGCAGCCAGGTCACACCGGCGCAGGCGCGGGCCGACCGCGGCCCGGCGCCGGACAGGTCGGCGTAGATGGCCCGGAAGGACTCCACGGTCCGGCGCAGGGTGAAGCGGTCGATGACCCGGATCCGCGCCGCCTCGCCGAGCGCGGCGCGCCGGGCCGGGTCGCGCAGCAGGGCGAGGGCGGCGAGCGCCATGGCGGCCGGGTCGCGCGGCGGCACGACCAGGCCGGCGTCGCCGACCGCCTCGCGCACCCCGCCGACGTCGGTCGAGACGGTGCAGCGCCCGCAGGACATCGCCTCGATCAGGGTGAAGGGGAAGCCCTCGCTGATGCTGGAGAGCATCACCACCTGCCCGGCGGCGTAGGCGGTGCGGATGTCGTCGACCCGGCCCTCGAAACTCACCGCGCCGCCCGCGCCCAGCTCGCGCGCGAGTGCCTCGCAGCGCGCCCGGTAGTCCTCGCCGCCGCGCGGGGTGCCGCCGAAGATACGCAGCCGCGCCTCGGGTATCTCTTGGCGGACCAGCGCGAACGCGCGGATCAGCGTCTCCAGGTCCTTGATCGGGTCGATCCGCCCGGCCCAGCTGAGCGT
The DNA here is from genome assembly GCF_044333285.1 of Streptomyces sp. NPDC021020. NCBI lineage: Bacteria > Bacillati > Actinomycetota > Actinomycetes > Kitasatosporales > Streptomycetaceae > Streptomyces > Streptomyces sp. NPDC021020. The sequence goes on from NZ_JBIRQQ010000008.1 coordinate 516,321, forward strand.
GGGCGCCTCCGGCTCGGGCCCGGCGACGGGGAAGGCCGCGGGGTCGACGCCGTTGTAGACCGTGCGGATGCGGTCCGGGGCCGCGCCGCCGTGCTCCTCCCAGCGCCGGTTGTAGCGGTTGCCGGGGGTGACGAGCGCGCTGTGCCGGTACGCCTCGCGGGCGAGCAGCCGGAAGAAGTGCAGCATCAGCGACTTGACCGGCCAGCGGTAGGGCCCGGTGCGGTGCCCGAGGTAGCGCTCGCGCTGGTAGACGCCGTGCTCGGTGAGCAGCAGCGGCACCCCGTCGCGGTGCCGGGCGAGCAGTCCGGGCAGCGTCGCGAGCCCGCCGCTGACCGCGTGCGCCACCCCGGTCGGCGGGGCGCCGGCGAGCGGGCGCAGCGCGTGCTCCAGCAGGTCGGTGCCGGTCAGCGCGTCGTACTGGCTCGGCCGGGAGGCCGCGGCGTCCGTCCCTGGCCGCCGCCACAGCCGGGCCAGGGTGCGCACCGCCGCCTCGGAGCGCAGCCCCGCCGACAGGGTGCCCGCCCCGGCCCACCCGCCGAGCTCGTAGAGGGCGGGCCCGAACAGCTCGTCGTCGCCGCCGCCCTCGGCGAGCAGCGCGGTCAGCAGCCGCTCCCACGCGGCGAGCAGGGCGCGCCGGTCGCGCCCGCGCGGCTCGCGCCCGGCCGGGGTGTCGCCCCACACCGGCAGCTCGTCCACCGCCGTGACGTTGGCGGGCAGTTGCCAGGCGGGCGGCTCGCCGCCGGTGGCGGTGACGGCGCTGACGCGGAAGTCGACGTCGGGCATCGCGCGGACCAACTGGTCGCACCAGACGCTCACTCCGCCCGCGCTGTGCGGGTACGTTCCCTCGGTCAGCAGCGTCACGTGCGCGAGACGCGCCGCGGGCAGGCCGGAAATTGCGTGCATGACGTGGTGTCCCCCTGGACGGGTCGGTACGGGCCGGGGCGCAAGGGCGGTGCGGTGCGGGGGCGTTGGGGCGCGGAGCGTCGGGGCGCGGGCGGCACCGGCAGCCGGTACGGGCGCCTGGCCGCGGGCGGTACGGCGTACGGGCGTCGGGACGCGGCGGCGTCGGGGCCTGTGGGCGTCGGCGTGTACGGGGGTCGGGACGTACGGGTCTCGGGGCGTCGGGATGTACGGGCGTCACGGTGTACGGGCGTCGGGACGTACCGGCGGGCGGACGTACCGGCGTCGGGAGGTACAGGGAAGTACAGGGAGGTGTACAGGCGGGCGGGTGCGCCCGGGACGCGGATCCGCGCGCACCCGCCCTGTCCGTCAGCCGCGGGCGCTGTCGCCCGGGCCCGCGGGCACCGCGTCGGCGACACCGCGCGGCACCGGCAGCCGCACGGCCGGGGCGGCGGGCCGGGCGGCCGTGCGGGGCGCGGCCGCCGGAGTGGCGGTGGGCACGGCGGCCGCGGGCAGTGCCAGCGTCACCGCGGTCTGGAGCAGGCCGGGCGCGGCCCAGCCGGACGTACGGCCCGCGTAGGCGGTGCCGAAGGCGGTGGAGCCCAGCAGCTGGGATTGGCGGGTGCCGGCCGGCATCGTCGCGTCGATCTGCACCCCCGACGGCGCGCTCACGGTGACGGCGGCGCCGATCCGGTAGGCGGTCACCTTGCTGCCCTTCCACGCCGCGCTCCACGCGGCCCGGCGCTGCAGCTCGGTGGCGATGTCCGCGGTGCGCAGGTTGACCGTCGGGGTGTTCGCGGCGAAGAGGCCCGCGTAGGTGTCCAGGACGCGCTCCAGCACGGGGTAGGCGATGCGGCCCTCGGCGAGGTTGGACTGGTGGATGAAGTGCGGGCGCGGGTTGTTGCCCAGCACGTGCCCCAGGTCGATGCGCGCCTCCAGCGGCACGATGTACGAGGCGTAGCCGGTCGAGGGGTCCAGCGGGGCCGGCAGGCAGGTGGAGTTGCCGGACGTGGTGCACGCGCCGCTGCCGCCCTCGGCGGCGTTGGTGTAGATCCAGTTGTACTCGTCGGTCTCCTCCTGCGCCGTGCCGGCGTTGTAGAAGACGTTCATCGGGAAGCGCGGCACCGTGACCGCGGGGCCCACCGTCCGCTGGTCGGGCTCACGGGAGTTGTCGCTCGCGAGGTATTCCACGCCGAGCGAGCTGAGCGCCGGGGCGAGGTTCGGGTTGTCCGCGGGCTGCTGCGGCAGGACCTTCAGACCGGAGTGCTCGCCCGTCACCAGCTCGGTGTTGTCCAGGGACAGCCCGTGGGAGGCGGCCCACGTGCGGTTGTCCTTGACGGCGGCGGTGATGTCGGCCCTGCTCACCCACTGGGTGGCGCCGCCCGCGGTCGTCTCGCAGCGCCAGGGCACCACGGTCACGTCCTGGACGCAGCCCAGGAAGGGGTGCAGATAAGTGTGGTTGACCCAGCGGTAGGAGTTCTTGTCGGCCAGCAGCCGGGTCGCGAGCGGGTCGGTGGCCGTGCCGTGGTCGGACTTCCAGTCCTCGCTGCCGCCGCCGTTGAAGACGAAGTCGAAGGTGAAGCCGTGCGCCGCCGACCACTGCTTCGCGTAGGCCGCGTCGTCCGCGGTCATCCGGATCGGGTCGTCGTCATCGCCGGTGCCGATCGGGCAGTCGACGTCCCCCGGCGTGCAGTTGAGAGTGGCGTTCCACCGGTCGTCGGCCAGGAAGACGTCGTCGACCTGCACCTCGAAGTAGTTGCGGTCGGCGCCGAGATGGACGCCCTGCGTCATCCACTCCACGATCCCGCGCGCCAGCAGCCGGAACTGCTGCTGGTATTGGTTGTACACGAACGGGATCACCAGCTCGCTGCGCCCGTCGTGGGTGTACTGCCCGACCAGCACCCCGCGCCGGGTGCTGCCGGGCACGGGTGCGTCCACCAGCGTCGTGAAGGACGCGCCCGCGGCCTGGTCGGCCAGCGGCGCGGCCAGGTAGCCGTAACTCTCCGCCTGGTAGGGGTCGTTGTCCTCGAAGGGCACCGCCCCCTTGAGGTAGCCGAAGTCGCCGGCCGCGCCCTGCGCGGTCACCTGCCCCTGGACGCCGTCGAGTTGCCCGATGAAGCCGCCGTTCTGCGTGTAGTCCAGCCCGACCGCGGGCGACGCGTAGGTGTACGCGTCCACCTGCCGGATGCCGTACGCCGACTCGTACGCGGCCAGCGCCGCCATCTCCGCCGAGCCCGCCCCGAAGGGGTTCTCGTTCGGCAGCACCACGGCCTGGAACTTCGCCCGCGGCCGCCCGGCGACGGTGTCGCTCAGGAAGCCCGCGGTGATCACCGGCCGCCCCGGCGCCGAGAGGTCCACCGTGGTGTACGGGGTCCCCGCGCCGTCCAGCTCCGCGGTGACCGCGGCGGTGGCCGGCCCCCCGTCGTCCACCACCAGCACCCGCAGGTCCACCCGCGGGGTGACGGCCGCGGCCCGCGCCGCGGACGGCGCGACGGCCAGGCCGACCAGTGCCGCGGCGGTTGCGACCGCCGCGGCACGCACACTTCTGCCCATGAATTTCTCCCCCGGCAGCCGCCGATTCCCCATCGGCGTACTCCCACTCGCAACGGCACTTTTCCGGCCGTATCTCCGGGACCCATGGTGGATCACCGCGCGGAGGAATTGTGACCGTCCTGCGGAGAAGATCGGCAGGGGCGGAATGGGCAAACGCAGGCGTTCACGGGCACGACACGCTCACCTGCGGTGTTATGAGATGTCATGCTCGCGATACATGCGGATTATCGACCTTAATGATGAACGGTCGAGCGTATTTTCGAATGTCACCTGAACGGGTTGTTCGTTCGATTTCATGTACGACACGCGCGTGCGCTGCCGGGTATTCCCGCATTTCCGGCCCCGGCTCTGCGGGGTGCCGCCGGGATGCTGTCGCGCCGGTCAGTCGATCGGCGGCGGCCCCGGCTGCGGGGTCGGCTCGGGTGACGGCGGCACGGGCGCCGGCGGGGTCGGCGACGGGGGCGTCGGTACGGGCCCCGGTACCGGGTGCGGCTCGGGTGTCGGCGTCGGTTCCGGGCCCGGTACCGGCTCCTCGGGCGGCACCGGCACCGGCGGATAGGTGTCGGGGAAAGGTGTGGTCATCGCAGCCTCAGCTCCGTGGATCGCGTTCCGGTCGCCCTTCGCGTACCCGCCCCCCGCGTGCCCATGCCGCCCGCGCTCCCGGCTCCGTATCCCGCGCGCCCCCCGGCGCGCCCCGCGCGCGCCCCCGTGGGGGTGAACCCCGCCCCCGGCTGCAACTGCGCCCCCGCCCCCGGGGTCCCTCCCGGCGAACGGACCCCGGTGAGAGGAGTGGAAGGTTGCGGGAGGACTGGAAATGCCTGCGGGAGCCCGGCCTGGTGCATGTGGTGGTCACGGCGGGTGACGCGGCGAGCGCGTACCGCGTCTTCGACGCGCTGGTCGACCGCTTCCCCGCGGTCGACGCCCCTGCCCGCCTCGGCGCCCCGCCGGGCCTGGTGTCCCTCGCCTTCGTGACCCCGACCGGCCCGACGGCTCCTGCGGCCCCGATCGCTCCTGCAGCCCCGGCCCCGCCGCCCGTCCGATCCGCGGGCCCGGCCTCGTACGGAACCCGGCATTCGGGGCATAATGGACAACCGAGGCGCACCGCAGATACCGAGCTCCCGGAGAGTGAGTGAGCGCGAGCAAGCCGCCGGCCCGCAGCGGGTACGACCCCCGGGTCGGACCCGTGGTGGAGGCGGACCGGCCCCCCGAGCCGGAGATCGGCCTCGGGGAGCGGCTGGCCCTGAACGGCATGGGCAGCTTCGACTGGCATCTGGACCGCGGCGTCTTCGAACTCGACGAGGTCGGCCTGGAGGTCTTCGACCTGCGGCCCGGCGAGTTCGACGGGCGCCCCGAGTCGCTGGTCCTGCGCGTCGCGCCCGAGGAGGGCGCCCGGGTGGACTACGCGCTGCGCCGCGCGCTCCAGTCGGGCCTGCGCAGCTACGGCGGCTACTTCCAGATCACCCGGCGGGACGGCGCCAAGCAGTGGACGCACACCCAGGGCACGATCCTGCGGGACAGCCGCGGCAACGCCTACCGCATCGTCGGCATCGTCCGGGACGCCACCGAGGAGCTGGCGCAGACACCCGACGTGCAGGCGACCGAGATGCCCGCGGGGCGGGCGGCGGACGGCGTGCGGCAGAGCCTCGCCCCGGTCGTGCGGCTGACCACCGAGGCACTGTCGCGGGCGGTGACGGTCGAGGACGTGACCGCCGTCGTCACGGGCGCGGGCGGCCTGGAGCGGTTCGGCGCCGACGCGATGCTGCTGGCCCTCGTCGAGGGCGGCAACCTGCGGGTCCTGGGGTCCACCGGCGCGCCGCACCCGTGGACCGGCGAGCTGGCCGTACGGCGCTCGGACGGGTCGCTGCCGCTGGACGACGTGGTGATGACCATGCGCTCGCGCTTCGCGACCTCGCTGGACAAGCTGGCCGAGCGCTTCCCGGCCGGGAAGGCGTACTTCGCGGCCTCCGGCATGGCCTCCGCGGCGTTCCTGCCGCTCATCGCGCAGGGCCGCTCGATCGGCGCCCTCGGGCTGTTCTACCGGGAGGAGCGGGAGTTCGGCCACGACGACCGGGAGCTGTACGCGTCCCTCGCCGCGATCGTGGCGCAGTCCCTGCAGCGCGCGATGCTCTTCGACCGCGAACGGGAGTTCGCCACCGGGCTGCAGTCCGCGATGCTGCCGCGCGACATCCCGCGCTTCGACGGCGTCGGCATCGCGGTCCGCTACCACGCGGCCTCGCGCGGCCGGGAGGTCGGCGGTGACTGGTACGACGTGGTGGCGCTGCCGCAGAACCGAGTCGGCCTGGTCGTCGGCGACGTCCAGGGCCACGACACGCACGCCGCCGCCGTCATGGGCCAGCTGCGGATCGCGCTGCGCGCGTACGCCGCCGAGGGCCACGCCCCCGCGACGGTGCTGGCCCGCGCCTCGCGCTTCCTCGCCGAGCTGGACACCGAGCGCTTCGCGACGTGCAGTTACGCCGAACTGGACCTCACGACCGGCGCGGTGCGCGCGGTACGCGCCGGTCACCTCGGCCCGCTGATACGGCACACCGACGGCCGCACGGGCTGGCCCAACGTGCGCGGCGGCCTGCCGCTGGGCGTGGCCACCACCATGGACATGCACGAATTCCCCGAGACCCGGCTCGACCTGGTGCCCGGCGAGACGCTGGTGTTCTGCACCGACGGGCTGGTCGAGGAGCGCGGCCAGGAGATCACGGTCGGCATGGACGTGCTCGCCGAGGCCGTACGGGACGGGCCGCAGGACGCCGACGGGCTCGCCGACCACCTCGCGGGCAACCTGTGGGAGCGCTGGGGGTCGCAGGACGACGTGGCGCTGCTCGTGGTGCGCCGCGACCCCGACCCGGGGACGGGCACCGCGCCGCGGATGCACTCCTACGTCCACCAGGCCGACCCGGAGGGGCTGGCCGAGGCGCGCGGGGCGCTGCGCCAGACGCTCGCCGGGTGGCGGATGTCGGACCTGGCCGACGACGTCGAGCTGGCGGCCGGCGAGCTGCTGGTGAACGTCCTGCTGCACACCGAGGGCGGCGCGGTGCTGACGCTGGAGGTGCTGCCGGAGCCGGTCCGCCGGATCCGGCTGACGGTGCAGGACCGCTCCAGCACCTGGCCGCGCCGCCGCTCGCCGGGCGAGGCGGCGACGTCCGGGCGCGGGCTGCTGATGATCGACGCGCTGTCCGTGCGCTGGGGCGTCGAGCCGCGCGGCGACGGCAAGGCGGTGTGGTGCGAGTTCGGCCCCGCGGACGGCGGCGCCGAGGACCGGGCCACCGGGGACGGCCGCCGCCCGGACGGCGGCTGACACCGTCCGGGCGGCGGGGTGGCGGCGCGAGCGGCTCAGCTCACGGTGAGCGCCGTGTCGTCGATGACGAAGGACGTCTGGAGCTTGGAGCCCTCGGTCCCGGTGAATTTCACCGTGACGGTCTGGCCCGCGTAGCCGCTCAGGTCGAAGGAGCGCTGCGTGAAGCCGGAGGCCGCCTGCACGTTGGTGTACGTCGCGAGCGTGCTCAGCACGGTGCCCGAGGAGTTGAGCACCTGCGCCTTGAGGGTGTCGTACGCGGTGCTGCCGGTCTCGGCGGTGTCGATGTGCAGGTAGAAACTGAGCTGCGCGGAGCAGCCGGCCGGGATCGTGACCGACTGGGAGAGCGTGTCGGTGGTCGCGGTGCCGTAGCCGTCGAGCCAGGCCTTGTACGAGCCGCTGTGCGCCGCCTCGCCGCTGTCGTTGTTGATCACGCCGCTGGTCGCCGACCACGAGGAGGTGCCCGACTCGAAACCGGGGTTGGCCAGCAACTGGCGGGAGGTGCAGGTGCCGCCGCCGGTCGGGGGAGTGGTGGGCGGGGTGGTCGTGGTGCCGCCGGAGCCGGACAGCCACGCCGTGGCGTTGAGGGCGAGTGCCGCGTCGGTGCCCGCGGGGTCGTTCCAGCCGTCGTAGAGGGTGTTGCCGGACTGGCCGGTGCCGTCGTCGGCGGGGGAGCTGTCGCCCCAGATTGCCACCCGGCCGCTGCCGAAGGTGCTGGTGGCGAAGAAGGCGCCGGTGTTGCCGGAGTAACCGGTCCGGTACAGCAGGCCCTTGACCGCGGAGTTGTCGGACGGGTTGAGCGTGAAGGTGGTGCCGTCGCGCAGGATGCTGCCGGTCACGGTGCCGAACGGCCCGTGCAGCACCGGGTCGGAGGCGTCGGCGACCGCCCGCGGGTTGTCGGTGCTGATGTCGAGCTTGTCGACGGTGAAGCCGAACGGGTCGGTGTTGTCGACGCCGTTGTTCGACAGCAGGTCGCTGATCACGCACGGCGAGTCGCAGCCGTCGTTGTTGCGGTCGCTGTTGTTGTGGTCGGAGATCAGGAACAGCCCGCCGCCGTTCTTGACGAAGTTCATGACCGCGGTCTTCTCCGCGGCGGTGAGCTTCACGTTGGGCTCGGGCAGCACGAAGGTGTCGAAGTTGCTCAGGTCCTGCGCGTTGGAGCTGCTGCCGTAGGTGATGGTGCGGCCGGACGGCAGGGTCGCGAGGCTGTAGCCGCCGGCCTTCTGCAGGGCCACGCCCCACGAGGACAGCGCGCCGGTCCAGTCGGTCTCCTTGGCGGGCGAGCCGTTCTGGCCGAGCGGGTCGGGCTGGCTGGTGCTGATGATCCAGTCGGCGTTTCCGGCCGTCTCCGCCTTGGTGTTGTCGAACAGCACCCGGTGGGTGGCCGCCGCGGCGGGAGCGGCCGTGCCTGCCGCGGTGTTCGGTGCGGCCTGCGCGCTGCCGGTCGCGAGGCCGGCCGCGGCCAGGGCGGCGGCGCCCAGGAGCGCGGTCGCGGCGAGCGCGGCCCTGCGGCGCGAGTGCGGGTTACGTGTGCCGGGCATCCGTCAACCTCCAGGTGGGGGGCGGTGGGTGGGGGTGCGGGAGAGATTCTGCGCGCGTAGAAGCGGTGACTGATGTGGCGTGCGTTACCGGGGAATGAACGCTGCCGGTCGGCTCCCCGCCGCCGCCGGGAGATCGCGTGCGATTCACCCGGACGGACGACCTGCGGACGGTCCGGTTGGGCCGGACGGGCGACCGGCGGGCCGTCCGGTTGCGCCGGGCGGGTGCCGTCGGCCGCCGCCCCGGCCCGGCCGGGAGTGGCGCGCGGTGGCAGCGGGAAGGATGGCGGCACCGCCGCATGGACCGCCCCCGCGCGGGTACCCGCGCCTGGTGGGCGCCGGCTCGCCGCGCCCGCCCGGTCAGGCCCGCGGCAGGAGGAGGAGCAGCATGCCGATCGCCACCGTGAACCCCGCGACCGGGGAGACGGTCCGTACCTTCGACGCGCTCGACGCGGCCGGGATCGAGCAGCGGATCGCCGCCGCGTACGACACCTTCCGGGAGTGGCGGACGACCGGTTTCGCCCACCGGGCCGCCCTGCTGGGCGCGGCGGCGGACCTGCTCGACAAGGAGCAGGACGAGATCGCGCACACCATGACGCTGGAGATGGGCAAGACGCTGGCCGCCGCCCGCGCCGAGGCGGCCAAGTGCGCCAAGGCGATGCGCTGGTACGCCGGGCACGCCGAGGCGCTGCTGGCCGACGAGTTCCCGGACCCCGAGGACGTCGCCGACAGCGGCGGGAGCCGCGCGTACGTCCGCTACCGGCCGCTCGGTGTCGTCCTCGCGGTGATGCCGTGGAATTTCCCGCTCTGGCAGGTGGTCAGGTTCGCCGCGCCCGCGCTCATGGCGGGCAACACCGGGCTGCTCAAGCACGCCTCCAACGTGCCGCAGACCGCTCTCTACCTCGGCGACCTCTTCCGCCGTGCGGGCTTCCCGGCCGGTTGCTTCCAGACGCTGCTGGTCGGCTCGGGCGCGATCGAGGCGGTGCTGCGCGACCCGCGGGTGGCCGCCGCGACCCTCACCGGCAGCGAGGGCGCCGGCCGCGCGGTCGCCGCGGTGGCGGGCGACGAGGTCAAGAAGACGGTGCTGGAGCTGGGCGGCAGCGACCCCTTCGTGGTCATGCCGTCCGCCGACGTGGACCGCGCCGTCGAGGTCGCGGTCACCGCCCGGGTGCAGAACAACGGCCAGTCCTGCATCGCCGCCAAGCGCTTCATCGTGCACACGGACGTCCACGACCGCTTCGCCGAGCGCTTCGCCCGCGCCATGAGCGCGCTGCGCGTCGGCGACCCGACGAGCCTGTCCACGGACGTCGGCCCGCTGGCCACCGAGCAGGGCCGCGCGGATCTGGAGGAGCTGGTCGGCGACGCGCTCGACCGGGGCGCCGAGGCGCTGTGCGGGGCCCGCCGCCCCGAGGCGCAGCCGGACGGCTGGTTCTACGAGCCGACCGTGCTGACCGGGGTGACGGAGGCGATGCGCATCCACCGCGAGGAGGCCTTCGGCCCGGTCGCGACGCTCTACCGGGTGAGCGGCCTGGACGCGGCCGTGGCGCTGGCCAACGACACCCCGTTCGGGCTCAGTTCCAACGTCTGGACGCGCGACGAGGCCGAGCAGCGCCGTTTCGCGCGGGATCTGGAGGCCGGCGGGGTCTTCTTCAACGGCATGACGGCCTCGCACCCGGCCTTCCCGTTCGGCGGCGTCAAGCGCTCCGGCTACGGGCGCGAGCTGTCCGGGCACGGCATCCGCGAGTTCTGCAACGTCACGACCGTGTGGTTCGGCCGCTGAGCCCACCCGGCTCCGCTTTGTCATGTACATCTGCCTCCCCACGGGGAATCGGTTTCACCCATGGGGAGGCAGAGTCGCGCGGCACATACGCCGGATCTTCACAACCGGCCGGGGCCCGCCCTCGGGCCCCGGCCGGGGTCATGCGGTCAGGTGACCGTCCAGACGAAGGTCGCGGTGTCCGCCGCGCCCTTGCCGTCCGTGGCCGTCACGCTCACCGTGCTGGTGCCCTTCGCGGTCGGCGTCCCGGAGATCACGCCGTCCTTGCCGATCGACACCCCGGCCGGCAGGCCCTCCGCGGTGAAGGACAGCGCCGCGCCCGTGGACGAGGCCGCCGTGACCGGCAGCCGTACCGCCGCGCCCTTCGGGCCGCTCATGCCCGCCGGGTTGGCCACGGTCACCGACGCCTTGGCGGTGGCCGCCGCGTCGACCGTCTTCGCGCTCATCGCGGTCGCCACGTTCAGCGTGCCTGTCAGCGGCAAATTCCGCGACGAGTCGCCGACCATGATCTGGTACCCGCCCGCCGCCGTCGTCCAGGACGACGACGAGGTGTTCCAGTACGCCAGGTCGTGCGCGCTCACCGTGAACGTCACCTTCGCGCTCGCCCCGGGCTGGAGGTCCACCCGCTGGAAGCCCTTGAGCTGCTTGGCGGGCTCGCCCGTGGAGGCCGGGTCGCCGACGTAGAGCTGGGCGATCTCGGCGCCCGCCCTGCTGCCGGTGTTGGTGACGGTCGCGCTGACCGTCGCGTTGCCGCTGCCGTCCAGCGCGCCCACCTGGAGCCCCGAGAAGGAGAACGAGGTGTAGGACAGGCCGAAGCCGAACGGGAAGAGCGGTGTGATGTTCTGCGCGTCGTACCACCGGTAGCCGACCTTCAGGCCCTCGCTGTACTGCACGTTGCCCTGGCCCGGCCACTGCGCCGCGGTGTGCGCCGGCACGTCGTTCAGCGACGCGGGGAAGGTCACCGGCAGCTTGCCGGACGGGTTGACATCGCCGAACAGCAGCGCCGCCAGCGAGTTGCCGACCTCCTGGCCCGCGTACCACTCCTCGACGACACCCTTGACCTGGCCGAGCCACGGCATGGTGACCGCGGAGCCGGTGTTGAGCACCACGATCGTGTTCGGGTTGGCCGCGGCGACCTGCTGCACCAGCGCGTTCTGGTTGTTCGGCAGATCGATGTTCGCCTGGTCGGTGCCCTCGTTCTCGCCGTAGCCGACGCACACCACGGCGACCTTCGCCGCCCGCGCCGCGTTCACGGCCGCGGTGACGTCCGTACCGTCGTTGTACGTCACCGACGCGCCCGTGCCGGCCCGCTTCTTGATCGCGTCGATCGGCGCGATCGTGCCCGAGCTGGTCGAGGTGGCGCTGCCGCCGCCGACGCTGCGCACGCCCGCGCCGCCGTCCGGACCGATCACCGCGATCGACGTCGCGTTCGCGCCCGCCAGCGGCAGCACGCCGCCGTCGTTCTTCAGCAGCACCGAGCCCTGCTCGGCGACCTGCCGCGCGGTGGTCTGGTGCGCCGCGCTGGTCACGACCGAGTCGCGGTTGCCGGTCTTGTGCTTCTCGAAGACGCCGAAGGCGAACATCTGCGTCAGCACCCGGGTGACCATGGTGTCCAGCGTCGCCTGGCTGACCTGCCCGTTGGCGAGCGCCTGCGCCAGGAAGTCGGCGTAGAAGTAGCCGCCCGGCATCTCCACCGTCATGCCGTTGTTGGCCGCGTCGACGGTCGAGTGCGCGCCGCCCCAGTCGCTGGTGACGAAGCCGTTGAAGCCCGCCTCCTGGTAGAGGCCCTTCTTCAGCAGGTCGGCGTTCTGGCACGCGTACACGCCGTTGACGGTCGAGTAGGCGCACATCACCGACGCCGACGCGCCCTTGCTCACCGCCGCCTGGAAGGCCGGCAGGTAGATCTCGTGCAGCGTGCGCTGGTCGACGATCGCGTTGTCGGCCGGCCCGTTGCGGTTGGTCTCCTGGTTGTAGACCGCGACGTGCTTGGCCTGCGCCATCACGCCCTGGCTCTGCATGCCCTGGATGCTCGCGGTCGCCATCTGGGCGCTCAGGTACGGGTCCTCGCTGTACGTCTCGAAGGCCCGGCCCCAGCGCGGGTCGCGCACGATGTTCATCGTCGGGCCGAGCGCCACGTCCACGCCCTTGCCCGCGAACTCGTTGCCGGCCACCGTGCCGTACTGCTTCTGCAGTGAGGTGTCCCAGGTCGCCGCGGACGACACCGCGGACGGCAGCTGCGTCACCCCGCCGAAGCCGTCGCCCACCCCGCTGGGCCCGTCGTGGTAGCCCATCGCCGGGATGCACAGCGAGGCGATCGCGTCGGTGTTGCCGATGTACGGGTACGCCTGGCCGTTGCCGTGCAGCATCGTCAGCTTCTGCGCCTGCGTCATGTGCGACAGCACCTGCGCCACCCGGTCGGCGACCGGCGCGGTCGAACCCACCCACGGGCAGACGCCGTTGCCGCCGTCACCGCCGGTGCCGCCGCCGGGCGGCTCGGTCTCCCCGCCGCCCGGCGAGAGGACCTGCACCTCCCACAGCGAGTAGCCCCACTGCGTGGCGCGCTGCGTGCCGTAGACCCGCACGTAGCGGGTGTGCGCGGTGAAGTCGTGCGTCTCCACGCCGCCCTTGCCCGCGGTGGTGGAGTAGGCGGTGGCCCAGTTGGTGCCGTCGGCGGACGTCTGGATCTGGTACGCCGTGCCGTACGCGGCCTCCCAGTTGAGCGTCACCCCGCAGACGTCCTGCGCCGAGCCGAGGTCGACCTGGATCCACTGCGGGTCGGACGCGGCCGACGACCAGCGGGTGCCGGCGTTGCCGTCGAAGGCCGCCGACGCCGGGAAGGTGCCGGCGTCCTGCGTGGAGGAGGCGGTGGCCGGCTTGCCGGTGGCCGCGCCGGAGTTGCCGCACGCCCCCGGGGTGGTGCCGCCCCCGCCGGTGGTGCCGCCGGTGCCGCCGCCCGAGGTGCCGCCGTAGACCTGGAACTCCCACAGCGAGTAGCCGTACGCGGTGGCACGCTGGGTGCCGTACACCCGGATGTAGCGGCCGGTGCCGGTCACGGTCAGCGACTGGTTGCCGCCCGTCGCGGTGGTCGTGGAGTAGACGTTCGTCCAGTTCGCGCCGTCGGTGGAGGTCTGGATCTGGAAGGCCTTCGCGTAGGCCGTCTCCCAGTGCAGGTCGACCCGGCTGACGGCCTGGCTGGAGCCGAGGTCGACCTGGATCCACTGCGGGTCGGTGAAGCCGCTGGACCAGCGGGTGCCGTCGTTGCCGTCGACGGCCGCCGAGGCGGGGGTGCCGGCGTTCTCGGTGGAGGACGCGGTCGCGGGCTTGCCCTGCGAGAGCAGGACCGGGTCGGCGGCGTGCGCGATGCGCGGCGCCGCCACCAGCGCCAGCGCCATGACCAGGACGAAACCGACGAGGGCGGCCAGCCGGGCCTGCGCCGCGGACGGCCGCCGCCGGACGGACGGTGGGGGAGTGCTGTACGGGGAGTGCAGCATGGAAAAACCTCTCTCGCGCGGCGTGGGGGCCGTCGGAGGTGGGGGTGGGGGGGGCAGGCCGCCCCGGGGCCCCCGGGGCGGGGGGGGGCGCCGGCCAGGATGCGACGGACCGCCGCCGCCACAGAATCACGGCCGCCGAGGGGACCGTGGTGATCGCGGGGGCCCGA